>NZ_JAHUWW010000006.1:0-387661 GCF_019218805.1 Acidovorax sp. sif0632 | reverse complement strand
GTCTCAAAAAAGCCGGGTCAAAAAACCATTCCTGAACCGGGTTCGGTGAGTCGCCTTGCGGGTTCGGCTCATCGATGGGTTGAACTGTACGCGGGTGAAGTCCAAAGAAAAACCACCGAGTCGCAAATTAACTGTTCCAGTATTGGAAACAATGCCGCCAGAAAATTTCAGGGTTTACCCAGATTTTTAGCCTGAAAAGAAGGCTTGAACCGCTTTTGCATGCAATGAATGAAGCGTTTATCCGGAATGGTGACCCATGGTTGCAGGACGGGCTGAATCGGGTGGTGAATGGCGTGCAGGGAAGTCTCCCGGCCTTGTGAAACACTGGGGGACGGCGACTGGGACTTGATCTGGCTCAAGACTGTGTGTGGCCCGGGTATTTTTCGTGGATGCCCCTCGGGGAGAACGCTCTATAGTCCCGAATAAGCTTTTGTTATCTGCATGACGGACACCCTTGCGCCTGCGGGCATCGACACTTCGGACAGCCCCCACTACTTGCGCGCGTTGACCGACATGGCTGACCGGCGCACGGTGGTTGCTGACGCAGCTATTTACACCGACAAAGGTATCAAGCTGGTCGAAAAAGGCGCGCGCATCGACAGCCGCCTGTATGACCGCCTGGTGCAGCACAAGCTGCGCGAGCCCATTGACCGCCATCTGTCCATCGAGAATCCCGTGGACGTACCCGCTTTGCTCGCGGCGGGGCAGACCATGAGCGAACAGGAGGTGCTGCCCAGCCTGCTGGCAGAAGCCCTCGGCTCGGCTGCCCGGCTGCTGGCGCCGCTGCGCTCGCTGCCCTTGCCTCCATCCATGGCCTGCAAGCTCACCGTGATGCGCGATCAGCGGCCCGGGCTGTTTCAACACAGCCTGCAGATGATGACGGTGGCCGTGTTCCTGGGCATCAAAAGCGGTCTTGCTGAGCGCGACTGCGCCAATCTTGCGGCAGCAGCCTTGCTGCACGATCTGGGTGTGCTGCACATGGATCCGGCCTGGGACGATCCCGACCACAAGGTCGTTGGTGTTCAGCGCAAGCATCTGGTGGCGCACCCCATCACCGCCATGCTCATGATCCGCGATACCCAGGTCTATCCCCGGGCTGTGGATGTGGCGGTGCTGGAACACCACGAGCGCATGGATGGCAGCGGCTACCCGCGTGGCCTGGCCGGTGCGGACATCTCTGTTCTGGGCCGCATCCTGTTGCTGGCCGAGGTGGTGGCGGCGTTCTATGAAAAATACGACGACATGCCCGCGCAGCGCCTGTCGCTGGTGCTGCGGCTGAACCATCGCAAATTTCCATCGGCCCTGGTGGCACACATCCTGCCCCTGCTGCAGGAAGAAGTCGCCCGGGAATCTGCCCTCATGCCGCTGGGCAACGATGCCTCGCGCCAGATCGATCTGCTGGCCGAAGCTTTTGAATGCTGGGATCGGCTCAAGACCGCACTGCCTCCCGAAGCCAGTGTCAAGGCACTGCCGGGAAGCGCCTTTGTGTTCCTCGATGCGCGGCTGCTGGCTTTGCAAAAAGCCTTGCTGGAGGCCGGTTCACACCCTCGGCAGCAGGGTGAACTCATGACCCAGTTGCAGGGCGATGCCATTGGGATGGCTGAAGTGGCGCTGGTGGGGCGCGAGGCGCTGTGGCAGCTGCAAAGTATTGTGAATGCCAGCTATCGCCGCTGGCCGCAGCTGGCAGACCGCGCCACCCCTGCAGATGCAGCGGTGGCGGATTGGTGTGATTGGGCAGTGCGGAAGCTTTGAAAAGGGTGGTCAGCCCACCCGGCTTCGCAGCCAGAACCGATGGTGCATCGCCCAGCCAGCCATGAGCACCGCGAGGACCAGCAGCCCCCATTCAGACAGCGTCGGAATGGATGCTGGCGGCGCGATGCCGATGTGGACCGTGAATGAATCCGCTGTCGGGCCCGTGCCCCAGGTCCAGAGATAGGTGCCCGGTGTGAGTCCCAGGCTGGCCAGCGAGGTCGCAGTCCAGGTGGCCGAGGACGTGAGCGCAGAGCCCGAGACGTAACCTGCCGGGGCGAAGACGAAACCGGGCATTGTGCTGTCCAGGCCCACCATGTCGCCAGATCCTGCATTCGCCCCGACAGGGCCTCCGCCTCCGAACGCTGGTGGGCCGGATATCCCCAGGTAGGCGTCCACGGTGCCAGCCGTACCGGTGAAGACCAGCCCAGCCGAAGCAATGACCCCGGGGGACAGAGGCCCGCTGCCCGCAGGCGAGAGGGCCCCCAGATTCATGCTGCCACTGCCACTGGCGACCACATTGCCACCGCTTTCAAAAAAGTAGAGCGTATAGGCAGCGAACGTGTTGCCGGACAGGAGCAGCAACAGGGCGACTGCTGCCGATTGGATTGTTTTCATTCAACGGACCCTCTCTTTTTTGTCCTGCCCATTGTAGGGAGCGTGGTGTGCGTTGGCCCAGTTTTATAGGGCCTGGGACGCGTTGCCTCCAAAAGCCCCTCACCCCAAAGTCTTCTCCGCCAGTTGCCCCGGTGCTCGAAATACTGGTTATATTTACAGTATTCATATTGTTCTTCTCGTCTTCGCCATGCCTGCGCTACGCCACTCCCTGGGGGTTGTCGCGTCCGATCTGCCATTGACCGTGCCCGGTGTCTGGCATGCGGACGCATTGGGTGCGGGCCAGTTGCAGGTGCAGTCCACCGGTTATGGTCCTCTGGATGCGCAGTTGCCCGGTGGGGGCTGGCCGGTGGGGGCGTTGAGCGAGGTGCTGCAGCCCCTGGCGGGCCTGCACGAATGGCAGCTTGTGCTGCCTGCCCTGGTACAGGCCACTGCCCCGCGCTCGGGGGCGGTGGTGGTGGTAGCGCCGCCTTGCGAGCCTTTTGGACCGGCGCTGCAGGCCCAGGGCTTGTCAGTCGAGCGGCTGTGTGTGGTGCGGGCCGATGCCGCCGCTGCGCTCTGGGCGGCAGAGCAGGCGTTGCGTTGCCGGGAGGTTCTGGCCGTGATGGCCTGGCTGCCGCAGGTGCAGCCCGCAGCCCTGCGCAGGCTGCAACTGGCAGCAGCGCAGCAACGTCAACTGCTATGGGTGTTTCGCCCGGCCAGTGCTGCGGCCCAGGCCTCACCAGCCTTGCTGCGGCTACAGGTGCAGGGGATGGCCATGCCGGGAGGTGTATGCACAGTCCCCGGGATGCAGGTGCACATTCTCAAGCGCCGGGGGCCGCCCCTGGCGCAAGGGCTGGATCTGCCGGGCTGTCATCCCCGGCTGGCCCAGGTGCTGGCAGCCCAGGCCGGGCGCCGGCGTGCAGCGCAGGTGGATGCTGGCAGCACCTTGGTGGCAGGTCGCCTTGCTGCGGCAGCCAAGGCATCGGGGGCGTTGCCCATGCGCCCTTCAGTGGAGCTGCTGGTGCCGTTGGGGGCGGGGCCAGAGGGGAGGGCGCATGCACTGGATCGCGCTGCCATTGCCCTGGTGCGATGAGGCATCCGCACCGCCTGCAGGGGTTGTGCACACCGCTGCGGCAGGCTGGTGGGCCCTGCGTTTTACCCCGCGTGTGGCACTGGTGGATGCAGAGGCCGTGCTGCTGGAGGTGTCCACCACCGAGCGGCTGTGGGGCGGGCGCGAAGTGCTGCTGGCCCAGGTGCTGCAGGCCTGGGCCTGGGCCGGGGCATCTGCCAGGGGCTCCGCCCCCCCCGCTGCCCAGGTCGCTGGCGAGTGTGGGCCTGCAGGGGAAGGGACGGCGGCGGGCGCACAGCCGACGGGCGCACCCGTGATCTGGGGCAGTGGCCCCACCGCCCTGGTGGCGCAGGCCCGGCTGCGTGTGGCGTTGGCGGGGCTGGCTCTCCCTGCACAGGGGCCGCTGAGCCTGCCTCTACACACACTCACAGCCTTGCGCCCGCATGTGGCCAGCCTGGAGCGCATGGGCTGCCGCACCTGGGGGGCACTGCGGGCGCTGCCCCGCGCCGGGGTGTCGCGGCGTTTTGGTGCGGCGGTGCTGCGGGTGCTGGACCAGGCCGTGGGAGATGCCCCTGAGGCCCACGCCTGGCTGGAGCTGCCCGAGCAGTTTGTGCTGACGGGCGAGTTGCCTGCGCTGGCAGAGTCGGCCGATGCGCTGCTCTGGAGCGCCAGCCGCTGCCTCACGGCCTTGCAAGGCTGGCTGCAAGCGCGGCAGCAGGGCGTGCTGGGCCTGGAGCTGGCCTGGCGCCATGACCTGCGGCGCATCGATGGTGTGGCCATCGCCCCCACGCAGGCGCTGCAGGTGCGCACGGCGCAGGCCACGCAGGACATGGGGCATCTGCGGCGCCTGTTGTCTGAAAATCTGGCGCGCACCACGCTGGCCGCGCCGGTCAATCAGATCACGCTGCGTTTGCTGGAGGCGGCCCCGCTGCCACACCGCAGTGCGAGCCTGCTGCCGCCCGACCATCTGGGCGGCGCCGACCCTGCTGGCGCCCAGGGCGAGGCTTTGCACCAGTTGCTGGAGCGCCTGTCAGCCCGGCTTGGAGCAGACCATGTGCAGGCCCCGGTGCTGCAGGCCGACCACCGCCCCGAATGCATGCAGCAGTGGCGCCCGGCGGCCGAGGTGCTGCGCGTGACGGCGGCGGCCGCAAAGCACGCTGCAGCCCGGAATGCCTCCGTCAGTGTTGCCAAGACGGCGCTGGATGCAGCCCCCGATGCCCTGCTGCTGCCCACCTGGCTGCTGAACCCGCCCCGGCGGCTGGCGGTGCAGGGCAACCGCCCCTGCCACCACGGCCTGCTGCGACTGCTGGCCGGGCCCCACCGCTTTGAAGCGGGCTGGTGGTCTGCGGCCGGGGAGGGCGCAGGCCCGGCCCCCGGTGAAGGTGCCCTGGCCTTGCGCGACTACTTTGTGGCGCACAACGATGTGGCGGGGCTGGTGTGGGTGTTCCGCGAGCGGCTGGCGCCGGTGCCGTCCGTGTCGGATGGTCCCCCTGTCGCCGTGCGGCCCCATCGCTGGTTCCTGCATGGGGTGTTTGGGTGATGTCTGCGGAGGCTCCATGGGCCTGACACCTTCCTCTGCATCGCCTGCACAAGCCACCGTGCTGCCGGGCTATGCCGAGCTGCACTGCCTGTCCAACTTCAGCTTCCAGCGTGGTGCATCGCATCCACAGGAACTCGTGAAGCGCGCGCTGGCGCTGGGCTACCAGGCCCTCGCGCTGACGGACGAATGCTCGGTGGCGGGTGTGGTGCGCGCCTGGGAGGCCGCCAAGGAATGTGGTTTGCACCTCATCGTGGGCAGCGAGTTTTTGTGGGGTGACGACCTGCGGCTGGTGGCCCTGGCGCGCGATGCCGAGGGCTGGGGCAATCTGTGTGAGTTCATCACCGCGGCCCGTGCGGTCGCATCCAAGGGGCAGTACCACGTGGGCCCGCGCAGCCCCTGGGGATTGCTGCAAGGGTGCGAGTTGCTGCTGGCGCCTATCCGGCAACGCTTTGATGCTTCTGATTTGATAGCTATTAGCGCTTGTCTATCCAGCGCTAGAGGCCAATTTGACTCAAATTTTGATGGCCATATCTGGTTGGCCGTCGAACTGCACCTGGCCCCGGACGACAGCCTGTGGCTGGCCACGCTGCAGCGTGTGGGTGCGGCGCTGGGCTTGCCGCTGGTGGCAGCGGGCGATGTGCACATGCACGCCCGTTCGCGCAAGCCGCTGCAGGATGTGATCACCGCCGTACGCCTGGGCCGCAGCGTGGGCGAATGCGGGTTTGCGCTGCAGCCCAATGCCGAGCGCCACCTGCGCCGGCGCGTGCGGCTGGCGGGCGTCTATCCGCCCGAGTTGCTGGACGCCACGCTCACCGTGGCGGGGCGCTGCACGTTCACCCTGGACGAAATCAAGTACCAGTACCCGCTGGAGACCGTGCCCGCTGGCATGACCCCCGCGCAGGCACTGGCCTGGCTGGTGCAGGCGGGTGTGCAAGGCGTTTACCCGCAGGGCGCGCCACAGAAGGTGCAGGCGCAGATCCGCAAAGAGCTGGACCTGATCGCACACTGCCAGTACGAGATGTACTTCCTCACGGTGCACGACATCGTGCGCTACGCGCGCAGCCAGGGCATCCTGTGCCAGGGGCGTGGCTCGGCCGCGAATTCGGTGGTCTGCTACATGCTGGGCATCACGGCCGTGCCGCCCGAAAACTCACACCTGCTGTTCGAGCGCTTTATCAGCAAGGAGCGCAAGGAGCCGCCCGACATCGACGTGGACTTCGAGCACGACCGGCGCGAGGAGGTCATCCAGTACATCTACGAAAAATACGGCCGCGAGCGCGCCGCCATCGCGGCCGTGATTACCACCTACCGCACGCGCAGCGCGCTGCGCGATGTGGGCAAGGCGCTGGGCGTGGCGCCGTCCTTGGTCGATGCCTTTGCCAAGGACCACCACTGGTTTGACGAGCAGTTCGCCACCGACCGGTTGCAGGAACTGGCTGAAAGCCTGGGTGCATCGCTGCACCGGCACACGGCCCAGCTGTGGCTGGAGCTGGCGGCGGACCTCAAAGGCTTTCCGCGCCACCTGAGCCAGCATGTGGGCGGCTTTGTGCTCACGCAGGGCAAGCTCACGCGCCTGGTGCCCGTGGAGCCCGCGAGCATGGAGCACCGATCGGTCATCCAGTGGGACAAGGACGACCTGGACACCATGGGCCTGCTCAAGGTCGATGTGCTGGCCCTTGGCATGCTCAGCGCGCTGCGCCGCTGCCTGAATTTGCGCGAAGCCTTGCGCGGTGAGCGCTGGGACCTCCAGGGCATTCCGCGCGAAGACCCCGCCACCTACGACATGATCTGCGCCGCCGACACCGTGGGCGTGTTCCAGATCGAAAGCCGCGCGCAGATGAGCATGCTGCCGCGCCTGCGGCCGCGCGAGTTCTACGACCTGGTGGTGGAGGTGGCGATTGTGCGGCCCGGGCCTATTCAGGGCGGCATGGTGCACCCCTACCTGCAGGCGCGTGAACGCAGGCGCAGGGGCGAGCCGCTGCAATTGGAAAAGCCTGAACTGGAAGCGGCCCTGGCGCGCACGCTGGGCGTGCCGATTTTTCAGGAGCAGGTGATGCAGATCGCCATGGTGGCGGCCGGGTTCTCTGCCGGCATGGCGGACGATCTGCGCCGGTCGATGGCGGCCTGGAAGCGCAAGGGCGGCGTGCACCGGTTCGAGCGCCCACTGGTCGGAGGCATGGAAGCGCGTGGTTACCGTACCGAGTTTGCCCAGGCCATCTTCCAGCAGATGCTGGGCTTTGGCGAATATGGCTTTCCTGAAAGCCACGCCCACAGCTTTGCCTTGCTGGCCTATGCCAGCAGCTGGCTCAAATGCCATGAGCCCGCGTGTTTTCTGGCCGCGCTGCTCAATTCGTTGCCCATGGGTTTTTACACCGCCTCGCAACTGGTGCAGGATGCGCGCCGCCACGGCGTGCGTGTGCTGCCCATCGACGTGACCTGCAGCGACATCGACTGCACGCTGGAGGGCACACCAGAGCCACTGAGACCGGCGCGGGGGCTGGGCGTGCCGCCACTGCCGCAGCCCGCTGTGCGTCTGGGCTTGCGGCTGGTGGGCAGCCTGCACAAAGATGCTGCCGAACGACTGGTGGAGGCCCGCGCTACAGGCCCTGCCTTTGCCAACACCGAAGACCTGGCCCTGCGCGCACAGCTGAGCCAGCAAGACCTACAGGCGCTCGCTGCAGCCGATGCGCTGGCGGGCCTGTCAGGCCACCGGCGCCAGCAGATGTGGGAGGCGGCCGCGCAGCACACGGCACCGCCCCTGCTGCGCGATGTGCCCGTGCACGAAGCGCCCCTGCAACTGCTCGCCGCGCCCGAGGGCGAAGAGATTCTTTTCGACTACGCCGCCACCGGCCTCACACTGCGCCGCCACCCACTGGCCCTGCTGCGCCCGCGCCTTGCGCGCTGGCGCCTGCAGACCGCCCTGCAGCTGAACACCGTGCCCCATGGCCGCAAGGTGCGCGCCTGCGGCATCGTCACTGTGCGCCAGCGCCCCGGCACGGCCAAAGGCACGATGTTCGTCACGCTGGAGGACGAGACGGGTCCCGTCAACGTGATCGTGTGGCCTGCGCTGGTGGAGACATGGCGCAATGCGCTGCTCAGGTCGCAACTGCTGGCGGTGGAGGGCGTGTGGCAGTGCAGCGTGCCCGAGGGGGAGGGGGGCGCTCTGAAGGCGGCCACGGTAGTGCGCCACCTGGTGGCCCAGCGCTTCAAGGACCTGACACCGCTGCTCGGTCGCATGGCCCAGGCGCTGCAGGGTAGCCGGGACTTTCACTGACCTTCGGCGCTGCTTCGGATCATCCTTCTGACTCCCCTGCGGTCACGCTCCAGCAGATAGGCGTGGGGGTCGATGAAGAACGCTTTTTTGGCGCCCTGCGTAGCGCCATCCACCTTCCACGGCGCGGGCAGCATTCGCACGATGGAATAGTGCAGGTGTGGCGGCTTGCCCTGCGCGTTGCCGCTGGCGCCCAGCGTGCCAATCGCCTCTCCTGACGCCACGAAGGAGAAGGCGCCTGTGCCGATCGAGTCCAGGTGAGCAAAGTAATGCAGCCGCCAGCGCGGCCCAAGCACCAGCACCACCTTGCCGCCTTTGGCGATTTCTCCTGTGAACAGCACGACGCCATCCGTAGTGCTCAGCACTGGCGTGCCGGTCTTGCCAAAGATGTCGATGCCCTTGTGCACACCCGAGCTGCCCCAGGGTTCGAACCAGAAGGACTTGGAATTCCAGTCTTTTGCGGAGGCTCCGGCCACAGGGATCTGGATGCGCTCTGGCAGTAACAGGCCCCCCACCAGCACGGCCAGCAGGGTGAGGCCCAGAATTTTTGCCATTTTCATGGCGCGATTATTCCGCGCTCGCAATCGTTGCAGTCGCTGTGAATCAGCGCGAAGGGTCTGCCTTGCTGGCGGCCTGCCGTGCAGGCTGCGAGGCCGTGCCGGCTGCCCCCTGGACTCCGGGCTTGACAGGCTGCTGGGCCAGGTTCAGCAGCGGCTTGCAATGGGTGTCGTCGTCTGCTGCCGGCACGGTGATGGGCACCAGGGCCAGCGCGGCGGGGGCCACCACGGCAGCCACCACCGCAGCGCCTGCGCGCAGCAGCAGCGGCCCCGCCTCGACGCCCACATCCGGGTTGCCAAACGTGCCCCTCACATACAGGGGTGAACGCAGCGAAAAGAACTTCCATTGCAAGGATTCGGGCTTGATGCGCAGGTCCAGTGCCTCGGTGCCCAGGTCGATGGTGCCCGTGGCCTCCACCACGGCATCGTCGGTGCTCATTTTCACGACGCGGGCGGTTGCCAAGCCATCCACCACCATGAAGTCGGCCACCGCGCAGCGTAGGTGCACTTCCTTGTTTTCGCCAAAGAGCTTGCCCACGATGATGCTGCCCACGTTGAGCGCGGCCAGGTCCAGCATCTGCTTGCTCAGGGTGCCCTCGCGCACATACAGGCGCATCTCGCCCGTGCCGTGGCCCAGCAGTACGGCCATGCTGTTGCCGGTGCTCTCCAGGGCAATGGCTCCGTCCATGCGGCCAAAACTTTTCTTCATGAGTTGCACCTTGGGGAACAGGGCCGACAACTGCAGTCCCTGCACGGTGCCGCGTATCTGGGCCTTGAGGGGGGCGCTGCGGCCATCGATGGTGACCTGCGATTCGATCTTGCCTTCTGCCACGCCAAACGTGAGGGGCGCCAGTCTGAGCTGCGCGTTCTCCATCACAGCGCGCGTGCTCAAGTCCTGCAGCGGCAGGCTCTCGGGGCGGATGATGTGGCGGCCCTTGAACACGATGTCCATGTCCATGGCATTCCACCGCTCGGCCGCAAATTGCGAATCCGGCAGCACCTTGCCACCCTGGCTGCGGGTGCGTTGCGTGTTGCCGGACACGCGGGTGCCCAGCGTCGGCCCCAGGTCTGCCAGGCGCAGCTGGTTCGATGTCATGGTGCCGGTGAGCCGGGGGCGCGGTTTGCCCGAGGTGTATTTCAGCGACCCCTGCAGATCACTCTGACCCACCTTGCCGCGAAAATCGTTGTACTCCCACACCGCGCGTTCGGGTTCCAGGCTCCCGGTCAGCCGTCCGCGCGTTTCAAACGCCGGGGTGTTGGGCAGCACCAGCCCGGTCAGGTCGTACAGATCGGCCATGCTGCCGCCTTGGAGGAACACCTGAAAATCCAGCCCCGAGAGCGCCCCGGGGTTGGCCAGCACCCCTTCAGCCGACAGTGCCACGCTGCCCGCGCTGGCATCAATCTGCAGCGGATAGTTCACCACCTTGTTGCGCAGGCTGATGACCTGGCCCGCGCGCCCCTGTCCCTTGATCTGGGCCTTGGCATAGCGGCCCTTCAGTTCAAAGCGCAGGCCATAGGGCATCGCCCCCTGGGAGGATGTGCCGGGGGCCGCGATCGCTGCCGTCGGGGCTGTGCCACTGGCGGCGCTGGCGGAAGCCTTGGCGGCCGGGCTGCCGGGTGGGCTGGTGGGGGCAATGGGCTCCGTTGTGTCAATGCGCGCCTGCAGGTCCAGGTCTTTCATGCCATCGGCATAGGCCAACACGCCCTGCTTGAGCACGAGCCGGTCTACATCGAAGCTCCACCCGCTCCTGGGGCCGTCCTTGCTCTCAAAGGTCCAGTTGTTGGTGCCATCGGCGGTGCGGGCCAGCGCCACCTGGGGGCTGGTGAGTGCCACGGTGTCGATCGACAGGTGCCGCCCCAGCAGCGGCAGCAGGCGCACCGTGGCGGTGGCGCTGCCGATGCGGGCCATGGTGGGCGCTTCCGGCAGATCGGCGTTGTCCTTGGGAGGCGTTTTGCCATCGGCACGCTGGAAGGGGGGGATGAACCCCGCCGGCTGGTCCATCACCAGGCGCTCGGCCTGGACGGTGACGCCAGGTATCCATCGTCGCCATCCTTCCTCCAGGGGCTGGGGCCAGTGCCAGGCTGCCGACAATTCGCCCTCAATCGCAAAGTGCCTGCCCGTGGCTTCGCTGACTTTTTCGTTGACCCAGGGTTTTGCACGGTTCCAGTCGATCACGGCCAGCAAGGCGCCGAGCAGCACCAGCAGCGTGGCCACTACACCCAGGGCCACCAGCAACCACCGTGCTACACGTCGACCAACCCCCGAGGCGGGAGCGGGGTGGCCGGTGGACGCGGCAGGGCGGGGAAGATCGGCAGAAGGCGTGGTAGGTGACGGCATGAAGGGTGTATGGGTTATGGCCGCATGCCGCAGAACAGCCATGCTGCACGGGACAGGGGGGGGCCTCGTTTGCTCATGCGGCACCGAGCCTCCTGGGTTCATGCTAGCCCGCATTGGCGCGCCCAGTGGCAGTGCAGGCGCAACTGCCGCCCTTGTCCTACAGGCGGAAAACGGTGCTGCCGCGCCCTAAAATCCGCGCACCATGCACAACCCCCACCACCCCCACGCCCCGCCCATGCGCGATGGCGTGGGCCCAAGCTGCGTGGTGCTGCCCAGCCAGGGGCAGGGCAGCATGCTGGACTTTCTGGCGCAGCGTCTGCCCGTCGTGACCCGCGACGAATGGCTGCAGCGTATGCAGACGGGGGATGTGGTGGACGAACGCGGGGAGCCCGTGTCGCCCGGGCGGCCGTTTGAAGGCAGCTTGCGCGTGTACTACTACCGCAGCCTGCCCGCAGAGCCCGCCTTGCCTTTCACAGAAACGGTGCTGTACCAGGACGAGCACCTCGTGGTGGCCGACAAGCCCCATTTCATGCCCGTGACACCGTCGGGACGCTATCTGCACCACACACTGCTGGTGCGCCTCAAGCGCCAGCTGGGGTTGCCTGAACTGTCGCCCCTGCACCGCATCGACCGGGACACGGCGGGGCTGGTGCTGCTGTCGGTGCAGCAGCGCACACGCGGGGCCTACCAGGCGCTGTTCCGTGACAAGCAGATCACCAAACACTACGACGCGATTGCTCCGTGGCGCGAAGACCTCGTGTTTCCGCGCGAACACATGAGCCGCCTGGAGGAAAGCCCTCAGTTCTTTCGCATGCAGGAAGTGCCCGGCGAGCCCAACAGCCACACGCAGATGCAGATGCTGGAGGTGTCAAGGTCTGGCGCCTGGGCCCGGTACCGTCTCATGCCGATCACCGGCAAACGGCACCAACTGCGCGTACACATGGCCGCGTTGGGCCTGCCCCTGCGCAACGACCCGTTCTATCCAGTGGTCAACGATCCTCCCGAAGGAGACTACTCGCGGCCTCTGCAACTGCTGGCGCGGTCCCTGGAGTTTGCGGACCCGGTTTTGGGCGTGCCGCGGATGTTTGAGAGCAGGCAGCGGCTGAGTCTGGAAGACTAGGGTTTACCACTAGTAATCGCTATTTGCTCGTTGAGGGCGGGGTGGCCCTCATGAAAGCATGGCATTGCTTTGGGTTTTGTTTTTACACACAGATAAGGTAACTTGGTTACCTGTTCTGGGCAGAGGGCCCGGAAACTGCAGAAGAAAACAACAATGAGCCCCACCACCACACACCGTCCCGTCGCGTTCAAGCTGTCGCTTGCGGCGTTACTCAGCCTGCTGCTTGTGCTGCTCATCACCATGGGTATCGTCAGCGCCTTGCTCTGGCAAAACTTTGGACGGCTATCGCGCGGCGATGCCCAGCAATACGCAGCCCAGTTGCGCACCTTGGTGCAGACGTTTGACGAAACCGCGCAAGAGCAGGCCAAACGCGATTTCACCCTGTTCAAGGCCAATTTTCCGGGCAATTTTTCGCTCAGCGAGGCGCCGGGGGCTGACGGTAAGCCCGAGGCCACGCTGGCATTTCAAGGGGTGCCGATCAATGGCGACTTTGAGGTGGTGGATCGGTTTTCCAAAGACAGCATGGGTGCCGTCGCCACCATCTTCGCGCGCACGGGCGACGACTTCATCCGTGTGACCACTTCGCTCAAGAAGCAGGACGGAGACCGCGCCTACAAGACCCTTCTGGATCGCAAGCACCCCGCCTATGAACTGATGAACGAAGGCAAAACCTTCATCGGCCGCGCGAATCTGTTTGGCCGGGAGTACATGACGGTGTATGAACCCATCCGCGAAGGCAACCGCACCATCGGCATCCTGTTCATCGGTTCGGACATCGGCCCCATTCTGGGCAAGCTCAACACCGTGATGGCGGGCCAGAAGCTGTTTGCCACGGGCGCTGTCTACGCGGTCAATATTTCAGCAGGCCCTGCACGGGGCAACATTTTTGGTTTGACGGGCGCCAACGCGGCGCTCAAGGTCGATGAGAAAGTGGATGAGGCCAAGGCCTGGCTTGCTTCACTGTCGGGTATCGAGCAAACCGGCGATTTTGAATCGAGCTGGTCGCCGCGCCGCAGTGGCGACGGTGACACCGCTGCGCGTTATGTGGCGGTGGAGCGCTACAAGCCCTGGAACTGGGCCATAGTGGCCGAGGCGCCGGAGTCTGAAATGATGGGCGAGGCCCGCAGCGTGCTCACCTGGCTGTGGCTGGGTGTGCTGGTGGCGCTGGCACTGCTGACGGTGGTACTGGTGGTTGCCACACGCCGTTTGGTGGGTGCTCCCGTGCAGCAGCTGAGCACCGCGCTGGGTTACCTGGCACAGGGCGACCTGACCCATGCAGTTACCCTGAAATCCCGCGACGAAATCGGCAGCCTGGCCCAGGCCATGGAAGGCTTTCGTGTCCGCCTGGTAGAAAGCCTGAGCACCGTGCGCACCAGTGCCGAAAGCGTGTCGTCGGCCAGCACCGAAATCGCCCAAGGCAACCAGGACCTGTCGGGCCGCACCGAAAGCCAGGCCAGCTCTCTGGAAGAAACGGCGGCCAGCATGGAGCAGCTGGGTGCCACCATTCGACACAACGCCGACAGCGCCAGCCAGGCCAACCAGCTGGCCGTCGGCGCCAGCCGCGTGGCCGCGCAAGGCGGTGAAGTGGTGTCCAAGGTGGTCAGCACCATGCAGGACATCAACACCAGCAGCCAGAAGATTGCCGACATCATCGGCGTCATCGACGGCATTGCTTTCCAGACCAACATCCTGGCCCTGAACGCTGCGGTTGAAGCCGCTCGTGCTGGCGAGCAAGGCAGGGGCTTTGCCGTGGTGGCTGCTGAAGTGCGCAACCTGGCTCAGCGCACCGCCGCCGAGGCCAAGGCCATCAAAGAACTGATCGGCGCCAGCAGCGCCATGGTGCAGCAGGGCTCGGTGCTGGCCGATCAGGCGGGCACCACGATGCAGGAAGTCGTGAGCTCTATCCAGCGCGTGGCCGACATGGTCTCTGAAATCAGCGCTGCCAGCAGCGAGCAGACCGCTGGCGTGGGCCAGGTGGGAGAGGCAGTGACGCAACTGGACCAGACTACTCAGCAGAATGCCGCCCTGGTGGAAGAAATGGCTGCTGCGGCCAGCAGCCTGCAGACGCAGGCACACCAGATGGTGTCTGCCATTGCGCAGTTCAATCTGGGTGGCGCCAGTGCCAGCCCCGGTTTGCCAAACCGGGCGCGTGGGGGCTCCCGCAACCCGGCAATCTCCGGCTGAACGCTCGCGCACTCGCGGGCGTTAGCGGAGCTTCGCTATGGCAGGATCAGCGAAACGGAATGGGCTTCCCCTTGGCTGGCGCGCTTTTTGGAAGCCGTGAATTGAAGAATTCAGCCAATGCCCGCTGGGTGTCGGGGTGCAGCCGCCATGCGGTCCAGCCCAGGCCGATACTGCGCAGGTACACGGTAACGTGCGCGTCTTCCAGCGGGTACTGGATGGCGAGGGTGGGGTTGTCCTGCGACATCACCGGGACCCCGCTCCCATTGCTGTCCTGGGGGGCCGGGGTGACTTCAGGCGTCATCTGCGAGCGCAACATGGCCAACTCACGAATCAGATTTTCGATCTCTGGCGCTGTGAGCGTTTTGTTGATTGCCAGGGTGGCCTGCGTGCGGTCGTCGCTCAGTTGCATGGGGCTTTTCCTTCTTTCGCGGGTAGTTGTGAAGGCTCCATTGTGCTGCCTTCGGTCTGCATCCCGCCGAAGGGGCGCAAACATGGGACGCAAGCCTCTGGCCAAACCCGTTTCGGGCGCGCCGCCGCGTGGCTACAATACGGCTGCTGATGAAACTCTGGCGCGGCAGCTGCCAACCCGGTGTTTTCACAGGCCTCACTGAAATACCGTTGTCCATCAACGGCTTACAGAAGGCGGGTGTAGTTCAATGGTAGAACGGCAGCTTCCCAAGCTTCATACGAGGGTTCGATTCCCTTCACCCGCTCCAGCCCCCTTCGGCTGATCATCTCCCCCCGTCCTTGCCTTTGCTGTTGTTTTGACCGCGCATGCTGCACGGATGACGGCATGGGCGCGCGCCCATCCGGTAGGGCATGTCAAGCCATTGGCTGACGCCACGCGGCTGCCACCCACGCCACCATGCTGGAACGGCCTCCTTTGGAGGGGCACTATCGTGTGAGGAAATGAATGGCTTCCAAAGACAAGAACTCAGCACAGAAACCCGCCGCCAGCAAGAAGCCAAGCACGGCGCTGGAAGGCAAGGACGCCAAGGCACAACGCGAGCTGGGCATCGTCGGGCCGCATGGCGACATGCGGCTGGCCTCGGTCATCATCGAAGGCTATAGCCTCGAGTTGAGCGACGGCGAAGGCTATGTGGGGGATGTCGCCAGCCGCACGGCCTTTCGCCACATGCTCGATGCCTGGCGCAAGCTGTATGCATCTATGGAGGGCAAGGACCCTATGGGCACCAAGCCCACGCGCGAACTCAGCAAACATAAGCTGGATGCGTTGCTGGAGAAAGACGGCGTGGCCGCCCAAGCCATCGAAGCCGCGTCGGAAGACTACGCGATGCAGCTGGCGCACGTGGTGCAGCGATTTCTGAAACACAAGACCTGGCGCGGCGTCGAGCGCATCATCATCGGCGGAGGCTTTCACCAGAGCGAGGTGGGTGGCCGCGCCATCGATGGCACCCGCAAGATCCTCAAGGCCGAAAAGGTGCCCGTGGAGCTGCGCACGCTGCGCCACCATGCGGACGAGGGCGGCCTGATTGGCTGGGTGCATCTGGCGCCCCCCGCGCTGCTGCAAAGCTACGACGCCATCCTGGCGGTGGACATTGGCGGCACCAATGTGCGCTGCGGCATCGTGCAAACCCATTTGCACCGCGCCCCCGATCTTTCGCTGGCCGAGGTGGTGCGCCGCGAGAAATGGGCCCATGCCAACGACGAACCCCGGCGCGACGAACTGGTCGAGGGCATCGCCACGCTGCTCGAAGGCCTGATCGCGTACGCCGAGAAAAAGAAGATCCGCCTGGCGCCCTACATCGGCGTGGCCTGCCCGGGGCTCATCGTGGAAGACGGCTCGCTGGCCGGTGGCACGCAGAACCTTCCGGGCAACTGGGAGAGCACCCGCTTTCACCTTCCGCGCGACCTGTGCGAGCGGCTACCGCACATCGGCGACGGCCGCACCCAGGTGTGCCTGCACAACGATGCCGTGGTGCAGGGCCTGTCTGAAATGCCCTTCATGCAGGACGTGAAGCGCTGGGCGGTGCTGACGGTGGGCACGGGGCTGGGCAACGCGAGCTACACCAACCGTCAGCCGCCAGAATTTGAATGATTTTGGCTGCTAGCGCTTATTGGTAAAGCGCTAGCAGCTATAAAATAAGTAGCATTTTGTGGGGCTGCTTATTTCTGAATGTCCCCCAGGCACAGGTACTTGATCTCCACATAGTCGTCCATGCCGTAGTGCGAGCCTTCGCGGCCCAGGCCCGACTGCTTGACGCCGCCAAAGGGCACGTGCTCGGTGGCCAGAATACCCACGTTGGCGCCGACCATGCCGTATTCCAGCGCCTCGGTCACGCGGAAGATGCGACCCACGTCGCGGCTGTAGAAGTAGCTGGCCAGGCCAAACTCGGTGTTGTTGGCCGCGTCGATGGCTTCCTGCTCGGTCTTGAACTTGAAGACCGGGGCAAAGGGGCCAAAGGTTTCCTCGCGCGCGCAGAGCATGTCGGCCGTGGCGTTGGCGACCACCGTGGGCTCGAAGAACTGGCCGGAGCCCAGACTGGTGAGGCGCTGGCCGCCGGCCACCACCTGGCCGCCCTTGGCCAGCGCGTCGTCCACGTGGCGCTGCACCTTGGTCAGTGCCGCTTCCTCGATCAGCGGGCCCTGGTTCACCCCAGCTTCAAAACCGTTGCCCACCTTGGCTGTCTTGACCTTGGCGGCGAACTTGGTCACGAACTCGTCGTACACACCTTCCTGCACATAAAAGCGGTTGGTGCACACGCAGGTCTGGCCCGCGTTGCGGTACTTGCTGGCAAAGGCGCCTTCCACGGCGCTGTCGATGTCGGCGTCGTCAAACACGATGAAGGGCGCGTTGCCGCCCAGCTCCAGCGACATCTTCTTGACGGTGGGGGCCGACTGTGCCATCAGGATGCGGCCCACTTCGGTGGAGCCCGTGAAGCTGATGTGGCGCACCACATCGCTCGCGCACAGTACCTTGCCGATGGCGATGGAGTTGTCGCTGTCTGCGGGCAGGATGTTGAACACACCGGCCGGAATACCCGCGCGGATGGCCAGCTCGGCGGCGGCCAGGGCGGTGAGTGGTGTCAGCTCGGCGGGCTTGATGACCACGGGGCAGCCCGCAGCCAGCGCGGGCGCGACCTTGCGCGTGATCATGGCCAGCGGAAAGTTCCATGGCGTGATGGCCGCGCACACGCCGATGGGTTGCTTCAAGACCAGCAGGCGGCGGCTGTTGTCAAACTGAGGCAGTGTCTCGCCGTTGATGCGCTTGGCCTCTTCGGCAAACCATTCCACAAAACTCGCGCCGTAGGCGACTTCGCCCTTGGCTTCGGCCAGGGGCTTGCCTTGTTCGGCGGTCATGATGCGGCCCAGGTCGTCCTGATTGGCCATGAGCAGGTCAAACCACTTGCGCAGGATGATGCTGCGCTCCTTGGCGGTCTTGGTCTTCCAGGGGCCCCAGGCGGCGTTGGCGGCGGCAATCGCGGCCTCGGCGTCGGCCGGGCCCAGGTTTGCCACATCGGCCAGCTTGAGGCCCGTGGCCGGGTCGTTCACATCAAAGCGGCTGCTACCTGCCACCCACTGGCCGTTGATGAGGCCGTCGGTCTTGAGCAAGGTGGGGTCGTTCAGCAGGGCGAGGGGGGAGGTCTTCATGTCCATGGGATGGTCCTTGAGAAAGGGGGCTAAACGTGGGCAGATCGAGGTTCACGCACGAAGCGGCAGCGGTCATTGTCAGCCGCCTGGGCGACGGCCGCATGTCGCCGATGTGAACTCCCGGGCGGCAAGGGGCATATCAGGCACGGCGACCGCGCAGCCACTCCAGCGCCAGCAGCAAGCTGGTGGTGAACAGGATGAGCAGCGTGGCCACCGCAGCGATGGTGGGCGAGATGTTTTCGCGGATGCCGTTGAACATCTGGCGCGGCAGTGTGGACTGGTCGGCACCGGCCAGGAACAGCGTGACCACCACCTCGTCGAACGAGGTAGCAAACGCAAACAGCGCGCCGGAGATCACGCCCGGCGCAATCACCGGTAGCGTCACACGAAAAAAGGTGTTGAAGGGCGTCTCACCGAGGCTCAGCGAGGCGCGCACGAGGTTGTGGTTGAAGCCTGCCAGAGTCGCCAGCACGGTGGTCAGCACAAAAGGTGCGCCCAGGGCGGCGTGCACGATGATGAGCCCGAAGTAGCTGTCGGCCAGGCCCAGCGGCGCAAAGTACAGGTAGGTGGCTACGCCCACCACAATGATCGGCACCACCATGGGCGCAATCAGGATGCTCATGAGCAGGCCCTTGAAGCGGAAGTCGGCCCGCGACAGCCCCACCGCCGCCAGTGTGCCCAGGGCCGTGGCGATCAACGTGGCCGCAGGTGCCACGATGAAGCTGTTGCGCGTGGCGCGGGCCCACTCGGCGGATTCGAACAGGTTGCGGTACCACTTGAGCGACCAGCCAGGGACGGGGTAGGCCAGGAACGAACTCTCGGAGAACGACAGTGGCACCATCACCAGGATGGGGGCCAGCAGAAACACCAGCACGGCCACGCACAGGGCGCGCACCGCCCACCAGCCGAGCTTGTCGGCCAACGTGGCGTACAGGGGGAATTGGGGCAGAAGATGGCGCATGGTGAGTGTCATTTGAAGCGGTTAGCCCAGGCTCAATTCGGCTTTGCCGAACCGGCGGTACACGCCGTAGAGCAGTAAGGTGGCGACCAGCAGCAGGGCGCCCAGCGCGCAGGCCATGCCCCAGTTCACTTCCACATTGGTGTAGCGGGCGATGTAGTAGCTCAGCATCTGGTCATCGGCCCCGCCCAGCAGCGCGGGCGTTACGTAGTAGCCAATGGCCAGAATGAAAACCAGCAGCGCTCCAGCACCAATGCCCGGGTAGGTTTGGGGCACATACACCCGAAAGAACGCGGCGATGGGCGAGCTGCCCAGCGACACCGCAGCGCGCAGGTAGGTGGGTGGCACGCTTTTCATCACGCTGTACAGCGGCAGCACCATGAAGGGCAGCAGGATGTGCACCATGGCAATCACCACGCCCGTGCGGTTGAACAGCAGTGGCAAAGGCTCGGCAATGGCGCCCAGGCCCATCAACCCCCGGTTGACCAGCCCCTCGGACTGCAGCAGCACGATCCATGCGGCCACGCGCACCAGTATCGACGTCCAGAACGGCACAAGCACCAGAATCATGAGCACATTGGCCTGGCGTGCGGGCAGCGAGGCCAGCCACCAAGCCAACGGATAGCCCAGCAGCAGGCAAATCAGCGTCACCACAAAGCTGATGTGAAAGGTGCGCAGCAGGATGCCGCCAAACGCGCGCTGCTCCTCGGGCATGCGTTCGACCTGGCCCAGCGCATCGCGCTGCAGGTCCACCGAGGCGAGCAGGTAGTCGGGCGTCCAGCGCGCCCCGTTTTTGGCGATGGCACGCCAGAAAGGCGCTTCGCCCCAGCGTGCATCCTTGTCGATCAGCTGGTCGCGGATGGACTCGGGCGTGCCCTGCAGGGGCAGGGCGCGGAAAGCGCCCATCACCATCGAACGCGCTCCGGGCACTTCCGAGTTCAGCCGGCGCGCCAGGGCGCCTGCATCAGAGCTGTCGGGCAGGCGGGCCAGGTCTTTGATCAGCGCGGCATAGGCAGCGGGGTTTGGTGCCTCGTGGCGGTCCCAGCCATGCAAGGCCTCGATGGTGGCGGGCAGCGTGTTGGCGACCTCGGGGTTCTCCACGCCGCGCTGCAGCAGCGCGGCAATGGGGACCAGCAGCGTGAGCAGCAAGAACATCAGCAAGGGCAGGGTCAGGGCAAAGGCCCGCCATTTGCGCCGCGCTTCGGCACGCGACAGCGCCTTGCGCAGTGCGCCGGGTGCGTGGGCGTCCAGCGCAAGCGCGGCGGGGGCGATGGCAGAAGAGGCTTGCATGGTGTCTTGCGCTCCGAGGGTGCGGTTTACTGACTTATTGGGTGGCCCAGGCGGCGAAGCGTTTCTCCAGCGCCTCGCCCTGATCGGCCCAGAAGCTCACGCCGAACTGGATGGCTTCCTTGGCGTTGCTCGCCGAGGTAGGCAGGTCGTCCAGCACCTTCTTGTCCAGCTTGGCGAGGGCCGTGGTGTTGGCCGGGCCATAGGCGATGTTCTGCGCGTAGGCGGCCTGGTTGGCGGTCTGCATGGTGTAGGCGATGAACTTCACAGCCGCGTCCTTGTTCGGTGTGCCCTTGGGGATGGCCCAGTAGTCCAGGTCATAGATGCCGCCGGGCCAGTAGATCTTGAGATTGCGGCCTTCGCGGTTGGCCGCGTCGATGCGGCCGTTGAACACGGTGGTCAGCACCACGTCGCCCGCCACCAGGAACTGCGGCGCCTGGGCACCTGCTTCCCACCATTGAATGTTGGGCTTGAGTTCGGTCAGCTTCTTGAAGGCGCGGTCTGCACCGTCTTTGGTGGCGAGCACCTTGTACACATCGGCGGGCTTCACGCCATCGGCCATCAGCGCGAATTCGAGGTTGTAGCGCGCACCCTTGCGCATGCCGCGCTTGCCAGGGATCTTCTTGGTGTCCCAGAAGTCGGCCCAGCTCGTGGGGGCGGTCTTGAGCTTGTCGCCGTTGTAGGCCATGACGGTGGACCACACGAAGATGCCCACGGCGCAGTCGGACACCGCAGCGGGAAGCAGGTCGGCCTTGTTCACGATCTTGCTGTAGTCGAGTTTTTCATACAGGCCCTCGTCGCAGCCGCGTGCAGCGTCTGGCGACTCCAGCTCCACCACGTCCCAGGTCACCTTCTTGGCCTCGACCATGGCCTTGACCTTGGCCTGCTCGCCGTTGTATTCCACGGCCACGATCTTGTTGCCCAGCTTTTCATAGGGCTCGTAGAACGCCTTTTTCTGCGCGTTGGCGTTGGCGCCACCAAAGTTCACGACGGTCAGTTGCTGCTGCGCAAAGCTGGGAAGTGCCAGGCAGGCGGCCAGGGAGGCGCAGGCGATAAGGCTCTTTTTCATGGTGCAGTTTTTCCTTAGGGTTGTGGAGGAACAGGGGACGGGAAAAGGGTGTGGCTGTGCCGGTGGTCAGACCGCGTAAATGCGCGTGGAGACCGGGGGGAACTCCAGCAGCACGGCATCACCCGGCTGTGGATGGGGGTTGCTAGCGGACGAAGCCAGCGCCACCTTCACCGTGGCGGGCTCTTGGCCATGGCCCAGGTCGCACATCAGGCGCAGGTGGTCGCCGTAGTAGATGGCGCGCGCCACCGTGGCGGGAATGGCCGAGGTTTTGGGGTACTCGGAATGCGCATGCAGCACGATGCGTTCGGGCCGAACACAGGCGTGCACGGCAGAGCCCAGTGCGGCCTGGTTCACGTTCACTCCTGGCAACAGGTAGCCGCCTGGCAGCTGGATGGCGGTGTCGGCGCCCGCGCCTTGCAGGGTGCCCGAAAGCACCGTGTTGTCGCCCACAAAGCCGGCCACGAATCGGTTGGATGGCGCTTCGTACAGGGTTTCCACATCCGCGAGTTGCTGAATGACCCCTTCGTTGAACACCGCCACGCGGTCGCTCATGGTCAGGGCCTCGCCCTGGTCATGGGTCACGTAGACAAAGGTCACGCCCAGCTGGCGGTGCAGTTCTTTCAGCTCGATCTGCATATGCTCGCGCAGCTGCTTGTCCAGCGCGCCCAGGGGCTCGTCCATCAGCACCAGCTGGGGGTTGAACACCAGGGCGCGGGCCAGCGCCACGCGCTGCTGCTGGCCGCCCGACAGGCGCGTGGGCAGGCGGTCGGCCATGCCGGTCAGGCGAACCATGTCCAGCGCCTTCTTCACACGCTCGGCCTGTTCGGCCTTGGGCACCTTGCGCACGGTGAGCGGGTAAGCCACGTTCTGACCCACGGTGAGGTGGGGGAACAGCGCGTAGTTCTGGAACACCATGCCAAAGTTGCGCTTGTGGGGCGGCGTGCCGGTGATCTGCTTGCCATCGAGCAGGATGTCGCCCGCAGTAGGGGACTCAAACCCCGCCAGCATCATCAGTGTGGTGGTCTTGCCCGAGCCCGAGGGCCCGAGGAGGCTCAGGAATTCACCGCGCTGGATGTCCAGGTCCAGCGAGCGCACCACCAGTTGTTCACCGTCGTACGTCTTTTGCACACCGCTGAAGCGGACCAGGGGCTCTGCTGATGGGTTCATGGTTGGGGGCACCTTGTAAGCAGAATGAAGGTCGGGTCGCATGTCAGCCCAGCGCGGCAAAGCTGTCGGCCAGGATGGCCAGGCCCTCTTCGAGCAGCTCGTTGGAGGCGGTCAGCGGCACCAGGATGCGGATCACGTTGCCATACGTTCCGCACGACAGCAGGATGAGCCCGCGCTTGGCGGCTTCGGCGACGACTTTCTTGGTCAGTGCGGCGTCGGGGCGGTGGACATCACCGTCTTCGAACAGCTCGATCGCCACCATGGCACCCAGGCCGCGCACATCGCCGATGGCGGGGACTGTGGCGGCCATTTCTTTCAGTGCCCTGACCAGCAGCGCACCCATGTCCTGGCTGCGGGCCAGCAGGTTTTCCTTTTCAAACGCATCGATCACCGCCAGCGCTGCGGCACAGGCCACGGGGCTGCCCGCATAGGTGCCACCCAGGCCACCGGCTGCAGGGGCGTCGATGACGTCGGCGCGGCCCACCACGCCAGACAGGGGGAAGCCGCCTGCCAGTGATTTGGCAGTGGTGATGAGGTCGGGCGCCACGGGCCATTGCTCGCATGCAAACCAGGTGCCGGTGCGGCCAGCGCCGGTCTGCACTTCGTCGGCGATCAGCAGGATGCCGTAGCGGTCTGCCAGGGCCTTGAGGCCGGTGACGAATTCGGGTGGCGCCACGTAGAAGCCGCCTTCGCCCTGCACGGGCTCAAGGATGAAGGCTGCCACACGCTCGGGCTCGATGTCGTTCTTGAAGATCAGCTCCACCGAATGCAGGGCCTGCTCCACGCTGACGCCATGCAGCGCGTTAGGGAACAGGGCGTGGTACATCTCGCCAGGGAAGGGGCCGAACCCGATCTTGTAAGGCGCGACCTTGCCGGTGAGGCCCAGCGTGAGGTTGGTGCGGCCGTGGTAGCCGCCCGTGAAGGCGATCACGCCGGGGCGTTTGGTGTAGGCGCGGGCGATCTTGATGGCGTTTTCCACGGCCTCGGCGCCCGTGGTGAGCAGCAGGCTCTTCTTGGCAAACGCGCCGGGGGCCAGGGTGTTCAGGCGCTCGCACACTTCCACGTAGGGCTCGTACGCCACCACCTGGAAGCAGGTGTGGGTGTACAGCTCCAGCTGGGCTTTGACTGCAGAGATCACTCCGGCGTGCAGGTGGCCGGTGTTGAGCACGGCGATGCCACCGGCAAAGTCGATGAAACGGCGGCCCTCCACATCCCACAGCTCGGCGTTAAGCGCCTTGTGTACGAAGAGTTCATGGGCCTGACCCACGCCCCGGGCCACAGCGGCATGGCGGCGGGTGAGGAGGGCGGCGTTGGTGAAGTGGCGGTCTTGCTGCATGGCGGTGGGCGGGTGGGTTGAACACGAAATGAAGGAATGGGCGAATTCTGGAATTCGCGCCACGGCCCGTCCATGTACACCGGCATGCTGTTTTGCGCGCACTGTGCAGGTCCTCGATCCTGTACAGGCAATCCCTGATTTGGTGTGCGCCAACACGGTGCACAATGCAGACCCTTTTGCGTAGCCGTAGCGCAATCCCCCACGCTGATCTGCAGGAAAACCGGGCACTCGGGGGATTGAAGGGTCTTGTATCGGTATGCCGCGGCAGGCCGCTTGCCATCTTCCAAAACGGTGCGTAAAAACGAAAAAAGGCCTCGCAGCGTGCTGCGAGGCCTCTGCCGGCCGAAACTTGAACGCTCTGCTACCGGGCGCACACCCCGGTCGTTGCAGCCGCCCCGGTCACCATGGCGTTGTTCGTGACCACACTGTTCGGTGCAATCACGCGCACCACCGTGCTGCCCGCGTGGGGTGTGGGGAAACATGCAATGTTGTTACGCACCACAGCGTTTCCATCGGGTACATCGCCATTCTGGAATTCGGTGTGGCCCACATTGATGGCTGTCTGAAACGTCGTCTGCGTGTTGATGATGACGTTGCCTTCAATCACGATACCGGGTGCCGACTGCACTGCCATGCCCGTGTTGCCGGCGTTGATGAGTGTGTTGTTGCGCACCACGAAGTTGCGGAACCATTCGGCCGAGTCATACCCCTGCGTGATCGACATCTCCCAGCAGCCATCCGTCGCAGCATCCTGCTCAATCCGGTTGCCCTCAATCAGTACGCCGTCCATCTGGCCGTGGAAGGTCATGTTGCCCCCTTGGCAGATGCCATTGACCACCGAGTTGCGGATGTAGCGGTTGTTGCGCAAGGTGACGTTGGTTCCACTCAGTCCATGGCTGCCCGACAGGTAGGTGCCATGGTTGAAGCCGCTGCCGCTGAAGTTGTTGGCCTCGATCAGGTTGCCTTCGATCACACTGTTGCGGAACTGGCCGAGGATGCCCATGCTTCCGTTGTGATGGATGTGGTTGTTGCGGATCAGCACGTTGTTCACACCGTGGGGAGCGCGTGCCTGCGAGTGGATGGCAATCTGGAAGCCGGATATCTCCACGTTCTCAATCACGATGTCGCGGACATTGCCACTCAGCCAGAAGCCCCAGGCCGAGTTGTTGGAGCCGTGGATCCGCAAATTGCGGAACACGTAGCCGCCGTCGTTGGAGGTGTTGGCATAGCGCCCTCCCAGCTCAAAGGGCGCGATGGCATTGTTGTTGGTGTTGAGGAGGGGGGCGGGCCCTGCGCCATACGCATCGAAGGTGAGGGGCGCGTCTGCGCGGACGTTCATGTTCTCGAACGTGGTGACACCCACTACCCAGGCACCGCCGCGCGCAAAAAGCAGTGCTGTGCCCGCAGGCAGTGTGTTGACATTGATCCCCGTGAGGTTCTGCTTGGGTGCCGCCTGCGTGCCGGGGTTGGAATTGCTCCCTGGCACGCAACCGGTGGCGGCGCCCGCCTGGCAGTCCGAGAAGTAGTACGTTACGGAGCCACCGGGCGTCGGTGCTGGCGGAGGCGCCGGTGGAGCCGGCGGTGCCGGAGGCGTTGGCGGTGGGGCGGGCGGGGCGGGCGTTGGGACGGGGCTGCTGACGTAGCACGCCTTTTTCACCTGCCGCAGGGGGTCGCCAAAGGTGGCGTTGTTGCACATCACGTTGTTGGTGAATGCGCGCGCGGCAGTCCAGGTGGTGCCAGCCCCATAGACCACCTTGGCCGTACCGGTAAAGCTGCATTGCTGCCCCTCGACGGCACACAAGGTGTAGCCCGGTGGCGGTGCTGTCAGCACGGGATCGGGCGCAGGAGCTGGCGACGGTGCGCTGGCATAACAAGCCTTTTGCACACCCCACAGGGGGTCGCCAAAGGTGGCGTTGCTGCAACTGACACCGTTGGTGAAACTGCGGGGGCTGGTCCAGGTCGTGCCTGCTCCATAGACCACGTTGGCTGCGCCGCTGAAGCTGCATTTCTGTCCCTCGACGGCGCACGGCTTGTAGCCTGCCGGTGGGGTGTGGGCCGCCTGCGCCAGTGCAGGGCCTGTGGCTGTGCCCAGGCATAGACCCAAGGCAATGGCCCATGGCCTGGGTTGAAAAATCCGTGAAGAGTTGAGTTCAGATGTTCGTGTCAGCATGGGTGTCCCTCGGTGTGTTGGGTATTGGTTTTCAAACCCGATTTGCGGTCACCGATGCCAATCGAGTTGGGGGGCAAGCCTATCGCTGGGGCATGGGTGTGTGCGCATTGCGGCGGCGGAAAAGGGACGGGCGGTGGATGCAATCCGACAGCCGCTGCATCGGACAAAAGACTGAATACCGCCCATCGGTTGGGCACTACCGTTCACGGTCTGCGGGCCTTTTCGAGCGCGGCATCATCAACGCGCAAGACATCCCACAGCCCTGCAAATCGCTGGAGACCGCTGCCCCAGGGTAGGTGGGGCTGACGGACAATACGGGCAACCCGGCCGGACCGAATGCGGGCTCAGCGGTGGTACCTCCAGGCACGCGTCGCTGTTGACGGGAGCACACTGTGCAGGTGTCCCGTCCTGTACAAGCAATCCCTGAGTTCGCGGGTGTTGGCCCGGTGCACAATTTGGCCCCTTTCCCTGTTCTTTTGATGCTCACTCTCAGCCCGGATCTTCAGACACCGCTGGTCAGCCAGATCGTTGATGGCCTGCGGGGTCTCATCGCTGGCCAGGTGCTCAAACCTGGTGCCAAGCTCCCCTCCATCCGCGCCTTTGCGGCAGCCCACGGCGTGAGCGTGTTCACCGTGGTCGAGGCCTACGACCGCCTGGTGGCGCAGGGCTGGCTGGTGTCGCGCGCCAATGCAGGTTTTTTTGTGAAGCGACGGGGCGATGAGGGCGCGTCGCCCGGTACTGGTGCGCCCGAGCGGCCGGTGCCCCGTTTTGATGCGCGCTGGTACCTCAAACAAATTTTTGAAAACCGCAACCTGCCCATGAAACCCGGCTGCGGCTGGTTACCTCACGACTGGCTGTTTGGCGATGCGGTCAAACGCAGCATGCGTCAGCTGTCGTCCGACGGGCCCGAGCTGGATGGCTATGGCCTGCCCCACGGCCACATGGCGCTGCGCATGGTGGTGGCCGAGTCGCTGGCCGAACACCATCTGGCGGTGGACGCCGACCAGGTGCTGCTGACCCAGGGCTCCAGCCAGGCACTGGACCTGGTGGCGCGCCGCATGGTCAAGCCTGGTGACGTGGTGCTGGTGGACGACCCGGGTTACCCCAACCTGCTGTTCATGCTGCGCTTTGCAGGAGCCCAGGTGGTGGGTGTGCCGCGCACCGCCACCGGCTACGACCTGCCGGCGCTAGAGACCCTGCTGGCCGAGCACAAACCCACGGTGTTTTTCACCCAACCGCGCCTGCAAAGCCCGACCTGCTCGGTGGCATCGGTGGCGCACCTGCACCGGCTGCTGCAACTGGCCGAGCAGCACCACTTCATGCTCGTGGAGAACGACATCTATGCCGACATGGACCCCGGTGTGCGCCCCTCGCTGGCCAGCCTGGACCAGCTCAACCGTGTGATCTACCTGGGCAGTTTCTCCAAGACGATTTCGCCCAACCTGCGCACCGGATTTCTGGCGGCGCGGCGCGATCTGCTCGATGAGCTGGTGCAGCTCAAGATGATCTCGGGCCTGACCTCGTCAGAGATCACCGAGCGCATCACCTTTGGCGTGGTGACCGACGGGCGCTGGCGCAAGCACCTCAAGTCCCTGCGCGAGCGGCTGGCCGAGGCGCACCGCACGGTGGGGCGGCGCTTGCTGAATCTGGGGTTCGAGCTGTTTCACGAGCCCGAGGCGGGCATGTACCTGTGGGCGCGCCATCCTGATCTGCCCGACAGTGCCGAGCTGTCGAAGGAAGCCACGGGTGCGGGCATCATGCTCGGCCCCGGTCAGCTGTTTCTGGTGGAGCCGCGCCCCACGGGCTGGCTGCGGTTTAACGTGGCGTTCAGCCAGGACGAGCGTCTGTGGCGCTTTCTGGAGCAGCGCATTCTGCTGGGCCAGCAAGTGTCGGAATAGGCCTGCTGTTGCCGCTGCTGGGGTGAAAAATTTAGGCCATTTTGGTCGCTAGCGCCTATTGGTAAAGCGCAATAAGCTATAAAAATTAGAGCAATTGCCCTTTGGAACTGAGGCTGTCCATGCGGTTGCAGGCGCTGTGTGCATGGTGGCGCGTGCTACCGGTCAATGATGCGCCGCGCAAACCGCTCCAGATACTCCATCAACTGCTCCGCGCCGGCAATGGCCTGGGCTTCGTCGCCACTGGCAATGCCCTGCGCCAGTTGCATGTGCGCGCGGGCGCCTTCTGACACTTCGCCTTCGTGCTGGTAGGCGTACCAGAAGCGGCGGCACTGCACGATGAGCGGTTGCACGCATTTGACGGCCGAGTGGTTCTGGCTGGCCTGGTGGGTGACGAGGTCCAGTTCATGGTCGGCCAGCATGTAGTCGTCGAGGTGGCCGCGCGCTGCGGCTTGCACCATGTTTTCCGCACAACGCACGATGGCCTGGCGCTGCGGCGCCGTGGCGCGGCGTGCGGCGTTGGAGGCCAGCAGGCGCTCCAGCACGCGGCGGGTCTGGATCACGTCCAGGTGATCGGCCAGGTCGATGTGCGACACCAGCAGCCCGCGCCGGGGCTGCTGCACGATGAGCCCGATGGACACCATGCGCAGCAGCGCCTCGCGCACCGGCGTGCGGCCCAGGCCTGTGCTTTCGGCGATCTCGGCCTCCACCACGGGGCTGCCGGGCTGCAGCTGCAGCGTGGAGATCATGGTCTCGATGGCGTCGTAGGCCACGTCCGCCGCGCGCCGCTTGGGCGCGGGGTCTTGCTGGGGGGAGGGGCGGCGGAGTGTCATCGGGCGTGAAGGACGTTGCGGGAGGCCGCATCTTATGGGATGCGGCCCCGGTGACCCTTGCGGACTGTCAGAGGCTTGCCCCCGCCTTGCGCAGCTCGGCAATCTGCGGCGCCTTGGGCAGCCACAGCTTGTCGAACTCCTGGATGATGCCGTCGGGGTTGAACGACGATGCCGTCTTGAAGGCGATGGACGTGCCCTTGAACTTCTCGATCAGCCCTGCCTCGGTGGTCACGATGTCATTGATCTGCGCATCCAGCGACTGGGCCACCAGCTTGCGGATGATGTCCTTGTCCTTGGCGTCCAGCCCTTGCCAGATGCGGCCGGAGACCAGCGGCGCGAACGGCATGAACAGGGCGTTCATCTGCAGCAGGGTCTTGGCTACCTTGTCGAAGCGCTGGTTCCACGAGAACTCGATGTCCGCCTCCAGCCCGTCGACTTGGCCGTTGCTCATGGCATCAAACACCTGCGGCGTGGGGATGGGTGTGGGCGCGGCGCCGAGCATTTGGTAGAAGTCGCGGTACACCGGCGTGGGGTTGATGCGCAGCTTCATGCCCTTGATGTCGGTGGGCACGGCGATGTCCTTGGTGGAGAACACGGCGCGCATGCCGGTGATGCCCCAGCCCAGGCCGATGGTGCCGGTCTCGCGCGGCAGCACTTCGAGCAGTTTGGTGGCAGATGGGTGTTTGACGAGTTTGGCCACGGCAGGCGTGGAGCGCACCAGGTACGGAGCATTGATCGCCGCGATGCTGGACACGCGCGAGCCCAGCTCGGCCGCCTGGATCCAGCCCATGTCGAGCGCGCCGGATTGCAGCTGCTGCATCATCGCAGCCTCGTTGCCCAGCTGGCCCGAGTGGAAGACCGTGACGCTCAGTCGGCCATCAGTTTCCTTCTTGAGTGCCTCGCCAAACTGCAGCGCGGCGCGGTTCCAGGAGTGGCCCGCAGGCGTGATCAGCCCCAGGCGAAACTCCTTGGCATCGGCTGCACGTACCAGCGCTGGAAAGCCCAGCCCCGTGACGGTGGCAGCGGCCACGGCGTGGCGCTGGATGAAATGGCGGCGGGTGACAGTGTGGGCGGGCGTGGTCGTCATGGTGAACTCCGTGTGAAAGAACCTTGGGAGGGGGACGGGGGATCTGTTGCTCGACGGGCTACTTGAGCAAACCGAGCGACAGGCTGGGGAACAGCGACAACATCACCAGCGCCACGCAGCTGATGATGAAAAACGGCAGCGTGACGATGAACATCTTTCCGGGCTTGGCCCCGGTGACGGCCGACGCGACAAAGAAGCTCAGGCCCACGGGCGGAGTCATCAGCCCCAGCACCAGGTTGACGACGATCACCACACCAAAGTGGCGCGGGTCAATGTGATAAACCTCGGTGGCAATCGGCAGCAGGATGGGCGCGGTCATGATGAGACCGGGGATGCCGTCGATCACCGTGCCGATGACCAGCAGGATGGCGTTGGTGAGCAGCAAAAAGGTGACCGGATCGTGTGCCACGGTCTGCACCCAGGCGGCCACCATCTGCGGCACCTTGCCGTAGATCAGCAGCCACGAGAACACGGCCGCCGCCGCCACCAGAAACAGCACAATGGCCGAGTAAATGGCTGAGCGCAGCAGGATGGCGGGCATCGCGTTGAAGCGGAACTCCTTGGTCACGTACCGACCCACCAGCGCCGATACCAGCGCACCCACGGCGGCAGATTCGGTCGGGTTGGCCAGGCCACTGAGGATGGAGCCCACGATGATGATGGGGATCAGCAGCGTGGGGCTGGCCTGCACCACGGTGCGCGCGCGCTGGGCCAGCGTGCGCTTTTCGCTGCGCGGGTAGTTGTAGACAAAGCCCATGAGCGCGATCACGACAAAGAACAGCACGGTGAGCAGCACGCCGGGCAGGATGCCTGCAATCAGCATGTCGCCCACTGCCACCTGGGCCAGCACGCTGTAGACCACAAACATCACCGAGGGCGGAATGATGGGCCCCAGCATGCCGCCATACACCGTGAGGCCGGCTGCAAAGGTCTTGTCGTAGCCCTGCTTTTCCATCTCGGGCACCATCACCTGCGACATGATGGCCACCTGCGCCGTGGCGGAGCCGATGATGGACGACACCAGCATGTTGGCCAGGATGTTCACATAGGCCAGCCCGCCTTTGACCGAGCCGACAAAGGCCATGGCCAGGTCCACCAGCCGCCGCGTGATGCCGCCGCTGTTCATGATCTCGCCGATCAGGATGAACAGCGGAATCGCGATGAGGCCATAGCTGTCCACCCCGCCGAACATCTGCATGGGGAACGACTGGAACAGCACCGGGCTTCCGATGCTGACGATGTAGACCATGCCTGCCAGACACAGGCAGACCCCGATGGGCACACCCACCAGCAACGCGGCAAGGAAAAACAGGGTGGTGATCATGTTGGGGTCCTGGTGTAGAGGTCAGTCAGTTCACGGCGTCGGCGCTGACCACGTCGAAACCTGCGTGCGTCACACGCTCTGCGACACCCATGTCTTCGAGCAGGTTGGCCAGTGCATGCAAACTGAAGGTGGCGGAGAAGATCGGCAGGATCAGCTGCAGCACCCAGGTGGGCCAGTTCAGCGTCTGGGTGCGCTCGGTGTAGATGAAGTTGAAGCTCTCGGCCGCAAACTCCTTGGCATCAAAGCCGTAGCGCGCAATGCCGATGGGGTCCATCCACATCCAGCACATCGCCAGCATGGCCAGGCCAAACAGCAGCACGCCGCAGGTGGCTACCACCTTGAACGCCTGGGCACCCCGCGCGCCGAGGTGGTCGGTCAGCATGGTCACGGCAAAGTCCATGCGCAGCCGCGTCATGACCGAGGCGCCCACAAAGGTCAGCCAGACCACGGTGTAGACCGCCGCCTCGTCCACCCAGTAGATCGGCATGCCGGTGTAGCGCGTGACCACGTTGAGCAGGATCAGCAGCACCAGCAACGTCATGAGTGCGGTGAGCAGATGCCGCTCCATGCGCAGAACCTGCGTGGACAGCGCCAGCACCCAGCGGACGGGAGCGCGCGGCGCCGGAGATTGCGGGGTGGGTGGACTGTTGGGCGTGGGCATGATGGGGTTCCTGGGGAGGAGGGCGCGGCGATGAAAGAAAAAGCCTTGTACTTTTTAATATCTAACAAATATATTTAAAAGCAAGATGGATGCCTGCTGAGTGCGGGTAAGCCCTGAAAGGAAGGACCGGGGAAAACGGCCGCGCGCCTGTCAGCCCGAGGGAACTGCGGGCCCGCGCTGAGCGCTGGTGGTGGGCGCGGGCGTGCAGGCGGCCAGCGTGCCAATGCGTGTGGGCGCCAGCAGATGCCGTGGTGGCGCAGGCGTCCAGCCAAACAGGTGCTGTGCGGCAGCGCCGCAAATGCGGCCCTGGCACGCGCCCATGCCGCAGCGGGTGTGGAGCTTGGCATCGATCCAGCCGTCGCGATCGGCCAGTGCAGCGTAGGGCACGTCTTCGCAGCGGCACACCAGGGTGCCGGGCTGCGCCAGGGTTTTGAGTGCTTTGTTCAGTGGAAAAGAAGCCTGCAACGCCTGCGCAAAGCCCTCCCAGCGTGCCAGTTGCGGGCGCAGCGCCTGGGCCTGTTGCACCTGTCCCGCTGCCACATGTCCTGCCATGGCGCCCTGAACCAGTGCACGTTCGCTGCCGCCAAAGCCGGTGGCTTCACCCGCGGCGAACACACCGGGCACGCTGGTGCGCATCTGTGCATCGACAGCCAGGCCCTGGCCACCGCTGAGCGGTCCGCCCAGGGTGCAGCCCAGCATCTGCCCCAGGTGGGTGTTGGGCACCAGCCCGAACCCGCAGGCCACGCGGTCGCAGGCCATGGTTTCTTCGGCGTGTTGGCCTTTGCGCAGCCTCACTGCTTGCACCTGCGTGGTGCCTTGGACTTCCAGCATATGGCTGCTGGCGCGCAACTGCGGGTGAAGCAGCGTGAGGGCTTGCAGCGCCTTGGCAGGCCAGCGCGGCAGTTGCGCTGCAAAGCCAGCGAGCGCGCTCCACGGCGCCTGCTCGGCCACGCGCACCACGGAGGCACCCGCTTTGTTGGCGGTGGCGGCAGCGGCCAGCAGCAGAGGGCCTGTGCCTGCAATGACGATGCGCTGGCCGCGCACGTCGAGCCCTGCCTTGATGAGGGCCTGCAAGGCGCCTGCACCCGTCACACCGGGCAACGTCCAGCCCGGAAAGGGCAGCAGCAGCTCGCGGGCTCCGGTGCACAGGATGATGCGGTGGCTGTGCTGGGTCCAGCCCCGGTCTGCGTCTTCCAGCAGCAGGGTAGGGGCCTTGTCGCTGGGTTGGGAATCACCCAGGCCCACCACGCGGGTGCCAGGCAGCAGGCGGATGTTGGTGTGCCGGGCCAGCGCCGCACGGTGCTGCTGCGCCAGGGCGGGCAAGACCACCTGGGGGCCATCGCGCCAGATTTGCCCACCGGGCTGCGGGTTGTCGTCCACGATGTTGATCGCTGCCCCGCTGGGCGCAGCAGCAAGGGCTGCGGCCAAACCTGCAGGGCCTGCGCCGATGATGAGGATGTCGCAGCGCTCGTGCGCCGAGTGTTGCTCGGTCATGGGTGGGGTCACGGGCTGGTTCATGGTGTGGCGCTCCCGGGTGCTGTGCCGACATCGGTGTGAATCGACATGCCCTCGGTGCAGACCGTCTGGCACGCCAGGCGGGTGCGGCCGTGGATGCGGACCCTGCATTCGTGGCACACCCCCATGCCACACAGCGGTGCCCGCGCCGCGCCGGTGACCGAGGTGCGTGTGGTGCCGGGTGTTTGCTGCGCCAGCGCGGCGGCGACGCTGGTCCCTGGGGGCACCTGCAGGGGGGTGCCATTCACCACGATGTGCACCAGGGCGGGTGTTCTGGATGCGGTCATGGTGTGCTCAGGCCCGCAAAGCGGGCAGGTGCAAAGGGCGTGGGGTCGATCGCTGGGGTGCCCCCTGCGATCTGGGCCGCCAGCAACTGCGCGGTGGCCGGGGCGGTGGTCACCCCCAGTCCTTCATGTCCCACGGCCAGCCACAGGTGCGGGTGTTCGGGGTGCGCGCCAATCAGCGGCAGGCTGTCTGGCGTGGCGGCGCGAAAGCCGGTCCAGGTGCGGATGGCGTTGAGTTCGGCCAGGCCTGGCAGGTAGTCGAGTGCCCGTTGCAGCATGCGCGCCATCACGGCGTTGTTGACGGCGGGGTCGGTGGTGTCGAACTCGCGCGACGAGCCGATCAGCAACTGCCCCGTGGGCCGGGGCTGCACGTTGAAGGCCACCGAGGTACCGTCGCTGTGGTGCGCGCTGGTGATGTAGCCCAGCTCCACCAGCTGGTGGTGCACGGTGCCCGGGTAGCGGTCGGTGATGACGAGGTGGCCCTTTTTGGGGCGCAGCGGCAGGCCGGGGCACAGCTGCGGGGACTGGATGCCGCTGGCAAGAACGATGGCGTCTGCACTGCGCTGGCTTCCGTCGCGCAGTGTGACGGTGTGGCCGTCGATCTGCATCGCTTCAGCCTGCTCCAACACAAGGCGTCCGTGGGCTGCGGCCTGCTCCAGCAGCCACTGGGCGGCACGCGGTGCATAGACCACGCTGTCGCCATTCACCTTGAGCGCGCCGGCCAGACCGGGGCGCAGCGCGGGTTCTGCGCGGGCGAGGGCTGCGGCATCCAGCATCTCGCAAGCTACGCCTTGTGCTTGCAAGGTGGAACGCTTGGCGTGCGCGGCCTGCAGCTCTTCCTCGTTGGCAGCCAGCCAGAGCGTTCCGCAGGCCGTGAAGGCGCAGCCGGCATCCATCTGCGGTGCCCAGGCGTGCCAGAGGTCGAGCGACGATTTGCTCAGCGCCAGCTCAGCCGGGTTGTCATCCATCACCACCAGATGGCCCATGCCTGCCGCCGTGGCACCGCCCAGGCGCGCATCGATGATTCGCACCGACAGGCCCGCCCGCGCCAGCGCATGGGCACAGGCCGCACCGACGATGCCAGCGCCGATCACAAGGACGTCGGTGGTTTGCATGGGGCCTGCGCTGTGGGAGAAGGCGGTTTACAGCCGGATGCCCCAGCCGAATGGGTCTGCATCTTCGATCAGCAGGGTCGCTTCCGCGCTCATGTAGGCGCGGCCACGCAGGGTTGGGATGAGCTTGCCATCGTCCTGCAGCGTGTAGCTGGCCTCGAACTGGCTGCCGATGATGCTGGCCTGGCGCCACACCTGGCTCGGCTGCAGCTTGCCATCGGCGGCGAGGCAGGCAATCTTGGCGCTGGTGCCGGTGCCGCAGGGCGAGCGGTCATAGGCCTTGCCGGGACACAGCACATAGTTACGGCTGTCGGCCTGGTCGTCGTCGGCAAACAACTCGATGTGGTCAATCTCACCGCCGTTGTCGCCCCGAATGCCCTGGTCTTTGAGGGCTTGCTGCACGGCGCAGCTGTAGGCCATCAACGCCTCCAGGTTGTCACTGGCTACACGCTGGCCGTGGTCGGAGATCAGGAAGAACCAGTTGCCGCCCCAGGCCACATCGCCCACCACGCGGCCATAGCCGGGCACGTCCACCGCCAGCTCATGGTGCAGGCGGTAGGCCGGCACGTTGCGCACGCTGACAGAGCCATCGGTGTGCAGGGTGGTGGTGACGGTGCCCACCGGGGTTTCGATGCGGTGCTCGCCAGGGGTGATGCGGCCCAGGTAGGCGAGCGATGCGATCAGCCCGATGGTGCCATGGCCACACATGCCCAGATAGCCGCTGTTGTTGAAGAAGATCACGCCCGCTGCGTTGGCCGGGTCTTGCGGCGCGCAGAGCAGCGCCCCCACCACCACATCGCTGCCACGCGGTTCCAGCACGGTGGCGGCCCGCCAGGCATCGTGGCGCTCGGCCAGCAGTGCACGCCGCTCGGCCATGGTGCCGGTGCCCAGGTCGGGAAAACCGTCGATGACAAGCCGGGTGGGCTCGCCACCGGTGTGGGAGTCGATCACGTGGATGCGTTGCATGGTGCTCTGGTGGTGGTGAAGTAGGGCGCTCAGTGTCTCAGGCGACAGACTGGTATTTTGTAGGGCGCGTGGCCAGGGCCTTGCGCACCACACTCTCGACAAATGCGCGTTCGTCGCCCACCAGGGGCAGGCGGGGGCGGCGCATGTGTTCGGTGCCCACACCCACCAGTGCGTCGATGAGCTTGAGGTTCTGCACGAGCTTGTTGGACACATCCAGGTGCAGCATGGGCGTCATCCACTGGTAGAGCGGCAGCGCCTCGGCAAATTTGCCCGCTTTCATCAGGTCGTACAGCGCCACGGTTTCGCGCGGGAAGGCGCAGCCCACGCCAGCCAGCAGGCCGTCGCATCCCAGGGCCAGGCCTTCGTAAGCCAGGTCGTCCACGCCCAGGAAGAGCTGGTAGCGGTCGCCCACGGTGTTGCGCAGGTCGGTGATGCGGCGGATGTCGCCGGTGCTTTCCTTGATGGCGGCGATCCACTCGCAGTCGGCTAGCTCCACCATGTGCTCGGGTTTTAGGTCCACGCGGTAGGCCACAGGGTTGTTGTAGACCATCAGGGGGCGCTGGGCGGCGCCCGCCATGGCGCGCACATTGGCCATGGCCTCGCGGGCATCGGCCACGTAGATCACCGAGGGCATGACCATGTAGCCGGCCACGCCGAGCTTGTTGCCGCCGTCGATGTACCGCAGGGCTTCGCGGGTGCTGGTCTCGGACACGTTGGCGAGTACGGGCACGCGGCCATCGGCGGCTTCGAGGGCGATCTTGGCAACGTGGAGCTTTTCTTCGAGCGTGAGGGTACTGGCCTCGCCGAGAGAACCGCAGGTGACCAGCCCGTGGATGCCGTTGCGGATCTGGAAGTCGATGTGGCGGGCTGTGCCCTCGGCGTCGATGGACTCGTCGGCGTGGAACTTGGTGGTGATGGCAGGGAAGATGCCTTGCCAGCGGGGTTGTGGGTTCACGAGGGACTCCTTGGATAGGTGGTCGGGTTGAAGTTATTAATATATTAACAAGATATTTAAAGCGCGCAAGCGGATTTTTCAGCATTCGTTGGCGCATGGAGTGGAGGCGTCTGTCCCCGCCCTGTCGCCCTCCCGCCACGGACCGCCAGACTGCAAACCTATAATGAAAGGTTGGTCCCCATAGGGGCAGCGACAGGCAGCGCGCAGGCGCGGGTCCTGCGGCCTGCCTGCTGCGTGCAACCACTCCACAACACCATGAGCACTCCCACTTTTTCTGTCGCTGACATCCGCAAGTCCTTCCTGGACTTCTTCGTCTCCAAGGGCCACACCGTGGTGGCATCGAGCCCCCTGGTGCCCGGCAACGATCCCACGCTGATGTTCACCAACTCGGGCATGGTGCAGTTCAAGGACGTGTTCCTGGGCACCGACAAGCGCTCGTACAACCGGGCGGTGTCCGTGCAGGCCTGCCTGCGTGCGGGCGGCAAGCACAACGACCTGGAAAACGTGGGCTACACCGCGCGCCACCACACCTTCTTTGAAATGCTGGGCAACTGGTCGTTTGGCGACTACTTCAAGCGCGAATCGCTCAAGTGGGCCTGGGAGTTGCTGACCGAGGTCTACAAGCTGCCGCCAGAGCGCCTGCTGGCCACGGTCTACCAGGAAGACGACGAGGCCTACGACATCTGGACCAAGGAAATCGGCTTGCCACCCGAGCGCGTGATCCGCATCGGCGACAACAAGGGCGGCCGCTACAAGTCCGACAACTTCTGGATGATGGCCGACACCGGCCCTTGCGGCCCCTGCAGCGAAATCTTCTACGACCATGGCCCGCACATTGCGGGTGGCCCTCCCGGCAGCCCCGATGAAGACGGCGACCGCTTCATCGAGATCTGGAACAACGTGTTCATGCAGTTCAACATGGACGAAACCGGCGCCGTCACGCCGCTGCCCGCGCCCTGCGTGGACACGGGCATGGGCCTGGAGCGCCTGGCCGCCATCCTGCAGCACGTGCACAGCAACTACGAGATCGACCTGTTCGACGCGCTCATCAACGCCGCCGGCCGCGAGACCGGCGTGACGGACCTCAACAACAAGAGCCTGCGCGTGATCGCCGACCACATCCGCGCCACCGCGTTTTTGGTGAGCGATGGTGTGATCCCCAGCAACGAAGGCCGTGGCTACGTGCAGCGCCGCATCGTGCGCCGCGCCATCCGCCACGGCTACAAGCTGGGCAAGAAGACGCCGTTCTTCCACAAGCTGGTGGCCGACCTGGTGCGCCTGATGGGCGATGCCTACCCATCCCTGCGCGAGCAGGAACAGCGTATCACCGAGGTGCTCAAGGTGGAAGAAGAGCGCTTCTTCGAGACGCTGGCCAACGGCATGGAAATCCTGGACGCTACCCTGGACGGCGGTGCCAAGGTGCTGCCCGGCGACGTGGCCTTCAAGCTGCACGACACCTACGGCTTCCCGCTCGACCTGACCAATGACGTCTGCCGCGAGCGCGACGTGGAAGTGGACGAGGCCGGCTTCAAGACCGCCATGGAAAAGCAGAAGGCCCAGGCCCGCGCGGCCGGCAAGTTCAAGATGGACAAGGCGCTGGAGTACACCGGTGCCGCCAACCAGTTCACCGGCTACGAACAGCTCGCAGAGACTGCAAAAATCGTAGCAATCTATGTAGATGGAACAAGCGCTGCGGCCCTGAAAGCCGGCCAAAACGGCGTGGTGGTGCTGGACACGACCCCGTTCTACGCCGAAAGCGGCGGCCAGGTGGGTGACGAAGGTGTCATCACCAGCGGCTCGGCACGCTTTGCGGTGGGTGACACGCTCAAGATCAAGGCCGATGTGTTTGGCCACCACGGCACGCTCGAAGAGGGCACGCTGAACGTGGGCGACACCGTGCAGGCCCAGGTCAACACCGCCGTGCGCGCTGCCACCATGCGCAACCACTCGGTCACGCACATCATGCACAAGGCCCTGCGCGAAGTGCTGGGCAGCCATGTGCAGCAAAAGGGCAGCCTGGTCAATGCCGACCGCACGCGTTTTGACTTCACGCACAACGGAGCCGTGACGGCGGCCGAGATCCGCGAGATTGAGCGCCGCGTGAACGAAGAAATCCTGGCCAACCAGCCCACGCAAGCGCGCGTGATGGACATCGAGTCGGCCCAGAAGACCGGCGCCATGATGCTGTTTGGCGAGAAGTACGGCGAAACCGTGCGCGTGCTCGACATCGGCACCAGCCGCGAGCTGTGTGGCGGCACCCACGTGCAGCGCACCGGTGACATCGGCCTGTTCAAGGTGGTGGGCGAGGGCGGGGTGGCTGCTGGCATCCGCCGCATTGAGGCCGTGACCGGCGCCAACGCACTGGCGTACTTGCAGAACCTGGAAGACACCGTGAACCAGGCCGCCAGCACCCTCAAGGCGCCGGTGGCCGAGCTCAACGGCCGCATCAGCCAGGCGCTGGACAACGCCCGCGCGCTCGAAAAGGAAGTGGCTGCCTTGAAGGGTAAGCTGGCCTCCAGCCAGGGCGACGAACTGGTGAACCAGGCTGTGGATGTGAAGGGCCTCAAAGTGCTGGCTGCGGCGCTGCCGGGTGCCGACGCCAAGACCCTGCGCGACACCATGGACAAGCTCAAGGACAAGCTCAAGACCGCTGCCATCGTGCTGGCCGCTGTGGATGGCGACAAGGTGCAGATCGCTGCAGGCGTCACCGCCGACAGCGTGGGCAAGGTCAAGGCCGGCGAGCTGGTCAACTTTGTGGCCCAGCAAGTGGGTGGCAAAGGCGGCGGCAAGCCCGACATGGCCATGGCCGGCGGCACCGATGCCTCCAAGCTGCCAGCGGCGCTGGCTTCGGTGACAGGCTGGGTCGCGCAGCAACTGGGCTGATGTACCGGTCGCCATAGCGGCACCAGCCGCTGTGGTGTGGCAGCCATTTCTGCCAAAAATAGGGTGACGGAAAACCGGCTTTCCCCCTACATTCAAGCGCATGGACCCCCTGCGCGAAAGTCCGCAAGAGCCGGTGCCCGCCCACGGCACCCGTTCCGGTTCGCCTGATTCGGGAGGGGCCGAACTGCCCTGGTGGCGGCGCATCACCGTTCCGTTCGAGGTGGTGATTGCCTCGGTGGTGGTATCTGCCATGCTGCTGCTCACGGTGCTCTTGGTCTACCAGGTAGGCACCAGCGCGCGGCAGGCCATCATCGCGGCGTCGGACGACAGTGCGCAGCACATCAGCCTGTTGATCAGCGAGCGGGTGCACCATATCGTCGACCCGGCGGATGCCACGCTGCGGCTGCTGGCGTTTGATCCCATTGCTTCGGCCGCCACCCTCCAGGCGCGGCTGCGCCGCCTGCCGGTGTTTGTGCGCCTGCTGGAGCAAAACGCTTTGCTGTCGGCGGTCTTCATCGGGTATTCCGACGGGCAGTTTTTGCTCATGCGTCCGCTGCGCAACGCTGCGCTGCGGGCACGGCTTCAGGCGCCTGCGGAGGCTGCATTCCTGGTGCAGTCGATGGCGCGGGAGCGCAGCGCGGCGGGTCTGATGGGCCTGGTGGGGCGCTGGAACTATTACGACGCACAGCTGCGTCTCATCGATTCCTCCGTGCGTCCCGGCTACCGCTATGACCCCCGGTCCCGCCCGTGGTATGCCGAGGCGGCGGAAAAAAACACGCAGGTCCTCACTGCCCCCTATGTGTTTTTCACCACGCAGGAGGTCGGCGTTACGCTGAGCCAGCCCAGCGAAGACGGCCGTGCTGTGATCGGCCTGGATGTTGCGCTCACCGACCTGGGCCGCGAGATCGGCGAGCTGCGACTGATGCCGCGCACCGAGATCGCTGTGGTGGACCAGGACCAGCGCGTGCTGGCCTACCCGGACATGTCCCGCGTGCTGGTGCGTGAGGATGGCGACCAGCCCAGCCTCAAGCTGCGCACACTCGACGGCCTGGGGGTGCCAAGCCTGCAGGCCCTGCACAGCTTGGACATGAAAGAGGGGCCTTCGCGTCGCTTTGTGGCAGGTGGCGAGGAGTGGCTGGCCAAGGTCATGTCACTCAAGTCGCAGCGCTGGGAGGGGCTGCACATCCTGATGGCCATTCCCACCCGGGAGCTGCTGGCGGATGTGAACGAAAACCTCCAGCGCCAGGTTTGGCTGTCCCTGGGGCTCATCGCGCTGATGCTGCCTTTTGGGTGGCTGGCCGGGAGGCGTGTGGGGCGCAGCCTGTCGGGGCTGGCCACGCAGGCGCAGGCCTTGGCACGGTTTGATTTCCGGCGGCCGACACAACACCACATGTCGCGCGTGCGCGAGGTGCGCGCACTGGGTCAGGTGATGGACCGCATGTCCGACACCATCCAGGAGTTCCTGCACATCACGCACCACATCAGCGCCGAGTCGCGCCTGGACCTCATGCTGTCGAGCGTGCTCTACGAGCTGGTGCGCGCCACCAGCTGCACCGGCGGTGCGGTGTACCTGGTAGAGGCTCAGCGCGCGGGCCTGCTGCGCACGGCAAGGTATTGCGAAGATCCTGAGCACCAGTCGCTCTACCCGGAGCACCTGCCCATGGTGTTTTTCATCAACCCTGCCGAGCCGCACGACGGCGACCAGCACCCTGATGACGACCAGGCCACGCCCCAGCGCGTGCTGCGCGTGCAGCTACGCACGCGCGATGGCCAACCGCTGGGCCTGCTGGTGCTGGGCTACCGTGCGGACCAGCAGCAGGACGATGTCCACTTCCGGGCGTTTGTCGAGAAACTCTCGGGCACGTTGTCGGTCGCCATCGAGACGCGCAGTTTGATCGAAGGGCAAAAGAAGCTGTTCGATGCCGTCATCCGCCTGCTGGCGGACGCGATCGACGCCAAGAGCCCTTATACCGGCGGCCACTGCGAGCGGGTGCCCCAGTTGGCGGAATCCCTGATGCAGCGCCTGTGCGAGGCCGAGGAAGGTCCATTTGCCCACGTCGCCATGACGGATGCCGAGCGCTACGAATTCCGCCTGGGCGCGTGGCTGCACGACTGTGGCAAGGTCACCAGCCCCGAGCACATCATCGACAAGGCGACCAAGCTGGAGGCGCTCTACAACCGCATCCATGAGGTGCGCATGCGCTTTGAGGTGCTGTGGCGCGACGCGGAACTGGACTACTGGAAGCAGCACGTGTCCGGCGTGGACCCGGTGCGGCTGCAGCGCGAGCTTTTGCAGCGGCGTGACCGCCTGCAGGAAGAGTTTGCCTTTGTGGCCCGCAGCAATGTGGGCGGCGAGTTCATGGCCGATGCCGACATCAAGCGGCTGGCCACCATCGGGCGCCAGGTGTGGCAGCGGCATTTTGATGACCGGCTGGGCTTGTCAGCAGCCGAATTGGGGCGGCTGGCGAATGTGCCGACGCGCCCCTTGCCCGCCAATGAGCCCCTGCTGTCAGACCGGCCTGAACACATCGTGCCCTGGGGTGCCCGCAAACCGCCGGTGGAGGTTGGCAACCCGGCCAACCTGTGGAGCTTTGACATGGTGCTGCCACCGCAACAAGCCCACCTCGGCGAGCTGCACAATCTGTCGATCCAGCGCGGCACGCTCACTGCAGAAGACCGTTTCAAGATCAACGATCACATCGTGCAGACCATCGTCATGCTCAGCGGCCTGCCGTTCCCGCCGCATCTGGCGCGCGTACCGTCGATTGCGGGCTCGCACCATGAAAAACTGGACGGTACGGGCTACCCCCGGCGCCTGAAGGCTTCAGAGCTGACGCTGGCAGACAGGGTGATGACACTGGCCGATATCTTCGAGGCCTTGACGGCGGCAGACCGGCCCTACAAGCCGCCCAAGACTTTGTCGGAATCGCTCAGGATCATGGGCCACATGGTGCGCGAACGCCATATCGATGCCGAGGTGTTCCGCTTCTTCCTGCGCAGCGGGGTCTGGCGTGAGTATGCGGAGCAGTTCTTGCCTGCTGCGCAGCGGGACGCAGTGGATGTGGAGGCGATCCTGGAGTCATTGAGCCAATGAGCCAATGCGCTGAAGGCGGGCATTGGTGCCCTTTCGCTCCGCCTGGGTAGCTTCAGAACAGCTCGACGTCGTCGTTGGCCACCTTGGCGGCCAGCTGGCCGCTGGCCACCAGGTCGTCATAAAAGCAGACCTGGTTGCGTCCGTGCTCTTTGGCGTAATACAGCGCCTGGTCGGCCTGCCCCAGTATCTCCACGGGCGAACCCTGCATGGTGCTCACAAAACCCAGGCTCACCGTGACCTGGCCCACCTGCGGGAAGTTGTATTCCTGCACCGCAAGCCGGAAGCGGTTGAACACCTTGTGGGCGGTGCTGAGCGTGGTGGAGCGCAGCAGCACCACGAATTCTTCGCCGCCAAAGCGGAAGATGCGGTCGTGGCTGCGAAACGAGCTGCGCAGGATGTTGGCAATCAGGATCAGCACTTCGTCGCCATACAGGTGGCCAAAGCGGTCGTTGACCTGCTTGAAGTGATCGATATCCACCACCGCCAGCCATTGCTGCACGGGCTCGCCGGGCTGTGAGCCTTCTTCGGGGGGAAGAGATTCGGTAACAGTGCCCGGGCGGCCACTGGAAAGGCCATTGAGCGCATGGCGCGAGAACTGCTCATCGAAGGTCTTGCGGTTGAACAGGCCGGTGAGGGCGTCGCGTTCGCTGTAGTCCAGCAGGCTCTGGTAGTTCTGGTAGACCTGGAACACGCCCTTGAGCACTTCCAGCTTGTGCGCCGAGAACGCGCGCGACTGCGTGATCTCCAGACAGGTGGTGACCTTGTCATGCATCCACACCGGCAGCCAGAGCACATGGCGCCCCCTGCGGGGCGATGCGAGGGCGCTGTCCCCCTGGCTGGCTACGCAATCGCGAAGTGCGGGGTATTTTTCCAGCGTTTCGCGGCGAGGGTCTGCGGCGGCTTCGGAATCGGTCGAGACGAGCTGTCCGTCCTCAACCCAGGAACGGGGGCGTACATGGGCCACGCCGTCCACGGTGAAAAGCTCCAGCGCGCGCACTTCAACGATGCCACTGAGCGTTTGCAGCGTGGACAGCACCGACACCTCCAACCGCAAGTGGTCGCGGTGGCCAGTCATTTCCACCAGGTTCTGGAGAATGGGCTTCATTGGGATGTACGGTGGAGCACTAGGCACAGCTTGTCAATGTCGTCGCACGAACACAACATCCCACACGCCATGCCCCAGCCGCAGGCCCCGGTTCTCGAACTTGGTCAGGGGCCGGTAGTCGGGCTGCGGGGCAAAGTCCGTGGCGGTGTTCTGCAACAGGGGTTCGGCGCCCAGCACCTGCAGCATCTGCTCGGCATAGGGCTGCCAGTCGGTCGCGCAGTGCAGGTAGCCACCGGGCTTGAGGCGGGCCGCCAGCTTGGCCACCAGCGGGCCCTGAATCAGGCGGCGCTTGTTGTGTTTGGTCTTGTGCCAGGGGTCGGGAAAGAAGATGTGCACACCGTCCAGGCTGCCCTCGGGCAGCATGTGGTCGATGACCTCCACGGCGTCGTGCTGCAGGATGCGGATGTTGGTCAGCTCCTGTTCGCCAATGCGCTTGAGCAGTGCGCCCACCCCCGGCTCGTGCACCTCGCAGCACAGGAAGTTGTCATCGGGGCGCACGCGGGCGATGTGGGCCGTGGCCTCGCCCATGCCAAAGCCAATTTCGAGAATCAGCGGTGCCGTGCGGCCAAAGGCCGAAGCGGCGTCGAGCGGCGCCGGGGCATACGGCAGGACAAAGCGGGGGCCGAAGTCTTCAAAGGCCTTGGCCTGGCCCGTGGTGGTGCGGCCGGCACGGCGCACAAAGCTTTTGATGGTCTTGGGGTGGGTCACGCCAGCGGGAACCCCGCCAGATGTCGTCGCGGGGGCTGCAGCGGGCGCAGCGGTGGGGGCGGAAGCGGTAGGGGTCAGTTCGGTCACGGTGCGCCATTGTAGTTTCGTCGCCACGCGGCGACCCACAGGGTCAGTGCGTCAGAGATGCCAGGGCTGTGCGGGGCAGGCAGCGATGGCAGGCCCAGCACCCGCGCGGCATCGTTCAGAGCCTGCAGCGGGTGGGACAGGTCCAGCGCGCGGGCGCCGTTCTGCTTGGAGAGTTTTTCGCCGTTGTCGCCACACACCAGCGGGGTGTGCAGGTAGCGGGGCGTGGGCACGCCCAGGGCCTGCTGCAGCAGGATCTGGCGCGGGGTGTTGTCGGCCAGGTCTTCGCCGCGCACCACATCGGTGACGCCCTGGTCGGCGTCGTCCACCACCACGGCGAGCTGATAGGCCCAGAGCCCGTCGGCCCGGCGCAGGATGAAATCACCCACCGCTTGTTCCACGTCCTGCTGCTGCAGACCCAGGCGGCGGTCCTCCCACTGCAGGAGATGATTTGCTATGATTTTTGCAGCTACTGGCGATTTGCCGTCAAGCGCCAGGGCCTGTTTTTGCTTGAAATCTGTGACATTGAACCGCCATGCGCGCCCGGCGCGGCCCTGCAGCCCGTGGCGGCAGGTGCCTGGGTAAGGCAGCGCGGCATGGCGCTCACGCGTGTGGCCCTGGGCGGCATGGGCGTCTTCGATGTCCTTGCGCGAGCAGGCGCAGGGGTAGGCGTGGCCTTGGGCTACCAATTGGTCCAACGCCCGCTGGTAGAGCGGGCTGCGGGTGGACTGCCATTGGGGGGGAGCGTCGGGCACCATGCCGCAGCTGGCCAGCTGTTGCAGGATGAGCCGATCCGCCCCCGGCACGCAGCGGGGTGTGTCCACATCTTCAATGCGAACAAGCCACTGGCCCCGGTGCGCCCGCGCGTCCAGCCAGCTGGCGAGGGCCGCTACCAGGGAGCCCGCATGCAACGGCCCCGTGGGCGAAGGGGCAAACCGGCCCACGTAGCGCCGTGCAGCGCCCACCTCGGCCGTCATGCCACGGCAAGTGCCAGTTCCAGTCCCGACACGAAGGCGTCTTCAACCCGGTGCCCCAGGCACCAGTCACCGCATGCACCCAGGCCCATGGATTTGTCCCACAGGTGGCTCTTGCCCAGCGGGTGGGTGGTCTGGGCATAGCGCCAGCGGCGTGTGTCCGCATGGGCGGGGGCGGCACGAATGCCCGTGACTTCGGCAAAGGCCTTGATGAGCTTGGCCTGCACGCGGGCTTCGTCGTCTTCGAGGTGTTCGGCAGACCAGGCGGGGCTGGCCTGCACCGTCCAGCGTTCGACCACATTGCGGCCGGGCTTGGACGACTCGCGCGCCAGCCAGGCGATGCGGTGGTGTGTGCTGCGTGCCGCATTCCACTGCGGGCCCAGCGTGGTCAGGCCGGGGCGCACGGCCTGCGGGTAGGCGAGCATCAGTGTCCAGCAGGGGGCAATGGCCACCTTGGACAGGGCGTCGGTCAGCGGGGTGTCCACCGCCGAGCTGGCCAGCAGGGCCTGGGCGGGCACCGAAGGCTGGGCCAGCAGCACAGCGTCGAAACCGGCATAGACGTGCTGGCTGCCCGCAGGCCCTTCGGTGCGCAGTTGCCAGCCAGGGGCGTTCAACGAATCGGGCTCAATGGAGGTGACGCGGGTGTGGGTGACGAGCTGGCCGGCCTTGAGCAGCGGCTCGGCCCAGGCGCCCACCAGGGACTGCATGCCTGGGCTGGCCACCCAGTGTGCTTCGCGGTGGGGCAGGCCCGCAGCGGCCACACGGCCTGCGGCGTCCAGCACCTGCACGGAATTGGCGCTCCAGCGCTTGCAGATGCCGGGCACGGTGTCGATGGCGCGGGCAAAACGCGGGTCGCGCACGGTGAAGTACTGGGCACCGGCATCAAAGTTGCCAAAAGGGGTGTCGATGGTGGCAGTGCGGCCGCCCGCCTGGGAGGATTTCTCGAACACCGTCACGCGGTGCCCGGCCTGCACCAGGGTGCGTGCACAGGCAATACCAGCCATGCCAGCGCCGATGATGGCGAAGTGGCGCTGGGGTTTGCCAGAGAACGTGGTGGGGGCTGCGGGGGCTGCAACGGGGGGGGTTGCCAGTGCAGTGTTGCGTCGGAGCCGTTTGGCGGGAAGAGGATCGGGTTTGCTCATGGGAGGCCTTTCGGTGACGGTCGGCAAGCGAGATGCAATACAAAACCAACAGGAACCACTCTACACGCGGTATCACCCTGTCGGGACTTGATCGGGATCAGAAATGATGGTGGTTTTCCAGCAGAGCGCGGCGTGTGGTGGGGCTTTGCAGCTGGTTCAGCCACCATTGCAGCGCGCGGCCTGGTGCGGTGAAGCCCGGGCCGCCCCAGGCGTAGTGCACACGCACGTTGCGTTCCGGGCGGGCCACGCGGCGCTCGACCAGGCGGCCGGCCTCCAGGTAGGGGCGCACCATGGGCTCGGGCAGAAAACCGCCGCCCAGGCCACGCAGCTGCACGCGCACCTTGGCCTGCATGGTGTCCACCGTCAGTACGTCCTGCCCACCGAGCAGGCCCATGGTGGCGCCGCCACGTGTGGCCGAATCAGCCACGGCCACGGCCCGGTGTTCCAGCAAGGTGGCGTCTGAGATCGGTTCGGCAGCCGCCGCAAGCGGGTGGTGGGGCGCTACTACGTAGATGAACAATACATCGCCCAGCGTGCCCTGCTGCAGGCCCGCCACGTTGTTGCCCGCCACGGATACGCCGATGGCCAGGTCGGCCCGGCCGGAGGTCAGCGCCTCCAGCGTGCCGGTCATGATGCCGTCGCGCAACTTCAGCCGCGTCGGGGGTTTCATGGCGTAAAACGCATCCACCAGCTCCAGCATGGTGTGGGGCGAAATGATGCCGTCGATGGACAGCGTGAGCTGCGGCTCCCAGCCCGTGGCCACGCGGCGCACGCGGTGGGCCACGGCGTCAATGTCCTGCAACAGGCGCGCGCCTTCGCGCAACAGCTCCACTCCGGCCTCCGTGGGGCGGGCCTGGCGTGCGCTGCGGTCGAACAACAGCACATCCAGTGCGTCTTCAATCTGCCGCACGCGGTAGGTGAGGGCGCTGGGCACCAGGCCCAATTGCCGGGCGGCGGCGGCAAAGCTGCCCGCTTCGGCAATCACCTGCAGCATGGTCAGTGCATCGGGCGTCAGGACATCGCGTGCGTTTTGCATGGTGGTGCCATGTTAATTCAGATTATTTGAACATTGCCATCAATTCATCTGCCCCTGCAGGGCGCACTGCAGTCCTACAGTCGAATCTTGAAAGGAGCACTCACATGCTGACTGTTCGTAAATCGCAAGACCGAGGCCACGCCGACCATGGCTGGCTCAATTCCTTCCACAGCTTCTCGTTTGCCGGGTACTACGACCCTGCCCACATGGGCTTTGGCAACCTGCGGGTCATCAACGAAGACCGCATCGCCCCGGGCACCGGGTTTGGCACCCATGGCCACCGCGACATGGAAATCATCAGCTATGTGCTGTCGGGCGAACTGGCCCACAAGGACAGCATGGGCAACATCAAGGGCATCCCGCCCGGCGACGTGCAGCGCATGAGCGCAGGCACCGGTGTGCAGCACAGCGAGTTCAACCACGCTGCAGGCCAGACCACGCACTTCCTGCAGATCTGGATCGAGCCCAATGTGCGTGGCATCCCGCCGAGCTACGAGCAAAAGACCTTTGCCGAGACTGAAAAGCGCGGCGCCCTGCGCCTGGTGGCATCGCCCGACGGCGCCCAGGGCTCGGTCAAGATCCATGCCGATGCGGCCCTGTACGCAGGCTTGCTGGATGGCGCTGAATCCGCCACGCTGGCGCTGAACCCCGCCCGCAAGACCTATGTGCACCTGGTGCGCGGTGCACTCAGCGCCAATGGGCAAGCCCTGTCGGGCGGCGATGCGCTGCTGATGGAAAAGGAAACCACCTTGTCGTTGACCGATGGCCACGACGCCGAGGTGCTGGTGTTTGATCTGGCCGCCTGACATTCGACGTTCATTCTTCAACCCACTTTCACCCGGAGTTCTTCACCATGTTCACATCCCTGCAAAACCCCCTGGCTCTCGCATCGCGCCTGTTGCTGGCCGCCCTGTTTCTGCCTGCGGGCATCAGCAAGCTCACCGGCTTTGCTGGCACTGTCGGTTACATCACGTCGGTAGGCCTGCCCATGCCCACCGTGGCCGCCGCCGTGGCCGCTGCGGTCGAGGTGCTGGGCAGCCTGGCGCTGATCTTCGGCTTTGGCACGCGTCTGGCAGCGCTCGCGCTGGCATTCTTCACGCTGGTGGCCAGCTTCTTCTTTCATGCGTTCTGGGACCTGCCCGCTGACAAGCAAATGATGCAGCAGCTCATGTTCTTCAAGAACGTGGGCGTGACCGGCGGCCTGCTGGCACTGGCAGCGTTTGGCGCAGGCGGCTGGAGCCTGGATGCGCGCCAGTCGGGCCGCTGAGCGATCCCCTCAAAAGGCCTGCTGACCGCAGGGCTGTGGTTTCCAGCATTCAATCCGTTCTTCCGCCGTTCTCGCTTTCCTTGTCCCCCTCGTTTCAACAGGAGTTTTCTCATGGCACACATCGCAGTTGTTTACCACTCGGGTTACGGTCACACACAGCGCCTGGCGCAGGCCGTGGCAGAGGGCGCTGGCGCCCAGTTGATCGCCATCGATGCCGAGGGCAACCTGCCCGAAGGCGGCTGGGAAACGCTGGCCGCTGCCAGCGCCATCATCTTTGGCTCGCCCACTTACATGGCCGGCCCCAGCTGGCAGTTCAAGAAGTTTGCCGACGCCTCGTCCAAGCCCTGGTTCAGCCAGGCCTGGAAGGACAAGCTGTTCGCAGGCTTTACCAACAGCGCCAGCACCAATGGCGACAAGCAGATCACGCTGGACTACATGTTCCACCTGGCCATGCAGCACGGCGGCCTGTGGGTGGGCAACGGCATGATGCCCGCCAACTCCAAGGCCGCCACGCGCAACGATGTGAACTGGATCGGCTCGTTCAGTGGCGCCATGGCGCAGTCGCCATCGGACGCCTCGGCCGCCGAGATGTTCCCTGGCGACCTGGAAACCGGCAAGCAGTTTGGTCAGCGTGTGGCAGAGATGGCTGCCAAGCTGGGCAGCTGAACCGCTGAAGCTGGTAGGCTGGCGGCGTTGTTGTCCTGCCCTCAAGGAGCCACCCGATGAATCACCTTTTTGACCTTGTCTCTACCGTTGAAGCGATGGGGGTGCTGTCATGAACGCTCCTCTGCGTCTGTCGGGCCAAGCCAAGGACCTGGGTGGTGGCTTCACGGTACGGCGCCTGCTGCCCGCCGTGCAGCGCCAGGCGGTGGGACCCTTCCTGTTTTTTGACCACTTCGGGCCGGTGACGGTGGAGCCCGATGCGGGCCACGATGTGCGGCCTCACCCCCACATCGGCCTGGCCACCGTGACCTACCTGTTCTCTGGCGCCATCATGCACCGCGACAGCCTGGGCTATGTGCAGCAGATTGAGCCCGGTGCCATCAACTGGATGACGGCGGGGCGCGGCATCGTGCATTCCGAGCGCCGCCCGGAGAGTCTCGCAAACCAGGCCTACGTGAACCATGGCATTCAGCTGTGGGCTGCTTTGCCGGTGACCCATGAAGAGGCCGAGCCTTCGTTTGTGCACACGCCTGCCGCAGCCATTCCGCAAGTGCTGGTGGGAGATGCCACGGTGCGGGTGCTGATTGGAGAAGCCTTCGGGCAGACCTCTCCAGTTGCCACCTATTCGCGCACGCTGTACCTGGATGTCCAGTTGCCCGCCGGTGCCACGTTGAAGATTCCGGCGCTGGTGCCAGAGATGGCGGTCTATACCGTGGATGCTCCGGTCCAGCTCAACGGAGACACCGTGGCTGCGCAGATTCTGGCAGTGGCGGAGCCCGGGCAGGCCACACACCTTGCTGCAGGTGATACCCCGGTGCGGTTGATGGTGATCGGTGGCGACGCGCTGGATGCGCCGCGCCACATGTGGTGGAACTTTGTCTCCAGCCGCAAGGACCGCATCGTGCAGGCTGCCGCTGACTGGGATGCCCAGGCCATGGGGCAGGTACCGGGGGAGGTGGAGTGGATTCCGCTGCCAGAGCGCCGCTTCAAGGCCTGACTTGGCCAAATTGTTGGCTTTGAATGCCTGAAATTTCAAGCAAAATTGGCATCTAGCGCTTGATGGATGAGCGCTATAAGCTCACTTATTGATAGCGTTTTCGCTGTCGGTGGGTAAGGGGTCGGTAGACAGGTCTGCCGCCAGCACCCTGCGTTCATCGAACACAAAACAGCCGCCGTGGTAGTGCGCGCCATCGGTCAGTTCAAAGTATTTGAGGATGCCGCCTTCGAGCTGGTAGACATGCGAGAGGCCTTCTTCGCGCATCAGGATCGCGGCCTTCTCGCACCGGATGCCTCCGGTGCAGAAGCTCACCACGGTCTTGTCCTGCAGCTCGGTCTTGTGCGCGCGCAGGGCTGGCGGGAATTCGGTGAACTTGTCGATGCGCCAGTCGATGGCGTTGTCGAAGGTGCCAGCGTCCACCTCGAAGGCGTTGCGGGTGTCCAGCGTGACCACTTCGCGCCCCTCATCGTCATGGCCCTGCGCCAGCCAGCGTCGCAGGGTGGCCGGGTCCACCGAGGGCGCGCGGCCCTGGGCGGGGCGGATGGTGGGGTGGTCCATACGGATGATCTCGCGCTTGACCTTGACCAGCATCTTGCGAAACGGCACCGTGGCCGACCAGCTTTCCTTGGGCTCCAGATCGGCAAAACGGGCATCGGTGCGCAGCGCATCGACAAACCCGCGCACGGCCTCGGCCGCGCCCGCCAGAAAGAAGTTGATGCCTTCCTCGGCCAGAAGGATGGTGCCCTTGAGTCCCGCCGCCGTGGCGCGCGCATGCAGCAGCTCGCGAAGGGCCGCCGCATCGGGCAAAGGCACGAACTTGTAGCAGGAGATGTTCAGGACGGTGTCGATGGGGTTCACGGCAAATCAAATGAGCGCAGCGAGGGGCGCGCTTTCACTTCGGTCAAGGCAACTCGCTGAAGCCAGCGGGGGAACCGCGCTGCTGCCGGGCTGTGGCGCCTGCGGGCGTCTCAGGCGGCCGGGGTCAGCAGCGTGGTTTCGATCTTGTTGGCTAACTGGGCAATCGCCAGGGCCGCAGGGCAGCCCGGGGTTTGCAGCAGCAGCAACTGGCGGCGCATGACGGCGTCGCGTACCGAGGGATCGGCCGGGATGTCGCCCATGTGGATCAAGCGCATCGGGCGACCGGATTCAGTGGTGACAAAGCGGTCCAGCACCTGCTGCAGCTGGCTGGTGATGGCACGGCCATCGCCTGGGCGCGCGGCCTGGTTGATGACCATGCGCACATGTTGGCGCTTTTGCTGCATGGCCAGCACCTTGATGGCGGCATAGGCATCGGTCAGCGAGGTGGGTTCGGGCGTGGCCACGATGAGCACCTCGGAAGCCAGCGAAATGGAAAACAGCACCACGTCGGAAATGCCGGCGCCGGTGTCCAGCAGCACCACGTCGTACTGGGGCGTGAGCGCCTGGATCACGCTCAGGAATTGATTGCGCACCTCGGGCGTGAGGCGCGAATACTCGACCATGCCCGAGCCTGCCAGCAGCACGTTGAAGCCACCCGGGGCCTGGATCACGGCCTCTTCGAGCGTGGCCTTGCCGGTGAAGACGTCGTGCAGGGTGATTTTGGGGTGCAGGTTCAGCACCACGTCCAGGTTGGCCAGGCCCAGGTCGGCGTCGAGCACCAGCACGCGCTGGCCACGGCGGGTGAGGGCCGCAGCCAGGTTGGCCGACACAAAGGTCTTGCCAACCCCGCCTTTGCCGCTGGTGATGGCAATGATGCGGGCACCCGTTGCAGAGTGCGAGGGTGAGGCGGCGCCAGCAGGAGCCGCTGGCGATGTGGGTGGGGGAGGGGACAGCGCGTCGCTCATCTTCTAACTTTCAGTAGGCGCTGCCTGTTGGGTTGGGGTCCACCGGAGGCAGGTCGCCCCAACCCGAGGGGGTGTAGAGCGGGCCAAACAACAGGCTTTTCTCTTCGGCACTGACAGTGCTGTCGGGTTGCTCCTCAATGCTGACGCGGTTGCGGCCTGCCGCCTTGGCCTGGTAGAGCTGGTGGTCGGCGCGGTCTGTCCACAGCAAGGTGGTGGAGCGGATCCACTGCAGGGCAAAGGCGCCGCCAATGCTCACCGTGACGTGGAGTTCCACCGAGCCCGAGACCTTGATGGGCGTGTTGGCAACGGCACGCCGGATACGTTCGGCCACCACGCTCCCAAAGCCGGCCTGGCATGCGGGGAGCACCACGGCGAACTCCTCGCCACCGTAGCGCGCCAGCGTGTCCATGGGGCGCACGCAGGCACTGAGCGTGCGCGCCACCGACTGCAGCACGATGTCGCCAGCCAGATGGCCATGCGTGTCGTTGACCTTCTTGAAATGGTCAATGTCGAGCATCAGCAGCAATGCTGCCTCTCCCGAGCGGGTGACGCGGTCGATTTCGCGTTCCAGCACGGCGCGGAAGTGCCGGCGGTTGGCCAGACCGGTGAGCGGGTCTTTGAGGGAGAGTTCACACAGTCCGTCGATCAGGCCCTGCAGGTAGCGCGAGGGCACCTCGCGGTGCAACGCTGCTTCGCTGCCGCCAGCCTGAGCCACCAGCGCGTGGGCAGTATCCAGGCGAAGGTCGCGCAGATCTACCAGATGAGAGGCCGCAGAGTCAGACACAAATGGAGCAAAAAGAGTTTGTGCAGTGTACCAGTGCGCCAGCGGGAAGGGCCCCCGCCCCAGGTCTAGGTGAAACCCGCAGCGGTACTGGGAAAAGGGGGGTGGAAGGCTCCTGCATCACACCCGTTCCACCGGCTGCGGAAGCTGCTGCAGCGCTACCAGTGCTTCGGCGTCGGTGCGGTACATCGCGAGGCCCGTTCCGGGCTCCAGCAAACCGGCCTGGCGCAGAACCTGCTCTACGGGAAGCTTGAGGCCGCTGAGGTGCAATGTGCCCCCCCGTGATTGCAGCAGGGCCAACAGCTGCGCGAAGGTTTCTACGCCCGTCACGTCGATCCGGTTGATGGGTTGGGCCATCAGGCACAGGTGCACCACATCGGGGTGGGTAGCCAGGTGCTCGGTAACGCGCCGCTCCAGGGCGCTGGCCGAGGCAAAGTCCAGCTCGGCATCCATGCGCAGCGCCAGCAGCCGGGGAGCCAGAGCGGGCAGGTGCCACAGGTGCCGGTCGCGCAGGCTGCCATCCGGGTGCAGGCCCACTTCAATGATGCGGGGGTGCAGCCGCTGGTACAGAAAGTGGCTCAGGTTCATCAGCAAACCCACCAGCACGCCCCAGTACATGCGCGGGGCCGTGGCCAGCGTCAGTGCGAAGGTGATGCCGCCGATCACGGCCTCGACCCTTGACACCCGCCACAGGCGCAGCAGCATGCCGGGCTTGATGAGGCTGGTCACGGCGGTTACCACCACGGCAGCCAGCACCGACTGCGGCACGTGGTAAAGCGCCGGAGTGAGCCATAGCAGCACCACGAGTACCAGGGCAATGGCAAACAGCGTGGCCCAGCCGCTTTTGGCGCCTGCATACAGGTTGATGGCCGAGCGCGAGAACGAGGCACTGGTCGCAAAGCTGCCAAACAGTCCGCTGCTGATTTTGGCCAGGCCCTGGCCGATGAGGTCCTGGTTCTCATTCCAGCGCTCGCCGGACCGCTGGCTTTCTACCTTGGCGCTGGACGCCGTCTCCAGAAAACTCACCAGCGTGACGACCAGCACCGGCATCACCAGCGCAGAAAAGCTGGACCATGGCAGCGCTCCGGGCCAGTACGGGGCCGGCAGACCCGAGGGCAACGCGCCCACCACGGCTCCGCCAGCGTCGGCATAGTGCAGGGCCCAGCTCAGGGCGCCGGCCGCGCCCACCACCACAATGGCTGCAGGAAAGTTCGGCCGCCAGCGGCGGGCCAAAATCAGCAGCGCCAGACTGCCCAGGCCAAAAGCCGCCGCCGTGAGGTCAAACAGCCCGGTCGAAGGCGTTGACAGCAGCGCCCCCCAGTCTGACCGTAACCCGGTGAGTGCGGCCAGCTGCGAGCCCAAAATCAGTAGCGCCGCTGCCTGGGTAAACCCGCTCAATACGGGGGACGTCACAAGATTGAGCAGCCAGCCAAACCGCGCCATCCCCATGACCAGCTGTAGCAGGCCCGACAGCAAAGCGATCCACGCTGCCATGGCCACCCATTGCGCGCTGCCCGGCTCGGCCAGGCCTGTGAGTGACGCGCCGATCAGCAGGCTGGTAAGCGCTGTCGGCCCCACGCCGAGCCGCGTCGATGCGCTGAACAACACCGCCACCAGCGCAGGGATCAGCGAGGCATAGATACCCGTCACCAGCGGCATGCCCGCCAGCGCTGCGTAGGCGACCCCCTGCGGCACCAGCATCAGGCCCACCGTCATACCCGCCCAGAACTCGCCTTTGATCAGGGTGCGGTCTGGCCGGGGCCAGGACAAAAAGGGGAACCAACGGGTGAGTGACGCAGCGGAAAAAGCCATGGGTACATTGTCGCGCCTCGGCATCGGGCCACGTTTGCGCAATTTGCGGCATCGTCCTACAGGTGCCTAGGCTGCATCCGACCTAGTGCGCAGCTGCCTGCGTTTACAGTCTCGCCATGTTTCAACCGCAAGGAGTTTCCGCATGAACAATCTGAAGATTTCCCAGCGTCCTGCACACCGTATTGCAACCATCCTGGCCGTGAGCGCCCTGGCCTTGGGTCTGTCTGCCTGCGGCAAGAAGGAAGAGCCGACTGTGGGCCAGCGCCTGGATTCCGCCGTCGAAAAGACCGAGCAGGCCGCCGCCGAAGCCCGCGCCAAGGCCGAAAGTGCCATGGAGAACGCTCAGACGAAGGTGGAGCAGGGTGCTGCAAATGCAGAATCTTCGGCCAAGGATGCCGCCAACAAGGGCATGGTTTTTCTGAGTGACGCAGAAATCACCGCACAGATCAGCGCCAGCCTTGCCAAGGACCCCGACCTGAGCGCGGTGAAGATTGATGTCGATACAGCCAATGGCCGTGTGACGCTGAAAGGCCCCGCACCCTCCGCCGTGGCCCGTGAGCGCGCCGAAGGCATTGCCAAGGCCGTGAATGGCGTTAGTTCTGTGAACAATCAGCTGGTGGTCAGCGCGAGCTAAGCGCGCGGGCTGGCATCAGCCCCGGCGCCGCAAACAGCGCTTCAGACCACGCGCCGCCCGGGTTCACGCCCTGGCGGCGCGCTACCATGGTCGGCATGAAAGAGCACGACACCGACCTCGCCACCCGCATCGTCCACCATGACTACGTTCCTCCTGCTGGTTTCGTAGCGCCCCAGCCGGGGGTGTACAAGGCCTCCACCGTCATCTTTCCCAACGTCGCGGCCATGCGCTCGCGCGAATGGAAGGACAAAAGCGGCTACACCTATGGGCTGCACGGCACGCCCACCACGTTCATCCTGGAAGAGCGCCTGTGTGCGCTGGAGGGCGGCCTGCAGTGCGTGCTGGTTCCCAGCGGCCTGGCCGCCATTGCCAACGTGGCCTTGGCCCTGCTTCAGCCCGGCGACGAAGTGCTGATCCCGGACAACGCCTACGGCCCTGGCAAAGACCTTGCCAATGGTGAACTGGCGCGTTTTGGCATCACCCATGGGTTTTACGATCCGCTCGACCCAGCCGATCTGGCCGCCCGCATCACCCCTGCAACCCGGCTGGTGTGGCTGGAGGCTCCGGGCTCGGTCAGCATGGAGTTTCCCGACCTGTGCGAGCAGGTGCGCATCTGCCGCGCACACGGCGTGACCACGGCGCTGGACAACACCTGGGGCGCGGGTCTCGCGTTTGCGCCGTTTGACCTCACAGGTGATGGCAGCCTGGGGGTCGACATTTCGGCCCACGCGCTCACCAAGTACCCCAGTGGCGGTGGCGATGTGCTGATGGGCAGCGTCATGACGCGGGACCCGGGCCTGCACATGAAGATCAAGCTCACCCACATGCGGCTGGGCTTGGGGGTGGGGGCCAACGACGCAGAGGCTGTGCTGCGCGCACTGCCCAGCATCGGCCTGCGCTACCGCGCCCATGACGAAGCGGCCCGCACTCTGGCGCGGTGGCTGCAGCAGCAGCCCGCCATCGTGCAGGTGCTGCACCCCGCGCTGGAAGGCGCGCCCGGCCACACACATTGGAAGGCACTGTGTGGCGCCGGGCAGGGCGGGGCGGGGCTGGCAGCGGGCCTGTTCAGCGTGATGATTGATGCCCGCTACACCCAGAAGCAGGTGGATGCGTTCTGCGACGGCCTGCGGCTGTTCAAGCTGGGCTACAGCTGGGGCGGCCCCATGAGCCTGGTGGTGCCCTACAACATCGCGAGCATGCGCAGCCGCCCGCCCGCGCACTTGAAGCCGGGCACGCTGGTGCGGTTTTCGATCGGGCTGGAGGCGGTGGAAGACCTGCGGAACGATCTGCAGCAGGCCCTGGAGCACGCCTTCCCGGCAGGCTGAGGCCTGTCTTTTTTGCGCGGGGTGGTAGTTTCCTCAGTGGCGCACCGCCGAGGGCTGGCTTAGTGTGAGTGTTCGCGGGTGTCCCGCTGCCACTTCCACGAACTGCCCGAATGACCGCCACCCCATCGGATTCCTCCAACCCCCTCCCTGCGTCTGCCGATCCGGCCCAGCAACCAGCGCCAGACACCTCGGTGGCCCAGCCCGTGAGCCTGCAGCGCCTGGGGTTGGCAGACCCGTTCCGTTGGCTGGCCAAGGGCTTGCAGGATGTGCGCGCGGCTCCCGGCATTGCCTTGTTTTATGGCGTTTGCTTCTGGTGCATGGCGCTGGTGCTGGGCTGGGTGTTCCGCACCCGGCCTGAATACACCATGTCCCTGGCGAGTGGCTGCCTGCTGGTAGGCCCCTTCTTGGCGATGGGACTGTACGACACTAGCCGTCGGCGCGAGGCGGGGCTCAAGCCCGAGCTGAGCGAATCGCTCACCTGCTGGGACAGCCACATGGGCAGCATGGGCATGCTGGTGCTGGTGCTTGTAGTGCTGGAGCTGCTGTGGGGGCGTGCATCGTTGGTGGTGTTTGCCGTGTTCTTCAACACCGGCATGCCGTCCACCACGGGCGTGCTGCAGGCGGTCTTCAGCCCGCAGAACTGGAGCTTTGTGGCGGTGTACCTCGTGGTGGGCGGCGCATTTGCAGCGCTGGTGTTCTCCACCTCCGTGGTGTCCATTCCCATGATTCTGGACCGAGACACCGATGCGCTTACGGCCGGTATCACCAGCATGCGCGTGGTGCTGGAGAATCCCCTGGTCATGCTGCTCTGGGGCGCACTCATCACCACCATCGTGGTGTTTTCCCTCTGGTTCTGGGGCATCGGGCTGCTGGTGGCCGGGCCGGTTCTGGGCTTTGCAAGCTGGCATGCGTACCGCGCATCGGTCATCCCGCTCCAACGCCCCCCAGCGGGGGCTTGAAAAACCCATGCTGTTACAGTGAGTCTCAACTTCAGGAAGCAATTACCTTGGCAACACCCAACTACGGATACGAAAAACGCCAGCGCGAACTCGCCAAAAAGAAAAAAAAGGAAGAGAAGCTGAGGTCCAAAACACAGCGCAGGCCGGACGATCCGCAAGGCGACGACCAGCCCGCTGACGGCCAGCCCAGCGGCGATGCTGCGGCCCCGGACCAGCCCACAGGCGCTCCCGGCGCCTGAGCCCTCAGCGCAAGAGTTTTTTCAGTTCCGGCCACACATTGGCCAGCATCTGCGGATGCGCCTCGGCGCGAGGGTGGATGCGGTCAGGCTGGAACAGGCGGGTCGGATCGGGCCCGTCGGCCACCCCCTTCAGGAAGAAGGGCACCACGGCCACCTTCTGGGCCTTGGCCACTGTGGTGAACAGGCCCGCGAACTTGTTGGCGTAGTCGGTGCCATAGTTGGGTGGCACCTGCATGCCCACCAGCAGCACCTTGGCCCCGGCCTTTTGCGCCGCCTGCGTCATAGCGGTCAGATTCTCTTCCGTGTTCTTGAGCGGCAATCCCCGCAGGGCATCGTTGCCGCCCAGTTCAATCACCACATGGCTGGGCTTGTGCTGCGCCAGCAGCGCCGCCAGGCGCGAACGGCCGCCCGAAGTAGTCTCCCCACTCACGCTGGCGTTGACCACCGTAGCGGCCAGCTTTTCCTGGGTCAGCTGTTTTTCGAGCAGAGCCACCCAGCCCGTGCCGCGTGCCAGGCCATATTCGGCGCTCAGAGAGTCTCCCAGCACCAGGATCACGGGCTGGCGAATCGGCGCGGCCGCTGTCTTGGACGTTGCCTGGGCCATGGCGCAGGGCGCCGAAAGCCCCACCAGAAGCCCGATAGAGGCGCGCAGGATAAAGTGGCGCCGTTGCTGATATCGAATCAAAGTAAAGAGCCTTTCATGTCCGAATCCTCTCCATTGCCCAAGACAACTGCTGCCACACCCATCATTGCCGTGGAGCATGTCTTCAAATCGGTCACGGATTCCACCGGAACCCTCGACATTCTGCGGGATATCGATTTCCGCCTGGCCGCCAGGGAAACCGCTGCCATCGTGGGCGCGTCGGGCTCGGGCAAGAGCACCTTGCTGTCCATCATCGCGGGGCTGGACACCCCCAGCCGTGGCACGGTGCGGCTCGATGGCCACGACCTCTTTGCCATCGACGAGGATGAACGCGCTGCGCTGCGTGCCCAGAAGGTGGGTTTTGTGTTCCAGAGCTTTCAGCTCATGGGCAACCTCACAGCGCTGGAGAACGTGATGCTGCCGCTGGAACTGGCCAACCGCCCTGAAGTTCGCAAAAATGCCCGCAAGGTCGCCGCCGACATGCTGGCCCGCGTGGGGCTGGGCCAGCGCCTCTCTCACTACCCCAAGGTGCTCTCGGGTGGCGAACAGCAGCGCGTGGCGCTGGCGCGAGCGTTTGTGGTGCAACCTGCCGTGCTGCTGGCCGATGAGCCTACGGGCAGCCTCGACTTTGCCACCGGCGAAACCATCATGAAGCTCATGTTCGACCTGAACCGCGAGCAGGGCACCACGCTGGTGTTGGTCACCCATGACCGCGCCATCGCCGAGCAGTGCGAGCGGCGCATCACCATCGAAGCCGGGCGGGTCGTGTAAGCGCTATTTGCCGCGCTGAGAGGGAGGCGGAAACCAGGTTTTTGCATGTTTTTGGCCTCTAGCGCTTATTCATCAAGCGTCAATAGCTATCAAATTGATAGCTTTCTAAAGCCGGTGCCCTGCGTCAGCGGATAATCCCCCCATGTCCAGCCCCAAAGTTCTCTTCGGCTTTCACGCCGTGGGCGTGCGTCTGAAGACCGCGCCGAAATCCATCATCGAGATTTACTACGAGGCCACGCGGCGCGATGCCCGCATGCGCCAGTTTCTCGACCGCGCCCGCGAGGCTGGTGCCCGCCTGATCGAAGCCGACAGCGTGCGCATCGCCAAGCTGGCCGGCAGCCATGGCCACCAGGGCGTGGCTGCGCGGGTTGAGCCCGTGAAGGTTGCCACCTCGTTGGATGAACTGCTGGAAGACCTGGAAGCCGCCGGCATTGAGCAGCCCCTGCTGCTCGTGCTGGACGGCGTGACCGACCCGCACAACCTGGGCGCCTGCCTGCGTGTGGCCGATGGTGCGGGCGCGCATGCCGTCATCGCCCCCAAGGACCACGCCGTGGGCATCAACGCCACCGTGGCCAAGGTGGCCAGCGGCGCGGCCGAAACCATGCCGTACTTCATGGTGACCAACCTCGCGCGCACCTTGAACGAACTCAAGGAGCGCAACATCTGGTGCATCGGTACCAGCGACGACGCCCCCAAGACCATTTACCAGGTCGACCTGAAAGGCCCCGTGGCCCTGGTGCTGGGCGCCGAAGGCGACGGTATGCGCCAGCTCACGCGCAAGACCTGCGACGAGCTGGTCAGCATCCCGATGAAGGGCGCTGTGGAGAGCTTGAACGTATCGGTGGCCAGCGGCGTGTGCCTGTACGAGGCGCTGCGCCAGCGCACCTGAAACGCTCTCAGGCGCCCAAGTGCGTCGGCGGGGGGGCCGTTCCTGCGGGACACGCCGATCAGCCCGCCCGGCGCCGGGGCCGCAGGCGCGCCGCCATCAGAAAAAGCAGCGCAGCCAGTGCCACGGTCGCAGGCTGTGTGAGCGTGGGGATGGTTTGCAAGGGCACCACCGCCAAGCCCTGGGTGGCGGTGTTGTCAGACAGGATGGCCTCGCCCACGGCGGCGGTGCTGGCCACAATCACCATCTGCCCGATGGTGACAGGCGTACCGGCCACACTGCAGATGACGGTGGCGCCTGCTGGCACGGTGTCTCCCGCCGACCAGGCCGCATTTGTACTGTCCAGCACGCAGCCGGTCTGGCTCAGGCCCGGGGGGAGTCCTGAGTCGATGGCGCACCGCGTGCCGCCGACGGCGTCCAGCAGTCCCGCATTGGTGCAGGAAAACGTCCCGGAATAGGGCTGCCCGGAGATCGCTTGCAGCGGCATGCCCGACAGGCTGATGACCATGTTCACCACCGCGATGGTGGTGGTGGCCGTGGCGCTGTTGTTGGCGGTGTGCGCGTCCCCCGGGGTTGCCACCGTGGTGGTGATGGGCACCTGACCCAGGGTGGGCGCCTGGTAGCGAAAGCTCAGCGACAGGATCTGGCCGTCGGCCAGCGTCGGAGGCAGGCCCAGGAGGGCCACCACACACGTTGCCGTATCAAAGCCGCCCATCGTGACCCCGGGCGGGGCGCTCACCAGCTGTACGGCCGAAGGGCAGTTCAGCGCAGCCCCGATGGCGATGGTGGGGGTCCAGGGCGACGCTGCGACGCCGCTCAGGTTGGCAAACGACGCCAGGACCGTCACCGATTCGCCAGCCAGCGCCGTCAGGGGCGCGCTGGCGGTGGTTTGCAGATCCACCGGGCTGATCACCGTGGTGCCGGTGGCCGAGTTGTTGGCGGGCAGGTCATCGGGCACGGGGCCGGAAATCGTGGCGGCCGCAGTCACGGTTCCGGCCGCTGGGGCTGTGTACGAGAACGCCATGGGCGCCGCGGGATCGGCGCCGAGCACCGACGCTCCGCCTGCCAGCGTGGCCGGGAAGCCCGAGAACACGTAGCGGCCTTGGCCCAGCGTGTCCACGCAGGATGCGGACGCACCGGTGGGCAGATTGGAGAAGCTCACTGCCGTATCGGCACAGCTGTGATCCAGGGTCAGGGTGTACTGCAGCCCCGTGGCTGTGTCTGCACCACGGTTCGCAAAAGTCAGGCGCCCCTGCACCCCGCTGCCCGGCCTTGCTGCAGCAGGCACAAAAATGGACGCCGCTGTATCCCGCAGGAGCGGGTCAATCCAGAGCACGCCATTGCCGGCCGGGGATGTGATGTAGGTCCAGAGGTCCAGCCCCTTGGCATCGCCCCACCCGCCGGTGGCTGCACAGTCGGCGTTGGCATTGGCGCCGGGCGGCCACCAGCGGTACAGCTGTGGCGAAGCGCCATAGACCAGTGTTGAATCCGCTCCGCCCAGGGCCTGCGCAGGGTCGGAGGCGGGTGGTGGGGAGCCGGGGCAGAGGGTGCCGTTCACCTGACCCACCAGGGTGCCACTCCGGGTGACATAACCCCGGTCATCAAAATAGACGGTGGTATTGCCAGCCTGCGGCCCGTTGAGCTTGGTGATGGTGGGGCCACCGCCAAAGGTCGCCGTGGCGGTGCTGGTGCCATTGCCGTTGTTCTCGGTATCGATCATGGGCAGGTGAATCTCGCCAGCACGCGCGAATGCCCGGTAGGCGTAGGGCGTGGCGCTGGCGGGAAAGGCGGTGCCCGCGGCATCGTTGCCATCCCACGGCACATCCTGTGTGCCCGTGGCGGCGATACCCGTGATGACCGCGTTGGCCGTATTGGAGGGGCTGAAATCCACACCGTCGCGGCTCACGACGATCTGGAAGGTGGAGGCACCGGTGATCGAAAGCCGGAACGTGCCGCCCGCACCCGGCAGGGTGCGTGAACCCACGCTGGGCGGGCGCCCGGTGAATGTGGCGGTCGACAGCGAAGGTGGCTGGGGCGTGAGCGGAATGCGCAGCGCTGTGAGCACCTTGTCCACCTCGGCCGAGTGGGGGGCTGCGGGGGCAATGCTGCTGAAAAAAATCGGAAACTCCGGCCGCTGGGCCGACAGGCCCGCCGCCAGGTTCGTCACAAACGAGTCGCTGCCGCGCACGCCCTTGTACAGGGGCTGCCCGTTGTCCAGAAACCCCAGCCGGTTGGCATACAGCGCAAAGCCATTGGGATCGAGCCCCGCCAGTGCCTGCGAGTAGCGGTAGCCATCAAGCGTCACGTAGTCATGGCGCGAATAGACAGGGCGGTTGTTCACCCCCGTGAAGCCCAGCCAGGCGTAGGTGAACAGGCGGCCATTGAGATCGCTGAGACTGCTGGCCGAGGCCCGCACCGTGACGTCCCAGGCGGCCACGGTGGAGGTGCTGGGCAGCGGATTGAAGATGTCGGCATTCAGATTGGTGTTGCCGCTGGTGGCGGGCATGAACTGCACGCCATAGATCCCGGTGGCGGGAACACGGTAGGCGCAGGGCGCGAACCCGTTGGTGACGGTAGCGCTGCCGTCGGCGCTGTGGGGGCCAGCGAGCTCCTGGTCGCGGGAGTTCAGTTCCCCCAGAGTGCTGCCTCCAAAGCTCCCCGGCGGCGGCGTGTTGGATGCGCACGAGAAGTCGGCGCTGGCCGGCAGGGTCTCGTCGCCCGGTGTGCCGAAATCCTGCGGGTTGTAGACCAGGATGTCGCCGCCCGTCGTGCGGTTGCGGGAGCCCAGCAGCACATACTCGCCCGCCTCTGCGTAGACGTACAGGAAGGTGCGGCGCTGGACCTTGCCCACATAGCGGTTGCCTGGCTGCAGGTCCAGGTTGGCGCGGCATCCCCGGTCGAGCGTGTTGGCACAGGTGCCGCCGCTGGTAGGGTAGGTGGAGGGGTACAGCGTACGGCTGCCTTCCGCCGATGCCTGTGGAGCCGCGCCCAGCCCAACGAATGCGCTCAATGCCATGGCTGCAAAGGTGCTGTGGCGGCGACAAGCGGGTGGTCCGTCGGACATGTGTGGGTCTCCCTGGTTCATTGTCTGGATGCCGGAAGTGCGGACCCCTGGCGATTCATGAGGCTGGGTGGCGGCGCGGCACAGTCCCCAGGCCGCTGTTCAAAAATTCCCTCAGACATCGCGCCGGGGTGTATTCGGCATGGGTAGGCACTTTAGATACACCGCATGGGTCCGCAGCCAGTCAATCAGCCTGTTCCTTCGCAAGCATGATCAGCGGCTGATCCCTCAAAGGGGCATGTCTCAAGTCTCTGGCTTTGCATGCACATTTTGCTGATGTTGGGCGGCAAGCCGCAAGTGCGTTGGATAGTGGTAGCCGCTTGGCGTTAAACCGTATTGCTTTTTGAACAAGCGACAGACACGCGCACTGCCTTTGGCCCTCATGTAGAAGCAATCTCTGCAACGGAGCGACGCTGGAATGCGAGTGCCAGATGAGCATGCAAGGGGTCAATAGGGGTCAATAGGGGGCAATGACCCTTGCGCACCCCCCTGCACAGGGAGCACTGCGCATCCCTAATGCCCAATGGCCCAAAGTGAGCGCTGTTCTGGTTCAGGCATCGCCGTGGCACAACCAGGGCCGATTCGTGGAAGGCTTGCCCGAGGGGGCGCCCATGTGTAACGCGTCGGGGTCATGGGTGTAGGCCAACTGCCCGACTAATGGCCGCCGTGGACATAAGTCGCGCAAATCGCACCGCTGGGCAGCCAAGCGCAGTACTGTGGGTCACACAAGATAAGTTTTTGTTTGATTACTGACTTTTAAGTCACCACAGAAGGTTTAACACCATGCCATCCGACAGCACAACCACCCTCACCAAATCAGGATACGCCACACGCGATGCTGCCCCGCTGCTATCCAAGTTCGGTCGAAAAAATCCCGCCTTGCTGCTGAGCCTGGGGCTTGTTTCCCTGCTGTCCCTGACATACAGCTGTGGCGCATTGGCGGCGACGGCACCGCCGCTAGGTAGTGCCAGCAACTTCGCCATAGTTTCCGACACCTTTACCAACAGTGGAAATCCGACCACGATCAACGGCTCGGTTTGCTACACCACCCCCCCGTCCACTGCGCCCACCACAGTGACCGGGATCATCAAAACGCCGTGTGATACCGAGATTGCCGACCAAGGCATTGCGTTGGCGGATCTGGATTCCCAACTGGGCACCTGCATTCCCCTCGGCTCCGCCGTTGATCTCAGTGCCGTCGTTGTGAGCGGCGGCACGCCTGGAGTGATCCCGCCTGGCTGTTATTCCAGCACGGGAGCCATGAGTATTGGCTCGACGGTAACCCTGAACGGTTCTGGAATCTACGTCTTTCGCCCCGGCGCCGGGGCGACGACTGCGGCGCTCAACACCGCCGCCGACTCCATCGTCTCCCTCAATGGTGGTGCTTGCGCCGGCAACGTGTTTTGGGCGCCCACTGCCGCGACCACGCTGGGTGCCAACTCCACTTTCATCGGAACGGTCATTGGAAACGCCGGTATGTCCATGGGCGCCGGTGCCACCTTGTCCGGCCGAGCCTTGACGTCGGGCGGAACCGTCACGACGAGCGCCAATGCGATTTCGCTCCCTGGCGTGTGTGCAGCCCCCACCGTGCCTTCGATCACGGTATCCAAAATCTCCAATGGTGGCGTGGGTACGTTTGGCTTCAGCGGCAGCAACGGCTTTGCCAACCAGTCCATCACGACCCTGGCATCCGGCTCGGCCGTGGCTGGGGCGACGCAGACGCTGACCGCAGCGGGTGTCAGCACTTCCATCACTGAAGCAGCGCCACCCTTGGGTTACACCCTGGCTTCCATCACTTGCACCGGCCTGGGTTCAGGTGGAACGCAGACAAACGACCTCTTGACGCGCACCGTCACGCTGGATGCAGCGGCCACTGCAGCAGGGGCGGCCATCGCGTGCACCTTCACCAACAACTTGGATGGATTCGTTCCGCCCTCGACCATCCCCTCCCTTTCCGAGTGGGCGATGCTGTTCCTCGCCGGACTTCTGGCCATTGCGGGATTTGCTGCAATTCGGCGCAAGGGCCTGTAGGTCAAGAAACCATGGGCGCAGCGACGCAGACAGACGCCGCCGTCGTGCGGTGATCTGCTGATCCACAACGTGCCCCGGTGAGTTTCACGGCGTGCGGCGTTGACTCGCACGATGCCGGGGTGTCGTGCGGTTCGGCACCCTGTGCACTGCAGGCTGCCGTCGCCAAGTACTGCATCCCCCGGAGAGAGCCGGTCCTTTCTGGGTATGTTCTGTCGCGAAACTGACAGCAAGTTTCCCCAGCTGCCGCTAGGCTGCTCCACCTTTGCTTTCTTCGGGATCTCCCACACCATGAGCCGTCGTCAATTTCTCTTGCGCGCCACCCAGGCCGTTGCTGCCACTGGCCTGCCCGCATGGGCCCACACGGCCCAGGCCGCCGAAGAAGCACTGACCGCCCGCACCATCAACCTGGGTTGCTCCATCGCACTGACCGGCCCCTTGGGCCAGGCTGGCATCGAGCAGGTGGCAGGCATGAAGGCCGCGTTTGCTGAAGTGAATGCTGCTGGCGGCGTGCATGGCCGCGAGATCCGCATGGACCCCAAGGACGATGGCTATGTGGCTGCACGCACCCTCAAGAACGTGACCGAGATGGTCGAGGCCCAGTCGGTGTTCGCGCTGATCTCGCCGCTGGGCACGGCCAACACGGCATCCATCCTGCCGTTGATCGAATCCAAGGGCATTCCCACCGTGGGTCCGGTGACGGGCGCGACCTCGCTGCGTGCGCCTGAGAACCGCCATGTATTCTTCCTGCGCCCCACCTATCGCGAAGAGACGCAGCGCCTGGTCAAGCAGATCGTGGACATGGGCCTCAAACGCATTGCCGTGGTGTACCTGGACAACCCGTTTGGCAAGGAAGTGCTCAAGGACATGTCCCGCGCGCTGGACGAGATCAAGGTCGAACGCGGTGGCGAGTTTGCACTGGCCGTGGACGGCAAGAACGGCGCTGAGCTGGCCGACAAGGTGGCTGCAGAGCGCCCGGGTGCCGTCCTGCTGGCCACCACGGGCACAGCCAACACCGCGTTTGTGCAGGCCTTCCGTGCCAAGGCACAGGGCGTGCCGCTGGCGGGGCTGTCGGTTACGGTGATCTCGTCCGAGCTGCCCAAGCTGGCTGCGTCCACACGGGGCCTTGCGCTGGTGCAGGTGTTTCCGGACGCGAATTCGCAAAAATCGGTGGTGGTTCGCAAGTTTCAGAGCACCATGAAGGCTACCGGGGCTGACCCGGCCTTCTTGAACAGCGGCAGCGCGCTTGAAGGCTGGCTCAACGGCCAGATCATGATCGAGGGGCTCAAAAACGCGGGCAAGGACCTCACACGCGACCGCCTTCGCGCGGGCCTGGCCAGCATCCGCGCGCTGTCGTTTGGTGACTTCAACGTTGGCTTTGGCAACAAGGCGCCCTACATCGGCTCCGACGCGATCTACCTGGCCGTGTACGCGGAAAACGGGCGCCGGATCAGCTGACCCAGCCCCGTGTCACGCAGGGGTGCCAAGCGCGGCACCTCTGCCATCAGCTACACCCAGCCGATAGCCCCCAGCACCGCCCCGGCGCCCAGCATCCACAGCAGGTGCAGCCTGGTGCGCCACACCAGCACCACGGTCACGGCGCTGAGCAGCCACAGGGGCCAAGCGGTGTCGAAGTTGCCGTGTGCGCGTGTCAGCACCCACGAGGTGGCCAGCAGCAGGCCAATGACCACCGGCGCCATGCCTTGTTTGAAGGCGCGCACGCCGCGCCGCTCGCGGTTGCGGTGGCCCCAGCGGGTGGCTGTCCAGGTCAGCAGGCTGCTGGGCAGCATCACGCCCAGCATGCACACCGCCATGCCCAGGGCGCCCAGCAGCCAGCCTGCAAGGCCCGGGCCGCCTGCGTTGATGCCCACGTTCCAGCCCAGCAGGGCGATGAACAGCACGTTGGGGCCGGGTGCAGCCTGGGCAATGGCGATGGATGCGTTGAACTGCGGGTCGGTGAGCCAGGCGTTGCGCTCCACCAGGTAGCGGTGCATGTCGGGCGCGGTGGCAATGGCGCCGCCCACGGCCAGCAGCGACAGCGACAGGTAGTACAGGAACAGGTTGAACCAGTCGCCCGCGCCCAGGGCCGTCAAGGGTGTGGTGAGGGTGGTGGCTGCATTCATGGCGCGAGCTTTCTCCACGTCAGCACGCAGGCCGCGCCACCGATCACCGGCAAAATCCAGAACAGCGGCCAGCGCAGCCACGCCATGGCCACGATGGTCAGCCCTGCAAACGCCACACACAGCGGGCGGCCCAACGAGTGGTTTTTGATCGACACAAACAGCTTGATGCCCACCCCCGCAATCAGCCCCGCCGCCACGGCGCCCATGCCGCGCAGCGCACCGGCCACGGCCGGGTGGCTGGCAAACTGCGCATAGACCACGGCCAGGGCCAGCACCAGGATCAGCGGAAAGGTCAGCATGCCCGCCAGCGCCGCCAACGCGCCGCGCAGACCAAAGTAGCGGTCGCCAATCATGATGCTGAGGTTGACCACGTTGGGGCCCGGCATGATCTGTGCCACGGCCCAGTCCTCGACAAACTCCTCGTTCGTCATCCAGCGCTTTTTCTCCACCAGCTCGCGCTGCACCACGGCCAGCACGCCGCCAAAACCTTGCAGGGCCAGCCAGGTGAAAGACCAGAACAGATCGGACGGGTTGCGGGGTTGGGGCCGGGGTGGGGATTCCGGGGGCGGGGAGGGCAGATCGGTGGCAGTGGCCATGGAGAAATTGCGTAAAAATGGCTGCTAGCGCTTATCTGGTAAGCGTTGGAAGCTATTAAATCAGGAGTATTTGGGGTGCGCGGCTGGCGCTGCGGTGCACCCCGCGCCATGTTACGCGCGCCACACGGGCTGCGCAGGGGATGTGGCCCTCGTCTTGCGGCAAGGCAGGGCCGGTGATTGGCGTACACGCTGGGGGTTGCGTGCCGCTATGCTGCGTGTCGGCGCAGCGCGGCTCCTTGCTGCGACTGCCACCTTTCGCCGACCCCACCAGGATTTCCCGCCATGAAACTCATCCGTTACGGCCAGCCCGGCGCAGAACGCCCCGGCCTGATCGACGCCACCGGCACGCTGCGCGACCTGTCCATGCTGCTGCCCGACATGGGCCCGGCCCAGCTCAACCCGCGCACGCTTTCTGCCCTGGCCGCCATCGACGCAAGCCGCCTGCCGCCCGTCTATGGCACACCGCGCCTGGGCAGCCCGGTGGCTGGGGTGGGCAAGATCGTGTGCGTGGGGCTCAACTATGCCGACCACGCGCGCGAGGCGGGCCTGCAGCCGCCCGCCGAGCCTGTGTTGTTCATGAAGGCCGTGACGGCGCTCAGCGGCCCCAACGACGATGTGCGCATTCCGCCCGGCGCCGTCAAGACCGACTGGGAGGTCGAGCTGGGCATCGTCATCGGCACCCGTGCGCGCCAGGTGGCCGAGGCCGATGCGCTGCAGCATGTGGCGGGCTATGTGCTGGCCAACGATGTGTCTGAACGTGCCTGGCAGATGGAGCGCGGCGGCCAGTGGGACAAGGGCAAGAGCTACGACACCTTTGCCCCGATCGGCCCGTGGCTGGCCACGGTTGACGAGGTGCCCGACCCGCACGCCATCGACCTGTGGCTGGAGGTCAACGGCCAGCGCGTGCAAAACGGCAGCACCCGCAACTTCATCTTTGGCGTGCCCACCGTGGTGTCGTACATCAGCCAGTTCATGACGCTGGAGCCCGGCGACGTGGTGCTGACTGGCACACCCGCAGGTGTGGGGCTGGGGCAAAAGCCCGCCCCCTGGTTCCTCAAGCCCGGTGATGTGATGCGCCTGGGCGCCACGGGCCTGGGTGAGCAGGTGCAAAAGTGCGTGGGGGGATGAGTCGGGCGGTGGGCCTGGTGCGGTTCACACGGCGTAGCGCTCTTGGGGCCGAACCTATTTGCCCAGCTTGCCGATCAGCAGATGGTCCTTGGTTCGCCAGCCAGCCTGCTCCGGGGTGCTGACCCTGAAGATTTTCAGGTCCGCCTGGCTGGCGTGCTTGACGCGGTAGACCTTGAAGCTGGCCTGGTTGGCATAGGCCACAAAGAACCAGATCGCATCGCCGCTGGCCTGGGTGGCGTAGTGCACCTCGTGCCAGCACAGGTCGGCCTGGCTTTCATGCGCCACCTCGCAAATGTGGGCGTCGGCCTGGTTTTCGTATTTCACTTCCAGGATCTTGGCCATGGGCATCCTTTCGGGCGGTGGTTCGGGCGGGGGCTTGTCCTTCCAAGGGTATCCAGACTTTGGGCGCGCCAGCCCCCGGGTTGCCCTGTAGAGATGTAAGATTTTGAGTAAAAACAGGGCCTGGCGCTTGATGGGAAAGCGCAAGCAGCTATCAAATTGGGAGTGCGAGGAGCAACCAGGGCCCGGTGGCGGGTCAGTTCTCCACCTGCACAGACTCTACAAACACCAGCTCGCAGGAATTGGCCCCGGAATCCGATCGTGTGAGCGAACTCGTCCAGCGCCAGCCGCTGGGGTGTGTCACCTCCACCAGCCTGCCGGTGATGCGGATGTAGGCCCCCGCACGGGCCTTTTTGAGCGCCCGCTCCACCACGGGCGTGGCTGCAATCATGTGCATGTTGGCTGACGACTCGATGATCTCCTGCAGCGGGATGGGCGGTTGGTCGCGCCAGGTGTAGCGGTACCAGCGGCCGCCCTGGGTGATGTTCAAGGCTTCGTACACCGCAGGGTCGGCCATGCGCTTCCAGCCCAGGGCCAGGTCCAGCGGGGACAGCTCGGCCTCCTTGCCCACGTAATAGTCTTCGCGCGACAACACCCGTGCGCGCACGGCAAACGTGGCCAGTGGCTTGACCTGGTAGCCCCGGAACTCGAAAGCCGCCTGGCTGGTGGCCTCCTGTACGGGGCTGTCGGCCATTGGCTGAGAGACAGCGGCCAGCCCGTGGTTTTGCAGCCGCTGGTCGGCGTAGTGCACCCTGAGCTTCTCGACGGCAAAAAACGCCACCAGCAGGGCCATGGCGAGCTTGAGGAGGGTGGAGACGTTCATGGGCATACACAAGAGTCACGGAATTGTGCACAGATGCAACCTCAGGTAACGCCGAAAGGCGCTCCACCGATTGGCGACATCCGCTGACAGCCCGGGGGGCCGCACCCCCGCAGCGGTGGGCCCGGGTGGCGTGCACAGTGGCCGGATGCGCGTGCAACCTTTTCCCCCTCAAGTCTGTGTGTTCCATGACCGCTGAGCTGCTTCCCGCCCTGGGCTTTGTGCTGGTCGGCCTGCTGCTGGTGGTGATGACGTTGACCAGCTCCTTCATCGCGCGCGTGCCGCTCAGCTCGGCCATCCTGTACCTCGCCGTGGGCGTTGGCATTGGGCCCTGGGGGCTGGGCCTGCTGGTATTGGACCCGGTGGGTGATGCCCCGCTGCTGGAGCGGCTGACCGAGATTGCCGTGCTCATCTCGCTGTTTACCGTGGGCCTGAAGCTGGATCTGCCCCTGCGCGACCGGCGCTGGCGCATTCCGGTGCAGCTGGCCACCGTGTCGATGCTGATCACCGTGGGCGCCATCGCCGCCGTGGGCGTGTGGCTGCTGCACCTGCCGCTGGGCGCTGCCGTGCTGCTGGGGGCCATCCTGGCGCCCACCGATCCGGTGCTTGCGTCCGATGTGCAGGTGTCCGACCCGCAAGACCGTGATCGCTTGCGTTTTGGCCTGACGGGCGAGGGCGGGCTGAACGATGGGGCGGCGTTTCCGCTGGTGATGCTGGGTCTGGGCCTGATGTCGCTGCACGACCTGGGCGAGAGTGGCTGGCGCTGGTGGGCGGTGGACGTGCTCTGGGCCGTGGTGGGTGGCCTGTTGATTGGCTACCTGCTGGGCGTGGTTGTGGGCCGGGCCATTTTGTACCTGCGCATCCGCCACCGCGAGGCGCTGGGCCCGGACGAGTTCATGGTGCTGGGGCTCATCGCGCTGGCTTATGGCGTGGCCTTGTTGTGCCATACCTACGGCTTTCTGGCGGTGTTTGCTGCCGGGCTAGCGCTGCGGCGTGCGGCGGCGGAACCAGCGGCGTCCGTGGCATCACCTGTTCAAGGCGACAACAACGATGGTGAAGCCCCCCTGGCCGCACAGGCGCCGGGCCACATGATGGAGTCGGTCGAGCGCTTCAACGCCCAGCTGGAGCGCCTGGCCGAAGTGACCGTGGTGCTGGTGGTGGGTGCGCTGCTTTCGGTGGTGGACTTTGGCACCGAGGTGTTGTGGTTTGTGCCCGTGCTGCTGCTGGTGATCCGCCCGCTGGCGGTGTATGCAGGGCTGGTGGGCGCCAAGGTAGAGCGCTCGCAGCGCCGCCTGATCGCATGGTTTGGCATCCGGGGCATTGGCTCCATCTACTACCTCATGTACGCCATCACACACGACCTGCATCCGGTGATTGCGCAGCGCCTGCTGGCGATCACGCTGGCGGTGGTGGTGGCGTCGGTGCTGCTGCACGGTGTGTCGGTAACGCCGCTGATGCGGCGCTACGAGGCGCGCCGCAAGACGAAGGCACAGCGGCCACGGTGAGTTAGCAAGACCGGTTCAATCGAAAATGACCGCTAGCGCTTTATCTGTATGGTTTTGTTGCTATGAGTTTTGCGGTTTTTGGGGGAGGTGCGCCCCCCGCTCGCCGCACCTCAGAGGCTGAGAGTTTTTTAGCCGAGCCCGAAAGGCGCGCGAAAACGCCTCGGATCTAGGCGCAAAGCACAGCCATAGCTCGGGCTATGGCGAGCATTTGCAACGACGAGCCGGGGCGTTTTCGCGTGCAAGGCGGGCATGGATAAAAGACTCTCAGCCTCTCAGACCCAGGTGTCGTGGCAAGGCACCTGGGCGGGGGCCAGGTTGATGTACTGCACCAGCCGGGGCTGCGTGCCCCGATTGGGGCTGGGGCCATGGGGCAGGGCCTGGTGCCAGATCACCAGATCGCCCGCGCCCGCGCCGATGGGGGTGGCACCCAGCGCATGCAGGTCTTGCTGGCGGGGCTCGACCCCAGCGGGTAGCTGGGCCAGCCAGTCGCCCACCCGGCGGTGAAAGCCTGGCACCAGGGTGAGGGCACCTTGTTCGGGGGGCGTGTCGGTCAGGTACAGGATGCCCTGGGTGGCAAAGGGAATAGGCTGGTGCAGGCTCACATCCCAGTGCATGCCCTGGCCGCCGTAGGGGTAGCCGGGGCGTTCTGGAGGGTTGAAGCCACAGCGGTCGGTGCTGCGCCACAGGTCTGCCGTGCCCCACAGCTGCGCAAATGCCTTGTGGATGCGCAGGGAACGTCGGTTGACGTCGAATGCCGGGTGCTGAAACATCTGCACCATGGTGTTGCGCGGGGCGTGGGCGTACCACGACTCCACATCTGCCGGGTCGGCGCGCACGGCCTCCCACACCGCCTGTGCGGCGGCGGCGCAGTGCTCTGGCGTGGTGGCCTGGCGTACCACCACATAGCCATGCTCGTCCCAATGCGCCAGGTCGTCCGCATCCAGCACGGGCTCCATCGCATCGATCCGGGCCTGCAGCTGCAAGGCCGCTTCGGGCGCCGGGCCGCCATCCACAAGGGCTTGAATCCGCGCCACGGTAGCGGCATCGGGCGCGCCCGCCGTGCGCACGATCCAGTCCTCAAAGGCAGCGAACTCCGGGGCCTCGCGCAGCACGTATTGCATGGTCTGCTCCAGCCCCACACCCAGCGCGGCCAGCACGATCTGTGTGCGGTGGGCCTCCGCTTCGGCGCCCTTCAAACCCTGGCCCTGGCGTGCGGCCATCCAGCGTGACCAACAGCGTTTGAGGTGTGGGACCTGCAGGGCGCCCCTGTCCGTATCGGGCGGCAAGGAGCCAGACGCTGTTGGGGGCGTGGTGGTTGCGATCGGGGAGTGCATGGATGGAGCAAATCAAAAACGGTTCGGGGTCACAAGGCACGGCCCGCGCCGAACCCTGCGCGCAGGCCTGCCGATTTTGCAGGGTGGTCCGCCATCACCGGGCCAGGGCCACATCGCCTGCAAGCCGCTGCGCCACCACATTGCGCACAGACGCCGGGGCGCTCTCCAGCAGGCTGGGCCATTCCGTTTTGGCCCGCGCCACCGTGTCGCGCAACAAGGCCAGGTGCCGGGGCACGCGCAGCAGCCCGGCCGATTTCATCAGGCCTTCCATGTCGTCCCAGGTCAGCGCCCGCAGGGTGTTGTCGATGGCGCGGTTCACGGCATATTGCTGGTCGGGCACGCCCTCAAAAAACGCGGCCACACACACCGGGTCGTACACCGGGGCCAGCTGTGGCACGCGGCCGTCGGGGTAGACCAGGGCCCAGTTTTTCAGGTGCGCGTCGGTGTTGCCCATCAGGATGAAGGCCACCATGCGCGCCAGAAACTCGCGCGTGTCCAACACCGGTTGGCGGCTCAGGCGGTTGAGCACGCGCAGCATTGTGGCCCAGTCCTGCAGCGCGCCCTTGCCATGGGTTTTGCCGTATTTCTGGCGCGGCGTGTAGCCCAGCACCTGGTTGAACTCTTCCATGTGCACGCGGGCGCCGCCGGGCAGGTGGTCAAAACGCTGCACGGCCAAAATTTCGTTGAAGGGCACGGCATCGGGCAGGTCGGCCTCGGCCCGGGTGATGACGCGCACATCGGCGCAATGCAGGCCCAGCGCCTTGCACAGCTGGTAGCCGGTGAACTCGTTGGCCACGAGGTCGGGGTGGGCTGTGGTGGGCAGCTTCAAGATCACGCTGCCCGCCGCGCCCTTGCGATGCACCGTGTAGCGGCGGCCGTCCTGCACCGCGCTGAACTTGGTCACCACGCCGGGCAGCGAGGCCGCGTCTTCCACCGGGTATTCCACAAACCCCGGCTCCAGCACATCGAGCCCCTGCGTGGTGTGCCAGTGCCGCACCACGTCCGGGATGCCGTCTTGCGCGGGCACAGGCGCCACCTCCAGCGCGCCCATCAGGTCGTGGCCTGCGGCGGCCAGCAGCTCGAACTCGTCATCGGGGCTACAGCCACGCTCGTGCGCAAGCCGCTCGCGGTTGTGGCCCTCGGGCAGCAGGTTCTGAAAATACACCGGCCAGCGCCCATCGGTGCGCACCAGCCGCGCATCCCGCGCCGACGCGAGGATCTGCTGCGTCGCGGCCTCGTCGGCACCCTGAAAGCTCAGCGACAGGGTGGGGCGCTGCGGGTTGCGGATGTAGCTCTCGTCAAACGACACGCGCAGGATGTCGCCGTATTGCGAGAGGTAGCCAATCGGCTCGCGACCGCCCGCCGCCCCGTCCGCCTTTGCCGGGCGGTGCAGGTACAGGCGCAGGTAGCGGATGGAGGTGCTCATGGAGTGTTGCTACCGTCAGCGGCGCAGACCATCCACCACGGATGGCGGCGCATCCACCCCCTCGGGCTGGCCCAGAAACTTGCCTCCCGACTGGATGAACGCCTCCAGACTGGGCCGCAGGCTGCTGGGCACGGCAATGATGTCCATGCCCAGCACGCGGGCCATTTCAGCCAGGGTGGAATAGCGCGGGTCCAGGTCGCCGCCTTCAGTGCGCTGCACCGTCATGCGGCTAAGGCCTGCACGCTCGGCAAGCTGGGCCTGGGTCATCTGGTGGGCCTTGCGGGCGGCGGCAAGGGTAGGTATGAGGTCAGTAGGCATGATGCTATTTATACTCTTAATATTTTAAAAGAGTATAAATTTTATCTTTTCGCAAAGTTTTTTGACCCAACGGGAGCGAGAAGTGGCGGGTATGCCGCTACAGGTCAGGCCCAGTCTGTGCCACCGTTCCGGCGGGACTGCCCGGAACGGCCGCAATGCAGCGGCTGCAGTCCGTAATGTCGGCCCTCTGAGTTCACGGTCTGGGCCACTCAGCGCTCATTCACGCGCATGCGACACCTCGGACCCAATGGCCTGGTTCAAAGTTCGGCTGACCTTGCCAGCCAGCCGGTACGTTCACCACGCCCGAACCTCTATTGACATCGGCCCATTCGGCGTGGACTTGCATGCAGATCAATGAACCCGCAGCACCTCAAATTGCTGTCGGATTGAAGCGACCTGTATCGACACCTCGTCACCCTCGCATTTACCCAGCATGGCCCCGCCCAAAGGGGCCTCGCTGCTGATGACTTGAACGAGCTGTGCGCCGCTGACCAACTTCATGCTGCCCCCATCCGGGCCGAGGAAGAGCTGCTGCTCCTTGTCGTCAGAATCAACCAGGCAGACCAGCGCGCCGAGTTGGATACCTTTGCTGGCGTCGTAGGGGCGCGGGCGGAATTGGCGCCAATTGGCTATCGCCTGGCGGATGGCTTCGGCGCGGCGAGCTTGGCCGGTGGCCAGGTAGGCGGCTTCGAGTCCTAATGTGTCGTATTTGTTTTCGGCGATGTTTTCTTCGTGAGTGGCCGTTTCATGGGCCGCCCGCATTGCCTGTTCTGCTTGCACCAGGTCTTCGGCGAGCCGTTCCAGCACCTGCTTCTGCAGCAAAAATTTATCCATGATGAAGGGGCGGCATCTCGAACAAGCGGGGGTAAGTCTTGATTGTGAAGGACTCCACCAGCCCTCGACGCTCTTGTTGGCTACCGTTACCTTCAGCTAAGTGCACGCTGCTAGCGATGAGATCATTGATGGATCCCATTGCCAGGTACGAAGGGATAGACTGAGCTATGCAAAGATTTCCCCTCAGCGTTGTTGCAGCCGTTCGTTGGTTGGCTTTTGCAATTTTTTGCTTCGGCATTGTCACTGTCGGCCAAATGCTGATTTTTTATCAGGTCACGCGTTGGGGGAGGTTTGTCTGTCCAGAAGGGTGGTGGCGTTCGTCGCCCGGACTCTGTGCTTTTCCACCCGTATCAATTTCGATCTGGTCGATTAGCTACGCTGCAGTTTCGATACTTCTTGTTTGCACTGGCGTGTTGCTCGCGCCCTCACATAAGCTGAAAGCTTGCGCGACCATGCTGATCGCGTTGATGAGTTGGCAAGCCTACATCCTCATCGCCAAATCGTTTTCTTGGGTGGCTCTCGGGTCGCTGTGTGCAGTGGTTGGCATAGCAACATGCTTTGGCCTTGGCGCACTGGCTTCGCGTAGCCCATCATTGCGGCGAACGTACGCAAATATTCCCGCTCCTCAGTAGATCAAGCATCCGTTGCCGGTAGCCGTGGACGGCTCGTATTGGTCAATAGCAACAGTCGTTGCAACGGGTGCAACGGGCCCTGAGCAGACGGTGGGCACCATTTCCCTAAACAGTCATCTATTCACAATCCGGCTTGCTCACAGTTCGAGCGATGCTGTTGGAGATCCTATATCGCAGGTTTCTCGGTCTAATTTACGTTGGGGGGCTATCAAGGCCTCCGCGCTGTATAACGGTATTCACCTGGGTATTAATGCCACTCTCGAAGCCAATGACCAGCCCGCTAACTCGCGCGGCGGTCCTCACCGCATTCTTCTTTGTCTCGCTGGGCGCCTTCCTGGACCTTGTTCAAGGGGGCCGCTTCGTTTTTTTCTACGGCGCTCAGTACACGCAAGCGGCGTTGGTGGCCTTTCTCTTCCTCCTCCCTGCCTGCGCCGGTCTGTTGCTCACCCAACCGCGTTTCACTGCCCAAATGCAATGGCGCTATCCAACTCGTTGGGTGCGCTGGCTGTTCATCAACCCTCTCATCACTGTCATCACTGCAGGAGCCATAGTCGTTGCGCCTCGTGGCTGGCTCGCGGCAGGCACTTGGGCCTTCGGCACACCGCAAGCTCCTCTCGTCGCTAAGGTCATTTCGGTGGAACAGTTCAGAGCTCGCAAGGGGTGCGACCAGCATGCCACCCTCAGCCTCCTATCGGTTCAAGCAACTATCTGCCTCGCCGATCACTACGTCGGCGCCCCGCTCAGGACGGATCAGGAAGTTTTCGTTTCCGGGAAGGCCTCTTTTACTGGGTTTTTTATTGGCAACTTTGCAGCCAAATGAGTATCTTCCAGCGGCCGCCTAACGCCTCCACCAAGAGGACCAGTCGCGTTTACATGGTGGTGCGTTGAGTGTCCGCTCTTACTTGTCGCCACCGGCTGCTCCTGGCCGAATTCTGCCCCACGTTGAAGGGCGCTAGCGGGCCCGAAGCCGCCGTTGGAAAAAACTACCCTAAAGCTGCCGTTGATTCACTACCCACTTGCTTGCGGTCCAAACCGCGCTGTCTAGGTGCCCGGTCCCTGCCTACTGGCAAGCTATAGTTTGGGCACATAAAACTTGCCGGGTTTCACGGATTTTTATACCTGTGCTTTTGAACGGCGCACTACCTGCAAACCCAAGCTGCAAACCGCGTTCAGGAGAAGTCAATGTCCAGGATATCCCGCACAGTACAGCTTATCCCGCAACGTTTGCGGGATACATCACGTTAGGCGTCACAAGAGCCACACATGCGCAAACTCCTCGTCACAGCCGCACTACTACTTTGCGGCCATATCACTCACGCGGTCGAACTCACAGTCGTAACGGCCAAAGGCTATGTTCGCTTCACAGTGCCAGACGAGTGGCAGGTTCTTAACGCTCAAACAAAGCCTCCTCTCGCAGCCATCGCCTTTCAGATACCAAATTCAGCGGACGACGGAACATCGCACTCGACAAACGTCATAGTGTCTCTGTTCGATGTCGACACCGAGCAAGGAAGACTAGCCATGTCTAAGGTGGGTAGGCCATACAGCTCGATCGCCCCAACGGCTAGCATTCAAGACGGCTGGACGGTCTACTCTCAAACTGCTACTCAACAAAGCACAAAGTACACAATCGTCGACTCAGTCCGCAAAACTGCCGACGTAACAGTGTCAATTCGCTTTGCTTGGCCAGCGCTTCTAAACAACCCTACCGACTACGACAAGTCGATGGCCGTTGCAATGCAAGCCGTCCAGAAGTCCGTTGCCGGCGGGCTGGGCATACCGCCAGCGAGGTCAGGTGAAGTCATTCGTCGCCCTGCCCAATGACGCCTAGCCCTTTCATCGAAAGGTTCGTCCAAGGGCTGCCGCCCTCGGCCGCCCCTCGTGTTAAACGTTAGACCGCAGATGTACATCCTTGGCGCACAACGCGATGGAGACTCGACTCATGCCGAGCGACGTTGGGAGGAGTACCGAAACTACCTCAGGGAAAACGAGCCCACATTCCCTCCCGGCGCGTACGCACTCGCAACCTCGGACTGGTATTTCGGCTTCTCGGATCACCGTGCTCCTCATGATGCCTGGCTCGAGGCTTTTCACTTGACCGAAACCGGAGTTGGAGAACGGAGCGAGGAACGCCATCTCAGCCTGACGATTCGCTTGCTCGGTGCGTATCACGACCGCGTTTTGGAATTCCACTACCCGGTTGTCTTTGGGTATGAGATCCAGAAGCCTCGCGGGTACGGCGGCCACTTCGACTGGCGGTACGACGAGTTCCGCCTTGGGCCCAAGGGGAGCCTAGTTCACGAAATTGAGTGGGCTGGCGGCCCGGGGTACGAAGCTCGCTGGGTCATCGAAGCTTCCGACGTGGAATTCCGGGAGTACGCCCGTGGCGCCGCGGCTTAACTCCAACGTTGAGCGTCCGCTTTCAGCCGCCCCACTGGCCGCTCTTGGCCGGAAGCGGTCGTCCTCGTTATCTCAGACATTGCCGTCGCGACTGCTCGCGAGTGACATGCTGGGGCCTCCTGTCTCAAACTTTCGCCGTGAATGAGTGGGCCGCGTCACAGGACCAGTTGTCTCAGGATTCATTGGCCATGAACAGCCAAGAATCTGTCAAAAATAATAGCTGCTAGCGCTTGCTCAATAAGCGCTAGGGGCCCAAAACACCGAATATTTAGCCGTAGTATTCGCCTCGACTCACTGGGTACCACCTGACACCTAGTTGCTGGGTAGTGCGCCGGTTGGGCGTCGTTACCTGACCTACCCAGCTACTTGGCATCCTGCGGCTCTGGCAGCGCCTGCGCCCGCTCCCCACAAAACCGCTGCGCCTCATCCCCCAACCAATCCCGCACCAGCTGCATCGCCGGGCTGGGGTGGGCGGTGGTCACAAACGAATACGCCGCCCGTGACAACACGCTACGCCCCAGCAGCGGAACCAAACGCCCGGCCTTCACGTCCTGCAGCACCAGCGCCGCGCGGCCCATGGCGATGCCTTGGCCTGCCAGGGCGGCGCCCAGGGCCAATTGCGACAGGTTGAATTGCTGGCCGCCTGCCCAAGGCGGCGGCGTGGCGTCCACCTGCGCAAACCAGTGTTGCCACTCTTCATAGGTGTCCGCGCCGTCCCAGGCGCTGCCGTCGTGCAGCAGCCAGTCGCCGTGCAGGTCTTGCGGCTGGGTGATGGGCGGATGGCGGGCCAGAAACTCGGGGCTGGCCACGGGGATGAGCCATTCGTCCAGAAACACGGTGGCGTTCAGGTCGCGGTAGCCGCCCAGGTCAAAGCGCACGGCGGCCTCGATGCCATCGCGCACCATGCGGGTGCGGTCCAGCGTGTGGAATTCGCCAAACACGCGCAGGCCGGTGTGCGGGTGCTGGCGAAAGAAGTCGCCCAGGCGGGGCGTGAGCCAGCTCATGGCAAACGATGGCGAGCAACTCAAGGTGGCGGTGGCCGCCTCGGGCGGCTGGCGCATCTGGGCCAGAGTGCTTTCGATGGCGTCGAAGCTTTCGCGCAGCACCACGGCCAGCCATTTGCCCTCGGGCGTGGGCACCAACGCGCGCGGGGTGCGCAGGAACAGCGGGCGGCGCAGCCAGTCTTCGAGCTGTTTGACCTGCTGGCTGACGGCGCCCTGGGTGATGCACAGCTCGGCCGCCGCCTTGGTAAAGCTGCCGTGGCGGGCCGCTGCATCAAAACTGCGCAGCCAAGCGAGCAGGGAGGGGGAGAGGCGAATATCCATTATTAATACTAATGCTTCGCTCACTATAAATGGCTTGTGACAGCAGCGTGACCGGCGAAGAATGCAGGCAAGACTTCAACGACTGAATGAATCTGTATGACGCCTGCTGAACGAACGCCTGCTGTGGATGCGCTGCTGGCCACCCGCTTGCGCAATGCCCAGCCCGCGCTGTGGACCAACCCGGCCCGGCAGGCCCAACCCCCGGCTGCTTTGCAGGCGCTGGGGCACAGCATTAGTCTGGATGATACGCAGGCCGCCGCCGACCGATTGGCCCGTTTTGCGGGCCTGCTGGCGCAGGTGTTCCCGGAGCTGGCTGCCACCGGGGGCGTTGTGGAGTCGCCTCTGCTGCCCGCCTCCGCGTTGCAACCTGCGCTCGGTTTGGCCGAGGGGCAGGGGCGCCTGTTCATCAAGGCCGATCACAGCCTGCCGGTGGCGGGCTCCATCAAGGCCCGGGGCGGCATGCACGAGGTGCTGGAGTTGGCCGAGCGGCTGGCGCTGCAGCACGGCTTGGTGTTGCCCGGCGGTGATTACCGTGCGCTCGCCACACCGGCCGCCCGCAAGGTGCTGGGCCGCTATCAGGTGGCGGTGGGCTCCACCGGCAACCTGGGGATGAGCATTGGCGTGGTGGCATCGGCCCTGGGCTTCCAGGCCACCGTGCACATGTCGGCCGATGCCAAGGAGTGGAAGAAAGACCGCCTGCGCCAGCGCGGTGTGCAGGTGGTAGAGCACACCGGCGACTACGAACGCGCCGTGGCCGCAGGCCGCGCCGAGGCGGCCAGCAACCCGCTGTGCCACTTTGTGGACGACGAGCAATCGTTCTCGCTGCTGCTGGGGTACAGCGCTGCGGCGCTGCATTTGCAAAACCAATTGGTGGAGCAGGGCGTGTTGGTGGATGCGGAGCACCCGCTCATCGTGTACCTGCCCTGCGGCGTGGGTGGCGCGCCAGCGGGCATTACGTTTGGCATGCGGCAGGTGCTGGGGCCGCATGTGTTTTGTTTCTTTGCCGAGCCGGTGCAGTCGCCATGCTTCATGGTTCAGATGCTGGCGGATTCAACGCAAGGCGTGGGCGGTCACCCCTCGGTCTACGACTGGGGCCTGACCAACCGCACCGAGGCCGACGGCCTGGCCGTGCCGCGTGCATCGCTGCTGGCGGCTGAGCTAATGCAGCCGCTGCTGTCGGGCGTGTTCACCGTGGCTGACGACACCTTGTTTGCGCAGCTGGTGCTGGTGCTGGATGCCCTGGGCGAGCGCATCGAGCCCTCGGCCGCCGCAGGCTTCAGTGGCCCGTCCATCTTGACGGGCACTACCGCCGGGCAGGCCTGGCTGCGCAGCACGGGCATTGATGCCGTGTTGCATCAGGGCACCCATCTGGTGTGGACCACGGGCGGCCTGCTGGTGCCCGATGCGCAGTACCAGGGCTTTGTCCAGCGCGGGCGGGCCGTGCTCGCGGCGCAAGGCTGATTGTTGTCATTTCCCCGATTCGTCGAATTCTCTATTCCTCAACCTTTGCCACCTTTTGAGAGCACCCCTATGAACCGCAAGCAACTGCTTTTGTCGTCCGCTGTCATTTGTGCCCTGGGGGCCGCTGCATGGGGCCCTGCCGTGGCGCAAGAGGCTACGTTCCCTACCAAACCGATCACGCTGGTGATTCCGTTCCCGCCCGGTGGCGCCACCGACGTGCTGGGCCGTCTGATCGGCAAGAAGCTGGGCGACAAGCTGGGCCAGAGCGTGGTGATCGACAACCGCGCAGGGGCGGGCACCACCATTGGCGCAGCCTACGTAGCCAAGGCCGCGCCGGACGGCTACACGCTGCTGATGAGTTCGGGCACCACCTTTACCGTGAACCCCGCCGTGCGCGCCAAGCTGCCGTACGACCCCGTCAAGAGCTTTGAGCCCATCGGCATCGCAGGGCGCACCAGCCTGATCCTGCTGGCCAACAAGGACGTGCCGGTCAGCGACGTGAAGCAGTTTGTGGCCATGGTGAAGGCGGGGCCCGACAAGTATTCGTATGGCTCGTATGGTGCCGGCACCACGTCGCAGTTTGCGGGCGAGATGTTCTTCCACGCGGCGGGGCTCAAGATCCAGCATGTGCCCTACAAAGGCAGTTCGCCCGCCATGGTGGACCTGATGGGCGGGCAGATCCCGTTCACGGTCGATACCGTGTCGGCTGCGCTGCCGCAGCTGAAAGACGGCAAGATCAAGGCCATCGCGGTGACGGCCGGTAAACGCTCGGCCTTGCTACCCAAGGTGCCCACGCTGGCCGAAAGCGGCTACCCCGGCGTGGAGATGGACACCTGGCTGGCCATGGTGGCCCCACGCGGCTTGCCGCCCGCCGTCAAGGCGCGGCTGGAGCTGACGCTGGCGCAGGTGGTGGCAGACCCCGAAACCCGCGACAAACTGATCGCCGTGGGGTTTGAACCCACCTATGCTTCTGCCAAGGCGGTGAGCGAGTTGATCGACAAGGAATTGCCTCTGATGCGTGCCGTTGCGCAGCGTGCGGCCATCACGGCAGACTGATCAGCCCCCAAAAGGCCGAGAAAAAGAGGAGACACATTCGATATGACGACTTCACACAGCACCCTGGTCGAGCTGACCGCCAACGAGCTGCGCCACCGCATCGGTACGCGCGAAATTTCTCCGGTGGAACTGCTGGATGCCTGTATTGAACGCATCGAGGCCGTCAACCCGCATGTGAACGCCATCACCGCCACCTGCTACGACCGCGCCCGCACCGAGGCCAAGGCCGCCGAGCAGGCGGTGCTGCGCGGCGAGCCCCTAGGCCTGCTGCATGGCCTGCCGCTGGGCGTGAAAGACCTCGAAGCCACGGCCGGGCTGCTGACCACCTACGGCTCGGAGATCTACCGCAGCAACATACCGGCGGAGGACAACGTGCTGGTGGCGCGGCTGCGTGCGGCGGGCGCCATCGTGGCGGGCAAGACCAATATCCCCGAGATGGGTGCGGGCGCGAATTCGCGCAACACGGTGTGGGGCGCCACGGGCAATCCGTTCAACCCCAATCTGAACGCAGGGGGCTCGTCGGGCGGCTCGGCCGCTGCGCTGGCGTGCGACATGCTGCCGGTGTGCACGGGGTCGGACACGGGGGGGTCGCTGCGCATACCGGCGTCCATTTGCGGGGTGGTGGGCTTTCGGCCATCGCCGGGTGTTGTGCCCAGCTCGCGCAAGCTGCTGGGCTGGACCCCCATTTCGGTGGTCGGCCCCATGGGCCGCACAGTGGAAGAAGCCTGCCTGCAACTGGCTGCCACGGCGGGCATGTCGGCGGGCGACCCGCTGAGCTACCCGCTGGACCCCATGAGCTTCTTGCTGCCCGAAACGGTGGACCTGAGCCGCTTGCGTGTGGCCTACACCGAAGACTTCGGCGCCTGCGCTGTGGACAACGGCATCCGCACGGTGTTCCGCCAGAAGGTGCAGGCCATGAAGCACCTGTTTGCCAGCTGCGACGCCATCGACATCGACCTGGGCGACGTGCACCGCTGTTTTGACGTGCTGCGCGCCGAGGCCTTTGTGGCCAGCACGCGCGAGGCCTATGAGCGAGACCCCGCCAGCCTGGGGCCCAACACTCGTGCCAACTACGAGATGGGCGCCGCCATGACCCTGCTGGACAGCGCGTGGGCGCAGGCCGAGCAGACGCGCATCCTGGCGCGGTTCCAGAAGTTGTATGAGCAGTACGACGTGATCCTGGCGCCCACCACGCCCGTGTCGCCTTTTGCGTGGACGCAGCTGTTCGCCAGCCACATCAACGGCGAGCCGCAAGCCAACTACTACCGATGGCTGGCGCTGACCTATGTGACCACGTTGACCACGCACCCAGCGCTCAGTTTGCCGTGTGGGCTGGATGACGTGGGGATGCCGTTTGGTCTGCAGATCGTGGGGCGCTTTCGCGCCGACCGCCACACGCTGGGCGTGGGCCATGCGCTGGAGCAGGTATTCAAGGGCATCGCCGGGCTGGCCCGACCACGGCCTGACATCGCCAAGCTGATGCAAACAAACGCCGCGCCCGCGCTGACCTCCATCGTGACCGGCTCGCCCGATCCGCGTGATGCGCGCAGCCTGCCGCGTGATGACCGTGCCACCTCGGTGGCGCAAGTGTCTGCGGTGTAATTCGAGCCAGGAGACAAAACCATGCAATCAGCGGACACCATCGTTATTGGCGCGGGCATTGCAGGTGCCTCGGTGGCTTGGCAGTTGGTACAGGAAAAAGCCGGTGGGGAGGGCGCCAGCGTGCTGCTGCTGGAGCGCGAATCGCAGCCCGGTTACCACACCACCGGGCGTTCGGCCGCGCTGTACATGGCTACCTACGGCACACCGAACATCCAGGCGCTGACGCGGGCGAGCCGCGCTTTTTACGACGCGCCGCCGCCGGAGTTCGGGTCAGACCCCATCCTCACGCCCCGTGGCGTGGTCTACGTGGCCGGGCCGGACCAGCTCGATATGCTGAAACAGGCCTATGCAGAAGCCCATGCGATCTCGCCCAACGTGGAATGGGTGGAGCAGGCCGCACTGCTGGCCCAGCTGCCGTGCCTGAAGCCCGAAGCCGTGGCCGCAGGCATGAGCGAGCCCGAGGCGGCCGACATTGATGTGCACGCGCTGCACCAGGGCTACCTGCGTGGCCTGCGCCAGCGCGGCGGCCAGGTGCTGACGAATGCCGAGGTCACGGCCCTGCAGCGCGTTGGCGATAGCTGGAAGGTGACCCTGGCCGATGGCCGGGTGCTGCAGGCCAAAACCATTGTGAACGCCGCAGGCGCCTGGGCTGACGTGGTAGCGGGCCTGGCAGGCGTGCCGCCCATTGGCCTGGAGCCGCGCCGCCGCACCGCCTTCACCTTTGCCGTGCCCGAGGGCATGGATGCTACGCACTGGCCTGCGGTGATCGGCATCGACGAGAGTTTTTACTTCAAGCCCGATGCGGGCCAGCTGCTGGGCTCGCCCGCCAACGCGGACCCTACGCACCCGCACGACGTGGTGCCCGAAGAGCTGGACGTGGCCACGGGGATTTATCACATCGAGGAAAAAACCACCTTCCAGATCCGCCGCCCCTCCCACACTTGGGCGGGCCTGCGCTCGTTCGTGCCCGATGGCGACATGGTGATTGGCTGGGACAACCATGTACCCGGCTTCTTCTGGCTGGCCGGGCAGGGCGGGTATGGCATCCAGAGCGCGGCGGGTGCCTCGTTGTTGGCCCGGCAGTTGTTGCGCGGCGAGCCGCTGGCCGAGGAGCTGGTGCGCGAGAAGGTGGATGTGGCAGGGCTGTCGCCTGCGCGGCTGAGGTAGTTCCGCGCCCCTTGATTTGGGTGGCCGAGCGGCTCAGGCGAACGTGTTGACCTGGGTGCCCAGCGTGCCAGACGTTGCCAGCGCAGGCTGGGGCATGGACTGCTGCATGGCGTCCAGCATCGTGGCGGCCGACACGGCCTGCATGTCCAGCGCCTTCTTCAAGACCACCATGTTCAGCGCGTCCGACGTCTTGGCACTGGCCAGCGCGGTGGCGGTGTTGACGATGCTGTTGGTGAGGGCGACGTCCATGGTGGTTCCTTGGGGTAATGGGTAGATATCGGTAATTTGGGAAGTGAGCTTGAGGGGTGTTACATCTCTGCCCTGTTAAGGATGACCTGCATAACCCTCGCGAGGCGGTCGTAGTGCGGATCGGGATGGGGCACAAGGCGTCTTTTCTTGCCAATAGCCGCGCTATTGGCAAGAAAAGCAACGCAGTGGCCCGCCCGAGACCGCGCTATCACAGACCGCAGGGAGTTGTGCAGGTCATCCTTAAGAGCCTGTTTACGATCTCCCAGGGGTCGCGTTGGAGCGCAATCGGGATGAGTGGATGCTTCGGGTGCGCCGCGTGGGCTCATGCCCATGCAAGCAGCCGAGGCGTTCAATCGCCCGATTTCGCTCCAACCCTTCGGGCAGCGGTCTTTGCGGGCGGTCTGCGGCGTTGCGGCGCTTGCCAATAGCCGAGCTATTGGCTGCGCACCGCGCCTTGCATACCATCCCGCAAAGACCGCTGCGCGACTCCTGGGAGATCGTAAACAGGCTCTAAGGCTCCTACTCCAACGCCGCCACCCCAATGGCCGTGCACGTCGCCAAATCAGACTCGCGCCCCTGGGGCAATTGCCGTGCTGTATCCCGCAGCGCGGTGCGCAAGCCTTCTTCCAGCGTAGGGTGGTAGAACGGCATACCCAGCAGATCGTGCACGGTGAGTTTTTGCTGAATGGCCAGCGCGAGCAGGTGGGCCATATGTTCGCCTTGTGGGGCGCACATTTCAGCGCCCAGCAGGCGGCCGGTGGCCTGGTCGGCGTGGATGCAGATGCGCCCGTGGTTTTGCTGCGCGGTGCGGGCGCGGCCCTGGTTGTCAAAGCTGGCTGTGCCGGTGACGGTGTGGGCGGGGTCCATGTCGGCAAAGCGCTGGCCCACGGTGGCGATGTTGGGGTCGCAGAACACGATGCCCAGCGGGGTGCGGCGCTGAAAGCGTGTGGGGGTGTCAGCCAGCGCGTTCATGCCCGCAATGTGGCCTTCGTCGGCGGCCTCGTGCAACAGGGGGGCATGGGTGTTGGCGTCTCCGGCCAGAAACACGGGCAAATCGCCTATTTGCTGGGTTTGTGGATTGACGGTGGGCATGCCGCGCGGGTCCAGGGGCACCCCCAGCGTCTCCAGGCCCAGGTACTGGATGTTGGGTACCCGGCCCATGGCCGCGATGACCTGGTCCACCACCACGCGGTTGTTGCCACTGGTGACTTCAATGCCGCCGGGTACTTCACGCAGCTGCGCTTCGGCCCCCATGTGCAGCACCATTTCCTGCTTGAGCAGCGCTGTCAGTTCGGCGTTGAGCACGGGGTCGCTCAGACCCGCCAGCGTATCGCCCGTGGTGAATGCGGCCACCTGCAAACCCAGCCGCGCAAGGGCTTGCGAAATCTCCACCCCAATGGGGCCCATGCCAACCACGGCAATGCGGGGGCCGAGGGTGCTTTGCTCGAACAAGGTGTCGGTGGTGAGCATGCGGTCGCCAAACGCGAGCCATTCTTCCGGCACGCTGGGGCGTGACCCGGTGGCGATGATGATGCTGCGCGTAGCGTAGGCGGTGCCGTCAATGTCCACCGAGTGGGGGCCCAGCAGGGTGGCACGCCCCGACATCTGGGCGCTGCCCAGTTCGCTGGTGGCTTTGAGGGCGCCGGCCACAAAGTCGTCGCGCAGATCGCGCACGCGCTGCAGCACGGCGGGCAGGTCGGCGGTCAGTGCGCTGGCGCCCCGCAGGCCGAATTCTTCAAACGTATGGCGGCGGTGGAAGGCGTTGGCCGCCTCGATCAGTGCCTTGGAGGGCATGCAGCCCACGCGGGCGCAGGTGGTGCCCCAGGGGCCTTCGTTGACGATGAGGTAGCGTTCCGTGCGCTTGCGCACTTCGCGCAGGGCGGCCAGACCGGCGGTACCTGCGCCGATGATGATGGTGTCGAGCGGTTGGCTCATAGCGTCTCCTTAGCAGCCCGGTAAAGCTCTGAGTGTGGCGGCCTGCCGCTACAGCGCTTGTAGGCGTAAAGGCATTTGTTCCGAGTCGGCGCCAGGTCCGGCTGGGCTGCCCCTAGGTGGGGGGGCGGCAGAAGGCATCGAAGCGAAACGCGCGATACCGGTTTATCGCGGGTTGCAGCCGATGCTCCCTCTACAGCCCACACTCCCAGCTCAGGCGTCGGGCTCGGTCCAGCCCACGCGGCCTTGGCCGCTGTTGTTGATGCGCAGCACAAAGGCGGCGGCCTGGGCCTCGGGCAAGCGCAACTGCAGGGTGACGAGCGTGCCGTGCTGCACGTTGATCAGCTCCGCACCCGCGGCCTCGATCTCGCGGCGCAGCAGCCCCTCCAGCGCATAGGGCACATGGCACTGCAGGGTTTTCATGCGTTGCAGCGTGACCTTGGGCGCAGTCAGCAGGGCCTGGGCAATGGCGTCGGTGTAGGCTCGCACCAGTCCGCCTGCGCCCAGCTTGACGCCGCCAAAGTAGCGCACCACGGTGGCCAGCACGCCTTCCAGGTCCTGGTGGCGCAGCACGTCGAGCATGGGGCGGCCTGCCGTGCCACCAGGCTCGCCATCGTCCACCGCCGCCGACTGGCCGCCCGCCAGCAGCGCCCAGCAGATGTGGGCGGCGCCGGGGTGCTGCTTCCACAGGGCATCCACCGCCGCCTGCGCACTGGCACGGTCGGCCATGGGTTGCACACAGCCGATGAAGCGGCTTTTCTTGATGATGATTTCGCTGTGCGCGGGCGCAGCCAGGGTCTGTGACATGGGGCGAAGAGTTTACGGCGTGGCGGATTCGGCCGATTTGTGGCGTGCACCGTGCCGTTTGTCGCGATAAGCGCGCCCTTCGTGACAAAACCGTGTTGTTTGTGCGTTCTGTCACACCTGCAAAAGGCGCTCGTTCCTACACTTGAGGCTTGTTGCTGTGGCCTAACCTGCTGCTACCGACTTGAAAGCACTCAGGCCATCAGAAAAGGAACTGCCATGTTTGCCGCACCATTTACCGCTCCCCTGCATGAAACCCTCGCCAGCCACGTTTTTGGTCGGTTGATGCCCCAGCGCGCGCAGCCAAGTGTGGCGGAGGCGGTCATGGCCCCAGTGCAGGCAGCACCCGTTGTGGAGGACGATGCGATCCCGGACTTGGCCCAGCGGGTGCGCGAAGTGGGGGAGTGGTAGCTGTCTCGCCTGCTGCCGGTGGTGGTATTGCCACCGCGTCACAAAAAAAATGGTCCTGAGGGACCATTTTTTTATGGGGTGTTTTCAGAGCCCGATCAGCGCTTTGGCGATATGCCCTGCGATTCGGGGAGACTCCTTCAGCCTCCGTGTGCTGTAGCCATACCAGTCCTTGCCAAAGGGCACATAGATGCGCACGTTGAAGCCCATGTCCCGCAGTTTGTCGCGCAGGGGTTCGCACACGCCCAGCAGCATCTGAAATTCAAATTGGCTTCGATCGATGTCATCGCGGCGCGCCCGTTCGACGATGCGCGCGATCAATGCAGCATCGTGCGTGGCAATGCCGACGAAGCTACCTGCTTCGAAACAACGCTCAACATGCTTCAGGAAGTGTTCGTTGATGGCGCTGCGGTCGTTCCAGGCCTCGTGCACGAGGTGCGAGCGATCCTCCACGTATATGCCTTTGCACATGCGCAAGGTGCTGGCTTCGCGCAAGAGCGGCTCAATGTCCTGGTAGGTGCGCAGTAGATACGCCTGTAGTGCCAGGCCGACGTTGTCAAAGCCTTCCCGCAAGCGTCCGAACAATTCGATTTCCTTTTGGGTACAGCGGGTGTCCTCCATATCCAGGCAAACGGAGTTCCGGTGGTGCTCTGCGGTGTCGAGAATGCTCAGGATGAGTTGTTCGCACTGCTGCGCATCCAGCAGCAGTCCGAGTGCGGAAGGCTTGATCGAAATGTTGGCCTGCAATCCCTGGGCGTGGACGGCGTGGAGCACTTCGATGTAGATGTTGGCAGTGGCCTGCGCCTGCTGCAGGGTCGAGATGGTTTCGCCCAGTACGTCGAGCGTCACGGAGAAGCCTTGCGCGTTGAGCTGTTGCACGCGCACGAGGGCTTCGGCGAGGGTGTCGCCTGCGATGTAGCGGCGAGAAATTTTGCGGATCAGTGCGCGGGGCACCCAAGGGATGGCGCGCGCCACCAGTGTGTCGAGAAGTTGCATGTCGGTATCCAGGATGAGAACTGCCGCCTTTCGTCTTCCGAGCTCCGTCATGGCAACGGAGCACTCGAAATAGACGAAAAAAGCAAAGCGCTGGCCCGGGCAGGGGGCCAGCAAGGGCAGCGGTTGCCACCGTCTGTGCCAAAGGCGCAGTGGAGGCTCACGCTGCGGGCGTTCAGTACATCAATGGAGGCCAGGCGGCGCGTTGCATGCGTTCTTCTCTGGGTAGTTGTCGACGTGGTGCCAAGCAGGCGATGTTACAGCTTGAGCTCCCACGTCTCCCCCACCAGCTGCTGGCCAAAACCTTCGTACGGCTCTGACTTGACCAGCTTGAATCCGCGTTTGGCATAAATGCCCCGCGCAGCAGCCAGGCAGCTGTTGGTCCACAGCACCATCTTTTTGTAGCCCTTGGCCCGCGCAAAGGCGATGCACTCGTCAGCCAGGCGCGCGCCCAGACCCAGCCCGCGCGCCTTGGGTGACAAGATCAGCATGCGCAGCTGGGCCGTGGTGGCCGACTTGCGCACCACAAACACAGCGCCCACGCGTTCGCCGTCCAGCTCGGCCACCCAGCAACGCTCCCACGCGGGCTGGAACTTGCGCACAAACTGCGCGGCAATATCCGCGACCAGGGCTTCAAAGCGGCTGTCCCAGCCGTATTCGCGCCAGTAGATCTCGCCGTGCTGTTGCACCACCCAGCCGATATCGCCAGGAACCGGGTCGCGCAGCACGGCCATGCGCGTGGCCTTAGGCGCCGCGTTGGCGGGGTCCAGCAAGGCTTCGATGCGTTCCATGGCGTCCACCAGCTCCTGCTGGCGCGCGGGGGGCAGGGGGGTCAGCAGGGCTGCGGCCTCGTCGCGTGAGCGTTGTTGCAGCGGCTCGAACACCTCGCGCCCCGTGGGGGTGAGGGTGAGCATGCTCTGGCGGGCATCCTTGGCGCTGGCGCTGCGGGTGATCCAGCCGGATGCTTCAAAACGGCGCAGGATGCGGCTCAGGTAGCCGCCGTCCAGGCCCAGGTCGCGCGCCAGTTCGCTGGCAACGGGCGCCTCGCGGTGCGCCAGTTCGTACAGCACGCGTACATCGGTGAGCGACAGGTCGCTGCCCAGATACTGGTCGAGCACGCCCACCCGCCGGGTAAAAAAGCGGTTGAAACGCCGCACTGCTTTCACGGCTGCGGAGGTGGGCTGGGATGTAGTGCTGGTCGTGGTCATGAATGCCGTAGTCATGCAATTGATTGACTTTGGCAAGTATATGCCTGATGTTCATCAAGACCTCCAACGCACAAGGGCAACGCGCAAGCAGCGACAAAAAGGGCTTGCCGCCGTAAAATCGCGGGTTAACCACCACAGCCGCGCCCCACGACGCCCTTGACGCACAAGGGCCGGTCGCGAAACTCCTCTGCATGAACGCCCCCGTTGACGTCTCCTTTTTTGCGCGCGCCGCAAAGCCATTGACCAGCTACCGTCCGTACTGGGCTAAGCGCTTTGGCACGGCCCCGTTCCTGCCGATGAGCCGCGCCGAGATGGACAAACTGGGCTGGGACAGCTGCGACATCATCCTGGTGACGGGCGATGCCTATGTGGACCACCCGAGCTTCGGCATGGCCGTGATCGGCCGCACGCTCGAAGCCCAGGGCTTTCGCGTAGGCATCATCGCCCAGCCCGACTGGCAAAGCGCCGAGCCCTTCAAGGTGCTGGGCAAGCCCAACCTGTTCTGGGGCGTGACGGCGGGCAACATGGATTCGATGATCAACCGGTACACCGCCGACCGGAAGATTCGCAGCGACGACGCCTACACCCCCGGCGACATCGGCGGCAAGCGCCCGGACCGCGCCGCCATCGTCTACAGCCAGCGATGCCGCGAGGCGTTCAAGGACGTGCCCATCATTCTGGGCGGCATCGAAGGCAGCCTGCGCCGCATTGCGCACTACGACTACTGGAGCGACAAGGTGCGCCGCTCCATCGTGGTGGATGCCAAGTGTGACCTGCTGCTGTACGGCAACGCCGAGCGTGCGCTGGTTGAGGTGGCCCACCGCATCGCCGCACGCGAGCCGGTCGAACAGATCACCGACGTGCGCGGCACGGCGTTTGTGCGCCGGCCTGATGATGAGACCGGCAAGGGCTGGTTCGAGATCGACTCCACCAGCGTGGACGAGCCTGGCCGTGTCGAGGCGCACGTCAACCCCTACATGACCACCAGCGAACAGGCGGCTGCCCAGGGCAGTACCTGTAGCAAGGAGGATGCTCCTGATTCCGTAGCAACTAGCGAAGGTGGAACAAGCGCTGGCGGCCAAAAAGACCCAAAATCTGCCGAGCCCAACCCCGCCATTCAGCCCATGGTGTTCGTGGCGAACCCGGCGCTCAAGGCCAAGCTCAAGGTGCCACCACGCGACAAAAGCGTGATCCGGCTGCCCAGCTACGAGCAGGTCAAAAGCGACCCCGTGCTGTATGCCCATGCCAACCGCGTGCTGCACCTGGAGACCAACCCCGGCAACGCCCGCGCGCTGGTGCAGGCGCATGGCGAGGGCGTGACCGCGCGCGACGTGTGGATCAACCCGCCGCCCATCCCGCTCACCACGGCGGAGATGGACTACGTGTTCGACCTGCCTTACGCCCGTGGCCCGCACCCGAGCTACGCCGACGAGAACGGCAGCCACGACGGCGCGACCAAGATCCCCGCGTGGGAGATGATCCGCTTCTCGATCAACATCATGCGCGGCTGCTTTGGTGGCTGCACCTTCTGCTCGATCACCGAGCACGAGGGCCGCATCATCCAGAGCCGAAGTGAAGATTCGATCATTCAGGAGATCGAGGACATCCGCGACAAGGTCAAGGGCTTCACCGGCACCATCAGCGACCTGGGCGGCCCCACGGCCAACATGTACCGCCTGGGCTGCAAGAGCCCCGAGATCGAAGCCGCCTGCCGCAAACCGAGTTGCGTGTACCCAGGCATCTGCTCCAACCTGGGCACCAACCACGATCCGCTGATCAAGATCTACCGCCGTGGCCGCGCGCTCAAAGGCATCAAGAAGATCCTCATCGGATCGGGCCTGCGCTACGACCTGGCTGTGAAAAGCCCCGAGTATGTGAAGGAGCTGGTGCAGCACCACGTGGGCGGCTACCTCAAGATCGCGCCCGAGCACACCGAGCAGGGGCCGCTGACCAAGATGATGAAGCCGGGCATCGGCAGCTATGACAAGTTCAAGCAGATGTTCGAGAAGTTCAGCGAAGAAGCGGGCAAGAAGCAGTTCTTGATACCGTACTTCATTGCCGCGCACCCGGGCACCAGCGACGAGGACATGATGAACCTCGCCATTTGGCTGAAAAAGAATGGCTTCCGTGCCGACCAGGTGCAGACCTTCTACCCCAGCCCCATGGCCACGGCCACGGCCATGTACCACAGCAACAAGAACCCGCTGCGCAAGATCACGCGCGACAGCGAGGCTGTGGACATCGTGCGCGGCGACAAGCGCCGCCGCCTGCATAAGGCCTTCCTGCGCTACCACGACCCCAACAATTGGCCGCTGCTGCGCGAGGCGCTCAAGGCCATGGGCCGCGCGGATCTGATCGGCAACGGCAAGCACCACCTGATACCGACCTTCCAGCCGCTGACCGACGGCGGATACCAGAGTGCGCGGCGCAAGAACTCGACGCCCGTGGGACAGAAGGCAGAAGCCGCCAAAGTGCTGCCATCCCGGCCTGCCAAGCCAGGGCAGCCCCAAAAGGGCCGCATGCTGACCCAGCACACCGGCTTGCCGCCGCGTGTGACCGGGGCGGCCAAACCATCGGCACGCAAGCCCCGCTGACCATGCCTACGCCCTGACGCATCTGTCTGGCCCGTTGGGTTTGCGGGATGTGTCGCGGGAGGCGGATCCACAAGGTACCTCCACCGGTGAATTTAGCGTGCAGATGCGCACCCGCGACATGGCGCGCCTGGCGCTGCTCTACCTGCGTGGCGGCGAGTGGAATGGCCGCCAGCTGGTATCGCGCGATTGGGTAGCCAGGGTGTTTGCGCCCACGGTGTCTATGGGTTGGCGGCTGCGCGCTATGCCGACCAGTGGTGGAGCATGCCGGAGCGGGGGGGCACGGCCGTGGGGTTCCACCGGCAAATCCTGCTGGTGATGCCCCGGCACGGTATTGCGGCAGCGTTTACCGGGCGCAAGCACTGGGCCTTTGCGCCCCGGAGGGATTTGCTGGATCCCGGCCAAAACTCCTTCTGCCGTTTTCAACCAGCGTTGCCAGCCCGGCCGGTACCGCTGCTGCGCGATGAATGCAAGCTTCAGCCTTCTGCTGCGTGGGTGCCCACCACCACCGATTGCGGGCCGTCACCGGCGGGCTGTGAGATCAGGTCTTCGATGATGAAGGTGCGGTAGTAGAAGGCGGTGACTGCACCTTGGGGGGCAATGGCTTCCACCAGGGTGTCGGTATTGTCTTTGTCGGCCATGGCGATCAGCATGCCGTGGTGGCCAGTGCCCGCCAGGTCGGCAATGCGGCGCACCATGTCGCCCTCGGCGCCCACCGAGGGCATCGGGGCATCTGCCGTGCCCAGGGTGCGGACGATCTCTTGCAGAATGACTTCGGGGCTGGCGTAGGCGGTGTCGCCCTGGTGGCCAGCGGCCTGCAACGCGGTGGCGGCCTGGCGCACGCAGTCTTCGTCGGGGAAGAGTGCGAACACATGGCCGGTGGGGTAGAAAACGCCGCCCATGTTGGTCATGGTGGAATCAAGAATGAGGGGTTTCATGGGCTTCTCCCGAGGTGTTTCAGACCTTTGGGATTGAAACCCGTGGCTGTGGCGCACGGTGTAGGCCAGCGGGCAATCTGCGCGTCAGCCCCCTGTGTTGCGGGCGATGGGCTGCAAAGTTTGACTAAAAATTGCCCCTGACGCTTTTGTATCAAGCGCTATCAGCTATCAAATTGATACTGCATTGGTGGCGCCGCTATGGCAGCCACCCGCCCGCCCAGGCCCCGAGCGCCCCGCAATGCAGCACCACGGTGACCCAGTAGACGGCGCGAAACTCCACCTTGCGGGATTTGTGCCGCAGCCATTGCTGCGCAAACCAAGCACCCGGCCAGCCGCCTGCCAGGCTCAGCAGGTGCAGATGGCTCTCTTTGGTGCGCCACTGGCCGTTTTGCGCGGCGCTTTTGTCGATGGCATAGACCAGAAACGTCAGGAGGTTGACGGCCAGGGCCGCCCCCAACACCCACCATGGGAGTCGGCCCGCCCAGAAGCCCCATGCCAGCAGCGCCACCCAGCCCAGCATCAACACCAGTGCAGGACTGGCAGGGTTGGGTGGGCCGCTGGACTCTGGGGGGCGCCGGCGGCGTTGAGGCTGGGATTGGGTCGCCCGCTGCGACGGTTTCTGTCGTCCCCGCTGAGGGGTTGATGTGGCCGCTGGGCGGGACGGGGATGCGCCCCCTTGATGGGCCGCAGGCAGCACTGCCATGGCCCGTGGTCCTTTTCCGCCGACATGAATTTCCTCGTACACCACGGCGAGCCCTTCGCGCGGCGGGGTGGCGCCCCGGTAGTCCCGCACATGAAAGAACACATCGGCGGACGTGTCCGGGCTGCGGATGAAGCCGAAGGCGCGGGTAGCGTCCCAGCGGATGACGGTGCCTTGTTTCTGCATCGGTCAACGGAATTCTCAAACCAGGGTGTGCAACGGAATGTCCTGCGCCACCGCGAGCGCATCGAGTTGCGCACGGGTTTGCGTGCGCAGGAATGCTGCCACGGCCGCGTGGGTGGCAGGGGCGCGTAGCACCTGCGGGTCGCCCGTGGCGGGCAGGCCTGCAGCAGCGCACAGGCTGGCGGCAAAGTGCGGCTCCAGTGCGGCCACGGCCACGCGGCCGTCGGCGCAGGGGTAGATGCGGTAGCCCGCGTGGTGGCCGCCCACGTCGCCGTCGGGCGTGGTCAGGCCCCAGTGGCGCGGCTGGGCCAGCCAGGCGGCGGCGTCGGCCAGGGCGACCTCGATGCACACGCCGCCGCCGGTGTGGGCACGCTCCAGCAGGGCCTGCAGCACGGCTTCGCTGGCCATCAGGGCGCCGCCCATGTCGGCGTACAGGGTGGGGGGCATCTCGGTGCCGGTGACCAGCCCGGCATCGGCCAGGTAGGTGAGGTCATGGCCGGGTTCTTCGGCACGCTCGGCCGCAGCGCCCACGATGCGCACCAGCGACAGGCGCGGGTATTTCGATTGCAGCGCCTCCCAGGAGAGGCCCAGCTTGGTGAGCGCCGAGGGGCGAAACGAGGTGATCAGCACATCGGTGCGGGTCAGTTCTTCGTGCAGCGCGGCCTGGCCTTCTGCCGTCTTGAGGTGGGCATGCACCACGCGCACTCCGCTGTGCAGCGTGGCATAGGCCGCCGGGCTGTAGATGCCCATGGGGTCGGCGCTGGGGTGGCCCGGGGCGGGCGGGGGTTCAAGCTTGGTGCAGTCGGCCCCCATGCGCGCGCAGCGCATCAGGGCGGCGGGGCCGGGCAGGTTGAGCGCGAGGCTCAGTACGCGAACGTTGCGCAGGGGCTGGGGCAGGGCAGTTGTCATGGGTGTGGGGTTGTCTCGGTGTTTTGGTTTTGAACGGAAGGAGAAAACGCGGCGCTGGAACTTCAAGCGGCGCGCGGGCTCACTCCCCGCGTTATACATAATTTGTTACGCTCCCCGACCCATGCAACGCAGAACCTCTTTGGCCGCCCTCACGGGCCTGGCCGCCTTTCCGGGAGCTTTCATGACCACGTCCCTGAGCAGCGCCGCCACGGCATCTGCATTGCAGGCGCTCAAGCCCTCTCCCCGCATGCCCGTGCTGTTTGTGGGCCATGGCAGCCCCATGAACGCCATCGAAGACAACGCCTGGCGCCGCAGCTGGCAGGCCATGGGCGCGGAACTGATGGCACGCGCGGTGCAGCCGCAGCTCATCCTGTGTGTGTCGGCCCACTGGCTCACACGCGGCGGCTGGCAGCTGACGGGCATGGCCAACCCCAAGACGATCCACGACTTCGGCGGCTTTCCGCAGGCGCTGTTCGACCAGCGCTACCCCGCGCCTGGGGCGCCGCAGGTGGCGCGCAGCCTGGCCAGCGAACTCAAGTCGCCCGCTACCGGCGGGGCACTGGGCGTGGACGAAGGCGAATGGGGTCTGGACCACGGCACCTGGTCGGTGCTCAAGCCCATGTTTCCCAAGGCAGAGATTCCCGTGATGCAGCTCAGCATGGACTACAGCCGTGCCCCGGCGGAGCACTATGCGCTGGGCCAGCAACTCAAGGGCCTGCGCGAGCGGGGTGTGCTCATCGTGGGCAGCGGCAACATCGTGCACAACCTGCGCGCATCCCGCCGTGGCTCGGCCGCCAACGAAGCGTATGACTGGGCCACCGAGTTCGACACCGTGGTTCAGGAGCAGATCAAGAAGGGCCAGTTGGGCGCCCTGCAGGACTTCCAGAAACTGGGTGCGGTGGCCCAGCAGGCGCACCCCACGCACGAGCACTATCTGCCGCTGCTGTACGCCGCAGGAGCTGTTTTGCCCAGCGAGATGCCGCGTTTCTTCAATACGGGTTACCAGTCGGCGTCGATATCGATGCGGTCGGTGCTGTGGGGGTGATGCAGGATAGCGCCGGCTGCTTCTATTTTGATAGCTGCCAGCGCTTTTGCTTCAAGCGCTAGGGATCAAAAAGACGTAAAAAATTGGCGGCTTTGCCGATCAGGCGGTGGCCCGGATCGTCAGCCACGGCCAGCGTTCTCGATAGCTTTCAGCCTTGGCCTGGAACAGCGGTAGATGCGGGCATGCGGGGTTGGGTTTGAGCAGTCCTGCGTACAGTTCTTCCAGCCCGTAGGGCGCGTACAGGGTGGACTCGTTGACGCTCAGGTTGTCAGCAGGTTGCAGCCCGACGCAGGTGCAGGGCACCAGAAAACGCTCGATCCCGTTGCGGGCTGATTGCAGTGGCGCATACGGGTAGCCAAACCAGCGTTCGTACCAGAGGTGCACGCGGGCCTGGTTCTTGGCTTCCACGGTGATGGGTAGGTCGGCGAAGAGGGCGGCGACTTGGGCTTGCACCTGCTGCTCTGCCGATTCGGACAAGTCGTTGCCGTCGAAGTAGAACAGGTCGTAGTCTTTGATGTTCGCCGTGGGCGCCACGCCGGAGTGCAGATTCCACACCGTCTGGAACAGGCAACCCGCCACCAACCAGGCGTCGGGCAAGCCCAGAAAAGGCAAACGCTCCAGAAGGGCCGCGTTGTGCGGGTTCTGGAGCGCTTCGCTCACAAAGCGGCGCGCGAGAGCCGCTTTCTCATCGTGCTCAGACAACCTTTGCAATGGCCTGGCAGACGTAGTCGATGTTCTTGCTGTTCAGGGCTGCCACACACATGCGGCCGGTGTCGGTACCGTACACGCCGAACTCATTGCGCAGGCGCACCATCTGGTCCTTGGACAGGCCGGAGTAGCTGAACATGCCGATCTGGGTGGTGATGAAGCTCATGTCTTGCTTCACACCCGCAGCCTTGAGACCGTCCACCAGCTTCTGGCGCATGGCCTTGATGCGCACGCGCATCTCGCCCAGTTCCTTCTCCCACATCGCGCGCAGCTCAGGGTTGTTCAGCACGGCAGCCACCACTGCGCCACCGTGGATGGGTGGGTTGGAGTAGTTGGTGCGGATCACGATCTTGAGCTGGCTCAGCACGCGCGAAGCTTCTTCCTTGTCGGCGCACAACACGGACAGGCCGCCCACGCGCTCACCGTAAAGGCTGAAGCTCTTGCTGAACGAGGTAGAGACAAAGAAGTTGAGGCCTGCAGCCACGAACTTGCCGATCACGGCACCGTCTTCGGCGATGCCGTGGCCAAAGCCTTGGTAGGCCATGTCGAGGAAGGGCGTCAGGCCCTTGGCCTTGACGGCCGCAATCACTTGGTCCCACTGCTCGGGGGTGATGTCGTAGCCCGTGGGGTTGTGGCAGCAGGCGTGCAGCACAACGATGGTGCCGGCAGCGGCTGCGTTCAGGCTGGCGAGCATGCCTTCGAAGTTCACGCCACGCTTTTCCGCGTCGTAGTACGTGTAGGTATCGACTTCAAAACCGGCGTTGGTGAACAGTGCGCGGTGATTTTCCCAGCTGGGGTCGGAGATCAGCACCTTGGCGTTGGGGCTGAGTTTCTTGAGGAAGTCAGCGCCGATCTTCAGGCCGCCCGTGCCACCCACCGCTTGCACGGTAGCTACGCGGCCCGAGGTGACGGGTTCGCTGTCCGCGCCAAACACCAAAGCCTTCACGGCGTTGTCGTACGCCACGATGCCGTCGATGGGCAGGTAGCCACGGGCCGTGGGGGTGGACATCATGGTCTTTTCTGCGGCCTGCACACATTGCAGCAGGGGCAGCTTGCCGTTGTCGTCGAAATAAACGCCGACGCCCAGGTTGACCTTGTTGGGGTTGGTGTCGGCGTTGAATTGCTCGTTGAGGCCCAGGATGGGGTCGCGGGGGGCCATTTCGACGGCGGTGAACAGAGACATGAAAATCCTTGAAAGGTTGTCAGTAGCGAAGAATCCGGGCGTGGTGTACTGTGCCGGGTTCGGCCGATTTTAACGGCCTGCCTCTACCAATCGTTGACCGCACCTATGCCGGATCTCACAGAAGTCATAACGGAAAAGCAAGACGGCGAGTTCGTCCATTTCCCCAACTCTCCCTTCGAACTGTTCCAGCCGTACCCACCGGCCGGCGACCAGCCCGAGGCCATCAACAAGCTGGTGGAAGGTTTGAACGATGGGGAAACCTTCCAGACGCTGCTGGGTGTGACGGGCTCTGGAAAGACCTTCACCATGGCCAATGTGATCGCCCGCATGGGGCGCCCGGCCATCGTGTTCGCGCCCAACAAAACCTTGGCCGCGCAGCTGTACAGCGAGTTCCGCGAGTTCTTCCCCAAGAACGCCGTGGAGTATTTCGTGAGCTACTACGACTACTACCAGCCCGAGGCGTATGTGCCGCAGCGCGACCTGTTCATTGAGAAGGACAGCGCCATCAACGAGCACATCGAGCAGATGCGGCTTTCGTGCACCAAGAGCCTCATGGAGCGCACGGATGTAGTCATCGTGGCCACGGTGTCGGCCATCTACGGCATTGGCGAGCCCGAGAGTTACCACCGCATGGTGATGACGCTGCGCACCGGTGACAAGCTGGGCCAGCGCGACGTAATAGCACAGCTGATACGCATGCAATACCAGCGCAATGAGGCTGATTTTTCGCGCGGCAAGTTCCGCGTGCGGGGCGACACCATTGATGTGTTTCCGGCCGAGCATTCCGAGCTGGCCGTGCGCATCGAGCTGTTTGACGACGAGATCGAGAGCCTGCAGCTGTTTGACCCGCTCACGGGCCGGGTCAAACAGAAGATTCCGCGCTTCACGGTGTACCCGAGCAGCCACTACGTCACTCCACGCGACAAGGTGCTGGCAGCGGTGGAGACCATCAAGGTCGAACTGGCCGAGCGCCTCAAACAGTTGCTGGCCGACGGCAAGCTGGTGGAGGCGCAGCGGCTGGAGCAGCGCACGCGCTTTGACCTGGAGATGCTCAGCGAAGTAGGGCACTGCAAGGGCATCGAGAACTACACGCGCCACCTGTCGGGCGCCGCGCCCGGCGACCCGCCCAGCACGCTGACCGACTACATGCCCAAGAACGCTCTGATGTTCCTGGACGAAAGCCATCAGATGATCGGCCAGCTCAACGCCATGTACAGCGGCGACCGCTCGCGCAAGACCACGCTGGTCGAGTATGGCTTTCGCCTGCCCTCGGCGCTGGACAACAGACCGCTCAAATTCGAGGAGTTCGAACAGCGTATGCGGCAGGTCATCTTTGTCACCGCCACGCCGGCAGACTACGAGCGCACGCACTCCGGCCAGATCGTCGACCAGGTGGTGCGCCCCACCGGACTGGTGGACCCCGAGGTGGAAGTACGTCCCGCCACCCATCAGGTGGATGATGTGCTGCAAGAAATACGCATTCGTGTCGAAAAGCATGAGCGGGTACTCATTACTACACTGACCAAGCGCATGGCCGAGCAGTTGACCGACTACCTGACGGACAACGGCGTGAAGGTGCGCTACCTGCACAGCGACGTGGACACAGTGGAGCGGGTGGAGATCATCCGCGACCTGCGCCTGGGCGCCTTTGACGTGCTGGTGGGCATCAACCTGCTGCGCGAAGGCTTGGATATTCCCGAAGTGTCTCTGGTGGCGATCCTGGATGCGGACAAGGAAGGCTTCCTGCGGGCCGAGCGCAGCCTGATCCAGACCATCGGCCGTGCGGCGCGGAACCTCAATGGCCGGGCCATCCTCTATGCGGACCGCATCACCGACTCCATGAAAAAAGCCATGGGCGAGACGGAACGTCGGCGCATCAAGCAGATCGCACACAACGAGGCCCACGGAATCACGCCGCGCAGCATTGTCAAGCGGGTAAGAGACCTGATTGACGGGGTTTACAGCGAAAAGGCCGGTAAGGACGCAGAACGGCTGGAGCAGGAAGCCCTGCAGCGCGCGAAGGTGGAGGACATGTCAGAGAAAGACGTGGCGCGCGAGATCAAGCGGCTGGAAAAACTCATGCTGGAACACGCTCGCAATCTGGAGTTCGAGCAGGCCGCCCGGGTGCGCGACCAGCTCACGCGGCTCAAGGACCAGGCATTTGGTGCACATGGCAATGATTCGGTGGCCTTGTAATGGGCGAAAGAACAATCGGAAATAACTATCGGGTCAATTAAAAACTAGTGGGTTTTTTAACCCGACAGATTCGATAGGGATTTGTGTTATACTCGCACAAAATACTCAAGAAAACAGCCCAGCGATGAAGGGCTCCGTGGCAGGCGACTGTTCGGAGTAAGGGGCGGAGACGGTGCCTTGCTGACCAACAGTCAGTGCAGGCGGTTTCTACAACGAACAAGCCTTAGCACAAGGAGCTTGCGATGCGTCTCACAACCAAAGGCCGTTTTGCGGTCACCGCCATGATTGATCTGGCCCTGCGCCAGAACAATGGCCCAGTCACCCTCGCGGCCATCAGCCAGCGCCAGCAGATCTCGCTGTCGTACCTGGAGCAGCTTTTCGGCAAGCTTCGCCGCCATGAACTGGTCGAATCGACCCGTGGCCCCGGTGGCGGTTATACCCTGGCCCGCAAGGCGGGCGACATCACCGTGGCCGACATCATTGTCTCGGTGGATGAGCCCATTGACGCCACGCAGTGCGGTGGCAAGGAAAACTGCCTGGGCGAAGCTGGCCGCTGCATGACTCATGAGCTGTGGGCATCGCTCAACCAACGCATGGTCGAGTTTCTGGATTCCGTCACTCTGCAAAAGCTGGTGGACGAACAGATTGCCAAGGGCGTGCAGATCGAAGACAAGCCGGTGGTACGCCGTGCCATTTCGACGACCCCGGTGGTCAAGCCGATCCGCGTGAATGCTCCGAACTCCGTGTTCGCGCTGGGCAACGTTTTCGCCAAATCCTGATAGCCCAAGGGCTTGTGTCGACCCTGGGGTCGGCACCGCCCTGAACAGTTTTTGAACCCGTTTTTGTTTCTTATTGCGTTTGCCAGCCAGCAAGCACTACTGAGCCAGCCATGGACATGACCCCGCACTTCCCCATCTATCTCGACTACGGCGCCACCACCCCCGTGGACCCCCGTGTGGTCGATGCCATGATTCCCTGGTTGCGTGAACACTTCGGCAACCCGGCGTCGCGCAGTCATGCCTGGGGCTGGGAGGCTGAGGAAGCGGTTGAAAAGGCGCGGGTGCAGGTGGCAGACTTGATCGGTGCGGACCCGCGTGAAATCGTGTGGACCAGCGGCGCTACCGAATCCATCAACCTGGCCTTGAAGGGTGCAGCGCACTTCTACAAAGGCAAGGGCAAGCACCTCATTACGCTCAAGACCGAGCACAAGGCCGTGCTGGACACCATGCGTGAGCTGGAGCGGCAGGGTTTTGAAGCCACTTATCTGGATGTGCAGGAAGACGGTCTGGTCAACATGGATGCCCTGAAGGCCGCCATCCGCCCCGATACGGTACTGATCAGCATCCTGTTCGTGAACAACGAAATCGGCGTGATCCAAGACATCCCTGCTATCGGCGCGCTGTGCCGTGAAAAGGGCATCCTGCTGCACGTGGATGCCGCCCAAGCCACAGGCCGGGTCGAAATCGACATGAACGTGCTGCCCATCGATCTGATGAGCATGACCGCGCACAAGACCTACGGACCCAAGGGCGTTGGCGCGCTGTATGTGCGACGCAAGCCTCGTGTTCGGCTGGAAGCGCAGATGCACGGCGGTGGTCACGAGCGTGGCATGCGTTCGGGCACCTTGCCCACGCACCAGATCGTGGGCATGGGTGAAGCCTTTCGCATCGCCAAAGAAGAAATGGCCGAGAGCAATGCCAAGGCCCATGCCTTGCAGCAGCGCTTGCTCGATGGCTTGAAGGACATTGAACAGGTGTTCATCAACGGCAGCATGGAGCGCCGCGTGCCGCAGAACCTGAACATGAGCTTCAACTTCGTCGAAGGCGAATCGCTCATCATGGGCATCAAGGGCCTGGCGGTGTCGTCGGGTTCTGCCTGCACATCCGCCAGTCTGGAGCCCAGCTACGTGTTGCGCGCCCTGGGCCGCAGCGATGAGCTGGCGCACAGCAGCCTGCGGATGACCATCGGCCGTTTCACGACCGAAGAAGAGATCGACTACGCCATCTCCACCATCCGCGAGAACGTGGCCCGCCTGCGCGAATTGAGCCCACTGTGGGAGATGTACAAGGACGGCATCGACATCAGCACCATCCAGTGGGCTGCGCACTGATTTCCTGAAGATTTTGGAAGAATTGAAGAGGTACACATCATGGCTTACTCAGAAAAAGTGGTTGACCATTACGAAAACCCCCGCAATGTGGGTTCGTTCGACAAGGGCGACGATTCGGTGGGCACCGGTATGGTGGGCGCGCCCGCCTGCGGCGACGTGATGAAGCTGCAGATCAAGGTGAACCCCGAGACCGGCGTGATTGAAGACGCGCGCTTCAAGACCTACGGCTGTGGCTCGGCCATCGCCTCGTCTTCGCTGGTGACTGAATGGGTCAAGGGCAAGACGCTGGACGAAGCGGCAGCCCTCAAGAACAGCGAGATCGCTGAAGAGCTGGCCCTGCCGCCCGTCAAGATCCATTGCTCCATCCTGGCTGAAGATGCCATCAAGGCTGCTGTGCTCGACTACAAGACCAAGCACGCAGCCACTGCAACTGCCGCTGCCTGATTTGACAGATAAATAGATCGAGAGACATGGCCATTACGCTGACAGAAGCCGCTGCACGGCACGTCAACCGCTACTTGTCCCGCCGAGGCAAGGGCCTGGGAGTGCGCCTGGGAGTCAAGACGACCGGCTGCTCCGGGCTTGCCTACAAGCTCGAATATGTGGACGACAGCGAGCCTGAGGACATCGTGTTCGAGAACCACGGTGTCAAAGTGCTGATTGACCCCAAGAGCCTGGCCTACATCGACGGCACCGAGCTGGACTTTGTGCGCGAGGGTCTCAATGAAGGCTTCAAGTTCAACAACCCCAACGAGCGTGACCGCTGCGGTTGTGGGGAGAGTTTCCGCGTTTGATCACCAGCTGCTTTCGCGCCGTCGAACCGCCATCGCGTCGCGTGCTGGCGGTTTTTTTCTTGGATTTCCGCATTCAGCCTACTAGCGCATGAACCTGCAATCTGACGACTTTGAATTGTTTGGCCTTGAGCGCCGCTTTGCCCAGGAGCGCAGCGCCATCGATGCGCGCTGGAAGGAACTGCAGCGCGAAGCCCACCCCGACAAATTCGCGGCGCAGGGTGCGGCGGCGCAACGCGTGGCCATGCAGTGGTCCGTGCGCATCAACGAGGCTTACCAACGCCTGAAAGACCCAATGCGCCGCGCGGCCTACCTGTGTGAACTGCATGCAGCCCCCATCAACGCCGAGGACAACACGGCCATGCCCGCTGCGTTTTTGATGCAGCAGATGGAGTGGCGCGAGGCTTTGGAAGATGCCCGCGAAGAGGGCGAACTCGACACGTTGGACGACGCTGTCGCGCAGGCCCGCAGCGCCGCGCTGGCGCAGTGCGAGCAACTCATCGACCAGCAGCAGGACTACGCGGGCGCGGCTCGCCAGGTTAGAGCCCTCATGTTCATTGCGCGATTTGCCGACGACATTGAACGACGCCGAGAGCAACTGGGACAATAGAGCGGTTTTGCCTTCCCCTTGGGGCCTCTATCGTTTGCTGATCTGACGGTAGGCTCCACCACGTTGAGACCCGAAATTTCATGGCGCTTTTGCAGATTTCCGAACCCGGCCAATCTCCCGACCCACACCAGCGGCGCATTGCCGTGGGCATTGACCTGGGCACGACCCATTCGTTGGTTGCCGCCGTGCGCAATGGCGTGGCAGAGTGCCTGCCCGACGCGCAGGGCAGGGTGCTGCTGCCCTCCGTTGTGCGCTACCTCGAAAACGGTGGTCGCCAGATCGGATATGACGCCGTGGCGGCGCAGGCCCAGGATGCGCGCAACACCATCGCCTCGGCCAAGCGCTTCATGGGGCGTGGCCTGAAAGACGTGGCGGAAGCGGGCAAGTTGCCCTACGACTTCGTGGTTGCTGCCGATAGTGACGAGGGCGGTATGGTCAGTCTCGCTACGGTGGATGGCAACAAGTCGCCCGTTGAGGTCAGCGCTGAGATTCTGGCCACGCTGCGCTACCGAGCCGAAGACACCTTCAACGACGATCTCTATGGCGCCGTCATCACCGTGCCGGCCTACTTTGACGACGCGCAGCGCCAGGCCACCAAGGATGCGACCAAGCTTGCCGGCATTAACCTGCTGCGCCTGATCAACGAGCCCACCGCTGCCGCGATTGCCTATGGCCTGGACAACGCCAGCGAGGGGGTCTATGCCGTATACGACCTGGGCGGAGGCACCTTTGACATCTCGATCTTGCGCCTGACGCAGGGCGTGTTTGAAGTCATTTCCACGGGGGGTGACTCGGCTTTGGGGGGGGATGACTACGATGCCGCGCTGGCTGACTGGGTCCTGCAACAGCTAGGGCTGCGGGCGACCACTGCAGCCGACAAATCCGCCGTGCGCATGGCTGCACGCGCCTGCAAGGAGGCCTTGACTGCTACTGATTTGGCAGCATTCAGCGCTTTACTATCAAGCGCTGAGGCCCGATTTGACGTCAAACGGTCGGACTTTGAAGCGATCACAGCCGACTTGACGGCACGCTCCATGGCCGCAGTGCGCCGTGCGCTGCGTGATGCCCATCTGGCACGGGACGAGGTGCAAGGCGTGGTGATGGTGGGTGGCTCCACCCGCATGCCGCAAGTGCAGCGCGCCGTTGAGGAGTTCTTCGGCAAGCCGCCGCTGACCAACCTCAATCCCGATGAAGTCGTAGCCTTGGGCGCCGCCATCCAGGCCAACCAGCTGGCGGGCAACAACACCTCAGGTGATCTGCTGCTGCTTGATGTGATTCCGCTGTCGCTGGGCATCGAAACCATGGGCGGGCTGGTGGAACGCATCGTGGCGCGTAACGAGACCATTCCCACCGCCAAGGCGCAGGACTTCACCACGTACAAGGATGGTCAGACCGCCTTGGCGATCCATGTGGTGCAGGGCGAACGCGACCTGGTGCAAGACTGCCGCAGCCTCGCGCGTTTTGAGCTGCGTGGCATCCCGCCCATGGCCGCAGGGGCTGCTCGCATCCGTGTGACCTTTACCGTCGACGCCGATGGACTTTTGAGTGTGAGTGCGAAGGAGCAGGGTAGCGGTGTGGAAGCGCGCATTGATGTGAAGCCGTCATATGGTCTCTCCGATGACCAGATTGCGCGCATGCTGCAGGACGGGTTTGCCACTGCCGCGCAGGACATGAAGGCTCGCGCCGTGGTCGAGGCGCGCGTGGATGCCGACCGTATGCTGATCGCCACCCAGAGTGCGTTGGATGCGGATGGCGATGTGCTCAGCCCCAAGGAGCGCGCCGCCATCGATGCCTTGATGGTGGCCCTGCGCCACCAGCGCGATGCCGATGATGCCGCTGTCATCGAAGCCGCGACCGATGCACTGGCCAAAGGCACCGAAGGTTTTGCGGCCCAGCGCATGAATCGCGGCATCCAGCAGGCATTGGCTGGCAAGAACGTCGCGAGCCTCTGAGCGTGCCCGGCGCATCCCTCTGAACAAGAAAAAGACACCCCATGCCCGTCATCAAAATCCTCCCCCATCCCGAATACTGCCCCGCAGGTACTGAAATCACGGCGCCTGCTGGCACCTCGATCTGCGAAGCCCTGCTGGACAACCACATCAACATCGAGCACGCCTGTGACATGAGCTGCGCTTGCACCACCTGCCACGTCATCGTGCGCCAGGGGCTGAGCTCGCTCAACCAGGCCGAGGAAGAGGAAGAAGACCTGTTGGACCGCGCCTGGGGCCTGGAGCCACAATCGCGCCTGTCGTGCCAGGCCATCCTTGCGCAAACCGATGTGACTGTGGAAATTCCCAAGTACACGATCAACCACGCCAAGGAGAACCACTAGATGAGCGCAGCGCCGGGCCGCCCCAAGCAAGCTTTCGCCCTCTCGGGGGGCAGCGAGGACACGAAGTGCCGAGCACGAGGGCATGTATGACCCGTCAGATCGTTCTCGACACCGAAACCACCGGCCTGTCGGCCGAGGGGGGCGATCGCATCATTGAACTGGGTTGTGTAGAGCTGCTCAACCGCAAGCTCACCGGCAACAACCTGCACCTGTACTTCAACCCCGGCCGCGACAGCCACGAAGACGCGCTGAAGGTGCACGGCATCAGCAACGAGTTCCTGAAGGACAAGCCCAAGTTCGCCGAGGTGGTGGATGACATCCTGCAGTACCTGCAAGGTGCCGAGATCATCATCCACAACGCCGCGTTCGATGTGGGCTTTCTGAACAAGGAGCTGGAACTGGTGGGGCGTCCCGCGTTCCGCACGTATGTGGAGAGCGTGACCGACACGCTGGCCATGGCCAAGGAGATGTACCCGGGCAAGCGCAATTCGCTCGACGCTCTGTGCGACCGCCTGGGTGTGGACAACTCGGGCCGCACGCTGCATGGCGCCTTGCTGGATGCCGAGCTGCTGGCCGATGTATACATCAATCTCACGCGCGGCCAGGATGCCCTGCTGATTTCCGATGATGCGCAGGACAGTGGCGATGGCCTGAAGATCGCAGCCATCGACCTGCGCGGATTGAGCCTGCCCGTCCTGCGTGCCAGTGAGCAGGAACAAGTGGCCCACGCGGAGCTGCTGGCGCAGATCGACAAGGCCAGTGGTGGCAAAACAATTTGGCGAACTGTTCAGGCGGCCTAAAAAGCTGTGCCATAATAGAGGGCTGTCACAGAGACACGGGTGATTAGCTCAGCGGTAGAGCACTGCCTTCACACGGCAGGGGTCACATGTTCGATCCATGTATCACCCACCACGCTTTTTGACTTCTTGCGAATGCACTCTGTTTCAGGGTGCCTACGTCGGGTGATTAGCTCAGCGGTAGAGCACTGCCTTCACACGGCAGGGGTCACATGTTCGATCCATGTATCACCCACCAATTTGAAAACCCCTGCAGATTTTGGTCTGCAGGGGTTTTTTCATGGGCGTTTGCATAGGCGGCTGTTTCGCCTGCTACATGCCGTAGAGAGGCTAAAGTGTCGGACTTGATTCCACGGCGGTTGCATTTCCTGGGACCGCACTCGCTGTCCTCTGGCCCCTTTGCCGCTATCGATACGCCCTGACCCATGATCACCTTCCACAATCCGTTTCACCAGGGTCACGCCCCCGTCCATGAATTTTTTCGCGGCGAACGCGTGCCGTGTTTTGAGAAGCCTGCACGCGTGGACTATGTCGAAGGGGCGCTGCGGGTGCGGGGCCATGGCCTGATGGCCCCGGATGTGGATAGCGCCCCCGTTTTGTCTCAGGTGCACGCGCCACGCTATTTGGCCTTTTTGCAGACCGCTTGGCAGCATTGGCTGGCCCTTGATCCTGCCAACGCTGGAGTGCAGCCATTCCCGTCGGTCTGGCCCGTGCGTACCTTGCGCAGTGATCTGGAGCCTGAGAATTTTGTGGCACGCCTGGGCCTGTACTCCATGGACAACGGCACGCCCATGGCGTCGGGTACCTGGGCTGCAGCCAAGGCGGGAGCCGATGCTGCCGCCAGCGCTGCGACCCTTGTGGCGCAAGGGGCCCGCGCGGCGTTTTGCTGCACACGGCCGCCCGGCCACCATGCCGGCCCCGACTTCATGGGCGGCTATTGTTTTCTGAACAATGCTGCCGTGGCCGCACAGGTGCTGCGCAACCAGGGTGCACAGCGTGTGGCGTTGCTTGATGTGGACTACCACCACGGCAACGGCACGCAAAGCATCTTCTACGACCGGGCCGATGTGCTGTTCATCAGCATCCATGGCGATCCCCGCACCGAGTACCCGTTTTATCTGGGCCATGCGGACGAAACCGGGGTGGGCGAGGGCGCTGGATTCAATCTGAACCTGCCGCTGCCTGCAGGCACCAGTGCGACGACCTGGTTCGATGCGCTGGAAAGCGCCTGTGCGCGTATTGCCAGCCAGGGGGCCGACGCCCTGGTGGTCTCCCTCGGGCTCGATACCTTTGAGGGCGATCCCATCTCCAAGTTTGCGCTGGCGTCCGCCGATTTCACCCGGGTGGGTGAGCGCCTTGCACGGGCGGGCCTGCCCACCGTCTTTGTGCTGGAAGGTGGCTATGCGGCTGCAGAACTGGGCACCAACGCCGTCAATGTGCTCGACGGGTTCGAGCAGGTTTGAGGATGCGGTGCCTATTGGAGGGCTGAGTGATGGCGGATGCTGTTGATTGTGTGGTGGTTGGTGCGGGTGTCGTGGGCCTTGCCGTCGCGCGGGCGCTGGCCCTGCAGGGCCGCGAAGTGATGGTGCTGGAGTCTGCCGATGCCATCGGAACGGGTATCAGCTCGCGCAACAGCGAGGTGATCCATGCCGGGATCTACTACCCTACCGATTCGTTGAAGGCCAAGCTGTGCGTGCGAGGCCGAGACATGCTGTATGCCTACTGCATTGAGCGCAATGTGCCTCACCGCCGCTGCGGCAAACTCCTGGTGGCAACCTCGACGGGCCAGTTGTCAAGTCTTGAGTCCATCCAGGCGCGGGCGCAAGCCAACGGCGTGCTGGATCTGCGCTGGCTAGGTCGCCATGAAGCCCAGGCCATGGAACCTGCGCTGGAATGTGTTGCCGCTTTGTTTTCGCCCAGTACCGGCATTGTGGACAGCCATGCCCTGATGCTCGCGCTGCAGGGCGATCTGGAGCATGCGGGGGGACTTGTTGCACTGAATTCGCCCCTGGCGCTTGCGGAATGTGCGCAAGATGCTATAAATTTGGAAGCATTCGACGGTACGCGCTTGCGAGCGCGCACGGTGGTCAATGCAGCAGGGCTGCACGCCCCCGCGCTGGCCCGCCGATTCGCAGGGCTGGGGGTGGATCATGTGCCCCATGCTCGCTGTGCCAAAGGCAGCTATTTCACGCTGTCCGGCAAAGCCCCCTTCAGCCGCTTGATCTACCCCGTGCCCGAGGCCGCAGGCCTGGGCGTGCATCTGACACTGGACCTGGGTGGGCAGGCCAAGTTCGGCCCCGACGTGCAGTGGGTGGATTCGCCAGATGACCTGTTGGTAGACCCCGCACGCGGAGATGCGTTTTACGCCGAGGTCCGCAAGTACTGGCCCGCACTGCGCGACGGGGCGCTGGCACCCGGCTATGCGGGCATGCGGCCCAAGATCCACGGACCGGATGAGCCGGCAGCGGACTTTGTGATCCAGGGACCATCAGTCCATGGCATCCCCGGTCTCGTGAACCTGTTTGGCATTGAGTCCCCGGGGTTGACAAGTTCTCTGGCGATTGCAGAACATGTGGCCGCACTCGTTTGATCTGGGGCAAGCCATTTGCAATCGGTAACCTCTTGAGACCCCGTCCTACGAAGGGGAACAGAGCGGATGACTAAGATGAACTGGTGTTTTGCACGGCTCTGCCGACAGGGCTGACTGATTTTTTTGTTGCTTAAAGAAAGGCTTGTATGACTGCTTCCGACACCACCACGACCCAGGGCGAACTGGAAAAGCTGGTTTCTGATCTGCGGGGGCTACTGGCCAACAAAGATCTCGACGCGGTTCCGGAAATCAAGCTGCTGCGCCAGCGTCTTGACGATGGCATGCACAACGTGCGCGAGTCTGCCGTGCGTGCGGCGCAAGATGCCGCCCGCCAGGCCAAAGAAGCGGCACTTGCGGCCGACCGCTATGCGCATGATGAACCATGGCGCGTGGCCGGGGCCGCACTGGCGGTGGGCGCGCTGGTGGGCTTCCTGCTTGCACGCCGCTGATCCGGGCCGTCAGGGCTCGGTTGCACAACACGGGGGCTGCGCATGAACTGGCTTTCTCTTCTGGGGCTGGAGTCGCTGGTGGCCCGGTGGCGCGCCAATGTGATCGAAGGCGCCATTGCGGCCGAAGACCGGATGGACCTCGCCCGTCTGGAATGGCAGGATCAGAAACAACGCCTGCAGCAGATGCTGGTGTTGACCATCGTGGTGGCAGGGCTCACGGTGGTGGCCTTGATCATGCTTTCGTTGGCGGTGCTGGTTCATTTCTGGGATACCCCCCATCGCACGCTGGTGGCCTGGTTGGTCGCGGCCGTGTGGACTGTGGGATGGGCCGCGACGCTGATGTCGCTGGTTTCCGTGGTTCAGAAGGCGGGCAATGGCTTCGCCCTCACGCGCCGCGAACTCGCACAGGACTGGCGTGACATCAAGGAGCGTTTGTAATGGCGACGACCCCTTCATCTCCATCTCCCATGTCGCAGCCTGTGTTTCCCCCGCCGACGGCTGCCCAGCAGCGGGTGCTGGACCGCATTGCCCTGCAACGCGAACGTCTTCGCGCTCGCAGGGCTGCGCGAGCCCAGTCGCTGGCCTTGGCGCAGCGTGACCCTGGGGCAGGCGGCATGGACGAATCCATGGCGCTTCGCGCTGCAGGGTTTGCGCGGGAGCATCCCCTGGCGGTTGCGGCCATGGCAGGGGTTGCCTTGGTGGCAGGGCCGCGCCGCCTGATTCGTTGGGCGGGTGTGCTGCTGCCCATGTTGATGCGGCTGCGGCGCTAGGCCGGTGCTGCACGCACCTGCGCAAGGCGGCCTGCCTCTCGCAAACACAAAGAGCCGCTGATCACAGCGGCTCTTTGTGTTTCCGGTTCAGCGGGGCGACCTGGACTCAACCCATGGCTTTGATTGCCTTTGCGGCCTTCACCACCAAAGCGGGGCCTTCGTAGATCAGTCCGGTATAGATCTGCACCACGTCGGCGCCCGCGCGGACTTTGCTGACGGCATCCTCTGCGCTCATGATGCCGCCCACACCAATGATGGGAAAGCGGCTGCCCAGTGCGGCCCGCAACTGGCGGATGACCTGGTTGCTGGCCTCCAAAACCGGCGCTCCGCTCAGGCCGCCGGTCTCTCCTGCATGGCGCAGGCCTTGCACGGCAGTGCGGCTGATGGTGGTATTGGTCGCGATCACGCCGTCCATCCCGTGGCGTTGCAGTGTGGCGGCGATCACGGACACCTGGGCTTCGTCGAGGTCGGGGGCAATCTTCACAAACACCGGCACGCGGCGGCCATGCTGTGTGGCCAGGGCCTCACGCCTTTCGGCGATGGCACCCAGCAGGGCGTCCAGGGCAGCGTCGCTTTGCAGAGCGCGCAGGTTCTGGGTGTTGGGTGAGCTGATGTTGACTGTGACGTAGTCAGCGTGGGCGTAGACGCCCTCCAGGCAGGTCAGGTAGTCGCTGGTGGCATTCTCGATGGGGGTGGTGGCGTTCTTTCCGATGTTGAGGCCCAGCAGAAGGGGATGTTTGCGGCTTTGGGTGCGAAATTGCGCCTGCTGCACGTTGTGCAGGAAGGCGTCCAGGCCCTCGTTGTTGAAGCCCAGGCGGTTGATCAGCGCCCGGGCTTCGGGCAGGCGGAACATGCGCGGCTTGGGGTTGCCGGGCTGCGCCTTGGGCGTCACCGTGCCCACTTCGACAAAGCCGAAGCCCATGGCACCCAGTGCGTCGATGCAGCGGGCGTTCTTGTCCAGGCCTGCCGCCATACCCACGCGGTTGGGAAAGGTCAGGCCTGCCAGTTCCACGGGGTCGTCCACGGTTTCGTTGCACCAGGCCCACTGCAGCGGAGTGCGCTGCCCGCGTGCCAGCATGTCCATGGTGAGTTCGTGGGCGGTCTCGGCATCCATGCCAAAGAGAAAGGGGCGGGTGAGGGCGTAGGGGATCAGGGACATGGAGGGATAATTCAAGAATTACCCCTGATTTTCTCCCATGACGACCACTCCTTCCCTGACCCAAGACGAACTCAAGACCCTGGTAGGCCAAGCCGCACTGCAATATGTGGTGCCTGGCGAGATTGTGGGCGTAGGCACCGGCTCCACCGTCAACAAGTTCATTGACGCACTGGCTACCATCAAGGACCAGATCAAGGGTGCTGTCTCCAGCTCGGTGGCCAGCACGGAGCGGCTCAAGGCGCTCGGTATTCCAGTGTTTGATGCCAACGAAGTGGCTTCGCTTGCGGTCTACATCGACGGTGCCGACGAGATCGATGGCAAAGGCCATATGGTCAAGGGCGGTGGCGCTGCGCTGACGCGCGAGAAGATCGTCGCGGCACTGGCCACGCGTTTTGTGTGTATTGCCGATGAATCCAAGCTGGTCCAGGCGCTGGGGCAGTTTCCCTTGCCGGTCGAGGTGATCCCCATGGCTGCCAACCACATTGCACGGCGTTTTACGGCGATGGGGGGGCAGGCGCAGCTGCGGATGCGGGATGGGCAACCCCTGGTGACCGACAACGGTCAACACATCCTGGATGTCCGTGGGCTCTCGATCACGGACCCGTTGGCGTTTGAATCCGACATCAACCAGTGGCCGGGGGTGGTGACGGTGGGGGTTTTTGCCCACCAGAAGGCGTCTGTCTGCCTGTTGGGCACCGCACAGGGTGTGAAAACGCTCACCTACTGAGCATGAACTCCTGAGCAGTTTTTCCGGCAAAGAAAAAGGGGCCTGAATAGGCCCCTTTGTTTTGGCAGTTGGCCGCGCGTTCCCGCACTCCGAGATCAGAACCGGATACCTGCGGGATTGCTGGGTGATGGCCCATCATTGACAGGTGCGGGCGGGCGTGCCCTGGACGGTGCTGCGGGCGCTGGGGCCGAGGCCGCTGCTGCGGGTTCTGCCGCCTTGACGGCCACCAATGGCGTGGGCGCTGGCTGGCGGTAGTTTCGGGGCAGTGCGGATTGTTTCGGGTAACCCGCAGCGTCCAGATACTGTACCCATTCCCCTTCGGAAAAGCCTGCGAGCTGCTGGCCGCCGATGGTGCCGAAGGGCAGGCCGGTACCGCCACTCAACCTTTGAAACGCCGCTATGTCTTCGTTGCTGGACACGGTGCGCTCGGTAAACGGGACACCCCGTGACGTGAGCAGGTTGCGCGCAGAGGTGCAGGGCGGGCAGTCGTTGCCGGTGTAGAGAGTGACCGGAAAGCGGTTGGCAACCTGGCGCAGCTCGTAGGGCAGCGCGCCGTTGGCAATAGCGGGCGCCTCGTTGGCCGTGCGGGCGGGCTGCGCGTTGGCATTGGCGTCGGCGGGAGGTCGGTCCGAAAACGTCACTTTGCCATCCGGGCCGACGATGCGGTAGACGCCTTGTGCTTGCACGCTGGCGCAGGCCAGTGTCATCAGCAAAGTCGCCAACAGGGGGGCGGTCAGTGGCTTGTGCATGTTCATTCTCCTTGCTCCTTCTTTGTCGTCAGGCCTGGGTGCAACGTGTGCATTTCAGGCCGTGGGTTCGGTTCGCTCAGGCAGTCGATTCTTCCGCCATGCCCTGGTGGCGCAGCAGGGCTTCCAGGCTGGGCTCGCGGCCCCGGAAGGCCTTGAACGATTCCATCGCAGGGCGGCTGCCACCGGCTTCCAGGATGGCCTGGCGGTAGCGGCGACCCGTTTCTATACTCGGCAGACCGTCGCTTCCAGCGGTTTCCTCGAAGGCTGCGTAGGCGTCTGCACTCAGTACCTCGGCCCATTTGTAGCTGTAGTAGCCAGCGGCATACCCGCCCGCAAAGATATGGCTGAAGGTGTGTGCCGTACGGCTGAATGCCGGGGGCTGCAGCACGGCCACTTCGCGGCGCACCTGGTCCAGCAGAGGCATGATGTCCTGGGCCGGGTCGTGTTCGGTGTGCAGCAGCATGTCGAACAGCGAGAACTCAATCTGTCGCAGCGTCTGCATGCCGCTCTGGTAGTTCTTGGCGGCAATCATCTTGTCGAACAGCGCGCGGGGCAGGGGCTCGCCCGTGTCCACATGGGCCGTCATGTGCTTGAGCACATCCCATTCCCAGCAGAAGTTCTCCATGAACTGGCTGGGCAGCTCCACCGCGTCCCACTCCACGCCGCCAATGCCCGAGACGTCGCGCTCGTTCACCTGGGTGAGCATGTGGTGCAAGCCGTGGCCGAACTCGTGGAAGAGGGTGATCACGTCGTCGTGGGTCAGCAGCGGTGGCTTGCCGTCCACGCCGCTGGCGAAGTTGCACACCAGGTGCGCCACCGGGGTTTGCAGCACGCCCGTGTCGGGGCGCAGCCAGCGTGTGCGCACATCGTCCATCCATGCGCCGCCGCGTTTGCCGGTGCGTGCAGGTTGGTCGAGGTAGAACTGGCCCACCAGCTGGGTGCCCTTATGGGCGCCCTCCGGGTGCGTGCGCTCAATGCGGTAGAACTCAACGGCTGGGTGCCAGACGGCGGCCGTGTCGCGCCGGATGGACACTTCGAACAGGGTTTCGATGATCTTGAACAGGCCCGCCAGCACCTTGGGCGCCGTGAAGTACTTCTTGACCTCCTGCTCGCTGAAGGCGTAGCGCGCTTCCTTGAGCTTTTCGGAAATGTAGGGCCAGTCCCAGGCCTGCGGATTGGCCAGGCCCAGGTGTTCGGCGGCAAACGCGCGCAGGTCGGCGATGTCTTTCTCGGCGTAAGGGCGGGCGCGTCGGGCCAGATCGCGCAGGAAGGTGATCACCTGCGCCGGTGATTGGGCCATCTTGGGTACCACGGACACTTCCCCAAAATTGGCGTAGCCCAGCAGTTGGGCCTCTTCGCGGCGCAGTGCCAGGATTTCGCTGATCAGCGCTGTGTTGTCGAATTTGCGTGCATCGCCCTCAGCCTGGTCGGAGGCACGGGTCACATAGGCGCGGTAGAGCTTCTCGCGCAGGTCGCTGCGCGCGGCAAACTGCATGACCGGCAGGTAGCAGGGCATCTTCAGGGTGAGCTTGTAGCCTTCCTTGCCGTCTGCCTGTGCTGCGGCCAGCGCGGCCTGTTGCACATCGTCTGGAATGCCTTCCAGTTCTTCGGCCGTGGCGTAGTAAGCGTAGGCGTCCGTGGCATCGAGGGCGTTTTCGCTGAACTTCTGGCTCAGCTCGGCCTGGCGTTCCTGGATCTGCGCAAAACGCTCCTTGGCTGCACCGGTCAGCTCCGCGCCACTCAACACAAAGTTGCGCACCGCGTTCAGGTGTGCCTGCCGCTGCTCTGCAGTCAGGGTGGCGGGGTCGATGGCCTTGTACTTGGCGTACAGGCGTTCATCGGCACCCAGGCGCGTCCAGAACTCGGTGACCTTGGGCAAGGCGGCGTTGTAGGCTGCGCGCAGTTCAGGGGTGTCGGCCACGCTGTTGAGGTGGCTGATGCTGCCCCAGGCGGTGCCCAGCCGTTCGGTGGCCACATCCAGCACTTTCGCAATCGCATCCCAGCGGGCTGGAAAGTCGGGTGAGGTGACGGTCTCCAGCGCGGCATTGGCACGCTCCAGCAGAACATCCACGGCAGGCGCCACGTCCTGCGGTGTGATGCGGTCGAAATGGGGGAGGTCCGAGAAGTCGAGAAGGGCGTTGCTCATGCGAAATCAGATGGCGCCAGATGGCGCAGGTTCAAGTTGCAAAGCCGCCGACATCGACAGCACTGACCCAGGTCAGTGCCCTGCAGTGCGCTCAGCGGCTTCGATGGTGTTCACCAGCAGCATGGTAATGGTCATGGGCCCAACCCCGCCAGGCACGGGGGTGATCCAGCCGGCCACTTCCTTGACGCCGTCAAAGTCCACGTCGCCGCAGAGTTTGCCGTCCGCCTTGCGGTTGATGCCTACGTCGATGACGATGGCACCAGGCTTGACCATGTCGGCTGTGAGCGTGTTGGCGCGGCCGACCGCTGCCACCACGATGTCGGCCTGGCGGGTGTGGTAGCCCAGGTCGGGGGTGCCGCTGTGGGTGACGGTAACCGTGGCGTTGGCCTGCAGCAGCAGCAGGGCCATGGGCTTGCCCACCGTATTGCTGCGGCCAATGACCACGGCGTGCTTGCCCTTGATGGTCTGGCCGGTGGATTCGATGAGCTTCATGCTGCCGTAGGGCGTGCAAGGCCGGAAACCTTCCAGCCCGGCCATGAGCTCGCCCGCGGAGAGGACCGAGTAGCCATCGACGTCCTTGGATGTCGCAATGGCCTCGATGACCTTGTGCGGGTCGATGTGCTTGGGCAACGGCATTTGCACCAGGATGCCGTGTACCGTGGGATCGGCATTGAGCGCCTCGATACGGGCCAGCAGCGCGGCTTCGCTCAGATCGGCGTCGTATTTTTCAAAAATGGAGCGCACGCCGCTGTCTTCGCAAGCCTTGACTTTGTTGCGCACGTATACGGTCGAAGCAGGGTCTTCACCCACCAGGATCACGGCCAAGCCGGGCTGGTGGCCGCGGGCGGTGAGCGCTGCAGCGCGTTGCGCCACCTCGCTGCGCAGTTGGCGGGAAAGGGCGTTGCCGTCGATGAGTTGGGCTGTCATGTCAGAGAATATGAGTCAAATTGGTCTCTAGCGCTTTATCAGCAAACGCGAGCAGCTATCAAAATGTGAGTTTCAACCCTTGGGGGCGTTCTGGCCGAGGGCGATCTTGAGCAGGTCGGCCACGGTGTTGGCGTTGAGCTTTTCCATGATGTTGGCGCGGTGCGCCTCCACCGTCTTGATGCTGATGCCCAGGTCGTCGGCAATCTGCTTGTTCAGGCGACCGGCCACGATGCGTTCGAGCACCTGGGCTTCGCGGCTGGTCAGCTTGGACAGCAGGGCATCGCGGCTGGCGGCCTGCTGGTAGCCGGCGAAGGCTTCGCGGGCGTGGTCGAGCATGCGCTCGACGAGGCCCACTAGTTCTTCCTCGTCAAAAGGCTTCTGGATGAAATCCAGCGCGCCTTTTTTCATGGTGTTCACGGCCATGGGCACGTCGCCGTGGCCTGTAATGAACACGATGGGCAGGGGGGACTTGCGCTCGATCAGTCGATCCTGAAGCTCCAGGCCCGTCATGCCGCCCATGCGGATGTCCACAATCAGGCAGGCGACTTCGCGGGGGTCGTAGCGTGAGAGAAAGGTCTCGGCCGAATCAAAGCAACGCACCCGGTAGTCCTTGCCTTCCAGCAGCCACTGCAGGGAATCGCGAACTGCCTCGTCGTCGTCCACAACGTAGACAGTGCCTTTTTTCGGAATCAAGCTCATGCAATTGTCCTTGGTTTTTGAATGTTTGCTACAGAATTTGTAGTGGCATCAGCAGGCTTGGCAAGCGGCAGCCAGAAGGAGAACTTGCAGCCCGTGACCTCGGATCCATTGTAGAGGTTCTCCGCAAGCATCCTGCCCTGGTGCGACTCGACGATGCTGCGGCACAGATTGAGGCCCATGCCCATGCCTTCTTCCTTGGTGGAGAAGAAGGCTTCGAAGAGGCGCTCCAGCACTTCGGGGGCCAGGCCCTTGCCGGTGTCCTGCACCGAGAATTCCACCACTTCGCGGTCTTCGACGTGTTTGGGCACCACGCGCAGTTCCACGCTGCGACCCGACGGTGGACGGTTGGCGTGCTGGATGGCTTCGGCGCCGTTCTTCATCAGGTTGACCAGCACCTGCTCGATCAGGATGGTGTCCACCATCACGGGCGGCAGGCGGGCGGCCACGTAGTGAGTCAGGCGCACGTTGTGTCGGCGCAGCTCGATGTCGGCCAGCTCCACGGCTTCGTTGACCATCGAATGCACGTCGGCCAGGGTGCGGTTGGGCTCGCTCTTCTTCACAAAGGCCCGGATGCGCTGGATGATCTGGCCCGCGCGCTGGGCCTGGTGGGCGGTCTTTTGCAGTGCCGTGAGCAGCGCTTCTTCGGTCAGCTGGCCGCTCTGGATGCGCGAGACCATGCCACTGCAGTAATTGTTGATGGCCGTGAGCGGCTGGTTGAGTTCGTGCGCCACGCTGGAGGCCATCTCGCCCATGGTGATGAGGCGGCTGACGGATTGGGCGCGCTCGGCCTGGCGCGCCGCCTGTTCCTCGGCCTGTCGGCGGGGGGTGATGTCGGTGGCAATCACCATCTGGGCCAGTCGGCCGTCCACCCAGTTGAGGTAGCGCGAACGTACTTCGAGCCACTTTCCCAGGTCGGGCAGGTAGATTTCGGCGTTCTCGGTGCGGGCACTGGTGAGTGGGTCGGTGGGCAGGCCCATGAGTCCGTCTTCGTCGTCCATGCCCGTATGCTCTGTGCCCGCCACGGGCACCACGCCCGCCTGCGCCACCAGCTGCAGGTGGCCGCCGGTCTGCGAGCCGAACCATTGGCGGTAGAGCTTGTTGGCGAACAGCAGTTCTTCGCTGCCCAGCGGCGCCACGGACACCGAGGCGTCCAGCGATTCCAGCACGATGGTGAAGCGCTCGTGCGATGCGGAAAGCTGTTCGCGGATGCGATTGGGCTCGGTGATGTCCGTCATCGAGGTCATCCAGCCCGTCTGCTGGCCGTGTGCATCGATCAGGGGCGACACGTAGAGCCGTGCATCGAAAAGAGTGCCGCTTTTGCGCCGCACCCGCACCTGGAAGCCGCCCACAATGGTTTTACCGGACAGTTCGTCGCGCAGCTTGGCGTGCAGGGCTTCGTGGTCGGAGTCGGGCCAATAAGGGAAGGGTGCTTTCAGGCCCACCAATTCGGCCTCGCTCCAGCCAGTCATCTGGCAGAAAGCGGCGTTCACATAGGTGATGCGGCCTTCCATGTCCAGCGCGCGCATGCCCGTCAGGATGGAGTTCTCCATCGCGCGGCGGAAGTTCGTCTCTGCGACCAGGGCCTGCTGGGCCTGCATGCGGCGGCGGGTGTGGCGCCAGGTGGCGATCAGCATCCAGGCCGTCATCGCGCTCAGCGTGCCCACCAGCCAGAACAGCCCACTGCCCACCACACCCAGCGAGGTGCGGTAGGCCTGCGCCTTGAGCACCAGCCCGTTGCCCACCGGGGAGACGGGCACCTCGTACTCGTTGGCTCGGGGTGACCAAGGCAGGAGCTGTGTGGCCGTGTTGCGCGGTCCCAAAGGGGTTCCGGCCAGCACCTGGTTCTTGCCATCGAGCAGCGTGACGGCGTAGCGCGCCAGCACCTCGGTCGGCGTGCCGTAGCGCAGCAGGCTGTCGATGGAGTATTCGCCCAGCACCACCCCGCTGAACTTGCCCTGGTTGTTCAAAGGCACCTGCAGCTGGAGCAGCGGGGTTGAATCGCCCGAGGTTGCGGCCGGCTGGGCGTACACCGGCTGTTGCAGGTCGCGGGCCAGGCCAAAGGTGTCGGCCGTGTCGCCGGATTTGAGCACTTCGCCGGCAATGCGCAACTCGCTGCTGGCCAGCGTGGGCGCTGCATGGCTGGCACGGATGCGGCGGCGCTCGTCGATCCACGTGATGGCCTGCAGTTCGGGGTATTGGCTGATCAGGCTTTCGGCACGGCTCACAAACTCCGTGCGTTCCAGCTCCTGGTTGGACAGGTCACGCGCAATGCGCATGAGCTGTTCCTGCCGCTCCAGCAGCCGCAGGCGCACACGCTGTTGCGCGTATTCCACGTCACGCCGTAGGGCTTCTTGTTCGCGCTCGGCCTCTTCGGCGCGCAAATACCAGAACGCCGCCACGATGGCGGCCAGAAACATCAGCACGGCAGCCAAGGGTGCCAGCGCCGCAAACCTGTCCTGCCGGGTAGGCGACAACCCGCGCCACCACTTGCGCCACCAGCGGGCAGGCGCTGCCACGACCATGGCTGTGGGGGAGGGGTGAGGGGGCAGGGAATCCATCCTTCAAGTGTAGGGGAGCCGCAGCCCGGAATCCGGAGCATGTGCAATGTGCGTTCGCAGCATTTTCTTGTAATATGAAATGCATGGGCACCATTTGAAATTCCAAAAAAATATGCGAAACTAGAGCCAACGTACTAAATTGCTGCTACACCTACAGGAGACAAAGCATGTCAGCTCAGCCCGACCCTCAGGCCGGAAACGGCAACGCGCCCGCCACCGATACCGACCAACAGGAAACCCGTGAGTGGATGGATGCGCTGTCCGCCGTCATCGACAAAGAGGGGGCCGAGCGCGCCCACTACCTGTTGGAGCAATTGCTGGAACACGCCCGCCAGAACAGCGTGGACCTGCCGTTCTCGGCCAATACCGGCTACGTGAACACCATCGAGCCCAGCCAGGAGGCGCGCAGCCCCGGCAACCTTGAAATCGAACAGCGCCTGCGCGCCTACATGCGCTGGAACGCCATGGCCATGGTGGTCAAGGCCAACCGCCATCACCCGCCCGAAGGTGGCGATCTGGGTGGTCACATCGGCTCCTTTGCCTCGCTGGCCAGCATGTTTGGCGCGGGTTTCAACCATTTCTGGCATGCCGAGAGCGAGAACCACGGCGGTGACCTGCTTTACATCCAGGGCCACGTATCGCCCGGTATTTATGCCCGCGCCTACCTGGAAGGCCGCCTGAGCGAAGAGCAGTTGCTCAACTTCCGCCAGGAAGTGGACGGCAAGGGCCTGTCGAGCTACCCGCACCCCAAGCTCATGCCCGAGTTCTGGCAGTTCCCCACGGTGTCGATGGGCCTGGGCCCGCTGATGGCCATCTACCAGGCGCGTTTCCTCAAGTACCTGCACGCCCGCGGCATCGCCAATACCGAAAACCGCAAGGTCTGGGTGTTCTGCGGCGACGGTGAAATGGACGAGGTCGAATCCCTGGGCGCCATTGGCCTGGCCGCGCGCGAGAAGCTCGACAACCTGGTGTTTGTCATCAACTGCAACCTGCAGCGCCTGGACGGCCCCGTGCGTGGCAACGGCAAGATCATTCAAGAGCTCGAAGGCGAGTTCCGCGGAGCGGGCTGGAACGTCATCAAACTCATCTGGGGCAAGGGCTGGGACGAGTTGCTCGCCAAAGACCATGATGGCGCGCTGCGCAAGCTCATGATGGAAACCAACGACGGCGACTACCAGGCCATGAAGGCCAACGACGGCGCCTACGTGCGCAAGAACTTCTTCGGCCGCGACCCGCGCACGCTGAAGATGGTCGAGCACATGACCGACGACGAGATCTGGAACCTGCAGCGCGGCGGCCACGATTCGCAAAAGGTCTATGCCGCATTCCATGCCGCTCAAAACCATGGCGGCCAGCCTTCCGTCCTGCTGGTCAAGACCGTCAAGGGCTTTGGCATGGGCAAGATTGGCGAAGCCAAGAACACGGTTCACCAGACCAAGAAGCTCAGCGACGAAGACATCAAGGCCTTCCGCGATCGCTTCAACATCCCGATCCCCGACAGCCAGCTTGCCGAACTGCCCTTCTACAAGCCCGCCGACGACACCCCGGAAATGAAGTACCTGCACGAGCGCCGCAAGGCCTTGGGCGGCTACCTGCCACACCGCCGCGTGAAGGCCGACGAGAGCTTCACCGTGCCTGCGCTGGACACCTTCAAGGCCATCCTGGAGGCTACGCCCGAAGGCCGCGAAATCTCCACCACGCAAGCTTACGTGCGCTTTCTCACGCAGCTGCTGCGCGACCAGGCCCTGGGCCCGCGCGTGGTGCCCATCCTGGTGGACGAAGCCCGTACCTTCGGCATGGAAGGCCTGTTCCGCCAGATCGGCATCTACAACCCCGCAGGCCAGCAGTACACCCCGGTCGATAAAGACCAGGTCATGTACTACAAGGAAGACAAGGCGGGCCAAATCCTGCAAGAGGGCATCAACGAAGCCGGCGGCATGAGCAGCTGGATCGCGGCGGCCACCAGCTACAGCACGAACAACCGGATCATGATCCCGTTCTACGTGTACTACTCGATGTTCGGCTTCCAGCGCATTGGCGACCTGGCCTGGGCGGCGGGTGACATGCAAGCCCGTGGCTTCCTGCTGGGCGGCACCTCGGGTCGCACCACGCTCAACGGCGAAGGCCTGCAGCACGAAGATGGCCACAGCCACATCCTGGCCAACACCATCCCCAACTGCGTGAGCTACGACCCGACCTTTGCGCACGAAGTCGCGGTGATCATGCACGACGGCATGAAGCGCATGGTCGAGCGCCAGGAAAACGTCTTCTACTACCTGACGCTGCTGAACGAAAACTACCCCATGCCCGGCCTGCAACCCGGCACCGAAGAGCAGATCATCAAGGGCATGTACCTGTGCAAACAGGCGCCCGCACTGCCCAAGGATGCGCCCACCGTGCAACTGCTGGGCAGCGGCACCATCCTGCGCGAATCGTTCTTTGCGCAAGAACTGCTTGAAAAGGACTGGGGCGTGGCCGCTTCGGTGTGGAGCTGCCCAAGCTTCAACGAACTGACCCGCGACGGCCAGAACGCCGAGCGCTGGAGCCTGCTGCACCCGACCGAAGAAGCGAAGGTGCCTTTCGTCACGCAGCAACTGTCCGCATCGCAAGGTCCCGTGGTCGCGTCCACTGACTACATGAAGGCCTACGCCGAGCAGATCCGCCCCTTCATCCCCAAGGGCCGTACCTACAAGGTGCTGGGCACCGACGGCTTTGGCCGCAGCGACTTCCGCAGCAAGCTGCGCGAGCATTTCGAGATCAACCGCCACTACATCGTGGTCGCTGCGCTCAAGGCGCTGAGCGAAGACGGCGTGCTGCCCGCCACCAAGGTGGCCGAGGCGATTGCCAAGTACAACATCCAGGCCGACAAGGTCAACCCGCTGTACGCGTAAACCGAACGGAGACAACAATGGCATTGGTAGACATTCAAGTCCCGGACATCGGGGATTTCGACGAAGTGGGCGTGATCGAACTGCTGGTCAAGGTGGGCGACACGGTCAAGGCCGAGCAGTCGCTCATCACTGTCGAGTCTGACAAGGCATCGATGGAGATTCCGTCCAGCCACGCAGGCGTGGTCAAGGAACTCAAAATCGCCCTGGGCGACAAGGTCAAGCAGGGCTCTGTGATTGCCGTGGTCGAGTCGGCAGACGCGGTTGCCTCAGCCCCGGCTGCTGCGCCAGCCCCTGCCGCTGTTGCACCCGCCCCCGTTGCGGCCGCTGCGCCAGCACCGGTTGCACCCGCTGCAGCCCCTGCAACTGCAGGCCCGGTGGAAGTGCGCGTGCCCGACATTGGCGACTTCAAGGACGTGGCCGTCATTGAGTTGCTGGTCAAGGTGGGCGACACCATCAAGCTCGAACAATCGCTGTTCACCGTCGAATCCGACAAGGCCTCCATGGAGATTCCGTCGCCCGCCGCTGGCGTGGTCAAGGAGCTCAAGGTCAAGATTGGGGACACCGTCAACATCGGCGACTTGGTGGCCTTGCTGGAAGGGGTGGCGGGCAGTGCGCCTGCTGCCGCTGCAGCGCCGGCGGCGCCGGCGGCGGCTCCCGCTGCTGCACCGGTTGCAGCAGCCGTTGCACCGGTCGCCGCTACGGCCTCCGTGCCCGCCCACCAGCCTGGCACGCCCACAGCGGGCCTGCCGCACGCATCGCCCTCGGTGCGCAAGTTCGCCCGCGAGCTGGGTGTGCCCATCGATGAAGTCAAGGGCAGTGGCCCCAAGGGCCGTATCACGCAAGACGACGTGCAGTCCTTCACCAAGCAGGTGATGTCGGGTGCCACCCAAACCAAGGCGCAGGCTGCCAAGGCGCCTGCCGCATCCGTTGGGTCTGGCGGTTCCGGTGTGGGCCTGGATCTGCTGCCCTGGCCCAAGGTCGACTTCACCAAGTTCGGCCCCGTCGAGCGCAAGGACCTCTCGCGCATCAAGAAGATCAGCGGCGCCAACCTGCACCGCAACTGGGTCGTCATCCCGCACGTCACCAACCACGACGACGCGGACATCACTGACCTCGAAGCCTTCCGCGTGCAGTTCAACAAAGAGAACGAGAAGAGTGGCGTGAAGGTCACCATGCTCGCCTTCATGATCAAGGCCGCCGTGGCCGCGCTCAAGAAGTTCCCCGAGTTCAACAGCTCGCTCGACGGCGACCAGCTGGTGCTCAAGCAGTACTTCCACATCGGCTTTGCGGCCGACACGCCCAACGGCCTCGTTGTGCCCGTCATCCGCGACGCCGACCAAAAGGGCATCGTCCAGATCTCGCAAGAGATGGGCGACCTGGCAAAGAAGGCGCGCGACGGCAAGCTCGGCCCGGCGGACATGACCGGTGGCTGCTTCTCCATCAGCTCGCTGGGCGGCATTGGCGGGCGCTATTTCACGCCCATCATCAACGCGCCCGAAGTCGCCATCATGGGCGTGTGCAAGAGCAGCATCGAACCGAAATGGGACGGCAAGCAGTTCGCACCGCGCCTGATGCTGCCGCTGTCGCTCAGCTGGGACCACCGCGTGATCGATGGCGCGGCCGCCGCACGCTTCAACGTGTACTTTGCCTCGCTGCTGGCGGACTTCCGCCGCATCGTGATGTAACGAAAGGGCAAGACACACCATGGCAATCATCGACATCAAGGTGCCCGACATCGGCGACTTCGCCGAAGTGGCCATCATCGAAGTGCTGGTCAAACCCGGCGACACCATCAAGGCCGAGCAAAGCCTGATCACCGTGGAGTCCGACAAGGCCTCCATGGAAATCCCCTCCAGCCACGCTGGCGTGGTCAAGGAGCTGAAAGTGAAGCTTGGCGACAAGATCGCCGAAGGCTCGGTGGTGCTGACGCTGGAAGTGCAGGGCGCGGGCGCGGCAGCTCCAGCGCCTGCTACAGCCCCGGCATCCGCCGTTTCTGAGCAAAAAACGGCCCCACTGCCCGCCCCACAAGCGCAAGCAGCTATCAATCCAGTAGCATCCAGCTTTGCAGGCACTGCCGATATGGACTGCGACGTGCTCGTGCTCGGCGGCGGCCCTGGCGGCTACTCGGCTGCCTTCCGCGCGGCCGATCTGGGCCTCAAGGTCATCATCGTCGAGCGCTACGCAACCCTGGGCGGCGTGTGCCTGAACGTGGGCTGCATCCCGTCCAAGGCGCTGCTGCACGTGGCAGCCGTCATGGACGAGGTCAGCCACATGGCCGACCTGGGCGTGGACTTTGGCGCCCCTGCCGTCAATATCGACAAGCTGCGCGGCCATAAGGAAAAGGTCATCGGCAAGCTCACCGGCGGCCTGGCCGCCATGGCCAAGATGCGCAAGGTGACCACCGTGCGTGGCTACGGTGCCTTTGTGGGTGCCAACCACCTGGAAGTGGAAGAAACCACCGGCACTGCGCAGGAGAAGACGGGTAGCAAGAAGGTCATCGCCTTCAAGAAAGCCATCATCGCCGCCGGCAGCCAGGCCGTGCGCCTGCCCTTCATGCCAGACGATCCACGCGTGGTCGACTCCACCGGCGCCCTGGCGCTCAAGGAAGTGCCCAAGCGCATGCTCATTCTGGGCGGCGGCATCATCGGTCTCGAAATGGGCACCGTGTACAGCACGCTGGGCGCGCGCCTCGATGTGGTCGAAATGATGGACGGCCTGATGCAGGGCGCTGACCGCGATCTCGTCAAGATCTGGCAGAAGATGAATGCCAAGCGCTTCGACAACATCATGTTGAAGACGAAAACCGTCGGTGCAGAGGCAACCCCTGAAGGCATCAAAGTCACGTTCGCCCCGGCAGAAGAGGGCGGCACCGCCCCCGAGCCGCAGGTGTACGACCTGGTGCTGCAGGCTGTGGGCCGCACACCCAACGGCAAGAAGATTGCCGCCGAAAAGGCTGGCGTTGCCGTGACGGACCGTGGCTTCATCAACGTCGACATTCAGATGCGCACCAACGTGCCGCACATCTTCGCCATCGGCGACATCGTGGGCCAGCCCATGCTGGCGCACAAGGCGGTGCATGAGGCGCATGTGGCGGCAGAAGTGATTGCTGGTGAACTGCAGGGCAACAAGGAACTGGCCTCCGCCGCCTTCAACGCCCGCGTGATTCCGTCGGTGGCCTACACCGACCCCGAAGTGGCATGGGTGGGCCTCACCGAAGACCAGGCCAAGGCGCAAGGCATCAAGGTCAAGAAGGGCCTGTTCCCCTGGACGGCTTCTGGCCGCGCCATCGCCAACGGCCGCGACGAGGGCGTGACCAAGCTGCTGTTCGACGACTCGCCAGAGGCCCATGGCCACGGCAAGATCCTGGGCGGTGGCATGGTCGGTACCCATGCGGGCGACATGATTGGCGAGATCGCGCTGGCCATCGAGATGGGCGCAGACGCAGTGGACATCGGCAAGACCATCCACCCGCACCCCACGCTGGGCGAAAGCATCGGCATGGCGGCGGAGATTGCGCACGGCAGCTGCACGGATGTTCCGCCGCAGAAGAAATAAAGTGCTTTAACGCTTGCCTGCATGGAAGCCCGAACCCGCAACGGTTCGGGCTTTTTGCTTGGCGCGCCAGATCAATGGTCGGCCGCCGATATGGCTGTGGCCATCGTCGTCGATACTGAGACGCCCAAGCATGTGCAGAAGCGGCTTTCCATCCCCCACTTTTTTATCGGCGAAATCGGCCTCCAGCGCTTATAGATAAATCGTGAGGTGCTATCAAAACAGGGCGTTGAGGATGGCCCTGTTAGCGTTTTTCCGGGTTATTTGCAGGCAAGGGTATGTTCTTGCGGTGCTCGGGCTTGAATCGTGTATCTTCTGGTTACAAGACGCGCATTGGGGCCCCGTCTTGATAGGCACAAGTGCGCGGCGAGCCCCACCAAGGGGATACCAATGAACTCGTTCTTTCGTACCGTGTTGGTTGGCTGTTGGTTGCTCGCGCTGTGCACGGCACAGGCGGCAGAAAAGGACGTCAACATCGTCTTCATACCCAAGTCCAGCGACCAGGTTTTCTGGGAGCTGATGCGCATCGGGGTCGATAAAGCGGTGAAGGAAGACGGTCACGTCAAGCTCACATGGCGCGGACCAGAGCACAACGACGACACCGATTCCCAGATCAAGATCGTCCAGCTCTACACCAAGCCCGGGGTGGATGCGATCCTGATCGCGCCCACCGACAGGGCGCGCCTGGTCGAGTCTGTGCAGAAGGCCGTGGCCCTGGGCATCAAGGTGATTGCGGTCGATTCGGGGTTGGACGGTAACCAGCACCTCAACTTTGTCACCTCCGACAACTACGCGGGTGGGCAACTGGCGGCCAAGAACCTGGCTGGCTTGCTGAACAACCAGGGGAAGGTGGCCATGCTCCGGACTGTGGCCGGCAGCGCGTCCACCGATGAGCGGGCCCGGGGCTTTGTCGACTACCTGAAAGAGAAGGCTCCGAAGGTCACGCTGGTGGCCGACGTCTACGGCGGCGGCTCGATTGGCAAGGCGCGGCACAGCGCTACTCAGCTGCTGGCGGCGCATCCGGGTATCGACGGCGTGTTTGCGGTCAACGAATCGTCCACCGACGGCATGCTGCGCGCGTTGCGCGACAAAGGCCTGGCCGGCAAGCTGCGTTTTATCGGCTTTGACTCCACCGACTTTCTGCTCACAGGCCTGGAGCAGCAGGAGATCCATGGACTGGTGATTCAAAACCCCACCCAGATGGGCTACAAGGGCATACAGGCTGCCGCTGCAGCGGCCCGCAACCAGGCGATCCAAACCCGAACCATTTTTACCGACATCACCCTGGTGACGCGCGCCAACTACAAGACCCCCGAAATCCAGAAGCTGATGTGCAGCCGGTGTTGACACCCATGGCCCAGGGTTCACCGTTTCCTGCTCATTGCAAAGACCGAGAAAGTCCATGTCCAAGCTGGGTGACCGGCTGAGCAGCCTGAGCGTCGGCATGGTGGTTGCCATGGCGGCCGGCCTGTTCGTGCCCGCCCTGATTGGCATCATGACCCTCAGCTACCTGCGCCAGGAGCAGATCAACAAGGAGCTGTCTGCCTACCTGGACGAAAGGGCTCTGCAGCTGTCCAACAGCTTGGCGATACCGGTGTGGAACTACAACACCGTCAGTGTGCGCACCATCGGGCAGTCGGCCTTGCTGGATCCGCAAGTGGTGCGAATCACGGTGAGCGATTCCGACAAAGTGCCTATCGTGGTGCTGGAGCAAGCCCAGCGCAGGCTGGGGACGTCCCAAGTGGTGCAGCGGCCGCTGCTGATGCGCGGCAATGGCACTGAAGAGCTGGCGGGCTTCGTCGAGATCGAGGTCGACGACGGCCTGAAGCAGCAGGAGTTTGCCCGGGACCGCAGGGCTTATGCGTTCATCCTGCTGGGTCAGTTTGTGCTGTCCCTGGGCTGTATTCTGGTGGCGCTGCACTTGCGCGTGCTGCGGCCATTGCACCGGTTGACGCTGTTTTCGAACCGGCTGGCCGGTGGCGATTTTGAGCAGTCCATAGGCTGGGAGCGGCAGGACGAAATCGGCCGCCTGGCCCATCAGATGGACCGTATGCGCAGCGACCTGAAAACCTCGTTCGCCGAGCAGCAGGTCATCTTGAGCAATGTGCAGGTGGGCGTGCTGTTCGTGCGCGACGGCAAACTGCACATCGCCAACCGCCATGCAGAGCAAATCTTTCGCTATGGCCATGGCGCCATGGCGGGCTTGCCGGCCAGCGCACTTTATCCGGCAGACAGCCCGCTGCCCGACACTCGGCTGGACGAGGAGTTGCGGTTTTTGCAGCGCCAGGACGGCACACACTTCTGGGCACATGTGCGCAAGCGCAGCCTCAACCCGCAGCAGCCGCAGGCCGGCAGCATCTGGGTGATCGAAGACTTCACTGCGCGCAAGGCGGCCGAAGACGAGATCAACAGCCTGGCTTTCTACGACCCGCTGACCCGGTTGCCGAACCGCCGCCTGCTGATGGACAGGCTCAAGCAGGCCTTGGTCGCCAGCTCCCGCAGCGCCAAGTGCGGCGCCTTGCTGTTCATTGATCTGGACCACTTCAAAACCCTGAACGACACCCTGGGCCATGACAAAGGCGATCTGCTGCTGCAGCAGGTAGCGAGCCGCCTGGTGACCTGTGTGCGCGAGGGCGATACCGTGGCCCGCTTGGGCGGTGACGAGTTTGTGGTGATCTTGGAAGACCTGGGCGAGAACCCGGAAGAGGTGGCCGCCCACTGCCGTATCGTGGGCGAGAAGATCTTTTCGGCGCTGAATTTGTCTTACCCCTTGGCGGGGCACGATGTGCGCAGCACGCCCAGCATCGGCGTGGCACTGTTCGACGGGCCGCGTGACTCCATCGACGAACTGCTCAAGCAGGCCGATCTGGCGATGTACCAGGCCAAGACAGCAGGGCGCAACACCTTGCGGTTTTTCGATACGGCAATGCAGGCTGCGGTCAGTGAGCGCGCAGTGCTGGAGTCCGATCTGCGCGAAGCCTTGCGGCAGCAGCAGTTTGCGCTGCATTACCAACCCCAGGTAGAGGGCCAGAGCCAGATCACTGGAGCCGAGGTGCTGCTGCGCTGGCGGCACCCACAGCGCGGCATGGTGAGTCCGTCGTACTTCATTCCTCTGGCCGAGGAAACCGGCCTGATCGTGCCGCTGGGCTACTGGGTGATACAGACGGCCTGCGCGCAACTGGCGCGATGGGCCGTGCGCCCGGAAACAGAGGGTCTCTCTATCGCGGTGAACGTCAGTGCCAAGCAAATGCAGGAGGACGACTTTGTTGCGCAGGTGCTGGCGCTACTGCGCGACACCGGCGCCCCGCCACACAGGCTCAAGATGGAGTTGACCGAGAGCGTCCTCGTCGTCGATGTAGAGAACACCATCATCAAGATGGACGCGCTCAAGGCCCACGGGGTGGGCTTTTCGCTGGACGACTTTGGCACCGGCTACTCGTCGCTGACCTACTTGAAGCGCCTGCCGCTGGACCAGCTCAAAATCGACCAGGGCTTCATCAAGGACATCCTGGTCGACCCGAACGACGCCGCCATCGCCCGCATGGTGATCGCTCTGGCGGAAAGCCTGGGTCTGCGCGTGATTGCCGAGGGCGTGGAACAGGAGGCGCAGAGGGCCTTTCTGGCCAACTGCGGCTGCCATGCCTACCAGGGGTATTTAATGGCGCCCCCAGTACCGATTGCGGATTTTGAAGCCATGCACAACCCTTCCGTCTGCAGGACTGGAGACGCAGCTTGCGATTCCAGCGCCCCCCGCTCAACAGCAGATGCTTCGCGACTTTGATCAAGTGTCGCAAACCAGAAGTTTGTTTCATACAGACGCCGAGAATCGCCGCCCGGCCAGGGCCGCTGCGCTGAGTTTTGTGAGCCCCTCGTGATGGAGTCAACGTGCCGGGCAATTCGCGTGGTCGTTCAACTGCGACCACAGATCGCAATGAGGACTTCCTTTGCCACGGTACGTGCCTTGCACCCGTCTGTCGGGCCTGCCCCAATCTGCCCCGACAAAAGTCGTGGAAAATAGAGGGTTTTCTGCCGCCATCCATGGGGCAGAAAATCCGCCCGGCCTCCCAATCTTTTTTGCTCCTCTGAGCTTGCCCATGTCAGACGTCAACTCCTCCAAGATCTCTGTCGAGAAAATCGGCGGTACTTCCATGACCGCTTTTGGCGATGTGCTGCGCCACATCGTGCTGCACGACCCCAAACGCATTTACGGCCGCATCTACGTGGTGTCGGCCTATTCAGGCGTGACGAACCAGCTGCTGGAGCACAAGAAGACGGGTGAGCGCGGCATTTATGCCTTGTTTGCGGAAGGCAAGGGTTATCAGGATGCCTTGACGGGTTTGGCGGTCAGCCTGAAAAAACTCAACGCGGGCTACGCAGAGCTGGGCCTGCCGCTGGATGTGGCCGATGCCTTTATCGACCAGCGCATTGGTCAGGCGCGCGAGTATCTGGGGGCCATGCAGCATGTGCTGGCCAGCGGCTATTTGAGCCGCAAGGATGTGCTGCTGGCTGCGCGTGAAGTGCTGGCCTCGATTGGCGAGTCGCACAGCGCGTTCAACTCGGTCGAGATCCTCAAGGCCAATGGTGTGAACGCCACTCTGATGGACCTGGCTGGCTTTGATGACAACGAAGCCTGGACCATCGACGAGCGCATTGCGCAGAGCTTCAAGGGCCTGGACCTGAGCGACAAGGTGGTGGTGGCCACCGGCTACACCAAGGGCACCGAAGGCATCATGCGCGAGTTTGACCGCGGTTATTCCGAGGTCACCTTCAGCAAGATCGCCGTGGAAGTGCGCCCCGCAGAGGCCGTGATCCACAAGGAATTCCACCTGTCGTCTGCCGACCCCAACCTGGTGGGCCTGGAAAACGCCATCGTGGTGGGCGCCACCAACTACGACGTGGCCGACCAACTGGCCGACGTGGGCATGGAAGCCATCCACCCCAAGGCCGCCAAGCCCATGGAACTGGCGGGCATCCCCATCCGCCTGAAGAACACGTTTGAGCCCGACCACCCCGGCACGCTGATCACCAAGGACTTCGTGGGTGAGCGCGCGCGTGTGGAGATCGTGACCGGCACCGACAAGGTCACGCTGATCGAGATCCACGACCCCAGCATGGTGGGCACCGTGGGCTTTGATGCGGGCTTGATGAACGTGTTCTGCAAGCACGATGTGAGCTACATCCTCAAGGCCACCAACGCCAACTCCATCGCCCATCTGGTGTGGGACAACCAAGTCACGCCCGAGCTGGTGGCCGAGCTGCAGGAGGGCTACCAGATCGTGACGATCAAGCCCAGCGCGATTGTGTGCACCATCGGCTCCAACATCGGCATCCCTGGCGTGCTGGCCAAGGCCGCACAGGCGCTGGCCGATGCGCGGGTCAACGTCAACTGCGTGTCCCAGACCCTGCGGCAGGTGAACATGCAGTTCGTGATCGAGCGCGAGGACTACAAGACCGCGATCAAGGCGCTGAACCTGGCGCTGTGCGTGAACTCAGGAACTCCCGTTCCACGTGTTTGAAGAAATAGCGGGAGGCTTGCCTTCCGCTAAGCCTTTCCATAAGAAGCCCGCCATGCGCGGGCTTCTTATCGCCTGGATGTCTCCGTCAGGCGGTGCCGAGCAGCCTTTCGAACAGATCCGTTCCCCCCATCTGCCCGCCCTTGAGCATCAGCTCCAGCCCGTCGCGCGACGGTTCTGAACTGTGTGCGCTGCTCAGCGTGACCCCTGGGCAGACCGTGGTCTTGTACGACAGCCCCCACAACTGCAGCGCCTGGACTGCGTGGCTTGACGTGTCACCGCCGGCGATGCCGATGCGGCGCAGTGGCGCGCCGCGTTCTGCGCGGGCTTGCACCACGCGGGCGATCAGATCGGCACTGGCCTGGGCGATGTCGGTGGACGAAACCGCAGCGGCCAGCGGCGCGCCGTCCGTGGGGCCGGTGAAGGCCAGTACGTTCTGTCCGCTGTGCAACCCCGCGCAGATAGCGTCCTGCAGGCCCTGCGCGTAGGCCATGTCGCTGCACAGCCGCTGGGCGTCCACTGCGATGCGGTGGTATGCGGTGGCGGCCTGCACCTGCGCGGCGGTCAGGGGGGACAAGCTGCCCGCCCAGGCCAACACCGGCCCGTCGGCGGGCGCCAGCGGTGCAGCGGCCGTTAACGCCGGCTTGCCCCAGTGGGCGACCAGCGCCTGGGCCACGGCGCTGGAACCCACGGCCAGCAACCGGGCGTGTTGGGACTGCTGCCACAGCAGGCGGCCCACTGTGGCCAACTGGCCGGGCGTGGTCAGGTCCAGCAAGGTGGGCGCCATGGCGTGGGACGCCGCGCCATGCGCCAGCAGGGCCTGCAGCGCGGCGTCCAGGGCGTCGGTGTCGGTGTCGTTGGTGGCGTCGTACAGCGGGTAGTGCAGGGCGGTGATGCCATCGAGCCCCTGGCGCGCCAGATGGAGCCGGAGATCGGCCTCACCCATGGGCGTGACCGGGTGCTGGCGCATGGTGGGGTGCCGGTCGATGCGGTGCACGGCGCCGCCCGTGCCCGCCGCAGCGAACAGGTTGCTGAACGCGCAGTAGCGCCCCAGGCTGGGCTGCCCGCCCACAATGGGCACCCAGCGGTTGTTCACGAACGGGTGCAGGGTCTGAATGCCGCAAGCGATGTTGCCGACATGCGGGGCGCTGTCGAAGGTGGAGCACACCTTGTAGTGCAGCACCGGCGGTGCAAGCTTTTCAAAGAAGCGGCCTACAGCGGACATCTCGGCCCGCATGGCGTCTGGCGGCATGGCGCGCGCAGCGCCAGCGATGCCCACCGCATCCAGCGGCCCGGCAGCGGCCAGGGCCTCGGCGCTGGGTACGCCCATGAACAGCATCGAGCGCAGGCCGGCTTGCGCCAGCACGGCCAGGGTGTCGGTGGCGCCGGTGAAGTCGTCGCCGTACCAGCCGTACAGGGGCGTTGTCATGGGCTTACTTCTTGCCAAAGAAGTCGATGGCGCGGCGCAGCTCGGGGGCGTGGGCCGCGCGCGCGGCCAGGGTCTCGCCCTTTTGCACTGCGTCCCATGCCTGCTGCAGGCTGGCCACGCCGGCCGCGGGGCCGTCGGGGTGGGCCAGGATGCCGCCGCCGGACATGAACAGCAGGTCGTTGGACTGGATGCTGTCCCACGTGGCGGGCACGGTGCCGGCCCACTGGCCGTTGGAGAAGGCGGGCAGCACGCGGTCGTCCAGCCCTTCACACAGCGGCGCCAGCGTGTCGTGGGCCGACTCGATCACTTCTTCGTCGGTCTGCGAAAACTTGCCTTGCAGGCCATGCACGTGCATGTGGTCCACCCCCGCCAGGCGCCACAGCGTTTGCCAGGCGTTGAACGAAAAGCCCAGCAGCGGGTGGCGCGACAGTGCGCCGTAGCCGTTGCGGTGGCCGTGCAGCGCCAGCGGGGTGTGGCGGCGCAGGGTTTGCACGGCCGAATATCCACACCAGTTGAGGCTGACCATCACGCAGCTTCCGCCTTCGGCGGCGATCAGGTCGGCGTGGCGGCGCATGGCGTCGGTCTCGTCGGTGATGTTGAAGGCCACCATCACCAGCTTGCCGGTCTTGTCCTGGTGGGCGCGCACCCGGCGCATCACGGCTTTGACGCGGTCGGCCAGCGGCGCGTGCACGGGGTTGGCACAGACCTCGTCGTCCTTGATGAAGTCCACCCCGGCGGCGCACAGGCGGCCGGCCAGGTCGCCGGTTTCCTCCGCCGACAGGCCCACGTTGGGTTTGATGATGGTGCCGATCAGCGGGCGGCCCTGCACGCCGGTCAGCGCGCGGGTGCCAGCGATGCCGTGGCGGGGCATATCGAACTGCGCGCGGTAGGCGCTGGGCAGCTTCATGGACTCCAGCCGCAGGCCGGTGACTTCGCCCAGGTCGTACAGGTTGCCCGACACGGTGGCCGCCAGCGTGGGCAGGTTGGGGCCGATGTTGTCGCACGGAAAACTCACGCGCAGCCGGGCGCGCTGCCAGGTCTGCGGCGTGTCGAACATGCCGCGCCGCTGCATCCACCCGTTGGGCAGCGACGGCACGGGCGCCACGTCCAGCAGCTCGACCGACTCGACCGTGGCGCGAGCGCGTTCGCGCAGTGCGTCGGTCTCGCCCTCTACGCGGGTGAAGGTGCCACACGATTGTTCGCCCGCCAGCACTTCGGCCACGTGGGCCGGGTCCAGCGGGGTCTCGATCAGGTAGGTGGCTTCAAAGCGGTCTGGGGACATGGTCAAGGCTTTACTACTTTTTTGATAGCTGTTGGCTCTGATGGAACAAGCGCTAGAGGCTAATTTGCCTGATTTTTTATCTATCTCAGCTGGTTCTCACTCCCTCTCCCCTTGTGGGAGAGGGGGGCAACGGGCGCGGCACGGGTGCGGGCCCCCTCTCCCCAACCCTCTCCCGCGAGGGGAGAGGGGGTCAACCCCGAGCGCCGGTGCGGGTGCTCAGGTTGATGTACCTATCTGAGAGACGCACTTCATCAGACCTTCTTCAGATCTTGGACAGGTCTGGGAACGGCCGCACCGGGTCCGTCGTGCCGTCCCAGGTTTCCGACTCCGCACGGATCAGGTCGAACATCCGCCCCTTGGGCCCGGCCACTTCCGACAGCTCGATCACGGTGCCGGGGTGGTACTCGGTGTCGAAGTAGACAAAGCGGCCCTTTTCGCCCACCTCGCCGCTCATCACCGTTTTGAAACCCTGGGCCGTCAGCCGTGCCAAGTCTGCGTCGTACTCGCTCGTCCAGTACGCCACGTGCTGCAGCCCGGTGCGCCCGGCTTGCAGAAAGTCGCGGTACATCGACGGCACGTCGTTGCGCGTCTGGATCAGCTCGACCTGCACATAGCCCGAGTTGGCCAGCGCCACCGAGTTGTGCGGCTCGTACGACTCGCCCTTGTAGATGTAGTTTTTGATCGGGACTTTGGGGTTGTAGAACCAGGGGCCCACGCCCAGGGTCTTGCTCCAGTAGTCCATGGCGGCTTCGATGTCGTGGACCACATAGCCAAGTTGGCGGATGGCGCCGAAATGACGGCTCATAAGAATTTCCTTTGTTGGTGATGCGTCAGGGCAGGGCGCAGCCGGGCGGGGCCCATCAGGCGCCGCCCAGGTTGCAGGCTTGCTTTATTTACTTACTTGGCGCCGTCGATGATTTCTTTGGGGATTGGCACGCCCGCGTACTTCACATGGATGTCGTTCAACTTGCCGTTGGCCAGATTGGTCTTGATCCAGCCGTTCACGGCGGCCATCAGCTCGGGTTGGCCCTTGCGCATGGCCACGCCCAGTTGGTAAGACTGCAGGATGAACTTGGTCTCGAAGTCGCGCGACGGGTTCTTCTTGGCGATGGCCGCGATGATCGGCGGCGTGATGGCTACGATGTCCGCCTGACCCGTGGCAGCCGCGGTGATGGAGGCCGATTCGTCATCAAACCGCACCACCTTGGCCTGCGGCGCGCGCTCGGTCACGATCTTGTCTTGCGGGCCACCACGGGTCACGGCCACGGTTTTGCCGGCCAGGTCTTCAATGCTGGTGAGCTTGAGGCCCTTGGGCGCGCCCACCGCGGCCTGGATGGCGCCGTAGGGGATGGAGAAGTCCACCGCCTTCTGGCGCTCGGGCGTGATCGACAGCGACGAGATGATCAGGTCGACCTTGTTCGACAGCAGGTTGGGGATGCGCGAGGAGTTGGTGGTGTTCACGATCTCCAGCGTCAGGCCCAGGTCCTTGGCCAGCAGCTCGGCCGCTTCTACGTCCGAGCCCACGGGCTTCATCTTTTCGTCCACGTAGCCGTAAAACGGCGCGCCAAAGTCAATGCCCACGCGCAGCTTGCCTGCGGACTTGATGTCGGCCAGCTCGGCCATGGCGGGCACGCAAAGGGCGGCGGCGCTGACGGCCAGCAGGGTGCGGCGGAGGATGGTGAGGGAAGTGGTCATGGTTGTCTCCTGGTGGTTTTTGAATAGCGAATCGAAAGGGGCAGGCCTGAATCTCAAAGCCCGTGAGAAAGAAAGTCGCGCAGCTCGGCGGTCTGCGGGTTTTTGAGCATCGCGCCCGGGCCGGTCTCCCACACCTTGCCTTCGTGCATGTAGATGATGGTGTCGGCCACGCGGGCGGCAAACTCCATCTCGTGCGTGACCAGCACCATGGTCATGCCGCCCTGGGCCAGCGCTTCGATCACACGCAGCACCTCGCCGGTGAGCTGCGGGTCCAGGGCCGATGTCACCTCGTCAAACAGCATCACCTGCGGCTCCATCGCCAGCGACCGGGCAATGGCCACGCGCTGCTGCTGTCCGCCCGACAGCTGCTCGGGGTAGGCCTGCGCCTTGTCCGCCAGGCCCACCTGCTGCAGCGTGCGGGCGGCAATCTCGCGCGCCTTGGCTGCGGGCAGGTTCTTCACGGCCTTGGGGGCCAGGGTGATGTTCTGTTCCACCGTCAGGTGCGGGAACAGGTTGTAGCTCTGGAACACGATGCCCACGTCCTGGCGCAGCTGGCGCAGGTCGATGGCCGGGTCATGCACCGCGTGGCCGCAGACATTGATGGTGCCGCTGTCGATGATCTCCAGCCGGTCAATGCAGCGCAGCGCCGTGCTCTTGCCCGAGCCGCTCTTGCCGATGATGGCCACGACCTGGCCCCGGGGAATGGCAAACGACACGCCCTTGAGCACCTGGTTGCTGCCAAAGCTTTTGTGCACGTCTTTCAGTTCGACCACGGGCTGCTGCTGTTGTCGTAGTTGTTGCGCAGACAGGGCCGCTTGCGCGAAAGGGTGCACGGCAGCGTCTTGGGCGAGGTTCATGGTGTCTTCTCGTTTCATGCGGTGGTCACAGGCACAGTGGCTGCGCCACGGTTTCCAAACTGCTGGCGCTGCTCCAGCTTGCGGCTCCACACCGACAGCGGGTAGCACATCGCAAAGTAGACGATGGCGATCAGCAGGTACACGGTGAAGGGCTGAAAGATCGAGTTGTTGATGAGCTGCCCGGCACGCACCAGCTCGATAAACCCCACGATGGACGCGAGCGACGTGTTCTTGACGATCTGCACCATGAAGCCCACCGTGGGCGGCGTGGCAATGCGCACCGCCTGCGGCAGCACCACCAGCCGCATGCGCTGGGTGCGCGACAGGGCCAGGCACTCGGCAGCCTCCCACTGCGTGCGCGGCACCGATTCAATGCACCCGCGCCAGATCTCGCCCAGATACGCACTGACGTAAACAATCATCGCAATGCTGGCCGCCACGATGGCGGGCAGCTCCAGCCCCATGATGGACAGGCCGAAGTAGCACAGGAACAGCACCACCAGCAGCGGCGTGCCCTGGATGATCTGGATCCACGCAATCGTCGCCCAGCGCACCGCCTTGATCGGGCTGACGCGGCACAGCGCAATCACGCCCCCGGCCAGGCCACCCCCCACAAACGCAATCAGCGACAGGCCAATGGTCCACAGCGCGCCGAACAGCAGGTACTGCAGGTGGTACGAATTCAATCCACCGTCAATCATTTGGCGCTCCCCAATTTGCGTTGGCGCGTAAACACGATCTGCCCAAACACCCACAGCCCCAGCCGCATCAGCAGCGACAGCGCCAGGTACGCCACCGCCACCAATATGTAGGCCTCAAACGGGCGGAAGGTCTCGGACTGAACCCGCGCCGCCACGGCGGTCAGTTCTTCCACCGAGATCTGCGAGGTGATGGACGAGGCCAGCATCAGCAGCACGAACTGGCTGGTCAGCGCGGGGTACACCTTCTCCATCGCCGGGCGCAGCACCACGTGCCAATACACCTGCCGGCGCGTCAGGCCCAGGCACTCGGCCGCCTCGATCTGGCCCTTGTGGATCGAGTCCATACCCGCCCGCATGATTTCGCAGGTGTAGGCCGCCACGTTGATCACCAGGGTCAGCAGCGCCGCAGCAAACGCCGACACCTTGAAGCCCAGGCTGGCCAGGCCAAAGAACACCAGAAACACCTGCACCAGCAGCGGCGTGTTGCGCAGCACCTCCACATACGCACCACAGGCCCGCACCAGCCAGCGCTGGTCGCTGCGCCGGCCAATGGCCAGCAGCGTGCCACCCACAAAACCGAACACGGTGGCCGGGAAGGACAGCAGGATGGTCATCCACGCCCCTTCCAGAAACTGGGGCCAGTTGGCCAGCACGCTGGCAAAGTCGAACTCGTAGGTCATGAGTGGGCAGCCGTGCGCGTCAATCAGCAAGTGCTGGCGCGGCGGCCAAAAGCTGGCGGCTTGCCCTGTGGGCGCAGGCGAGCGTGAGCGGAAATACCAGGCATGTCTTTGTCTCCTGCGTGATCGGTTTCGCGAAAGGGCGACCGTCACAACCTAGGGTTTGTACTGATTCGATTTGATGCCTTTCAGCACCGAACGCCCAGTGATACTATCCGCGGAATCCATCAAATACCAGCAAACTAGATGATGGTTTTTGATTGAATCGACATGGCCCAAACCCCGCCCAACCCCAGCAGTCCCCGCAGCCCGCGCATCCCCGACATCGCCCAGCTGTCCGGCGTCTCCACCGCCACGGTCGATAGGGTGCTGAACCAGCGGTCGGGCGTGCGCAACGCCACCGCGCAGCGTGTGCTGCAGGCCGCCGCCACCCTGGGCTACCTGCCGCAGGCCGAGCTGCACGCCGCGCTGCAACCCCAGCCCTTGCGCCTGATGGTGCTGATCCCCGAGGGCAGCAACCGCTTTCTGCAAATGCTGGGCGACGTGATTGGCTACGCGCAAGACCACTGGGCACCGTTCAACGTGCGCTGCCAGGCGGCGTACATCGAAAGCTTTAACCCCGACGCGCTGGCCAAGGCGCTGCTGCACTACAGCAAGCGCTGCGACGGCATCGCCTTCATGGCGCTGGAGCACCCCGTGGTGCGCGAGGCCGTGGCCCAGCTGGCCGAGCAGGGCGTGCCCACGGTCACGCTGATCTCGGATTTATCCAACTCGCGCCGCGTGGCATACGTGGGCCTGGACAACCGCGCGGCGGGCCGCACCGCCGCCTACCTGATCGCCCGCTTCATGGGCCCGCTGGCCCACAGCCGCAAGGCGCATGTGGCGATGATTGTTGGATCACTGCGCTACCGCGCCCACGAGGAGCGCGAGGCGGGCTTTCTGCACTTGTTTGAAGAGCAGTTCCCGCTGGTGCAGGTGGTGGGCGTGCGCGAAGGCCAGGACGACGCCGAACGCAACTACCGCCAGGCCCGCGCGCTGCTGGAGCAGCACGGTGATTTAGCGGGCATCTACAACATCGGCGGCGGGGCCGAAGGCATTGGCCGGGCGCTGAAAGAGGCGGGGGCAGACCGCAAGATCGTGTTCATCGGCCACGGGCTCACGCCGGATACGCGGGCGCTGTTGATTGACGGAACCATGGACGCGGTGATCACGCAGAACCCGCAGGGCGCGGTGATGAACTGCGTTCGGATATTTGCCAACCTGCGGGATGGGCGGGAGCCGACGAGCGGGGTGGAGACGACGCGGAGTCAGGTGATATTTCGGGAGAATTTGCCGTAGGACGATGGCTGGCATTACGCTCAATGTCAAATGCGAACGGTCGGGGGCAGCATCCGTTTTTATCTGCCCTTCTGTCTCGACCAATGAGTTGATTACGTTATTGACTTCACAGCTTAAATTCGAAATTTTTCGTCCGGTTGCTGAAGGGGCCCTACCACGCAGTGGGAATTGCCGAACAGGTTTTCGCATGCAGAAATTTCTAAAGTACGAGTTTTTACTGTTTAGCCACGATCAAACAGATCATCGACTTCGTCGGGACCTCCGGAAAAACTGGGAGATACATCGCGATCATAGGACTCGCTGCTATTCATTATATGTTTTTGCAGACGATTCTCAATATCGATCGACTGTGCGATATCCCTAGCGCAGTATCTGGTTATTTCTATTCCCAACTGCGAAAATTTCTCCTCGATCATTTTTGTAATATTATCTTCAGCTTCATCGGTATCCTCCCATCCCACTCCATAAAATGCATCGGTAACTTCGATAAATTCATCAAGGGAATTCGATGCAAGTTCCACAACGTGATCGTAAATTGCATTTGCCAGTGAATCTCGCTCCAGCATGTCGCTTGGGAGTTCCTCAACGATAGCCGTTGCATCGGAAATGTCATCGTCGGAGCTAATATCTTCCAAGTTGCGCATCACAAACTGAACCGCATTTGCACCAGATATCTTTCCAAGGCCTAAACCTATTCTGACGGTATTTAGAGATGGATCGAAATCATTTATTGCTCCTTTCTCAATAATGACTTCAAGAGCACGATCCAAATATTTGTTCGAAGCATCGGACAACAGCACTTCCTGACACAGCTTGGCAACAAACGAGATGGGGTAGTCATAAAATTCATCTCGCCCTGCCTCTGCCAGAACGTCACGGAAAATTTCGTTAACCACGTCGTCAGCAATTAAACCGGCTATTCTTATATTTAGAATTGTTGCTAGTCCATTGATCGAACGAAGAGCAGCTACTCCATCCTTTAGAATTCTCGGATCGCTTGAATATTTTTTTAAAACAAAGTCGCCGATAGACGGATTGAATAAATCTAGTGCAGCTCCAAATTTTGCCAAAAAGAATCTGCTTAAAAAAGAACCGGTTAATAGGCGGATATACGATCCAAAGTCGTGTGATCCCCGTAGAGTTTGTCCTCCTGGACGATCTGCGAGCCTGTGGAAGGCGTTTGCAAGTAGTTGCTCTTGGATACGTTTGCCGTTTAAAACTACGAGAAGAACTATTGCACGCTGGCCCGGGTCTGCTTGAGTATCAAAAGAGTGACCCCATATATGCGATGGATCCGAGAGAGACTGTTCAATATACGGCCAATATTGACTTACATTCTCCGAATTTCTTCGTGATGGATCGGTTATAAAACTGATTAGGCGTGGATTAAAATTTTTGTGCTCGATAATCACGCGGTAGCGCTTGTCTCTGTAAAATTCTTCTTTAAACTCGTCTGACAAGCCTGAGTGCCAGATGTGATTATAAAGAATGCGCGCTTTGTCAATTGCACTGAGTGCATCGATTCTGAGCTCATACTCATTGCGTTTTAGGTTTTCGTGATGGAATGCATCAATCAGAAATTTTCCTTGGTTTAGTATGGTACTTCGCGATGTGAGGATAAATTTTTTCAATTTATTGGTGGAAATTCTTCGTATGAATGCAGCAAGATGCCCGCCTTCATGCCCCGTGAGTGCTTCTAAATAATTGCGACCTAAAAAATCATCAAAATAAAATATCTGTTTTGTATCCTTCGAAAAAACTTTCTCAGCTTCACTGATGTCGTCGATCACGTTGACGAATGCAAAGCCATCTGCCGCATATTGTAGGCATAGGTGTTCAGCGAGCGTCGTCTTCCCTATTCCCGGATCACCTGAAATTATCAGAACGCCCAAATTATTTAGAATTTCTGCCGCTTTTTTGTGATTTTCCGTCAGCGCATATCGGGATGCCTTTTGGGCAATCTGCTCGATGGTGAACTCGCTTCGTCCAATTATTCCGCTTTGCGTGATGATAGCCAAAATGTTTGTGCTATGTAGCCATAGCTTGTAGTGCAACCTTTCAATATCTGGAAATTGCTTCAAGAGATCATTAAGATCTTCTTTTCCGTATATGTCGCTATCTCGAGCAAGATGCGGTGACAGTACAGTTGAAATTTTTTTCTTGTCAAGCCTCGATAGAGGATTTGAAATCGCTAAAATGTATCGGCTAGGCTTAAGCTTATCCAACTTGGCCTTCTCATCACGCCCTAGGGTAGTAATTAGTTGCTGCAAAGGTGTATTTGCCCAATGCTTGCATTGCAAAATTACCTCCGAGCCGTCCTCGGCAAAATATCGTCCATCAACGCCTGCATCTTTTCCTGGTTTAAATCTTTCAAACTTGTGACTCAAAGCCCTGCTGAGGAGGTCAGTACAAAGAGCCTCAAACTCTTTGTCGTTCAATGTTTTGAAATCGTAGTCTGTCATCCTGGATCCTCGGTGTTCGGTATAAATGTACCAACCGGAGTGCCACGGGTGACGAGAGAGCACCGTTCTTCTAACCGCATTCAGGTCGCATGACACTTTTTCTGGGCAAAGCCGTTCGCGCAAGTCGCTGGAACCACTCAGCGACAACTGACTAGCCACGCCAGGTAGGAGTGACCGGTGGACGCTGGCAACTCGACAACTTCTGAGCGTAATGTATTAAATTTGGAGATTAAGCTACGGTATTGATAGCTATCCGCGCTTTACCATTAAGTGCTAGTGCCTATTTTTATTCTTGCTGGACCAATCTTTCTTCGGTCCTTCCACTCTCCGCAAGGTTTGCCAGTGCACCACTCAGTCGAGGGTGCACAAACCGGTAGCCCTGACCCAGCGCTGCACTCGGCACCGCGTTCTGCCCGTCCACCAGCAGGGTAGACATTTCCCGGAGTAGCGCGCGCAGTGGCCAGACTGGCACACGCAGCCAGGCAGGTCGGCCAAACGATGCAGCCAGTGTTCGCGCGAACGTGGCCTGCGTCACCGCATCAGGCGCCACCGCATTGACGGGGCCTTGCAGATATGAGTGCGCCATAGCAAAACGCACCAAGCCCACCGCGTCCGCCAAGTGAACCCACGGCGCAGGTTGGCGACCATGGCCCAGCACGGTGCCCAGGCCCAGGCGGCCCGCCAGCGCCTGCATCGGGTACGCACCACGACCATGCCCCAGCACCACGCCAAAACGCATGCGCACCACCCGCACGCCCAGGGCTTCGGCGCGGCGGGCCTCGTGTTCGATAGCAGCGCACAGGTCTGACTGGAACTCGCCCGGGCGGGGTGGGGCGGTTTCGTCCAAGGGCTCCATCGTCGCGTTGGGCGATGCGCCGTAGAAGCCGACGGCCGATGCGCTGACCAGCACGCGCGGTGCCTTTTGCAGGCGCCGCATCAGGCTGACGACTGCCACGGTGGTGTCGACGCGGCTGGCCAGCAGTTGGCGTCTGCGCGCCGCTGTCCACGGCATGCCCAGCACGCGGGCGCCTGCCAGGTTGACCACTGCGTCGATGGTCGTTTCAGGCGGGATCGCGTCCAGCGTGTCCACCACCCACACGCCGGGGCCAAAACTGGCGCGGGCCTGCAGGGCGTCGCGTGACAACACGATCACCCGCTGGCCGTCGCGCACCAGGTCGGCCACCAGGGCGCTGCCCACAAAGCCGGTGGCGCCGGTGACCAGGGTGGCTGGCTGGGGTTGAAGGCCACGGGCATGCAGTGCACGGGGCTGTGCAGGCGGTGCCGTGCGGTAGAGCTTGATGGCGGCCAGCGTGTTGCGCACGCTCCAGGCCCACACGCCGACGGCATAGGCGGTGAACAGCCACGATACCCAGCCGTGCGGAGCCAGCACCATGGCGGTGGGTTGCTGCACCCAGGCCCACAGCACGGGGGCGATGAGGCCCAGGAAGAGGCCGTAGCTGATGGTCAGCACGGTGTGCAGCACGCGCTCGAATGGCGGCAGGCGGCGGGTGCGGTCTTCTTCCAGAAAGTCGGCCAGGGTGATGCCCAGCTCGACGAGCAGCAGGGCCGCCAGCACGGCGGCAAAGGCGCCGCGCCATTCAAACCAGGCCAGGCCGACAAAGACGACGCCGTAGATGGCCTCGCGTGCGGCGTGCAGCGAGAGTTCATACCGCGCCGAGGTGCGCTGGGGCAACCGGGCCTCCAGCTCGTGGTGCCACAGGTTGTCAAACGCGCCCAGGGCGGCCTGGATGGAGAGCAGCAGGAAGATGGTGTTCATGGCAGTCATGGTGTGAAGCCCTCAGTGAGAAGAAGAGTCGGTGTCAGCGGGGTCGGTGCAGTCATCGACCACGGGATCGATGACGGGATCGGTGAACACGCCAGACTGGTGGAAGGTTTCGCCCCACAGCGGGTGCACCATGCTCAGCGTGAAGCGGAACTGGCCTGCGCCCAGGTCGGTGTGGGCAACGCGGCAGGTGCCAGGCGTCAGCAAGGTCGGCACGGGGATGCGCAGGCCTGCCGCCACCCACCAGAAGCGGCGGCTGCGGAACACCAGCGCGCCGTCTTCTTCCAGCACGTCCAGCGACATGGCCAGGCCGCCGTCGGTGCGCTCCAGCAGGGTGCCGTCGGTGCCCAGCTCCTTGGTGGACCGCACGGTGCGGTCTGCGCCGTGGTGGGTGCCGTTGTTGGCATCCGTGCCGGTGTGAAAGCGCCGCTCCCACACCACGCCGCCGCGCCCGTTGTGGCTGACGTTCACGGTGGCGGGCAGGGCGGTGGTGTTGATGTGGGTCAGCGGGCCGCCCCAGGCCCGGGTCATCGCGGCGTAGATGTGGCCGATCAGCGAGCAGCGCAGGTCCATGTGGCCGTGGTAGCTGACGTCGGCGTGGGCGGTGCCAAAGCGGCGTTGCACGGCGGAGGGCAGGCGTGCCCAGGCTGCGGCCCCGGCCAGGGCGGGCAGGTCGAGCACCGGGCTGGGGTGCGCTGGGTTGGCGGTGCAGTGGCGGGGCGCTGGGGTGAAAAGGGCAAACATGGCGGGCTTTGCAAGAGTGGCGGTTGCACTCTCTATTGCGAAACCCGGGCCAGCCTCAGTGGCCGCTGCAAGTGGTTGATTTCATTGAAATTTGCTTGGCGAACTGCATACTTGGTTTACAGTGCGCGCAGCCCCCACCGTTAACGCTAGGAACAGGTCACGCCATGATCACCGCCACCGTCTGCACATGCTGATCCACGCCGTCCTCGGGTTTTCGGTGCTTGAAACGCTGGTGCTGGCAGCCCTGCTGCTGGCCTGGGCCGACCGCGTGGCGGGGGCCCGCCTGTTGGCGGCGTTCTTGATCGGGATCTCGCTGTGGATGGTGGGCAACGAGCTGCCTAACTGGCTGGGGCCGGAGACCGAACCGGTGGCGATGCGCTTGCTGGCCACAGCGCCGTTCACCTCTGCGCTGTTCTTTCATTTCTGCACGGTGTTTTGCCGTGTCGACCTGGGCCGCTGGGGCGTTGCTGCCGCCTATGCGCTGGGTGGGGGCGCCTCGGTGGTCTCCGTCATCCTGGTGCCGGGGCACTTGGTTGAGCACCGCGACATTGGCTTTATTGCGGTGGCCGACCCGGTGGGCACTGTGGCCAGCATGGCCTGGGTGATTTTGGGCATTGGCGGTGTGGCGGTGCTGCTGCTGGCCTTGCTGCGCGCGCGCCGGTCGGGTGACGGGCAGAAGTTTCGGCAGATTGCCGCCGTCACCGCGTCGTGCCTGTGGGGGCTGCTGTGCCTGGCGGGCTACGGCATTGCGGTGCTGGATTTTCCGATTTACCCGTTTCCGCTGCTGGGCCTGCCGCTGTATTCGCTGATTCTGGTCTACGGCATCTTGCGTTATGGCGTGTTTGTGGCCAACGCCTGGGCACGACGCGCGCTGGTATGGGCGCTGCTGCTGGCGCTGGGGGCGGTGGTGCTGGCGCTCACGCCGTTGCTGCCGTTTGAGTCGCGCTGGCTGGGTGGGCTGGCGGTAGCGGCCAGTGTGCTGGCGCTCAACGGCCCGGTGCGCCGTGTGGCCGAGCGGCTGGTGTACCCAGGGGGCGAGGTGTCGATTGCCGACCTGGGTGCGTGGCGCAGCGCGCTGCTGTCGATGGAGACGCCCGAGGCCCTGGCGCAGCAGGCCGCCACGCTGCTGAGTGCACGCATTGGGACGCAGGTGGAAGTGCAGATTGGCGATCCGTCCGCGTCAACAACACCCTCAACGTCATCAGCCCCATCAACGCCACCCGGCAGCACCCCGCAGCTGGTGTGCACCCCGGGCGAGCAAGGCTGGCAGACCACGCTGCAGGGTTGGGACGCCGCACCGCCCGGGCCGCGCCACGTGGCCGAACTGTTTGGCACGGTGGTGGCCGAGGCTGCGGCGCGGGTTGAGCAGGCCCAGCAGTTTGCCGCCCGCGAACGCGAGCGCCAGTTGCAGGCGCGGCTAGCCGAGCTGGGGGCGCTGGCCGCCACCGTGGCGCACGACATCCGCAACCCGCTCAACATCATCTCCATGGCCGTGGCTGCTGCGCCCGGCGAGACGCGGCGCGAGGTGGCCGACCAAGTGGCGCGCATTGCCAACCTGACGCACGACCTGCTCGACTTTGCCAAGCCCTGGAAGCTGGTGCCCCGTGAGCTGGATTTGGCCGCCCACGTGCGCAACGCGGCCCTGCGATTGCCTGAGGTGAGCCTGGGCGCGGGCCTGGCCCAGCCGCTGGTGTTGCAGGCTGACCCCCGGCGCGTGGACCAGGCGCTGACCAACCTGCTGGAGAACGCGCGCATCGCACTGGCGTCCGATGTCGGGGAGGCCGATGCCGGTGGCGGCCCAACAGCGTCAGCAACCCACAGCCCCGTGCACATCGACGCAGAAACCACCGCCGACGCCGTGCTGCTGCACATCTGCGACGCGGGCCCCGGCGTACCCGACGAAATCCGCAGCCGGCTGTTCGAGCCCTTTGCATCGCGCAGCCCCGGTGGCACTGGGCTGGGCCTGGCCATCGTGGCCCGCATCATGGCGGCGCATGATGGCTCGGTGGCGCTGACCGAGCGGCCTCCGTGGAGCACGTGTTTCACGCTGCGCTTTCCCTTGACGACGACGCAACGCCTGCCATGACAGCCAACACCACAGACAACGCAGCCGACGCCCCGCCGGGTGCAGGGCAAGACGCCGCGCCAGCGGGCGAGCCGACAAGCGACCATGTCAACGGCCACGTGCTGCTGGTCGATGACGAGGCCGCGTTTCAGCGGCTGGGCGGTGCCTTTTTGCGCAACCTGGGCCACACCGTCACGCTGGCGGGCGATGGCGACCAGGCCCTGGCGGCGTTTGCCAAACGGCAGCCCGAGCTGGTGCTGCTGGACCTGGCCATGCCGCCGCACATGGACCCAGAGATCGGCCTGGAGCTGATCCCCCGCTTTGCACGCGTGCCGGTGGTGGTGCTGACCGGCCACGGCGACCACGCGCTGGCCCTGCGCGCCACCGAACTGGGCGCCTGGGACTTTCTGACCAAACCCATCGACCCCGACATGCTGCGGTTTGTGGTGGCGCGGGGCCTGCGCAAGGCGCGTCTGGATGCCGAACTGGCAACCCTGCGCGCAGGGCAGTCGCTGGATGACCTGGGTATGGTGGGGCAGGCGGCCGCCACGGTGCAACTGCGCGCCCTGGTGCGCCGCGTGGCGCCTACCCAGGTTAGCGTGCTGGTGCTGGGCCCCACGGGCACCGGCAAAGAGCTGGTGGCGCGCGCCTTGCACGCCTGCAGCGCCCGCCGCAGCGAGCCCTTTGTCGCCATCCACTGCGGCGCCCTGTCGGCCGAGCTGTTGGAGAGCGAGCTCTTCGGGCACATGAAGGGCAGCTTCACCGGCGCCTACCGCGACCAGCCCGGCCTGGTGGAGGCTGCCCACGGCGGCACGCTGTTTCTGGACGAGGTGGGCGAAATGCCGCCGCCCATGCAGGTCAAGCTGCTGCGCTTTTTGCAAGAGGGCACTTTTGTGCCCGTGGGCGGCCGTGTGCCCAAACGTGCCGACGCCCGCGTGGTGGCCGCCACCCACCGCGACCTGGAAGCCATGGTGCGCGAAGGTACGTTCCGCGAGGACCTGTTCTACCGCCTCAAGGGCGTGGTGCTGCGCACGCCGTCGCTGGCCGAGCGGCCCGCCGACATCCCGCTGCTGGCCACCCGCTTTTTGCACCGTGTGGCGCACCGTGCCAGCCTGTCGGCCAGCGCCCTGGCGTGGCTGATGGCGCGCGAGTGGCCCGGCAATGTGCGCGAGCTCAAGGCCGTGGTGGAGTCCGCCGGGGCACTGCTGATGCCTGACCAGCGCGAGGTGGACGCCGAGCTGCTGCAACTGGCCAGCGGCGATATCCCCGACGCGAGCGACACCGCAGCGAACCTCAAACCCATCCCACTGGCCCCGCCTGGCAGCACCGGCCCGCTGGACGCCGCGCTGATGGAGCTGGAAGTGCGCATGGTGCGCGACACCATGGCGGCGGTGGCGGGCAACCAGTCGGAGGCAGCGCGGCGGCTGGGGATTTCGCGGGTGGGGTTGATCAAGAAGCTGACGCGGCTGGGGTTGAAGTGAGCCCGCGAGCGTGACCAAGGCCCAAGGCCAGGGCCACGATGGGTACACGATTTCCCCATCTGCACCGGTGGCGCTGCCCGATGCGAGGCGGGGCCGCAAAGCAGCAAATGATGGATTGCTATGCAATGCATAGCGAAAAATCGTTATACATCAAGCGCAAGGCAGCAATTTGATTCAAGTTTCGCCGTGAATACACGCTGCGCTTCACCGTTGCGCCCCTCACCGCAGCATCCACCATGCGCTTTCCGATCTGTCTGAATCTCCGTGCCCACAGCACCCCGCCATGAACGCCCTTCACACCACACTCCTTGAACTGGGCACGGTCCGCCAAGTGGACGCGCGGCAACTGCTGCTGCGCGCGGGCGAAGTCGCACGGCGGCTGTACCTCATCGAGCAGGGTTGTGCGCGGCTGTACCTGGTGGACACGCAGGGGCGCGAGACCAGCACCCAGTTTTTCTTTGAGGGCGACGTGGTCAGCTCGATGGAGAGCTTTTTGACCGGCCGCCCCAGTGCGCTGCACCTCGTCACCATGGAGCCGTGCCGCGTGCGCGTGGTGGAGGGCGCAGCCCTGAAGTCCCGCGCCAAGACCGACCCGGCCCTGCAAGCGGACATCCAGGCGCTGACGCAACAGCGGCTCATCCACTACGCCAACCTCTACACCAGCGCGATTGCCGACTCGCCCACCCAGCGCTACCAGGCGCTGCAGGCCACGCACCAGCACCGGTTGGAGCGTATTCCGCTGCACATCCTGGCGGCCTACCTGGGCGTGAGTGCGGTGCACCTGAGCCGGATCCGCCGCAAGTTGAAAGAGAACCCGCCGGAAGCCGACCCGCACGGCTGAACACCTGAACCTTTGTTAATGACGGCGGGCCGGGCCTTTTGCACCATCGCCCCATCACATTCTTTGATGGAGCACACGCATGCAGACCCTGGTCATCCTGGCCCACCCGTATTCAAAAAGTTATTGCCACGCGCTGTACCAGCGCGTGGTGCAGCAGCTGGAAGGCGCCGGCCACACCGTGGACCGCCTGCACCTGGATGCAGACGGTTTTGACCCCGTGATGCGGGGCGCAGACCTGGCGGGGTACTCCCGGGGCCAAAGCCCAGACCCGACCGTCGCGCACTACCAGGCGCGCATCGATGCCGCCCAGCAACTGGTCTTCATCTTTCCGATCTGGTGGGAGGTGATGCCCGCGCTGCTCAAGGGCTTTATCGACAAGGTGTTCACCAACGGCTGGGCCTACAAGCCCTCAAAACACGGCGTCGAGGGGCGCTTGACCCATATCGAGCGCGCGGTGGTCGTGACCACGATGAACACGCCCAAATGGGCCTACCGCTGGCTGTATGGCGACGCCGTGCAGCGCGCCTTGGTGCGTGGCACGCTGCGCAAATGTGGCGTGCGCAAGGTGCAATGGGTGGCCTTGTCACCCGTCAGCCACGCCACCGATGCCAAACGACAAGCGTGGTTGCAGCAGGTGGGTGCCATGTTTGGGGCATAGGCATTGGCTGGAGAGACGTTTGCGCCAACCCCTTGGGGCCCACCGCCGCGCAGGGTCAGGCCGACCTGGCGCCGGGTTCAGCGGATGCGGGCGAAGGCACGCCCTCTGGCGGGCGGCGCATTGCCGGTGCGCCCCGTTTGCTGATCAACAACACCCCCGCCAGCACCAGCGCGGCCCCCGCCATCTGCGGCCAGGACAAGGGCTCGTCCAGCAACCAGCAGCCAAAAAAGATCGTGAGCACCGGGCCCAGCGTGCCCACGAGCGCGGTTTTGGATGCGCCAATGCGTCGGGTGGCGGCTGACGTCATGAACACGGGCAGCACCGTGGAAAAGATGGCCATGCCCAAGGCGTGCAGGTAGACCGGCGCGGGCTGCACCAAGGAGGCTACGGGTTGCGACACCATGAAATGCAGCAGTGTGGCGCCCGTGGAGACCAGCATGGCCAGGGCGGTAAAGCGTGCAGCGCCCAGCCTGCGGATGGCGGGCTCGCTGCCCGCCTGGTAGAAAGCGTACGACACGGCCGAACCGAATACAAAGCCCGCGCCGATGAGCACGGCGCGCGTGTCGCCCGCAATGTGCAGGTCGTGCGCGAAGGCCAGGCCGATGCCCGCGTAGGACAGCAGCAGCGCCCCCATCTCGCGCCGCGATGCCCGCTTGCCCATAAAGAGCACGCCGATCAGGATCGTGAGTGTGGGGTAGGTGAACAGGATCAGCCGCTCCAGGCTGGCGGTGATGTATTGCAGGCCGATGAAGTCGAGGATGCTCGCGCCGTAGTAGCCCAGCAGGCCCAGCGCAATCACGAGCAGCCAGTCGCGCCGGGCAAGTGGTGCCAGGTGGCGGCTGGCGCGCCAGCCGACCCAGGCAAACACCGGCACGGAAAACGCCATGCGCAGGCACAGCAGGGTGACGGAGTCCACGGGCGCGGCCTGGGGCACCGCATAGGCCAGTTTCACGAAGATGGCTTTGAACGAGAAGCCCAGCGCTGCCAGGATGGCAAGGAGGAGGCCAAGGCGTTCGGCGGACCAGTGTTTCCAGGGCATGGGGGTATGGTGGGTGGGGTGGGGTAGAAACTGCCAGACCATGCGAAGACAACGAACGCAGTGCACATGGGGCAGTGGCAATATGAAAGGATGCGGCGATAGTGCCTTGTAGGCACGGCAGGCACAATTGGCATTGCCGCAACCATGCGTTCGTCAAAGACGAACGTGAGAGGGGCCTCCATTGACCTATGACCTGATCGATCTGCGCCTTTTTGTCGCCATTGCCGAAGAGCGCAACCTCACGCGCGGCGCCGCGCGTGCCTACCTTGCGCCGTCGTCGGCCAGCCACCGGCTGCGCCGGCTGGAGGAGGCGCTGAACACCTCCCTGTTCGAGCGCCAGACCCGGGGCGTGGCGCTGACCCGGGCGGGCGAGGCCCTGCTGCGCAATGCGCGCCAGGTCCTGGCCAGCGTCGAGCAGATGCATGCCAACCTCTCGCCCTTTGCCAGTGGCATCCGGGGCCATGTGAGCCTGTGGGCCAATACCCATGCCACGCACACCTTTCTGCCTGACGACCTGGCGGGTTTCCTGAAGCAGCACCCGCAGGTGAGCGTGAGCCTGGAGGAGCGCACCAGCGCAGAGATCGTGGTCGCAGTGGCCAGCGGCGAGATCGAGGTGGGTGTGCTGGCCGACAGTGGCACGGGTGCGGGTGTGGAGTTGTCCCCCTACCGGCAGGACCGCCTGGTGCTCATCGTCCCGGCGGGCCATGCGCTGGCCGGGCGGGCGAAGGTGGGATTTGCGGAGGTACTCGACCACGCCTTTGTCATGCTGCACGCGGGCTCGGCCATCCATACCTTCACGATGAATGCCGCCGCCGCACTGGGCAGGCACTTGGACGTGCGCATCCAGGTGCGCAGCTTCGAGGCGGTATGCCGCATGGTGGGGGCGGGCGTGGGGATTGGCATGGTGCCACGCGGTGCGGCCTTGCAGGTGGCCGGCCTGAGCGAGCCGCCCGTGGTGGTGGAGATGGACGAACCCTGGGCACAGCGCGACTTGCAGGTCTGCGTGCGCAAGGGGGCCGAGCGCTCGGGCTTTGCCCAGACGTTGGTCGACTATTTGCGCGCAAGCGGCAGCAAGCACCGGCAGGCGGCCATCACGGCCGGGCGCTGACGACCTTGGCCCCCGCCGCCCGCAGGCTGGCGACAACCTTGCCCGGTGTGGCCGCTGGCACGACCAGCGTCGCCAGCTCCTTGAGCGCCGCAATGCCGAAAGGGGAGGCGGCTCCGAGCTTGTCGATGGAGGCCAGCACCACGGTTTCTGCGGCGCGCGCATGCAGCGTGCGCTTGACGGCGGCCTCCTCGAAATCGCCGGTGGTCAAGCCAGCGTCGGCATGCACACCCGTCACGCCCATCAGGTACAGGTCTGCGCGCAGCCTCATGGCGGCTTCGGTCACGCTGGCGCCCACGTTCACCATCGAGTGGCGGAACAGGCGGCCGCCCAGCATCAGCACCTCCACCTGCAGGTGGTCCGCCAGCGCCACGGCCACGCTGGGGCTGTGGGTGACCACGGTGGCGCGCAGGTCCAGCGGAAGGTGCTGCACCACCTGCAGCGATGTGGTGCCGCCATCGATGATCACCACCTGCCCAGGCTGCACCAGCGCGGCCCCGGCGCGGCCCAGCTCACGCTTTTCGTCGGTGGCAAGTTGCGCGCGCACTTGCAGGCTGCCCACGGCGGCAGAAGCGGGCAGGGCACCGCCATGCACCCGTTGCAACCGCCCTTCGGCCGCCAGTTCACGCAGGTCGCGCCGCACAGTGTCTTCGGAGATGCCCAGCTCTTCGCTGAGCGCACGGGCCACGATCTGGCCGTCCTGCTGAAGCCGGTGGAGGATGAGTTGCTTGCGTTGGGTGGTGAGCATATGGGCCCGTATTGTGGTGCGGATGGGTGTCAGTGGTTGCGCGAAACTGCCTGAAAGTGCATGATGCTGCACGATTGCAATTTTTCGGAGAAACCATGTCCATTGCGCCCCCGGCCGACTCTCCTTGGCTCGTTCTGATCGCCGGCCCTTATCTCTCGGGCACCGACGGCGACCCCGCCCGGATCGCCGCCAACCGCGAACGGCTTGAAGCCGCAGCGCTGCCCATCTACGAACGTGGCCATTTGCCGCTGCTGGGAGAGTGGCTGGCCCTGCCCATCATCCATGCGGCGGGCGGGCAAGAGCCTGGCGACGCGGTGTTCCACGCCTACCAATACCCCGTGGCCGAGCGGCTGCTGGCCCGCTGCGACGCCGTGTTGCGGCTGCCCGGCGCATCGCGCGGCGCAGACATGGACGTGGAGCGGGCCCGGGCGCGGGGCCTGCCCGTGGTCCACCATGTGGATGAACTTCCGATGCGGCTGGCCGCTGGCGAAGGGGCTGCCGCATGAGCCGGCCGCCCCCACCTCCCATCGCCGCGCAGGCAGACCATGTGCGGCTGCTGGATGTGCAACTGCTCTCCAACGACTGGTATGTGCTGCGCAAGATCACGTTTGAACTGCGCCGCCGCGACGGCCAGTGGCAGCGCCAGAGCCGCGAGGCCTACGACCGGGGCAACGGCGCCACGCTGCTGCTGTATGACCCGCAGCGCCACACCGTGGTGCTGACGCGCCAGTTCCGCCTGCCTGCGTTCATCAACGGAGGCGCCGACGGCTACCTGATTGAGGCCTGCGCGGGCTTGCTGGATGGCGACGACCCCGAGACCTGCATCCGCCGTGAAGCGGAAGAAGAAACGGGCTACCGCATCCGCCAGCCGCGCAAGGTGTTCGAGGCCTACATGAGCCCAGGCTCGGTCACCGAGAAAGTGCACTTTTTTGTGGCCGAGTACGCGCCGCAGGACCGCATCCGCGAGGGCGGCGGCCTGGCCCAGGAAGGGGAGGATATCGAGGTCATTGAAATGCCCCTCGCCGACGCCATCGCCGGAATCCATGCGGGCACCATCCAGGACGGCAAGACGGTGATGCTGCTGTTGCATGTGGCGCTGATGCTGCAAGGGGGCGCCACAAGCGGGTAACCTCGGCACCCTCGCAACGCACGTTGACCGGCCCCGTGGTGGCCGATGTGCCGAAGCCACTCTGCCGCAGCCCCAACACACGCCTTTGATCCCCATGCAAGCCCTGCTCGACGCCATCGCCCACATGCCTTTGCCCACGGATGCACAGCGCATCTTCCACGGCCGGGGCGGGCGCCACCCCGGTTGTGAGCAATGGACGCTGGACGCCTATCCGCCGGTCTACGTGCTCACCAGCTTCCTGCCTGCGGGCGAGGACACTGAAACCCAGCTTGCGACGGTGGGCGCTGCACTGGCCGCGCGCTGCGAGCAGCTTGCCCCCGGTCAGCCGCTGAACTGGGTGTTCCAGTGCCGCAACGAACAACTGCGCACCCAGGGCCGCACCGAGACACGGTTGATGGCGGGCGCCGTGCCCGAGCCGCATGCGGTGACGGAGCACGGCCTGACATTCAAGGTGCATGTGCTGCGCGGCCAGAACCACGGCCTGTTCCTTGACATGGCCGAAGGCCGCCGCTGGGTGGGCGCCTTTGCCGCTGCACGCAGCACGGACCGCTATGGCCTCAAGGTGCTGAACCTGTTTGCCTACACCTGCGCGTTCTCGGTGGTGGCGCTGCAGGCAGGGGCCAGGCAGGTCGTCAATGTGGACATGAGCCATGGCGCCATTGCAGTGGGCCAGCAGAACCACCAGCTCAACGGCCTCACCACCGGCGCCAGCTTTCTGGCGCATGACATTTTCAGCAGCTGGGGCAAGATCACCCGCAGCGGGCCGTATGGCCTGGTCATCGTGGACCCGCCCAGCTACCAGAAGGGCAGCTTCGTGGCCACCAAGGACTACGCACGGCTGATGCGCCGCCTGCCCGACCTGCTGGCACCCGGGGGCCACGCACTGCTGTGCCTGAACGCGCCCGAGCTGGGCGTGGGCTTCCTGCAAGGGCAGATGCAGGAGCTGGCGCCTGAACTGCACTTTGTCGAACGGGTGGCCAACCCGGCTGTTTTTGCGGATGTGGACCCCGAGCGCGCCCTCAAGGTGCTGGTGTACGCCGCCCCGAACCTTTGAACAGCTTCTCGGGGCCGCTTGCGAGTGCCATTTGGGCTTTGTGGGTTATGGGTAGCTTCTGATATTCTTTGCGGCGCCTGTGTGAACCACAGGCCCACGTTCTCACGGCCTCGCCGCCTGGCGCATTCCTGACGTGTTGGTGCGCGCTTCACCAGGTTCTTCTCATCGACGTATGGTCCGATTTTTCTTGATTTTCATCGCCGTCTTGGCGGTCCTCTTTCGCATCGACATGCTCGATGAGGTGCAACGGGTCGCCATCGAGCCCTGGACCAGCCTGCTCGCCACCGCCAGCGCAGCGCTGATGACCCCGCTGGACTCGGATGTGGCGCACCATGGCCGCATCCTGATGAGCAAGGCCACGGGTTTTGCGGTGTCTATCGAGGCGGGTTGCAATGGCGTGGAGGCGGCCATCATCCTTATCGCCGGCATGATCGCGTTTCCTTCCAGCTGGAAACACAAGCTCGCCGGCATCGCCATTGGCATTGCGGCGGTGCAGGTCGTCAACCTGCTGCGCATCATCAGCCTGTACTACCTGGGCAAGTGGAACATGACCGTGTTCGAGTTTGCCCACCTGTACCTCTGGCAGGCGCTCATCATGCTGGATGTGCTGGTGGTCTGGATGCTCTGGATTCGCTGGATCGCCCGCCAGCAACCTCCCTCACCCCCTCAACCCCCCCTCGCCAATGCAGCTTAGTTCTGTCGGACGTTTCCTGCTGGTTGCCATCGCCAGCCTGCTGTGCCTGATGCCGCTGTGGTACTACCTGTCGCCACAACTGTCCAAGCCCGTGTTCTTCATGGCGGGCGAGGCGGCTTCCACCCTGTTTCACTGGGCACTGAGCTACACCCAGAAAGAGACCACGGCGTTGTTGAACACCACGCTCAAGGTGGTCTCCGTGCAAAACGGCCAGTTCAAGTCGGGCAAGCTGGCGCCTTTGGTGGACTACCGCTTGCTGGGCTACGGCATCGTGATCTTCTGGGCGCTGGTGCTGGCATCGTTTCCCCGTCACTGGGGGCGCAAGCTGCTCATAGGCTCCCTGGCCATGCTGCCGATCCAGGCGCTCAACGTGGCCCTGCAGTGGTGCAACGATGTCTTCAACCGGGCGGGGCCTGAGGTGTTTGTGCAGACGGGACTGCCCGGGTGGGTGGCCGACGTGGTGGCATTTCTGTACCACTTCAACCTGTTCATCTTTACCGCACTGGCCCCGGTGATGCTGTGGCTGTTGCTGGACCGGGAGTTCCTGGCCAAGCTCCACGCCCAGGCGCGCGCCGCCGTGGCCGTTCAGCGGCCGCAGTAAAGCGGGGAGGCCCCAGGGCGGGCAAGGCGGGGGCAAAGCAGGGCAAGCCTGTGGCTCAGCCCAGCATCTCCATGATCGCTGCCCACTCGACGGGCTCCACGGGGGTGATGGACAGGCGGTTGCCGCGCTGCAGCACTCGCATCTGCGCCAGATCCGGGTGCTCCCGCAGCTGCGCCAAACCCACCACCCGTGTCTTGCGCTGCGCCTGCACATCCAGCAGCAGCCAGCGGGGTTTGTCGGCAGGGGATTTGGGGTCGTAGTACGGCGAGGCGGGGTCAAACTGCGTAGGGTCGGTTCGGGTGCCGCTCGCCACGCGCGCAAGGCCGGCAATGCCTGGTTCGGGGCAACTGGAGTGGTAGAACAAAACGCCATCGCCCACCTGCATGTCGTCGCGCATGAAGTTGCGGGCCTGGTAGTTGCGCACGCCCGTCCAGGGCACGGTGGCATTGGGCGCGGCCAGGGCGTCGTCGATGGAGCATTCCTCGGGCTCGGATTTCATGAGCCAGTAGCGCGCGGGGCGGGGTGTGGCAGAGGCAGTCATGGCCGCCATTCTGGCAAAGGTGTGGTGGTGCGCATACAGGACAGGCCGCGCACGTTTTACCACGGTGCTTCTGTTTTTATAGCTAATTGCGCTTGATGGATAAGCGCTAGGTGCCATTTTGGTTTGCATTTCTGCGTCAGTACTGCAGCAGAACGGGCCTTGCAAAACCACATGGGCCCCTAGGAGTTGCAAAACGTACTGGCCCGCCGCCGCAGCAAGCCGCAGAATCAGCGCCGCCCGGATTCCGGAAGAACAAAAGCCCCCGGCAAGGGGGCACGCAGAGGGAGGGTGTATGGCCAACCAGGCACGGCGGCGCACCAAAGGTGCCAACCATCAGGCCGCGGCAAGCAACAAAAGCAGCTCCTGGTTTCTCATGCTGTTTGCGCTGCCGCTTTCCGCCGTGGGCATTGGCATGCTGCTGCTGGGTGTGCTGCCCACTCTGTACGACTGGTCGCGCATGCAGTTCTGGCATGAGGTGCCCGCACGGGTGGTTTCGGCCCAGCTGAACACGCACCGGGGCAGCAAATCAGGCAGCACCTACAGCGTGTCGGTCCACTACCGTTATGAAGTGGCGGGCGTGGCGTATGACGGCCACCGGCCTGCCATCAACACCTTGGCCGACAACATTGGCAGCTTCCATGAGAACCTGGCCTGGCGCTTGGAGAGTGCGCAGCGCAGCGGTACGCCTGTGCCGGTGTGGGTGAACCCGTCGCGCCCGCAGGATTCGGTGGCCGACCGCAGCCTGCGCCTGGGTTTGCTGGGTTTTCAGATGATTTTTGTGGTGCTGTTTGGTGGCGCCGGGGTGGGCATGTTGATCTGGGGGTGGAGCCTTCGGCGCAGCGATGCACACAAGGCGGAGCGCTTGCAGACCCATGGCGACGAGCCTTGGCTGGCCAACAAGGCATGGGCCGACAACCGCATCCGCTCCAGCAAGCGCTGGGAGGTGTGGTTCGCCTGGGGCTTTGCCGTGGTGTGGGGTGCCATTGCCTACCCCGCGGCGTTGTCTGCCATTCCCCGCGCCTGGCGCAACGAGAACCACATCGTGCTGTGCGTGCTGGTGCTGATGGTTGCCGTGGGGCTGGGCCTGCTGGTGTGGGCCGTGCGCGCCACGCTGGATGCGCGGTGCTATGGCGAGGTGCGGCTGGTGATGGACCCGTTTCCTGGAGCCATCGGCGGGCATGTGGGCGCCACCGTGGACTTGCCCGGTGTGCCGTACCGGCCTGATCTGCGATTTGCCGTGACGCTGCGCTGTGCCTACCACTACCAGACGCGCACGGGAGGCGGCGACAACAGCAGCGAATCGCGTGAGCAGATCGTGTGGGAGGGCGAGGGTGCCGCACAGGTGCAACCCCAGGGACGGGGCAGCCGCGTGGCGTTCCGCCTGAGCGTGCCCAAGGGCCTGCCCGAGTCTGAACAAGCCGTGGGCACCAACGAGCACCACTGGACGGTGCTGCTGGAAAGCACCGATCCGGCGCTGAAGTTCTCGCGCCGGTTTGAGGTGCCCGTGTATGCCACGGGTGCAGAGTCCACCTGGCTCGCACACGACGCCGCCAAGCACCCGCAGATGCAAGCCCTGCGCGAGGCCGAGCTGGACGCGGTGAGCGACATCGAGCCCGTGGAAGGTGGCGTGCGCCTGTACCAGCCCTACGGCCGCCTGTGGCGGCAGAACCTGCTGTGGCTGGTGATGGGCGGGGGCTTCCTGGGCCTGGGCGTGATGGCGGGCTACATCGGCGCGCCTGTGTTGTTTCCGCTGGCGTTTGGTGGCGTGGGCGGCGCCATGCTGGTGTGGGGCTTCTATGCAGTGTCCAACAGCCTGACCGTGCAGCTGGACCGCCAGGGCCTGCGCACCGAACGCCGTCTGTTGGGCCTGATGCTGGCCTGGCGGCAGGTGCCTGCGCACGACATTGCCCGCCTCTCCATCCAGGAGAGTTACACGCTGCAAAGTGGCAACCAGCGCACCACGTTCTTTCGGGTGCAGGTGAATCTGCGCAACGGCAAGAGCGTGAGCATTGCAGACAGCCTCCAGGGCCGCCCTGTGGCGGAGCAGATGCTGAGCACCTTGGCCAAAGCCACGGGCTATGCCCGGTGAAGGGGTGGGTTCAGCGCGCCTTGCGAAACGTGAGGTTGATGCGGTAGCTGCCCGTCGTCGGGTGATGGGCCTCCGGTAGCGGCAACACCCCATGAAACCGCAGCCGCGCCGGGCCGCCCCACACCACGACATCTCCATGCATCAGCGCAATGCGCCGCGCCTTGTCGGAGCGCTGTGCGCCGCCCCACAGAAACACCGCCGGAATGCCGAGCGACACGGACACGATGGGGTGCGCGTAGTTGCCCTCGTCCCGGTCCTGGTGCAGCGACAGCCGGGTGCCAGGGGCATATCGGTTGATGAGGCAGGCGTCAGGCGCAAAGCCGGGGAAGCCCGCTGCTTGCGCCGCGTCAAATGCCAGCTGGCGCAATAGCGGCGGCATGGCGGGCCAGGGCTGGCCGCTGTCGGGGTCGAGGGGGTCGTAGCGGTAGCCGCTGCGGTCGCTCACCCAGCCGAGTCTTCCGCAGTTGGTCATGGCCACCGACATGCGCAGGCCACCGGGGGTGATGAGGTGCCGGAAGGGGGCTTGTGCCGTCACCTGCTGCACCGCTTGCAGCAGGTCTGCCGCCTTCTCCAGCGCGAAGCCGCGCAGCACCATGGCGCCGGGCTCCAGCACCTCGGGCGGCTGGGCAGGCTGGGGTGGGTCGTCGAAAAGGCTCAGGCTCATAACGGTGGCAATCCATGGCGGCAGTGTGGACCACAGCTGCCGTCATCCCCGGAGGAGAAGGCGCGAAGCGGCACAGGGGGAACATCATCCAGCATCGTGAAAGATCACACCCAGCGTATGCCGCTGCCCGCTGCGCAAGCGGCTAACGCCATGTCGCATCTGCACGCGGTACGGCCCGCGCGTGCCCTGCACGGGGCGGTGGTGCACGGCAAACACCACGGCGTCGCCGCGCAAAAGCGGCACCACCTCGGCCCGCGACTGCATGCGCGGGCGCTGCTCGGTCAGCACGAATTCGCCGCCAATGAAGTCGCGCCCGGGCTCTGACAGCAGCACCGCGACCTGCAGCGGAAACACATGCTCGCCATACAGGTCCTGGTGCAGGCAGTTGTAGTCGCCAGCGCCGTATTGCAGCAGCAGCGGGGTGGGGCGCATCTGGCCAGCGGCATGGCAGCGGGCAATAAAGTCGGCATGCCGCGTGGGGTAGCGCACATCGATGCCCATGGCGGTGTTCCACTGGTTGGCGATGGGCGCCAGGTGGGGGTACAGCGCCTCGCGCAGCCCGGCCACCACACCGGGCAGCGGGTAGCTGAAGTACCGGTATTCGCCCTGGCCAAAGCCGTGGCGCTGCATCACCACGCGGCTGCGGAAGGTGCTCTCATCCGCGTTGCCATACAGGAGGGCCAGCGCGGCACATTCGGTGGCGCTGAGCAGTTGCGGCAGTACCGCGTTGCCTTGCTGGTGCAGGGCCTCCGTGGTTGTTGGCCAGTCGATGGCAACTGTACGCAGCGCCCAGTCGTCGTTCTTCAGACCGGGTTGGTGAGACAGCGGGACAGCGCTCATGCCACCTTCTCCGCCAGCGGTTGTGCGGGCTCTGGCGCTGCTTCGCGCGTCAGCAACGCACGTTTGCGTTCCACGCCCCACCGGTAGCCCGACAACGCGCCATCACTTTTCACTACCCGGTGGCAGGGTATGGCCACCGCCAGCGCATTGGCCGCGCAGGCCTGCGCCACGGCGCGGACTGCGGTGGGGGCGCCTATGCTCTGGGCCACCTCGGCGTAGCTCGCCGTCTGCCCGGCGGGTATGGCCTGCAGTGCCTGCCACACGCGTTGCTGAAACGCCGTGCCACGCACGTCCAGCGGCAGGTTCAGCCCCAGGCCCGGGGCCTCCACAAACGCTACCACCTGTGCCACCAGCGCTTCAAACGCGGTATCCCCGCCGATCAGGTGGGCCTGCGCAAAACGGTCCTGCAGGTCGCGCACCAGGGCGTCGGCGTCGTCGCCCAGCAAGATGGCGCAGATGCCCCGGTCGCTCTGGGCGACCAGAATGGCGCCCAGCGAACACTGGCCAATCGCAAAGCGAATGTCTTGCGCCGCACCCCCCGCGCGGTAGCGGCTGGGCGTCATGCCCAGGACCTGGGCCGATTGTTCGTAAAAGCGGCTGCTGGACTGGTAGCCAGCGCTGTAGATCGCGTCCGTCACCGAGGCCGTGGGTGCGTTGTCGAGCGCATTGCGCAGGCGCTGCGCACGCTGGGCCGCGGCATACGCCTTGGGCGTGAGGCCCGTGGACTGCTTGAAGAGGCGGTGCAGGTGCGACGGGCTCAGGCCCATCTGGGCGGCCAACGCATCCAGCGTGGGCGCTTCACCGGCGGCAGCGCCTTCGATGATGCGGCAGGCCTCGGTGACCAGCGCGGCGTGGTGCGACAACGCCGTGGGCTGCCGGGGCTTGCAGCGCTGGCAGGGGCGAAAGCCTGCGGCTTCTGCATCCGCGCAGCTGTCGTGAAACCGCACATTCTCCGGCCGGGGTGCACGCGCCGCGCAGCTGGGGCGGCAATACACGCCCGTGGTCTGCACCGAATACCAAAAGCTGCCGTCCGCCGCTGCGCTGCGCGCCGCCACCGCCGCCCAGCGCGGGTCGGCCTGGGTGGCTGCGGCCTGTGCGGCTTTTGCAGGCGGTGTGGCGCGGTTCGGCATAGCAACAACGTTGGTGAAAGGGCGGGCCAGGTCGTTGGCGCTGCTGTGAATGGCGTTCAGGTTCATGGTGGATGGCTCACAAAGGGATTGCGATGCCATGCACTCTAGGGATGGGTGGTGTGGGGCGCACTCCGAAGCTTGCTTTTGAATTCTGCGCTATTCGGGGGCCAAGGGTCTCAGGCTCAGATTGCTACTATATTGATAGCTTTTAGCGCTGTTTAGATAAGCGCCAGGGGCAAAAAACACTCAAACTTCCGGTGGCTGCAGCGGCCGGGGCCGCCGTTTGCCCGTGCCACCCCAGCGCAGTGCGTCTTCTCCCGGAATGCCCAGCGGGTTGTTGACAGGCTCACTCAAAGGCGCCAGCAGTGCGTGCAGGTCGGCCTCGCTGAACTTGACCGCGCCTTCAGCATCGTGGCCCAACACGCCCTGGGCCAGCGCGGCCTTGCGGGCCTGCAGCTCCAGCATGCGTTCTTCGATGCTGCCTTCCACCACCAGCTTGTAGACGAATACCGGCTGGTCCTGCCCGATGCGGTGGGCGCGCGCGGTGGCCTGCTCTTCGACGGCGGGGTTCCACCAGGGGTCGAGGTGGATCACGGTGTCGGCGGCGGTGAGGTTCAGGCCCAGACCACCGGCCTTGAGGCTGACGAGCAGGATGGGGGCGCTGGTCCCGTCCTGCGCCTGGAACTGCCGCACCACCGCGCCACGCTGGCGGGGGGGCGTCTGGCCGGTGAGGGTGAGGTAGTGCAGGGCCAGGGTATCGAGCATCTCGGCTGCCAGGCCTAGCATCTCGGTGAACTGCGAGAACACCAGCACGCGGCGGCCTTCATCGACCAGGGCGGGCAGCATGTCGGCCAGCAGTTCGAGCTTGGCGCGCTCCATGGTGTGGGCGGTCTTCGTGGTGCCTTTGACCAATCGGGGGTCGCAGCAGACCTGGCGCAGTTTCAGCAGTGCATCGAGGATGGTGATCTGCGCGCCGTCAAAGCTCTGGCGCTCCAGCGCACGGCGCACCTGCTTGTCGGCCGTGGTACGCACGGCCTCGTACAGCTCGCGCTGTTTGCCTTGTAGCTGCACGCGCTGGATGACTTCGGTGCGTGGCGGTAGTTCGGTGGCCACGTCCTGCTTGCGGCGGCGCAGGATGAAGGGGCGCACGCGCTGGGCCAGCAGCTGCGCGCGCAGGGTTTCGCCGTTCTCCTCGATGGGCTTGCGCCAGCGGGCGTTGAAGCTGCGCACATCGCCCAGAAAGCCGGGCATCAGGAAGTCAAACTGTGCCCACAGCTCGCCCAGATGGTTCTCCAGCGGCGTGCCCGTCAGGCACAGCAGGTGGGGCGCCTGCAGCTTGCGCAGGGCGCGGGCGCTGCGGCTTCCGGCGTTCTTCACCATCTGGGCTTCGTCCAGGATCAGCAGGTGGAATGGCTGTGCGGCCAGCGCGTCCACGTCACGCCAGAGCAGTGGGTAGGTGGTCAGCACCAGGTCGTGGTCGGCGATCTGCAGGTAGCGCTGGCCACGGCTCGCACCGTGTAGCGCCAGCACGCGGAGGTTGGGGGCCATGCGGGCGGCCTCGGCTTGCCAGTTGAAGAGCAGTGAGGTGGGCAGCACCACCAGGGCAGGGCGGGTCAGGCGCCCGGCCTCCTTTTCGGCCAGCACATGGGCCAGCGCCTGCGCGGTTTTACCCAGGCCCATGTCGTCGGCCAATATGCCGCCCAGGCCCTGCGCGCGCAGGTACTGCAGCCAGGCCAGGCCCTCCAGTTGATAGGGGCGCAGCTGCACCTGAAGTCCCTGCGGCGCGGCCACCGGCTGCGGGGTGCCGATGGTGCGCAGGCGCTTGGCGAGCTGGGCCAGGCCCACGTCGCCCTGCAGCTGCCAGTCGTTGTCCCAGCCATTGACCGTACCCACGCGGTGGGCCAGCACCAGCCCGGCGCGCAGGGCTTCGATGCGGCGGGCCTCCCACGCTCCCAGGTGCAGCGGATCGCCATCCTTGCGCTGGTTACGGGTGGGGTCGGTCAGCAGGTCGACCATGGCGCCCACGATGGCCTTGAGCGGCCCGGCGGGCGCGTCGATGCGTTTGCCGCCGGGTGCGCGCAGCGAAATGATGGCGATGTCGTCGATGGCGGCCATCTGCTGCGCGTTGAGCCAACGGGCGTCGCGGCGCAACAGGTCGGCCAGCATGGGGGCCAGGTCCAGCGTTTCGCCGTCGATCTCTAGCCCCAAGCTGAGCAGCCAGGCGCCTTCGCGCTCGGGCAGCTGCAGCTTTTGCACGGGGCGTTCGCGTGCGGCCAGCGGGCCGTCCACCTCCTTGCCCAGCAGTTCGCCCGTGTCGGGGGCGATCAGCAGCTTCCAGCGCAACACGGGCACGCTTTCGTGCGCAAAGCCGGGCTGCACCACCACGCTCCAGCCCTCGGCGCGCAGTTGGGGAATCTGCTCGGCCCAGAAGTCGCCAAAGTGCGCCTCCTGCGCCAGCGTCCACACGGGGCCCAGCGTGGCAGCAGCGGCGCGGTGGCGCCATTGCAGCTTGTTCGCATCGACGGGGATCAGGCCCAGATCCCACACGCGGTCCATGGCGTCGGCCTCGGCGCCCAGGTTGCGCTGCATGCGCACCACCGGGCCGCCGGTGTCGAAGAGGTCTTGCACGGGGCCCGGGCGCGCGTTGAGGATGGAGGTGGGGGCAGGCGTCTGCCAGTGGGCGCCATCATCAGTGCGGTAGGTCCAGTCAATCTGCACCAGCGTCACGCTGTCGCCGCGCGGGCCGAGCTTGCCCTGGGGTTGCAGGCCCAGCAGACCGTCGCCCCGGCCCAGGGTCATGAGGGTGATGCGGGGGCGGAAGTGGCCGGTGGTTATGCCAGGGTTGTGGGCGCTTTCGGAGGCAGGGCGGTCGGGTTGAACAGACTTGTGGGGCGCGTCGTTGCGCAGCAGAGCCATCACGCGCACGGCTTCCGCATCACTCAGGGGCGCCAACGCCTGGAGCTGGGCAGGCCCGGCCTGGGTGCGCAGGGCCTGCACCCAGGCCTGTACCAACGCCGCCCGGTCAGAGCGGGGCGGGATGGGTTCTGTGGGGCGGGCACCGGATGCAGGCATAGGCCGCCGATTGTGCCGTGCCGGCGGCGTCCCAGACCGCGCCTAGAACTCCCAGGCCATGCCCACCTGGCTGAACGTGCGGCCGTTGCCGCGGCCCACGGCGGCGGATGCTTTGAGCCCGTCGGTGATGGCGTAGCGCAGGCCCACGGCCTTGTCCGGGCGCGACCTTTGTTCGCCGTACACCTCAGACGTGAGCTGCAGTTGTTCAGTAAGCGGAATCTCATAGCCCACGGCCCAGGTGGCCGCACGGTGGCGGGCGCCTTGTGCCCTGACGGTTTTGTGGCCGGCATTGAGGTGCAGCACCTGCGCATTGGCCAACCGGTAGCTGGCCAGCGCTGTGAGGGCGGTTTCGCGCTCGGTGAAGCGCTGCGGGGTGGCGTGGTCGCGAACGCGGGTGTGGCCCATGTCGAACCGCGCACCCACCGACCAGCCCGTTTCGTTCTGGATGGGCACCCACTTCACACCCCAGCCATGCCCGTGGAAGGTGGTGGATGCACCCATGGCCGTGTCTTTGGCGCGTGCCAGCGAGACCTCCATTTCCAGCTGTGGCGCGACGCCAGCGCCAAAAAGCAGCTCGGCACCTCGGGTCTTGTCATCGCGGCCGAAGACACCTTCGAGCTTCATGGCGCCTTGGGTCAGCGTGCCCGCATCGTCGGTGTGCATGGGCGCTTCGGCGTGGGCGTGCAAGGCGCCTGCCAGGCTGGACAGTGCGATGCAAAGGGGCGCGATTTGCGAGGGTTTTGTGGCTTTTGGGGGGCGTCTCATGGGGTCTCTCTTTGTAGTGGGATTCGAATTGTTGCGGCGCGGGTCAGGCGCATTTTCATTCGGCAGAACGGGGCAGGGCGGCAGGCCATCGCAGCTCAATGCCAAAGCCCGAAGCACAGTCTGGCAGCACCGTGTGGCCCCCGTGCGCGCGCGCCACCAGGTGGGCCAGCACCAGCCCCAAGCCACGCATGGCGCTGCCTTCGCCATAAGCCTGCTGCTGCAGCGATTGCTGTAAACGGGCTTTGGTGTGGGGCTGGCAGCCATCGCCATCGTCCTGCACGCGCAACACGGTCTCGTGGCCCTCCTGCAGCGCCGTGATGATGACCTGGTGGGCATTGAAACGGTGCGAGTTGTCCAGCAAGTTCAGCAGGGCGGCGGCCAGCAGATCGGGGTCGGCGTCCACTGGGGTGGTTTGTTGGATGGAGATGGCCATGTCGTGAAACGCCAGCGCATCGATGAGCTGGCGCAGGTCAACGTTTTGGCGCTGTGGCTCCATGCCGCTGCGAAACATCATCAGCAGCGCTTGCATGACCCGACCGAGCCTGCCCGCAGCGTCTCGCGCGCGCACCAGGCGCGGCCTTATCGACTCGGGCGCCTCTTTGATCGCCAGGGCCAGTTGCACGTCGATACCCGCCACCGGCGTGCGCAGGGCATGGGCCGCGTGCGAGGTGAACGCGCGTTCGCTGATGATCCGCTGTGCCAGCCGGTGCCCCAGGTCGCCAATGGCCTGCTCGATGGGATACAGCTCCTGCCTCGGTGCGGCCTTGGGCGCGGTGTCGGGCCGAAGGGGGTCATAGTGCTGAACGCTTTGGCCCAGGGCGCCCAGCGGGCGAAGCTCCTGGCGGATGCGCCAGTTCATCAGCAGGGCCGACAGCAGGCCCATCGACAGCGCCGCCATCAGCGTGTACCAGACCACTTCACCGTGCACCTCGTCGCGCTCCGTGCGGCTTTGCGCCACCACCAGGAATTGCCCGGGGCGCTGGCTGAATACCGACGTGAAGGCGCGCCATTGCCCGTCTTGCGTCCAGGTGATCGCCTCGGTGGGGGCGGTTTGCAATGCCAGCTCGGGGGCCTTGTGCGAGCGGCTTTTCACGCGGCCCGACGGAGCGTCCACCACCTGCCAGACCAGGTGTTCCTCATACGAAAAGTGTTTGGTGGCGCTTTGGCCGCTGGTGGCCAGATCGGGCTGGATGGCCATGACGCTGTGAAAAATCTCAGCAGCCTCTCGCAGTTCCTGGTCCATGAGTTCGCCCATTTCGTGGGCGATCACGTACCAGACGACCACGGAGGTCAACAGGCCGAACGCGATGGAGATAAACAGCAGCGATTGGACGAGCCGCCCCCGGATGGACGGCGGTTTTGTCTCGCCCGTGCGCATACCCATGTCGTTAGCCCGTAGAGGCCGTTAGAGCCGTCGGCGGGGCAACGGGTGCAGGAATGCGGTAGCCCATGCCCCGCACCGTCTGGATCACGTCCTTGCCCAATTTGCTGCGCAGATTGAAAACGTGCACCTGCAGCGCGTTGCTGGCCAGGTCGCTGTCCAGCCCCAGCACCAGCGCCTCCAGATCCGACGCGGAAACTGTGCGCCCCGCGCGCAACACCAGCGCCTCCAGCACCGCCCATTCACGGGCGGTCAGCTCCACCCGCTGGCCGTGCAGCCGCACTTCTTTGTCGGCCAGCAGCACCTCCACCGCGCCAAATGCCTTGCTGGGAGTGCCGCCGGTCATCCGGCGGGACAGTGCACGCAGCCGGGCACACAACTCCTCGGGGGCAAAGGGCTTGACGAGAAAATCGTCAGCACCGCTGTCCAGCCCATGGATGCGGTCACTGAGCATGTCCCTCGCGGTGAGCACCAGGGCCGGTGTCTTAGCCCCTTTTGCGCGCAGGCTGCGCAGCCAGTCGAGGGCGGAGCCATCGGGCAGGTTCCAGTCCAGCAGCCAGGCGTCGTAGGGCTCTATGATCAAACCCCGGGCTTGCGCCAGGGTGGTGCACCAGTCCACCAGATAGCCGTCGTGCTGCAGAAAATCCCGCAAGCCTTCGCCCAGAGTGTGATCGTCTTCCAGCAGCAACAGTCGCATGCGAACCTGGTCCGTCAAAAGTGCTGCTTGGTGCCGGTGACCATGGCCCGCACGAGGCGCACCCGCTCCAGCCGCCCCATAACGATGGCCGCCGCAGCGTGCAACCCTGCCGCCAGCAGCAGTCCGTTGGCCAGCACCTCGTGCAACTCCATCAGCCATTCTTCGCCGAAGAATGTGTCGGTGGTTTGCATCCACCCCGTTACGCCCAGGGCCAGAACGATGGCCATCAAGGCCAGCATCATCAGTGCCCCGAGGGGGTTGTGGCCCACGTAGACCGGATGCTCGCCATTGCGAAGTGCGCCCAGGTGCTTTGCCAGTCTGCGCGGGGTGGGGAAAAAGTCACTGAACCGCGCGTGGCGGCTGCCTACGAAGCCCCAGACCAGCCGCGCCAGCACCAGGGCGCTGGCGGTGTAGCCCACCCACTCGTGTGCTGTTTTTCCGGGCTCCAGAACAAACTGGTTCAGGACCACGCAGCTCACCAGGCTCCAGTGAAAAATGCGGACAAACGGGTCCCACACCTTGGTGGCGGCAGGGGGGTGGTGGAGAGGGACGGGCTTCATGGGCGACTCGGGGTGCAGGCGAGGGGCAGGACGGGACGCTTCGCTGAGGCTTACTTACGCTCGATTTCAGCGCCGGTGGCGGGGTCGAAATAGATCTCCACTTTCTTGCCCGCCTTGTCCAGACCGTAGATTTCGTAGCACTTGCCTTTGCTGACCTTGAAGGTCCGGATCTGGTAGCCCTGCTTTTCGAGCCCGGCCTTGAAGTCGGCTTCTTTCATCCATTTTTCTTCTGGAACATTGCAGGTGGGGCCCGCAAATGCAGCGGTAGAACCAAGGGCGAGAACAAGGGCGGTGATGTGCAGTTTCATGGTGAATGTTGGTGTCAGTGGGTTTGAACATGTGGACTGACTGCCCACAAACTGCATTGGACGCGGCCAAGATTAAGTGGGGATGAAGCCGCACTGCGGCGCGCCGGACACAGGCCACAGATGCGCTGCACCTCCAGGAAAACTTTTGTTAACAGGGGGGATGGTGGAAGGTGCTGCGGTGAGTGGGGCCGCCGCAGACAACGCAAGGACAGCCTTCGGCAGTCAGTCGGCTTGGGGGACGGCTCTGCGCCTGCATACCTCTGGCCGTAGCTCATCCGAGCTGCTACGTTCGCGAAGAAGTTGTCCGCAGCGTCGCACCCTACCTGGGCAGTGGCCTTCGTGCTAACCGCTCAGCACCCGCGCAAACAGCTCGTTGCGAAAGTGGATGCCCAGGCGCGCAAAGGCGCGGTTGCGGTAGGTTTTGACGGTGGGCACGCCCAGCCCCAGGTCGCTGGCGATGCCCTCGTGTGTCATGCCCTGCAGCAGGCGGGCACAGACGTCCAGCTCGCGGTCCGTTAAGTCGGCGTGCACGCGCAGCAGGCGCTCACGCAGCGCGGGCAAGCTGGCGGGCAGGGGGCCGTGCCGGGCAGGGTGTTCGGCCTGCGGCAATGCCAAGCCGGCGCTTCCAGACCGTGGCCAGGCGGCGGGCGCAAGGGTGTCGCTATGCGACAGTGCAATGTGTTTGCGTGCCAGCGCCAGCAGCACGGGCGCCACCGCCTCGAAGCCGCCGATGTGGGCATCGCGGAAGGGCTTTTGGTGCTGGTGGCGGTAGAAGTTGACGGCAAATACCGATCCATCGCTTTCGTATTCGACCACCGACACACGCTCGGCCACGCCATGGGCCTCGTACACCCGGGCGCGGTGCTCTCCATCGACCTCCCGGGCCGTCAGGTGGCACAGGCGGGTGGGAGATTCTGCGGGCGCCGCTTCGTCAAAGGAGCGGCCCCAGGTGCGGTCATGGCGGTAGGGGCCTGAGAGGTAGGCCCACCAGCAGTCCTGCGTGGTGTCCGGCACGCCCAGGCTGGCCGACATGAACAGCGTGGGCTTGCAGCGATGCCCTGTGCGGTACACCGACCACGAGGCAGCCGGCAGCACGGGGGCCAGGTCCTGCAGCAAGCCCGACGCAAAGCCGGGCTCGCCCAGCCGGTGCACCATGCCCGCCAGCGCATGGCCCGCCGGGCCCGTGGTGGCCTGCCTGCCGGTGGCAGACGGTGGGGAAGGGGTCCATTGCCTCATGGCGGGCAGGGGTGGGGGTTACGCCGTGTCATTGCGTTGTCATCCTCTGGGATGACAGGGGGTTTGCGCCACGGGATTTACGCTAGGTTCATAACCAATAGGGCTTACGCAAACCGGGATGCAGCGGCCGCCTCGCTCTGGGGTGAACCTCTTGCCTGAACCGTGTTTGCGTAAGTCATGACTCATTCTGCAGAGCAAGCCCTCTTATGCCTGACCTACCGACCCTGGCCGAACCTCGGCTGAAGTTCTTTGCCGACCTGCGTGTGGAAGTGGGGGCACCCCAGCAGGTGGGGCAGACCGTGCATGGCCTGCGCCGCCTGATTCCCATCACCGGCGGTACCGCCACGGGCGATGGCTGGAGCGCCCGGGTGCTGCCGGGTGGTGCGGATTTTCAGCTCATCGTGAATGACCGGCTGTCAGAGCTGGATGCGCGCTACGTGCTGGAGACCGACGCAGGTGACTTCATCTATGTACAGAACCGGGCCGTGCGCTCCGGGCCGCCGGAGCTGATTGCCCGCCTGGTGCGCGGCGAGCCGGTGGACCCGGAGCAAATCTACTTCCGCTGTAGCCCGAGCTTCGAGACCGCTGCCCCCGCGCTCTCCTGGATGGGCGAGCGCATGTTTGTGGGCACGGGTGCCCGCTATCCCGACGCTGTGGTCATGCGGTTTTTCGAGCTGCTTTAGGAGCCAGGCTCTTCGTTCTGACCACCCCACGCTGCATTCTTTTCCCCCTTGACCCGCCTGACAGAACTCCTGGAGACAACCATGAAGCCTTCTTTCCATTCCGCCCCCGCCGCCGATGCACGAAAAAGCGGCACACGCCGCACACTGCTTGCCGCAGCGGTCACTCTGGCCGCCAGCCTGCTGCCCTGGTCGGGCGCGCAGGCGCAAGCCAGTGGCGGCGCATATCCGAACAAGCCGGTGCGCATCATCGTGGGCTTTCCGGCGGGCACGGGGCCCGACATCGTGGCGCGCCTGCTGGCGCAAAAGTTGTCGGAAGGCTGGGGCAACCTGGGCGTGATCGTGGACAACAAACCCGGCGCTGGCGGCCTCATTGCTGCGGGCGAGGCAGCCCGCGCCGCACCGGACGGGTACACGATCATGCTGGGCGAGACGGGCCAGCTCAGCATCGCCCCGAGCAGCTACAACAAGCTGCCCTACGACCCGGCCAAGGACTTCGCCGCTGTGAGCCAGGTGGTCACGTCCGACTTTGTGCTGCTGGTCAACCCCCAAAAGGTGCCGGCACGCAACGTGAAGGAGTTTGTGGACTGGACCAAGCAGCAAAAGGGCCTGTTCCTGGCCACCTTCGGCGCGGGCACTCCGGGGCATTTTGGCGCCTTCATGTTTGGGGACGCGGTCAAGCTCAAGCCAGAGCCCGTGCACTACAAGAACACGTCGGATGCGCTGGGCGGCCTGTTCAGTGGCGACGTGCAGGGCGTGTTTGCCAGCGTGGGGCTGGCCGCGCCCAACGTGAAGGCTGGAAAGCTCGCCGCGCTGGGCACCACCGGGGCCACGCGCACGCCCACGCTGCCCGATGTGCCCACCATCAAGGAGCAGGGCTACGCCAATCTGGAGTTCTCATCGTGGTTTGGCATCGTGGCACCCGCCAAGACGCCCCCCGAGATCATTGCCAAGCTCAATGCCGACATCGTGCGGGCCGTGCAGTCGCCTGAAGGCAAGGCGAAGATGGAAGAGGCCGGTTTCCGCGTGACGGGCACCAGCCAGCAGGACTTTACCCGCACCATTGCCGCCGACACGGTGACCTGGGGCAAAGCAGTGGCCGCCACGGGTTTCAAGGCCGATTGATGCGCCCAGACGCTAGGGCCACGCCATCTGCGGCGTAGCCCTCGCAGGTTCTCAGCAGGATTACCGAGATGCCTTGGGTGCGGGCAGCTGCAGCTGTGCCTCCTGCACCACGCGAACACAGTCCTTCAAGTGCTGCTCCCCCAGGTAACGCAGCGTGGCATAGCCAATGGTGGCAGCCACAGCCTGCCCCGCGAGGGGAACATATTTGGCGGCCTGTTTGGTCGTCAGGCGAAGACCCACGGTCTGCGTGGCGCGGATGACCAGCTCGCGCGTGATCAGCTTGCCGATCAGCACCGATCCCACAAGGCTCACCGCTTTTTGCACCTGCTCGCGCTTGTTCGGGTCGAGTTGGTCAATCTGCGCCGCCGACAGGCCGAACTCGGCATTGATCTGCGGTAGCAGGCGTGAGAGCAGTGCGGCATCCACCGCCCAATCGAGCCCGGGCACGGGCACGGCACTGGCGGCGGCAGCCACCAGGGCACGCCGATGGAGCAATTTGCGGCTGCGTTGCACGGCGGCAGCTAAGGCGGGATTGCCAGCTGCCATCTGCAGGGAAGTGGGCATGGTTGGGTGGTATTGAATGAAATGTCGGTAAAAGAAGGAGCGACTGCCAACAGTAGCAGTGAATCCATCATTTCATCAGTTTTTGCCCTTCACAAGGCTGTATACCGCCAGCAGCAGCATGGCGCCCACCACCGAAGCGATCCAGCCTGCGGCCTCGCCCTGCTGGTACCAGCCCATGGCCAGGCCCAGGTAGCTGGCCAGAAATGAACCCGCCACCCCGAGCAGTGCGGTCATGATCCACCCCAGCTTGTCATCCCCCGGCTTGAAGGCCCGGGCCAGAAGACCCACCACCAGACCGACCACCAGCGTTCCGATCAATGACACCATATTTGTTTCCCCTTGTGTTGTTACGACGGCGATGCGCTGACTCTAAAGAAGGCGGGAAAGTGGGGGTGTCGGACAACGCGCCCTGTGGGCGTCCCGTCTGGTGGCGCGCCGTCGCCTGTTCTCGCCGTGCGTTCGCTCCGCGTGTCGGCGCCGTTGGATGACGCTGCAAGCGGTCGGTAGCGGGTTGTGGGTGCTGTCTGACATCCTAGTGCGGCGGGTGCTTGCCAAGCCTGCGTGCGCTGGGCCCTACATTCAAGCGTCTGCACTTTAAGGAAGACTGATGACCCAAATCCCCAAAACCCGTTCTTTCTCCCTGGTGTTGATGGCCGCGCTGGCCCTGGGGGGCGCAGTGGCGCTGCCCACCACTGCGGCCGCACAAAATGGAGATGAGGCTTCGCTGGCGCGCGGTGCGGTACCGGACACGACCCCTCAGCAACGCTACCAGACCGCCATCCGCGAGGCAGGCGGAGGCCTCAAGGTCAGCCTGGAGGAATGCCGCACCATGGCTGCGGCGGAGCGCAGAAGCTGTGAGTCCCAGGCCCGGGCACGCTATCAGGCCGACATGGCCACGGCCAAAGCCATGTTGCGCGACCCTTCGCTGGGGCCGGTGAATGTGGTGGGAGGCCCGATCCGCAGCACCGAAACGGTGTACGAGATCAAAAAGTAACCGGTACCGCAGGCCGGCGGTTATTTGGCTTGCGCGGTGTCGCCGTCGGCAGTGCCCGCCACGCGGCGCGCACCATTGAAGCGGCGGGCCCAGTAGGCCACGCCCATGTCTTCCACACGGATCTGGGCGCCGCTTCGAGGAGCATGGATGAACTTGTTGTCCCCCACGTAGATGCCCACGTGGCTGAAATTGCGGCGCATGGTGTTGAAGAACACCAGATCACCCGGCTGAAGCTCTTTTTTGTCGATGACCTGGGTGGCGGCAGCTTGCTGATCTGCACGGCGGGGCAGCAAAAGGCCCACGGTCTGTTCGTACATGGCACGCACGAAGCCGCTGCAGTCAAAGCCTGTTTCGGCACTGCTGCCACCACGCTTATAGGGCACGCCCAGAAACCCCATGGCGTTGACCACCAGGGAAGATGCCTGGTCGGCCACGGTGTGGGCCCGGTCCGCCACCTTGTGGCTCACGTCTTCCAGCCGCGTCAGCAGGCCTTTGTCCGTGATGAAACGGTCCATATCGTCAGGGTTTGCCGCTTGCGGCGCAGCCTGGGCGGTGGTGGCGCAGGCCAGGAGAAGTATGCAAAGCCATCGGGACATGGGGGCGAAGGGTAACACGCAACGCTTGCTTATCGAAAATAATCACCTTTGCAAGCCGTTGATTTCGTTGAAGTAAATCAAAACCCCGGGTTTCCCCAGGGATCACAAGGCCCTGAAAGCCCCTGCAGGCACACTCCGACGATGCACCTCGGGCGTCGCCTGGGGACGGGTGGTTTCCACCGCTTTTTCAGGATCGCAGCCTTATGAAGTTCAAGTCAAAAATGCCTCCAGCGCTTGCTGTAAAAGCGCAAGCAGCTATCTTTTTGGTAGTGGCAGGGGTTTCAGTCAGTGCTGACGCCCAGAACACCACACCGGCGGTAGCGCTGGTGCCCGTGGCCCAGGGCCTGGATCACCCTTGGGCGGTGGACTTTTTGCCGCAGGGGCAGTTTCTGATCACTGAGCGGCCGGGGCGCATGCGGGTTGTCAGTGCCAGCGGGCAGGTCAGCCCCCCACTGGCCGGGGTGCCTGCTGTGGCAGCAGGCGGGCAGGGCGGCCTGCTGGATGTGGTGACGGACACTGCCTTTGCCCGCAACCGCCGCATCTTCTTTTGTTTTTCCGAGCCCGCAGCGGCGGGCGCACGCGGCAACAGCACGGCGCTGGCTCGGGCCACGCTGTCCGAGGATGCTCGCAGCCTGCAGGACGTCAAGGTGATCTTCAGCCAGCGGCCCAAGGTCGACAGCAGCCTGCATTTTGGCTGCCGCATCGTGCAGGCGGCGGACGGCAACCTGTTCCTGACCCTGGGTGACCGCTACCACCGCAAGGACGATGCCCAAAAGCTCGACAACCACCACGGCAAGATCATCCGCATCACCCCCGAAGGCGCCGTGCCGCCCGACAACCCGTTCGCCAAACAACCTGGCGCCTTGCCCGAGATCTGGAGCTACGGCCACCGCAACCCCCAGGGTGCAACGCTGGGGCCAGACGGCAAGCTGTGGATGCACGAACACGGCCCGCAGGGTGGCGATGAAATCAACCAACCCCAGCCGGGCCGCAACTACGGTTGGCCGGTGATTACCTATGGCGAAAACTACGGCGGCGGCAAGCTGGGCGAAGGCACAGCCAAGGCGGGCATGGAGCAGCCACAGCACTACTGGGTGCCGTCGATTGCGCCGTCGGGTATGGCTTTTCTGACCAGCACGCGCTATGGCCCAGCGTGGCAGGGCAGCCTGTTCATCGGTTCGCTCAAATTTGGCACCCTGCACCGCCTGGAGGTGGCGGGCGACAAGGTACAGCGCGAGGAAAAACTGCTGCAAGGCAACGGCGAACGCATCCGTGATGTCCGCCAGGGGCCGGATGGTCTGCTCTATATGGTGACTGACAGCCCGCAAGGCCGGTTGCTGCGGCTGCAGCCGAACTGACAAGCGTGAGACCGGGTGTGAAACCGCCGCAGGAGGCATGGCAGTCTTGACCTAGGTCATGGCGGCTGAAAGATCTACGCTCCAGACGCCGTCGCGCGGGGTGTTCCCAGGGTCTTGGTGGTCACTTTGGAGTTAGGCTGACGCGATGCATTCCGAGCCGTCCTCTTCTTCCTCTCCTGCCTCTGATCCCGCAGAGCCATCCGCTTCGGCCGACGCGCCGCCCCGGTCCCAGCTGGCCCTGCGCCGCGTGGCCATCGACACCTGGCGCGAAAACGTGGCCTACCAGCACCGTGACTGCGCCGTGTACCGGGCCGAGGGCTTCCAGGCCCTGTCCAAGATCGAGGTGCGCGCCAATGGCCGCCGTATCCTGGCCACGGTCAACGTGGTGGACGACCCTGCCATCGTGGGTTGCAACGAGCTGGGCCTGTCGGAAGACGCCTTCGCCCAGCTGGGCGTGGACAACGGCCACACCGTGTCGGTCGCCCAGGCCGAGCCTCCCGAATCGATGGGCGCGCTGTTCCGCAAGATCGCCAGCGAGCGCCTAACCCGCGAGGACTTTGGCGCCATCGTGCGCGACATCGCCGACCACCGGTATTCCAAGATCGAACTCACCGCCTTTGTAGTGGCCTGCCACCGCAGCGAGCTGGACCGGGAGGAGGTGTTCTTCCTCACCGACGCCATGGTGGCCAGCGGCCGGCGCCTGGACTGGCACGAACCGCTGGTGGTGGACAAGCACTGCATTGGCGGGATACCGGGCAACCGCACCACCATGCTGGTTGTGCCCATCGTGGCGGCGCACGGCATGTTGTGCCCCAAGACGTCCTCGCGTGCCATCACCTCGCCTGCCGGTACGGCCGACACCATGGAGGTGCTGGCCAAGGTCGAGCTGCCGCTGGAGCAGCTGGCCGACATCGTGCGCGACTACCGGGGCTGCCTTGCCTGGGGCGGCACGGCCAACCTGTCGCCCGCCGACGATGTGCTGATCTCGGTGGAGCGGCCGCTGTCCATCGACTCCGCCGGGCAGATGGTGGCGTCCATCCTGTCCAAAAAGGTGGCGGCCGGTGCCACGCACCTCGTGCTCGACATCCCCATCGGCCCCACGGCCAAGGTGCGCTCCATGCCCGACGCACAGCGTCTGCGCCGCCTGTTTGAATATGTGGCGCGGCGCATGGGCCTGTCGCTGGACGTGGTCATCACCGATGGCCGCCAGCCCGTGGGCAACGGCGTGGGCCCGGTGCTGGAGGCGCGCGACGTGATGCGCGTGCTGCAGAACGACCCGCGCGCACCCGACGACCTGCGGCAGAAGGCGCTGCGCCTGGCTGGGCGCCTGATCGAGTGCGACCCTGATGTGCGCGGCGGCGACGGCTACGCGATTGCGCGCGACATTCTTGATTCTGGCCGGGCGCTGGCGCGCATGAACGCCATCATCGCCGCCCAGGGCAGCACAGGGTTTGACCACAACCACCCGGCACTGGGTGTACTGACACTGGACGTGGTGGCCCCCGCCAGCGGCGTTGTCGCGGGCATCGACAACTACCAGATCGCCCGCGTGGCCCGACTGGCCGGTGCGCCCAAGGTGCCCGGCGCCGGGGTGGACCTGATGCACAAGCTGGGCGACACCGTGGCTGCCGGGGACGTGCTGTACCGCGTGCACGCCAGCTACCCGGCCGACCTGGAGTTTGCGCGCCACGCATGCGAGCGTGACACCGGCTACCGCCTGGGGACCGCTGACGAGGTGCCCAAGGTTTTTGTGGAGTTCTGACAGTGACTGTTGCCCCCCACCAAGCGTGTCTGCTGTACTTTGCCGACGAAGAGGCCCCTGCGCTGCGCCTGGCGCAGGCAGCTGGCATGACTGCCCAGGCCGTCGAGCGCCACCGCTTCCCCGATGGTGAACTCAAGCTGCGTTTGCCCGTCAACGCGGCGGGCCGCCTGCCCCGGCGGGTGGTGCTGCTGCGCAGCCTGCACCAGCCCAATGAAAAGCTGGTGGAACTGCTGCTGGCCGCGCGCACGGCCCGCAGCCTGGGCGCGCAGCAGCTCACGCTGGTAGCGCCGTACCTGGCCTATATGCGGCAGGACATCGCCTTCCACCCCGGCGAGGCCGTGAGCCAGCAGGTGGTGGGCGGGTTTCTGGCGGGCCTGTTCGACGCGGTGATCACGGTGGACCCGCACCTGCACCGCATAAACCGGCTGGAGCAGGCCATTACAGTGCCGCAGGCCGTGGTGCTCAGCGGCGCCGAGCCACTGGCCGACCTGATCGCTGATCGGCGCCCCAATGCACTCCTGGTAGGCCCGGACGGCGAATCCGCCCAGTGGATCGCCCAGGCCGCCGCCCGCCACGGTTTTGACCATGCTGTCTGTACCAAGGTCCGCCATGGCGACCGCGATGTCGCCATCGAACTGCCCCCACTCAAAGCACAAGGCCGGGCCGTGGTGCTGCTGGACGACATGGCCAGCACCGGCCGCACGCTGGCGTTGGCGGCGCGGCTGCTGCTGCAGGCGGGCGCGGCATCGGTGGATGTGGCTGTGACGCACGCACTGTTTGCGGGCGATGCGCTGCAGGTGCTGCATGAAGCCGGGGTGGGGGAGGTGTGGAGCACGGACTGCATCCCGCACCCGAGCAACGCCGTGCCCATGGCCGGGCCGCTGGCCTCCGCGCTGCAGTCCGTCCTTCGCACCTGAAAACCCCGGGCTCGGGCTGCGACAATGCGCCATTGCCTCCGACGCTGCGCCCGCACAGCGATTCAACGAATACAGAAACGGTCCCACCATGCTGCTTGACGCCACCGAATCCCAACTCGTCCTGGTCGATTACCAGGAGCGCCTGATGCCCGCCATCTTTGAAGGCCCCGCCGTGCTGGCCAACGCCCGCCGCCTGGCCGAGGTGGCCCGCATGCTGGACGTACCCGTGTGGTGCACCGAGCAAAACCCCTCGCGACTGGGTGCGAACGACCCCGCGCTGCGTGCCCTGTGCCAGAAGACCCTGGCCAAGATGCACTTCAGTGCCGCCGAAGAAGGCCTGGGCGAATGGCTGCGCCCCCCGGCCAAGCCCCAGCAGGGCGGCAACGCGCGCAGCCTGCCCAAGCACCTTCAAAAACCCGCTCAGCAGGAGCCCGAGCGCGGCACCATCGTCATTGCCGGGTGCGAAGCCCATGTCTGCCTGCTGCAGACCGCACTCGATTTGCTGGAGGACGAGTTTGAGGTGTGGGTGGTGACCGACGCCTGCGGCTCGCGCACCGAACGCAACCGCGACGCCGCCTTCGACCGCCTGGCCGGCGCGGGCGCCGAGCTGGTGACCACCGAGATGGTGGCGTTTGAATGGCTGGGCACCTGCGAGCACCCGGCGTTCAAGGATGTGCTGGGCTTGATCAAGTAGCCAGTTTTTGAGTCTTTTTGCCATCTAGCGCTTATCTATCAAGCGCTAGCAGCTATCAAAATAGTAGTACTCGTTAGGCACCGCCGAGGGCGCTGATTGCTCCCATTCGCCCATGTCCCCTGTCTTGATTGGCCTCGTTCTGCTCGTGGTGTTGCTGGTCCTGAATGTCCAGGCCACCCGCCAGATTGTGCGCACCGGACTGCAAGGTTTTCGCAAAACGATGCTCACGGGCGGTGTGTGGGTGCTGCCGTTCCTGGGTGCCTGGCTGGTGAAGATCCACCTGCAGTCCGCCGCAGTGCCGGCGCCCGGTGAATCTGGTGCAGGGGAGGCCGAGCCAGCCCCCGAGCACCTTGAGGCGCCAGGCGTTGCGAGTTTTGACGTACGGGGGCATCTGCAAAACACACAGAATCTGCCGCAGCTGGATTGGCCCGCGCTGGACGCCTGGGCCCACGGCGCGGGCAATCGTGCACCGGCGGCCGTGGCCGACGCGCTGAACCAGGGCCGACGCGCCTGGCTGCTGCACCTGCGCGATGCGCTGGGCACGCACATGCATCTGCACGAAGGGGCGGATTGCTTCATCCTGTCGCCGCTGGAACCGTCAGTGGCGCGCGCCACCGCGCGCTATGTGACCACCACACGTCAGCGCATCGACCGGCTGCTGGCGGGCATGGCGCATTTCCCCGTGGCCGAAAAAAGCATCTTGCTCGTGCTGGATGACGAGGACACCTACTACCACTACGTCGCGCAGTTCTATGGATCGGACGGCGAGTTTGCGCGCAGCGGCGGCATGTTCATCCACTTCGGTTGCCCGCATTTTGTGGTCGTGGCAGCCGACCTTGCAGCCATCGAGCCGGTGATTGCCCACGAGATGACGCACAGCGCGCTGGCCCACCTGCACCTGCCCACCTGGCTGGACGAGGGCCTGGCTGTCAACACCGAGCGCCGCCTGAAGGGCGCGCCACCAGCACAGCACACCCCCGCGCAACTGCACCATCTGCACCAACGCTTCTGGACGCCCGAGCGCATGCAGGAGTTCTGGGCGGGCACGTCGTTTCAGCGCACCGACGACGGCAACCTGCTGTCCTATGAGCTGGCGCGCATTCTGGTGGACCACATGGCGCGCGACTGGGCCGCGTTTACCGCTTTTGTGACCACAGCGCAGCGCCGCGATGCCGGGGCGCAAGCGGCGGTCGAGGTGTTGTCCGTGGACCTGGGGAGCAGTGTGGGCGCCTCGCTGGACATTGTCGATAACGAGGGCTGGGCGCCAGACCCTGCGCGTTGGGGTGGGGCAGCGGCGTGAGGTAGCACTGGTCAGCGGCGGTCATCTAATTGAAGACACCCGATCGCCCAAAGCCTATGCTTGGGCAGCCCAACAAGGTGGTTTTTCATGTACCGACATTTTTATTCTTCGTCTTCCCCTGTTTTTTGGGTCAACTTGCGCCGCGCGGCGCCTGAAGGGGCGAGGCGGTCGTTCTTTACGTCGTGTGCATGGCTATTGGCGACGTTCACGACGTTGGCGGCGCTCAGTGGCTGCAGTGCAGTCCCACAGGCCGCGGATCCCAACTCCGACGCCCCCGAGGCGGCGTTTGCCCCGCGTGGCCCATTCATCGACGCGCCGACATACGACGAAGCGCTGCAGCGCTGGCAGAGCCCAGAAGATATCAACGCCTGGATTGGCGCGCGGTTCCGGTACGACACAGACCGCGCGATGCAGCTGTCTGAAACCCAGCGCCAGGCCAGCGGGCGCATGCCCATCCTGGCGCCTGACGCCTTTTTTGCAGCCCCCCGCGGCGTGTGTGTGGACGTGGCCCGTTTTGCGCTGGAGACGCTGCGAACCCTGCAACCCGGCGTGCAGCCGCGCTACCTGATGATCGAGTTCGACCCCGTCTCTGTGCGCGGCAACACGCTGCGCCGACACTGGCTGGTGTCGTTCGAACGGGGCGGGCAGCATTATTTTTTTGCCGATTCCAAACGCCCAGGCCACATCGCCGGGCCGTACGCAAGCGTGCAGGCCTTTGTGGACGAATACGCGCACTACCGCGGGCGGCGCATTGTGGCTTTCAGCGAGCGGGAGTCCTATGAGCGCAGGCTGCGCACCCGGGCGGTTGCTGAACCGGCATCGTGAGATGGGTAGAGGTTTGGGCCGCCTCTGAGTGAGCCAAGGTATGGCGCATGGAATGGGCCCAAACCCCGATCATTGCGGCACACGGGGCCGCGATTAGAAATAGGAGTTTTTTTTGCCTCTAGCGCTTATCTGACAAGCGCTGATTGCTATCAATTTTAGAGATACGACGAAGCTGTGGACGGGTGTCCAGTCAGTCCCGGCTCAACCCGTGGGCAATGCTGAGGCTTTGGCCTGCACCGGTTGGCCCGCCGCGATCCAGCCGTCGATGCCACCTTGCAGAAAACGCGCCTTGATGCCTACGGCACGCAGGCGCAACGCGGTGGAACGGCTGACCTCGTGGCCATAGACGCAGTACACCACCACCTCTTCGTCGGTCGGCAGCTCACCGGCCCAGGCGTCGATGGCCACCGGGTCGCTCCAGGGGGCATTGGGCAGGATGGTGGTGGCGGCGTCGTAAACACCAGCGCGGCGCACATCGATGCGATGGCGTGCCTGCTGCGCGTCTTGTACCGATGCCTCCAAGCCCTCGCTGGCGGCGTGGACCGCGCGCTGGTAGCGCTCGTACACGGCAGGCCAGTCGATATTGGCCATGAAGGCATCGACATACGCGCCCGCTGCAGCGCCGTGGTCGAGGTGGTAGGCATGTTCATACATGTCCAACGCGAGGATGGGCACCCCACCGGAAGCAGCCTGGGTGTGGTCGCTGGCCCACTGGTTGACGAGCGTGCCATCGCGCGGCTGGAACACCAGCAGCACCCATCCCGAGCCGCCGCCCAGTGCCTTGCCCATGGCGACAAACTCTTCACGCCAGCGCTCCGCGCTGCCGAAGCTGGCCGCCAGGGCCAGCAACATGCCGGGGGCAGGGGCGGCGCCACCGCCGCCCAAGCTGCCAAAGTACAGTTCGTGCAGCAGCATCGAATTGCTGGCCATCAGCTCCTCGCGCTTGAGTCCGTTGACGACAAAGCCGGGCGTGGAGGCAAAGTCCAGCCCCGAGAGCTGCGCCCGGATGGCGTTGAGCCGCGCCACCGCACCGCCATAGTTGTTCTGGTGGTGGCTGCGCAGCAGCCTTTCGGACAGCCCGGGCAGCGTGGCCGGGTCAAAGGGAAGGGCTTGGGGGCGTGCTTGCATGGGGATACTCCCGGGAAGTGGATGACAACTGGTTCAGGCCAGCCAGGGTTTGAGGAAGGTCACTGCCAACCCCACGGCCGCGCACAGCCCCAGCAGCGGCATCACCCCCAGCTTGAAGCGGAACAGCGCCACCAGTGCGCCCACGGCGATCACCGCCGACACGGCATCGAACGCCCCGCCAAAACCCTTGGGCCATAGCAGGTGGTAGGCAAAAAACAGCGCCAGGTTCAGGATCACACCCACCACAGCGGCGGTGATGGCCGACAGCGGGGCGGTGAAACCGAGCTTGCCGTGGGTGGCCTCTACCGCCGGGCCGCCCGCAAGGATGAAGATGAACGAGGGCAGAAAGGTCACAAACGTCACCACCGTGGCGGCGGCAGCAGCGCCTGCAAACAGCGCTTCCGGCCCCCACACCTGCTGCAGCCAGCCGCCCACGAAGCCGACGAAGGCCACCACCATGATCAGCGGGCCGGGCGTGGTCTCGCCCAGCGCCAGGCCGTCGATCATCTGCGGGCCGCTGAGCCACTGGTATTGCTCCACCGCGCCCTGGTAGACGTACGGCAGCACGGCATAAGCGCCGCCAAAGGTGACCAGCGCGGCCTTGGTAAAGAACCAGCCCATCTGCGTGAGCGTGCCTTGTACCCCCTGGGTGACGACCAGCGTTGCCATGGCAACCAGCCACAGCGCCAGCCCGGCCGCCAGCACCTTGGCCAGATGGCTGCGTGAGAAGCGGGCGTGGGGGGGCGTGGGGGTGTCGTCGTCGATCAGTGCTGGGCCGTAGCCCTTGTGGCCGTCGGCATGGCCGCCTCCGAGGGCAAACACGCCAGGCCAGCGTTGTGCGCCAAAGTAGCCTATCAGCCCGGCCGTCAGGACGATGGCAGGGAAGGGCGTATCGAACGCAAAGATGGCCACAAACGATGCGGCAGCGATGCCCCACATCCAGCGGTTCTTGAGAGCCCGCGTGCCAATGCGGTGCGCTGCGTGCAGCACCAGTGCGGTCACGGCGGGTTTGATGCCATAGAAGATGCCCGCCACCACCGGCACATCGCCAAACCGCAGGTACACCCACGACAGCGCAATCAGGATGAAGAGCGAAGGCAGCACAAACAGCGCCCCGGCCACGATGCCGCCCCAGGTGCGGTGCATGAGCCAGCCGATATAGGTGGCCAGCTGCTGCGCCTCGGGGCCGGGCAGCAGCATGCAGTAGTTGAGTGCGTGCAGAAATCGCTTTTCGCTGATCCAGCGGCGGCGCTCCACCAGCTCGGCATGCATGATCGCGATCTGGCCCGCTGGCCCGCCAAAGCTGATGAAGCCCAGCTTGAGCCAGAACAGGAAGGCCTCACCATAGCTTACGGGGGTGGGGCGGTCCAGGGCGGAGGCGGTGGGCGCAGGGGTAAGGGTGGTCATGGTGCGGCACTGGTCAGCGGAGCCTGGGAGGATGGAAGGGTGGGCGGCACGGCATACAGGGCGTCGAACACCTGCGCGGCGGCTTGGGCGAGGGCATCGTCATCGGCATGCACTTCGCGCAGGCCAGCCAGCACGGCCTCCAGCCCGGCGGCTTCGGGCACGGGCATGCCGCCGGTGTCCAGGTAGTGCACGGCGCGGGCCAGGCGCTGCAGGCGGGGGTCGACTTCGAGCCCGAAGCTGGCAATGAGCACCTCGAAGGTCACCAGGGCACCCACATGGGTGAACCGGGCGCCGTCAAAGTCAAAGCCCAGGACATCAGCAGGCGGCGATGCCGGATCGGCCAGCCATACGAACCGCGCGCCCGGGTCGATGAAGCGGCGGATCAGCCAGGCGCAGGCCAGGCGGTCCACCCAAGGCCGCGCCCGCGTGGCCCAGCGCTGGTTCTGGAACTGGACGGTGTGAAGGCGCGCGATGCCATGGGCGGGCAGGGCGGCGGGCTCCCCGCGTGAAAAGCAGGCGTCCAGGGCCTGCCGCAGGGTGGCCAGGTCGGCATCGGCCTGCGCGGCGGCGCCGCTGGGGTAGTAGTCGGTGCGGTGCAAGGCCTGCAGGGCGTCGGCAATGCCACGCAAGCGGCGGCGCGCTTCGGTTTCCGTGAGCTGTGCCAGCTCCGCCTGCAAGGCGGTGGCCGTGTCGCGCCACTGAGTGAAGGCTTCTGTGCGGTCGAACAACGCTTCGATCTCCTGGCGCTGTGCGCTGTCCGGCGCAGTAAGAGTCAGCAGCATGGCCGTCCCGCCGTGTTCTCGCACCTCGGTGGCAATGGGGGCCAGCAGGCCCGCGTGTTCTTCAGGCAACAGGTAGGCGCCGTCGCGCAGGGCGGCGCAACCCAGTGCCTTGAGATTGCGCCAGATGCGCAGCCGCACGGCGTTGGGCTGCGTCGGCAGCGTCATGATGAGGGTGGACCACATGGTATTGAAGTATATGCATTAAGTAGTGAAATAGTTATTTCTACTTCAAAAATCGTGATCCCCAAAGATTCCTTGCATGCCGGGTGGTTCTGGTCATACAAGGGAGCGGTGCAGACGAAAAGGCATCCGGTACACAGGAACAGCGCCCAATGCAGGGCGGCAGTCGCTTTGTCCATGGAGATGTGGCGCCGTGTAAATGGATTCAGGGCCGATGCCAAGCCCTGCGTCAGTTTGCCGCAAGCCCGTTATGAATAATTATGAATTCAAAACCTGCTGTCTTGGCAGGCCGAGAGAGATGCCGAGGAGACCCCCACAATGACCGCTTACGCTGATTTCTACCGCCAGTCCATCGACCACCGCGACGCCTTCTGGAGCGAACAGGCGCAGCTGATCGACTGGAAGACGCAGCCCCAGCAGGTGTGCGACTACAGCAACCCGCCCTTTGCCAAATGGTTTGTGGGCGGCACCACCAACCTGTGCCACAACGCAGTAGACCGGCACCTGGCCACGCGCGCCAGCCAGGCCGCGCTGGTGGCCATCTCCGCCGAAACCGACACCGAGCGCAGCTACAGCTTTGCCGAGCTGCATGCCGAGGTGCAGCGCATGGCAGCCGTGCTGCAGAGCCTGGGGGTGAAGAAGGGCGACCGCGTGCTCATCTACATGCCCATGATTGCCGAAGCCGCCTTTGCCATGCTGGCCTGCGTGCGCATTGGTGCACTGCATTCCGTGGTGTTCGGCGGCTTTGCCTCGGGCTCGCTGGCTTCGCGCATCGAAGACGCCGAACCCGTGGCTGTGGTCAGCGCCGATGCCGGGTCGCGCGGTGGCAAGGTGGTGCCTTACAAGCCATTGCTGGACGATGCCATTGCGCTCTCCAAACACAAGCCCGCCGCTGTACTCATGGTGAACCGCGGCTTGGCCCCCATGCACCTGCAGCCGGGCCGCGACCATGAATGGGCGCCGCTGCGCGAGCAGCACCTGAACACCGTGGTGCCGTGCGAATGGGTGGAGTCCACCCACCCTAGCTACACGCTGTACACCAGCGGCACCACGGGCAAACCAAAGGGCGTGCAGCGCGACACCGGTGGCTACACCGTGGCGCTGGCCGCCAGCATGAAGCACATCTTTGATGCCAAAGCGGGTGACACCTACTTTGCGACCAGCGACATCGGCTGGGTGGTGGGTCACAGCTACATCGTCTATGGCCCGCTGATCGCGGGAATGACGACCATCATGTACGAAGGCTTGCCCACGCGACCCGATGCCGGTGTGTGGTGGAGCATTGTCGAAAAGTACCAGGTCACCCACATGTTCTCGGCACCCACGGCGGTGCGGGTGCTCAAGAAGCAGGACGCCAGCTGGCTCAGGAAGTACAACGTCTCCACCCTCAAGGCCCTGTGGCTGGCGGGCGAGCCGCTGGACGAGCCCACGGCCCAGTGGATCAGCGACGCGCTGCAGGTTCCCATCATCGATAACTACTGGCAGACCGAAACCGGCTGGCCCATCCTGACGCTGGCCAATGGCGTGGAGCAGCAGACCACGCGCTTTGGCAGCCCCGGCAAGGCCATGTACGGCTACCACGTCAAGCTGATCGACGAGAGCAACGGCGAAGAGCTGACCGCCCCCAACCAGAAAGGCGTGGTCGCCATCGAGGGCCCGCTGCCCCCCGGCTGCATGCAGACCGTGTGGCGCGACGATGCACGTTTTGTGAACACCTATTGGAAGAGCATTCCCGGTCGGCTGATCTACAGCACCTTCGACTGGGGCATCCGCGACGCCGACGGCTACCACTTCATCCTGGGCCGCACGGACGACGTGATCAACGTGGCAGGCCACCGCCTGGGCACGCGCGAGATCGAGGAGAGCATTGCCTCCCACCCCAACATCGCCGAAGTGGCCGTGGTGGGCGTCGCCGACAGCCTGAAGGGCCAGGTCGCCATGGCATTTGCCGTGGCACGCGATGCGTCGGGCCTCACGGACGATGCGGCGCGCCTCAAGCTCGAAGGCGAAGTGATGAAGCAGGTGGACCACCAGCTCGGCGCCGTGGCCCGGCCGTCGCGTGTGTACTTCGTGACCGTGCTGCCCAAGACCCGCAGCGGCAAACTGCTGCGCCGCGCGCTCCAGGCCGTCGCCGAGCGGCGCGACCCGGGTGACTTGACGACGATGGAAGACCCGGCGGCGCTGCAACAGGTGAAGGACCTGGTGGGGTGACGAGCCTTTTCGACCCGCAGTGGGCTCCGTGCAAAGGCCTCCGTGCTGTTCGCGTGGGGCTTGGCACGCCAGGGCTCAGGAGATTACCAGGGTGAAGTAGCCAAACTCCATGTCGGTCGCTTCGGACACTGCTGTGACGGTGGCGTTGGGATTGGATGTGGTCACGCTGTCAGTCGTGATGCCATTGATGACGGCGTAGACGGAGTAGACATCGCTGATTTCCACCGTGACCTGCACGAATGAGTCAGGCACTACGACGTCTTGCACTGGCACACCTTGGTGCGTGATCTGGAAGGTCACCGGGCCAAGGCTGGTTTTTTCGAATTGCATCTGGTTGGCAACGCTACTGGGTGTTGTCACCACTTCGAATTCGTAGGTTTGCTGGGCGCGCTGCTGCTTCACCTGCGCCAGAAAACGGGTTGCACCACTGACTGCTATCGGTGCGGAGGTATAGGTGTTGCCTTCCAGTATGGTGCTGGCCGTGATCTCGAAAGTTTCGGCCTCCGGGACGGATAGCGTCGCGCCGGGGGCGAGGCCCGGCAGGCGGGCGAGGGCCAGCCCACCCCGGTGAATCACGTACTGGGCGATGTACGAGGTGCTGTTGGTCAAAGTCAAAGCGCTCATGGGACCCCTCCGATAGTAAGAAAAGAACGGAGATTCATTTTTACCGCCTTGGCGGTCGCAACGCCCGGATTTTTTGCCATCGGCGCAGTGCGCTGGCACCGGGCCAGAGCGGGGCGAGACTCCGGCCGGAGCGCAATCACGCAGGCCGGTTTTTCTGCCACCCCACCGGCGGTTGCCACCCTGGCGTCCAGCCGATGAAATCCTGCAGCGGCATGGGCCGGGCGATACAGTAGCCCTGGGCCTGCATGCAGCCCAGCTGCAGCAGCATCTGGCCTTGTTCGATGGTTTCCACGCCTTCGGCAATCACGCGGTAGCCGAAGGAGCGGGCCAGGCCGATGACCCCCTGCACGATGGCCAGGTCGCCGGGGTCGCCCATCATGCCGTGCACAAAACTCTGGTCGATCTTGAGCGTGTCCATGGGCAGGCGGCGCAGGTAGGTCAGCGACGAGTAGCCGGTGCCAAAGTCGTCCAGCGACACCGCCACCCCCAGCGCACGCAGCGCCGTCAGGGTTTGCGCCACGGCGGTCAGGTCGTAGAGGGCGGCGCTTTCGGTGATTTCGATTTCCACCAGGTGGCCGGGCACGCCTGGGTGGCGGGCGATGCACCGGGCCATCCAGTCGGCAAAGTCTGGGTTTTGCAGGTGCTGGGCGGCGATGTTGATGCTCAGCGGCAGGTGCAGTCCGTGTGCCTGCAGTTGCGCCAGCACGGTGAGTGCGGCTTCGACCACCCATTCTCCAAAGTCGATTTCCAGCTCGGTGCCCTCCAGCAGCGGCAAGAACTCGCCCGGCGGCACCAGGCCGCGTTCGGGGTGCTGCCAGCGCGCCAGCGCTTCGGCACCCACCACGGCCCCACTCCTCATGTCCACCTTGGGCTGCAGGTACAGCGTGAACTGCGCGGCGGCCAGGGCCTCGCGCAGGTGGCGGCCCTGTTCGCGCTGCAGTTGCAGGGCGCGTTCCTGCGCAGCGTCGAACTGGTGGAACCGGTTGCGCCCGGCCTGCTTGGCGGCGTACATGGCCTGGTCGGCGTGGCGCAGCAGGGCGTCGGCGTCGGCGTCATCCTGCGGGAACACGGTGTAGCCGATGCTGGCAGTGACCACCACACGCTCGGTGTCGAGTGTGTAGGGCGCTGAGATGTTGTCCATCACCCGGTGCAGCATGCGCTCGCAGTCGCCCACGGATTCAAGGTCGGGCATGAGGATCACGAACTCGTCGCCGCCCAGACGCGCCACCGTGTCCAGCGGGCGCAGCGCGCGTGTGAGGCGGCCACCCACCACCACCAGCAGGCGGTCGCCCGCGCCGTGGCCCAGGCGGTCGTTGACGGGCTTGAAGCCGTCCAGGTCCAGGTAGGCCACACCCAGTTGCCGACCGTTCTGGCGCGCCTGGTCCATGCACTCCTGCAGCTTGCGGGCCAGCAGCACGCGGTTGGGCAGGCCCGTGAGGGCGTCAAACAGGGCCAGCCGCTGCAGCAGAACCTCTTGCTCGCGCTGGGGCGTGACGTCAATGGCCACGCCCAGCATGCGTGCGGGGCGGCCCGCCGCATCGAAGCCCACGATCTTGCCCAGGTTGCGCAGCCAGCGGGCGGGGTCGCCCTGCTGGTTCACACGCCAGGTGGCGTCGAACGGGGTGCCGGGGTGGGTGGTGTGGCGGGCCAGTTCGCTGGTGATGCGGTCGATGTCGTCGGGGGCAATGCCGGCGGTCCACTGCGTGGAGGCCAGTGGGGTGTGGGGCGTGTCCAGGCCTCGCATGGCGTGCCAGCGGCTGTCGCCGGTGACGGTGCCTGTGTGCAAATTCCAGTCCCACAGGCCCAACGATGCCGCCGAGATGGTGAGCGAGAGCAGTTCCTCGCGTTCCCGCACCTGCTCTTCGTTGCGTTTGCGGTCGGTGATGTCGTGCACCGAGAACAGCCAGCACGGCTCGCCATCGAATTCGGTGGCGCGCATGGACTGCAGCACGGTGCGGGGTGGGCCGCCACGCACATTCAGGTTGACCTCGTAGCTGCTCAGGTGGCCCGAGCGCTCCACCTCCGCAATCAGCTTTTCGCGGTCGTGCGCGGTGAAGATACCCAGCTCGACCGCAGTACGGCCGATGGCCTCCTCGCGCGGGATGCCCAGCATGTCCACCCAGGCGGGGTTGATGTCCACATAGCGTCCGTCGCGGCGGTGCGACAGGCCCATGGGGTAGGGCATGAGCTGAAAGATGCGCGAGAAACGCTCTTCGGACTGGCGCAGGCGCTGCTCGGCGCGCTTGGCCTCGTCGATGTCCTGCATCACGCCGCGTACGCGGGTCACGCGCCCGTTTTCGATCACCGGCTCGCCCATGGCGCGCACCCACACCAGCCGACCGTCGGTGTGCAGCACCTCGATCTCCATACTCCACTCGCGGCGCTCCAGAATGCTCAAGCGGAAGTTGGCGCGCAGCGTTTCGCGGTAGGCGGGCGCCACATGGCGGTCGATGTAGTCGTGGGGCAGCGGCGAACCGGGGGGCAGGCCGTGGATGTCAAAACACACGTCTGACCAGTAGACCAGGCCCTTGCCGCGCTCGTCCTCCCAGGCACCCAGCCGGGCCAGGCGGCCGGCCTGCTGCAGCAGGCCATTGAGGGCCCGCAGCTCGTCACTGGCGCGGTGGGCTTCGGTCATGTCATGGAAAACGAACACAAAACAGTTTTCGCCATCCACAAGCACGGAGCGTGCCGACATCAGTCCCGGGATGCGTCCGCCCTCGCGCTGCGCAACCAGCGGCAGGCGGTCCACCTTGCCGTCGCGGCGGAAGGTCTCCACCAGCCGCTTGCGTTCCTGTTCAGAGGCCCAGATGTTCAGCTCGGTCGATGTGCGGCCGATCACCTCCTCGCGCGGGCGCCCCAGCACCTCGCAGAATGCGGGGTTCACGTCGATGTAGCGGCCGTCCGAGATGCGCGAGATGCCTGCGGGGTCGGGCAGCGTCTGGTAGAAGGTCGTGTACTTGGCCTCGGACGAGCGCAGCGCATCTTCTGCCGCGCGGTGGGCGGTGATGTCCACGTCCATGCCGATCAGGCTGGTCGGCCGGTTCTGGGCGTCGCGCGTGGCCACCGTGCCGCGCGACATGAGCCAATGCCAGCGGCCCTCGGTGTCCATCACCCTGAATTCGGCCTCGTAGCTGTCTTCCAGCCCGTCCATGGCCCGCGCCAGCCTGGCCGCATTGCGCTCGGCATCCTGCGGGTGGCGCCGGGCATACCAGCGCTGCCACAGGTCTGGCGCCTCCAGATCGGCGGCGGTGATGCCGAAGGTGTCGTAGAAGCTGCCGTGGCAGCGGAACTGGCGCTGCACCACATCCCACTCCCAGTGCCCGCCACCCATGGAGTCGAGCACCAGGCGCAGCCTGCGCTCTTGTTGTGCAAGGGCTTGCTGGATGTCGCTGCGTGAAAGCTCGGAGCGTGCTCCGTTGGCCAGCAGCAACCGGCCCACGCCCAGCATCAGCACCCCGGCGCCGTGGTGCCATGGCAGGCTTCGCGCCATGTCGGATGCGCCGTCGGTAGCCCACAGGCTGCCAGACACGGCCAGGGGCAGGCTCAGCGTCAGGCCGATCAGTGCAGCCCATTTGGGCACCTGCAGGCGTGCCCCTACATGGCGCCACAACAACCCCGTGGCCACCGACACGCACAGCACGGCAACGGCTGGCACCGCATCGGACATATCAGTGCGCACCGCTGCCACCAGGGCGATGAGCGCCGCAATGATGGTCGCCGGAAACCTGAAAAAGAGCGCCAGAAACGCCGCCACCGTGGGATAGGCCACCACCCGCAGCTCGGGGGCGTTCCAGCGCAGCGCCTCAAAAGAAATCCAGGAAACGAGGCCGCCTGCCAACCCCAGCAGCAGCAAGGTGCGGCGCGACGGGTGCAAGGACTCGCGCGGCGGCAGCCAGGCCAGCACCAGCAGCAGCGACATCAGCGCTGTGGCGGCCAAAAGGGTGTTGTTACCCATGGAAAACCCCTGGGCAAGCCCCTTGCGGCGGGGTAGCCGCAGGCCAGGAGTAGCAGGGGGAGCGGCCGGGGATATATGTGGCAGTACAGCGCCCGGTGCCGTTGACGGACTTGGTCAGATGGCAAAAGCCCAAAGAAAACCCCATGGGCCAAGTTTAGGGCCGTTCTGAGGCGGGCAGGGCGGGCCTGAGTGTCCTGATAAGTCCGGTTGACAACAATGTGCCGCACACGATGACCACGGCGCAGCCCACCATCCAGGGCGTGATGCGTTCGCCCAGGAAGACCGTGCCGTACAAAACCGCAAACACGGGGGTGATGAAGGTCACGGCCAGCGCCCGGCTGGGGCCGGCACTGGCGATGAGGCGAAAGTACAGGATGTAGGCAATGCCCGTGCACAGCACCGCAATGGCAATGATGGCGCCCCAGGCGCGCAGGCCTGGCATCTGCGCAGGCCAGAACCACAGCGTGGGCAGGGCCAGTCCCAGCGCCGCGCCCAGCTGGCTGCCGGTCGCGGTGGCCAGCGGTGGAATGCCCGTGAGGTAGCGCCGCGCAAAGCTGGCCGACAGCCCGTAGAAGCTCGAAGCCAACAGGCAGGCGGCAATGGCCCATTCGGCGCTGTCACTCTTGAACCCGGTGCCCGCTGGCGCACGCCAGGCCAGCAGCGCCACGCCCACAAAACCCAGTGCCAGGCCCGCCCAGCGCAGGCGGTTGATGCGGTCACCCAGCCACATCCAGGCCACCAGCGCGCCAAACAGCGGCACGGTGGCGTTGAGGATGGAGGTCAGGCCCGTGGCAATGTGCAGCACAGCCCAGGAAAACAGCGCAAATGGAATGGCCGAATTGATGACCCCCGCAAACAGGATGGGCCGCCAGTGCTGGCGCAGCGCAGGCCAGTGGCCCTGGCGCAGCATGATGGGCCACAGGAACACCGTGGCCAGCGCCACGCGCAGCCCGGCCGTGGGCAGAGGGCCGAAGTCGGACGCACCCAGCCGCATGAACAGAAAGGACGCGCCCCACAGCGCCGCTAGCAAGATGAATTCGCCGATCCAGGTGGAAACGGGCTGGTTGCCGGGGCTGTTCATGCATGTCCTTTGCGGGAAGCGTTGGGGGAGGTGGAGGGCAGCGCATTTTCCAGCGTCAGCAAGACCGCTTTGCGATCAAGGCCACCGGCATAGCCCGTCAGGCTGCCGTCCGATCCCACCACGCGGTGGCAGGGCACCACCACGCTGATCGGGTTGCGCCCCACGGCGGCGCCCACTGCGCGCACGGCCAGGGGGCGGCCCAGCTGGCGGCTCAAGGCGCCGTAGCTGGTGGTGGCACCCCGGCCGATGGCCAGCAAGGCACGCCACACAGCCTGCTGAAACGGCGTGCCACCCGAAAGGTCCAGCGGCAGGTCAAACCCCGCACGTTGCCCGGCGAGGTACTGCTGGAGCTGGTGGGCGGCTTCCTCCAGCACGGGGTGGCTTGCCGTGTCAGCCCAGGCCGTGGGGCCATGAAGACGCTGGCTTGGCTCGTGGCGCTGGCCTTCAAACCAGACGCCGACCAAGCCGGCGGGCGACGCCGCCAGGCGCACGGGCCCCAGCGCGGTGGAGGTGCGCATTTGCACGGTGTGGGGGTGAAATTGCATGACTGAATGAACGATTTTTAGATGAAATTGGCCTCCAGCGCTTGATGGATAAGCGCTAGCAGCTCCTACTTTGATAGTGATGGAGCTGGTGGCACGGCACCCGCCGGGGTGCCCGCTGCCCAGGCGCGCAGCACCGCGTAACTGCGCCAGGGCCGCCAGGACTGCGAGGCCTCGCTTGCGGCGCGGGCCGGGTTCTTGTGCCCCTGCACGCCCAGGGCCTTGTGCAGCGCCACATCCCCGGCCGGAAACGCATCGGGCCAGCGCAACACGCGCATGGCGATGTACTGGGCCGTCCAGTCGCCAATACCGGGCAGGGCGCACAGCGCGGCCGTGGTGCTGGCCACGTCGGCGCCCGCGTGCAAGGCCAGCGTGCCGCCATCCACGGCGCGGGCCAGCGCCACGATGGCAGCCTGGCGCTGGCGCACGATGCCCAGCTGGCCCAGGGTGTCGCCGTCGGCCGCTGCCAGCGTGGCAGCGGTGGGGAACAGGCGGTTCAGCCCGGGCCAGGGCGTTTCGATGGGCTCACCCAGCCGCTCCACCAGCCGCTGGCCCAGGGTGCGCGCAGCGGCCACGGAGATCTGCTGGCCCAGCACGGCGCGCACGGCCAGCTCAAAGCCATCGAACGCACCGGGCACCCGCAGGCCGTCGCCCTGGGGGAAGTGCGGGTGCAGCACGGCGTTGATGGCCGCGGGGTCGGCGTCCAGGTCGAGCATGGCGCGCACGCGGCGGATCACGAGCGGCAACACGGGGTACAGGCTGTCGCTGGTCTGCAGCAGCACCTGGTGCTGGGCCCCGTCAAAGCGTGCGCTGAACCATCCCGTGGTTTCGCCGGGCAGGCCGGTGCAGGAGGCGGGCAGACGCACCGTGCGCCGCAGCATGGTCTCCTCCGGCAGCACCCATTCCACACCGTGGAACTGCCGCCGTTCAAAAAAGGCCAGCAGCGCAGGCACATCAAACGGCGGGCGCCAGGCCAGGCGCAAGGTGCTGGTGGGTTGGGCCCCTGCGGTGGTGCCGCTGCGCCGCAGCTGTGTGGGGTTCAGGCCGTAGTGCCCCGAAAACGCCGCATTGAAGCGCCGCACGCTCGCAAAGCCGCTGGCCAGCGCCACCTGGGTAACGGGCATGGGGGTATCGGTGAGCAGTTGTTTGGCGGTCAGCAGCCGGCGCGTCTGCAGGTACTGCAGCGGCGATACGCCCAGGGCCGCCTCAAAAATGCGGCGCAGGTGCCGGTCGCTCACGCCCAGGCGCTCGGCCAGCCGGGCCACGGTGGCGCTGCCTTCGCCCGGTGCGGATGGGGCGGGCCACAGGTCGGGCGCATCCAGCAGGCGCACGGCCTGCTGGACCAGGATGCCACTGGCGTCCTGCACCGACCACACCAGCGCCTGCGGCGCCAGCTCGGGCCGGCAGCGCAGGCAGGGGCGAAAGCCCGCGTTCTCGGCCTGTGCGGCCAGCACAAAAAAGCGGCAGTTCTCGCGCCGGGGCGTGCGCACGGCGCACACGGGTCGGCAATAGATGCCGGTGGAGGTCACCGCCGTGAAAAAATGCCCGTCAAACCGTGCATCCCGCGCCAGCACCGCCAGGTAGCGGCCTTCGTCCAAGGCGGTGTCAGGTGCCTGGGCAACGGGTGGGGTGGGGGGGGAGGGCGGATTCATGGGCTGGATCATAGGAGCCGGGGGTGTTTTCACTGGCCGTTTTCGGACATGTGCCTCAGCCCAACGCGAGGGTTTGCCCCCAGTACCCCCGGAGGGCGCGCCTACAATGCAGCGGACTTCCGAAAACAGCCCAACTCCCTACGCGAAAGGCCCCTGCGTGCAGCCCACACCCGCCATTTTCAAAGCCTACGATATCCGCGGCATTGTGCCGTCCACGCTCAACGAAGAAGTTGCGCTCGGCCTGGGCCGGGCCTTTGGCACGGCAGCCCGCGCCGAGGGGCAGACCACCGTGGCGGTGGGGCGCGACGGGCGCCTGTCGGGCCCGGCTATCTCGGGTGCGCTGATCCAGGGGCTGGTGGAGGCGGGCATTGAGGTGGTCGATGTGGGCCTGGTGACCACGCCGCTGCTGTACTTTGCAGCCAGCACGCTGTGTGCCAGCGGCATCCAGGTCACCGGCAGCCACAACCCCAGGGACTACAACGGCTTCAAGATGGTGCTGAACGGCCGCGCCATCTATGGCGAAGAGATCCAGCAGCTTCGCCGCACCATGGAGCAGGAAACCTGGCAGCTGCTGCCCGGCGGCTCGGTGCGCCATGTGGACGTGCTGCCCGCGTACCGCGAACGCATCGTGGGCGATGTGAAACTGGCCCGCCCGATCAAGATCGTGGTGGACTGCGGCAACGGCATCGCGGGCGCCTCGGCGCCGGACATCTTCCGCGCCCTGGGCTGCGAAGTGATCGAGCTGTTCTCCGAGGTGGATGGCAACTTCCCCAACCACCACCCCGACCCGAGCAAGCCCGAGAACCTGCGTGACTTGATCGAGGCCCTGAAGGCCAGCGACGCCGAGCTGGGCCTGGCGTTTGACGGCGACGGCGACCGCTTGGGGATCGTGACCAAGGACGGCACCAACATCTTCCCCGACCGCCAGATGATGCTGTTTGCGCAAGACGTGCTCTCGCGCGTGCCCGGCGGCGAGATCATCTTTGACGTGAAGTGCACCCAGCGCCTGGCGCCTGCCATTGCGGCCGCTGGCGGCGTGCCGGTGATGTTCAAGACCGGCCACTCGCTCATCAAGGCCCGCATGAAGGAGACCCACTCCCCGCTGGGCGGCGAGATGAGCGGCCACATCTTCTTCAAGGAGCGCTGGTACGGCTTTGACGACGGCACCTACGCGGGCTGCCGCCTGCTGGAAATCCTGAGCAAGTCCACCGACCCGAGCGCCGTGCTCAACGCGCTGCCCACCAGTTTCTCCACCCCCGAGCTGAACGTGGCCTGCGCCGAGGGCGAACCCCACCGCCTCACGGCCGAGCTGCAGGCCCTGGCTGCAGAGACCTTTGCCGCGCCCTCTCAGATCAGCACCATCGATGGCCTGCGCGTGGACTGGCCCGACGGTTTTGGCCTGATCCGCGCCAGCAACACCACGCCGGTGCTGGTGCTGCGCTTTGAGGGCCACACCACCGAGGCCCTGGCCCGCATCGAAGCGGCCATGCTGGCCCTGCTGCACCGGGTCAAGCCCGATGCGCACGTCGGCGCCGCCAGCCACTGACGCCGTATCGTCGAACCCGCCGCGCCCCTCTTTCTGTGCCCCTCTTTCTGTATTTGTTGTTGAACCGCCCCGCATGAAACCGTCACTGTCCACCCCCTTGCGTGTTGCCGCTGCCCAGTCGCCCTCGGCGCCGGGTGATGTGGCGCGCAACGTGCAAACGCACCTGGCCTTCGTGCGGGCGGCGGTGCACGAACGTGTGCTGGTGCTGGTGTTTCCCGAGCTGTCGCTCACGGGGTATGAACCGAACCTGCTGGCGGCCAACGTGCTGTCGGCCGACCATCCCGCGCTGGCTCCCTTGCGGCAGTCTGCCCAGCAACATGGCATCACCCTGGTGGTGGGCGCCCCGGCTGCGCCGGTGGTGGCGGGCGCCTTGCCCGCCATTGGCGCCTGGGTGCTCGGGGCCGACGGCAGTGTGGCGCTGTACCGCAAGCGCCACCTGCACCCGAGCGAGGAGCGGTTCGCCAGTGCTGGCACCGACGACGCCCAGGTGCTGTTGCTGGCCGGTGAACCCACGGCGCTGGCCGTGTGTGCCGACATCACCCATCCCGAACACGCAATGGCCGCCAGCAATGCGGGAGCCGCGCTCTACGCGGCGGGCGTGCTGATTTCCGAGAAGGCCTATGGGGCCGAATCGGCTCTGCTGCAAGGCTATGCCCGTGACCACGACATGGCAGTGCTGGTGGCCAACTACAGCGGGCCCTCTGGCGGCTACGTGAGCGCGGGTCGCAGCGCCTTCTGGGCACCCGGTGGCCACTGCGTGGCAGCCGCGCCCGATGACAGCCCCAGCCTGGTGTGGGCGGCACGGGGCGACAGCGGCTGGACGGGCGGGGTGGTGGAGCTGGTCGGCTGATCCGCTGATCGATCCCCCGCATGAACGCTGCCCGCGCCCTGTATTCGCTGGTGACCTGGTGCGCGCAGCCCCTGCTGCGCCGCAAGCTGCGCCGCCGCGCCGTGGCCGAACCCGGCTATGCCCATGCGGTGGGCGAGCGTTTTGGTCGCTATCCGGTGCCCATGGACAGCATGGTGTCGCACCACAGCGTCGATCCGATAGGCCAGTTTGTCTGGGTCCACGCCGTATCGCTGGGCGAAACCCGCGCCGCCGCCATCTTGCTGGCCCAGCTGCGCGAGCAGCTTCCGGGCATGCGTCTGCTGCTCACCCACGGCACGGCCACCGGGCGGGCCGAGGGCGAAAAGCTTCTGCTGCCCGGCGACGTGCAAGTGTGGCAGCCCTGGGATACACCGGGCGCCGTGGCGCGCTTTCTGCGCACCTTTCGCCCGGCCATCGGCATCCTCATGGAAACCGAGGTCTGGCCCAACCTGGTGGCGGGCTGCCACCAGCGTGGCGTGCCGCTGGTGCTGGCCAATGCGCGTTTCAACGCCAAGTCGCTGCACAAGGCCCAGCGCCTGGCAACGCTGGCCCGGCCCGCCTATGGGGGGTTAACCGCTGCCTGGGCCCAGACCGAAGACGACGCCACCCGCCTGCGGGCCATCGGCGCCCCGGTGCGCGGCGTGTTTGGCAATCTCAAGTTTGACGTGGTGCCCGACGCCCGCCAGATCGCCCAAGGTCGGGCCTGGCACACCCACACCGGGCGCCCCGTGGTGCTGCTGGCCAGCAGCCGGGAGGGCGAGGAGGCAATGTGGCTCGAAAACTTCAAGCCAAAACAGGCCGCAGCGCATGATGGACAATCGCAAGCAGCTATTAATAATATAGCAAATGGCGTGCAATGGCTCATCGTGCCGCGCCACCCTCAGCGGTTTGACGAGGTGCAACAGCTGCTCCTGCGCGCTGGGCTCACCGTATCGCGCCGCAGCCACTGGGCGGCAGAACCCGAGGCGGCCGACGTGTGGCTGGGGGATTCACTGGGCGAAATGGCGCTGTACTACGGCCTGGCCGATGTGGCCTTGCTGGGTGGCAGTTTTGCCCCCCTGGGCGGCCAGAACCTGATCGAGGCCGCCGCCTGCGGCTGCCCTGTGGTGCTGGGGCCGCATACCTTCAACTTTGCCGAGGCCGCCGAGCTGGCCTGCGCGGCAGGGGCTGCGCAGCGCGTGCCCGACCTGGCCGCAGGCATGGCGCTCGCGGCCCATTTGGCGACGGATGCCCCGGAGCAGGCCGCGGCCAGCGAACGTGCCAGCCGTTTTGCCACGGCACACCGGGGGGCGGCCCGGGCTACGGCTCAGGCGGTGCAGGCCGTGCTGCAAGCCGCCGCCGGGTAGCTCCGCGCGGCCCGTCCGCCAACCCCGTCAGGGCTTGATGAGCAAGGCGTTGATCGCCTCAATGTCCTGCTGCGTCAGCGTGCCCGCCGCCTGGCGCAATTTCAGTGTGCCGAGCAGCACGTTGTAGCGGGCCTGGGCCAGGTCGCGCTTGGTCTGGAAGAGCTGGCTTTGGGCATTGAGCACGTCGATGTTGATGCGCACGCCCACCTGATAACCGAGCTTGTTGGCATCGAGCGCACTCTGGCTGGAGGCTTCGGCAGCCTCCAAGGCCTGCACCTGGCCCTGGCCGGATTGCACGCCAAAGAAGGCGGCGCGCGTGGCCTGGGCCACGTTGCGGCGCGTGGTCTCCAGGTCGGCGCTGGCCTTTTCTTCCAGCGCCAGGGTTTCCTTCACGCGGTTTTGCACCGCAAATCCGGCAAACAGCGGCAGATTGAAGGCCACGCCCACGCTGGCGCTGTTGGTGCGGTTGTTCACGCCGGGCGCCGTGATGGTGCCATTCGGATTGCGCGTGACGTTGTAGCCCACCTGCAGGTCCAGGGTGGGCAGGTGGCCGGTTTCGGCCTTTTTGGTTTCAAGGCGGGCAATGTCCAGCGCGATGGCGGCCTGGCGTACGCCGGGCTGCTGGTCGCGTGCAGTGTCCACCCAGGTGGTCACGTTGTCGGGCTGCACCGTGGGCAGTTGCACGGGCAGCGCCAGCGGCTGGGGCTTGGTGCCGGTGATGCCCACCAGCTGGTCCAGTGCCAGGCGTTTCACGCGCAGGTCGTTTTCGGCCGCGATTTCCTGGGCCACCACCAGGTCGTAGCGGGCCTGGGCCTCGCGCGAATCGGTGACGGTGGTGGTGCCCACCTCGAAGTTGCGCTTGGCGGAGGCCAGTTGCTCCGACACGGCGGCTTTTTGCGCCTGCACGAAGGCCAGGGTGTCCTGCGCGGCCAGCACGTCAAAGTAGGCCTGACTCACGCGCACCAGCAGGTCTTGCGTGGCGGCGTCCAACTGCGCCTGGGCCACGTCAATGCCGCGCTGGCCTTGCTCCAGCGTGATGCGGTTGGCGGGGCGGTACAGCGGTTGCGAGGCCTGCACGCCCACCGTCTGTGTGGTGCCGGTGTTCTCCACCGGCGGGCGGCTCAGTTCCACATTGGCGCGGCTGAGTCCGGCCGTGAGCGCGGCGCTGGGCAGCAGGCCGGCGCGGGCCTGGTCGGCGCGGCGGGATGCTGCGTCGAGCTGGGCTCGAGCCGACTGCCAGGTCGTGTCATAGGTGCGTGCCGACTCCACCAGCTCCAGCAGGCTCTGGGCGTGCGCTGGAGCGCTCAGCGCCGCGCCGAGCGCCAGGGACAGAAGTGACAGGGAGAGGGGCCGGTGCGGAGTCATGGGGGTCCTTCGGAAGAGTCTGCGGTTCGATGGGAGAGCGGGGTGCCAGGGGCGTGATCAATAGCGGGGCACGGTGGGGTCGCTTTCGTGCGACCAGGCATCAATGCCACCGGTGATATTGGCCAACTGTTCAAACCCGTTGTGTTGCAGAAACGATGCCACCCGCAGGCTGCGTGCGCCGTGGTGGCACAGGCACGCAATGGGGCGGGCGGGGTCCAGCTCGGCCAGTCGCCCGGGCAATTCGCCCATGGGGATGGCCACCAGTTCAAAGCCGTCGGCGCGCACGCTGGCGGTCTGCAGCTCCCAGGGTTCGCGCACGTCCAGCACCAGGGGCTGGCTGCCTTCGGGTGCGGAGGCAAACCAGGCAGACAGCTGGGCGGGGCGGACGTGATCGATCATGCAGAACTCCGAAGAAAGCCGAACAACAGGGTCAGAACGTAAAGCCGGAAGGTTCCGGGAAGTTCACCAGGCGCGGGGCGATGGTGTCCCAGGGCGAGGTGGTTTCGAAACGGTCGCCGGTGCGGCGGGTCAGGGTGAAACGCATCACGGGCTCGCCCCCCACGATGGCGCCCAGGCGGCCGCCGTCACGCAGCAGCGCAAGCAGGGAGGTGGGCACTTCGGCCACCGAGCCGCTGAGTACGATCACGTCGAACGGGCCATCGGGAATGGCGTCGCGGGCGCCGTCATTCAGGCGCACATCGGCGTTTTGAACACCCGCGTCGCGCAGGTTCTCACGGGCCATTTCGGCGAGTTCGGGGTTGATTTCGAGCGACACCACACGCTCGGCGCGGGCGGCCAGCAGGGCGGCCATGTAGCCCGAACCTGCACCGATTTCGAGCACGCGGTCGGTCGGCAAAATGCGCAGGTCTTGCAGGATGCGTGCCTCGACGCGCGGCTGCAGCATGCTGTGGCCCAGGCGCACGGCTTCTTCGGCGTCGTTGCCCAGCAGGGGCACTTCGATGTCCATGAAGGCCAGGCTGCGGTAGGCCGGGGGCACAAAGTCTTCACGGCGGACCACCGCCAGCAGATCGAGCACGTCAGCGTCGAGCACATTCCAGGGGCGGATCTGCTGCTCGATCATGTTGTAGCGGGCCTGGGCAATAGGGTCGCTGATGTTGGCGGACGTGTTCAGGGGCAGGTTCATGGGATTTCTCCGTGGGGCAGATGCAAGGCCGATCGGGACGATCAGGACAAACCTTCGATTTTAGGCGCTGCCGGGGCGCGTCCCATCTTGCGAAGGGCCCACTGGGCCAAGTCGTCCATGTAGCAATACACCACCGGCACCACCACCAGGGTCAAGAGGGAAGAGGTAATGACCCCGCCAATCACAGCCTGGCCCATGGGCGCGCGCTGCTCCGAGCCTTCGGACAACGCGAACGCCAGTGGCACCATGCCGAAGATCATGGCCAGAGTGGTCATCAGAATCGGGCGCAGCCGCACCCGGGCGGCCAGCAGCAAGGCGTCGGCACGGGGCAGGCCGGGCACGGTCTCGCCCTGGTCGTTCACGTGCTCCTCGCGGGCACGGATGGCAAAGTCCACCAGCAAGATGGCGTTCTTGGTGACCAGCCCCATCAGCATCACCACGCCAATGATGGAGAACATCGACAGCGTGGAGCGAAACATCAACAGCGCCAGCACCACGCCAATCAGCGTGAGCGGCAGCGAGGTCATGAGCGCCAGCGGCTGCAAGAAGCTCTTGAACTGGCTCGCCAGGATCATGTAGATGAAGATGATCGCCATGGCCAGGGCCGAAATGGCATAGCCAAAGGACTCGGCCATGTTCTTGGTGGAGCCGCTGAACTGGTAGCGATAGCCGGGCGGGAAGCTCACTTCCTCCAGCGCCTTCTTGATGTCGTTCGACACTTCACCGGCCGAGCGCTTTGCCACGTTGGCGTTCACCGCCACTTCGCGGGTCAGGTCGCGGCGGTTGATCTGGTTGGCGCCGGTGGATTCGGTCACGCTCGCTACCTGGTTCAGGCGCACGATGCGCGTAGTGCCGTCGGTGGCCGCCAGGGCAAAGGGCAGGCGCTCCAGGTCGGCGGGCTGGGTGCGGGCTTCGGGGGCCAGGCGCACGTTCACATCGTAGGTCTGGTCATCGGGGGCACGCCAGTTGCCCACCGTGGTGCCTGCCACCAGGGTGCGCAGCGATGCTGCCATGGGCGCCACCGACAGGCCCAGGTCCGACGCCACGTCGCGCTTGACCTCCAGGGCGATCACCGGCTTGTTGGGCTTGGCGCTGGTGTCCAGGTCCACAAGCCCGGGAATGTCGCGGATTTTTTCGGTGACCACCTTGGTCAGGCGCTCCAGCTCCTGCAGGTCGGGGCCTTGCAGCGAGAACTCCACCTGCTTGTTGCCGCCCACGGCGTCCAGCAGGCCCACGTGGGTGATGGTGATGCCGGGCACGGTCTTGAGGCGTTCCCGCAGCACGTCGGACATCTGGTCCACGCTGCGGCTGCGGTCCTTGCGGTCTACCAGGCGCACGTAGATATTGGCGTAGATCTTGCCCTGGGCGCTGCCGGTGTTGATGGTGGCCAGTGTGTAGCGCACCTCCGGCATCTCGCGCAGGATGCCCTCCACCTGTTGTGCCTTGGCCTCGGTGGCCTCCAGCGACGAGCCCACGGGGGTGTAGAAATTGAGCGAGGTTTCGGAGAAGTCGGCCTTGGGCACGAACTCGGTGCCCAGCAGCGGCACCATGAAGATGCTCAGCACAAAGATGGCCAGCGCAATGGCCATGGTGGTCAGCTTGTGCACCAGCGACCACCGCAGGATGCGCTGGTAGCCCTCGGCCAATGCATCGGTGGCACGGTCGAACCAGCCTGTGACGCGGCCAATGGTCTTGTCGTAGAAGGTGACGGGCTCGATCTTCTGGCCGTGGGCATGGATGCTCGGGTCGTGCCAGATGCTCGACAGCATGGGGTCAAGCGTGAAGCTCACAAACATCGAGATCATCACCGCCGCCACGATGGTGATGCCGAACTCGTGGAAAAACTTGCCGATGATGCCGCCCATGAAGCCAATGGGCATGAACACCGCCACGATGGACAGCGTGGTGGCCAGCACCGCCAGGCCAATCTCCTGCGTGCCGTCCATGGCGGCTGCGTAGGCGCCTTTGCCCATCTGCACGTGGCGCACGATGTTCTCGCGCACCACGATGGCATCGTCGATCAACAGGCCCACGCACAGGCTCAGCGCCATCAGCGTGATCATGTTGATGGTGAAGCCGAACATGTTCATGAACAGGAACGTGCCGATCAGCGCGATGGGCAGCGTCAGCCCGGTGATCACGGTGGAGCGCCAGGAGTTCAGGAACAGGAACACGATGAGCACCGTGAGGATGGCGCCCTCGATCAGCGTCTGGCGCACGTTGTTCACCGCCACGCGGATCGGGCGGGCGCTGTCGCCAATGGTCTCCAGCCGCACGCCGGGAGGCAGCTGGTTCTTCAGCTCCACCACAGCGGCGTTCAGGCCGTCCACCACCTCAATGGTGTTTTCGCCCTGCGACTTCTGCACCGACAGCAGCAACGTGCGCTGGCCGTTGTACAGGGCCAGGCTTTCCACCTCTTGGGCGCCGTCGTTGACGCGGGCCACCTGGTCCAGCCGCACCGGCGCGCCATTCTTGCGGGCGACGATGATCTTGCCGAAGTCTTCGGGGCGTTCCATGCGAGCGTCGATCTGCACCACGCGCTCCTGCGCGAGGGACCGGATGGAGCCCACGGGCAGGTCCTGGTTCTCGTTGCGCACGGCCTGCGCCACCTGGTCGGGGGTCACGCCAAACGCTTCGAGCGCCTGCGGGTTCAGGTAGATGTTGATCTCGCGCTTGGTGGCGCCCACCAGGTTCACGGCGCCCACGCCGCGCACGTTCTCCAGGCGTTTCTTCAGAATCTGCTCGGCCCAGGTGGTCAGCTCGACAGCGCTGCGACCGGATTTTTCGTCCGGCAACACCGCCAGCGACCACACGGCGCGACTGGCCGGGTCAAAGCGCAGCACGCGGGGTTCCTTGACCTCGGTGCGCAGCAGGGGGCGCACAGTGGCCACCTTCTCGCGCACGTCCTCGGCGGCCTTGCGGCCGTCGATGTGGAGCTGAAACTCGATGATGACAACGGCCGTGCCTTCGTAGCTGCGCGAGGTCAGGGCGTTGATGCCTGCAATCGAGTTGACGCCTTCCTCGATCTTCTTGGTGACTTCGCTCTCGACGATTTCCGGCGACGCACCGGGGTAGTCCACGGTGACCACGACCACCGGGAAGTCGATGTTCGGAAACTGGTCAACCTTCAGGCGCTGGTAGGAGAACAGGCCCAGCACGACGATGGCAAGCATCACCATCGTGGCGAACACGGGGTTTTTGAGGCTGACTTTGGTGAACCACATGGCGGGTCGGGGTAGTCAGGGTGATCAGGGAGCAGCGCGGGATGCCGCTGCCAATGCAGGTGCAGCAGCGGCTGTCGCAGCTGATGCAGCCACCGCCACGGCCGTGCCCTCGCGCAGCAGGCCGATCCGGCCCGCAATCACCACCGTGCCTTCGGGCACACCTTCGACCGCCACCAGGGTCTGGCCGCTCACCACCGCGCGGGTGCCGGTCTTGACGCGTGCATAGACCACGCGGCCATCTTTCAAGGTTTGGAGGTAGGGTGCGGGCTTGTCGGTGCGCACGGCGTCCAGCGGCACGGCCAGCACGTCGGCCCGCCCGGTATCGAGCGTTCCCTGCACAAACAGGCCTTGCCGCAGCGGCGTGGCGCCGGGGGCTTGCTCTACCCGCAGGTAGACGGGCACCGTGCGGCTGCCTGCCTGGGCGCTGGGGTTGATGCGCACCACGGTGGCAGGCACCGGGGCTGGCATGCCCTCAATGGTGAGCTGCGCCTTCTGGCCCACCTGCACCGCCACGGAATCCGCCGGGTTGAGCAGCGCTTCCAGCTCGAGCCGCGACAGGTCCACCACCTCGATGATGCGGGCGTCCACTGCCACGCGCTCGCCCGGCTGGGCCAGCCGCTGCGCAACCTGACCGCTGATGGGGCTCTTGAGCACGGTGTCTTCCAGCGCCTTGCGGGCCACGTCGGCGGCGGCCATTGCGGCCTGGTGGTTGGACTGCGCAGATTCGAGGCTGGCTTGCGAGGTAACCAGCGCCGTGGCCGAGATGAATCCCTGGTCCACCAGCGCGCGGTTGTTGGTGTACTGGCGCTGGTTGATATCCACCTGGGCTTTGGCGGCATCGGCCTGCTGCTGCGCCTGGCGCAGGCGGGCGCGGGCTTCGGTGGGGTCGATGCGGGCCACTTCCTGCCCGGCCTTCACGCTGTCGCCTTCGCGCACCGTCAGCCCCTGCAACTCACCGCCCACGCGCGCCTTGACCATGGCCGAGTCCACCGCCCGCAAGGCGCCCGATACGGGCACGCCAAGCGCCAGGTTCTGCCGCCGCACCGGCAACACCTCATGGGCTGCCAGTTGCAGCGGCGCCTGGGCGCGCTGGGCCGTGGTTTCGGCCAATGCCTTTTGCTGCGCCTGCCGCGCCGCCATGGCCCGCCACACGCCGCCGCCGAGCAAGACAACAACGACGGCTGCCACCATCCAGGGAATCCAGCGTTTCATGGTCAGGAGCCGCGTGAGGGCGGCGCAGAAGAAGTGTGAGAGGGGGAGGGCACGGGAGAAGAAGGGTCGGGCCGCACCAGCAGCCCGTTCAGCACATTGTCGATCTGGGCATCGATGTACAACTCAGGCCGCAGGCCCAGCGAGTCTGGAATGCAGGCCCCCACCGAGTGCTTCCACATCATGAGGAAGATCATGGGCGCCAGAACCACATGCACGATGTAGTCCAGTGGCACGGGGCGGAACTCGCCGCGCTCGATGCCGCGTTCGACGATGCGGCGGATCAGCGCCTGCCCCGGCAGAATCACCTCCTGCTGGTAGAACTCGGTGATCTCCGGGAAATTCTGGGCCTCGCTGAACATCAGCTTGGTGATACCCGAGGCCTTGGTGGCGCCTATGCGCTCCCACCACACCTGGTAGCAGTACCGCAGCAGATCGCTGGTGGTGCCGACAAAGGAATCAAGCTCATCCCGCCACTCTTCAAAACGGCCCGCGATGTTCTGGCGCACCACCGCCTTGAAAAGCTCTTCCTTGCTGGGGAAATACAAAAACAGCGTGCCCTTGGAGACGCCTGCACGGGCCGCCACTTCATCCACCCGTGTCGCGGCAAACCCTTTTTCGACAAACAGGTCCAGCGCGGCCTCCAGCAGCTCACCCGGGCGGGCTTCCTTGCGGCGCTCGCGTTTGGTGCCGACGGAGGCGGTGGGGGGAAGGGAGGTGGAAGGCAAGGAAGGGCTTCGTTAATGACTGACCGGTTAGTAATGTAGCAAGCACGGGATAGGGCGTCAATTCATAATGGTCAAATTTGAACCCAAGGACCACCATGACTTTGCAAACCATCACCCTGGGCGGCGGCTGCTTCTGGTGCACCGAAGCCGTGTTCGAGCGCGTGCGCGGAGTCACCGACGTGGAAAGTGGCTACACCAACGGCCACACGCTGAACCCCAGCTACGAACAAATCTGCCGGGGCGACACCGGCCACGCCGAGGTGGTGCGCCTGACCTTTGATGCCGATGAGATCAGCCTGGAGGAGATCCTGGAAATCTTCTTCCATACCCACGACCCGACCACCCTCAACCGCCAGGGCAACGACGTGGGCACCCAGTACCGCAGCGGCATCTATTACGAAGACCCTGCGCACGGTGACATTGCCAACGACATGATTCGCCAGATGTCGCAAGACAAGCTGTTTGGGGCGCCGATCACCACCGAGGTGAAGCCGCTGGACAACTACAGCACGGCCGAGGCGTATCACCAGGACTACTTTGCGAACAATCCGAACGCGGGGTATTGCGCGTTTGTGGTGGGGCCGAAGGTGGAGAAGTTTCGCAAGACGTTTGCGCGGTATTTGAAGAGTTGATAGACCGCCGAGCAGTCTTCTCGGCAGCAAAACCAACACGGGTCCAAGCCAATGGATAGATTAACTAGTCAATCTATCCATTGGCAGTCGGGTGGAGCAAATAAAGCCCCAGCCCCAGCGCGCATATTATTCCCGCCAAGACGATGGCTCCCATTTTGTGTTGCAGATGATCTACGGCGTCAAACGCTTGCCAATGACCTTGCACAGCCAGTCGATGGCGCTTGAAGACCAGATATACGCAATAGGTATTGGTGGCAATGGCTATCAAGGCAAAACCAAGCTTGGCGTAGAGGATCGGGTTTGTTGTGGCGGTAGCCAGCAGCATTGCACCTGTAGCCAGAACCATGATGAAGGTGGGTATTTCAATGAAAATATCCACGCGCTTGTGAAGTGCCGAAAGAATGAGTTCCTTGTCACGACCTTGACCCAACAACGCGCGTTCAAAAAGGGCTTCGGTAAGAACACAACCGAGCCAAAGACCGACAAACGTGAGATGAAGTGGTAATAGCAGTGCTTGCATTTTGGTTGGACCTTATCCAGACGGTATTCAACTCAATATGTCGAATGAAGTGAACGATTGGGGAAATTAGGAATTATGGTCAGGGCTTGAGCCTCACAATTGATATGCATCACGGGCATGCTATGAGGCGCACCTGAAAGAAGCAGCCAAAAGGTCCGCCCAACCTGAGGCGCTTCTCTGTGTTGAACGGCTCCATCGCCAACCATGTCGCTGTAGCCGTCAGGCCTCTGCCATTTCATTCAGAGGTTTCAGTTGGTGGAGGGTCAGCACGAAGGCATAATGCAAACCAATTGCGTTACAGGCATCACCTGCCGCCGCATCTCGCCATGCCCTCCACCCCATCTTCTTCATCCCTACACCACCAGCCCTGGTCGCTCCCCCCGGGCATGCGCGCCACCCGTGCCACGCGGGCGCTGGCGGCGCTGTACGAGGCCCGGCCTGACGCGGCGCTCTCCGAACCCGAAGTAGAAGCCGCCCTCGCCACCGCTGGCGCTCCCGTCAACAAAGTCACCGTTTACCGCATGCTCGACCGCTTTGCCGCTGCAGGCCTGCTGCACAAGCAGGTGGACGCTGCCCGCGTGACCCGGTATGCACTGGCACCCCAAGGCGAAGAGGGCGCAGCCCCCAGATTCGAATGCGACGATTGCCACCGCCAGTTCCGCCTCTCGCAGGGATCGGCCAAGGTGCAGACCGCCCTCAAGCAGGTGCTGCAGGCGCTGGCCACGGCCGGGCATGAGAGCCTGGCGGTGGACATTGCCGTGCACGGCCGATGTGCTGAATGCGCCCACCCGGCCGGGGGCGCTGCCGCATGATCCGCACCCGAGGCCTTTCCTACACCTATGCCACGGGCGGCGCCGCGCCGCTGCGCTTCCCCGATGTGGACCTGCGCCAGGGGGGCACCTTGTTGCTGCGCGGGCGCTCGGGCTCGGGCAAGTCCACCTGGCTGGCGCTGATGGCCGGGCTGCGCGGAGCCAGCGGGGGCGACCTGTTTGTGGCGGGCACGCAGCTGGGCACGCAGCGCGGGGCCGAGATTGATGCCTGGCGCGCGCGCAGCATTGGCTTTTTGCCGCAAAAGCTCTACCTCAGCAGCGCGCTCACGGTGGCGGACAACCTGGCGCTGGTCTACTTTGCAGCCGGGCTGCCGCGTGACGATGCGGCCATCCACCGCGCGCTCACCCAAGTGGGCGTGGCCGAACTGGCCGCCCGCAAGCCGCACCAGCTCTCCGGCGGGCAGGCGCAGCGCGTGGCGCTGGCGCGGGCCGTGCTGCTGGCGCCGCAGGTGCTGCTGGCGGACGAGCCCACGGCCAGCCTGGACGACGAGGCCGCCGCCGACGCGCTGGCGCTGCTGCAGCACAGCGCCGCCGCCTGCGATGCCAGCCTGGTGATTGCCACGCACGACCAGCGTGTGGTGCAAGCCCTGGCCGGTGTGCAAACGCTGGATTTGAATGAAATTGCCCCCCAGCGCTTGATGGATAAGCGCGAGCAGCTATGAATTCAGGAGTCTTCAAACTGGCCCGCCTGTCGTGGCGCTACCTGTGGTCCCGCCCGCTGGCCGCGGTGCTGAACCTGCTGGTGCTGACGCTCGGCCTGGCCGCCATCACGCTGGTGCTGCTGGTGGCCACGCAGCTCGACAAGGCGTTTGAGCGTGATTTGAGCGGCATCGACCTGGTAGTGGGCGCCAAGGGCAGCCCGCTGCAGCTCATCCTGGCGGGCGTTTTCCATATTGATGTACCCACGGGCAACATCCCGCTGCAAGAGGTGCAGACACTGCAGAAGAACCCGCTGGTGGCGCAGGTCATCCCGCTGAGCCTGGGCGACAGCTACCAGGGTTTTCGCATCGTGGGCACCACGCCCGACTACGTGGCGCACTACGAGGCAACGTTGGCTGAGGGCGCACTGTGGCAGCAGCCCATGGACGCGGTGCTGGGCGCCAGCGCGGCGCGCGGCATTGTCAAAAGCAGCCATGCGGGCGCACCGCTGGTGGGCGCCACCTTCATCGGCAGCCACGGCCTGGGTGGGGGAGGGCACGCGCACGGCGACCACCCTTACCGCGTGAGCGGCGTGCTGGCGCCCTGCGGCTGCGTGCTGGACCGGCTGATCCTGACCAGCACCGAATCCGTCTGGATGGTGCACGAGACCGCCACGGCCACCGATGCCGAAGACCTGGAAATCTTGAAAGAAGAGCGCGAAGTGACCGTGGCCCTGGTGCGCTACCGCACGCCCATGGCCGCCATCACGCTGCCGCGCCAAATCAACAGCGACACCGCCATGCAGGCAGCGGCGCCCGCCATCGAGGTCACCCGCCTGATGCGCCTGCTGGGCGTAGGGGCCGACGTGCTGCGCGCCTTTGGCGGCGTGCTGCTGGCGGTGGCCGCACTGAGCGTGTTCATCGCGCTGTGGAACGCCGTGCGCGAGCGCCGTGCCGATCTGGCCATGCTGCGCATGCTGGGCGCGCCCCCGGGCCGCGTGGCGGGGCTGGTGCTGTGGGAGGCCCTGTGGCTGGCCGCGATGGCGTCTGTTCTGGGCCTGCTGCTGGGCCACGGCCTGGCCCATGGCCTGGGCTGGGCACTGCAGGCGCAGGGGCTGCTGCCTGTCACCGGCCTCATCTGGCTGCCCGCCGAAGCGGGTGTGCCGCTGATGGCCGCCGGTGTGGCGGCGCTGGCGGCGCTGCTGCCCGCCATGCAGGCGTACCGCACGGACGTGGCCGACCTGTTAAGCCAGCCCTGATGCAGCCATCGAGTTCTGTCCTCTAAAAACCGTCCCCCAACCAATCTGAAAGGCCTTCCATGAAAAAGCTCCTCACCGCACTCGCCCTGGCCCCCATGCTGCTCGTCGGCGCCCTGGCGCACGCCCAGGCCCACAACGACAAAGAGACCAAAGAAGACATCGCCCGCCACCGCGCCATGGCCGCCGCCCACGAGGCCGCCGCCAAGTGCCTCGAATCCGGCAAGGGCGAGGACGTCTGCCAGAAGGAACTCCAGGCTGCCTGCAAGGGTCTGGCGATTGGCAAATACTGCGGCATGAAGCACGCGCACTGAGGCGATGGGCCTCCAGGCCCGCTACCATTTCTGAAAACGCTACAGATCAGGTTTCCCGCCATGGCAATCCACCCCGCTCACCGTCATCCAGCTGCACAACCCGATGCCGGAGCCAGCCGCACCCGCACTGCCCGGCGCGCCTGTGCGATGGTGGTGCTGGCCTGGACTGGGGCCGTACTCGCACAGTCGCCGACCGCTGCGCCCACGGGCAAACCAGCGCCGGGGGAATTTGAACGCGCGACCGGAAAAACGCCCGGTGCCGCGCCCACCACCGCACCCGCGCTCTCGTCTCCTTTGCCTGCGGGCGCGGGCACCGCCATGCCATCGGGCGTTGCGTCGGGCAGCGGGGCGGGCTACCACAGCCCCAACAGCCCCATTGCGCCGCTGCCCCAGCGCAATGACGTGGTGCCGTGGTCCGTGCTGACCGACCTGACCAAAAAGACCACCAAGGACGGCATCCTGCCCGTGTTCAACGACGCGCAAAAGGGCATGGACAAGACCACGCAGCGCATCCAGGGCTTCATGGTGCCGCTGGATGCCAAGCCCACGCAGACCCACTTTCTACTTACCTCCGTGCCAATGACCTGCTCGTTCTGCACGCCGGGCGGGCCAGAGAGCATGGTCGAGGTCAAGGCCAAGACTCCCGTGCGCTATTCGCTGGAACCGGTGGTGGTGGAGGGCAAGTTCACCGTGCTCCCCAACGACCAATATGGCCTGTACTACCGCGTGGTGGACGCGGTGCCCGTGAAGTAATTCCTCCGCCTTTTTCCCCGATCCCGCTGCCTTCCTTGTTCCTCTTGTGACCCCGTTGTTTCCAACCCCACTGGCCGCCCTGTGGCGCCGCCTGCGCCAGCAACTGCCCGCGCAGGCCGCCCTGGCATGGCTGCTGCTGGCGCTGGTGGTGGTGCCCACGCTGGGGCGCCTGCACCAAGTGGAGCATGCGGGGGCGCTGGAGCAGATGCGTGCCGGCCACGCGGTGCAAGCTGCGCAGCAAGCCGACGCACACCACAGGCTCGCAGCCGCTTCGCCGGCAGCGGATGAGGACGCGGCCCCGTCCACAGAGGCAGACCACACCCACGGGCTGCTATCACTGCTCCTGGCCCCCCACGCGGCCGTGGACTGCCTTTTGCTCGACCAGCTTGCGCTGGGCGACGCACTGCACAGCGCCCCCTCGGCGCTGCCCACCCTGGTGCCCGCGCAGGCACCGCCGGTACAACATGCCGGACGCTCTGCCGCCCCGCACGTTGCGCTGTTCCAGGCGCGTGGCCCGCCCACGGCCTGATCTCAGCAAACCGCCTACGCGCCCACCGCATCGCGGGCCGGGCCGCCAACGCCTTGCCCGGCCTTGCAGGGCTGCGCTATCGCGCCTTGCCCATTTACTCCTGATTCCATAGCTGCTCGCGCTTGATAGAAAAGCGCTGGCGGCCATTTTTAGTCAAATTTTCATGCCCAGGGCGTGGAAGCCATGTATCTGCGTGCCGGCCCCGCCAGCACCGGTCCATGCACCGCCCCTGCGCATGCGTACCCGCACACGCTCAAGCACCCGTTGCCACACCGCACCATGACCTACACCACATCCCAACCTCGCCGCCCCGTCGTTGTTCTTCGCGCCCGTCCCACCCTCCACCCCGTGGCCCTGGCCGCCATGCTGGCGCTGACGGGCACTGGCGTGGCGCACGCGCAAGCCGCGCCGGTGGCAGCACCTGCCGATAACAGCGCTGCGGCCCCCGCCAGCCTGCCCGCCGTCACCATCTCGGCCAGCGGCCTGCAACTGGGCGCCAATGAGATGACCACGCCGGTCACCGTGCTGGAAGGCGATGAACTCGTGCGCCGCCGCGAGGCCACCCTGGGCGAAACGCTGAACAGTGAGCCCGGCATCACCAGCAGCCACTTCGGCGCCGGTGCCAGCCGCCCCATCATCCGGGGCATGGACGGCCCGCGCGTCAAGGTGCTGAGCGACGGCGCCGAGCTGCACGACGCCTCCACCATCAGCCCCGACCACGCCGTGGTGTCCGAGCCACTGCTGGCCACGCAGATCGAAGTGCTGCGCGGCCCCTCGGCCCTGGTCTACGGCAACGGCGCCGTGGGCGGCGTGGTCAATGTGCTCGACGGCAAGATCCCCACCGCCATCCCGCAAAAGGGCTACGAGGGCAGCGCCGAGCTGCGCGCCAACTCCGGCGCGGGTGAAAAAGCAGGAGCCTTCTCGCTGACCGGCGGCGCTGGCAACCTGGCCGTGCATGTGGAAGGCGTGGCGCGCGATGCGGGCGACTACCGCGTGGGCAAGGGCTGGGCGCCCGAGGGCGAACCCACCCGCAAGGTGCTGGGCAGCTTCAACCGCACCGACACCGGCAGCGTGGGCCTGTCGTGGGTGGGCGAGCGCGGCTACCTGGGCGCCGCCTACACCCGCCAGACCGCCAAATACGGCCTGCCGGGCCACAACCACAGCTTTGAAGGCTGCCACACGCACGGCGACCACCTGCACTGCGGCGCCCACGAAGAGGAGGAAGACGGCCACGACCACGGCGCCGAAGAACATGGCGACGTGCCTGTGGTGGACCTGCGCAGCGAACGCTTCGACATCCGCGGCGAGCTGCGCAACCCCTTCGCCGGCTTCTCGGCCTTGCGCCTGCGCGCGGGCGTGACGGATTACGTGCACGACGAAGTCGAAGACGGCGCCATCAGCACCACCTTCAAGAACAAGGCCTACGACACCCGCATCGAGCTGCAGCACGAGCCCATTTCAGGCTTCAAGGGCCTGATCGGCCTGCAGACCTCGCAGCGCAAGTTCAGCGCCGACGGCGAAGAGGCCTACGTGGAGCCCACCATCACCCGCAAGCTGGGCTTCTTCGCGCTGGAGGAATACCGCCTGGGCGACTGGCGCTTCGAAGCCGCCCTGCGCCACGACCGCCAGACGGCCGAAGCGCAAACGAGCGGCATCGAGCGCAGCCACAACGGCACCTCCGCATCGCTGGGCGCGGTGTGGAAGTTCACGCCCGGCTACCAGGTCGGCACCTCGTTCACCCGCGCCAGCCGCGCCCCTTCGGCCGAAGAGCTGTATGCCAAGGGCCTGCACATGGCCACCAGCACGTATGAGCGCGGCAACGCCGACCTGAAGTCCGAGATCTCGCAGAACATCGACGTGAGCCTGAAGAAGACCAGCGGCGACACCACCTTTGGCGTCAGCATCTTCCGCAACCGCATCAACAACTACATCTACGGCCGCACGCTCGATGAAGTCGATGGCCTGCAACTGCTGCAATACAGCCAGGCCGACGCCACCTTCACCGGCATCGAAGGCCAGGTGCGCCAGCGCCTGAACCGCAACCTGGGCATCACGCTGTTCGGCGACACCGTGCGCGCCACGCTCGACGCAGGCGGCGGCCGACTTCCCCGCATCCCCGCCACCCGCGCGGGCATCCGCCTGGACGCCAACTGGCAAGCGTGGGAAGGCCAGGTCGAATGGGTCCAGGTGGCCCGCCAGAACCGCGTGGCCGAGTTTGAAAGCGCCACGCCCGGCTACGGCATGCTGAACCTGGGTGTCAGCTACAACGGCCAGTTCAGCAGCGGCGCGCCGTGGCAGGTGTACCTGAAGGCGAACAACCTGACGGACCGCCTGGCGTATGCGCACACCTCGTTCATCAAGAATGCCGCGCCGTTGATGGGCCGCAATCTGACGGTGGGGGTGAAGGTGGCGTTCTGACGGGTGAAGCCGTCGTGATGTGAGCGCGCCAGCGGCAGAGGACGGCGTTGCTGGCTCGCACATCTGGCGGCCCCAAACCACCCAAACCACCGAGTCCAAAGGTGACTTGGATGCATGCCATACTCGCTTTGACGTGGTTGATTTTTCGATCCGTCAAGGCGACGCTGCCTCTGTCCCGGTGATGTCGCGCACCCGATTCGGAAATGGGATTGGCTCCGCAGCAGGCCGCCCAACGCAGGGTTGCGCGACGCGCGAAGGACTTGTTCGGCGCGGCCGTGCATGAATCTGACCCATTTGCAATAGCCCTGCATGCCCACCACTCCCACGCCGTCCGCAAACCTGTTGCAACTGCTTCCTGAGGCGGTGGTGCAAACCGATGCGCTGTGGGAGATCACCTATCTGAACCCGGCGTGGCACAAGCTCACCGGCCATTCGGTGGCGGCGGCGCTTGGCAGGTCTTTGCTGGAGTTCGTGCATCCCGACGACATCGGCACCATGCGCTCGGGCATGCCGGTGTTCCGCTTGCGCTTTGCCGACGCGGACTATCGCTGGGTGCGTCTGCAGCTCCACCCGGAGACGGATGCGGCGGACCGGGTGATCAGCCGCCAGGGTGTCCTGATCGAGATCACCGAGGTCACCGAGCAGGTGCTGGTGGAAGTTCGCCAGCGCTTTCTGCGCTTGCTGGAAACCATCGACGGCGTGGTGTGGGAAGCTGAAATCGGCGTGGGCAATACCTTCCTGAGCCCGCAGGTCGAACGCTTGTTCGGCTACTCTGTCGAGGAGTGGCGGGCTGACCCGGGCTTCTGGCGGGCGCATGTGCACCCCGACGATCTGGAGGAGGCCCTGCGCATCGACGATGCCGCTTACAACGCCACGCACAGCCATGCCTACGAGATGAACTATCGGCTGATTGCCAAGTCCGGCAAGGTCGTGTGGGTGCGCGATCTGTGCCGTGCTGTGGTCGAGCCGGGGCGGCCGAACCGCATGATCGGCCTGATGATCGACGTGACCCGGCAGAAGAACACCGAACTCGATTTGTTGCGCTCCGAAAACCGCTATTCGCTTGCGACGCGCGGATCCAATGACGGCATCTGGTACTGGGACTTGCGAACGGACGCGCTGCATGTGTCCGGGCGTTTTCTCCAGATCGTCGGACTGGGTAGCGCCGATCTTGTGCATGACGGAGGCTGGCGCTTTTTGGAGCAGCTCATCGATACCGAGGATCGCGAGCGCGTGCAGGAGGCCTACCGCAGGCACCTGTCGGGGAACAGCCCGAACTTTTCGGTGGATTTCCGCGCGTTCCACGGGGCGGGGCGGCTGGTGTGGGTCAATTGGCGCGGGCTCGCCGAGTTCGAAGAGGGTGTTCCCGTGCGCATGGCGGGATCGTTGAGCGATCTGGCCGAGCGTGGCAGTTCCTACGACGCGCTGACCAACTTGCCCGGCCGGCCATTGTTCCGTGACCGCCTCGCGCATCTCATCGCGCTGCACCAGAACGAGGCAGCCAACGGTGATGGCGTGCCGACACGCGATGGAGCCACGATGTTCGCCGTACTGCTGCTGGATCTCAACGGGTTCAAGGCCGTCAATGACAGCTACGGGCACCATGTGGGCGACCAGCTCTTGCAGCAGGTGGCGCGGCGGCTCGAATCCTGCGTGCGGGCAGTGGATCTGGTCGCCCGCATGGGTGGCGACGAGTTCAATGTGCTGTTGGAGTCCATCGATCCCGCTGAAGCCCGCCAACGCGCGGAGCAGATTGCTGCCGCCCTGGAAGTACCTTACGTGATCGGCAGGCACACGGTGATCAGTGGTGCGAGCATCGGATTGGCCAGCAGCGCATCCAGGCTGGCAACGGTCGACGACTACCTGCGCGCTGCAGACACCGCCATGTACCGGGCCAAAAGTCAGTCATTGGGCGTGTGCGTGTTTCAGTAAGACGTGCCAGGGACAATTGCCTGCGAGCGTCGCATGGCTTGCCTTCCTCGTCCCCTTCTGGTTTTCGGTGGTTTCGCTGGGGTGCTTCCAGTGCGCTTTTGCCTGGGACCAGGGGGTGATTGCTGCCTGATGCCTGATGCCTCCATTGGAAGCTGGCAATCGAACATGTTTTCGGACTTGTGCGCTTAGCCATCAAGCGCAAGCAGCTACTATATTGATAGCAACTGAAACCCTGCGTATCCTATGGATGCGAGGCGAAAAAAAACCGGCTCCTCAGAACCGGTTTTTCACAGAGGGTTGCCTGGATCAGTAACGACCGCCGCCGAAGCCACCCGTGCCGTAGCCAACGTCCGAGCGTGTGCTCGCACTGTAGCCGCCGGCCTTGTAGCCACCGGCGCCGCCACCCTCTTCACGAGGACGGGCCAGGTTCACGACGATCGAGCGGCCGTCAACGGACATGCCGTGCAGGGCGCTGATGGCGGCCTGGGCGACTTCGGCGGAGGCCATTTCCACAAAGCCGAAGCCCTTGGAGCGGCCGGTTTCGCGGTCCATCATGACCTTGGCGGAGGAGACCCGGCCGAATTCGGAAAAGTTGCTTTCCAGGGTGGAATCGGTCACGGAGTAGGGCAGGTTGCCCACGTAGATTTTGCTGCTCATGGTTGAGCCTTTCTGAAATGTGGTGCGCAACGAAGGGCGTACCGTTGGGATGCAGCTGTGCGGATCGAGTGTCCGCAGCAACTGGGATGGGTGGATGGGATCTGCAGGTCGCAGATCAGGTCATCAGCACGTTGGGGGGTGCGGCATGCACGTTTGCAGCCAGCCCTGGGTGACTGCAAAGAGCCGGGCGGCTTCGCGCGAGGCAAAGGCTTTGTCAAAACGGAACACGCGGCAGTAGCTGCCGTTGCCCTGAGAACGATGGACCGAGAAGGAGGCGCGGAAGCGGCCGCAGTCGGTCGGATGTGTCGTGGGCGAAACGACGTACTTGCCCATGGAAATGGCGGTCTGTGAAATCTGGATCAATCAGGATCGCAGGCGTGGAAATCGACCTGCGTGAGCATCAAGGGACGCAGTGGGCTGCAGCTCTACAGACCCAATGGGCAACCACAAAGGTTGCAAAAGGCGGCTTGCCTGGGGCGGATTGCCACCCTGAGCAGGCGTTGCGGTGACTGCACGCGTCAAGAGCCGTGACTGCAACCACACAGAGTATACAGCAATTTGCATGTATCTGCAGTTTAATATTATTTTTGGTTTTAAAAGGCGCTCTTGCTGGATTGCGTCGGCGCCCCACACGGCCCCATCCCTTCGGTTGCTCCGCCCTCGATCAGGCCCCAGCAAGGCCCGCAACTCTGCTCATGCTGCAGGACCAGGCCGAGCAAGGGGGTGACTTTTGCCTGCCGCGTACAGGCTTGTTTCCCACGGACCGCTTGGCTTTTAGAGTACGCGTGCCGAGCGTTTCACCCCCAGAAAATGGCTTCTAGTGAGCTGCATGGTACATTTGCAGAAGTAACAATTTGTGATAGAAAATCAACAAAATTAATTGATTTTTGTGTTGCCAATGTGAATATTTTATAAATCAATGATTTTCTCCATTTCCTTGTTGTTGATCGTCTGGTCCTCACAGCGATGGGCTTCACGCTTTGCCAATTCTTCTGCCGATAGTTTCTGGATTTTCATCGCCAGCACAATGCTGCAGGTGGGTGCAATTGCAAGCCTGACATCGTTGGTTCACGCATTGAATCCGGCTGCGTGGATGCTGGTCCAGCTGCTTTTTTGCATTGCCACTTTGCGGTTGACACGCGAAATGGGGTGGCCCACGCTTCGGGGCTTTCTGGGGATATGGAGTGCGCAGCGCACAAGGCTTGCAGCGTTCGCGCGGGGATTATCGCAGTGGGGAGTGATAACGCTGATGGCGATTTGCGGAGTCCTCTGGATGTCGTTGGTAGGGCAGGCCGTAGCGCCTCTCCAGAACTTTGATGACAGGATGTACCACGCCTCGCGGGTTATCTACTGGATTCAAAATCAATCGGTATTCCCGTTTGACACGCACAATATCCGACAGACGATGATTCCGTTCGGGAGCGAGTTATTCTTCCTGTGGCCGGTGCTGTTCACCAAAACTGAAGCTATGGGCCGCATTGTGTTTTGGCTGGCGTTTCCATTGGCAGCCATCGGTCAATATTATTTATTGCGGGCACTCAAATTGAGCCAGACAGTGGCTCTGGTGGGCGTGTTGATTCTGGTCTCTACGCCTCTTGTTGCATCCAGTGCAGTGGGGCTCAAGCCTGAAATCTGGTCCATCGTCACCCTGCTGGGTATTGCCTATTGGGTGGTTTCCATTTGCACGCAGCCTGATGCATCGAAGGCCCAATATTTCTTCCTGGGGACATTCACGGTACTGAGCATCAATGTCCGGTCGTTTCCAGTGTCGATGATTCCTAGCTTGCTGCTGATCGTGTGGTGGGCGCCGAGTCCGTTTTCATGCATTGCGCGGTTCAAGGCACTGGCTGCAGGATGGGTGTGTGCGGGTGTTTTGAGTTCGCTGCTTGTTCCCCTGGCATTCAACACGGCGCTCTACCACCACCCCTTGGGGCCACAGGAGGTGCGGCGCGTGGTGCAGGCCAACATCACTCCGCAAGTGATCTACACGCACGCGGTACGTTTTGTATTTTTGCTCCTGGAACTGCCGGACGTTCCGGCTTCGAGCGAAACGAGGTCCCGTTTCAGCAGTGCCGCCAACCAATTCATTTATTCCATTGGCGCTGGCGCACCCTTGGCGGGCGAAAACAAGGGCGCGTGGCCGGGGAGTTTCGTGTACTCGCTGCCAGAGCACTCCACACGGTTTTCGTTGTGGGGGTTGCTGTGGATTCCCATGTCGCTGATCGCTGTGTACCTTCTGGTTCGCAATCTGGTCGCGACCTGGCCGCACGTGAGGCTGACGGCGTTGTCGGCACAAACGCTGTTGGCAATTCCATTGCTGTGCGCAATCCTGTTTGGCGCGCGGTGGATGGCCCAGTCCGACGTGCCTGCGCGATTTCTCATTGGCCCGTATGCATTGCTGCTGCCCGTTGGCATTGCGCTGGTTGCGCCGTACCTCTCCATAAAGAAATTTGCCCAGGCGCTCATCGCGATGGTGGTCACGTATGCCGCATACCAGCCGATGAGGGCTCTGGCTTACGACGCTGTACAGGCCATCGCAGCTCCCGCCTCGGAAAAGCTGATCAATGAGCCATTTGAAGAAATTGTCGGGTCCATGCTGCCGGCTGGTTCCCGCGTGCTTTTTGTGGGGCACCAGGACGCCCGCGACTATTCGCTCTTCTCCCCGGAAACCCGTTATTCCAATGCAGTGATTCCCTGGGGCACGGGGCCTTTTGACCCAGAAAGAATGGGCCGGATGATCGCATCCGAAAAAGCCACCCACGTCTTGATCCAGGACGACAAGCAGGTGTTCTTCGAGTGGTTTCCAACCGTCGATACCCGCGAAATGGTGAAGTGGCTCAGCGCCCAGGCCGGACTGAAGTCCATCCCCCTCAACACACCCCACATGCGTCTGTTCGAAGTGAGCGGCACCACATTGGCCAACGAAAGGCCATTCCAGACGACGGCCGTCCCGCCGGGTTCACCCTTGATCAGGGTCGCCGACAGTCTCAAAACCAAGGTGGGTATCGATCCCGCCTTGCTGGAGACGCCATGGCCTGTTGAAAACCTGGGTGGCAGAGAGGGCGGTTTCCTGTGGATGGGTCAGGGGCATGCCGAGGGCATCGAGTTCGCACTCTGGTCGCGCGAGGACCACGACGTGGACCTCCGGTTCGAGGTATCCCCGGGGCACGGCCTGACTGCGCCCGACCGGAGGGTCATGGTGCTGCAGGACGGCGTCCCTGCGGCGGAAGGCGAGTACACCTTCCGCGGGAGGGCTTCGGTGGTGGCGCGCACCCGCCTCCATGTGGGGCGGAACGTCATCAGCATCTTCGCGGTGGATACCGCCACCATCAAGCCACTGCCCAATGGCGATACCCGCAATCTGGTCATGGGCCTGCACGAGATACGCATCGAACCAGGGCCGGTTGCCGCACCTGCAGCCACCGCAGGCGTGATGCGGCCAGCTTTGCCCGACAAAGCGGACCCAGCCCCCAACGCCACCCGCCATGGCGAGCTTGCGCACAGCGCCCGCAAGGCTGTGGGTTTGATCAGCCGCAGGCAACAGGTCGATGGCTACTGGCTCACTGCGTACACCAGCGAAGAGCGTTTTGAGAAGCCGAAGCTGGAAATGAACACCTACGTCACTTCCATGATGGTGGACGTTCTCGGTTCAAGACCAAGCCCCGTGGGGCTGGGGGGAAGCCTGGACCGGGCCCGGACCCATCTGCGCAGCCAGATCGAGGCCAGTGGGCTCGTGCGCTACCACGGCCGGCCGGATGGCGCCGCCATGACCAAACATGGGCTGTGCCCCATCACACCCGATGCCGACGACACCGCCCTGGTGTGGAGACTGGCCCCCGGTGCAGATGCACTGCGGCCAGCGGCCCTGATGGCGCTGCTGCAGTACCGTACCGCCGAAGGCCTGTACAACACCTGGCTGGGCCAACGCAATGAGTACCGGTGCATCGACCCAGGCTCCGATCCGAACCCCACCGACGTGGCAATCCAGATGCATGTGCTGATGTGGCTGGCACAGGCCGACCCACCAGCGGCCCAGATGTTGTGCGGCGCGCTTCGCCAAGCCATCGACCAGGACCGCCTGTGGGTTTACTACCGCAGGGCCCCGCTGGTACCCGTCCTGCGCCAGGCCGACATGAAAGCGGTGGGCTGCGATGTGCAGTTGCCGCCCGCGCGTTCGCAAACAGCCCTGCCAGGGCAGGAAATCTGGCTGCACGCCAGCGACATGTTGCAGCAGCTCCAGGGCGGCAAGGGCAGGGTGCCCGAGCCGACCCAGATCATCCATCTGCTTCAAGAGCTGTCAAAAAATGACTTCTTCGCCGTGAAGCGGAACCCGCCCTTGCTGTACCACAACGATCTCACCGCCTCGGTGCGCAGGTTCTACTGGTCGGAAGATGTGGGCTATGCGCTCTGGCTGCGGCTGTACCTGGAAAGCGCGCGACTGGGCCTTCTGGCCGACAACGGCAACGGCCTTGACAACAACACCGGCAGCTCTGCAGCCGATGGCAGGCGGACTGCCCCGAAAACACCATGATGGATCGTCCCCAGGGAGCCCGGCGGGTTCTGCGCCTGTTGTCGTGCATTCGATTCGACGAGGTTCTGGTGCTTCAGGGCGCGCCTTTGCTGGGCGCCGTCTTTGCCATGGGCCACTTCACATATCAGAGCGCGGCGATGCTGTTGCTGTTGATGGCAGGAAACGCCTTTTTGGTGGCCCACATTTTCATGCTCAACGATTGGTCCGGAGTGCACCAGGACCTTCGGGACCCAACCAGGGCCGCAGGGGTTTTTATCAATCGCGGTATTCGGCGCAATGAGATCGGGGCCTTGTTGCTGATTCTGCTGGCGCTGAGCCTCATGACCCTCAGCCAGCTGAACGCGGCAACGCTGGCTATTGCGCTGTCGATCGCAGTGGCAGGAGCGCTCTACTCCATCCCGCATGTTTACCTGAAGGGCATCCCGCTTGCGAACACACTGCTCCATGTTGCCAGCGGGTTGCTGCATTTTTTGCTGGGCTATTCAGTATTCAGAAGCCCCGACATGAATGGTCTGCAGATCGGATTGTTCTTTGCCACTATTTTCAGCGCGGGCCACCTGACGCAGGAGGTTCGCGATTGCGAGGCCGACCTAAGCAACGGGATTCAAACCAATGCAGTGAAGTTCGGCAAAAAGCGGAGCTTCATCGCTAGTTTTGTGCTTTTCACGCTGGCCGACGCCCTGTTGGTCCTGCTGGCGCTGAGAGGAACGGTGCCGCAAGTGCTGGCCATGTTTGTCGCGTTGATTTATCCGCTGCATTTTTACTGGATGCTCCAGGCGATGCGGGAAGGACTGACGTTTGAGAGTGTACGCAGCCTGCAGGCGCGCTATCGTGCGCTTTATGCGGGCTTGGGCGTTGTCATGATTGTTTCCGTACTATTGGCGCAAAAATGGATATACCTTCTTCCATGAAGCTGACGATTGTCATTCCTTGCTTCAATGAAAAGCAAACCATCCGGTCTATTGTGGATGCAGTGCGTTCAGCTCCTTATCCGCAGAAAGAAATCATTGTTGTCGATGATTTTTCAACAGATGGAACCAGAGAGATACTTGCTAATGAGTTGGCTGGCAAGATTGATAGACTGGTATTTCATGAAACCAATCAGGGCAAGGGGGCGGCACTCAGGTCTGGCATCCAACATGCCACCGGGGCTATCGTCATCATTCAGGATGCCGATCTTGAATACAACCCCGATGAATATCCCATTTTAATAGAACCTATTTTATCCAACAGGGCCGATGTAGTGTTCAGTTCGCGTTTCATTGGTGGCAATTGCCACCGCGTCTTGTACTTCTGGCATCGCGTGGGCAATGGGTTCTTGACGTTGGCATCCAATGTATTCACCAATTTAAATCTGACGGACATGGAGTCCTGCTACAAGGCATTCCGGCGAGAAATAATTCAATCCATTCGCATTGAAGAAAATCGTTTTGGATTTGAGCCGGAGATTGTAGCCAAGGTTTCAAAGTTGAATTGCCGCATCTATGAGGTGGGCATTTCCTATTTTGGAAGAACTTACGAAGACGGCAAGAAAATCGGCTGGAAAGACGGGGTCAGAGCCCTCTACTGCATAATAAAATATAATATTTTTCGATAATTTTATTTGCCAATATGGACATCAGCGCTTCGCACCCGACAGGATGAGCCTACTTTCCATAAACCCTTGTTGTCTCGCGGCAATACGTGTCCTCATCAGCAAGCACCTGCCGAAAAGGGTGTTGATGCTCCCCGTCAGTGGCACGTGCTGCAGACCGAGGTGGACGATGGAGGAGGGCGGGTGGTGGGCTCCTAGCCCAAGGCCCGAAGCAAGTTGCCGTTTATATGGATCAGCCCTTCGTCCTGCATTCGCCGCAGGGTCCGGTAAAGGGCCTCATGCGTGAGGCCGAGTTCGGCGGCCCAGGCCTTTCGAGGCTGCTGCAGGGTTAAGCAGCCATCAACCCCTTCAGCGTGGATGTAGTGAGCAATGCGGTCCGCAGCCCTGTGCAGGCTCAGCCGCTCACACTGCGCACGCAGCTTGCGCAGTTCTTGCGACAGCTGCGACTGCCAAGCTGCGCGAAAGTCTGACGAATCGTGCAACGCAGTGCGAAACGCATCCGCTGGAAATTCCAGCAGATCGCTGGGCTCGGAGGCTACGGCGGTGCAGTGGTAAAGCTGGCTGTCCAGGCTGGCTTCTGCCACAAAGCCCTGCCGTGATCGCTGAAGGATGACTTCGCCGCCGTTGCGGCTGAACCGAACGAGGCGCACTTCACCCGTGACCACCAGGTAAATGCTGCACACAGGATTGCCAGTTTGAAAGACGGCGTGGTGTGCTGCGAATTGCCGCGCCTTTGCCAGTTCGCGCAGGCTTGGGGGCATCAGCCGCATCCATGGCAAATCGGCTCCCGAGCCGGACACACCCACACCTATCGCTTTTTTCATATGACCAAAATCATATCGTTCAGGACGACCTTCTTCGTAACATGCGCACGATAATCACAACAACGTGGGCCATGACCATGACAGCAAGAGTTCAGCTACGCAATACAGGCGCCCGGTCAACACAGGGTAGGGGCCACATGCCCGCACTGATCAAGACGGCGGGGTGCATTGCACTGGCATTGGCTGCCCATCTCGCCACCGCCGAGCCTGCGCCCTATGCCGGCCAGCAAAAACGCGCCATCAAATCGTTGTCTGACCAGGACGTGACAGATCTGTTGCAGGGGCAGGGCATGGGTTTGGCCAAGGCTGCCGAGTTGAACGGCTACCCCGGACCAGCCCACGTTCTGGAGCACGCAGACGCGCTGGCGTTGACCGACCAGCAGAGAACGGCCACAACCGCCTTGCTGCACGCGCACAAGGAGGCCGCGCGAAAGCTCGGAGCGGCCCTGATCGCTTCGGAAGAGGCGCTGGATGAGGCGTTCAAAACGGGCACGATCCACCCCGCAAGGCTATCGGCACTGACCAGCGAAATCGGACAGCGCCAGGCGCGCTTGCGCGAAGAGCATTTGCGCACGCACCTTGCGCAAACCGCGCTGCTCCACAGTGACCAGATCCAGCGGTACTCCGCCCTGCGCGGCTACGCTGCGGGCTCAGAGCCTTCGCCTGCAACACGCCCGGTGCACAAAGGGCACCATTGAGTTCTTGCAACCCGTTCACCGCTGGTGGGTGCGAGGCACCCAAGTGTCCTGAGTTGGAAATTCACTTCATAAAGACGCCCAAAATCGCCGCCATACTGCGTTGCAAATCCTCGCGATAGCTAAGGCTACCGCTGTGGCTTGCGCCTTGCCTGGCGACGATTTCGACATCTTTATTTCATCAACGAACCTCCAACTCAGGGCACGAGCTTTCATTCGCGTCGTCCTCTCACGCTTTCGCCTTGCTTTCACGCCCCCTCCGTACAACCACAGTGGCCGGGGCCCAGCGCAGAAGGCATGATCGGGGCATGAAACTGCTGTTGGTCGAGGACGATTTTGATCTGGCCGGTGCCTTGAGCCGCAGCCTCGTGGCGCGCGGTTTTGAGGTGCTGTGCTGCGCCGACGGCAAGGAGGCCCTAGCGGCGGCGCGGCGCACGGCCTTTGATGTGATCACGCTGGACCTGTCTTTGCCGGGTCTGGACGGGCTGGAGGTGCTGCGACGCCTGCGCGATGGCGGCAGCACCACGCCCGTGCTGGCGCTCACGGCCCGTGCGGCCGTCACCGACCGCGTGGCAGGGCTGGAGGCGGGGGCGGACGACTACCTGGCCAAGCCGTTTGACCTGGACGAGCTGGTGGCGCGCCTGCGGGCCCTGACACGCCGGGTGGGGCGCGACGGGCAGTTGCGCTGTGGTGCGCTCCACCGCGACCCGGCCAGCGGCGCGTTCTACAACGAGGCACTGCCGCTGGAGCTGTCGCAGCGTGAGGCGGAGCTGCTGCGCCTCTTGATGTCGCGCATCGACCGCGTGGTGAGCAAGGAAGAGCTGCGCACCCAGGTGTTTGCCAACACCGATGAGCAGGTGCAGGCCGATGCGGTGGAGGTGGTGGTGCACCGCCTGCGCAAGAAGCTGGTGGGCACCAATGCCGAGATCGTGACCCTGCGCGGCGTGGGCTACCTGCTGTGCGATGCCGACAGCATGGCCGCCCAAAAAGGCGACAAGGTCGACAAGGCCGAGAAGGGCGGGGCGCTCCGGTGAACACGCCGTGGTGGCAGCGCTGGCCCTGGCGCCCGCGCGGAGGATCGCTACAGCGGCTGATTCTGGTGGGCCTGCTCGTGCCCCTGTGGGCGCTGGTGTCCCTGGTCGCCACGGTGCAGGTGGTGCAGCAGGTACGGCACAACGCTGCCGAGCAGGATGCCGTGCTGCACAGGGCGCTGACAACCTGGCCGACGGTGTTGCAGCCGCAGGCCGGTGCATCCGCCATGGAGCAAGCCCCTGCGGTCTGGTTCCGCGAAAGCAGCCTGGACGGCGAGCGCCTGGCGGGCAGCGCCGACCTGCCGCGTGTACCGCCCTCCGAGGCCGTGCAAGGGCACGGCAGCGTGCACTTTTACCTGGCGCAGGTGGGCGACCAACTGGTGCGCGTGGCCGCTACGCTGCACCAGCCGGCGGTGGCTGGGGGCGGGCAGGGCGCCGCCCCGCCGGTGGTGCGCCAGGTGGCGCGGCCGTTCAGCGAACGCCTGCCCAGCGTGGCCCGCCTGATGGATGAAGGCGCGGGTTTGCGCCCAGTGGTTCTGCTGGCCCTGGCCATGACGGCGGTGGCGATGGTGCTGGCGCGCATCGCGTCGGGCTGGCTGCTGCACGCGGATGTGTCGCTCACTCCGCCACCCCAGCCGGGTGCAGGCGGCACCGGCCAGGGCTACGAAGGCCCGTCAGAGCTGGCGCCTGCCGTGCAGCATTATGGTGAGCTGCAGCAAAGCCAGAGCCGATGGATCGAGGAGCAGCGGCGTTTTCTGGCCGACGCTACGCACCAGCTGCGCACCCCCATGGCGGTGCTGCGCACGCAGCTGCAGTCGGCCATTGCGGGCGATGTGCTGGTGGCTGATGCGCTGCAGCAGATGCTGCACACGGTAGACCGCGCCTCGGGCCTGGCCAACCAGCTGCTGAGCCTGAGCAAGGTGGAGCAGCTTCAGCGCATGGGCGAGCTGCCCAGCGTGGATTTGAACCCCATGGCCCGCGAGGCCGTGATGGAGCTGGCGCCACTGATCGCCGCCAAGCGGCTGGACTTTGCGCTGGAAGGCCCCGATACGCTGTGGGCCCCCGGCGACGCGGCGCTGCTGGGCGAGCTCATGCGCAACCTGCTGGCCAACGCCATCCACCACACGCCCGTGCATGGGCGGCTGGGGGTGCTGCTGCGCAACAGCACCGGGCGGCGCGAACTGCTGGTGTGGGACGAAGGCCCTGGCATTGACGACGCCGTGCGACAACGGTTGTTCCAGCCGTTTTCGGCAGGGCAGGGCGGGGTGGGGCTGGGGTTGTCGATCTGCCGGCAGATTGCCGAGGCGATGGGCGCCCAGGTCATGCTGTTCAACCGCATGGACGCAGGGCAGGTCATCGGTGTCGATGCCGTTGTTGCCTGGCATGAATAGGAAACCCCCTGTGTCGCCTGCGGCGCCTTCCCCCTGGGGGGACGCAGCCCTCGCTGCGGGGCGGCCCTTGCTCGGCTGCTCTTGCGCAGGGCGCGCCGGTCTCTTGGTTCAGGGGCCTGGCAGTGCTACGGGCGACTGAGATGGCAATAACCAGAACCTACGGACCATGACGAACACCGCAGCCCCCCACGGCATTGAGTTCCACAGCGTTTGCAAGCGCTACGGCCCGTCTGCCGACGCCCCACTGGTGGTGGACCACATCAGCTTTGTGGTGCCCCGTGGCACGCTCACCACCATCCTGGGGCCATCGGGCTGCGGCAAGACGACCACGCTGCGGATGATTGCCGGGCTCGAATCGCCCACTGTAGGCCGCATCTTCATCGACGGGCAGGACGTGACCACCCTCGGCCCGGCACAGCGCAATGTGAGCCTGGTGTTCCAGAGCTACGCGCTGTTCCCGCACCTGAACGTGATCGACAACGTGTGCTACGGCCTGCACGGGCTGCCCCTGCGCCCGCCGCAGGTACGCGACAAGGCCCGCGCCATGCTCGACACCGTGGGCCTGCAGGGCCTGGACCTGCGCAGGCCCCATGAACTTTCGGGGGGGCAGCAGCAGCGCGTGGCCCTGGCCCGAGCGCTGGCGCTGGAGCCCGCCGTGCTGCTGTTTGACGAGCCGCTGTCCAACCTGGACGCCCGCTTGCGGCGCGCCATGCGCGAAGAGATCCGCGCCCTGCAGCAACGCCTGCGCTTGACGGTGGTCTATGTGACCCACGACCAGAGCGAAGCCTTGGCGGTCAGCGACCAGATTGTGGTGATGAACAAAGGCACCATCGCCCAGTGCGGAGCGCCCAGCACGCTGTATGAGCAGCCCGCGTCCGAATTTGTGGCGGGCTTCATGGGCGAGGCCATGCTGTTCGAGGGGCACATCCATGCGCTCAATCCGGCGGATGGGGAAAGCCCGGCGGCTGGCAGCCATGCCAGGCTCGGCCCTTTGCGCGTGCCATCGCCAGCATCTCTCGCCCCCGGCCCGGTCAAGATCGCCGTGCGGCCCGAGGCCTGGGTCATAGGCCCCGCCACCTCCAGCGGGCTGGCCGCCCGGCTGACCAAACGCACCTACCTGGGCAGCGTCATGGAATACACCTTTGCGAGCGCGCTGGGCGAGATCTTTGTGGTTTCGCCCCAGGTGGAGCTGCCGCTGGATGTGGGCGCACCGGTGAGCCTGACGCTGGCAGACCACGGGGTGTCGGTGGTGTCGGTGGTGGCGGGGTGAGATGCCCTATGGCACGGACAATCCACCACGCACCGGCACACCGACTGCCGGGCATGAAATATTCAAACAAAAATTGGCCCTGGCGCTTGATGGATAAGCGCAAGCAGCTACAAAAACAATAGTGACCAGCGGATGCCAGCGTGGTGACCCGGGCCACAATACGGGCCTCCACCACCGCACGGCCACCGGTTTTTCACCTTGAACTCTCCCGTTTTCACCTCGCTGATCCCCGTCATCCTGTTCATCGCCATCGGCTTTTACGTGGGGCGGCGCGGCTGGATTCGGGCCGCAGCGGTGAAGGACCTGGCCAACCTCGTGTTCATGGTGCTCACGCCCGCGCTGCTGTTTCGCACCATGAGCACGGTGCACATCGAAGACCTCAACTTCGGCCCCGTGGGGATCTACTTTGTGGCGTTTGGCGTGGTGTACACGGCCACGCTGGCGGTGCTGGGCTTTACCAGCCTGGGCGCGGCGCGGGCGCTGGCCAACACCTTCAGCAACACGCTGATGATCGGCGTGCCGCTGGTGGGCCTGGTGTTTGGCGATGCGGGGCTGGTCACACTGTTCACGCTGATCTCGGTGCACTCGCTCATCCTGCTGACCGCCGCCACCGTGGTGTTTGAACTGGCCGCCGCGCGCGAGCATGCAGGCCGGGAGGGCTCCGCGCAGCAGCCCATGTGGCGCACCGTGCTGCAGGCCGTGCGCAACGGTATCGTGCACCCGGTGCCGCTGCCCATCATTGCGGGCCTGCTGTTTGCGCAGACCGGGCTGGTGGTGCCGCAGGTGGTCGACAAACCCCTGCTGCTGCTGGGCCAGGCGCTGGGGCCGATTGCGCTGCTGCTGGTGGGGGTGACGCTGGCGTTTACCAAGGTCGGCCACCACTTCAAGGCCGCCCTGCGCATTGCGCTGGTCAAGTGTGTCGTGCACCCCATCGTGCTGGCCACCCTGGGCTGGGCACTGGGCCTGTCGGGCATGCCGCTGGCGGTGATGATCGTGGCAGCATCGCTGCCGGTGGGGGCCAACGTGTTCCTGTTTGCGCAGCGCTATGCGGTGGCCGAGGATGAGGTGACGGCGAGTGTGGCGGTGTCTACGGCGCTGGCGTTGGTCACGATGCCGGTGGTGATTTTGGCGGTGACACGGTGGGTGGTGGGCTGAATATGATGGGCTGATGATCTGCTCGGCGGTTTTCTGCTGCCGCTTGTCGGTCAGGGTACGGCGAGAAATCCGAGCGCCTTCATGACGAACTCGGCGTGGAACTGGAAAACCCCACCATGGCCCGCGTCGGGATAGATGATCAGTTGGCTGTTGGGTAGCCGCCGTGCCAGGTCGTGCGTATTGATCGTCGGGACCATCCGGTCGTTGTCACCGTTGACGACGAGCACTGGTTGCCGGATGCGGGAAAGATCGGCGGGCGCCTTCTTGCCCCAGGCGCTCAGGGCCTGCAACTGGGCCACGTAGGCGCTCACGGTAATGTCCTTGTCACGGTTGTCTGTGCGCTCCGAGAGCCGTTTCAGGAAAGCCTTGCCGGCTTCGATGCCGCCGGGCGTGCGGGTGAAGAACAGGAACTGCTTGGGGTCCTGGCCCGTGAAAAGGCCTCGCAAGAGGTCCAGATTGGCCACCCCTGCAACGGAGCTGATGCCCTCGCCCCCAGCCGGGCCGGTGCCAGCGAGAATCATTTTGCGAACCAGATCGGGCTCCTTCAAGGCGATCTCTTGGGCAATCATTCCGCCCATCGAGAAGCCGAACAGATCCACCTGCTGGTAGCCCTTGGCCTTGATGAAAGTGATCGCGTCATCGGCCATCTGCTCCATGGAGTTGGATGGCGAGCCGCTGGATGCACCCACGCCCCGGTTGTCGAACGCGATCACGTGGCGCTGGGCGGCAAACCCGTCCACCACGCGGGGGTCCCAGTTGTCCAGCACCGCCGCCAGATGGACCAGCAGAATCAGCGGCGTCCCGCCGTGGTGCTTGCCCAGTTCGCGGTAGGCAAAGTCCAGCCCGCCCGCAGAGATGGACTGGGTGGGCGCAGTGGCCCAGGTTGGCCGCTCTGGGCTGGCTACTGGCGCGGCGCGCCTGGTGCCCCCAGGCACGGCCTGTTGGGCATGTGATGGAGTGGATGCAAACGGGGCAGCCAGCGCAAGCAGCGCCGCTGCCGTTTTCTTCAGGATGGGGTTCATGGCGGGCTTTCGGTAGGCCAAAGACACAGGGGCGGGTATCGGGGCATACTCAGCCCATGGGGTGCAGGTAGGTCGGCGTGGGCGCGGTCATGCCGTTTTTGACCAGCATGGTGAGTTCGTCCGCCAGGACTTCATCCAGACCCGCTTCAAGGCCGTCCAGCGCACGCTGGACGATTTTTTCAGGGCTCGACTTGGGTACATCGAAGCTCCGGGTGAGATCGGTGTCCACGTACGCCATGTGCAGGCCGAGCACCTGGGTTTTCTGGGCCAGCAACTCGTTGCGCAGCGCGTTGGTGAGCGACCAGGCGGCAGACTTGCTGGCGGAGTAGGCGGCCAGCTCTCCGCCGTTCACCCAGGAGGCGACCGACAGCACATTCAGCAGGGCACCGCCCCCGTTGTCCTTCAGGATGGGCGCAAACGCCTTGCTCATGCGCAGCACGGAGAAGAAGTTGGTCTCGAAGATGCGGCGTGCGACTTCTTCGCTGTCGTCAGCGAGAAATCCCCCTGGCTGGGCGATGCCCGCGTTGTTGATGAGCAAGGTCACATCCCCGGCCTGGGCGACGGCATTGGCGACTTCGTCGGGCTTCGTCACATCAAGTTTCAGCGCCTGCACACCGGGCAGGGTGACGGAGGCCGGATCTCGGGCGGCTGCATAGACTTTGCGGGCACCCCGGTTCAAGAGTTCACGTGCAAAGGCCAGCCCAATGCCACGGTTGGCGCCCGTCACGAGGGCTACGGCGTTTTCAATCTTCATAAAAAGCTCCAGTTCAAAAATCAAGATTTCGTTGCGCAGGGCAAAGCCAAGCCAGGCGGGCCATGTCTGCCTTGGGCCCTGCTTGGCTTTGCTCTGATTGGCTTTTTGGGTGACTACCGCACCTTGATCACGACCTTGCCTTTGGCGCGGCCGGATTCGACATAGGCCAGTGCGTCGTTGGTGGACTCAAACGAGAAGACCCGGTCCACCACAGGCCGTATCACCCCGGCCTCCACCAGGCGCGTGATCTCGCGCAGCTGACTTCCGTTGGCCCTCATGAAAAGGAACGAATAGCCGACCCGGCGCGCCAATGCCCTGCGCCTGACGCCTGCACTCAGCAGCCGCACGACCAGCTTCACGAACCAGGACGCCCTGATCGCGCTTGCGAAATCGGGATCCGGCGGGCCGGAAATGGAAATGAGCTTTCCACCGCCCTTGAGCACTCGCAGGGATTTTTCGAGGGTCTTGCCGTCCTGGCTGTTCAGTACGACGTCGTAGTCGCGCAATACGTCCTCAAAATCCTGCGTCTTGTAGTCCACCGCGACGTCGGCCCCCAGGGCCTTCACCAGTGCGGCATTGGCCGTGCTGGTGGTCGTGGCCACCGTGGCACCAAGATGCTTGGCCAGCTGGATGGCAAAGGTCCCCACGCCGCCAGAGCCCGCCTGGATAAAGACCTTCTGGCCCTTTTTGATTTGGGCCTTCTCGACCAGCGCCTGCCAAGCCGTCAGCGCCACCAAGGGAAGGGACGCTGCTTCTTCCATGGTGATGTTCTTTGGCTTGAGCGCCAGCGAGGCCTCTTTCACCGGCACAAATTCAGCAAACGTACCGATGCGAAAGTCGTCCGGCCGTGCGTAGACCTCATCACCCACTTTGAACTGCCGCACGCGGGGGCCCACCTGGGTGACCACGCCAGCCACGTCGTGGCCCAAGACGAGGGGCAGTTTGTAAGGCAGGATGAGCTTGAACTCTCCACTGCGGATCTTCGAGTCCAGAAGATTCACACCCGCAGCGTGGACCTGGACCAGGACTTCGTCGTCGCGCAGCTCCGGGGTTGACAGCTCGGCCAATCGAAGATCCCCTTTTTTGCTGTAGCGATCAATGACAAATGCTTTCATGGTTTTCCTTACTCCTGGCGTATCCAGGTTGGTGAACGGCCCACTGGCGACGATCAAATTGTGTTTATATGATTTTCGTCATATTTCAGATCGAGACAAGGACCGCATCACCTTCGTCAAGTTAGCGCGCGCCAGTCTCGCCAGAGGAGATCTGGCCAGTACGGACTGCATCTGCCGCCTGTGCCCGGATGGCTGCGCGGTCAGCCACAGACTTGTAAGACTCGGCTTTGGAGCCCGAAGGAATCTGGCTTCGAGTCATGGGTACTTGTGCAGCTTCTACGGCGACTTCAGCCCGCGTGCGGTTGCCCTCAAACTGGGTGGCAAATTGCGCCGGGTCCAACTCAGAAGCCTGTGCGCCGACTGAGGTGAGCGTTGCGGCTACTGCGACGGAGAGAAAGCGAGAGAAGGTGTTCATGGTAGATATCTCCTAGGAAATGAGGCTCACGCGCCTCGGAAAATGCTGAATGCCAGGCTTTTCGGCGAGTCACTCAGCGTGGTTTGCTGTGGAAGGGTTGGTGGTCAATGCAATCAATAGGGCGTTTCAAAGTTCGACGGCTAAAAGATTTCATGATGATCATCATATTTCCGCACAAACAAGAACGCCGAAACAGGCCAGAGAACAAGCCCTCGATAGGCTGATTTTCGACTTTTCCAATTCACCTCAGTTTCTAATATGATGTTCATCATAATTTAACCCCCAAAAAAATGGAAGCTATTTTTGCGACTCTTCACCACTGGAGCGGGCGTACTTGAAAGCAGCTTTGCTGAGCCTTCCAGCCAGCGAAGGATCGTCTACGGCGCGCGCCAGGGAAACGGCTCCCACCATGGTGGCAACCAGAAAAAGTGCTCGCTCGTGGGCTTCTGGTGTACCCCAGGTGGGCAACTGTCGTGCGATCACATCCACCATTTCTTTCATTCGCCGGGTGGCTGCACGCCGCACCTCGGGGGCTTGGCGGGCCAGCTCCGAACTGAGGGCTGCCATAGGGCAACCAACATCCGGATTGTTGATATGCTGTTCCGACAAATAGGCCCCCAACATGGCCTCCAGCGCTTGATCGGCTGGAACCGACGCAGCTGCAGACTCGGCGAGCCCAACGGTTTCTGCGCCCGCTCTGTCTGTGGCTTCCGCAAGCATCGCCTCCCGAGAAGGGAAGTGGGAATAGAAGCCACCATGCGTGAGGCCTGCGTCCTTCATGATGTCCGCAACGCCCGCTCCGCTGAATCCATTGCGCCTGATGGCACGCGCCGCCGCCGCCACGATGCGCTCATGGCTTAGCTCTTTGCGTGATGGGGCTGCGTTCTTCATGCCCTCACTGTATCACGAATTATGATGATCATCATAATTTTTATCCGCCAAAGGCTTTTCAAAGTCGCAGGCTCTTGAGGTCAAGAGATGCTCATGGCGCCGCGACGTGAAGAAAAGATACGACGAAGTGGCTTGGGCTCAGGCGTCTTGGGGGTCGTGGGGGTCGTGGCACGCCACGCAGAGCTTGTTCCCATCCGGATCTCGGAAATACGCGCCGTAGTAGTTGGCGTGGTACTGCGGCCTCAGGCCTGGCGGCCCGTCACAATGCCCCCCGTTTGCCAGGGCCGCAGCGTGCACTGCATCCACCTGCGCGCGGGTGCTGGCAGCAAAGGCGGTCATCTGGCCGTTGCCCGGTGCGTGTTCGCCTTCAAAAGGACGGCCGATGAGAAAAAGGGGGCGCGGATTGGGGTGGCTTTGCCATCCGGCCCAAGGGTGGGCGGCATCCACAAAACGCGGCGCGATGCCCAGCGCTGCCATCACGGGCTGGTAGAACGCCAGCGCGCGGTCGAAGTCGGTGACGCCGATGAAGATGTGCGAAAACATCGTTGGCCGCTTGCAGGTCTGTTGTTGTCCCTGGGTGGGCCGCAGTCAGGGCGCCAGCCGCTCACGCATCCATTCGCCGCAATCCAGACGGTACCGCAACCGGTCATGCAACCGGCTTTTGCGCCCCTGCCAGAACTCCCACTGATCAGGCTTGAGGCGATACCCACCCCAGTGCGGCGGGCGGGGTGGCTTCAGCATGAACTGCGCACCGTACTTGGCGGCATTGGCCACCAGCACGCCCCGGCCAGAAATCACCTGGCTTTGCGGGCTGGCCCAGGCGCCGATGCGCGAATCCAGCGGGCGGCTGTTGAAGTATTCGTCGCTCTCAGCATCGCTGACCTTTTCCACCACGCCCTCGATGCGCACCACACGTTCCAGCTCTACCCAGTGGAACTGCAGGGCTGCGTAGGGGTTACCAGCAATCTGGCGGCCCTTGCGGCTGTCGTAATTGGTGAACCAGACGATGCCGCGCTCGTCATAGCCCTTGATCAGCACGATGCGGGTGCTGGGGCGCAGGTCGCTGCCCACGGTGGCCAGGGTCATGGCGTTGGGCTCGGGCACTTCGGCACTGATGGCTTCTTTCAGCCACTGGTCAAACTGCAGCAGGGGGGCGGCGTGCGAGGCGTCTTCGTTGAGTTCGGCGCGCTCGTAGCTCTTGCGAAGGTCGGCGATGGAGGTGGTCATGGGCCAATTGTGCATGCGAGGGCAGGGCGGTTGCCAGCCACGGCGGGCAGGCTGCAAAGAGGGCGACGGCCGGGCGGGATCCGGGTAACGTGGGGTCTTCGGTGGCCCTGGTTGTCGTCGAATAACTATTCGCTTATATTGCCCCACCGATGAAACCCAAAGACGACGAAAAGCAGCGTGCCATTGCCCAGGCCACCTTCGAACTGGTGGCCCAGACGGGCCTGAGCGGCCTGACCCTGGCCGATATTGCCCGCGCGGCGGGCATTGCCACCAGCACGCTGTATGTGTACTACCCGTCCAAGGATGAACTCATCAGCCAGCTCTACCAGGATGCCAAGACGGTCACGGCCGCGCGCATCATGGAGGGCATCGTGCCCGGCATGCCCTACCGCGCCCGCGTGCGGCGCGCCTGGGGCAACCTGCTGCGCCACCGGCTGGACCAGTATGCCGAGGTGGTGTTTCAGGAGCAGTACTACAACTCGCCCTGGTTCACCGAGGGCAACCGCGAATTCTCGACCCGCCTGATGGCTGGGTTTTTTGCGTTGATGGAAGAGGGCCAGCAGCAAGAGATCTTGAAGGCCGTGCCCATCCCGCTGCTCACGGCCAGCCTGGTGGGGTCTGTGCGCGAGACGGGCAACCTCATCCGCACCAAGGTGCTGCCCGATGAGGAGGCCGTGCACCAGATGGCTTTTGGGCTGTGCTGGGACGCCCTGAAGGCCTGAGCAGGAGATTGCGATGAATTTGTCTACCCGAGGTTGATCTTTTAGTCGAATTTTTATTCTCTTAAAAATGCCACTCACCACGCTCCAACCGTTTCATGGCCGATGGCGTCGCTGACACCATCCCGTTCTGTTCAACCGCCTCCCACCACACAACAACACCTTCCCCACGGAGAACCCCACGATGCCCACCCTCAACATCAATGGCAAAGATACGGCTGTGGATGCCGATGAATCCACCCCCATCCTCTGGGCCCTGCGCGACACGCTGGGCATGACCGGCACCAAGTTTGGCTGCGGCCAGGCTTTGTGCGGGGCCTGCACGGTGCATCTGAACGGTGCGCCCATTCGTTCGTGCATCACGCCCATTTCGGCGGCGGCAGGCCAGAAGATCACCACCATCGAGGCGGTGACCACCAATGACAAGGTGGGCAAGGCCGTGCACGCTGCCTGGGTCAAGCACGACGTGGCCCAGTGTGGCTACTGCCAAAGCGGCCAGATCATGAGCGCCACCGCACTGCTGCAGGGCAAGAAAAAACCCACCGACGCCGACATTGACGCTGCCATGGCGGGCAATGTGTGCCGCTGCGGCACCTACGTGCGCATCCGCGCGGCCATCCATGACGCTGCCAAGACTCTGGCCTAAGAACACCGAGCAGGAGAACACTATGCATTTCGACGCTCAAACCGCCCGCGCCCATATGCCAAAAGGCCTGGTAGCGCTTATGAATCAGGCGCAAGGCGCTATCAATACAGAAGCAGACGCAGCCTCCCACGAAGGCGTGGCGCGCCGCACGTTCCTCAAGGTGTCTGCGGCATCCGGTTTTGCGCTGGGTGCGTTTCCGCTGGTGGCCAGCGCGCAGGGCGCCGGGGCAGCGGCCGCAGGCCTCAAGCCGTTCGAGCAGCCTTCAGCCTTCGTCCGTATCGACGCCGATGGCACGGTCACCGTCACCATCAACCGCCTGGACTTTGGCCAGGGCGTGCAAACCGGCCTGCCCATGATCCTGGCCGAAGAGCTGGATGCCGACTGGAGCAAGGTGCGCAGCGTGCACGGCGATGCCAACCAGGCCTATGCCGACCCGATGATGGGCATGCACCTCACGGGTGGCTCCAACTCCATCAAAAACTCCTACACCCAGTACCGCGAACTGGGCGCTCGCACCCGGGCCATGTTGGTCTCGGCCGCTGCCGCGCAGTGGGGCGTGGATGCCTCGGCGCTGCGCACCAGCAACGGTTTCGTCGTAGGCCCCGGTGGCAAGAAGCTGGGCTACGGCGCGCTGGCCGAAGCGGCCATGAAGCAGCCCGTGCCCGAAAAGGTCACCTTGAAAGACCCCAAGCAGTTCCGCCTCATCGGCAAGCCCACGGGCCGGCTCGATGCCAAGGCCAAATCGAGCGGCCAGCAGGCCTACGGCATTGACGTGCGCTTGCCTGGCATGCTGACGGCCGTGGTGGCGCGCCCGCCGGTGTTTGGCGCCAAGCTGAAGTCGATGGACGACAGCGCCGCCAAAGCCATCAAGGGCGTGAAGGCCGTGCTGCGCGTGCCCACCGACCGGGGCGGCGAGGGCGTGGCCATCGTGGCCGATGGTTACTGGCCCGCCAAGCAGGGCCGCGATGCGCTGAAGGTGGAATGGGACACCAGCGCGGTGGGCAAGCCCGACACCACGGCACTGCTGGCGCAGTACCGCGAGCTGGCCACCAAGCCTGGCAACGTGGCCATGCAGGCCGACATGGCGCCGCTGGCTGGCGCTGCGCACAAGATCAGCGCCGAGTTCGTCTTCCCCTACTTGGCGCACGCACCCATGGAGCCCCTCAACTGCACGGTGAAGCTCGATGGTGACAAGGCCGAACTCTGGATGGGCACGCAGATGCCCGGCCTGGATGCGATGGCCGCCGCCAAAACGCTGGGCCTGCAGCCGCAAAACGTGAAGGTGAACACCCAGATGGCCGGTGGCGGCTTTGGCCGCCGCGCCATCCCCACCAGCGACTACGTGGTGGAAGCCTGCGGCGTGGCCAAGGCGGCGCGCACAGCGGGCATCACCGCCCCGGTGCGCACGCTGTGGAGCCGCGAGGACGACATCAAGGGCGGCTACTACCGCCCCATGCACGTGCACCGCGCCGAGATCGGGTTCGACGCACAAGGCAAGATCCTGGCGTGGGACCACACCATCGTCGGCCAATCCATCACCAAGGGCTCGCCGTTCGAGGCCTTCATGGTCAAAAACGGCATTGATGCGACGGCCGTGGAGGGCATGAAGGAGCCGTACAACGTGCCCATGAAACTGTCGGTGCACCACCCGGATGTGAATGTGCCGGTGTTGTGGTGGCGCAGTGTGGGCTCCACCCACACGGCCTACGCCATGGAAACCCTCATCGACGAAGTCGCACGCACCACCAAACAAGACCCCGTGGCCTACCGCATGGCCCTGATGGGCGACAAACACCCGCGTCACAAGGCCGCGCTGCAACTGGCCGTGGCCCAGTCGGGCTATGGCAAGAAGAAGCTGGCCCCCGGCCGCGCCTGGGGCGTAGCCGTGCATGAGTCATTTGAATCGGTGGTGGCCTATGTGGTCGAGGCGTCCGTCAAGGACGGCACACCCAAGCTGCACAGCATCACGGCCGGCGTGCATTGCAATCTGGTGGTCAACCCCAAAAGCGTGGAAGCCCAGGTGCAGGGCGCGGCTCTGATGGGCCTGTCGATGTGCCTGCCCGGCGGCGCCATCACGCTGAAGGATGGCGTGGTGGAGCAGAGCAATTTTGGCGACTTTGCCGTGCCGCGCATCACCGACATGCCCCAGGTGACGGTGCACATTGTGCCGAGCGCTGATCCACCGAAGGGCATGGGCGAGCCTGGGTTGCCGCCGCTGGCACCTGCGTTTGCGAATGCCATTGCCCAACTAACGGGCAAAACGCCGCGCGAGCTGCCGTTCAAGCTGGCTTGAGTGCAGCGTGCATCCGGGGGGCGGGTGCCTCACCCCCCGGGTGCTTCTGATGCAGCGGCCATCTTGACCAGCTCCAGAAACGCCCGCAGGGTGGCCGTGGGCTGCCTGCGGCTGGGGTAGTACAGGTAGAAGCCCGGGATGGGTGGGCACCAGTCGTCCAGCACGCTCACCAGCGCGCCGCTGGCCAGGGCCTCGCGGGCGTAGGGTTCGTACAGGTACGCAAACCCCACGCCCGCCAAGGCCGCCTGCAGGATGAGCGGCATGTCGCCTACGGTCAGGCGGCCTTGCACATCCACCGCGATCTTTTCGCCGGCCTTTTCAAACTCCCACGCATAGCGCGCTCCGCTCGGAAAGCGGATGCGCACGCAGGGCATCTGCATCAGATCGCGCGGGTTGCGCGGCGCACCCACCCCCGCGAGCAGGGCAGGGGACGCCACCACCATCAGCTGCTGCTGCGGCCCTAATGGCAGGGCCACCATGTCTTGCTGCAGGCGTTCTCCGTAGCGCACGCCTGCGTCAAAGCCACCTTCGACGATGTCGACCAACCCGTCGTCCAGCACCAACTCGACCTCGGCCTGCGGGTGCTGCGCCAGAAACTGTGCAATCAGCGGCCCCAGCACCAAATCGCCCGCCGAGCGCGGTGCATTGATGCGCAGCAGGCCCTGCGGGGTGTCGCGAAACACGTTGATGTCGTCGATGGCCGCAGCAATGTCCTGCAAGGCGGGCCCTACACGATCGAGCAACTGGCGCCCGGCTGGCGTCAGCGCCACGCTGCGCGTGGTGCGGCTGAACATGCGCACGCCCAGCCGCTCCTCCAGCGAACGCACGGCATGGCTGATGGCCGAGGCTGAAAGGCCCAGCTCTTGCGCGGCGGCCCGAAAGTTCAGGTGGCGGGCGATGGTGTTCAGGAGTTTGAGATCTGCGAGGTCCAGGCTCATTGTTGAATTTAGTTCATTGATGTGTGCATTTTCAGGCCATTTATATATTCCATTTTCAACAATAAGCTTCCCGCTGATTTGCAACACCACAGGAGAAAACATGCAAAACAGCGAGTGGAATCTGGCCGGAAAAACTTATCTGGTGAGCGGAGCGTCTTCGGGCATTGGCGCCGAAACCGCCGTGGCGCTTGGGCGCCACAAAGCCAATGTGGTGCTGGCCGCGCGCCGCACGGCCGAATGCGAAGCGGTGGCCGAGCGGGTGCGTGCCGCCGGTGGACAGGCCTGGGTGATGGCCCTGGATGTGACCGATGAGGCCAGCGTCCAGCGCAGTGTCGAGGCCACAGTGCAGCACTTTGGCCGCCTGGATGGCGCCTTCAACAACGCAGGTGCCCTGGGGGTCGCAGGCCCTTTGCACACACTGAATGCAGCGGATGTGCAGGCGGTGTTGCAGGCCAACACATTGGGCATCTTCTATGCAATGAAGCACCAGATTGCCGCGATGCTGAAGACGGGTGGCGGGGCCATCGTGAACAACCTGTCCATCTCGTCCCAGGTGGGGTTCAATGGCATCAGCGCCTATACCGCCAGCAAACACGCGGCCCTGGGCCTCACGCGCAATGCGGCGATGGAGTATTTTCAGCAAGGCATCCGCGTGAACGCCGTGAGTCCGGGGCCCACCGTCACTCCCATGGCACTGGCCGCCTTTGGCAACGAGGATGCAATGCGCAGTACCTTGCAGGCATCAGTGTCTGGCCGCCCGGCAGCCCCAGCCGAGATGGTCGGGCCGGTGCTGTTTTTGCTGTCGGATGCAGCCAGCTTTGTGAGCGGGCACAACCTGGTGGTGGATGGCGGGTATACGCTGGCTTGAGTCCCGTCGCAGTTCGGCGGACGGCCTAGAATCTCGCCCGCTGTGCGCCGCACGGTTCATTGTCCAACGCAGGTCCTATCTCCATGTCTCTCGATCCCTCGTCTCCCGTGGTCTTGGTGCTGGCCTCCGGCCGGGGCGATCGGTTTGTGGCATCGGGCGGGCAGGTGCACAAGCTGCGCGCATTGCTGGCGGGGGTGCCGGTGCTGGAGCACACGCTGGCCGCCGTGCGCGCCAGCGGGCTGGCCTGGCACCTGGAGGATGTGGGCCATCCTGGCATGGGCGATTCGATTGCGGCGGCGGTGCGGGCCACGTCCCATGAAGCAGGCTGGCTGGTGTTGCCGGGAGATCTGCCTCTGGTACGGCCTGACACCCTGCAAATGCTGGCCCAGGCCGTGGCGAAGAGGGCGGTGACGGTGCCGTTCTTTCACGGCGAGCGCGGCCACCCCGTGGGATTTGCTGCGCAGTGCTTGCCGGATCTGCTGGCCCTGTCGGGCGAGCAAGGTGCCGCCAGCGTGGTGCGCAAGTTTGCTCAGCAAGGGCAGGTGCAAACCCTGGCGGTGGAGGACGAGGGCACGGTGACGGACATTGACACCGTGCAGGATCTGGCGCGCGCCGAACGCCTCCTTGCCAGCCGTCCACCGGCCTGATCTGCCAAAAACCAAACCCGCCGGCCATCTCTGGCGGGTGGGTTGCGGGGGAGGGGCGGTTCAGGCCCAGGAGCCCGTAGCAGCCTCTTTGTTTATGACTTGGCGGCAATGACCGCACAGGCCAGACGGGGACCGGCATTGCCAGTGGGCTGGGTCTTGTAGTCGTCCGGGTCGCGGTGCACGATCAGGCCCTTGCCGACGATGTCATTGGCCGTGCTGCCGACGCGGATCGTGCGTGACTCAAAGCTGAAACTGGCCACGCCATTGGCATCGGCCTTGAGGCTGGGCAGGTCGCCCGTGTGGTGGTCGCCCATGCCGTGGTGGCCGTGGGATTTGCCGCCGGGGTTGAAGTGGCCGCCGGTGCTCATGCCGTCGCCGCTGCTGCAGTCGCCTTTTTCATGCACATGAAAGCCGTGCTCGGCATTGGGCTTGAGACCGCTGATGGAGCCAGACACCTTCACCACGTCGCCCGACTGCACGAACGTGACCGTGCCAGCGGTGGTGTTGCCGCGCGTGGGTTCGAGTTTGGCGGTGGCGCTGGGCCCTGAGGTATAGGCTGCACAGCCCGCCAAGGCCAGCGCCGTAACGGATGACAGGACAAAAGCGAAACGGATCTTCATGACTCAAACTCCTTAGAACAATGAAACCACCCGGTATTTAACCTGGCACCGAGGCGCAGTCTCCCCGTCGGGCCCATGCGCGTCCAGCAAAGATGTGCACTATGCCTCTTTTTGGGCCAGCGCAATCAAACGGGCCAGGGCCCGGTCATGGATGCCGTGCCTGCGCAGCTCGTCATACGTGGCCTGGGCGTAGTCCCGCGTGGTGCCATAGCGCCCACAGGCCTGCTCAAAAATACGGCAGTACTCGTGGTCGGGCAGCTCGCCCGTGTGGTTGGGGCTTTTGCGCGACAGGGTGAAGGCCAGCGCGCGCACCGGGCCGTGCGGGGTGTGGCAGGTAAGCCAGCGCGGGTCGTACACGGCGGTGATCATCTCTCGCTGCCACAGGTTGATCATGACCTGCCGCGCATGCGCCTTGTCCACACGGAACACCATGCCCCGGCAACTGCCGCCCGACAACATGCCGAACACCAGGCCCGGGCATTCGGGCGTGCCCCGGTTGATGCGGCTCCACATCTTGAGCGCCCGGTGCCAGCCATGCACCTTGGCCGGGCGGCGCTCGGCATAGTCGAAGTCCGGGCGCCAGATGAGCGAGCCGTAGCCAAAGATCCACAGGTCTTCGTGACCACCCCATTCGTTCAGGGCGCGCTCCAGCATGGGGGCCGGATCTCGCAGCGGGGCGGGCAGGTTCGTCATGGGTTCACTCTACAATCGAAAGCTTTGCTCTAACGCTCTGGGGACTTGTGTTTACGGGTTTCGCTACGGCCCCAGCATCCATTCTTTTTCTTAATCACTGCAGGAATCTCCAATGTCTAGTTCTGACGACGATAGCCAACAACGTTTTGCCCTGGGTTTCCTGTTCGCACTCATTGCGCTGGTGATCTCGGTGGTGGTCGGCACCGTGGTGGTCAAGCGCGTGGGCACTTCGGGTGCCGCCAAGCCTGCTGAGACGGCTTTGGCAGACAGCGCACCCGCCGCATTGGTCGTGGTGGAAGAAGCCAGCGTGCGTGTGGAAGACGGTGTGGTGAAGTTCTACTTTGCCACCGCCAAGGCAGAACTGGCCCCTGGCGCCGACGAAGTCCTGGCTGATGTGGTCAAGGGTGTGGCCGAGGGCAAGAAGGCTGTGATCTCCGGCTTCCACGACGCCACGGGTGACGCAGTCCTGAACGCCGAGCTGGCCAAGCAACGCGCCTTTGCAGTGCGCGATGCGCTCAAGGCCCTGGGCGTGGCGGAAGACAAGATCGAGCTGAAGAAGCCTGAAGAAACCACCGCCACCGGCAGCAACGCCGAAGCGCGCCGCGTGGAAGTGGCACTGGGCGCTTGATGCCTGTGTAGTGACCTGCAGCAGGTCGCTCCATAAAAACCCGGCAGTGCCGGGTTTTTTACTGAGTCAAATTTTCCTCTAGCGCTTATCCATCATGCGCTAGTAGCTATATATTTGATAGTGATGGTTAACGCAAGCCTGCGCCACCAGCCCCCTCGGTGCGTTGGATCAATTCAATCTTGTAGCCATCCGGGTCGGTCACAAACGCGATCACCGTCGTGCCGCCTTTGACCGGGCCCGCTTCGCGCGTCACGTTGCCGCCCGAGGCCTTGATCTTCTCGCACGCCGCGTAAGCATCAGGAACACCCAGGGCGATGTGGCCATAGGCAGTGCCCATCTCGTAGCTTTCCACGCCCCAGTTGTAGGTCAGCTCTATCTCGGCCTGGCCGGGGTTGCCGCCTTCGAAACCGAGGAAGGCCAGCGAGTATTTGTACTCGGGGTTCTCGGACTGGCGCAGCAGCTGCATGCCCAGGACGTTGGTGTAGAAATCAATCGAGCGTTGAAGGTTGCCAACGCGCAGCATCGTGTGGAGGAATTTCATCCCTTCGATTGTGCAGGCATGTCAAAAACCAGGCAGGTGGTGGTGGCGTGGGCATACAGCGTGCCGTCCGGCCCCACGAGGCGCGCTTCGGCCGTGGCCAACTGGCGCCCGCTGTGGATCACGCGGCCTTCGGCACGCACGCGCTGCACCTTGGGTGTGATGGCCTTGACCAGGTTGATGCCCAGCTCGGCCGTGGTGTAGCCCCGCCCGGGCTCCATGCGCGTATGGATGGAGCAGCCTAGGGCCGAGTCGAGCAGGGTGGCGAACCAGCCGCCGTGCACGGTGCCCATGGGGTTGAGGTGCTCAGCGCGGGGTGTGCCCTGGAAGATGGCTGTGCCTTCGCCCACTTCCACGATCAAGAAGTCCAGCGTCTTGGCGATGGCGGCGTAGGGCAGTTCGCCGCGCAGCATGGCCTGCATCTGCTGCAGGCCGTTCAGATGGGCGATCTGCTCGCGCCGGGCCACGCCAGGGCCGGGTCCTGCGTCCAGGGTGGCGAGGATGTCGCGCTCTTGTGCAAGCCAATGTTCCAGTTGGTTGTGCTGTGTCATGGGGGTGTCCGGGTTGTTGGCGTGGTTTACATGCATGAGATGCATATGCAATTATTGCAGATACAATTAAATCCATGCAAGCCGAACCAACCACCCTGGCCCCCGTACTGCCACGGGGCTGCACCAACTTCAAGCTGCGCCAGCTGATGCGCCGCATAGCCGCGCACTACGACGCCGAAATGGCGAAGTGCGGGCTCAAGACCACGCAGTATTCGCTGCTGTCGCATGTGCTCACGCTGGGGCCTATCCGCCCGGGCGACCTGGCGGTGGCCATGAAGATGGATGCGTCCACGCTGACGCGTAACCTGCGCCCTCTGGTGGATGCAGGATGGGTCACGTTGGAGGCGGGCGCCGATGCTCGCAGCCGCCTGGCCCACATCACCGACGCAGGTCGCGAAAAACGTGCCGAGGCGCAGCGCCACTGGAAGGCTGCGCAACTCGCGCTGAATGAAACGCTGGGCGTGGAACGCGTGATGGCGCTGCATGCGCTGGTGGACGACTCGCTCGATTTGCTGGCAGCACTGCCAGTGCAGGAGGCTGGGCATGACGAATAACGACACCCCTCCGGTCGCAGCCAAGTCCGTCGCGCCACTGGCACTGTGGCTCGTGCTGCTGGCCGCCGCTGGCGCCTTTGCGCTCACCATGGGCACGCGCCAGACCATGGGCCTGTTCCTGTCGGCGCTCAACACCTCCACAGCATTGGGCATTGGCAGCATCAGTCTGGCCTTTGCGTTTGGCCAGCTGTGGTGGGGGCTGACGCAGCCGTTTGCAGGGGCTGTGGCCGACCGCATTGGCACGGGCCGTGTGATCCTTCTGGGCGTGGCGCTGGTGGCTCTGGGCACTTTCATCACGCCGTACATGACGACCACGGCCGGGCTGATTTTTGCGATTGGCGTGCTGGCCGCAGGCGGCGCGGGCATGGCCGGGCCGTCGGTGCTGATGGCGGCCACGGCGCGGCTGGTGCCCGCCAGCAAGCGCGGGCTGGCCAGTGGCATCGTGAACGCGGGGGGATCGTTCGGGCAGTTTGTGATGGCGCCCATTGCCATCAGCCTGACCGCTGCGGTGGGCTGGGCCAGTGCCATGCAGTGGCTGGGGGTGCTGGTGCTGCTGGCGCTGCCTGCGGTGTGGGTGCTCAAGGGCAATTCCAACGCGCTGGCGGCGCAGGCTGCGGCTGCGTCCGGCCAAAAGGCGTTGACCGCGCGCGAGGCCATTGCCCAGGCGCTGGCAACACCCAGCTACCGGTACCTTGCGGTGGGCTTCTTGGTGTGCGGGTTTCACGTCGCCTTCCTGGCCACGCACCTGCCAGGGGTGATTGCTGCCTGTGGATTGGCGCCCGAGGTGGGCGGCTGGGCACTGGCGGTCATCGGGCTGTTCAACATTGTCGGCAGCCTGGCCATGGGCTGGGCCGTGGGGCGCTGGCGCATGAAGTCGCTGTTGGCACTGCTGTATGCCACGCGGGGCCTGGCGGTGCTGGTCTTCTTGTTCGCGCCCAAGACACCCATGGTGGTGCTGATCTTCGCCGCCGTGATGGGTGTGACGTTCCTCTCCACCGTGCCGCCCACCGCTGGGCTGGTGGCCAAGATGTTCGGCACGGCCAACATGGCCATGCTGTTCGGCATCGTGATGCTGTCGCACCAGGTTGGCGGCTTTTTTGGCGCCTACCTGGGCGGCAGCGTGTTCCAGGCCACGGGCAGCTATGACTGGGTCTGGTACATCGACATCGTGCTGGCCGTGGGCGCGGCACTGATCAATCTGCCCATCCGCGAGGCGCGATTGGCGCGCCGGGCCGCCTCCGCCGCCTGAGCCCACAAGGCATCCATCCCCTTGATTGAAAGCCAATGACATGACGGACATCCACGCCCGCAGCGCCTCCATGGCAGGAAAATCTCCGATCTATCTGGACGACCTGGCCGTGGGCGACCAGTTCAAAAGTGGCGAACACGCCATGGATGAAGCGCAGATCACCAGCTTTGCCGCCCAGTTCGACCCGCAGCCGTTTCATCTGGATGACGCCGCCGCGCGTGACACGCTGTTTGGCGGCTTGGCCGCCAGCGGCTGGCACACGGCGGCCGTGACCATGCGCCTGCAGGTGACCAGCGGACTGCCCATTGCGGGCGGCATCATCGGGGCGGGGGGCGAGCTGAGCTGGCCCCGGCCCACGCGCGCCACCGATGTGCTGCATGTGGTGAGCGAGGTGCTGGCGATCCAGCCCTCCAAGTCCAAGCCCGATCGCGGCATGGTCACGGTGCGCAGTGAGACCCGCAACCAGCATGGCGATGTGCTGCAGCTGTCTACCGTGCGCATCGTGGTGCCGCGCAGGCCTGCGGCCGACGGGGCAGGGGCTTGATGTGACCGATGCACTGAACCCCCGCACCCGCATGCTGCTGGAGGCACCCATCGCCCCCACGCTGCTGCGCCTGGCCGCACCCAATGTGCTGGTGATGCTGGCGCAAGCGGGCGTCGGGCTCATCGAGACCTACTTTGTCGGCAAGCTGGGCACCGATGCGTTGGCGGGCATGGCGCTGGTGTTCCCGGTCGTCATGTTGATGCAGATGACTTCCGCAGGTGCCATGGGCGGCGGCATTGCGTCGGCCATTGCGCGTGCCTTGGGCGCTCGGCGCCGGGACGATGCCGACGCCCTGGTGCTGCACTCCTTGGTCATCGCGGCGGTGTTCTCGCTGATCTTTACAGTCGGCGTGGTGGGAGGAGGGCGCTGGCTTTACACCCGCATGGGCGGCACCGGCGGCGCGCTAGCTGCGGCGCTGGTCTATTCCAACTGGGTGTTTGCGGGCGCGTTTCTGGTGTGGCTGTTCAACACGCTTTCGGCCGTCATTCGGGGCACGGGCAACATGGCCGTGCCAGCCTATGTCACGGTGCTGGGCGCCTTCGTGCTGGTGCCGCTGTCACCGTTGTTGATCTTTGGCTGGGGCCCCGTGCCCGGCCTGGGCATTGCCGGCGGGGCCATTGCGCTGATGGCGTACTACCTGATCGGCAGCGTGGTGCTGGCCGCCTATCTGTGGTCGCCGCGCAGCCTGCTGCGGCCATCCTTGGCGCACATCCGGTTTCGCTGGGTGCTGTTCAAGGACATCCTGCGGGTCGGGTTGGTGGGCACCGTGTCGACCGTGGCCACCAATGTAGCGATTGGGGTGACCACCGCGCTGGTCGGCGGTTTTGGCACGGCGGCCATTGCCGGGTATGGAACCGCATCGCGGCTTGAGTACCTGCTGGTGCCCCTGGTATTTGGCCTGGGCGCGCCGCTGGTGGCCATGGTCGGCACCTGCATCGGCGCGGGCCAGCGTGAGCGCGCCCTGCGCGCCACCTGGATCGGCGCGGCCATGGCGTTTGTAATGGCCGAGGCGATTGGTCTGTGGGCGGCGGCCTTTCCCCATACGTGGCTGTCGCTTTTCAACAGCGACCCCGCCATGCTGGAGGCGGGCGCGCTGTATATGCGTACCGTCGGGCCGGTGTATGGCTTTTTCGGCCTGGGCCTGGTGCTGTACTTTGCCTCGCAAGGGGCAGGGCGCCTGCTGTGGCCCGTCATCGGCAACATCACGCGCCTGGCGGTGGCCGTGACTGGCGGCTGGCTGGCGCTGCGCTGGGGTGGTGGTTTGGCGGCGGTGTTTGCCGCACAAGCCGTGGCGCTGGTGCTGTACGGCGTGGTCAACGCCTGGGCGATTGCAGGTGGCGCCTGGTTCGGTCCGGTCGGTTGGCCACGCAGCATGGCGGGCCTGCTGCGGCGCATGCCACAGGCGTAGAAATATAGCCAGAATTGCTGCTAGCGCTTACCCATCAAGCGCTAGCAGCTATCAATTTGGTAGTATTTCGTTGAATCAGACCGGAACGGTGTAGTTCAGCGTCATGCGGCCACCATCCACGGTCACGATCTCGCCGGTCACATAGCTGGCGGCGTCGCTGGCCAGCCAGGCCACCACGTCGGCAATCTCGGACGGCTCGCCCAGCCGCTTCATGGGCGTGCGGCTCATGATTTTGTTCTTGGCCTCATCGCTGGTCAGCACGGCCCTGGCGGCCAGCTCGGTGGCGATGGTGCCGGGCGCCACGGCGTTCACGCGGATGTTCCTGTCGGCCAGCGCCAGCGCCATCACGCGCGTGAGCTGGTTCACGCCGCCTTTGCTCACGTTGTAGCTCGCGATATTGGGAATGGTCAGCACACCGTTGACCGAGCTCATGTTGACAATGGAGCCGCCACCCGAAGCCACCATGGCCCGCGCCACGGCCTGCCCGACGAGGAACGAGCCCTTGAGGTTGACCCGCAGCACGGCATCAAAGTCGGCCTCGGTCACTTCCAGAAAATCCGCCGCGCGGAAGATGCCCGCGTTGTTCACCAGCACGTTGATGCGTCCGTGGGCGGCTAGCACCTGGGCGACCAGCGCATCCACCTGCGCCTTGTCGCCTACGTCGCAGCGCACATACAGCGCGCCCAGTTCCGCAGCCAGGGCCTGGCCGCGTGCATCGTCCACATCCACGATCACCGGTTTGGCGCCTTCAACTGCAAACCGGCGGACGCAGGCTTCACCAATGCCTTGCGCGCCACCGGTAACGATGCAGACGCGACCTGTGTGGCCAAAGTGAATGGAAGACCGGAGGAATGGGGCGGGGCTTGTAGGATTCATGGGCGTGGATGGTAGCGGGTGGGGGAGGAGGGTGGAGCCGGAAACCTGCATTAGCTTCGAGTTACCGCCAGTGCGCGGGCCCAAGGGCGATCAATGCCTGTTCTCGCTTTCTGCGGGGTTTGGACGGAAGCCCCGCAGACCGTCAGCGCACCGGCTGCCGGGCTCCTACCCACTCAGGCGGCGGCTGCCACGCCCGGATCCAGCGGATCAGATCCGGCAGCGGCATCGGCCTGGCAATGCCATAGCCCTGCAGGCCATCGCACCCCAGATCGCGCAGTGCCCCGGCATGGGCCGTGGTCTCCACACCTTCCGCCACCACGGTGCGGTTGAACGCATGGGCCAGGCTCACGATGCCGCGCACCAGGGCACGATCGCGCTCGTTGTCGAGCATCTCGCGCACGAAGGACTGGTCGATCTTCACGATCTGTGCGGGCAGGCGTTGCAGATAGGTGAGCGATGAGTAGCCCGTGCCGAAGTCGTCGATGGAGCATTGCACACCCAGCTCGTCCAGCCCCTGGATGACATAGGCCACGGCCGAGAGGTCGTTGAAGGTTTCGGTTTCCAGCAACTCGACCTCCAGAAAGGGCTGGGGCAAGGATGGGTGCCGCTTGAGCAGTCGCGCGACTTCCTGCTGAAACCGGCTGTCGATCAGTGTGGGCACTGCGATGTTGATGCTCAAGGGCAGGGGGCAGCCCTGGGTGACGAGCGTGTGCCCGGCTTTGAATGCAGCGTCCAGCACCCAATAGTCCAGTTTGCCGGAAGCAGGGGTGCCCACAATGTCGTCCATAAACGCACCCGGCGCCAGCAGCCCTCGCTCGGGATGGTGCCACCGGATCAAGGATTCGGCACCAATCACCTGCCCATCCGAGATTCTGACCTTGGGCTGAAAAAACAGCTCCATCTCGCCTTGCAGCAGGGCGTCCTCGACCAGCTTGGCCGTGTGCCTGCGCGCTTGCAGCCGCTGGCCCTGCTGGACGTCGAACACCGCGATCCGGTCCTTGCCTTGTTCCTTGGCCGCATACAGCGCCAGGTCTGCATGGCGCAGCAGGCCGTCAGCGTCCCCCAGATCATCTGGATAGAACGTGACCCCGGCGCTGCAGGTCAGGCGCAGTTGCACATTGTCCAGAACGGCCGTCCGCGCGAGCGACTGGCGCAGGCCCTCGAGCCGCTGCAGGGCGGCCTCGGTGTGCGCGCAGTCTTTCAGTGTCACGGCGAATTCATCGCCGCCAATGCGGCCAATGAGGTTGTCTGGTCCCGCCTCGGCCCGCAGGCGCTGCGCAAATACCCGAAGGAACTGGTCCGCCAGGGGCTGCCCCCATTGCTCGTTGAGGTCCTTGAACTGGTCGATGTCCAGCAAACACAGGGCCAGGATGCCATTGGTTTCGATGCGTTTCTGGAGGGTCGCATTCAGCTCCTTGGCAAAAAGGCGGCGGCTGGACAGGCCGGTGAGGGCGTCGTAGTTGCCAAACTGCTGCAGGGCCTGCTCCAGGCGGCGCTGCTCGGTCACATCCTTGCCCACAGAGACCCATTTGCGCACGACGCCGTCCGGGTCCTTGATGCCTTCGATGGTGACCTCCGAGACAAAGGCTTCGCCATTTTTGCGGCGCCTGACCAGTTCGCCATGCCATCGGCCGTCTCGCTCAATGGCCTGCGCGACGCGGCGCAGGAATGTGGATTCGCCCCCTTCATCAAGGCGCAGGACGGCAGATGACTTGCCAATCAGCTCCTCGCGCGAGTAGCCCAGCACGTTGCTGTAGGTCGGGTTGACATCCAGCACGGTGCCGTCCGGTTGCACTATGGCAATCGTGTCCTTGCTGTTGACGAAAACGCTGGCGGCCTGCCGCGCTTCGGCCAGCATGGTCTTCAAGGTCTCGGCTGTCTGCTCCAGGGTCTCTTCGCGCTGGTTGAGTTTTTGCGTGTTGTCCAGTAGGAACCCCAGCAGCACCGTGCCGATGGGGTAGATCACCACCACAGCCATCCAGGAGCGCGTCGTGACTGCTCGCGCAATCTCTGGCGGCAAGGTCTGTATCGCCAGCATGCCGCCGGCCGCCAGGCTCAAGCCGAGTCCGATTAGCCAGACCCCATCGGAAAAGGCTCCAAAACGCTGCGGAGAAAAGTAAGGCCTGTGGCGCTGCCAGAGCCACCCGATGCCCGTGGTCAAAACAATACCGACCATGGCCGGGCCGCTGCCGATGCCGCCCAGGCTGAGCCGGTAGGCGCCGAGCACCACAGCGCACAGCACAGCACCCAGCGGCGACAGATAGGCGCCGGCCAGGCCCGCCATCACCAACCTGGCGTCAACGATCACGCCTTCGGCCAGCCGCAAAGGCACGAGCATGGTCAGGATGCCGATGACTCCGAACATGAGCCCTGTGATCCAGGGCAACCATCGTTGCCGCGCCTTCCTGATGCCCAGGTCGGGATGGCGCAGGCCACTCAGGACAATGCTGTACAACGCGGCCAGAAAACACAGCAGGCCCGCGTTCATTCCCATGTCCCGAATCAAAGACGTGGTGTCGATGTTCATGGCGCCTTCTCGTGCGATTGGTGGGCCATCACAAGGAATGGCACGATCCGATGTGACGCTATCTTTAAAATAGATACGATGTATATTATGTTAAATAACAAACATTCTATCCACGGTCTTTTGGCAGACTTCCCGGTTCTGCAATCCAGCGTCCTGGCACCACGACGCTGCCCAGCACAAAAGGCGTAACGCTAGTTCTCGGGGCCCAAAACCTCTCCATTGGGGCCCCACGTCACCTGCGTCAATCCAGGTTCCATGGCTTCCAATCGACGGCGCTCCAACTCCGTCGCACTGAGTTGCCCCAATTCATGCCGCCCCACGTCGGCAAGTTCACTTTCATGGCGCAGTTGATCCGCTCTCTCCAGGGCTGAGCGGACGTGACCAAGCAGGTCTTTTTCATCCCAGGGCTTCAACAGATAACGAAAGACTTCTGCGTCATTGACGGCTCGCATCAGGTTCTCCGAATCGGACGACGCGCTTAAAACCATCCGGACTGCCTTGGGCTGAATGGTTCGCACCAGACCCAGAAACTCCACGCCAGTCATGAGCGGCATCCTAAAGTCCGAGATCACCACGTCAAAGGCGGTCTCTCTCAGTCTGGCCAAGGCAACCTCCGGATCCACGGTCTCTTCAATGCGGAGGTCAGAACCGAGTCCCGCCCGCAGACTGCGCTTGATTGCAGCCAAGACGTGGTGTTCATCATCGAGCAAGAGAATTCTCTGCATGGCTGGCTCCCTCTCCGTTACGGTTTTATGGGCAAGATCATTTCCACATCGTCCCGCCCTTCGCGCAAGCGCAACCGCTTGATCAATTCGGCGGTGAGCACGTGATCGGCGGCAAGCAACACGGCGCCTTCGCTGGACAACAGATCGCGCGCCAGGATCATGCCGGGTTGAAGTTGTACCGTTCGCAGCATGCGCGGCGGAGCGTCTGCAACGGGCGCAGCCTTCAGGAGCATCTGCAGGAACACATCCACCACTTCTGGATGAAACTGGGTTCCCCTGCCCCTGGCAATCATTGATCGTGCGTCTGCAGCACTCAGGGGGGTGGAGCTGAGATGGCCGATCTGCAGATCATCGTAGGTATCTGCCACAGCGAGGATGCAGGCCCCCATTGGAATCATCTCCCCGACCAGGCCATCTGGATATCCGAGCCCATCGTGCCGCTCGTGGTGGCTGCGGATGATGTTGGACACCGTCTGCATGTCATCCAGCGCCATCAGTGCCTGCTCTCCCAGAACGGCATGCCGTCGGTATTGCGCAGTTTCTTCATCGGAAAGCTTGGGAACGGGTTTGGCCAGCAAGGTGTCAGGCAAGGCAATCTGCCCAATGTCATGCATGAGCCCTGCGATGAACGCGTCCTGTTGATCCGCTTCCGCCATGTTCATGGCCCGTGCGGTGCGACGGGCCAGATCCGCCACACGGCGCGAGTGGCCGGAGAGTTGCCCACCTCGCCACTCCATGAGGTTGGAAAACACCTTGATGGAGGTAAGGTAGTTTTTCTTGATTTTTTGACTGAGCTGGAGCAACTCGCTGGTGCGCGCCGCAACCTTTTCCTCCAGGGTTTCATTCAATTCCATCAGGGCCTGGTTTTTGGCCCTGAGCAGTTCTTCCAAACGGGTTTTTTCGTCTTCCAGGGCATGCCGCTCAAAAATCTGGTGAGCCGTGGCAAGCACCTCACCGTCATCCCACGGCTTGGTGATGTACCGATAGACTTCCCCGCTGTTGATGGCCGCGATGGTTGACCCAATGTCAGCGTAGCCTGTGAGCAGTACGCGTGTCGTTTTGGGCCACCGCACCCGTATCTGCTCCAGCAACTGGGCCCCGCTCATGCCGGGCATTCTCATGTCGGAGAAGACCAGATCCACAGGCTCTTGCTCGAGGTGCGCAATGGCTTGGGCACCACTCGTGGCCGTTGTCACCTGGTATCCGCTGCCACGAAACAGCCGCCTGAGCGAGGCCACAATGTTGGGCTCGTCGTCCACGCACAGAATGCGCCAGACGCGCTGACCACCGCCCTGCAGACTGGCGCCCTCCTCTTGCAAAGCCGCCCCTGACAAGGCGGTGACGTCGATAGGGGAATTCACACCTCAAGCCTCCTGCGGGTGCTGAATCGGCAGCGTGACACGAAAACGAGTCCCAACCCCCTGCTCGCTGAACACGTCAATGCTGCCAAAGTGCTTTTTGACGATGCCATAGGAAAGAGACAGTCCAAGCCCGGTCCCTTTGCCCACCGCTTTGGTGGTAAAGAACGGGTCGAAGATTCTTCCCAGATTCTCTTTGGCAATGCCTTCTCCGGTATCCTGTATTTCCACCCATACCCGGCTGTCGTCAGCGCCGGTGCTGATGGTGATGACGCCCCTGTCTGCCTGGATGGCGTGCGCAGCGTTGACCAGGAGGTTCATGAAAACCTGATTGAGTTCAGAGGGAAGGCACTCGATATCCGGGAGTTCACCGTACGCCTTGACGACCTCCGCCTTGTATTTGATTTCGTTGTTGACGATGTTCAGTGTGGAATCAATGCCATGGTGCAAATCGGCCAGGACCCACTTCTGCGAGGTGTCCACCCGGGAGAAATCCTTCAGGTTCTGGACAATATTGCGCACCCGCGTGATGCCGTCTTTCGACTCTGCCATCAACGAGGGGATGTCCTCCTTCAGAAAGTCCAGTTCTATCTTTTCGCGCAGAGCCCTCAGACGGGCTGCTGCCGGAGTGCCTGCCAATGCGGACTCGGCCTCTTCATAGGCAGCGAGCATCTGAAAAAGATCACCCAGATAGCGTTCGAGAGTCCCGAAATTAGAGAATATGAATCCAATCGGATTGTTGATTTCGTGGGCCACCCCGGCAGCCAGTTGCCCGATGGAGGCCATTTTTTCCGACTGCATGAGCTTGTCCTGTGCATCCGAAAGTTTGGCATTCAGTTGCATCAGCTCCTCATTGGAGCGCAGCAGTTCCTTGACCCGGTCTGCCGTGACATCGGCGGCAGAGAGCGGCAAGGATGTCGTGTTTGCGGACTCAGCCAATAGCGGATCGTGAGAACTCATGTCAACCCTCCTTCAGGCCAGCAACGCGTGACAGACGACGTCGTGTTGTTCAGCAACGGTGTCAAAAACTTCCCGGTAGTCCTTCTCACCCAGCGCGAGCCTGCCCCAGGCATCCAGTGACAGCAGCGGCACCATGTCATCTTCCTGGTGCGAAAGATCGAGGCCATGGGCAATGTTGTCAGCAACATGGACGAGATCCATGAGCCCTTTGCCAGCATGGGACCGAGGCCGGTGATGGCATGCGATGGCTGCGACGATCTCTGGGGCAAAGTGCCAATGCTCAGCGATGAGGCCGCCGACCTCTGCGTGGTCAACACCAAATTGATGCTGTTCTGCAACGTGCATGAAACAGTCATGTTCTGTCCGATATGCAATGGCCTGGGCATATTCCTCCTCATAGGAGCTGACCAGAACCAAGCGCCCAATGTCATGCAACAGCCCCAACGTAAACGCGGCGTCTTCGTCCAATCGGGTGCGCTGCGCCAGGGCCCGGCAGGTAAGCGCCGTACCGATGGAATGGCACCAGAACGCATCGAAGTCGAAGCCTTGGCAGCGCGACTTGGCAAACCCGCTGACAAGGCCTGCGGCCGTTGCCACGCCGCGCAATGTGCGCAGCCCCAGGATTGCCGTAGCCTCAGTGATCGAAGTGACCTGACGCGGCAACCCGTAGAAGGAAGAATTCGCAAGTCGAAGGGTTTTCGCGGCAATGGCCTGGTCGTGCGATATCTTTATGGCCAGTTGCTCCGCCGAAACATCGCTGTCGCCAAAGGACTGGATCAACTCCAGCACGACTGCTGGCAAGGCTGGCAGTCCGTGCACGCTGTGCAAGATCGCATCCGCAGTGAGTTGCTTCATGGCCTCTCCTCAAGCCGGTGCCTCAAAATCATGTGCAGCAATGGGTTGAGTTGCCCTGCCCGCAGGGCAGGCCTGAACAAGTGCAACAAACGCTGTTCCGTCAGTGCCCGTTGCTCAACCGGATCCACTTTTCCATTGCGCTGTGCTAACTCCTCGGGGGCATTCACAAAAATCGTGTCGATACCTCGATGCTGCAAGTTGTTGAGAATTTCGCGCGTGACAGGCGTCCCCTCTGGCAACAGAAGTTGCGCATGTGCATCCAGTACGGGCTGCGCTAAAAGTAGTCCCTCCGGAACCCGTTCAGTGGTGGTAGCAAGAGCTTGCATGGGCGCGCATAGAGTTCAAGCCGCACTGCCTGGCACCAAGACCAGCAATCGACCTCGTGAATGATTTTCTCCTCCGATGGAGCGGCATACAACGCGAAACGTCTCTCCCGCGAGTTGCACATCGTGGTAGCTCTGATCGGCGGCACGCCATACATGGCGCAGATCTGCCGGTAGCACGTCGTCCGCATCCTGTCCCAACAACGCGGTGGTCCTTCCAAACAGTGCCTCTGCATCTGCATTCACAAATGCCACCATGCCCTCCAGGTCCACCCCGATGACCGCTGCAGGAATATGATCCAAGACCTCCCGTGCGACGCTCAGGCTACTCTCTTCGCGATGAATCTGCTCACGTTGATTCGTTAGCAACTGTTGCAAACGGTCATTCACTGCAGTGAGTTCATCGTTGGCTCGCAGAACTGCACTCGCCAGCCGCCGATTCTCATCGGCCATTCCCTTTTGGGAGAACGCTTCCGCCACATGCCCGCGAAGCCGCTCGTCATCCCATGGTTTTGTGAGGAACTTGTAGATAGCCCCTTCATTGATCGCATCGGTGATGGACTGAAGCTCCGTGTAGCCAGACAGCACCATACGTACGGTGTCTGGATACAGCTCCTTGGCCCGGCGCAGGAACTCCACCCCCGTCATACCGGGCATCCGCTGGTCCGAGACAATCACATCCACCGAGTTTTCGGCCAGCCTTTGCAAACCTTGCGCCCCGCTGTTGGCCGTCACGATGTGATAGCCATCCCGACGCAGCAATCTGCGCAACGCAGAAACAATGCTGTCCTCGTCATCAACGAGCAACAAGGTACGTTGTTGGGCGCGGCGCAATAACAAGTGCTCAGGCAAGGCCTTGCTTTCACGCAACAGGGAACCCATGGCGTCGGCAGTTAGCAGCCCGCTGAAATAGTGCCCTTGCATCTGGTCACAGCCGTTGGCGATGAGCAACGCCAGTTGCCCCTCGGTCTCAACACCTTCTGCCAACACTCTCATCTGCAGGCTGTGCGCCATGTTGATGATCGCGCGCGTGATGGACACGTCTTGAGAAGCTGCCGTGACGTCGTGGACAAACGAGCGGTCTACCTTCACCACGTCAATGGGCAGTGTGCGCAGGTAGCTCAGGCTGGAATAGCCGGTGCCAAAATCATCCAGCGAAATCTCGATGCCCAGGGTCTTGAGGTCGCCCAGAATCCGCGCGATGCGAGTGCTTTCCCCCATGAGCGCACCCTCGGTGATCTCCAGCCCCAGCAGCCTTGGATCAAGGCCGGTTTCGATGAGGATCTTTTCTATCTTCTGAGCCAGATCGGGTTGTTGAAGCTGGCGAGCCGACAGGTTGACGGCAACCCGGCACATGGGATGACCAGCGCGCTGCCATTCCAGCGCCTGGAGGCAGGCAGTGCGCAGAACCCATTCACCGATCGGCACGATCAGGCCGGTTTCTTCAGCGGCCCGGATATAGCTGGACCGGGAAATTAATGCGCCATCGGGGGATTTCCATTCAAGGAATGCCTCGGCACCAATGATGGCCCCGCTGACCAATTCGAGTTTGGGCTGAAAATGCAGTTCAAACTCGTTGCGCTCCAAAGCTCGACGCAGTCCCGACTCCATGACAAGCCTGGAGATCGCCTTGGAATGCATGCCCGAACTGAAAACGCAGATTTGGTTCTTGCCCAGCTCATGGGCGCGATACATCGCCGCTTGCGCTAGCTGGAGCAATTTTTCAGGATCATCCCCGTGCACGGGGTAAAGGGATATTCCGATATCGCAGGTCACCTTGATCTCGTTGTCGCCAATGGCAACCGGAAGGGACAGCGCATCAACCAATGAGGCGGCGGTGCCCCGCGCCATGGCTTCATCCACAGACTCCTCCCGTGCCAGCACCAGGGAAAACTCGCCGCTACCAAAGTGCGCCAGCAGATCGTCCTGGGAAACCTGGGGCTGGAGCCGTCTGCCGACCTCCATGAGCAACTGGTCCCCAGCTGCGTGGCCCAGTGATTCACTGACAAGCTTGAGTCTGTCAATCTCAACGCTCAGGACCGCAATGTGCCGCCCTCCCCGCGCGGCCTCGCGCATTTTGGTATCAAGATATTCCGTCAGCGCGTTGCGGTTCGGCAGCCCGGTGATTTCGTCGGTATTCGCGAGCTTGTCCAGTTTCTGTTCAGCCGCCCGCTGCAGGGTGATGTCCTGCAGGAGTGTGACCGTCCTGATCACCTTTCCGCCTTCATCGGCCTCGGCAAGGACCCGGTGCAGCACCGTGCGCAAGCTGCCGTCGGTGTGAACAATACGGTGCTGGAACTCACAGACGTCGTCGGGGGAAACGCCCTCGCTGATGGCCTGAACATAGGGGCGCTCTACCGGAGGTACGCGCGCCAGCAGCCAGTCTGTACCGGGGGGCGTCTCGGTGAGCGGGATTCCCAAGATGGCATGCATGCCCGACGACAGGGTGACCGTCCCGGACACCAAGTCCACCTCCGCAGAACCAATGCGCGCAAGCTCTTCAGCATTGCGAAACAGCTGAACACGCTGCTGCGCGTACCGCGTGGCCGCCTGGATTGCACTGACGTCATGCAACGTGACCAGGTCCGCTGCTTGCGCCGACAGAAAAATGCGCACGCCCCAGACCTGGGCGCTGAACCGCTCGCCGTTCTTGCGCAGGCATTCGACCTCATAGGCTTTGCCTGGGACCCCCGCTACCCGGGCGTTCGTCTGCTCCCGCACCATGTCCCGGTGCTCGGGCACGCACAGCAGCATGGGATCCATGCCTCTGAGCATCTCTTCCTTGGAGTATCCGAAAAGCTCCAGGAGCTTGGGATTCACAAAAAGGAACCGCCCCTTCTGAATCACAAAGACGGCCGCCTGCACCTGATCTACCAACAGCCGGTAGTCGGGTTCAGAAAGTGCCATTTCCTGTTCAAACGGCCGGTCTTCAGTATCGAAACTACCCATGGTGAGATGCCTTGCCAACACGGAAATGATGCGACCACGTTATGCGATGCAGGGCTGTGCGGCTCATTGAGGACCTCTGTGGCCTCACTACCCACGGCGCTGCATTGCGCAGATTCGGGGCCAACGCTTGCAGAGCTTTCGTGAGCCCATGCACCTCCCTCCCGAATGATTGGCGCAGGCGACAAACCTGCTTTGGAATATCGGACCTGCTACCCACTGTACTTATCCCCTTTGAGCTTGTCACGGCCTTGCAGCGAGTGCACAGGCAGGGTATGTCCTGCTATGCCGTGTGAGCGCAGCCCTGGTATGGGTACCCATCTGCGTCGCTGGAGCATCACAAGACCCATGCTGCTAGAAAACGATTTACATTTTGGGCAACTGTCTGCAAGACTGTTGCAAAAGGGGGAGCGTTATGCATACGAGTCTTTCAGGGGCACGCGTTGCCTTGTGGCTGGGCATCGCAGTGTTTGTAGTCGCTGCGGCGACGCTGCCCCAGGCCCGCGCTTTGGACAAACCCACCGGCACGGTCGTTCTGACCATCGACGGCGCGATCAGCCAGACCAACAACGGCTCGCAAGCCCAGTTCGACATGGCCATGCTGGAGAAGCTGCCCCAGCACAGCTTCTCCACCCAGACCCCCTGGTACCCCAGCGCCGTCACTTTCACTGGCCCCCTGCTGCGCGATGTGCTGGCGGCCGTGGGCGCCAAAGGCAAAAACATCACGGCGGTGGCGCTCAACGACTACAAGACGGAAATCCCCATCGACGATGCCACGCGCCACGACGTGATCGTTGCCCGGCTCATGAACAACCGCCCCATGCGTGTGCGCGAAAAGGGGCCGCTTTTCATTGTCTATCCGTTTGACACCAAGGCAGAGCTGCGCAGCGAGCTGTACTACAACCGCGCCGCCTGGCAGCTCCATATCCTGCGAATTCGCTAGTCCACCCTCTCCTCCCAACTTCCCAGGAACCACACCATGATCCGGGGCAAGCACTTTCTGCGGCTGATCATCGCGGGCCTGGTGGTGGCGTATGTGGCCATTGCCGGGGTGCAGTACCACCAGTACCGCAGCGTCGAGGCGGTCATGCGCCGGGGCGACGTCAATGCCCTGTGGTCATTCCTGCAGCTCAATGTGGAGTACGAAAAACTCGACCACGCCCTGCACCAGTTCGAGCTGGACCCGCCCAGCCTGCCCATGGACCGGCTGGAGCTGCGCTATGACCTGTTCCTGAGCCGCTTCAGCGCGCTGGAGAGCGGCACCGCCCGCACGCTCATGCAGGAGGAACCGATCTACGCCACAGCCCTGGAAGCACTGCAGAAGTTTGTCGCCGCAGGGGACAACCATTTCGGGCAGAGTGTGGACGCGGCATCGAGCCAGACAAATATGCTTCTGTTGCGGGCCGAGCTGAACAAGCTGCGCGACATCGTTCAAGAGCTGTCGCTGCAGGCATCGCGCATCTCCGCCTTGCTGGGCGACCGGCGCAACGAAGAGGTCAAGCACCAGACCCTGCTGACCACCGGGCTGACCGCGTTCCAGGCCATCCTGACCTTTTTGCTGGCCATTGCCATGGCGCGCCAGTTCCTCCAGCGTGAAAAGGCCACCTCCCAGGCCCTGGAGGCCCAGGCCGAACTGGTGGAAGCCCTCAAGCGCAACGAGGAAGCCCTGGAGGCCCGGGTAGCCCAGCGCACCACCGAGCTGCAGCGAGCCAACGCCGCGCTGCAGGAACACGAGGATGAACTGGAGGTGGCCCGCGCCAAGGCAGAGGACGCATCGCGCATGAAATCAGACTTCCTGGCCAACATGAGCCACGAGATCCGCACGCCCATGAACGCCGTGATTGGCATGAGCCACCTGGCGCTGGCCACCGAGCTGACCGCGCGCCAGCGCGACTACGTCGAAAAGATCCAGCGGTCGGGACAGCACCTGCTGGGCCTGATCAATGACATCCTGGATTTCAGCAAGATCGAGGCGGGCAAGCTCGAAGTCGAGGTAGTGGATTTCGACCTGCATGCCGTGCTCGACAACGTGGCCAACCTGCTGGGCGAGAAATGCGCCAGCAAAGGCCTGGAGCTGATGTTCGACGTGGACTCCCACCTGCCCGCCGACTTGCGTGGAGACCCCCTGCGGCTGGGGCAGATCCTGGTGAACTACGCCAACAATGCCGTCAAGTTCACGGACGAGGGCGAGATCATCGTGCGGGTACGCGAAGCAGCGCGGGATGCCCAGGGCGTGCTGCTGCGCTTTGAAGTGCAGGACACGGGCATCGGCCTGACCGAAGAACAGCAGGCGCGCCTGTTTCGCTCGTTCGAGCAGGCCGACACCTCGACCACGCGCAAGTACGGCGGCACCGGCCTGGGCCTGGCGATTTCCAAGAAACTGGCCAGCCTGATGGGCGGCGAGGTGGGCGTGCACAGCGTGCCGGGCAAGGGCAGCACCTTTTGGTTCACGGCGCGACTGGGTTTGGGCGCGGCCGTGCAGCGGCCACTGCTGCCGGAACCCGACCTGCGTGGTCGCCGCGTGCTGGTGGTGGATGACAGCGAACAGGCCCGGCAGATCCTGGCCGAGCTGCTGTCCAGCATGAGTTTTTCGGTCACGCTGGCCAGTTCGGGGGCGCAGGCCGTGGACCTGGCACGCGCCGCGGACCTGGCAGGCAGGCCCTGCGAAATCGCCTTTCTGGACTGGAAGATGCCTGGTATGGACGGTTTTGAAACCGCCCGCCAGCTGGCCCAACTGCCCCACCCTCCGCGCCCGGTCATCGTCACCGCGCATGGGCGTGACGACGTTCTGGCCGAACTCACACGCACCGGCATCGGGCTGATGCTGACCAAGCCCGTCAACCCATCTCAGCTTTTTGACGCCGCCATGCGGGCACTGGGCGGCGCGCAGCGGTTGGACGACGGGCGGCGCCTGCCAGCCGCAGCTGCACGAGGCGACAACCTGGCATCGATCCAGGGCGCGCGCGTGCTGCTGGTGGACGACAACGACCTGAACCAGCAGGTGGGCAGCGAACTGCTGGCCAGCGCCGGGCTGGTGGTGGATGTGGCCGACAACGGCCAGGCCGCACTCGACATGCTGGCCCGAGGCACCTATGACATCGTGCTCATGGACATGCAGATGCCGGTGATGGACGGCCTCACCGCCACGCGCCAATTGCGCCAGAACCCCGCCTGGGCGCGCCTGCCGGTGCTGGCGATGACCGCGAACGCGATGAGCGGCGACCGCGAGCAGTGCCTGGAAGCGGGCATGAACGGCCACATAGCCAAGCCCATTGACCCCGACGCGCTGTTCGCCGCCCTGCTGCAATGGATTGCACTGCCGCACACTGGGGGCGCCAGCGGTAAGACTGTTGCCCTGCAACCTGCGGTGCCTGGCGCTCCTTCCTTGGCGCCGGCGGACACCCCCGACCCGCTGACACACATCGAAGGCCTGGACACCGCCGCCGGGCTGCGGCGTGTACTCGGCAAACGTACGGCCTATGAGAGCCTGCTGCGCAAATTCGTGGCCGGACAAGGCAGCGCAGTGAAAGAAGCGCGCGCGCACCTCGCGGCCGCCCAGCCAGAGGCGGCGCAGCGCGCCATGCACACGCTCAAAGGTACCGCTGCCACCATAGGCGCGGTGGGCCTGGCCGAACTGGCAGGCGCGGCGGAGCAAGCCATTGCACACAACGCGACCGCCGACGCCCTCGAAGCCCTGCTCCCGCCGGTAGACACCGTCTGCCAGACCCTGGTGGCTGCGCTGCAGAGCGCCCTGCCCCCTGAGGCAGACACGCCCGGCACGGCGAGCGCTGCCAGAACCCCGTTGGATGGCGCGCAGGCCCGCGCATTGGTGGAACGCCTTGGCGCCCTGCTGGAAGACAGTGATTCCGACGCCATCGAGTTGTTCAAGGACTCCGGCCCCAGTCTTCAGGCCCTGCTGGGCCCCGCCTACGCCGACATGAAGCGGCTGCTCGACAACTACCTCTTTGCCGATGCGCTCGACGTGCTGCGCAAGGCGGGGAACGATATACAACACAAGGAGGACCCAGTTCATGAATAGCCCATTGGAATTGAGCGGCAAATGCACGGTGCTGGTGGTGGATGACACCCCGGGCAATCTGTCGCTGATGAGCGACCTCCTGCGCCCCGACTACAAGGTCAAGCTGGCACCCACCGGCGAACGCGCGCTGCAGATCGTGGCGGCCGAAAAGCCCGACCTGATCCTGCTCGACATCATGATGCCCGACATGGATGGCTACGAGGTGCTGCGGCGCCTGCAATTCAACCCCGAGACCGAAGACATTCCGGTGATTTTCCTCACTGCCATGAGCGCCACCGACGACGAAACGGTGGGGCTGGAGCTGGGCGCGGTGGACTACATCACCAAGCCCGTCAACCCCGCCATCACCATGGCGCGCGTGCGCAACCACCTGCAGCTCAAGCGAGCGCGGGATTTATTGACCCACCACAACCACTTTCTGGAGCAGGAGGTGGCCAACCGCACGCGCGCCCTGGCGGAGCTGCAGGACGCCACCATCCGCGCCATGGCATCGCTGGCCGAAACGCGGGACAACGAGACCGGCAACCACATCCGCCGCACGCAGCACTATGTGGAAGCGCTGGCCCGCAAGCTGCAGGACCACCCGCGCTTTCGCGACGAACTCACGGAAGACGCCATCCAGGTGATCTTCAAGTCCGCCCCCCTGCACGACATTGGCAAGGTGGGCATCCCCGACCGCATCCTGCTCAAGCCGGGCAAGCTGACGCCTGAAGAGTTCGAGATCATGAAGACCCATACCACGCTGGGCCGGGACGCCATCGTGGCGGCAGAAACCGAAACCACACAGAACAACCCGTTTTTTCGTTACGCCAAGGAAATCGCCTACAGCCACCAGGAAAAGTGGGACGGCTCAGGCTACCCCGAAGGGCTGGTGGGCAACACCATCCCCCTGTCGGCACGGCTCATGGCGGTGGCCGATGTGTACGACGCGCTGATCTCCGAGCGCGTGTACAAGGCCGCCTTCTCCCATGAGACGGCGGTAGAAATCATCCGCGACGGCCGAGGTAGCCACTTCGACCCCGACATGGTGGACGCCTTCCTCTCGCTCTCCGAAGAGTTCCGGCGCATTGCGCAGCAGTTTGCCGACAGCGAACATGCGCTGCAGGCGCAACGCGACCGCATTGCCCAGGACCTCTCTACCGAGGGTGTGGTCATCGGCGAAGGCAGCGTCAGCAGCAGCAGCGGCGGCTGACCCCCGCGCTCTCAGCAGCAGGCGCCTGTGGCGCTTTCTTCTGCCCCACTTTCGGAGGAAGTGGTGGTGCGGTGTCCGTTGAGGCCCAGCTTGGCCAGCAGTTGCACGTCAGCCTCCACATCGGGGTTGCCGGTCACCAGCAGCTTGTCGCCATAAAAGATGGAGTTGGCGCCCGCCATGAAACACAGCGCCTGCACGGCTTCGCCCATCTGCTGGCGCCCTGCGGACAGGCGCACCCGGGCCTTGGGCATGGTGATGCGGGCCACGGCGATCATGCGCACAAAATCGAACGGGTCGATGGGCTCGCTGTCAGCCAGGGGCGTGCCGGGCACGCGCACCAGGCTGTTGATGGGCACCGACTCGGGGTACGGCTGCAGGTTGGCCAGCTGGGCGATCAGGCCAGCGCGGTGCACGGGCGCCTCGCCCATGCCCACAATCCCACCGCAGCACACGCTGATGCCCGCGCTGCGCACATGCGCCAGTGTGTCCAGCCGGTCCTGGTAGGCGCGGGTGCTCACCACATCGGTGTAGTACTCAGGGGCGGTGTCCAGGTTGTGGTTGTAGTAGTCCAGCCCCGCATCCTTGAGGGCCTGCGCCTGGTGCGATTCGAGCATGCCCAGGGTGGCGCAGGTCTGCAGGCCCAGGCCCTTCACGGCACCGATCAGGGCGCTGACTTTTTCGATGTCGCGGTCCTTGGGCGCGCGCCAGGCGGCGCCCATGCAAAAGCGCGTGGCCCCCGCATCCTTGGCGGCCTGGGCAGCGCGCACCACTTCGTCCACCTCCATCAGCTTGTCGGCTTTCACGCCCGTATCGAACTCGGCCGCCTGCGGGCAGTAGCCACAGTTTTCGGGGCAGCCGCCGGTTTTGACGGACAGCAGGGTGGCCAGCTCGATGTCGCCCGCAGGCCAGTGCTGGCGGTGCACGGTCTGCGCCTCGAACAGCAGGTCCATCAAGGGCTTGTCGAGCAACGCCTGGATGGCTTCCACGCTCCACGGGCCTTGTGGGTTGGCAGTGGCTGGGCGCCGGTGCACCTGGACGTTTTGTACGGTGGGTGCCGGCGGCACAGGCTGGGCGGCGGGCATGGCAAGGGTCGTGGAGGACATGGCGATCGATTCCCTTCAAGGCATTCGCCCCACCGTGGCAAGGAGCCACCCGAGGCTTAAGAAGTTGTTTAGCGACACCGCGCGCACGGCACACCACGAATGGTTTGGCATGGCGCGCTGCGAGGTGGGCGGATTCTGGACGAGAAAACGGCACAAAAGCACGCCACAGGGTCACAAAAGATGCCAAGAAAAACGAGGCATCAACAACCGTCAAGTTCTGAACTTTTTAGAAGCAGAAGGCTGCACGTTGATTGAACTTGCCGGGCCTTTGGGGCAGTCAGTTTCTTGGCGCCTTCAACAGCCCCGTTGTGGTGGTTATCTGCTCCCATCTGACACTCTGTGCAGCCGAGCAACGCCTGGAGATGGCCGACGTTGGTGCACTTTGGATGCCGGCCTTTCGCAACTATCAGGTCAGTGCCGCAATCACGTCGGCCGGGGCCTGCACCAGTTCGATCAAAACGCCCTCGCCCGCAATCGGAAACTCGTCATTGCTCTTGGGGTGCAAAAACGTGATGTCGTAGCCCGCCGCGCCTTTGCGGATACCGCCGGGCGCAAAACGCACGCCTTGGGCCGTGAGCCATTCCACGGCCTTGGGCAAATCGTCGATCCATAGCCCAATGTGGTTGAGCGGCGTGGTGTGCACGGCGGGTTTTTTGTCGATGTCCAGCGGCTGCATGATGTCCACCTCGACCTTGTAGGCCCCCTGCCCCATGGCTAGGATGTCTTCGTCCACGTTTTCGCGCTCGCTCTGGAAGGTGCCGGTTTGGGTGAGGCCCAGCATGTCCACCCACAGGGTTTTCATGCGCTGCTTGTCGGTGCCGCCAATGGCGACCTGCTGAATGCCCAGGACTTTGAACGGGCGATGAAGGGATGTGGTCATTGTGTTTGCTCCTTGATTGATAGCTACTTGCGCTTATGGATAAAGCGCCAGAGGCCAATTTGACCTAAAAATAACTTGCTCCCGGCTACCCTTCGTTCAACACCCAGCTGCTGAGCGTTGCGAAGTACTCGCGCAGCCAGGCGTTGTAGCGCGTGGTCAGGGGCGTGGGTGCCGCTACCGGCACCATGTGGGTAAAGCCATGGCGCTGGGCAATGCGCAGAGCACGCGGCAGGTGGAAGTCGCTGGTCACCAGCGCGAGCGGGGCCGTGGCGGCAACACCGCGCGCCTCCAGCAAGGGGCGACTTAACGCCAGGTTCAGCTCGGTGCTGGTGCTGTCCTTCTCCAGCACCAGGCGTTCCGGCGCGATACCGTGGCGTTCTTGCAGATAGCGCGCCATCACCTCCGCCTCGGTATCTGTAGTGCCCCAGACCTGCCCACCACACACAGCGATCAGCGCCTCAGGCTGCAAGCGGGCCAGCGCGGCCGCTGTGTCCAGCCGCGCCGCAAGTGCCGGGCGGGGCTGTCCGTTCTGGATGCCCGCTCCCAGCACCACAATGGCCTGCACAGGCGTTGCCTCTGCCGGAGACACGCCGGCGCCCCGCAAGAAGAACACCCAGAAAACCACCACGCTGAGCATCCACGCAGCCAGCCCCCACCAGCCCACGCGCCACCACTGCTGACGCCGCCGGTCATGGTGCCGCCAGCGCGTGAGGGGTGACCACCACACCGCGATGGCCAGAAACAACGCCCCCAGCGCAACGGGCAACATGGTGCCCAGGTTGAAGTGCCCCAGAACCATCAGCACCGCGCCGTCCAGAAACAGCACCCCGCCGACCAGCGCCAGCAGCGTGCGCACAGCCACCGCCGTCATCGCAGGCTGCAGGATGGAGCGCGAGGCGAAGGCGGCATCAGACAAATTCCAGAATCACCTGATCCACCGCCAGCGACTCGCCCTTGCCTGCCGTGATCTTGCCCACCACGCCGTCCTGCGCGGCAAAGAGGATGTTCTCCATCTTCATGGCTTCGATCACGGCCAGCTTCTCGCCCGCTTGCACCTTCTGGCCCGGCTGCACCGCCACATCGACCAACAGGCCCGGCATGGGCGAGAGCAAAAACTTGGACAAGTCTGGCGGCGCCTTGAAGGGCATCAGCTTGTGCAGGCGCGCGCCCAGCGGCGACAGCACCAGCGCATCGATCTGCGTGCCGTTGTGCGCAATGCGCAGCGCCAGCGGGTTCTTGCCCACGCCGCGTTCCACCTGGGCCGTGAAGCCCTGGCCGTTGCATGCGCCCTGCACGCGGATCTGGCCCAGCGTGGCTGTGCTACTGATCTGATAGCTATTGCCACCCACGCTGATTGCGCTGGAGCCCGATTTGTCTTCAAAGTCGGACACCGTCACCTCGTGGTGCTGGTTCTGCCCTTCGGCGCCCAGCGTGACCACCACAAACTGCTCCCCCACCTTCACCTCGTGGCCGGCCAATTGGCCGCTGATGCCGGAGGCGCGTGCACGGTAGCGGCGGTTCATGAACGCGGCCAGCGCCACCAGGAACAGCGGGTCGCTGTGCGGCACGTCTTCGGCGTGGAAGCCCTTGCCATAGTTCTCGGCAATGAAGCCGGTGTTGAAGTCGCCCGTCACGAACTTGGGGTGCGCCAGCAGCGCGGCCTGGAACGGGATGTTGCTGCTGATACCGCGAATCACAAAGCCATTGAGCGCCGCGCGCATCTTGGCAATCGCGTCGTTGCGGTCCGTGCCGTGCACGATGAGCTTGGCGATCATCGAGTCGTAGTACATCGGGATCTCGCCGCCCTCGTACACGCCCGTGTCCACACGCACGCCCAATTTTTTGGTCGTATCGGACTGGAACATCGACTCCTCCGGCGGCTGAAAGCGCACCAGGCGGCCGGTGGACGGCAGGAAGTTGCGGAACGGGTCTTCGGCGTTGATGCGGCACTCAATGGCCCAGCCGTCGCGCTTCACATCGGCTTGGCTCAAAGGCAGCTTCTCGCCCGCAGCCACGCGGATCATCAGCTCCACCAGATCCAGGCCGGTGATGCATTCCGTCACCGGGTGCTCCACCTGCAGGCGGGTGTTCATCTCCAGGAAGTAGAAGTCCTGGTCCTTGCCGACAACGAACTCCACCGTGCCCGCGCTTTGGTACTTGACGGCCTTGGCCAGTTGCACCGCCTGCTCGCCCATGGCCTTGCGGGTGGCGTCGCTGATGAAGGGCGATGGCGCCTCTTCGATCACCTTCTGGTGGCGGCGCTGGATGGAGCACTCGCGCTCGTTCAGGTAGATCACGTTGCCGTGGCTGTCGCCCAGCACCTGGATCTCGATGTGGCGCGGCTCCTGCACAAACTTCTCGATGAAGATGCGGTCATCACCAAAGCTGTTGCGCGCCTCGTTCTGGCAGCTGGCAAAACCCTCAAACGCTTCCTTGTCATTGAACGCCACGCGCAGACCCTTGCCGCCGCCACCAGCCGAGGCCTTGATCATCACGGGGTAGCCAATGCCCTTGGCGATCTCCACCGCCTGCTCCGGGCCGCTGATGGCGTCGTTGTAGCCAGGGATGGTGTTGACCTTGGCTTCGTTGGCCAGCTTCTTGGACGCAATCTTGTCGCCCATGGCCGCAATCGAATGCGCCTTGGGGCCGATGAAGGCAATGCCTTCGTCTTCGCAGCGCTTGGCAAAGGCTTCGTTTTCGGAGAGGAAGCCATAGCCGGGGTGTACTGCTTGGGCGCCCGTTTGCTTGCATGCGGCGATGATTTTCTCAGCCTGCAAATAGCTCTCGCGGCTGGGTGCGGGGCCGATGTTGACCGCTTCGTCGGCCAGTTTGACGTGGCGGGCTTCCTTGTCGGCGTCGGAGTAGACGGCGACGGTGGCGATGCCCATTTTCTTGGCCGTTGCAATCACTCGGCAGGCGATTTCGCCACGGTTGGCGATCAGGATTTTCGTAAACATGTTCTTATGCTCCTTGTCCGCTCACAGTGGGATGTTGCCGTGCTTGCGCCATGGGTTTTCGAGCTTTTTGTCGCGCAGCATCACCAGCGACCGGCAGATGCGCTTGCGTGTCTCGTGCGGCAGGATCACGTCGTCGATAAAGCCGCGTGCACCGGCCACAAACGGATTGGCAAAACGCTGCTTGTATTCGGCCTCACGCGCGGCGAGCTTCACGGGGTCGTTCTTGTCTTCGCGGAAGATGATTTCCACCGCGCCCTTGGCGCCCATCACCGCGATCTCGGCGTTGGGCCAGGCCAGGTTCACGTCGCCGCGCAGGTGCTTGGAGCTCATCACGTCGTACGCACCGCCGTAGGCCTTGCGGGTGATGACGGTGATCTTGGGAACGGTGCACTCGGCATAGGCGTACAGCAGTTTGGCGCCGTGTTTGATGATGCCGCCGTACTCCTGGCTGGTTCCAGGCATGAAGCCGGGCACGTCCACAAACGTGACCACGGGGATGTTGAACGCATCGCAAAAGCGCACAAAACGCGCGGCCTTGATGGAACTCTTGATGTCCAGGCAGCCCGCCAGCACCAGCGGCTGGTTGGCCACGATGCCCACGGTCTGGCCTTCCATGCGGGCAAAGCCGATCAGGATGTTCTTGGCGTACTCGGGCTGCAGTTCAAAGAAGTCCCCATCGTCCACCGTCTTGAGGATCAGCTCCTTCATGTCGTAGGGCTTGTTGGGGTTCTCGGGCACCAGGGTGTCCAGGCTCAGGTCCATGCGGTCGGCCGGGTCGTTGCTGGGACGCACCGGGGCTTTTTCGCGGTTGTTGAGCGGCAGGTAGTTGTACAGGCGGCGCAGCATCATCAGCGCCTCCACGTCGTTCTCAAACGCCATGTCGGCCACACCGCTCTTGGTGGTGTGCGTCACGGCGCCGCCCAGTTCCTCGGCGGTGACTTCTTCGTGCGTCACGGTCTTGACCACCTCGGGGCCGGTCACGAACATGTAGCTCGAATCCTTGACCATGAAGATGAAGTCCGTCATGGCGGGCGAGTACACGGCGCCACCGGCGCTGGGGCCCATGATCATGCTGATCTGCGGAATCACGCCGCTGGCCAGCACGTTCTTCTGGAACACATCGGCATAGCCGCCGAGGGACGCCACGCCTTCCTGGATGCGGGCGCCGCCCGAGTCGTTCAAGCCGATGACAGGAGCGCCGACCTTCATGGCCTGGTCCATCACCTTGCAGATCTTCTCGGCGTGCGTCTCGCTGAGTGCGCCGCCGAACACGGTGAAGTCCTGGCTGAACACGAACACCAGGCGGCCATTGATCATGCCGTAGCCCGTCACCACACCGTCGCCGGGGATCTTGTTGTCCTCCATGCCAAAGTCGGTGCAGCGGTGCTCGACAAACATGTCCCATTCTTCGAACGTGCCGTCGTCCAGCAGCAGTTCAATGCGCTCGCGCGCGGTGAGCTTGCCCTTGGCGTGCTGCGCGTCGATGCGCTTTTGCCCGCCGCCCAGGCGTGCCAGCGCACGCTTTTTCTCCAGTTGATCCAGGATGTCTTGCATGGTCGTCCTTTGATGAATGGGTTGGTGTCTACTATCTATTTGATAGCTGCCAGCGCATGATTGGATTGCGCTAGCAGCAAATTACGTGCTGCAGTCGATGCCGCAATGCGCCCTGCTGCCACATCGGCCTGCATTTGCGGCAGCAGCTCGCGCACCTGCGGGTGCTGGCGAAACGCGAGCTTGAGGCCTGCGTCGATGCGCTCCCACATCCAAGACAGAGCCTGCTTCTCGCGCCGCGTGGCCAGGCGTCCGTTGGCGGTTTGCAGCTGGCGGAACTGCGTGACGGCGGCCCAGAAGCTGTCTACGCCCTGCCCCAGCAGCGCGCTGATTTGCACTACCTCCGGGTGCCACAGCGTTTCGTCGTGGTGCGCGTTTTCCGGGTTGCCGTGCTGGCTCAAGAGGCGCAGGCTGGAGGTGATTTGTGCCTCGGCCCGTGTGGCGGCGTTCTTGTCGATGTCGGCCTTGTTGATGACCACCAGGTCGGCAATCTCCATCACGCCCTTCTTGATGGCCTGCAGGTCGTCGCCCGCGTTGGGCAGCTGCATCAGCACAAACATGTCCGTCATGCCTGCCACCGCGATCTCGCTCTGGCCCACGCCCACGGTTTCGACGATCACCACGTCGTAGCCTGCGGCCTCGCAGACCAGCATGGCCTCGCGCGTCTTCTCGGCCACACCGCCCAGCGTGCCGCTGCTGGGGCTGGGGCGGATGTAGGCCTTTTCATGCACCGACAGGTGTTCCATGCGCGTCTTGTCGCCCAGGATGGAGCCGCCCGAAACCGTGCTCGACGGGTCGATGGTGAGCACGGCCACGCGGTGGCCCTGGCCGATCAGGTACAGGCCCAGGGCTTCGATGAAGGTGGACTTGCCCACGCCAGGCACGCCGCTGATGCCCAGGCGGAAGGCCTTGCCGGTGTGCGGGAGCAGCTGGGTCAGCAGCTCGTCGGCCTGGGCGCGGTGGTCCACCCGCGTCGATTCGAGCAGCGTGATGGCTTTGGACATGGCCCTGCGTTGCACCGCCGCCGTGCCCTGCACCACCCCATCAAGAAGCGCCGCAGGTGTCACGCCACAGCCTTGCGAATCTGCTCCAACACATCCTTGGCGCTGGCGGGAATGGGTGTGCCGGGGCCGTACACGCCCTTGACACCCGACTCATACAGGAAGTCATAGTCCTGTGCTGGGATCACCCCGCCCACAAACACGATGATGTCGTCCGCACCCTGGTCCTTGAGCGACTGGATGATGGCGGGCACCAGTGTCTTGTGGCCTGCAGCCAGCGTGCTCACGCCCACGGCGTGCACGTCGTTTTCAATGGCCTGGCGGGCACATTCCTCGGGGGTCTGGAACAGCGGGCCCATGTCCACGTCAAAGCCCAGGTCAGCAAACGCGGTGGCCACCACCTTGGCGCCCCGGTCATGGCCGTCCTGGCCCAGTTTGGCGATCATCACGCGGGGGCGGCGGCCCTGTTCTTCGGCAAAGGCGTTGATTTCGGTCTTGAGTTTGTCCCAGCCTTCGGCCGAGTCATAGGCAGCTGCGTACACACCGGTCACCTTTTGCGTATCGGCGCGGTGGCGCCCAAAAACCTTCTCCAGCGCATCGCTGATCTCGCCCACCGTGGCACGCAGACGCACGGCCTTGATCGACAGGTCCAGCAGGTTGCCTTCGCCGCTTTCTGCTGCAGAAGTGAGAGCATCCAGCGCTTGTTGGACAAGCGCTGGGTCCCGTTTTGACCGAATATTCTTCAAACGCTCGATCTGGCCGTCGCGCACCTTCACGTTGTCGATCTGCAGGATATCGACCGGGTCTTCCTTCGCCAGCTTGTACTTGTTGACGCCCACGATCACGTCCTTGCCACTGTCGATGCGTGCCTGCTTCTCGGCGGCGGCAGCTTCGATTTTGAGCTTGGCCCAGCCGCTGTCCACGGCCTGGGTCATGCCACCCATGGCCTCGACCTCTTCGATGATCTTCCAGGCCGCGTCGGCCATGTCCTGGGTCAGCTTTTCCATCATGTAGCTGCCGGCCCAGGGGTCGATTACGTTGGTGATGTGGGTCTCTTCCTGGATGATGAGCTGCGTGTTGCGCGCAATGCGGGCGCTGAACTCGGTGGGCAGCGCAATGGCTTCGTCAAAGCTGTTGGTGTGCAGGCTTTGGGTGCCGCCAAACACGGCCGCCATGGCCTCGATGGTGGTGCGCACCACGTTGTTGTAGGGGTCCTGCTCGGTGAGGCTCCAGCCCGAGGTCTGGCAGTGCGTGCGCAGCATGAGGCTCTTGGGGTTCTTGGCGCCCGTGGCCTTCATGATGCGGCACCACAGCAGGCGCGCGGCGCGCATCTTGGCGACTTCGAGATAGAAGTTCATACCAATCGCCCAGAAGAACGACAGGCGCCCGGCGAACTCGTCCACGTCCATGCCCTTGGCGATGGCAGTCTTCACATACTCCTTGCCGTCGGCCAGGGTGAAGGCCAGCTCCAGTGCCTGGTTGGCCCCGGCTTCCTGCATGTGGTAGCCGCTGATCGAGATCGAGTTGAACTTCGGCATGTTCTTGGCCGTGTATTCGATGATGTCGCCAATGATCTTCATCGACGGCTTGGGCGGGTAGATGTAGGTGTTGCGCACCATGAACTCTTTCAGAATGTCGTTCTGAATGGTTCCGGAGAGCTTGTCTTGCGAGACGCCCTGCTCTTCTGCCGCCACTACATAGCCCGCCAGCACGGGCAACACCGCGCCGTTCATGGTCATCGACACGGACACCTTGTCGAGCGGGATCTGGTCGAACAAAATCTTCATGTCTTCGACCGAGTCGATTGCCACCCCGGCCTTGCCCACATCGCCCGTCACACGGGGGTGGTCGCTGTCGTAGCCCCGGTGGGTGGCCAGGTCGAAGGCCACACTCACGCCCTGCCCGCCCGCAGCCAGGGCCTTCCGGTAGAAGGCGTTGGATTCTTCGGCGGTCGAAAAACCTGCGTATTGGCGGATCGTCCAGGGCCGCACGGCATACATGGTGGCCTGGGGGCCGCGCAGGTAGGGTTCAAAACCCGGCAGCGTGTTGGCGTACGGCAGGCTGGCCGTGTCTTCGGCGGTGTACAGCGGCTTGACGGTGATGCCATCGGGCGTGACCCAGTTGAGGGCGCTGACATCGCCCCCCGGCGCCGACTTGGCTGCGGCCTTGGCCCAGGCTTCCAGCGAAGACGCGGCGAACTCTGGGGCGTTGTTGGTGGGGTTGTCACTCATGGCAAAAGCTACTCCGAAGATGGCGTTGGGGCGTCCAACACAGCGCACAGGCGGTGACCGCACAGGTGCAGTGGTGTGGCGGCGAGTTTACATCATTCATAATTATTGATTCAAAATATTCCGCCCAGCTTACAATCCACCCCATGTCTGCCCTCACCCTCACTCCCCGCGCGCTCTACGAAGAAGTGGCCGAGCAATTGCGCCAGCGCATCTTCCGGCGCGAACTGGAGCCGGGCAGCTGGATTGACGAACTTAAGATTGCCGAGGAATTCGGCATCAGCCGCACGCCCCTGCGCGAGGCGTTGAAGGTGCTGGCCGCTGAAGGCCTGGTCACGATGAAGGTGCGCCGTGGCGCCTATGTGACCGAAATGAGCGAAAAAGACCTGCGCGACGTGTACCACCTGCTCAGCCTGCTGGAGAGCGATGCGGCAGGCGTGGTGGCCACCACCGCCACACCGGCTCAGCTGCAAGCATTGCAGGATCTGCATGCCGAGCTGGAGGCAGCCGCCAATGAGCGTGAGCGCTTTTTTGCAGTCAACGAGCGCTTTCACATGCTGCTGCTGGAGCTGGCCGACAACCGATGGCGCAGCCAGATGGTGGCCGACTTGCGCAAGGTGATGAAGCTCAACCGCCACAACTCGCTGCTCAAGCAGGGGCGGATTGAGGATTCACTGAAAGAGCACCGCGCCATCCTCGGCGCGATGATGGCGCGCGATGCCAAGGCGACGGTGAAGGCGATGCAGGCGCATTTTGCGCAGGGGCTGGAAGCGGCGACCCCGGACTGAGCCACGCGCAAAGAAGCTCTCTGATTTCGAGGTCCAGAGCGCGTGAAGACCCAAAGCCCCCTCACATAGCTAAGGGTTCGACCACACTATGGTTTGTGGCCCTTCGTCCACCGGGTGCAAGGCTCTTTCTCGACGGCACCCGGTGTGCTTGCACAAACAAGCGCAACCCGCTCCTGCAACAGTTTGAAAGTAGCCGGGTCTTTGGCTGCCTTCGCCAGCCACTGAATCCCTTCCGTTCGGTTTTCCGGCACCCCAATTCCAGCCAGCAGCATGAAACCATAATCCATTTGGGCTTTGTGATGATCTCCCTGTGCGGCCTTTAAAACCCACTGGCCAGCAAGAACCCAGTCTTTGGCTACCCCGCCGGTGCCTTGGGCATAGATGTTTCCCAGGTTGTACTGAGCAGACGCATAACCCTTTTGTGCAGATATTTCGTACCACTGAATAGCCTTTTCCATATCCTGGGGAAAGTCATCGCGCCCCGTGGCATAGATATGCCCGAGGTTGAATGCAGCCACTGAGTCTCCTTGTTTTGCCAGATCCTCCAGCAGCGTTGTGGCTTTGCGGATATCTCGCGGTACACCCCGCCCTTCTTCGTAAAAATTGGACAGGTTAAATGTGGCTGCAGAGACTCCGGCGGCTGCCGCTTTTTCAAACCACTTGACTGCCAACCTGTCACTGCGGCCTCCTCCCAACCCCTCCGCGTAAAAGCCAGCTAAATTGTTCTGCGCAGCCCCGTCCCCGCTGTGAGCGGCAATGAGATACCACATTTTTGCCAGCACATAGTTTCCCCCCTTCTGCGCACGGTTGCCATAGCGTGTCGCATTACTCCAAGCAAGAAACACCACGCTCAGCAACAGCGCGGCCAACAGAATATTTAGATTTTTTTGACGGTTCATTTTTATAGACTCTCCGCATTGGGCAATGGCTGATGGCCATTCCACCCATCGGCAGAGAAACGGCTGTATTGCGACGTTGAAAATTCTAAAGGCGGGATGAAACGGCCAATTGCAGCATCGCCGCCAAACGCGCCCTCATCACCATTGCGCATACAGGAATAAACCATTTCTGACAAAGCACGCAAACCGCAGAAGTGTGACAGCGCTGACGCTGGATATGATGCCCAAGGCCTCTGTCGCGCCACCTTGCAGAATGCTCCCCGCTTACTTTCAGAGTTTGATGACCTTCGCCCCACCCGATATCGCCAGCGTGCAAACGCTGCCCCAGCTGCTCGCCTACCGCGCTGCGCGCACCCCCAACTCCGAGGCGTACCGAGCCTTCGACACCACCTCCCAAGCCTGGACGAGCTTGACCTGGGCTGAGACAGCCCAACGCGTGGGCACATGGGCCCAGGCCCTGGCGGCCATGCAACTGCCCGCAGCGGCGCGCATCGCCATCCTGCTGCCCAACGGCCTGAACGCGACGTGCGCGGACCAGGCAACCTTGGTCACCGGCTGCGTTCCCGTGCCGCTGCATGCCATCGACAACCCCGGCAGCATTGCCTACATCCTGGCCGACTGCGAGGCGTCGATGCTCTTTGTGAGCCACGTGGAGCAGTGGGAAAAAATTCAGGCCGTCGGCACGCCATTTCCGGCCCTGCGTGCAGTGGTCATCACAGATGACGGCGCCTCGCTCACCGCAATACCAGCGTCTGGGGACGGCCCTGCGGTCGGTTCGCTGGTGCAATGGCTGGCCGGTGCAGCACATGCGGGCAGCGCAACCGTTCCCAAAGCCCCGGAGGCAGACGACCTGGCGGCCATCGTCTACACCTCTGGCACCACGGGCAGGCCCAAGGGCGTGATGCTGACGCACCACAACGTGGTCAGCGACGTGAAGGCGGTGCTGGAGCGCATTGCCCCCACGGTGGAGGACGTGTTCCTGTCGTTCCTGCCGCTGTCTCACACGTTTGAACGCACGGGCGGGTACTACCTGCCGATTGCGGCGGGCAGTTGTGTGGCCTATGCGCGCTCGGTGCCTCAACTGGCCGAAGACCTGAAAACGGTACGCCCCACAGTGCTGGTGTCGGTGCCGCGCATTTACGAACGCATCCACGCCAAGCTGCTCGAAAAGTTGTCACACACGCCCTGGAAGATGCAGCTGTATGAAGCCGCGCAGAACAAGGGCTGGGCGCGGTTTTGCGCCGCCCAAGGCTTGCCCGCGCCGACTCCCGACGCCAGCAGCCAGGCCGCAGGCTGGATGGCTGCCCTGCCCTGGTCGGTGCTGCAGGCCCTGGTGGCAAAGCCGCTACTGGCCCAATTTGGCGGCCGTGTGCGCGTGGCGGTAAGTGGCGGGGCACCGCTGTCGCCCACCATTGCGAAGTGTTTTCTGGGCCTGGGGCTGCCGCTGATCCAGGGCTACGGAATGACCGAGACTGCACCGGTGGTGTCGGTCAACGCACTAGACGACAACGACCCCGCCTGCGTAGGCAAGGCATTACCCGGTGTGGAAGTGCGCATTGGCGACAACCGCGAGCTGCAGGTGCGCGGCCCCATCGTGATGAAGGGCTACTGGAAGCGCCCGGAAGACACGGCCAAGATCCTGGGCGCAGACGGCTGGCTGGGCACGGGCGACCAGGCCGAGATCGTGAACGGCCGCATTTACATCAAGGGCCGCATCAAGGAAATCATCGTCACCTCCACCGGGGAAAAGATCCCACCGGGCGACCTGGAGCTGGCCTTGCTGGCCGACCCTTTGTTGGAGCAGGCCTTTGTAGTGGGCGAAAACCGCCCCTTCATCGCCTGCGTGGCCGTGCTCAAGCGTGATGAATGGCAGCGGCTGGCGGGCGATCTGGGTCTTTCGGCCCAAGACGCCGACAGCCTGAACCACCCCAGCGTGCACCGCGCCGTGCTGGCCCGCATCGAAAAGAACACCGCCAGCTTTGCCCGATACGCCGTGCCGCGTGCGGTGCACCTGACGCTGGAGCCCTGGACCATTGAAAACACCTTCATGACGCCCACGCTCAAGCTCAAGCGCAACAACCTGATGGCGCACTTTGCAGAGGCGATTGAGGGTATGTATCAGAAGCCGGGGCGCTAAGCCCAGGCTTTCTCAAAGCACCAACTCGCCCTCCCCTGCGTAAGCCACCCCAAACCGGTTCGCCAGAAAATCCGCCAGCAACACGGATTCCTGGCCCACGAAGCCGCGCTGCGGCAAGCGTCCCTGGGCCACCAGATCCAGCGCCGTGCAGATGCCCGCCGCCGTGGTGAGCTGAATGGCGCTCAGCGTGTGCCCCGCCACCTGGGTGCCGATGATGCGGGCGGAGTACGAGTCCTGCACCAGCCGCCCGCCCTTCAGACCTGACGCGGTGGCAAACACCACGATCACATCCTGGTCGGTGGTTGGGATCGCGGTTTCCAGAATGTCCTTGAGCAGATCGCGCCGGTCACGCAGGCGCAGGTCGTTGAGCAGCAGCTTCAGGATGGCGTTGTGGCCGGGGTAGCGGATGGACTGGTAGTCCACCTGGCGCGCCTTGCCTGCCAGCGTCTCGGTCAATGTTCCCAGCCCACCCGAGGTGTTGAACGCCTCGTATTCCACACCGTCGAGCGCAAAGGTTTCCAGCCCCTCCAGCGCAGGCACCGTGGTGCGCACTCCGTCCACAATGGCCTCGCAGGGGTTGCAGTACTCGTTGATGAGCCCTTCGGTGCTCCAGGTCAGGTTGTAGCGCAGGGCGCCCTGGGGGTAGCGCGGAAGCGCGCCCACGCGCATGCGCAGCGTGTGCAGGGTGTCAAAACGGCGCGCCAAATCGTTGCCCACGATGCCGATGAAACCCGGGGCGAGGCCACATTGCGGCATGAGCACGCTGCGGGCCTTGGCGGCCAGGGCGCGGATGGCCTGGGTGCTGGCCACGTCTTCGGTCAGGTCAAAGTAGTGCAATCCGGCTGCGGCACAAAGCGTCGCAACCGGCACGGCGCGGTGAAACGGCAGCGCGTTCAACACGGCAAAACGGCCATCGATGGCGGTCTGCAGGCTTGCGTCGTCTATCGCCAACTGGGTAGAGACGCCCAGGGCCGCCACCTCGGCCAGGCGCGCCGGGTCGCGGTCCACCACCAGGATGTCGTAGTCGCCGGCCTGCTGCAGCAGCAGCGCCATGGCAAAGCCGATGTGGCCCGCGCCCAGGATGGTGATGGCGCGGTGAGCGGCGGTGTGGGAGGCGGTGGAGGTGTTGGAAAGGGTGGTCATGGAGGCACTCCCGGTAGTGGTCACTGCGTAAAGCAGTGAGCGGTGTTGAAGATGCCTTGATGCTAGGCAAGGGTGCTGTCAATGTGTAGCGCTAATAACGTCGAAAAACGCTCTTTGTTTTGCCATAACGGCGAATATGATGGGCGTTATGACTTTTTGAGGAATAGCCCATGACACAACCCCCGGACGACACCGACCGCCAGCTGCTGAGCCTGCTGCAGGCCAATGCCCGCGAGGGCACGGCCACGCTGGCACGCAAGCTGGGGCTGGCCCGCACCACCGTGGTGGCGCGCATCGCGCGGCTGGAGCGCTCGGGGGTGGTCGCGGGTTACGGGGTGCGGCTGGGCACCCGGCTCGATGCCACCACCGTGCGGGCCTGGTGCAGCATCAGCGTGCTGCCCAAAACCGCGCCCACCGTGCTGCGCGCGCTGGAGGCCATGGCCGAGGTCGAAGAGGTATCCGCCGTGAGCGGGCCGTTTGACTATCTGGTGTTCTTGCGCTGCACCAGCCATGAGCAGCTCGACACCCTGCTCGACAAGGTGGGCCAACTGGACGGCGTGCACCAGACGCAGACCAGCATCGTGCTCAGCCGCAAGATTGATCGCCGCAGTGTGGGGGCGTGAGCACCACTAACGCCCGCATTCACATCATTTTTGATAGCCGCTTGCGCTTGATAGATAAGCGATAGAGCGAAATTTCATCAAAATTCAATGACCTGCATCAGGTCTCGAATTGCTTCGGGTTCTTCCCCTGGATCGGCGCATAAAACGCCTTGATGCGTGCCATGTCGCCGTCCAGGTCGCCCGTGGGCTCAAACACCGGGCCCAGGCCGCCCACCTTGCGGCCGTAGTCCACAAACGCGAGCACGATGGGCACGCCCGCCTGCTGGGCGATGAAATAAAAGCCCGTTTTCCAGTGCCGCGTTTTGCCGCGGGTGCCCTCGGGCGGCACGATGAGCTGCATGGGGCCATCGGCCTCCCGCATAGCCTGGGCCGACGTGGCGACGAGGTTGCCGGACTGCTCCCGGTTCACCGGAATGCCGCCCAGCCAGCGCATCACGCCACCAAACGGCGCCTTGAACAGGCTGTGTTTGCCCATCCAGTACACCCGCAGGCGGAGCGAGAACGCCAGCATCAGCGTGTAAGGCAAGTCCCAGTTGCTGGTGTGGGGCGCGGCAATCAGCACGCTTTTGGCGGCGTGGGCGGGCAAGGCGCCTTCGATCTTCCAGCCGGTAATGCGCAGCGTAAAGCGGGAAAAGGCGCGCAGGAGTGTGTTGACAACCGGGGTGTCAAAAATGGTGTGGTGCATGAGGGGGGGGGGCAGAAAACAGGCAGCGGCGGTCGTGCCACCGTCAATCGCAAGCGCCGGGAGTATCGCCGATAGCCCCTATGCCCAGTTTTGAGGCAGGGCAACCTGCCCGCGGAGAATCTCGTTGGCGGCATTGTCAACAATCTTCTCCCGGCCTCACTTTGGTCAAAAAGATCTGGCATTTCGAAGGCGCTTGACCAGAATGACTGGCATGGCTCTCCTTCCCCGGAGCCGACCCACCACGCCACACTACGCCCTGGACCATGCTGCAAGCCACCCGCAACGACGACACCACCTACCGCGACCGCAAGCGGTATGCGTGGCTGTTGTCGCTGGTGGTGCCCTGCACCGTGGCCGTGGGCCCAGCGCTCATGCGCTGGACTGGCGAGGCGCTGGCGCTGTGGACGCCGGTGGCGTTTTTCTACCTGGTGGCGCCGTTGCTGGACTGGCTGCTGGGCGTGGACCAGAGCAACCCACCCGAATCCGCCGTGCCGGCGCTGGAGCGAGACCGCTACTACCGCCGCATCACCTACCTGCTGGTGCCGGTGCTGTGGGCGGCTTTTATCTTCAGCACCTGGTTTGTGGCCACGCAGACGTTGCCCTGGCATGGTGTGCTGGCCATGGTGTTGACCACGGGCACAGTGGGCGGCTTCTGCATCAACCTGGGGCATGAGCTGGGCCATAAAAACTCCAAGCTCGAACGCTGGCTGGCCAAGTTGGTACTGGCACCCACGGCCTACGGGCACTTCTTCATCGAACACAACCGGGGCCACCACCGCGACGTGGCGACCCCGGCCGACCCGGCGTCGTCGCGCATGGGCGAGTCGATCTACCGCTTCGCGCTGCGCGAAATGCCCGGAGCCCTGCGCCGGGCCTGGGCGCTGGAGAAAGACCGGCTGGCGCGCCAGCAACAACCGCAGTTTTCCTGGCACAACGAAATCCTGCAGCCCGCGCTGATTACCCTGCTGCTATGGACCGCCCTGGCCCTGTGGCTGGGCCTTTTCGTGCTGCCGTTTCTGGTAGTGGCCTCGTTCTGGGCCAACTTTCAGCTCACCTCGGCCAACTATGTCGAGCACTACGGCCTGCTGCGCACGCAAGACGCCAGCGGCCGCTACGAGCCCTGCCAGCCACACCACTCGTGGAACAGCAACCACCTGTTCTCCAACTGGGCGCTGTTTCACCTGCAACGGCATTCCGACCACCACGCGCACCCGCTGCGGCGCTACCAGTCGCTGCGGCATTTCGACCATGTGCCGCAGCTACCGATTGGCTACTTCGGCATGTTCACCCTGGCCTACGTGCCGCCCCTGTGGCGCCGCGTGATGGACCCACGCCTGCTGGCCATGGCGGGGCGCGATGCAACCCACATCAACATCGACCCGCGCCAACGCGCCCAGGTGGTGCGCCGCTATGGGCTGCGCGAAGGGGCGCAGCCGGCGGGCTAGCACGCCCAAGGGCGCAACCGCACAGCGTTTTGTTGCAAGCCATTCGAAAGCTCTGTTTTTGATAGCAATTAGCGCTTGCTAGATAAGCGCTAGCACCCATTTCTATTCAAAACCACACGCTGGTGCTGGCCGCGAGGTCGGTGGGATAATCGCGGCTTTCCAGTTACAGCCCTGCGGGCGCCTTCGTCCCCACAGGCGCACCCCACGCAACCCCCACCCTCCCCGCTTTTCTAGTTTGCCCGTGGAAACCACCCTGAGCCCCTGGCGCATGTCCGTCGCCCCGATGATGGACTGGACCGACCGCCACTGCCGTTACTTTCACCGGCTGCTGACCCGCCAGACCCTGCTGTACACCGAGATGGTGAACGCGGGCGCCATCATCCATGGCGGCACCGAGCGGCACCTGCGCTTCAACGCCGAAGAGCACCCTGTGGCCCTGCAATTGGGCGGCAACGAGCCCGACAAGCTGGCCGAGGCTGCGCGCCTGGGCGCGCAATGGGGCTACGGCGAAATCAATCTCAACTGCGGCTGCCCCAGCGACCGGGTGCAGCGCGGCGCGTTTGGCGCCAGTCTGATGAAATCGCCTCAGCTGGTGGCCGACTGCGTGAAGGCCATGAAGGACGTGGTCAGCGTGCCCGTCACCGTCAAGCACCGCATCGGCATCGACAAGGTGGAGGACTACGGTTTTGTGCGCGACTTCATCGGCACCGTGGCCGACGCCGGGTGTACCGTGTTCATCGTGCATGCGCGCAACGCCTGGCTGCAAGGCCTCTCCCCCAAGGAAAACCGCGATGTCCCGCCCCTGCGCTACGAAGTGGTGCACCGGCTCAAGGCAGAGTTTCCGCAGTTCACCATCGCCATCAACGGCGGCATCACCACCGATGCGGTGGTGCAAGAGCAGCTCACGCACCTGGACGGCGTGATGATCGGTCGCGAGGCCTACCACAACCCCTGGTGGCTGGCCCGCTGGGACCAGCTCTACTACGGCGAACAAGGTGGTATGCCCTGCCCCCTGACGCGCGAAGAGGTCGAAATCAAGATGGTCGAGTACATGGAGCGCGAGGCTGCCCAGTACGGCACCCCCTGGCCCCACATCGCCCGCCACATGCTGGGCCTGCGCCACAGCCTGCCCGGTGCCCGCATCTGGCGCCAGGTGTGGAGCAACCATCTGCTCAAGGACCGCCCTGCGCGCGAGGTGCATGCGCTGGCGATGCAGGCGTATGCCAACGCGCCTGAATCTTCTGCAGACCCAGCAGCCCAGGCCCTGGTTGCCTGACGCCGCGCAGCGGGGTGATGGCTTGCGGGCAGAACCAAAGCGTGTGCAAGTGCGCGTAAAAACCCAAGCCACCGCGCCCGTCGCCTTGCGCGCACCCGTGGCAGCGGATGCAGAGCGCTTTGTCACTTTGGCCCAGCGCAGCCAGGCCCTGCATACACCCTGGACCTCGGCGCCATCGACCCCCGAGTCGTTTGCAGCCTATCTGGCGCAGCTGGACACGCCTGCGAACCAGGGTTTTCTGGTGTGCCGGCCGCCCAAAGCGGGCGAAGGCGAACAGATCGCGGGCGTCTTCAATCTCTCACAGATCGTGATGGGCAACTTTCGCAGCGCTTACCTGGGCTACTACGTCTTCGCCGGTTACGAGCGCCAGGGCCTGATGCGTGCGGGCATGCAACAGCTGCTGCGCCACGCCTTTGGGCCACTGAAGCTGCACCGGCTGGAGGCGAACATCCAGCCCGGCAACGCAGCGTCCATTGCGCTGGTGCGGGCTTGTGGCTTCCGGCAAGAAGGCTTTCGCCCCGCTACCTCAAGATCAATGGCCGCTGGCGGGACCATGAACGCTGGGCGTTCGTGGCCCATTGAGCCACCTTCGACTCCTGGTTAGGCGGTGCAGCACTTTCACCCAGCGCGCAGCGCATCATTGCGTTGAAGTCAGCCTACCCAGCCACGCCGCCAGCGGCTCCGGCCGACCGAACAGGTAGCCCTGCAGGCAGTCACACTGGCTCGCCACCAGAAAATCTGCTTGTGCACGGGTTTCCACACCCTCGGCCACCACGCGCAGGTTCAGGTGGCTGGCGACCGAGATGATGGACTGCACGATGGCAGTGTCGCTCGGGTCGTCAGGGGTGTCGTCCACAAAACTTTTGTCGATCTTGAGCTCGTACAGCGGCAGCCGCTTGAGGTAGGCCAGGCTCGAATAACCAGTGCCGAAGTCGTCGATGGAAAAGCGCACGCCCAGGCCCACGATTTCGGTCATGCGGGCGATGGTGTCGTCCAGGTCTTCGATGAGCAGGCTCTCGGTCACTTCGAGGATCAGGTTGGCTGGATGGGCGCCGGTGTGGGCCAGCATGTGGCGCACGCGCTCGACAAAATCGTCCTGGCGGAACTGCCGCTCGCTCACGTTGACCGACAGCGACAGCTCGCGACCCGCAGCCTGCAGGCGCGCCAGGGTTTCGCAGGCCTGCTGGATCATCCAGTCGCCCATGCGCAGGATCAGGCCCGAGGCTTCGGCGATGGGGATGAAGCGGCCGGGCGGCACATTGCCGCGCACGGGGTGGTCCCAACGCATCAGCAACTCGCCGCCCACCACGGTGCCGGATGCGTCCACCTGGCTCTGCACGAATGCAGCCAGCTGGCCCAGCGCGTGGGCTTTCTTCAGGTCCTGCTCCAGCGCCAGGCGTTCCTGCACATCAGCCTGCATGGCCGCCTCATAAAAGCGGATGCGGTTGCGGCCCAGGTCCTTGGCGCGGTACATGGCGGTGTCGGCCTCGCGCAGCAGATCTTCCACGCCTTCGCCGCGCTTGGGGAACAGCGTAATGCCGATGCTGCCCGTGGTGCTGTAGAGGTGCGTGTCGATGGTGTATGGCGCCTCCAGCGCAGTGCGGATTTCTTCGGCCACCAGCAGGGCCTGGCGCCCGGCGGCCTCCATGTCGGTCGCCACGTTATGCGCCAGCACCACAAACTCGTCCCCGCCCAGGCGGGCCACGGTGTCGCCGGGGCGCAGCTGCTGCGTGAGGCGCTGCGCTACCTGCATGAGCAGCGTGTCGCCCAGCGTGTGCCCCCGCGCGTCGTTGATCTGCTTGAAGTTGTCGAGGTCGATGTACAGCACGGCGCCCACCTGCGCCGTTTGCTGGGCGCTGCGCAAGGCGTGCTCCATACGGTCCAGGAGCATGCGCCGGTTGGGCAGGCCGGTGAGCGCGTCGAAATAGGCCAGCTGGTGCGTGCGCGCCTCGGCCTGCTTGCGCTCGGTGATGTCGCGCGAGAGCGCGATGAACCGGAGTTCATCGCCCGAAGTGGCGCTTTCCTTGCGGGCAATGGACAACTCAAACCAGTGCGTAGCACCCTGGAGTTCCAGGCGGTACTGGTGGCCCGCCGAATAGCCCGTGCGGTGCGCGGCCTCCAGCGCTGCATGGCAGCCTGCGGCGGCCTCGGGCGGGACCACGTCGCGCAGCAAGCGACCCAGAAACATCTCGGGCGGCACGGCCAGTGCTTCGGACCGCGCCGACCGGTAGTGGTAGATGCAGCCATCCAGCCCCACCTCGAACAACAGGTCGGGGATGGCGTTGAGCGTGCTCTCCAGGTCATCGCGCGTGGCGCGCAGCTCCGCCGTCATGTCGCGTGCCAGTGCCACGGCCCGCTCGCGCCCCGTGGCCAAGAGCCAGGTGAACCAGGCGAGCAACAGGCTCAGCACCGTGCCCATCAGGGCCACAGGGTGGTGCCCCTCATCCTGAAAACGCGCCGCAAACGCAGGCAGGGGCGACATTTGCAACACCCAGCGGCGGCCACCCAGTTCCAGCACACGCCGTGCCTGCAGACCCGACGGGACATCTCCTTGCACAGCGGCCTGGTGCACAACATTGCTAAATAGCAGGGTTTGAGCACCTGCGCTGGTGTCGTCGGTGATCTGAAAGCCGATGTCGGCATCAAACTCGCGCGACATGCCGTGGATCACGTCTTCCAGGAGGAACGGCGCAGACACCCAGCCGGCAAGGCCTGCACGCCGACCATGCACTGCGCGTGTATCGACGCCCGCGCTGTACAGCGGCATGTACATGACCAGCCCCGGGCCGCTGTTTTGCAGAAGCGTCAACTGGCCGGACAAGGCGAGCTCTCCGGTGTCACGGGCCCGGTCCAGTGCTTCCTTTGCTGGGGGAAGTGTCAGCACATCGAATCCCAGCGCCTTGAGGTTGTTGCCCTCCAAGGGCTCGATGTGGGTGATGGGCGCCAGCACCTCGCGCGCACCTTCGGGGCGCACGGTGTACTGGGCAAAACCGCGCTGGCGCATGTCATCCAGGTGTGCCGCCAGCGCCGAAGCGGGTAGCTGCATGACGAGCGAAACCCCCTGCAGGCCAGGGCGCGTTTCACGCAGCTGGAGCGCCCCCACATAGGCCTGAAACTCGGCCCGATCGATGCGCTCGGACCCTTCAAAATACCCCTTGACTCCGCGAAGCACCACCTCGTAGGTGGCCATCCGGTCCTTGAGGTTGTAGGCGATCTGATCGGCCGCGACCTGAAAGTTCTGCTCCTGCTTGGCGCGGGCACCGCTCTCGGCGCTCTGCCAGTACAAGAACGTCAGCCCCAGGGTCAGCAGCCCCACCAGAGGTGGCAGCACGACGGGAACCCACCGGTGGCTGGTGGTCCCCTTCCCTCCTCCAGAGGAAGGCGCCAAGGGTGTGGACCCAGCGGCTGCATCGACGATCCCTGCCGGAGAATGTTGGGTCATTGCGTTCTGGGTGATATACCCGCCACGGTCGGCAAAAGCCACCGCCGTGGCGATCTGCACCATTATGGGCATCTGTCCGGCACAAGAAAGCTGTATTTGCGCAAACACTTTGCACACAGGGCAACGCCGGGCGGGCATTGTTGGATATGCTTCCTGCGCACCATCCTCAACACCGCACCAGGGGCCTGAGCACGTCCCCACCCACCACCCTCGCACACCAAAGAACCAGCATGCCATCGCTTGATTTCGACCTGGAGGAATCCCATTTCCGCGCGTTCTACGCAGAGCAATCCGCTGCGCTGGAAACCGCCTGCGCCGCCTTCACCGCCATGGTGGCCGCTGTGGTCACGCAGTCGGGTGGGGTAGAGATCGCCAAGGTGGAGGGCCGCGTCAAGGATGTGGATGAATGCATCCGCAAGTTCGTGCGCAAATACCGCCCGGCGCTGGAGGAAAACAACACGCCCTATGAGATCCAGCACTACATCACCGACCTGGTCGGCGTGCGTGTGGTGTGCCTGTACGAGGACGAGCTGGAGAAAATCGCGGCCATCGTGCGCGGGCACTTTGCCGTGATCGATGTCACCGACAAGGTGACGGCGGTGGAAAGCACCGAGGCCTCATTTGGCTACAAAGGCCTGCATCTGGACCTCAAGCTCAGCCATGCCGAACGCACGCAGCCTGAGCATGCAGCCTATGCCCACCTGCCGTTCGAGCTGCAGGTGCGCACCATCATCCAGGACTCCTGGAGCGTGCTGGACCACAGGATCAAGTACAAGAAATCGATCCCAGGCGAACTCAAGCGCCGCATCAATGTGCTGTCAGCCCTGTTCGAGCTGGCCGACCGCGAGTTCCGCCAGATCCGCGACGCCACGGCCGCCGAACTGCTGCAAGCCCCCGACGAAACCGCCGAGCCGCTGCCCGACCCTGCCAGCGCCGACAACACGCAGGCCCCTAGCAAGGCCCAAGCCCCCAGCAGCGAGCTCAACGCGTTCACCTTCCTCAAGATTGCAACGCACTTCTTCAAGGATTTTGAGTTCGAGCCTTCCAAGGTAGACGGTTTTGTGGACGACATTCAGGCGTGGTCCCGGGGCATGACGCGGGCCCGCTTCAATGCGCTGATGCGCGAGACCGTGGGCGTGGTCAAGCGCTACAAGCAGCACTTCGAAGAACAAAACCCTCAGGCCAGCTTCAATCCGTATACCGTGATCCGGCATTGCCTGTACCTGAGTAACAAGACCGCGTTCCGCCCCGCCCTGCGCAACTCGGCCCGGGAGTCGTTCGAGGCGTGGCTGCAGGAGCAGGCTGAGCCAAAGCCGCAATAATTTGAGAAAAATTGGGCCCTACCGCTCGTCCAGATTAAATTTACAGCTATCTATTCAATAGCAATTTGACTGGCATCGGCTTATTGGACAAGCTCTAAGTGAGACGCCCTGATCTGTCGCATAGGTGACTTGGCATTGGTGGTTTTCCTCCATGCGCTTGTTACGAAGTGCTGTTATATTGCACTGCAACATAACGGAGTTTCGCCCATGCTGTATCACATCTACGAAACCCAGCGCTCCCTGATGGAGCCCTTTACCGATTTCGCGCAGGCTGCTGCCAAGCTGTTCAGCAACCCCATGTCCCCCTTCAGCGAAAGCCCACTGGCGCAGCGCATGTCTGCGGGCTACGAACTGCTGTATCGCCTGGGCAAGGACTATGAAAAGCCCGCTTTCGAGATCCATTCGGTGGATGTGGACGGCGTCGGTGTGGCGGTGCACGAACGCATCGAGATGGACAAGCCGTTCTGCGAACTGCGCCGCTTCAAGCGTTTCTCGGACGACACCGCCACCTTGACCAAGCTCAAGGCCCAACCTGTGGTGCTGATCGTGGCGCCCTTGTCGGGGCACTACGCCACTTTGCTGCGCGACACCGTGCGCACCATGCTCAAGGACCACAAGGTCTACATCACCGACTGGAAGAATGCCCGGCTGGTCCCCCTGGCCGATGGTGAGTTCCACCTCGACGACTACGTGAATTACGTGCAGGAGTTCATCCGCCACCTGCAGGGCATCTATGGCAACTGCCATGTCATCAGCGTGTGCCAGCCCACCGTGCCCGTGCTGGCCGCCGTGTCCCTGATGGCCAGCCGTGGCGAAACCACGCCGCTGACGATGACCATGATGGGCGGCCCCATCGACGCCCGCAAGTCCCCGACTTCGGTGAACAACCTGGCGACGAACCGTAGCTTTGAGTGGTTCGAGAACAACGTGATCTACCGCGTGCCCGAGAACTTCCCCGGCGCAGGGCGGCGCGTGTACCCAGGTTTTCTGCAGTACACCGGCTTTGTGGCCATGAACCCGGACCGCCACGCCAGCAGCCACTATGACTACTTCAAGGACCTGATCAAGGGCGACGACGCCAGCGCCGAGGCCCACCGCAAGTTCTACGACGAGTACAACGCCGTGCTCGACATGGACGCCGATTACTACCTGGAAACCATCCAGACCGTTTTCCAGGACTACAAACTGGTGCACGGCACCTGGGATGTGCGCTCCCCCGACGGCAAGATCGAGCGCGTGCGCCCGCAGGACATCACCACGACCGCCCTGTTCACGGTGGAAGGCGAGCTTGACGACATCTCCGGCTCGGGCCAGACCGAAGCCGCGCACGATCTGTGCAGCGGCATCGTGCGCAAGGAACAGCGCCATCTGGAGGCCAAGGGCGCGGGCCACTATGGCATCTTCAGCGGCCGGCGCTGGCGCGAAGTGGTCTACCCCCAGGTACGCGCTTTCATCCTGGAACACGAAAAGCCTCAGGCGAAAATCGCAGCCCCCGTCACGGAAACGCCGGACGACAACCCCCCCCACCGCGCAGCAGCAACAACAAAAGCCGCAGCGCCCGCCGCCAAGGCAGCCGCCAAGCCACTCGTCAAACCCGCCGCCACAGCGGCTGTAAAAACGCCTGTCAAAGCAGCCGCCAAAACGCCGACCAAGCCCACGGCCAAGGCGCCTGCGGCGGTGGCCACCCGCTGGGTGGCACCTGCACCCGCAGCCACCACTAGCAAGCCCACCGGCGCTGCCGCACCTGCTGATGTGGGCGTTGCCACGCCAGCGAAGACTACGGTGACCGCTGCGGCATCTGCCCGCACCCGCCGCAATGCGGCACGCAAGGCTTGAGCCCCCCCCGGTCAGCTTCTGCATCAACTGCCGCCGTCCTCACGCTTGCGGCGCGGATCGACGCGGCCTTGCCCCAGACACAGTGCACACGCTGCGGCTACCCCGACTGCGCCACATACGCCCGGGCCATTGCCGAAGAGGGCGTGCCCATCAACCAGTGCCCCCCTGGGGGCGCTGAGGGCATCGCCCGCCTCGCAGCCATCACGGGGCAAGCACCGCTGCCGCTGAGTGCAGAGCATGGTGTGGAAGCCCCACGCACCGTGGCGTACATCGACGAAGCCTGGTGTATCGGCTGCACGCTGTGCATCAAGGCCTGCCCCACCGATGCCATCGTGGGCTCCCACAAGAAAATGCACACCGTTGTCGAGCCCTATTGCACCGGGTGCGAGCTGTGCATTCCGGTGTGCCCTGTGGATTGCATCCAGCTCGAAAACGCCAGCGGGAATGCCACCGGCTGGGCCGCATGGTCGGGTCCTTTGGCGCAACAGGCGCGCCTGCGCTACCAGGCACACCGTGAACGCCTGCCCTTGGAAGCAGTACCGGACGCGGATGATGAAACCCCTCCGTCCTCCGTTGACAACGGCCCTGTCCCTGCCTCCCTCGCAGATACCGCCACGGCGCAGGTTGCCCGCCAGGCCACCATTGCAGCAGCCCTGGAGCGAGCCCGCCAGCGGCGGTCACAAGCTCCGCGCTAGGTTGGGGGCTCTGAGCAAGAGCCCTCTTCATCCGCCCAGGTCGACAAGGACCGGGAAATCTTCAGGCCCAGCCCTCCCTGGCACTTTGAGGGAAGACAAACTCCGCAAAATCGAGCACATTGGAGCAAATTTCACGTTCAGACGGCGCATCGAACAGCCCCCCGCTGCAGGGCAACCTTCAATGATTCAATAAGAGCGTCCCCACCCGCCCGCTAGCACAGATCTTCTCGACAATGCACATCGCGCAATATTAGCTGGGATTAATGAATATACCAACCAAATCAATACAGCCGCGATTTCAAATGGAATGTGCAATCCATGCAATCTAGCCTTCCCACCACATTGTGGCGGCACCGCAGTTTGGTCCTTGAACTCGTCAAGCGTGAATTTTCCAGCCAATATCGCGGTTCCTTTGGCGGAATATTTTGGTCGCTGGCGCAACCCCTCTTTTTACTGACCATCTACATTATCGCATTTGGAGTAATTCTCAAATCTCGCTGGAACAATGCAGGCAGCGCGGCTGACTATGCATTCATGTTATTCGCCGGGTTGATTATTTTCAATGCATTTTCAGAAGTCCTGAATAAATCACCTCTTCTGATAGCCAGGAACCCAAACTTCGTGAAGAAGGTGGTTTTCCCACTAGAGCTATTGCCCGTCGTTACAGTAGGAGTAGCCTACCTTCAGGCATTACTGGGTACAGCGATTTTACTGGCGGGATATATAGTTTTCATGGGGAAGCCTTCACCCACGGTGCTTCTTTTTCCTTTTATCCTGCTGTGCTTTTCACCCATGCTGCTGGGGTTGGCATGGCTTCTCTCCGCTGTGGGCGTTGCGGTGAAGGACATCGGCCAGCTGACAGGCATGCTCAGCCACTGCCTTCTCTTCCTAACCCCGATTTTCTACAGCATGGATTCCGCCCCTGAGTTGTTGAAGAATTTGCTGATGCTCAATCCTCTGACCTTTATTGTCGAGCAGTTTCGCCTCGTGCTTCTGACGGGGGGACTGCCCTCCTTCTTGGGGCTTGCGGTCTATACCGGCCTTGCCAGTGCTTTTTCGTGGGCCTCGTTGATACTGTTCAGACGGCTGCGCACAACGTTTGCGGACATGGTTTGAGCGATGTCGGACATTGTCATTTCCGTACAGGATGTCAGCAAGTGCTATCGGGTATTCGACAATCAGCGCTCACGCCTCCTGCATGCATTGTCTCCTAGGCACACAGAAGGAATGCAGGAAATATGGGCACTGAAAGACATCAACCTCGAGGTCAGGCGGGGTGAATCGCTGGGGGTCATCGGCCGCAACGGCAGTGGCAAAAGTACCTTGCTGGAAATAGTGACCCAGACCCTGACTCCGACGACCGGCAAGGTACAGGTGAATGGGCGAGTTGCCGCATTGCTGGAATTAGGCAGCGGGTTCAACCCGGAATACACAGGCTGGGAAAACGTCCTGCTGAATGGCTTGTTGATGGGATTGACGCGATCAGATGTAGAGCGCCAATTCGACGACATCGCCGCATTTGCTGATATTGGCGATGTGCTGCACCGGCAGGTCAAAACCTATTCGAGCGGCATGCTTGTTCGCCTGGCTTTTGCCGTACAGGTAGCATTGACACCAGATATATTGATTGTTGATGAAGCACTGAGCGTAGGAGATTATTTTTTCCAGCAGAAATGTTTTGGACGCCTTCGGAAAATGCGGGAAGACGGGTTGACCCTGCTTTTCGTCTCACACGACATGGGGACGGTACGTGATCTTTGCAAAACAGCCCTCTATTTGCGCCATGGCATGGCTCAATTCATGGGCGACAGCGGATCCGCGATACGGCACTATTTCAATGAGGATGCGCCGATACTGCCTGCACACACCACGAAAACACCCACCTCACACCTTGTTGCAGACACTGCGGATGCTCAAAATCCCATGATTTTCAACAATGCGTTCTGGACCAAACCTCAAAACCTTCGCAACAGGTTGATGGCAGTTAGCATCCAGGATCACAATGAGAACGAAATCGGGCATGCCAGGATGGGTTCTGATGTATATATAAAGGTACATTACCAAAGCCATCTGGATGATGTCGGCACGACAGTGGCATTGGCAATAAAAAACCGCTTTGACCAGGTTATTTTTGTCACTAATGCCCGACGCTTGGGCGTGGAAGACTGCGAAACAGAAAAAGGGACCAGCGCAGTTTTTTTGTTCAAGGTGACGCTGGCCATGGAAGCGGGACTTTATTCCTTGAAAATTGGTATTCACCAACCAACCGGCATCAACAAGGGCAGAGAAATCGACAGTACTGGCTGGTTTGGGCCATTCAGGATTGACTGGGACTACGAGACAGAATCTGCACCATTTCTTGGGATGTTCGGACTCCCGGCAAGTGGAGAATTTATGGCAATAACCTCTGTGCACAAGTGACACCTAACAACTTTCCGCTAATATACAGATATTGCCATAGCATTTCACCGTACAGTTTCAGTGGAGATTGAATTGCAGGAATATAAAAAAAATCCAGAAAAATGGCTTACAAAGTTCTTTGCAATCATCAAGAAGCCATACCAATCGCTTGGTACTTTCAGAATAATTTTGCATATCGCTTTTTCAGCATTTCGCCCCTTGCGTCCTATTCTTCGACATGTTGCAGCCCCCTTCAAGCCGCGGCTAGGCAATCTCAATCAGTATGCACCGAGGCCCATGGTGCCGCCAGGAGTGAGACCAAAGACGCAATCATCTACAATTTCCCCCAAAATTTCACTGATCACACCTTCATTTAAGCAGGGTAATTTCATTGAAAAGACAATAACAAGTGTTCTGGACCAAGAATATCCCAATCTGGAATATTTCATTCAGGATGGCGGCTCCCAGGACGAAACCATCTCCGTTCTGAAAAAATTCGAAGCAAAAATAACGGGATGGGTATCCGAAAAGGATACGGGGCAATCGCAAGCGATCAACCGGGGTTTCGCACGAACGACGGGTGAAATCATGGCGTGGCTCAATTCAGACGACCTGCTCTTGCCGGGCGCCTTGAGCACCGTCGCAGACTACTTTGCCCGCCATCCCGATGTTGACGTGGTCTATGGAGACCGCTTGCTCATCGATCGAAATGGAATGGAGATTGGTCGCTGGATCATGCCAGGGCATGACAACACCGTATTGTCTTGGGCAGACTATATTCCGCAGGAAACACTCTTCTGGCGGCGACGCATCTGGGACAAGACCGGTGCCCAAGTCGACGAATCATTCAGGTTTGCCATGGACTGGGATTTGCTGATCCGTTTCCGGGACGCCGGTGCAAATTTTTCCCACATCCCCCGCTTCCTGGGCGCATTCCGGGTTCATGAGCACCAAAAGACTTCTGCCAATATCAATGACATTGGCCAGCAGGAAATGAGCCGGATACGCGAGAAAATCCTCGGCAGAGTCCCTGACTATAAAGAGATACGGAATGCCGTGCTTCCCTATCTCTCAAGGCACATGCTTCGCGATTTGGCATTCCGGATGCGGCAACCACTCAAGCGTGCACATTGAGCTGGGTGGAGCGTGCTCTTCAAGCTGGCTGCAGCCACTACATCGACCAATACGCCGCCAAAAGCAAACTGGCTGGATTCGAGACAAAGGAATTGGAAATGAGAAGAGCAGAAAATGGGAAGGCCGCCCGGTGGTACCGCCTTGGCGACGAGGTGTGGGGGCCGCGCCCATGACCGCGACCAATAACGGCTCAGCAGTCCGGGCACCGAGGGTTTATGTGGCCGGCCACAGCGGCATGGTCGGTTCGGCCATCGTGCGTGTGCTTGAGCAACAAGGTGGTGTCCAGATCATTGCACGCACCCACGCCGAACTCGATCTGACCTGCCAGGCGGATGTGCGTTCGTTTTTCAAGGATGAAGCTCCAACCCACGTCTACCTAGCCGCAGCCATGGTGGGGGGTATACACGCCAACAATACGTATCCCGCAGAGTTCATTTACCAAAACCTGATGATCGAGGCGAATGTCGTGCATGAAGCCTGGCGAGCCGGTGTTCAGCGCCTGATGTTCCTGGGTTCCAGCTGCATCTACCCCAGACTCGCGCCACAGCCCATGGGTGAAGACGCACTGCTGACCGGCACCTTGGAGCCCACCAACGAGCCCTACGCCGTTGCCAAAATTGCGGGCATCAAGCTGTGCGAGTCTTACAACCGGCAATATGGCACCGACTATCGCAGCGTGATGCCCACCAACCTGTATGGCCCGGGCGACAACTATCACCCAGAAAACAGCCATGTCATTCCGGCACTGATACGGCGTTTCCACGAGGCAAAGCTCGCCCATGCGCCCAATGTCGTGATCTGGGGAACCGGTGCACCGCGCCGCGAATTTCTATATGTCGATGACATGGCGGCAGCCTGCGTCCATGTCATGAATCTCGAAAAATCAATTTACAACGCCTGCACGCAGCCTCGGTTATCACATATCAATCTGGGGACTGGCGAAGACCTGTCCATTCGGGAGCTCGCACAATTGATCAGCGACGTGGTGGGATATCCCGGCCATATCGAGTTTGACGCCTCCAAGCCGGATGGTCCTCCACGAAAACTCCTGAATGTGAGTCGCCTGAAGGGACTGGGCTGGCGCGCCCGGACTGAACTCAGGCAGGGGTTGGCCATGGTCTACGGGAATTACATGTCAACACTGCAGCAGCGTGCCAATGGATGATCCGCTGGACATGCCGTTGGTGACAGTGGCAGTGCCTTCCTATAACCAGGGGCGCTATCTGAATGCTGCACTCGAGTCCATATTTGCACAGGACATCCCCGTCGAAGTCTATGTCGCGGACGGTGGTTCGACCGACGGCACGATAGAGGTCATCCGCCGCTGGGAAGAACGGCTTGCAGGCTGGCGCAGTTCCAAAGACATGGGCCAATCGTCGGCCATCAACGAGGCGATAGCAAATGGACGTGCGCCTTTTGTCTGCTGGCTCAATAGCGACGACTGGTTGTTGCCAGGTGCGCTGAAAAGCCTGGTGGCAGCACTGCAGCACAATCCAGCAGCCCCCATGGCCTACGGACGGGTATGGAACTATGCGGAAAGCACAAAAAGAACCAATCCCGTCTTTGTCCGCCCTTTCAGCGAGTGGTGGATGGCGCAACTCTGCATCGTTTCTCAGCCCGGAACGCTGATTCGCCGCACTGCCTGGGAAGCCGTTGGAGGCGTGGACGAAACATTGCACATGACCATGGACTACGATCTTTGGTGGCGCCTTTACAAGGCTCTGGGACCTCTGGAATTTGTGGATACCTTTCTGGCAACCAACCGGGAGCACCCCGAAACGAAGACGAGCACCCGGCGCAAAGCGCATTATCGGGAGGCGATAGATGTGGTTCGCCGGCATTATGGCCGGGTGCCATTAAAGTGGTGGCTCGCCCAACCATACTCGGTTTGGTATCGTTCCATGATGAGGCATTGACCACCTATTACTTCTGACATCCACAAATGGCACCGCACCGAATTCTGGTCGATTCAGGAAACTATTTCTCCAACAACGATAATCTAGGAGACAGGGCGATTTACCAGGTCATTTTTCGCCGGTTACGGCACCACTGGCCAGATTGTCAAATACATTGGATAACCCGCAATGCAGCCCTGCTCAAAAAGGATTGTCCCGAAGTCATTGCGCTTGAGCTCACCGAAGAACGCCTCCCCCTGCCGCTGATCGCCCTTGGTGCTGATACCCGGAACCTGATAACCCAAGCATCAGCAGACTGTGCGCGCATCGTGTCGGCGCTGATGGATTGCGATATGGTGATGGCGACCGGCGGCGGATATTTCAGCGACGATTTCTCTGGTCAATCGGAAGTCATCTTGCAGACGCTGGAAGCGGGTATCAGGCTCGGCAAACCGGCAATCATTCTGAGCTGTGGATTTGAACCTGTCAGCGTTCGCAGCCTTTCGCAGAAGATGCTGGGGGTATTTCCTCTTTTGAGCCTGGTGGTCTGCAGAGAATCGCAGCAAAGCCCGATGGTGGCGAGATCCTTTGGGGTGCCAGAACAACGCCTGGTCGTGGCAGCAGACGAGGCGATTGAACTGGCGTTTGACTTGCGCCCCACAGTTCTGGGCAAAAGCCTGGGCATCAACGTCCGCCAAGCGGACTACGCCGGCGTCGATGCCAACACCCTGTCGCGCCTGCGGGAAGGGTTGGGAAGTGCCATTTCACGGCTGGGTGCACCTCTTGTTGCCGGTGTGCCCATTTCGCTTGCCGGTCCTTCCGATCCGGACGCCATTGCCTCGCTGCTCCACGGCATCCCGGGCATCAGCTACACCTCCTACCCGGTTGCAACGCCACAGGACGTCGTGCAGCAGATCGGTACATGCCGTGTGGTCATCACCGGCAGCTACCACGCGGCAGTGTTCGCACTGTCGCAAGGGGTGTCGGTGATCGCCTTGGTGGCATCGCCCCACTACCGGTCGAAAATGCAAGGGCTTCAAGCCCAGTTTGGCGCCGCCTGCCACATCGTGTTTCTGGACCGTGAGGAAACGGCCACGCACTTGGCGACCGCCATACAGGATGCGTGGCATGCAGCAGGGACTGAACGGCAGCGGTTGCTGCAAGTGGCACGACAGCAGGTCAGCGTGGGCCGGGCTGCCTACGAGCGCCTGGCCGCGCTAGTGGAGGACGTTCCAGCCAACCCGCGTGACGGCGCAACCTCAGAATTGACAGGTATTTCTACGCAGGCACCCATGAACAAAGACACCTCCGAACTCCCCGTCTGTTTGTCTCCGGAGGAAATTGAGCAATTTCGGACACAGGGCTACGCAGGGCCATTCACGGCATTCTCGCCCCATGAAATGGAAAAATTCCGCACAACGGTATGTGAGCGGGTGCTGCCCACGCCTACGCCTTATTGCCCATTCGGCCTGCGCGTGCGGCACCTAGACAGCCAAGCGGTCCATGCGATGTGCTCGGCCCCGGCCATCGTGGAACGCATGGCTTCTCTCTATGGGCCGGATCTCGTTCTGTGGAATTCCAATCTTTTCAACAAACCGCCTGCCCGGCCTGAACAGCAAGAGGAATACCCCTGGCACCAAGATCATTACAACTGGAACATGGAACCCATCCTGAACATTTCAGCTTGGCTGGCGATTACGCCGGCAACGCTGGAAAATGGATGCGTGGAAATCATTCCAGGCTCGCACCGGCAAATCGTCCCTCCGGCCATCGATACAGATCCAGCCAAGAGCCTTCGGTTCGGCGGCATCGCTTCAGACCCCGCCTACGTGGATGAAACCCGCAAGGTATCCATGGTGCTGGAGCCCGGCCAGTTCTTTCTCTTCAATGAACGGCTGCTGCATCACTCCAACCCCAACCGCACCACGGAGCACAGGCTGGGACTGGCCGTCCGAGTGACGGTCCCCATCGCAAAAGTCAGCGAACCTTTCCCCTGCGTCATGTTGCGGGGTGAAGACCGCATGGGCTTCAACCGGTACATTGAAGCGCCCTTGGACGAGCCCGATTCGCACTGGCTCGCCTCCCTGCCGCCTGGACACGACTACCTCTTTGACCGCCCCATCCCGGGACGGGGCTGGCATGTCCGGGAGACCGAAAGTCCACATCACTTTGCATGGACAGGCCTGGAGCCTGAGACATGGATCGACTTCCGCCCGGTAGGCGTTGGCGATCATTTGCTGCGGATGGAAGTCGTCCACCTGTTGACGATGGCAGCTGTCAGCGAGCTTCAAATGCAGGTGAATGGGCAAGCGATTGCGGTGCACCAGGAACAAGTGGGCGACACGCTCGTCCTGGAGGCCCGTGTTCCCAACGCGGTCTTGCGAAGCCGTGCGGACCGGGTCAGAGTGGCGCTCCAGGGCTCCCCCCTCGTGCGGCCCTGCGATCTGAATCCGGAGAGCACGGACAAGCGCTCTCTGGGGTTGGGTATTCGCCGGATTGCGCTCTTGCCCATGGATGCCTCCGGAACTGAGGTCGAAGCTGAGGCGACCAACGCAAAAGCACCTGCGCCAAAACCACCCACTGCCTGGTACCGCCGGCTGCTGGGGTGAGCCCGCCAGTGACCGAGGTCCGACAGCTCAGCGGGCAGCGAGTGCCTTGTAAACCCCACACCCCACATACAGATCGCCCGCGCGGCTGACGTAAGACATCTTCGTCTGCACCGCACCCGTGGCAGGGTTGGTGATGTCGTACTCCACCCAGCCCGGCTCACGGTCCGCCTGGGAAACGATGTCGTTCACCAGCCGGTCGCCTGCAATGCCAGGAATGTCCTGCACCCGCGTGCCCACCTTGGCGGTGTTGCCTCCAAAGGCCAGGTAGGTGCCTGCGGAGTCGAGGACAAACACATACATGTCGCGGTCGTGGTAGGGCTGGTTCTTGTCAGTGATGCTGCGCAGGAACTGGTCGCGCGAGGTACTCTTGTGCAGCGCCATGGCCTTGCCCACCAGCGCCACAGCCTCCTCGGCCGTGCCCTGCTGCAGGCGGAATGCAGAGACCGCACGCGACAAGGTGGATGCGCGGCTTTCCAGGGCCTCTGCCTGTTGCACGGCATGGCCCACCATCTGGGCGTTGTGCTGGGTGATCTGGTCCAGTTGTTGCACGGCGGCGCTCACCTCGCGCAGGCCGGTGCTTTGCTCGGCGCTCGATCCGGAGATTTCACTCATGCTGGCTGCCACGCTGCGAATGCCCCCCGCCATGTCCGAGATCCCCTCCCCGGCCGACCGAATCAGGCCCGCACTGGTTTCGACCTGACTGACCGAGGCACCGATCAGTTCACGAATTTCGTGCGCGGCATCGCTGGACCGCTTGGCCAGCGTGCGCACCTCTGCTGCCACCACGGCAAACCCACGGCCCTGCTCTCCGGCGCGAGCAGCCTCAACGGCTGCGTTCAGGGCAAGGATATTGGTCTGAAATGCAATGCTGTCGATCACACCGATGATTTCAGTCATGCGCCGCGCACCTTGCTGGATGGCCTCGACCGACTGCACCGCACGTGCCATGGCCTGGGCGCCCACATCGGCTGCGTCACGCACCTGCGCCGCCCGGGTATCGGCACTGTGCGCGGTCTGAGCGTTGTTCTGCACCGCTGAAGACAGTTGCTCCACACTGGCGGCCGTCTGCTCCAGGTTGGCGGCCTGCTGCTCGGTGCGGTCGGCCAGCGAGCGATTGCCCTCGGCCAGGCTCTGCCCAGCATGGGCGACCAGCGCCGCATTGCTACGGATGTCTGCCACCATGGAGGAGAGCGTGATCACCATGCGGTCGAGCGACTGCGCCATCTCGGCCACCTCATCTTGTCCGTAGTCGCGACGGGGCTGGGCCCGGAGATCCCCGGCCTGGGTCAGCTCTATGGTTTGCGCCAGACCCGCAAGGTCGGTGGCCAGACTGAGGTAAAGCACGAGCAGAGCGTACAACACCACCACTGCGGCCAAGGCAAGCGCCCACCAAGGCGCCCCAAACGCAGCAATGGCAAGTGCCGCCCCCACCAGAAGACTCAGCGAGAGCAGCTTGCCAGGCAAATGCCACCTGCGCATCCACCAGAGCCCCGGACGCAGCGGTAGGAATCCTGACATCGTGTCTCCTCTATTGTTCTGATCAAAGGGCCTGAATACTAGGTACACGCATTTAGGATGTCCTGCATAACTCCCTGCGGTCTGTGATAGCGCGGCCTCGGGCAGTCCGCTGCGTTGCTTTTCTTGCCAATAGCCCAGCTATTGGCTGCAAAAAGACGCCTTGCGGCCTATCCCGATCCGCACTACCACCGACTCGCAAGGGTTATGCAGGACATCCCTTACAGCGGATTGACAGACCACGGGCCCATCGACGCATTGAGGTCAGCTCCGGTCACGATCCGCCAAACCCTGGCCGATCCAGCGCCGACTGATCTGAGGTGATCGCCCATAATGGCGCCCCATGAATCCCCTGCTTTCCCATCTCCAGCCCTACCCCTTCGAGCGGCTGCGGCAGCTCTTTGCGGGGGTGGTGCCCCCGGCAGCCTACAGCCCCATCAGCCTGGGCATGGGTGAGCCACGCCATCCTACACCGCAGTTCATCAAAGATGCACTCAGTAACAACCTCAGTGGCCTGGCGAGTTACCCCGCCACCGCTGGCGAGTTGGGCTTGCGCGAGGCCTTCACCCGCTGGCTGAATTTGCGCTATGCCATCACGCTGGATCCGGCCACCCAGGTCCTTCCCGTGAATGGTTCTCGGGAAGCACTTTTTTCGTTTGCCCAAACCATCATCGATCCTTCAAAAGGCCAGCCGCTGGTAGTCTGCCCCAATCCGTTCTACCAGATCTATGAAGGTGCAGCCCTGCTGGCGGGCGCGGCCCCTTATTACGCGGCCAGCGACCCGGCACGCAATTTCGCCGTGAATTGGGACGCGGTGCCGGACTCCGTGTGGCAGCGGACGCAGTTGCTTTTTGTTTGCTCCCCTGGCAACCCCACCGGCGCCGTCATGCCGCTGACGGAGTGGAAGAAGTTGTTTGAACTGAGCGACCGGTATGGTTTTGTGATTGCCTCGGACGAGTGCTACAGCGAAATCTACTTCCGCGACGAACCGCCGTTGGGCGGCCTGCAGGCTGCAGACAAGCTCGGCCGCAGCGACTACAAGAACCTGATCTCCTTCACCAGTCTCTCCAAGCGCAGCAACGTGCCCGGCATGCGCAGCGGTTTTGTGGCGGGTGATGCGGCCCTGATCAAGGCCTTCCTGCTGTACCGCACGTACCACGGCAGCGCCATGAGCCCCATCGTGCAGGCAGCCAGCATTGCGGCCTGGGGTGACGAGCAGCATGTGGTGGAAAACCGCACGCGCTACCGCAAGAAGTTCGCCCAGGTCACGCCGCTGCTGGCGGGTGTCATGGAAGTAGCCCTTCCCGATGCAGGTTTCTACCTCTGGGCCAAAGTCCCCGAGCAGCTTGCCATGGACGACGCCGAGTTCGCGCGGGCCCTTCTGGCTCAATACAATGTTACGGTGCTCCCTGGCAGCTACCTGGCCCGCGAGGCCCAGGGCAGCAACCCCGGTGCCCAGCGCGTGCGCATGGCCCTGGTGGCCGAAACCGAAGAGTGCGTGGAGGCTGCGTTGCGCATCGTGCAATTCATCCAGTCCCGCACTGCCTGATTTCTGATTCCTGATCCACAGACTGACAGACAACAACATGACCCAACAACTGCAAACCCTCATCGACAACGCCTGGGACAACCGCGCCAGCCTTTCGCCCTCCGCCGCCCCCAAGGAAATCCAGGACGCTGTCGAGCATGTGATCGCCGAGCTGAACAACGGCACGCTGCGCGTGGCCACGCGCGAAGGTGTGGGCCAGTGGACCGTGCACCAGTGGATCAAGAAGGCGGTGCTGCTGTCGTTCCGCCTGAAGGACAACGAAGTGGTCAAGGCCGGTGACCTGGGTTTTTACGACAAGGTGCAGACCAAGTTTGCCCACTTGTCTGAAGAAGAAATGAAGGCCACCGGGGTGCGTGTGGTGCCACCCGCCGTCGCCCGCCGTGGCAGCTTCATCGCCAAGGGAGCGATCCTGATGCCGTCGTACGTGAACATTGGCGCCTATGTGGGCGAAGGCACCATGGTCGACACCTGGGCCACCGTGGGTTCGTGCGCACAGATCGGTGCCAACGTGCACCTGTCGGGTGGCGTGGGCATTGGTGGCGTGCTGGAGCCTCTGCAAGCCGGCCCCACCATCATCGAAGACAACTGCTTCATCGGTGCACGGTCCGAAGTGGTTGAAGGCGTGGTGGTCGAAGAGAACTCCGTGCTGGGCATGGGCGTGTACCTGGGCCAGAGCACCCCCATCTTCAACCGCGCCACGGGCGAGATCAGCTATGGCCGCGTGCCCTCGGGCTCGGTGGTGGTCAGCGGCAACCTGCCCAAGACGGCCGCCAACGGCACGCCCTACAGCATGTACGCCGCCATCATCGTCAAGCAGGTGGACGCGCAGACCCGCTCCAAGACCAGCATCAACGACCTGCTGCGAGACTGATCGCATTCAAGGCCGGGGCAGGCCATCCCGCCTGCCCGCCGACAGACACCGACAACAAGAGGGAAACACCATGAGCACGATGGAGCGGATTCTTCGCCTGATGAGCGAAAAGAAGGCATCAGACGTCTACCTGTCGGCCAATGCCCCGGCGCTGATCAAGATCAACGGCGAATGCATCCCGATCAACAACCAGATCCTGCCGCCCGATGCGCCGCGCAACCTGCTCTCCGAAGTGGTTCCTCCAGATCGCATCGAAGAACTGGAGGAAACCGGCGAGCTGAACATGGGCGTGCCGCTCAGCGGTGTGGGCCGCTTCCGTATCAGTGCCATGCGCCAGCGCGGCAGCTACGCGGTGGTGATCCGTTTCATCTCGCAGCAGATTCCCGAATTCGACTCGCTGGGCCTTCCACCCGTGATGCGCGAACTCATCATGGAAAAGCGGGGCCTGATCCTGATGGTCGGCGCCACGGGCTCGGGCAAGAGCACATCCCTGGCGTCGATGATCGACACCCGCAACGAAGCACTCACCGGCCACATCCTCACCATCGAAGACCCGGTCGAGTACCAGTTCAAGAACAAGAAATCCATCGTCAATCAGCGCGAGATCGGCAGTGATACCCAATCGCTGCAGACCGCCCTCAAGAACGCGCTGCGCCAGGCGCCGGATGTGATCCTGATCGGCGAAATCCGCGACCGCGAAACCATGTCGGCCGCAATTGCCTACGCCCAGTCCGGCCACTTGTGTCTGGCCACGCTGCACGGCAACAACAGCTACCACGCGCTCAATCGCATCTTGTCGTTCTATCCCGTCGAAGTGCGTCCCACCATGCTGGGCGACCTGGCATCCGCCCTGAAGGCCATCATCTCCCAACGCCTGGTGCGCACCATCGACGGCAGCCGTGCTCCGGCGGTGGAAGTCATGCTCAACACCAAGCTGGTGTCCGACCTGATCGAAAAAGGCGATTTCTCAGGCGTCAAAGAAGCGATGGAGAAGTCCATGGCCGAAGGTTCGCTGACCTTTGAGGAAGCCCTCGCCCGGTTGATCATGGACTCCAAGATCGACCGCAAGGAAGGCATGGCCTACGCTGACTCGCCTACCAACCTCATGTGGCGCTTGCAAAACGATTTCTCGCTGGCCGCCAATGCCGCCAAGGCGCAGAAGGAAGCGCGGGATGCACCCGACGACGCGCCTTCCTTTACCGAGATCGTGCTGGACGTCAAACCAGCGGCATGAAATGTCTCCGCACTGAGTCGCCTGCGGCGCCTTCCCCCTGGGGGACGACGCCCTCGCTGCGGGGCGGCCCTTGGCTTGCCGTCTCTCGCCTAGGCCGCGCTGATGCTTACGCTTCGCTCTCTAACTACAGCTGACTGCACGGCCCCATCCCACCGAATCCCCAATGTCCCGTACCCTGCACCTCGCCGAACAGCTCATTTCCCTGCCCTCCATCACCCCCGAAGATGCGGGCTGCCTGGACCTGCTGGCCGCGCGGCTGGCTCCGCTCGGGTTTGTGTGTGAGCGCCTGGACAGCGGCCCGGCGGACTTTCGTGTCAGCAACTTGTGGGCAAAAAGGCCTGTAGCGCTTGATGGAAAGGCGCAAGCAGCTATTAAAACCATAGTGTTTGCCGGCCACACCGATGTCGTACCCACCGGCCCGCTGGCACAGTGGAGCAGCGACCCGTTTGTGCCTACCCACAAGGATGGCAAGCTCTATGGCCGTGGTGCCAGCGACATGAAAACCTCCATCGCCGCCTTTGTCGTGGCGGTGGAAGAGTTCCTGGCCGCCACGCCCGATCCGCAGATTGCGCTGGCTTTTCTTCTGACCAGCGACGAGGAAGGCCCCTCGGTGGATGGCACCAAGGTCGTGGTCGAGCAACTCAAGGCACGTGGTGAAAAGCTCGATTACTGCATCGTGGGAGAACCTACCTCCGTCGAAAAAACGGGTGACATGATCAAGAACGGGCGGCGCGGCACGCTCAGTGGCAAGCTCTCTGTGCGCGGTATTCAGGGGCACATTGCCTACCCGCAACTGGCCCGCAACCCCATTCACCAGGCCCTGCCCGCACTCACGGAGCTGGCGGCCACGGTGTGGGACGAGGGCAACGCGTTTTTCCCGCCCACCAGCTGGCAGATCAGCAACATGCACGGCGGCACGGGTGCCACCAATGTGATTCCGGGAGAGGTCGTGATCGACTTCAACTTCCGCTTCTCGACTGAATCCACTGCCGAAGGCCTGCAGCAGCGTGTGCACGCCGTGCTGGACCGCCATGGCCTGGAATACGACCTGCGCTGGACGCTGGGCGGCCAGCCGTTTTTGACAACCCCCGGCGAACTGGTGGGCGCCGTGCAGCAGGCCATCACTGCAGAGACCGGGCTGACCACCGAACTCTCCACCACGGGCGGAACCAGCGACGGCCGTTTCATTGCCCAGGTGTGCCCCCAGGTGATTGAACTCGGCCCTCCCAACGCCAGCATCCACAAGATCGACGAGCACATCGTCGTGGCCGACATTGACCCCCTCAAGAACATCTACCGCCGCACGCTGGAAAACCTGCATGCGCAGGCCCTGGCCGCCGATGGAGTGCCAGCATGAACACTTCACAACAGCACCCCACCGTCGCGGGCGATACCGTGGGTGCCCTGGTCGAATCGGGTTCGCAGTGCCTTGCCGCAGCAGGCGTCTCCTTTGGCCACGGTACCACCAATGCCCACGACGAAGCCGCTTGGCTGGTGCTCTGGCGTCTAGGGCTACCGCTGGACAGTGATCTGTCAGAGACCCCCGATTCCATGAAGAATCAGCCCGTAGCGCCCGCCGATCAAGCGCTGGTAGCTACTCTTTTTGAAGAGCGCATCCGCACCCGCAAGCCCGCCGCCTATCTCACACAAGAGGCCTGGCTGCAGGGTGTACCGTTCTACGTGGACGAACGCGCCATCGTGCCGCGCAGCTTCATTGCCGAACTGCTGGTCGATGGGGGGGCTGACGAGTACCTGAGCGACCACACCCGCCAGGTGCTGGACCTGTGCACGGGTAACGGCAGCCTTGCCGTGCTGGCGGCCATGGCCTGGCCCGAGGTGCAAGTGACGGGCGCCGACATATCGCCCGATGCGCTGGCGGTAGCCCGCATCAACGTGGACAAACATGGCCTGCAAGACCGCATCCAGCTGCAGCTGTCCGATGGCCTGGCTGCACTGCCCGGCCCCTGGGACCTGATCCTGTGCAATCCGCCCTACGTGAATGCGGCCAGCATGGCCGCCTTGCCCGCCGAATACCGTGCCGAGCCCGAGCTGGCCCTGGCCGGAGGCAACGATGGCATGGACTTTGTGCGCCAGCTGTTTGCCGCTGCTCCCGCCTGCATGAGTGAGGATGCAGTGATCATTCTGGAGATTGGCAACGAACGCGCTTACTTCGAGGCCGCTTTCCCCCAACTGCCTGTTTTCTGGCTCGATACCAGTGCAGGTGAAGACCAGGTTTTGCTGGTGACTCGGCAGGCCTTGGCCGCCCAAAGCCGGCTCACGGCACAATAGAGGGTTGCGCGCCACCGGCTTGTTGCATCCCTTGGATGGTTTGCAACAGCCTTGGCCCCCTGCTTTTTCACGCCACCCGCCCAGTGCGGGTGCGCTTTTTTCTGAGTTCCGGATGATCACCCTCAAGAACGTTACCCTGCGACGCGGCGCCAAAGTCGTGCTCGACAGCGTTTCCGCCACCATCAACCCCGGCGAAAGCGTAGGCCTTGTGGGCCGCAATGGCGCGGGCAAGTCGAGCCTGTTTGCCTTGCTCAGCGGCAAACTGCACGAAGACGGGGGAGATTTCTACATCCCCACCAGCTGGCGCATGGCGGAGGTCGCGCAGAACATGCCCGAAACCGACCAGTCGGCCACTGACTTTGTGTTGGAGGGTGACACGCGTCTGGCCGAGGTCCAGCAACAGTTGCTCGACGCAGAGGCCAGCGACGACGGCATGGCCATCGCGCATGCCTATTCCGACTTGCACGACGCGGGAGCCCACGATGCCGTGGCACGTGCACAGGCACTGATTCTGGGCCTGGGCTTTCGCGTCAGCGAACTGGACCAACCCGTCAACAGCTTCTCGGGTGGCTGGCGCATGCGCCTGCAACTGGCCCGCGCACTGATGTGCCCCAGCGATTTGCTGCTGCTGGACGAGCCCACCAACCACTTGGACTTGGACGCCCTGGTCTGGCTCGAAGCCTGGCTCAAGCGCTACGCGGGCACCATGATCGTGATCAGCCATGACCGCGAGTTTCTGGACGCCATCACCAACGTCACCCTGCAAATCCAGCAAGGCGAGTTGAACCGTTACGGTGGCAACTACAGCAAGTTCGAAGAGCTGCGCGCCCAGCAGCTTGAACTGCAACAGGCCAGCTTCTCCAAACAGCAGGAGAAGATGGCCCACCTGCAGAAGTTCATCGACCGCTTCAAGGCCAAGGCCAGCAAGGCCAAGCAGGCGCAAAGCCGCGTCAAGCAGCTCGAACGCATGGAAAAGATTGGCCCCGTGCTGGCCGAGGCGGACTTCACCTTCGAGTTCAAGGAACCCGCCAATCTGCCAAACCCGATGCTGGCTATCAGCGATGCGTCATTTGGCTATGTGGACGACGAGGGCACGCCCACCACCATCCTCACTGGCGTGAACCGCTCGGTGCTGGCGGGCCAGCGGATCGGCATTCTGGGTGCCAACGGCCAGGGCAAGTCCACGCTGGTCAAAACCATTGCCCGCACCATGAAACCCCTGGGCGGCAGCGTGACCGAAGGCAAGGGCCTGAACATCGGCTACTTTGCGCAGCAGGAATTGGATGTGCTGCGCCCCAGCGAGAACCCGCTGGAGCACATGATCCGCCTGGCCAAGGAGCTGGGTCCCGACGCCAAGCAACCCAGCCGCGAGCAAGACCTGCGCAGCTATCTGGGCACGTTCAACTTCACGGGCGACATGGTCAAGCAGGCCGTGGGCACGATGAGCGGTGGCGAAAAAGCCCGCTTGGTGCTGGCCATGATCGTCTGGCAGCGTCCCAACCTGCTGCTGCTGGACGAACCTACCAACCACCTCGACTTGGCGACCCGAGAGGCCCTGGCCATGGCGCTCAACGACTTCGATGGGACCGTCATGCTGGTCAGCCACGACCGTTCGCTGCTGCGCTCGGTCTGCGAGGACTTCTGGATGGTTGGCCGGGGCGTTGTGGGACCCTTCGATGGCGATCTGGACGACTACCAGCGCTACCTGCTCGAAGAGTCCAAACGCCTTCGCGAAGAGGCGCGCCTGGCCGAACAGGCGCAGGTCTCGGTGGCCCCCCCCACAGCCAGCAAGTCCAACGCACCTTCAGCGGCAGCAAATCCCGCTCCTGTCGCCGCCCTGGTGCCCACACCAGCCTCCGCCCCAACCCCTTCAAGGGACGGGCGAGAACAACGCAAGCTGGATGCCCAGGCGCGCCAGCAACAAGCCGAAAAAACACGGCCGCTCAAAAAAGAGCTGGAGCAGATCGACAAGCGCCTGGCGACGCTGGCTGGCGAACGGGCTGCGCTCGAGCACAAGCTCACGCAGGCCCTGCCCCCGGCCGAGATCGCCGAGTGTGGCCGCGCCCTGAAGGCAGGCAATGATGAGACGGCCCAACTGGAAGAACGCTGGCTGGAAATTTCTTCGGAACTGGAAGAAATCTCGGCAGCGGCATAGGCCAAAAATGTAAATTCATGTAATCACAAAGTGATCGTTATTCGACCTTTGCGCTTATCCAGCAATCATTTTTAGCTATTATTTTTGATAGCGGTGTAGAGGTAAACCTGCGGGCACTTACGGTTGCATTTTTTTGCGAGACGCTGTCAACGGACAGTAGATGGGCCGCGTTGTTGATACATCACAGGAGTTTTCCAGCATGAATACCACCGCAATCTTGTCCGCTTGGCCCGAAGACGAACGCGATCGCAAGCGCGCTCCCGCCCGCTTCTGAAGGCGTGGCAGCCATTTTCCCGCTTCAAGCGCCCATCCAATGCCAGCCTCAAAACCGGAGCACAAAACGTACCAAGGTACCGGTTGTGTTTCTGCCGAACGGCCCATTTCATAGGCTCCCCGAAGCAAGATAACCGGCAGCCCCTTCCCTCTTGCTCCTCCAATAAAAAACCCCGCATTGCGGGGTTTTTTGTTTTTCCAAGCCTTCGGGTGTCAACCCATGTGCAGGCCACCGTTGACCGAGAAATCGGCACCGGTCGCGTAGCCACCTTCATCCGAAGCCAGCCACGCAATGATGGAAGCGATTTCGCTGGGTTCACCGAGGCGCTTGACGGGAACCGTGGCAACGATCTTTTCGAGCACATCGGGGCGGATCGCCTTGACCATGTCGGTGCCGATGTAGCCGGGGCTCACCGTATTGACCGTCACGCCCTTGGTGGCCAACTCCTGCGCCAGCGCCATCGAAAAGCCATGCATGCCCGCCTTGGCAGCAGAGTAGTTGGTCTGGCCCGCCTGGCCCTTTTCACCGTTCACCGAGCTGATGTTGATGATGCGGCCCCAGCCCTTTTCCACCATGTCGGCCACCACCTGCTTGGTGACGTTGAACATGCTGTTGAGGTTGGTTTCAATCACCGCGTCCCAGTCTTCGCGCGACATCTTGAGGAACATGCGGTCGCGGGTGATGCCGGCGTTGTTCACCAGCACGTCGATGGTGCCGTGCTCGGCCTTGGTCTTGCCAAAGGCTTCTACCGTGGAATCCCAGTCGCCCACATTGCCCACCGACGCATAGAAGGTGTAGCCCAGGGCTTTCTGCTCGGCCAGCCACTTGGCATGGTCACGGGTAGGGCCACAACCTGCGATGACCTTGAAGCCCTCCTTGTGCAGGCGCTGGCAAATGGCAGTCCCGATGCCGCCCATGCCGCCGGTGACGTATGCAACTTTCTGGCTCATGTGATTTCTCCTTGTTAGTGATTTGCTCAACAGCCACTCTACCGAAGAAATCTACCGCCGCCGTGAAGGAAAACACTGAAGCCCTTTTCTTTTTGGCATATCGGCATGCGTCACACGCCTTACGCGCTATGTGTCTCGGCAGAGTCACAGTTTTGGTGCAAGCCAGAGCCTTCCAACGATCCCATAGAAACATCTTGCAACCACCTGCGCACGCCGAAGTGGGGCCACGGCGGCCATACGTTCACCCTGAAGCCAGACATAAAAAAGCCGCGTCGTAACGCGGCTTCGATTTTTGGCTTTGCCCCTGAGAAACGGCTGAACCGCAGGTGCAAACAGGCGCAGGGGCTCCTATTAACGCTCCAAGGCCAGGGACACACCCATGCCGCCACCAATACACAGCGCTGCCAAGCCCTTCTTGGCATCGCGACGCTGCATTTCGTGCAGTAGGGTCACCAGGATGCGGCAGCCGGAAGCGCCGATGGGGTGGCCGATGGCGATGGCACCGCCGTTCACGTTCACCTTGGCAGGGTCAATCCCCAATTCCTTGTTCACCGCGCAGGCTTGTGCGGCAAAGGCTTCGTTCAGCTCGAACAGGTCCACATCTGCAGCGTTCCAGCCTGCGCGCTGCAGGGCCTTGCGTGACGCTGGCACCGGGCCCATGCCCATGGTGGCGGGATCGAGTCCGCTGGTGCCGAATGCAGCGATGCGTGCCAGGGGCTTGAGACCCAGGGCGGCCGCCTTCTTGGCGCTCATCACCACCACGGCGGCAGCGCCATCGTTCAGGCCGGATGCGTTGCCCGCCGTCACGCTGCCGGCCTTGTCGAATGCGGGGCGCAGGCCTGCCAGCGCTTCGGCGTTGGTCTTGCGGTTGAGGTATTCGTCGGCGTTGAACAGGATGGGGTCGCCCTTCTTTTGCGCCAGGCTCACACCCACGATTTCGTCCACGAACTTGCCGGCATCTTGCGCTGCGGCGGCCTTTTGCTGGCTGCCCAGGGCCAGGGCGTCCTGCATGTCACGGGTGATGCCATAGGCCTTGGCCACGTTTTCAGCGGTGATACCCATGTGGTACTGGTTGTACACGTCCCACAGACCGTCCACGATCATGGTGTCGATGAGCTTCCAGTCGCCCATGCGCTGGCCATCGCGGGAGCCGGGCAATACGTGGGGCGCCATGCTCATGCTCTCTTGGCCGCCAGCCACGACGATCTCGCTGTCACCCCAGGCCACAGCCTGCGCAGCAAGCATCACGGCCTTCAAGCCTGAGCCGCACACCGCATTGATCGTGAGCGCAGGAGTTTCCTTGGCCACACCGGCCTTCATGGAAGCCTGCCGGGCGGGGTTCTGGCCCACGCCAGCGGCCAGCACCTGGCCCATGATGACTTCACCAATCTGGTCGGACGACAGGCCCGCGCGCGCGATGGCTTCGCGGATCACGATGGCGCCCAGTTCGGTCGCAGGCGTCTTGGCCAGCGCACCACCAAACTTGCCCACAGCAGTGCGGGCGGCCGAAACGATGACGATGTCTTCCATGGAATGTCCTTGTGGTTGGAGGTTGTTGGTTGCTTGGTAATTCTCGCAGTGCTGAAAGTCAGGACTTTTGCGTATCAGGCTTTCTGCTTCACGTAGCTGCCAGGTGCGGGCTCGATGGCCTTGAACTTGGTGCCCTTGCCATAGCTCTTGGGCGCTGCAATCTGCTTGCCTGCATGGCCTTTGATCCAGCCGGCCCAGTCGGTCCACCAGCTGCCGGGGTGCTCGGTAGCGCCGTCCAGCCATTGGTCGAGCGTGGCGGGCAGCTTGCCGTCGGCGCGGATCCAGTGGCTGCGCTTGCCTTTGGCGGGCGGGTTGATGACGCCCGCAATGTGGCCCGAGGCACCCATCACAAAGCGCTTCTTGCCGGGTAGCACCTGGGTGGACGCATAGGCGGCGTTGATGGGCACGATGTGGTCTTCGCGCGAGCCATAGATGTAGACGGGCAGGTCGAGGTTGCCCAAATCCATCTTCTCGCCACACACGGTGAGCTTGCCCGGTTGGACGAGGTTGTTTTCAAGGTAGAAATTGCGAAGGTACCAAGCGTAAAACGGGCCTGGCAGGTTGGTGCTGTCGCTGTTCCAGTACAGCAGGTCGAACGGGGGCGGTGTTTCGCCCTTGAGGTAGTTGCCCACCACGTAGTTCCACACGAGGTCATTGGGGCGCAGAAAGCTGAAGGTCGAGGCCAGGTCCTGCCCCTTCATGAGGCCGCCCTTGCCCATCTGCATCTCGCGGAACTTCACGAAAGCCTCGTCGATGAAAACGTCGAGGATGCCGGTGTCCGTGAAGTCGATCAGCGTGGTGAGGAAAGTGGCGCTGGCCACGGGCTCATCGCCGCGCGCGGCCAGCACGGCCAGCGCATTGCTCAGGATGGTGCCGCCCACGCAAAAACCCAGCGCGTTGATCTGGTCGGCGCCCGTGATGTTCTGCACCACGTCGATGGCGGCCATGGCGCCATCTTCCACATAATCGTCCCAGGTCTTGTGGGCGAGGCTGTCGTCAGGGTTGCGCCAGCTGACCACAAAGGTCCGGTGGCCTTGCTCCACGGCGTAGCGGATCAGAGAGTTCTCGGGCTGCAGGTCGAGGATGTAGAACTTGTTGATGCACGGCGGCACGAGCAGGAAGGGCCGCTCGTACACCTTGGCGGTCAGCGGCTTGTATTCGAGCAACTGGAACAGTTCGTTCTCGTACACCACCGCGCCTTCGGTAGTGGCCACGTTGCGCCCCACCTCGAACAGGCTTTCGTCGGTCATCGACACATGGCCCTGCGTGATGTCGTGCAGCAGGTTCTGCATGCCCTTGGCAATGCTCTCGCCCTTGGTCTCGATGGCTTTTTTCTGCGCTTCGGCGTTGAAGGCCAGGAAGTTGCTGGGTGCCATGGCAGCCATCCACTGCTCCACGCCAAAGCGGATGCGTGCCTTGGTCTTTTCGTCGGCCTCCACCGCGTCGGCCAGCCCCATGAGGGTGCGGGCATTGAGCAGGTAGGCTGCGGCTGAGAACGCAGCAACGGGGTTGCTCGCCCAGCCCTCGCCGGAGAAGCGGCGGTCCTTGACTTCGGGGGTTCCCTGCAGGCCCTGGGCCCAGAGTTCCTGCGCGTCTTTCAGGTACTGCTGCTGCAGGGACTGCAGTTTGGTGGGCGAAAATTTCAGGGGTGGTGCTGCAGGAACCTGGGTGCCCATGTCCAGCTTCTGGAACGACTGCAGCGCCTGCGACCAGCTTTGCCCGAAAATCTTCTGGAACTGCTCGGCGCTCTCGGCCCAGGGTGATTCAGAATTCATGCTCTTTCCTCAGTGATTGGTCGCTCGCAGCGGCAAAGCTTCTGGTTTTTTATCTCTCGGGTTCATTGTTGCCGAGCCCTTTGCACATGGCAACGGATTCAACGCTTGCACTGAACACAAACCAATGTACCTCATCGTCATCGCCTGGACCTACGTCACCCTCATGATGGCGGTGGCCGAAGCCACCAGCCCCAACGGCACCGTGCTCGGCGCCGTGATCACCTTTGCGCTGTATGGCATGCTGCCCATGGGCATTCTGGTGTACATCCTTGGCACTCCTTCGCGCAAGCGGGCAATCAAGGCACGCGAGGCCGCAGAGCAGGCGGCCTACGATGCGGAGCAAGCCGCAGCCGCAGCCACTGCCACTGCCACGGGCTCAGCTGCGCCAGATGCAGGCGGCGAAGCGCCCGCTAGCGCCGAGGGCCCCACTGTCGCGGCGGTGCGAAAAGAACCGTGACGCGTTGGTTACGGTGCACCAAGGCGATGTGCCATCGTTGCCGTGGATGTGGGTGATCCCCAGCGCCTGCAGCCGCAGTCGAGCCAGTCCAGCCAGGTCGCACAGGTATTTGCCTTTGGCTCTGCCGCTGGGCACAAAACACGCCTCTGAAGCCGGGTTCGCCTCGCAAAATGCCGCGCGCACCTCGGCCCCCACTTCAAAGGCCTGCGGGCCAATACAGGGACCCAGCCAGACCAGGGTGTCCTGGGCGAACGTTTGGGCAGGATCGTTTGCTTCTAATTTGATAGCATTTAGCGCTTTGCCATCCAGCGCCAGGGCCTCAAAACGCTTGAAAACCGATTCCAGCACACCCTGCCCGCCCACTCCGGCCAGCCCGCGCCAGCCTGCATGTGCCGCCGCCACCACACGGCCTGAGCGGTGTGCGAGCAGCACCGGCAGGCAGTCCGCCACCATGATGGTGCAGGCCACACCACGCGCGGTGGCCACGCTGGCATCGGCGTCGATGCCATCGGGTGTGCTGCTGTCCAGGTGCACCACGCCATCGCCGTGTACTTGGTTCAGAAACACCGCCCGTGTGTCATTCGCCACCGCAGCGACCGTGGATTGCAGCCGCATGCGGTTGGTGTGCACGGCGGCCGCGACATCACCCACATGGGTCCCCAGATTCAGGCTGTCATAGGGTGGCAGGCTCACGCCCCCCGTGCGTGTGGTGCACAGTGCAAACACGCCCCCGGGCGCGGGCCAGTCGGGCACCAGGCAGTCGGCCGCCGCCAGAGGGCCTTCGTGCGGGGTCAAGCTTCGTGGTCCGGGCAGGCGGACGGCTGGGCCTTCTGGAAGGCGGGCAACGCCATGCAGGCTTCGAATGCCCCCATCGTGAGTGGCAGGCCACCGAGGTCCACGTTGAAACGCTGGCCGTTGAAGATTTGCGGCACCAGGCAGCAGTCGGCCAGCGTGGGGGTGTCACCCCAGCACAGCACGGAGGGAGGCAGGCCCTGGGTTTCGCGCTCTTGCGCCAACAGTGCCAGCTGGCGCTCAAAGGCCTCCAGCCCGCTGCGCACCCAGTGGTGGTACCACGCGTTCTTGGCCCCCTCGTCCACCTTCAGCTCGCGCACCAGGTACTTGAGGACGCGCAGGTTGTTGATGGGATGGATTTCGCACGCCACCATCTGCGCCAGCGCACGCACGTGTGCCCGCGCCAGGGGCGTGGCAGGCAGCAGCGCGGGCGTAGGGTGGGTTTCCTCCAGGTATTCGATGATGGCCATCGACTGCGACAGCGCCGCGCCGTCATCGGTCACCAGGGTGGGTACCAGCGCATCGCCGATGCGGCTCGCGTACGCGGGGGCCTGGTGCTCACCCTTGACGAGGTGCACGGGGATGTAGTCGTAAGGCAAGCCCTTAATCTGCAGCGCGATGCGCACACGGAACGAGGCGGAGGAACGGAAGTAGTTGTAGAGCTGCATGCAGAAAATACGTTGTGAAAGGGGACGTTTCAAAGCGTGACAGTGGGGCCCCACACTACTGCGGGCGCTGAATGGGCAAGCCTCGGGGCCGCCCGGGTCCGTCAGGCGCCCGAGGCCCCTGCCGGGTCCTGGTGGTTGTAGACAACCTTGGACAGGATGGCCATCAGATCGACGCGCTCCTGCGCGTTGAGTGGCGCCATCAGCCGCTCCTGCACACGCTGGGCGGCATCACGCATCTGCAGCGCGGCCACCTCGCCCTCGGGGGTGATCCACAGCAGTTTGCGGCGGCGGTCGCGGGTGTCGGGCTCGCGGCGGATCCAGCCGCGTTTTTCGAGCCGCCCAATTACCGAGCCCGATGTGGCAGCGTCGAACGCCACGCGGGACGCCAGCGTGACCTGGTCTTCACCGGGCCGTGCCAGCAGCTCGTGCAGGATGGCGAACTGCACCGGCGTCACGTCAAACCCCGCAGTCTCTTCCATGAAAAGCGCCACGGTTCGCTGGTGGGCACGGCGCACCAGGTGGCCTGGCGTATTGTGGAAATCGAAGCTCTTTGCCATGGGCGCGAGTGTAGCGCCCCCCAGCAGGCGGCCCCCGCCCATGGCACACTGCCACACCGAGGCCGCGCAGGGTCCACCCCGGGGTTTTTGCGACACAGTCCCTGCCCTGGCATCCGCGCCGTCCGGCAACCATTCATTTCCATTGAACCCAGAAATTCGAGAGGCTGACATGAGCTACGTGTTTTCTCCCGCCCCCGTGGCCAGCGTGCCCGTGGTGGGCAGCGGCGACCGCTTTCCCGTGCACCGCATTTATTGCGTGGGCCGCAACTACGAAGAGCATGCCAAGGAAATGGGCTTCACCGGCCGCGAGCCACCCTTCTTCTTCATGAAGCCCGCCGATGCCATCGTGGTGGTCAACGCTGGCGAAACGGGCCAGCTGCCCTACCCCAGCCTCACCGCCAACCTGCACCACGAGATCGAACTGGTCGTGGCCATCGGCAAGGGTGGCAAAAACATCAAGGCCGCCGACGCATTGGCACACATCTACGGCTATGCCGTGGGCCTGGACATGACACGCCGCGACCTGCAAAACGACATGAAAAAACAGGGCCGCCCCTGGTGCATCGGCAAGGGCTTTGATGCCAGCGCGCCCATTGGCCCCATCACCCCGGCCGCCCAGGCGGGCGACGTGGCCAAAGCGGCCATCTGGCTGCAGGTCAACGGAGCGGACAAGCAGCGCAGCAGTGTGGCGCAGCTGATCTGGAACATTGCCGAAACCATCGAACACCTATCGGCCGCGTGGGAGCTGCAGCCCGGCGACCTGATCTACACCGGTACCCCCGAAGGCGTGGGCGCCGTGGTGCGCGGCGATGTGCTGGAGGGTGGTGTCGAAGGCCTGGGCACGCTGAGCTTGAGCGTGGTGTAACGCCCTGGCCTGGGCGCCGCGGGGCCCCAGTCTGGACGCACAGCCCCTGCACTATGCTTTTCATAGCTGCTTGCGCTTATAGAACAAGCGCTGGCAGCCGATTTGATTCGAAAAATCCTCCGATGACCTTCCGCAGCCCCATCAAACACTGCCGCGCCTGTGGCACCGCCGTGGTCTACCGCCTGCCGGACGACGGCGACACCAAACAGCGCGCGGTGTGCCCCGTCTGCAACACGGTGCACTACGAGAACCCGCTCAACGTGGTGGGCACGGTGCCCGCACTGCCCGATGGCCGCATCCTGCTGTGCAAGCGCAATATCGAACCCCGCTGGGGCAAGTGGACCCTGCCCGCAGGCTTCATGGAGCTGGACGAAACCACGGCCCAGGGCGCCGCGCGAGAAACAGACGAAGAGGCTGGCGCCCAGATTGAAATGGGCCCGCTGTTCAGCCTGCTGAATGTGCGCCGTGTGGGCCAGGTACACCTGTTTTACCGCGCCACGCTGCTGAGCGACCAGTTCAACCCCGGCTACGAGACCATCGAGGCGCGCCTGTTTGCCGAAGACGAGGTACCCTGGGACGAACTGGCCTTCCGCACCGTGAAGGAAACCCTGGAATGCTACTTTGCCGACCGCAAGGCGGGCGCCATGGGTATGCACTTCATTGACATCGAATAGGCCGTGGGATGACTGCCACTACCACCCCAACGTCCCCTGCCCCGGCCAGCACACCTCCCGATGGCCTGCCAGCCTACCGCTTGCTCACAGGCCCTGATGACGCCAGCTTTTGCCGCCGTGTCAGCGACGCGCTGGCACTGGGCTACCGGTTGTACGGATCCCCCGCCGCCACGTTCAACGGCCAGAACGTGATGGTGGCGCAGGCCATTGTGTGGCCTGGCACAGTGGTCTGACCTCCGCCCGTCCGACGCATCGCCGGTCGCGGGCCGTCAGCCGCCGAGCGCGCCGTGTCACGGCTTGGCGGGTATGACGATGACGGTACTGCCATCGCCCGAGGTTCCGGTATTACCGGTGTTGCCCTTGCTACCAGTGTTGCCGGTGTTGCCCTTGGCACCCGTGGCACCTGTATCCCCCTGGTAGCCCGTGGCGCCTTGCATGCCGGTAGCACCCGTGCTGCCCTGCCCGCCTGTGGCCCCTGTGGACCCCATGCTGCCCGTAGCCCCTGTGTAACCCGTGTTTCCCTGGTTGCCCGTGGCTCCGGTGGCTCCGGTGGCTCCGGTATAGCCGGTGTCACCGGTCTTGCCGGTATATCCCGTATTGCCGGTATTGCCCTGCGCTCCCGGGGGGCCCATGGGGCCGGTGCAGGCGCCGAGGGTGAGGGCGGCCAGCACAAGCAAGGTGGTGGTAATCGTTTTCATGGTGAGTCCTTTGGCGTTGCATGCAGTCCAACAACGACTGCATGGGCCAATGTGCGGGCCCCACCATGAAAGGTCTGTTCGTTTACGCGCATAAGCCAGGCGCCAGCCGCACCATGGAGTGACTGGCGACGCCGTCCTACAACGTCAAAGTTGGCAGCGTTGTGCAACGCTTCGGTGGCTTGGGGTGCGCAGGCCCACCCCGCCGCTTCGCACCTACCCGCCCACCCGCTCCTCGGCTGGCACAGGCGGCCGGGACGAACCAGCAGGGTCCGTGGTGACCGGTGGCAGCCCATCACCGCTGGGCCGTGGCGGAGTTCCGGGCCAGGGGGCCGGTGCAGAGGGGGATTGCGCATCCCCTCCGAACAGGCCCCGGATCCATTCCCGCATCGCGCCCAGTGATCCATCCGCCGGTGGCGGGGGGGTATCCACAAACTCGTCTACAAAGCGGTCATTCCCGTTGATCGCCCTGGTGCGAATGGCCTGCTGCATGAACTCGCCCACCATGGGCAACGCGCTGCGCGCCCCCTGCCCCCACGCATCGCTGCGCAGCGTGATGCGGCCGTCGTTGAAACCCGCCCAGGCACCCGCCACAACGCGCGCGTGCATGAGGATGAACCAGCCGTCGGTGTTGTCCTGCGTGGTGCCGGTCTTGCCCGCCACATCGGCCTGGATGCCATAGCGGGTGCGGATTGCGGTGGCCGTGCCCCGGTCGATGGCGCCGCGCATGGTATTGCGCAAGGTCTGCGCGGCGCGTGGCTCGAAAACCGTTTCAGGGGCAGACGGCGCAAAAGTCTCCAGCACCTTGCCGTGGCGGTCCTCGATGCGGGTAATCAGCACGGGCTCCACATAGCGGCCCAGATTGGCGATGGAGCTGTAGGCCGTCACCATTTCCTTCAGGGTGACCGGGCTGGTGCCGAGCGCCAGAGATGGCACCTCTTCCAGCGGCGACTGGCGCACCCCCAGGGCCCGGGCCACCTCGGCCACGCGGGCCGGGCCCACCTGCTGCATGACCTGTGCGGTGATGGTGTTCTTGGAAAACGCCAGGCCATCGGCCAGGGTCATGGGCTGGTCGCTGGGCGGGCCGCCATCGGTGGGGCGCCACACGCGGCCTCCGCCCAGGGGGATTTCTACGGGCCCGTCCATCAGCGTATCGCTGGGCGACGCGCCACTGGCAAACGCCGCGCCATACACAAAGGGCTTGAACGTGGAGCCAGGCTGGCGCCGCGCCGCCTGCACATGGTCGAACGGGTCTTGCGCAAAGTCGCGGCTGCCCACCCACGCCAGCACATGACCGGTGACCGGGTCCTGCGCCAGAAACCCGGCCTGCACACGTGTCTTCTCGGCGCGCAGTTTCTGCAGGAAGGCGGTGTCATCCAGCAGCGCCTGCAATGCCTCTTCCGGGGTCTGGCCCTTGTCCACGGCGTTGCGGTATTCGGGGCTTTCGCGCACCAGCGTATGTACCAGCTCGCTCTTCGGGCCCCAGCCATTGCGCTGGGACCAGGCGGTGTCGGCCACGCCCTGCAGCTGGCGCCCCTGGCGCGCCACGGCCTGGTTGGCAATGGCCTGCAGGCGCGAGTCGATGGTGGTGCGGATCACCAGGCCATCGGCATACAGGTTGTAGCCATGGCTGTCGGCCCACTCGATGAGCTGCTTGCGCAGCTGCATCGCAAAGTGGGGCGCGGGGCCCATGACCTCGGTCTGACGCTCGAAATTGACGCGCAGCGGGCGTTTTTGCAGGGCCTCCAGCTGCTTTTCTTCGAGCTTGCCGCGCTTGACCATTTGCGACAGCACGGTGTTGCGCCGTGCCTGGGCACGCTCGGGGTTGAGCACGGGGTTGTAGTAGGCCGTGCCCTTGAGCATGCCGATCAGCGTGGCGCTTTCCAGCACGTTGAGCTTGTCGGCCGACTTGTCGAAATACGTGCGTGCGGCCATCTCGATACCGTAGGCGTTGTAGAGGAACGGCACGGTGTTGAGGTAAGTCTCCAGGATCTCGTCCTTGGTGTACGACGCCTCGATCTTGAGCGCGGTGATCGCCTCCTTGAGCTTGCGCGTGAGGGCCTGTGGGAACACGCGCGAGCGCCCGATCTCCTCCGGAAACAGGTTGCGTGCCAGCTGCTGCGTGATGGTGGAGCCACCCTGAGGGTCCCCGCGCAGCGTGTGCACCACCGACGATGCCGTGCGCCGCCAGTCCAGACCAAAGTGGTCGTAAAAACGGTGGTCTTCGGTGGCGATGAGGGCGTTCACCACGTTGGGCGATATCTGGCTCAGCTCCACCCATTCGCGGTTGGCCCAGCGGTATTCGGCCAGCAGCTTGCCGTCCACCGACATGAGCTGCGCGGGCAGCTCGCTTTTTGCCTTGCGGATGTCGCTGATGGAGGGGGTGAACGGGATCAGCACCAGCGTGTAGACCAGCACGGCGGCAGGCACGGCCAGGGCTCCCCACATCAGCGCGCGGCGCAGCGGGCGGGGTATCCAGGCGAACAGGCCGGCCAGCCAGCGGAACAGGGCCGCCGCGCGGGCCTGAAAGGAAAGCAGCAATGTGCGCATCAAAAACTCAGAGAAAGGGGAGATTGCTTCAGGCGCCTGTGCCCGACAGCAGGGCCAGCATGCCGGCTTCGTCCAGCACGGGCACGCCAAGCTCTTCGGCCTTGGCCAATTTGCTGCCGGCCTCGGCGCCCGCCACCACATAGCTGGTCTTCTTGCTGACCGAACCGGCCACCTTGGCACCAGCGGCTTCCAGCATGTCCTTGGCGACATCACGGCTGAGCGTGGGCAAGGTGCCGGTCAGCACCACCGTCTTGCCCGCCAGGATCTGCGGGGCACGCTCGGCCACCGGGCCTTCGGGCCAGGTCACGCCGCAGGCGCGCAGTTGCTCGACCACCTCACGGTTGTGCGGCTGCTGGAAGAAGGTGTGCAGGCTCTGTGCCACCACGGGGCCCACATCGTTCACCTCCAGCAACTGCTCCACGCTCGCATCCATGATGGCGTCCAGCGTGCCAAAGTGCCGAGCGAGGTCCTTGGCCGTGGCCTCGCCCACATGGCGCAGCCCCAGACCGAACAGGAAGCGCGGCAAGGTGGTCTGCTTGGATTTTTCGAGCGCAGCCAGCACGTTCTGGGCCGACTTCTCGGCCACGCGCTCCAGCGCGATGAGCGACGTGAGGCCCAGCCGGTACAGGTCGGGCAGCGTACGGATCACGTTGGCGTCCACCAGCTGGTCCACCAGCTTGTCGCCCAGGCCTTCGATGTCCATGGCGCGGCGCGCGGCGAAGTGCAGGATGGCCTCCTTGCGCTGTGCGGCGCAGAACAGGCCACCCGTGCAGCGGTGGTTGGCTTCGCCCTTTTCGCGGACCACATCGCTACCGCACACGGGGCAGGCTGTGGGCATGCGGAAGTTGGGCACATACCCCGTGCGCTTGCCCGGCATCACGCCCACCACCTCGGGAATCACATCGCCCGCGCGGCGCACGATGACGGTGTCGCCCACGCGCACGCCCTTCTTGCGAATCTCGAACAGGTTGTGCAGCGTTGCATTGGTGACGGTGACACCGCCCACAAACACTGGCGCCAGGCGTGCGACCGGCGTGATCTTGCCAGTGCGGCCTACCTGTACGTCGATGCCTTCGATCTTGGTGGCCATCTCCTGGGCCGGGTACTTGTGCGCCACGGCCCAGCGCGGCTCGCGGGTCTTGAAGCCCAGGTCGCGCTGCAACTGCAGGGAATTGACCTTGTAGACCACACCGTCGATGTCGTACGGCAGCGCATCGCGGCTGGCTCCCACCTGCTGGTGAAATGCTACCAATTCAGTAGCACCTACCGCAATCTGCACCTGCGCTGCAACTGGAAAACCCCAGGACTTCAGCGTCTGCAGCATCTCGTAGTGCGTGCGGAACACCGGCCCGCCATCGCCGGGCGGCGTGATGGCGCCCAGGCCATAGGCAAAAAAGCTCAAGGGGCGCTGGGCGGTGATGCCGGAGTCGAGCTGGCGCACCGCACCCGCTGCGGCGTTGCGTGGGTTCACAAAGGTCTTACCGCCCTGCTCACGCTGGCGCTCGTTGAGAGCATCAAAGTCTGCACGGCGCATGTAGACCTCGCCACGTACTTCGAGCAGCGGCGGTACACCGCCAGGCAGCGTGAGGGGTATCTGCCGGATCGTGCGGATGTTGTGCGTCACGTCCTCGCCCACCTCGCCATCACCGCGCGTAGCGGCCTGCACCAGGCGGCCGTTTTCATAGCGCAGGCTCATGGCCAGGCCGTCAAACTTGGGCTCGGCCACGTATTCGATGGCAGGGTCCGATTCCGACAGGCCCAGCTCGCGCCGCACGCGGGCATCAAACGCCTGCGCGCCGGTGGCCTCGGTGTCGGTTTCGGTGTGGATGCTGAGCATGGGCACCGCGTGGCGCACCGATGCCAAGCCCTCCATCACCGCACCAATCACGCGCTGCGTGGGCGATTCGGGGGTGACGAGGTCGGGGTGCGCGGCCTCCAGCGCCTGCAACTCGCGGAACACACGGTCGTATTCGGCATCGGGCACCGTGGGTTCGTCCAGCACGTAGTACTGGTGCGCCCAGTGGTTGAGCTGGTCGCGCAGTGCTTTGATTTTGATAGCTGGTTGCGCTTGATCTGCGGGCGCTGGAGCCGAAAAAAGATCAGATTGCTCAGTCATGGCGGACCGCCCTGGGGTTCTTCTGGACGAAGCCCAATTCCTGGTTGCCAACAAAGCCGGCAGATTCATAGAGTCGGTGCGCTTGCTTGCGTTGAGCACCCGAGAGAAGAAATACCTTGCAGCAATTCATTGTCCAAGCTGCATCCAGAGCGAACTCCAGAGCAGCAAGTGCCAGCCCCCGGCGACGAAAGCGCTCGCCCGTAATCACGTGCTCAATGACACCGATGGGCATTCCTGCACTCGCGAAATTGGGGATCGAAGCCAGCATGCAGGTGGCACCGACTTCGCCTTCGCAAAGCGCAACGACGAGGCGCGCCTGCGGAGACTGCAACACAACACGAAAATGCGCCAAGGACGCATCACTGTCCACCTCGGGGTCCTGAGGCCGCAGTTCTCTGTACAGAGCTTTGACGGCGCCGTGGTCAGCTTCGGTTGCCAGACGGACCTGCATTGCACTCATGCGCTGCACTAGCTGAAAAGTCGTCGCGCCAGCACCGACCCGGCCGACAGATCCCGTCCATCGAGCTGGTCATACAGCAGCTCCAGGTCCGCAGCAATCGGATCCATGGCCATCGCGGGCAGCGGCTGGCCGTTCTGGTCGCAGAGCACCCCATCCATCGCGTCGCACAGCGCGGCCCCTACGTCGCGCAGGCGCGCAAAGGGTTGTTCGGTACGGTGAACTTGCGCCACGTCCAGGCTCAGAGTGATGTCGCGGATGGCGGACTGGTCGGGGTCTTCGGCCAGCGCAGCCTGGGTGTCGTAGCCCAGCGTGAGCAGGGGCGGCAAGCCCTGTGCGCTGGCAGGCAGCACCAGGCGGCCGGGCATGGCTCCGGGCACAAAGCCCAAGCGGGCGGCGTTCTGCTGCACGTAGCCGGGGCTCCAGGCGGCCTGGCGGGCGCGCAGCATGAACATGAGCTGGGCGTCGTGGTCGCTGGCGAACTGGTCCAGCTCGCGGGCGCGGGCCACTTCCTGCAGCATGTCGGGGAAGTCGGGGGCGGCATTGATAGCGTCGGCAAACGCCTGGGCCTTGACGACGAACTCGGAAAACTCGATCTCGTTGAGCGCGCCCATGCGGTTGGCCAGCTGCACACCGGCCTGGAAGCTCTGGTAGCGCTGGCCCGGTGCAGGGGTTTCCCACTGCTGGTTCGCTTCGTTGAGGCCTTCGATGGCGAACGGCTTGCTGCCTGCGCGGCGGGTCGGCGGCAGCGCGGCCAGAGCAGCATCGCCCGACACCACATGCTCGGGCTGCAGCGATGCAATGACATCGATGAGCGGATCGAGCCCGGGGCGGCGCTCCAGCGAAAACGGTGGCACGGGCAGCTGCAGGGCCTCATCGGCATCGACCGCATGCTCCGAGGGGTCGGGGCCCCGGTCGAGGCCGTGAAACTCACCCGGCGGTACGGCCACGGCAGCCCCCGCATCGAAGCCAGGCTCCTGGCGCTGGACCGGCTCACCGGCGGGATCCACGGGCTCTTGCGGCAGCGCGCGCTTGGGCGCATTGCGGCGCGAGGTCCAGGTGTTGTAGGCCACGATGAGGGCCAGCACCAGACCGCCAATGATGGCCAGACTCAGTTGCAATGTGCTCATGGGTTCAGAGAATGTGAGTTTTTCAGGCGTCGGCCATCGAAAGCGCGGACTCCATGTCCACCGCCACGATGCGCGACACACCCTGCTCCTGCATGGTCACGCCGATCAGTTGTTCGGCCATTTCCATCGCGATCTTGTTGTGGCTGATGAACAAAAACTGCGTGCCCTTGCTCATGCTGGACACGAGCTTGGCATAACGCTCGGTGTTGGCGTCGTCCAGCGGCGCGTCCACCTCGTCCAGCAGGCAGAACGGCGCGGGGTTGAGCTGGAAGATGGCAAACACCAGCGCGATGGCCGTGAGGGCCTTTTCGCCCCCCGACAGCAGGTGAATGGTCTGGTTCTTCTTGCCGGGCGGCTGCGCCATCACCTGCACGCCGGAGTCGAGGATTTCGTCGCCCGTGATGATGAGCTTGGCCTGGCCACCGCCGAACAGCTCGGGGAACATGCGGCCAAAGTGCGCGTTCACGGTGTCGAACGTGCCAGAGAGCAACTGGCGCGTTTCGCCGTCGATTTTGCGGATCGCGTCTTCCAGCGTGTTCATGGCCTCGGTCAGGTCGGCGGTCTGCGCATCGAGGAAGATCTTGCGTTCGCTGGCCAGCTTCAGTTCATCCAACGCAGCCAAGTTGACCGCGCCCAGGGCCGCGATCTCGCGGTGCAGGCGGTCGATTTCGCCTTGCAGGCCGCCCATGCGCACATTGCCGTCGGTGATCGACTGGGCCACGGCTTCGAGGTCGGCCTGGGCGTCGGCCAGCAGGGTGGTGTACTGCTCCAGGCCCAGGCGCGCGGCCTGTTCCTTGAGCTGGAACTCGGTGATGCGCGCGCGCAGCGGGTCGAGCGCGCGTTCGAGCTGCATGCGGCGCTCGTCGCTGGCGCGCAGCTTGGTGGTCAGGTCGTCGTATTCGCTGCGCTGGGCACCAAGGGCCTTTTCGCGCTCCATCTTCAGCTCCAGCGCGGCCTGCAGGCCGCCTTGCGCGGCGGCGTCGGACAGGCGGGCAAGCTCATCGCGCGCGCGCTGCTCTTCGTCGGCCAGGGCCTTGGCCTGCTGGGTGGCAGTTTCGATGGAGCGGTTGAGTTCGGCGCGGCGCGCCTCCAGGCTGCGTTGCGAGAAGGTGGCCTCTTGCGCCTGGCGCTCCAGCGTGCGCTGCTGTTCACGGCAAGCGGTCAGCTTGCGCTCGGCTTCGATGACCTTGTCGCCCAATTGGGCCTCGCGCTCCTGGCTGTCGGCCAGCTGCATGTCGAGCTCTTCAAAGCGCGCTTCGGCGGCAACGCGGCGCTCCTGCAGGTCGGCCAGCTGGGCTTCCACCTCGGCCAGATCGCCGTCGATTTGCTGGCTGCGCGCACGGGTCTGCTCGGCCAGCTGCGTGAGGCGCAGGGTCTCGACCTGCAGCTCGTGGGCACGGCTTTGTGTTTCGGTGGCTTCGCGGCGTGCGGCCACGAGGCGCTGGGAAGCATCGGCATACGCAGCCTCCGCGCGGACCAGGGCCGTGCGCGATTCTTCGGCGATCAGGGCCTGCGCGCGCAGCTCTTTTTCGAGGTGCTCGATCTCCTGCGCGCGGGCCAACATGCCCGACTGCTCGGAGTCCTGTGCATAAAAGCTCACACTGTGGGCGCTGACGGCATGGCCCGTGGGCACAAACACCACTTCGCCGGGCTGCAGCGTGCTGCGGCGGGCCAAAGCGTCGTCCAGCGTGGGCGCGGTGTAGCAGCCTTGCAGCCAGTCCACTAACACGGCCCGCAGGCCCGCATCGTTCAGGCGCAGCAGGTCTGACAGGCGGGCGTGGGGGGACGATGTTTCGGGGTGGCCCGCAGCGGGGGCACTGTAGAAGGCCAGGCGCGCGGGCGGCGCATCGTTGCCGCCGGAGCCGAGGAAGCCGCGCACCATGTCCAGGCGCCCTACTTCCAAGGCGGCCAGCCGTTCGCGCAAGGCGGCTTCCAGCGCGTTTTCCCAGCCGGGTTCGATGTGGATACGGCTCCACAGGCCTTGCAAGCCATCAAGGCCATGTTTGGCAAGCCAGGGGCGCAGCTTGCCGTCGGTCTTGACCTTTTCCTGCAGCGCCTTGAGCGCCTCCATGCGGGCCGACAGCTCGGCCTGGCGCGCGCTCTCGCTGTTGACGGCCTGCTGGCGCGCGCGGCGGTCGTCGTCGAGCTGGGGCACGGACTCCTGCAGCTCGTGCAGGCGGGCTGCGGTGGTTTCTGCGATCTCTTGCGCTTCTTCGAGCTGTTCGCGCAGGTTGGTCAGACGGGCTTCGTCGGGGGCGGCCAGTGCGTTGCGGTCGGTGCGCAGGCGCTCGAAGCGGGCGTCAAGCTGGCGGCTTTGTTCGTCAAAGCTGCGCTGCTCGGCAGCGAGCACGCCAATCTGCTGTTGGACCTGCACCACGGCAGTCCGTTGCTCGGCCGTGCGGCTTTGCGCCAGGCGCAGGGCCTCTTCCAGGTCGGGCAGCTGCATGGCCTGCTCTTCCACCTGGGCGGCCAGCATCTCGGCGCGTTCTTCGGCGTCCACACCGGCACCGGCCAGGTTTTCGAGCTCCACGTCGGCCTCTTCCTTGCGGGCCTGCCATTGGGCGATCTGCTCTGCCAGCGTGACCAGGCGCTGCTCCACGCGCTGGCGGCCTTCTATCACGTAGCGGATCTCGGCTTCAAGCTTGCCGACTTCGGCCGTGGCTTCATAAAGCTTGCCCTGGGCCTGGTTCACCTGGTCGCCAGCGGCGTAGTGGGCCTGGCGGATGGTTTCGAGGTCAGACTCCACCGCGCGCAGATCGGCCATGCGCGATTCCAGGTCGTTCACGGCTTGCAGGCCGTCCAGGCGCACCTTGTTCTGCTGCTCCTCAGCTTCGGCCCGCTTCAAAAACCACAGCTGGTGCTGCTTGAGCGTAGCGTCGGCCTGCAGGGTGTTGTACTTGGCGGCCACCTCGGCCTGTTTTTCGAGCTTTTCGAGGTTGGCATTCAGCTCGCGCAGGATGTCTTCGACCCGCGTGAGGTTCTCGCGCGTGTCCGACAGGCGGTTTTCGGTCTCGCGGCGGCGCTCCTTGTATTTGGAGACGCCCGCAGCCTCTTCGAGGAACAGGCGCAACTCCTCAGGGCGGCTTTCGATGATGCGGCTGATGGTGCCCTGGCCGATGATGGCGTAGGCGCGGGGCCCGAGGCCGGTGCCCAGGAACACGTCCTGCACGTCGCGGCGGCGCACGGGCTGGTTGTTGAGGTAGTAGCTGCTGGTGCCGTCGCGCGTGAGCACGCGGCGCACGGCCACTTCGCCGTACTGGCCCCACTGGCCGCCTGCACGGTGGTCGGAGTTGTCGAACACCAGCTCCACGCTGGCGCGGCTGGCCTGTTTGCGGGTGGTGGTACCGCTGAAGATCACGTCCTGCATGGACTCGCCACGCAGCTCGCTGGCCTTGCTCTCGCCCAGCACCCAGCGCACCGCATCCATGATGTTGGACTTGCCGCAGCCGTTCGGGCCCACCACGCCGACCAGTTGCCCGGGCAGCATGAAGTTGGTGGGTTCAGCGAACGACTTGAAACCGGAAAGCTTGATCGAGGTGAGACGCACGGGTCAGGGGGCGGGCAAAAAGAGGAAGAAGGCTGGGGTGCAAAAAGTGGCGCCAGACGGACGTTCCGGGCCGGAACACGCAGGCCGCAGCAAGGGCGGAATGATACCGCGCCGCCCGATGACCACGGGCCCTTGGCAGCATGCCCAGACCCCAGAGCCAGGGTGCCACAGAAACATTTGGAAAAAACAGGCCCTACCGCTTATCCAGCAACGATTTCACGCTATGAATATTGATATTCTGCAGCAGTGCCAGCAAGGCCCGGGGCCGGATGGGGGCAGCGTTCCTGGGTTACGCGCCGTGTGCGTCGTGTACGTCCTGCGGGTCCTGCGCATCCACCCCATTGGTTTTGCGCACCAGTGCCTCAAACTCGGCCACGGGTACGGGCGGGCTGAAGAGGTAGCCCTGCCAGGCATGGCAGTTGTGGCGCTCCAGAAACTCGCGCTGGGCCTCGGTTTCCACACCTTCGGCGATCACGCGCAGGCCCAGGCTGGTGCCCAAGGCCACCACGGTGCGGGCGATGGCGGCGTCGTTGGGGTCGGTGAGCACGTCGCGCACAAAACTTTGGTCGATCTTGAGCTGGTCCAGCGGCAGGCGCTTGAGGTAGGCCAGCGACGAGTACCCGGTACCAAAGTCGTCCAGTGAGAAGCCCACACCATAGCCCTTGAGCTGGCCCATTTTCTCGATCGTGTCTTCCACGTCCTGCAGCAGCAGGCCTTCGGTCAGTTCCAGCTTGAGCTGCGGCCCCTGCGCGCCTGAGCTGGCCAGTGCTGCCAGCACCTGGGCCACAAAACCGGCCTGGTGGAACTGGCGCGGGCTCACGTTCACGGCCAGCCCCAAACCCGCCAGGTCGGCGTGCCGCGCCCAGCGGGCCAGTTGCGCGCAGGCCGCCTGGAGCACCCATTCACCCAGCGGAAGGATGAGGCCGGTCTCTTCCGCCAGCGGGATGAAATGCGCAGGCGAGACAAACCCATCGCGGGGATGGCGCCAGCGCAGCAGCGCCTCGGCCCCCGTGATGCGGCCCCGGTCGATCTGCGGCTGGTAGTACAGCTCGAACTGGCCCTGCGCCAGGCCGATGCGCATGTCCAGCTCCAGCGCGGCGCGCGCGCTGACAGCAGCTTGCATCTGGGGGTCGTAAAAGCGCAGGGTGTCGCGGCCCGCATTTTTGGCCTGGTAGAGCGCCAGGTCGGCCCGCTTGAGCAGCTCGTCCACCGTCTCGCGCATGCCGCTGAAAATGGTGACCCCCATGCTCAGCGAGCTGTGGTGCGCCGCGCCGTTGAGCACGTAAGGCTCGCGCAGGGCGGTCAGGATGCGCTGACCCACCTCTTCGCTGCGGGCCGCAGCCTCCTCAGGGTTGTCGCCCAGGTCTTCCAGCACCACCACAAACTCGTCGCCGCCCTGGCGGGCCACGGTGTCGTCCTCGTGCACGCAATTGCGCAGCCGGTGGGCCACCTGCAGCAGCAGGTTGTCGCCGCTGTCGTGGCCCCGGGTTTCGTTCAGTGTCTTGAAATTGTCCAGATCCAGCAGCAGCAAGGCGCCGCTGCGCTGGTGGCGGGCACTGGTGGCCAACGCCTGCTGCAACCGGTCCATGAGCAGGCGGCGGTTGGGCAAGCGGGTGAGTGGGTCGTAGTAGGCCAGGTTGTTGATCTCTTCCTCGGCCGCCTTGCGCTGACTCAGGTCCTGCATGGTGACAAGGTGCCCGCCCTCCACCACAACTCCCGACACCTCGACGGGCCGCCGTGTGCCGTCGGCACAGCGAATGGTGTATTCGCGGGCGGGTATCACCCCGTCGCCCGCCACGGCCTGCTTTGCGGCCTGGCGCCAGGCATCGTGGACAGCGGTGCGTTCAGATTCGTCGGGGTAAGCGCGCTGCCACCAGGTTTCCACGTCCGGTACGTCTTGCGACGTGTAGCCGCAGATCTGCACGTAGCGGTCGTTGCGAAAACTGATGCGGCCGTCGGTCTGAACCAGGCACAGGCCCATGGGCAGGCGTTCCAGGATGCCGCGCAGCCGGTGCTCGTTGCTGCGCAGGGTGTCTTCCATGCGCTTGCGCGCGGTGATGTCCTGCACCACCGCGATGTGGTGGTCAGGCCGGGCCCCGGGTACCCACATGGGCGACACCGTGAGGTCCACCCACACGATGTGCCCGCTCTTGTGGAGGTAGCGCTTTTCGAGCCGGTACTCGGGCACTTCGCCTTTCTTGAGGCGTTCCAGGTGCTGTGTGTCGGCCTCCAGGTCGTCAGGATGGATGAGGGCCTGGACATGGAGCGCAGCCATCTCCTCAGGGCTGTAGCCCACAATGTCGCAATAGCGCTGGTTGGCGCGCAGAAATCGGCCGGTGGTGGTGTCCAGCAGCGCCACGCCCACGCTGGCCTGGTTGAACAGGGCATGAAACCGTTCTTCGCTTTCGCGCCGGGCATCTTCGGACACCTGGGCCCGTGCGAGAGCCAGCGTGCGCTGGCGCACCAGCAGGCCCACGGTAGACGCCAGCAGCAAGGAGACCAGCGCACCGCCCAGCCCCACCAGCACAGGCAGCCGCGCCTCGGAGGGCGACAGGAACGAGCGCGCCGGGTAGAAGGTCAGTCGCCAGCGCCGGTCATGCACCTGCAGGTCGCGCACAAACGGCTGCGCGCCCGGCAATGCCGCCGATGACTGTGCCAGCAAGGGCCGCACCGTGGAGTCGGCAGAGCCTGCCCGCACCGAACCATGGTCGGCCATGGACACAACGATCCCGTTGAGCAGGCCCTGGCTGCCCAGCGCCTGCACCAGGTCATACACCCGGATGGTGGATGCCACGGCCCCCAGAAAACGAGGCTCCGGCGTGCCCGCCGTGTAGTCAAAAACCGGCACGCGGATCACGAATCCCTGGCGGTGTGTTTCTTCCTGCAGCAAATCAAACGGGGCAGAGACCACGGTGTGGCCGCTGTCCCGGCTGTACTGCATGGCGGCCAGGTTGGTGGGCTGGCTGCTGATGTCAAAGCCCAGCACACCTTCGTTGCCTGCCATGGGCCACAGGTATTCGGCCACAAAGTATTCCGCCCGTTCGCCCGGCGGCCGGATGGTGAAGTTGGGGTAGCCCTGGGAGGTCAGCGAAGTGTCGGCACGCACGCGGGCTTCGTAGGCGGCCCGCTCGGCGCCAGGCACCCAGCGGGTGAACGACAGGTTGCGCACACCGGGGTAGCGCTGGCCCACCTCCAGGTCGCTGGCCGCGCGCTCAAACTCCAGGCGCGTGAGGTGGGGATTCGCCGTGAACAGGCCGCGCAGGCCGTTGACGACTTCGGTATGCCCTTCGATGCGCTGGCTCAGCGCATCGGCAAACCCGCGCGCCTCCTGCATGAATCGCGCGCGCCCGACCTGGGCCACAGAGTCGGCCTGCTGCCAGGCCAGCCAAAGGCTTACCGTCACGCCGAGCACAGCCACGCCCAACCCGGCCATCCAGTGCCGGTATCGACCGTTTTGCGTCAGTGGGGCCATGGCGTGGGGCGGGTGGGCGTTGGCATTCGGTATCAAAGCAGAGCCTGGACAAAGGTACCTGCGTTATGGGTATGTGCCATGGCAGCCGCACCAAGGATTCGGGCAAAGCGCAGGATAGCGGCAATCTGCCATCCGTTGGAGCAAGCGGCGGCACAACAACTGGTTACCAATCAGTTATTTGGTAGAAAGTGCCGTCAGCGCAACACCCTCATGCGTCGACAGCTATGAATTGATGAGCGTTTTTCATAACCCAGGTCAAGAGAGTGTCTGCCCCGGGCGGCCCGCCACCGGGTACGGTGCAAAGCGGCTTCGATTCTCGTTCACATCCAGCGCACGTCCTATGGGGGGAAACGCCCGCTGCGGGCAGGCGTCCCGCTCGCACACCTTGCAACCCATGCCGATCGGCACGGCCGCATCGGGGTTGGCCAGGTCCAGACCGCGTGCGTACACCAGTTGCGGCGCATGCCGGATGTCGCAGCCCAGCGCCACCGAGAACTCCTTGCCCGGCACACCCCACCCGCCCCCGCCCCGCGCCACGGTGCGCGCCACCCACAGGTAGGCGCGGCCGTCGGGCATGCGCGCAACCTGCGGCACGGTGCGGCCGGGCTGGGCAAAGGCTTCGTACACATTCCACAGCGGGCAGGTGCCGCCGATCTTGCTGAAGTGAAAGTGCGTGGCCGACTGCCGCTTGCTGATGTTGCCCGCGCGGTCCACCCGGATGAAGAAGAACGGTACGCCCCGCGCGCTGGGCCGCTGCAAGGTGGACAGGCGGTGGCACACCGTCTCGAAACCCACGCCAAACTGGTGGCCCAGCCGGTCGATATCGTAGTGCGCCGCTTCGGCCGCCCGCAGAAAGGCCGTGTAGGGCAGCACCAGCGCCCCCGCAAAGTAGTTGGCCAGACCGATGCGCGCCAGCGCCCGGGCCTGGTCGCTGGACAGCCCGGCGCTGTCGGCCAAGCGCTGCAGCTCGGCGCCCTGCTCCAGAAACGCCAGCTGTGTCGCCATCTGAAACGCGCGCTGCCCGCGCTCCAGCCCTGCCGCCAGTTGCAGCAGCCCGGCCTCTGCCTGGAACACGCGCTGCGCTTGGCCGGGCAGGTCGGCCACATCCAGCACGCGCACCCCGTGGGCCACGAGCAGGCGTTGGGCCAGCGCCTCATCGGCCCGGCCGGGCAGCAGGCCCCAGTCGGCTGCACATCGCTCGGCCGCGTCGTCCAGCTCGGCAATGTGGTTCTGGCGCGCAAAGAAGAAGTCGCGTACTTCTTCATAGGCCATGGGTGGGTGCGGGGCCAACACGCCCTCACCGCTGCGGTCGTTGCCCAGGGCCGCCAGCCGCTCCAGCGCCTGGCGGTGCCGCTGGTGCAGCGCCAGCAGTGTGCGCGCCACCGCAGGCATGCCTGCGGCCAGCTCGCGGATCTCGGCCAGCGAGACGGCATCGCCCGCGCCCTCCCCGCCCACACCCGCAGGCAGGTCAGCCAGCACCTCTCGAAGGCCGGTAATCAGACGCGCCTCGTCGTCGTCAGAAAACCGCTGCACATCCACACCGAACACGGCGTTGATCTTGAGCAGAACGGGCACCGTGAGCGGGCGCTGGTTCTGCTCCAGCTGGTTGAGGTAGCTGGCTGACAGGTCCAGCGCCCGGGCCAGCGCCACCTGGGTCATGCCGCGCTCTTCGCGCAGGCGGCGCAAGCGCACACCCATGAAGGTTTTTTTCATTCCATCTTTCTCAGTGGTGCTTGGCAGCACCTTCACCATCATTCGCAATATTTGCAAATTGACGTTTTTTTATTCGCAATCATTCGCTAATTCAGGACTTACAGAGAGATGTCATTGTGCGTAAATTGCGAATCATGACAACCCCTCAAGGCACCGTCGAGCTGACGGAAATCGTCTTCCCCGCCGAAGCCAACCACTACGGCACGCTGTTTGGCGGCAACGCCCTGCAGCTCATGGCCAAGGCGGCATTTTTGGCAGCGCGCGGCGCCGCACAGCGCGATGTGGTGATGGCGGGCGTGACTGACGTGCGTTTTCTGGCCCCGGTGCCCGTGGGCCACGTGCTCACGCTGCGCGCCTGGGTCACCCGCGTCGGCCGCAGCTCGCTCACCGTGTGCGTGACCGGTCTGGCCGCCACGCTGGGCTCGCCCCAGGACGAAGTGCTGAAGGGAATTTTTGAAATGGTGGCGGTGGATGGCAAAGGCCGCCCCGCTGCCATCACCAACACATATGTAAACCAGGAGACCGCATGACTACCACCGTTGAAACCCCGGGCTTCAAGCCCAAGAAGTCCGTCGCGCTCTCGGGCGTGACGGCGGGCAACACCGCCCTGTGCACCGTAGGCCGCACGGGCAACGACCTGCACTACCGGGGCTACGACATCCTCGACATTGCCGAGGTCTGCGAGTTCGAAGAGATCGCCCACCTGCTGGTGCACGGCAAGCTGCCCACACGCGCCGAGCTCCGGGCCTACAAGTCCAAGCTCAAGGCCCTGCGTGGCCTGCCGATGAGTGTGAAGCAGGCGCTGGAGCAACTGCCCGCCGCCAGCCACCCCATGGACGTGATGCGCACGGGCGTCTCGGCCCTGGGCTGTGCGCTGCCCGAAAAGGATGACCACAACCTGCCGGGTGCGCGCGACATTGCCGACCGGCTCATGGCATCACTGGGCTCCATGCTGCTCTATTGGCACCACTGGGCCAGTTCGGGCCGTCGCATCGAGGTGGAGACCGATGACGACTCCATCGGTGCGCACTTCTTGCACCTGCTGCATGGCACCAAACCCAGCGCTGCCTGGGAGCGTGCCATGCACACCTCGCTCAACCTGTATGCCGAGCACGAATTCAATGCATCCACCTTCACCGCCCGCGTGGTGGCCGGCACGGGCAGCGACATGTATTCAGCCATCACCGGCGCCATCGGCGCGCTGCGCGGACCCAAGCATGGTGGTGCCAACGAGGTGGCTTTCGAGATTCAGAAGCGCTACGACAGCCCGGACGAAGCCGAGGCCGACATCCGCCGCCGCGTGGAGGCGAAGGAGGTGGTCATTGGCTTCGGCCACCCGGTCTACACCGTGAGCGACCCACGCAATGTCGTCATCAAGGGCGTTGCGCACAACTTGTCGCAAGAGGCTGGCAGCACCAAGATGTATGACATTGCCGAGCGGCTGGAGACCGTGATGTGGGAGGTCAAAAAAATGTTCCCCAACCTCGACTGGTTCAGCGCCGTGAGCTACCACATGATGGGTGTGCCTACCGCCATGTTCACTCCGCTGTTCGTCATCGCACGCACCAGCGGCTGGGCGGCGCACATCATCGAGCAGCGGCAGGACAACAAAATCATCCGGCCGAGTGCGAACTACACCGGGCCGGAAGACCTGGCGTTCGTACCAATCCAGGACCGCAAATAAAAACCAAGACGACCCAGTACCCAGCCCCATGGCCATGAACACCCTGTACCGCAAGCAACTGCCCGGCACGCAGCTGGACTACTTCGACGCCAGCGAGGCCGTCAACGCCCTGCAACCCGGCGCCTGGGCCACCTTGCCCTATACCGCCCGCGTGTTTGCCGAGAACATCGTGCGCCGCGCCGACCCGGCCACCATTGATGACTGCCTGCGCCAGCTTGTCGAGCGCCGCAGCGACCGTGATTTTCCCTGGTACCCCGCACGTGTGGTGTGCCACGACATCCTGGGCCAGACCGCCCTGGTAGACCTGGCGGGCCTGCGCGATGCGATTGCCAACGAGGGTGGCGACCCGGCCCAGGTGAACCCCGTGGTGCCAGTGCAGCTCATCGTGGACCATTCCCTGGCCGTGGAGTGTGGCGGGTTCGACCCCGATGCCTTCGCCAAGAACCGCGCCATCGAAGACCGCCGCAACGAAGACCGCTTTCACTTCATCGAGTGGACGAAAAAAGCCTTCGCCAACGTGGATGTGATCCCGGCGGGGAACGGGATCATGCACCAGATCAATCTGGAAAAAATGTCGCCCGTGGTCCACGCCGACCAGGGCGTGGCCTACCCCGACACCTGCGTGGGCACCGACAGCCACACACCGCATGTGGATGCGCTGGGTGTGATCGCCATCGGCGTGGGCGGCCTGGAGGCCGAGAACGTGATGCTGGGGCGTGCATCGATGATGCGGCTGCCCGAGATTGTGGGCGTGGAGCTGACCGGCCAGCGCCAGGACGGCATCACCGCCACCGATGTGGTGCTGGCGCTCACCGAGTTTTTGCGCAAGGCCAAGGTGGTGGGCGCCTACCTGGAGTTTTTTGGCGAAGGCGCGCCCAGGCTTACGATTGGTGACCGCGCCACCATCTCGAACATGGCTCCCGAATACGGCGCCACGGCGGCCTTGTTCAGCATCGACGAACAGACGCTGGAGTATCTGACGCTGACGGGCCGCGAGGCGGAACAAGTGAAGCTGGTCGCGACCTATGCCAAGGCAGCGGGATTGTGGTCAGACACCCTCAAAGATGCGGTCTACGCGCGCAACCTGGTGTTCGACCTGTCGAGCGTAGTGCGCAACCTGGCCGGCCCTTCCAACCCGCATGCGCGCGTTGCCACGTCCGACCTGGCCGCCCAAGGCATCGCGGGCCCCTGGGCCATGCCCGCACCGCAGGACGGCACGATGCCCGATGGCGCCGTGGTCATTGCCGCCATCACCAGCTGCACCAACACCAGCAACCCGCGCAACGTGATCGCCGCAGCGCTGCTGGCGCGCAACGCCAACCGGCTGGGCCTCACGCGCAAGCCCTGGGTCAAGACCTCGCTGGCGCCCGGCTCCAAGGCGGTGGAGCTGTATTTGAAGGAAGCGGGCTTGCTGGCCGACCTGGAAAAGCTCGGCTTTGGCATCGTGGCCTTTGCCTGCACCACCTGCAACGGCATGTCGGGTGCGCTCGACCCTGCCATCCAGCAGGAGATCATTGACCGCGACCTGTACGCCACCGCCGTGCTCTCGGGCAACCGCAATTTCGACGGACGCATCCACCCCTATGCCAAGCAGGCCTTCTTGGCCTCGCCCCCGCTGGTCGTGGCCTATGCGATTGCGGGCACGGTACGGTTTGACATCGAAAAAGACGTGCTGGCGGTGGTGGACGGCCAGGCGATTCGCCTCAAAGACCTGTGGCCCAGCGACGCAGAAATCGACGCCGTGGTGAAGACTGCCGTGAAGCCTGCGCAGTACCGCGCCGTGTACGAACCCATGTTCGCCCTGCGGCATGACAAAGGCCCCCGCGTGTCGCCCCAGTACGACTGGCGCCCACAGTCCACCTACATCCGCCGCCCGCCCTACTGGGACACCGAGGGCATCGGCGCACTGGCCGCCCACCCGCGCACCCTGCGGGGCATGCGCCCGCTGGCCATCCTGCCCGACAACATCACCACCGACCACCTGTCGCCATCCAACGCCATCTTGCCGGACAGTGCAGCGGGCGAGTACCTGGCGCGCATGGGCGTGCCCGAGGAGGACTTCAACTCCTACGCCACGCACCGGGGCGACCACCTCACGGCCATGCGCGCCACGTTTGCCAACCCGCAGCTCGTCAACGAGATGGCCGTGGTGGATGGCAAAGTGAAAAAGGGATCGCTCGCCCGCGTGGAGCCCGAAGGCCAGGTCATGCGCATGTGGGAGGCCATGGAAACCTATCTGAACCGCCGCCAGCCGCTCATCATCATTGCCGGTGCCGACTACGGCCAGGGGTCGAGCCGCGACTGGGCCGCCAAGGGTGTGCGGCTGGCGGGGGTGGAGGTGGTGGTTGCCGAGGGCTTTGAGCGTATTCACCGCACCAATCTGATCGGGATGGGTGTGTTGCCGTTGGAGTTTGAGGTGGGGGTCAATCGCATCACGCTGGGGCTGGATGGGAGGGAGGTGTATGACGTGGAGGGTGATCTGATGCCCGGTGCGACGGTGATGCTTGTTGTTCAACACAAGCTGGGTGAGGTGGTGAAAGTGCCCATGCGCTGTCGGCTAGACACTGCAGAGGAGGTTTCGGTGTACGCGGCGGGTGGTGTGCTGCAGCGTTTTGCGCAGGATTTTTTGGCGGCGCGGGCTGGGGTCGCCCCCTCTCCCCAACCCCTCTCCCGCGAGGGGAGAGGGGCTCGCGCACGATGACAATCGCTGCTATTTATCTTGCTCCCCTCGCCCCTTGTGGGAGAGGGGCCGGGGGAGAGGGGGCCTACCCATGGACCAACGCCAATTCACCAAAACCCTGCGCCAGAACATGACCGACGCCGAACAGCTGCTCTGGAGGCACCTGCGTGCCCACCGCATGGACGGCCAGAAGTTCCGCCGCCAACAACCCATCGGCCCCTATATCGTGGACTTTGTGCATTTCGGTCTGCGGCTGATCGTGGAAGCCGATGGCGGGCAGCATGTGGATTCGGAGCACGACGCTGCCCGCGACGCCTGGCTGCACAGCCAGGGCTTCACCCTGCTGCGGTTTTGGAACAACGACATCCTGCACAACACGGATGCGGTGCTGGAAAGCATCTGGAATGCTGTGCGTGCGGGCACCCCCTCTCCCCCGGCCCCTCTCCCACAAGGGGCGAGGGGAGGAACACCATGAACAACCATCCTTCTCAAATCAAAATCCCCGCCACTTACATGCGTGGCGGCACTAGCAAAGGTGTCTTCTTCAAGTTAGAAGACCTGCCCGCCCCCGCCCAAAAACCCGGCCCCGCCCGCGACGCCCTACTGCTGCGCGTGCTGGGCAGCCCTGATCCGTACGGCAAGCAGATCGACGGCATGGGCAATGCGTCATCGAGCACCAGCAAGGCGGTGATTCTGTCGCGCAGTACGCGGCCAGGACACGATGTGGACTACCTGTTTGGCCAGGTATCCATCGACCAGCCCTTCGTGGACTGGAGCGGCAACTGCGGCAACCTCTCGGCCGCGGTGGGGCCTTGCGCCATCCACATGGGGCTGATCGATGCGGCGCGGATTCCGCAGGACGGCACCATCCCCATCCGCATCTGGCAGGCCAACATCGGCAAGACCATCGTGGCGCATGTGCCCATTGCCCATGGGGAGGTGCAGGAGACGGGCGACTTTGAGCTGGATGGCGTGACCTTTGCGGCGGCCGAGGTGGCGCTGGAGTTCATCGACCCCGCCGACGATGGGGATGAAGGCGGCGCCATGTTCCCGACTGGCAATGTCGTTGACACCTTGGAAGTCCCGGGCGTCGGCAGCTTTGCCGCCACGCTGATCAACGCGGGCATTCCCACCCTCTTTCTCAATGCACAAGAGCTGGGCTACGCCGGCACCGAGCTACAAGGTGCCATCAATGGCGATGCGGCGGCGCTGGCACGCTTCGAGGCCATCCGCGCCCACGGCGCCTTGCGCATGGGGCTGATCCGTGACCTGGGCGAGGCCGCCATGCGCCAGCACACCCCCAAGATCGCCTTCGTCGCGCCGCCTGCCAGCTACACGGCCTCCAGCGGAAAAGCCATTGACGCCAAGGACATCGCCCTGCTGGTGCGCGCTCTCTCCATGGGCCAGCTGCACCACGCCATGATGGGCACGGCGGCGGTGGCCATTGGCACGGCGGCAGCCATCCCAGGCACGCTGGTCAACCTGGCAGCGGGCGGGGGCGTGCGCAGCAGCGTGCGGTTTGGCCACCCTTCGGGCACCTCGCGTGTGGGGGCCGAGGCAGTTCAGACCGACGGCCAGTGGACAGTGACCAAGGCCCTCATGAGCCGCAGCGCCCGCATCCTGATGGAAGGCTGGGTGCGTGTGCCCGGCGGTATTTTTTGATTTTTTGGCCCTTTCCGCCCGTCCATAAAGCCTTAACAGCTACAAAAACAGTAGCAAATCAAGTCCCTTGCAATTCATGAACACCAAACAACAACTCAAGGCCCTGGCCCACGCCCGCCGGGGTGTCATCGTGCCCGGCGCGTTCAACGCGCTTTCCGCCCGCGTGGTGGCCGACCTGGGCTTTGAAGCCATTTACGTGACCGGCGCGGGCGTCACCAACATGTGGTTCGGCCTGCCCGACCAGGCCTTCATGGGCCTCACCGACATTGCAGACCACACGGCCCGCATCCGCGACGCGGTGGAGCTGCCGCTCATCGTCGATGCCGACACCGGTTTTGGCAACGCTCTCAACACCTACCATGCGGTGCGAACACTGGAGCGCGCTGGTGCCGACTGCATCCAGCTCGAAGACCAGGTCAGCCCCAAGCGCTGCGGGCACTTCAGCGGCAAGGAGGTGATCAGCACCGACGAGATGCTGGGCAAGATCAAGGCCGCCGTGGACGCGCGCCGCGACGCAGGCACCCTCATCCTGGCACGCACGGATGCCTGCGCCACCCAGGGCTTTGAAGCGGCAGTGGAGCGCGCCCAGCGTTTTCAGGAGGCGGGCGCGGACATCCTGTTTGTGGAGGCCGTCACCACGCTGGACGAGATCCGCGCCCTGCCCCAGCGGCTGGCCGCGCCCCAACTGATGAACATGGTGATCGGCGGCAAGACGCCCATCACCAACGCTGAAGAACTGGCCGCCCTGGGCTACGGCCTGGTGCTGTACGCCAACGCCGCGCTGCAGGGCGCGGTGGCGGGCATGCAGAAGGCGCTGACCGTGCTGCGCGACACCCAACGCATTGATGAAGACCCCGCTCTGGTGGCGCCGTTTGCCGAGCGCCAGCGGCTGGTGCAAAAAATGGCCTGGGATGCGCTGGAAGAAAAGTACACATAAAAAGTGCATCCAGCGCTTTAACCACAAGCGCTAACAGCTATTAATTGGATAGCATTCAGCAACCGCCTAATGGATATCCCTTGGGTTGCGGGCTGCATCCATGCCGCACAACAAGGGGGCGCACGGCACAATGGGTCTTCTTGGCACCTTGTGCGCGCTTCCCTTCATGCAAAGCATCCCTTCTGAGAACGTGGTGGACCTGCTGCTCGACGCGGTCTGCGTCGTCCATGTGGACAGCACCATTGAGTTTGTAAGCCCGGCGTTCGAGCGCATCTTTGGCTACGCCCCCGAGGAAGTCATTGGCAAGCGCATGTTCGACCTGGTGCACCCCGAAGACCTGGCCGTCACCCAAAGCCAGGCGCAGCGTGTGATGGATGGCCATCTGCAGTTGCAGTTTGAAAACCGCTATGTGCGCAAGGATGGCTCCATCGCGCACGTCCGCTGGACTGCGCGCTGGTTGCCTGACAAGCAGCGGCGGCTGGCGGTGGCGCACGACATCACCGAGCGCAAGTTCACCGAGTCCATGCAGGCGGTGATCTATGCCATCTCCGAAGCCGCTCACACCACACACAACCTGCAGGCGCTGTTCCAGCACATCCACCAGATCATCGGGCGCCTGCTGCCTGCCACCAATTTCGCGGTCGCGCTCTACGACGCCTGCAGTGATTCATTGAGTTTTCCGTACCACGTCAACGAACCGGGCGCCGCCCCCACGCCCCCGGCGCCAGTGCAGGATGCGCTGTGTGCCGAGGTGATCCACAGCGGCAGCACCCTTCTGTTGACGCCCGATACCCCCGACAACGCCGACCCCCGCGCCGCGCAACTGCGTCGGCAGCTACCCCAGGAACACGCACCGCTCTACTGGCTGGGCGTGCCGCTGCAAACCCAGAAAGGCGCCATCGGTGCGCTGGTACTGCAAAGCTACACCGAGCAGGCCCGCTACACCGAAAAAGACAAGGAGCTGCTGCAGTTTGTCTCCACCCAGGTCGCAGCCGCCATCGAGCGCAAGCAGATGCATGAGCGCCTGGAGCACATGGCGCAGTACGACCAGCTCACGCACCTGCCCAACCGCCAGCTGTTTCTGGACCGACTCAAGACCGCACTGGCCCGCGCGCGGCGCGACCAAAGCCTGCTGTCGCTGCTGTTCCTCGATCTGGACGACTTCAAGCAGGTCAACGACACCCTGGGCCATGCCATGGGCGACCTGCTGCTGCAGCGGGTGGCCCAGCGGCTGCTGGAGTGCGTGCGCGGCTCGGACACCGTCGCGCGCCTGGGCGGCGACGAATTTGTGGTGCTGCTCGAAGGCGGCCATGCCCGCGAACACGCCGCCGCAGCGGCCGACAAGATCCTGGCAGCCTTCGGCCAGCCATTTGACCTGGAAGGTATCCGCCTGAGCATCCAGCCGAGCATCGGCGTGGCCATCTACCCCGAGCATGGGGGCGAAGAACACCGGTTGCTGGGCCATGCCGACGAGGCGATGTACCTGTCCAAGAAAAGCGGCGGCAACCAGGTGCGGGTGGCTTCACCCCGGGATGGGCTGGTGCCTTGACGCTGGTTGCCGCACCGCCAGCCTGCTAAGCAGACCCGCCGCGCCCTCTCTCTTTTACTTCCACCCAAACCCTTTATTCCAAACGTTCCACGCCATGCTCTACAACGCGCTCCAGCTCGCCCATGTCCTGTCCATCATCGTGTGGATCGGTGGCATGGTGTTTGCCCATTTCTTTTTGCGCCCCGCAGCGCAGTCGCTGGAGCCCCCGCAGCGCGTGCGGCTCATGCACGATGTGCTGCAGCGCTTTTTCGCCGCCGTGGGGGTGTCCGTGCTGGTGGTGCTGGGCAGCGGGCTGTGGATGATCGGCCGCGTGGCCAAACAAACGGTGCAGGCCGGGGGCAGCTTTGCCATGCCACTGGACTGGACCATCATGGCCACGCTGGGCCTGGCGATGATGGTCATCTTCGGGCACATCCGGTTTGCGCTGTTCCGACGCCTGCAGCGGGCGGTGGCTGCATCGGATTGGCCCGCCGGCGGCAAGGCCCTGGGCAGCATCCGCAGCTGGGTGGGCGTGAATCTGGCCCTGGGCGTGGTGATCGTGGTGGTCACGCTGCTCGTCTAACGGTGGGCGCCCGCAAGCGACCTGTTGGCCACCACACGCCCTGCGCTGTACCCCATTGATGAAACGCATTGCCTGGATCTCTTGTGCGGCCCTGGCCGTGTGCCTGCTCACCGCAGGCGCGGCCAGCTGGTGGGCGCAGCACCGCGTTGACAGTGCCCTGGCACAAACGGCACAACTGCAGCGCCAAGTGTCCGAACTCAACAATGCGCTGCTGGGCTATACCCGCTACACCAGCTACCTCACCGCAGGCAAACAGACGCTGGCCGAGCAGATGAAGCTGCTCGCCGCCACCGTGGTCCGCGAAGAAGGCGCCACGCAGATCATCGAAAAATCGGTGCTGGGCATCGCATCCACCGGGGTAGTGGCCATCACCTACACCGCCGAATACGCCTTCGGCTTTGACCTGCGCCCCGAAAGCTACGAGCTGCACGCCACCAACGGCGGCATCGAGGTGCACATCCACCGCCCCGCGCTGGTGGCCGCACCAGCCGTTACCAACCTGAAGCACCGCATCCTCTCGGGCGGGCTGCTGACCGACAACAAGGGCGCTGTCATCAAGCTGAGCCAGGAGGCCGCCAAACGCGCTCGCCAGCAGGGCGAGGCCATGGCGTCCGATCCGGCCGTGCTGGCGCTGTGCGAAAAAAGCCTGACCGAGTTTCTGTACGGCTTTCTGACCAAACAGCCCGGCGTGAAGCAAGTGCCGCGCATCCGCGTGGTCTACAAACCGTCGGCGTAGGGGCCTGCTCCTACCCCAATTCCCCACCCATGGGGCTGACCCTCATGGTCCTGAGTGCATTGCGGCCGGGCGCCACAGAGCGGTACCACCGCACGTACCATGGTGGACAAGGAGTTCTGACTTTGTTCCGTTTTTTCGAAAGCCGCCTTCCCCCCTATCCCCCCGCCGAACCTCACCTGCCCCCCAAAGACTTCATGGCCTTTGTGTGGGATGGCACCCGTGGCCTGCGTGGCTATGTAGCAGCCATGGCAGGCCTGTCTGCGGCCATTGCCATCTATGAAGCGCTGCTGTTTGCGGTGCTCGGCCATGTGGTGGACTGGATCTCCAGCACGGCCCCGGGTGCGCTGTGGGCCGAGCGCAAAGGAGAGTTGATGGGCATCACCGCCCTGCTCCTGGCCTCGGTGCTGCTGGTGGCCGTGCAGACCAGCATCAAGCACCAGGTGCTGGCCATCAACTTCCCACTGCGCTTGCGCTGGAACTTTCACCGGCTGATGCTGGGCCAGAGCATGGCGTTCTACGCGGACGAGTTTGCGGGCCGCATCACCACCAAGATCATGCAGACGGCCCTTGCCGTGCGCGACATGATCTTCACGACCACCGACGTGGTGATCGGCATGGGCATCTACCTTGTCACCATCCTCGTGTTGCTGGCCGGGTTCGACGCGCGGCTGCTGGCGCCTTTTGCCGCGTGGATGGTGGCCTATGGCCTGGCCTGCTGGTACTTTGTGCCGCGCCTGGGCAAGGTGGGCAAGGCGCAGGCCGATGCGCGCTCGGTAATGACCGGGCGCATTACCGACGCGTACACCAACATCGCCACCGTCAAGCTGTTCTCGCACACGCGGCGCGAGTCTGAATTTGCGCGTGCCGCCATGGACGCGTTCAAGCTCACGGGCTATGCCCAGATGCGCCTGGTGAGCCGGTTCGAGATCGTGAACCACATCCTGGTGGTCGCCATGATCCTCAGCGCCTGCGGCACCGCGCTGTGGCTGTGGTCGGCGGGCGAAGTCGGTGCCGGTGCCGTGGCCGCCGTCACCGCCATGACCCTGCGCGTGTCCGGCCACGCCCACTGGGTGATGTGGGAGATGACCACCCTGTTCGAGAGCGTGGGCACCATCCAGGACGGCATCAATACGCTGACCAAGCCGCGCACCGTGGTGGACGCGCCCGACGCTAAACCACTCGTTGTGACGCAGGGCGAAGTGCATTTTGAGGACATGACCTTTGCCTACGGCAGCGGCCCCGGGGCCCGCCCGGTCATCGACCGGCTCAACCTGACCATCCGCCCCGGCGAGAAAATCGGCCTGATTGGCCGCTCGGGCGCGGGCAAGTCCACGCTGGTCAACCTGCTGCTGCGCTTTCATGACGTGCAGTCGGGCCGCATCCTGATCGACGGGCAGGACATCGCCCATGTCACGCAGGACAGCCTGCGCCGCAACATCGGCATGGTCACGCAAGACACCTCGCTGCTGCACCGCTCCATGCGCGACAACATCCTGTACGGCCGCCCCGACGCCAGCGAGGCCGACCTGCACCAGGCGGCCGAGCGCGCCGAGGCGGCGGATTTCATCGCCACGCTCACCGACCTGCAGGGCCGCACCGGCTACGAGGCACATGTGGGCGAGCGCGGCGTCAAGCTCTCGGGCGGCCAGCGCCAGCGCGTGGCCATTGCACGCGTGATGCTCAAGGACGCGCCCATCCTGCTGCTGGACGAAGCCACCAGCGCGCTCGACTCCGAGGTCGAAGCCGCCATTCAGCAAAGCCTGGACGGGCTGATGCAAGGCAAGACTGTGATCGCCATTGCCCACCGCCTGTCCACCATTGCCGCCATGGACCGCCTCATCGTGATGGACGCAGGCCGCATCGTCGAAGAAGGCACCCACGCCCAGCTGCTGGGCCAGGGCGGCGTGTACGCCCGGCTGTGGGGGCACCAGAGCGGCGGGTTCCTGGGCGAATCGGAAGAAGACTGAGTCGGCGAGGACGGATGCGAGCCACATGGGCGACACGCTGTCGCGCACGCGGCTGTGCGGCGGGTGTGTTGTCCCTACGGTGGCGGGTTTCAACCACCGGATGGAATCGCACCAATGATCAAAGTCACCGCCGTTTACCGCTGGCGTGAAGGCGCCACCTTCAACCACGACTACTACCACTCCGAGCACATGCGCATCGCCCGCGCCGCATTGCAGCCGCTGGGCCTGGTGCGGCTGGAGAGCGACCGTGTTCTCTACCCTGGCGAGCCGCCCCCGGGCCAGGTGGTGGCGCTCACCAACGCATTCTTCAGCGACCTGAAGCAGGCCCAAACGGCAGCCAAGGCGACGATGGCCGAGCTGTCGGCAGACATTCCTAACTACACCAACATCCAGCCCGAGTCGTACTTTGCGCAGATGCTGGCGCACGAGGTAACGACCGGTCAAGAACGCGCTTAGCCGCGCTCGCGCACCGCCTTGAACAGCAGGCCCAGGCATACGGCCATGCCCACCATCGGCACTGCGGCCAATACGGCCACCACAGCGCGCGCCAGGGGCGACCAGTCAAAGTCGCGCGCTGTGCGCCAGGCACCAAAGGCTGCGACCAGTCCCAGGCCAAACATGCCCATGCGGAAGCTCGCACCGGGCTTGAAGAAGGCGATGAGCAGCACGGCATTGGCGACGCCGATGGCCAGCGCAACATGGCCCAGGTGGAGGGAAAACGAGGACTGTGCGCCGTGCCTGTGCCCGTCGTCTTCCTCCTCCTCATCGTCCACCCGGCTGCGCGAGCGGCTGGGCGACGGCGGCTGGGAAGGCTGGGCACGCGCAGGCGCTACGGGGGCTGCAGGGGCACCATCGGCCCGCCCCCACTCCGTGGCGGACAGTCCTGCAGCAACTGCACCAGCCACTGCGGCAGATGACGAGGCGCCAGGCGCTGCGATGCTGGGCGACAGCCCACGCTCCTGCAGCACGGCGCGCAGCCGCCCCGGCTCGCGCAAGGCCGTCACCACCGCCCGCACAGGCCCCTGGTCCTGTGGCTTGATGCGCAGGTCGGCAATCTGCATGGTGGTGCCACGCGTATTGGCCAGCATGAACAACGCCTTGGCCACCATTGCGTCTTTGGGGCCGCCCTTGCCGCTTTCGACGAAGGTGCCCAGGTTGTACGTGGCGTCGGCGTGGCCTGCCTCGGCCGCCTGGGCATACCAGGCGCGGGCCTGGGCCAGGTTCACGGGGCCGCCATAGCGGCCATGTTCGTCGCTGGTGCCCAGGTGAAACGCGGCGTGCGGATCGCCCTCGCGGGCGTACCAGCCCGGCAGGTCGCGCAGGAGGTTGCCGGTCCACACCACCGGCGCCGGCGCAGGCGCGGCCGGGGTCATGGGCGCAAGGCTCAGGCCACCCGGCGATTCTGACGCTTCCTGGGCCTGCTTCTTTTTCAGCGCCTGCTGCCGCTGCTCTTGCGCGGCGGTGTTCCACTTCGCGGCCTGCTGCGTGTCCACTGGCCCACCCCAGCCGCGCTCGTGCATCACGGCCAAAAGGCGCTTGGCGGGCTCGTAATCCCATTCGGCCGCACGCTGGCACCAGGTGCGGGCGTTTTCGTAGTTGGGCTGCTCCCAGCCGATCACGACATCCAGCGCGTGCAGGAAAGCCGCGACCTCATGCCCCTGTGCTGCGGCGGGCTCCAGGGCGTCGGTGGCTTCAATGCGCCTGCGCGAGTACAGCGCCAACTGTTCGCAGCGGGCCACAGCGTCGTCCACCGCCTTGCGCTCTTCGTTTACGATGCGCAGCAATTGCTCCCCAGGGGCAGCCTTCAGTCGCACCATCAGTGCCTGTACACGCTCCTTGGCTTGTTCCGGAAAGCGCCCATAGAAGGCCTGGGCATCCTTGCGGGTCTCTGCGTCGTGGGCACCCATCAACTGCAGCGCGGCCGCCAGGTCGAAGTGCCTGCGCTGGCCCATGGTGCCAAAGCGCAGCGCACGGCCCAGGGCGTAGAGGGCGTGGGGGTTGCCGCGCGCAGCCCAGTGGCGGTATTCGGCCCAGGCGGTGGCGTCGTCGCCCGCCTGGCGGGCTCGCGTCGCATGGCGCACTTGCAGGTCGGGCTCTTCCGGGGCATCGCCATTGGCCAGATAGTGCACGCCACTTTGCGGGTCGTACAGGTTCAGGCCCAGGCGCACTGCCTGCTCCCAGCCATCGTCAAACGGAGCGCCCCAATCCGAAGCGCGGGTGTTGATGCCCACGCCCCAGGTGGGGTCGGTCATTTCAGGGCCACCAAGGTAGATGTCCCAGAACCCGGGAGAGCGCTGCTCGACGGCCTGGGCCCAGGCCGCGAACTTGGGGTTCATCGGCACCTGGGGGCCCGCCTCCGCACGCTCGTACTGTGCGTCCGCCTCGGCCTTGGTGGTGGGCCAGGGCCAATCGACGGGCTTTTCCCAGATCTGGATGGTGTAGCTCACAGGTCCCTCCTCGGATGCCGCTGGGTGCGCGGCGTGTTGTGGTGTTGTCTTTCGTCAAGTGCGAGCGAATTCTAGGAGCGGCCCCCCGCCATGCCCCAGAGGCGCACCCCACCAATTTGTCCAGTGACGCACCAGCACCACACCCTGATGTTGGCGCGCAGTTTTGGGTAAAAATGGGCCTCTGCGCTCGTCCACCAAGACCAAATAGCTCCTACTTTTATAGCAATCCTATGTCCCAGCCGCCACGCCCTGCCCTCGCTCTCGCCATGTCTGTGCCCACCGGCGATCAGCTCAAGGCCGCCCGCACTGCCGCCGGGCTGAGCCAGGCCCAGGCGGCCGAACTCATGGGCTACCCGCTGCAGACCGGCAGCCGGGGCGGCGTGCAGTCGCGCACCTGGCAGGCGCTGGAGAGCATGAGCGACGAGCGCAACATGCAGGGGCCGGTGTTTGCGATGTTCCTGCTGCTGACCGGCCAGCACCCCGACTTTCTGCTGACCGCGCGCTCTGCGGACGGCAGCGGCAGCGCCACCGGCTGACCAACTCGCATGCGCTGACACCATAAAAAAGCGGAACAGCCCGCAGGCGGTTCCGCAAAGTCTTCACAGGGAGATCAGAGTTAGGCAGGCGTTCAATCTACCTTGATATTGGCGGCCTTGATAACCTGAGCCCACTTCTCGACTTCGGCCTTCTGGAACGCAGCAATCTGGGCCACGGTCATGTCGGCGGGCTCCATGCCAAAGCCCTTCAGGCGGGTTTGCATGTCCGGCTGGGCCAGGATCTTGCGGATCTCGTCGTGCAGGCGCGTGACCACGGGCGTGGGCGTGCCAGCCGGCACAAAGATGGCCTGCCAGGACTGCACTTGGAAGTCCTTGAGTTCTGCCACGCCGGACTCGGCCACGGTGGGCACGTCGGGCATGGAGGCCAGGCGCTGGGGCGAGGTGACGGCAATGGCGCGCAGCTTGCCGCTCTGGATGTGCGGCGCGGCCACCACCGTGGTGTCAAACATCATGTCCACCTGGCCGCTGATCACATCCTGGATGGCCGGGCCGCTGCCCTTGTAGGGGATGTGAGTGAACTTCACGCCCGACTTGTACGCCAGCAACTCCACGGCCAAGTGCTGCGAGCTGCCTGTGCCGGCCGAGGCCGACGACAGGCCGCCTTGCTTGCCTTTCGCACCCGCCAGCACGTCCTTGAGGGTTTTGTAAGGGCTGTTGGCCGCCACCACCAGCACGACCGGGTTGGTGCCGATCAGCGTGACGGGGCTGAAGGACTTGATGGGGTCGTAGCCCAGCTTGGGGTAGAGGCTCACGTTGATGGCGTGCGAGCTGACGGTGCCGCCCAGCAGGGTGTAGCCATCGGGCGCAGAGCGCGCAGCAGCTTCAGAGCCGATGCTGCCCGCCGCGCCGCCCTTGTTCTCCACCACCACCGTGGTGCCCAGGGCAGTACCCAGTTGCTGGCCAATCAGCCGCGCCAGCGTGTCGGTGGTGCCACCTGCAGCAAACGGCACCATGTAGGTGATGGGCTTGCCGGTGGGCCAGGTGCCCTGGGCTGTGGCGGGCAGGCTGACAAGGGTGCTGAAGGCTGCGGCCGCCAGGGCGGCGGTGTGGATGAGGGTTCTGCGTTGCATGGTGATGTCTCCTGGGTGTTTTGTGGATGGTGAACGGAACGGCGATAGAAAAACGGAGCGCAAACAAGCCGGTGCGGCTGGCGCGTGCAATGCAATGGACGCTCAGGGCAGATCGACGATCTCGACCCAATTGGGGCTCTTGCCCACCGGCACCCGCGTGGGTGTGCCGGGGATGCCGGTGGCCGGGCCGATGGGGTGCAGCGCAATGTGGTGCGACTCCTGCCCCGCCGCGATCAAAAATCGGCCTGACGGGTCCACCGCAAAGCCGCGCGGTGATTTCTCGGTGGGCACCTGGCCCAGCGGCTGCAGCTGGCCGGTGGCAGCGTCGACGCGAAAGCTGCTCAGCGTGCTGGAGGTGCGCTCGGACGCATACAGCGTGCGGCCGTCGGGCGACAGGTGAATGTCGGCGGCCCAGGGCTTGCCGTTAAAGCCTGCGGGCAGTGCCGTGGTGCGCTGCACCGGGCGCAGCGTGCCGCGCTCCTTGTCGTAGGCCATCACATGCACGGCGGCATCCAGCTCGTTCAGCACATACATGGTGCGCTGGGCGGTATCCCACACAAAGTGGCGCGGGCCGGATTTTTCGGGAGTCACCTGCGTGAGCGCGGGTTCATGGGCGGTCAGCCTGCCGCTCTCGGCATCAAAACGCCAGGCCGAAAGGTTGTCGCCGCCCAGGCTGGTGGCAAACACATGGCGGTTGGCCGCATCGGCGTGGATGGCGTGCGCGTGGGGCGCCGTGGGGATGAGTTGCTGCACCGCACCCACCGCCCCATCCTTGCCAATGCTGTTGACCGTGATCTTGTGGCCGGGGTAGGACGCCGCAAACAGCCAGCGCCCCGTGGCATCGGTGTCGATGTTGGCCATGCTGTCGGCCAGCGGGGCCTCGCCCAGCTTGCGCAGCTTGCCGCTGGTGGGGTCGATCGCCAGGCTCACCACCCTGAAAGGCTGCGAGCGCAACGCCACGTACAGCACCTTCTTGTCCGGGCTCACGGCCATCGGCATGGCGGTGCCGCCTAGCGGCACGGTGTCTACCGGCTTGAGCGTGGCAGTGTTGCGGTCCAGTTCCAGCACCGAGACATCCTGGCTGTCCGCGTTGGCGACATACACCCAGGTTGCCGCCCAGGCGCCGGGGGTGGACAGCGCGGCAACGGCTGCCAGTGCCAGTTGTGCCACCCGGGTGCGTGTGCGTGGTGTAGAGGTCATTGCCGTCTCCCGAAGGGGTCTGCGCGGTAGCAGGGCCTGGACCGCGGGTTGTGTGGGTGGATGGTCATCTGCCGGGCTGTGTGCTGAGGCACCCAGCTGTTGGCGGAGCGGTTGGGTTTTGTCATACGTTATATGTTGTCGTACAACAAGATCAGCATTGTCACCACAAGCCTGTCTTACACACGCAGGGATTACCCGAATTTCTACGAACAATCTGCAAGGATTCCCCACCTGCCTGGCAGAGGAGGAATGCGGTCAGGAAAGAGCTAGTGAAAACCCTCAATCCGCCCTAAGACCACCCAAAATTCTCACGGCATGTATTGCCATTTTGCAATCTTAGTTGTACGATGACTAACAACATTACTCAGGAGACATTCCATGACCCTGCGCCGTAGAGCCGCCCTTCTCGCCTGCATCGCCACCCTGGCAGCGGCCTCCGCCACCGCACAAAGCGCTGACTGGCCTGCAAAAACCCTGCGCATCGTGGTGCCCTACCCGCCCGGCGGCAGCTCGGACATCATTGCCCGTTCCATCAGCCAGGCGATGTCCGAGGCGCTCAAGCAGTCGGTCATCGTGGAGAACAAACCCGGCGCCAACGGCAACCTGGGCGCGGACTTTGTGGCCAAGGCCGAGCCCGATGGCTACACCATGCTGCTGTGCGACGTGGGCGCGCTGGCCATCAGCCCTTCGGTCTATACCAAGCTGTCGTTCGACCCCTCCAAAGACCTGCGTGGCGTGACCATGCTGGCCTACTCGCCCCACCTGCTGGTGGTGCACCCCTCGGTGCCCGTCAGCAACCTCAAGGAGCTGGTGGCGTACTCGAAGAAGAACGACCTGAACTTCGCCGTCACCGCCACCGGCAGCGCCCCCCACGTCGCTGGCGTGGCACTGGAACGCGCCGCCGGTGCGCGCTGGCAATACATCCCCTACAAGGGCGGCGTCACTGCCATCCAGGACACCGTGGCCGGGCAGACGCAGATCCTGATGAACGGCATGCTCGCCACCCTGCCCCACGTGCAAAACGGCAAGCTCAAGGTGCTGGGCGTCTCCAAGGCCACGCGCATGCCGCTGATTGGCGACGTGCCCACCATTGCCGAGCAGGGCGTGCCCGGTTTCGAATCGGGCACATGGCAAGGCATTCTGGTGCCGCGTGGCACGCCGGAAGCCGTCGTGCAGAAGCTCAACAAGGCGCTGATCACCGCCATTCGTGCGCCCGAGATCCGTTCGCGCCTGGCCGGCCAGGGCGCCGAGGTGGTCACCATGACCCCTGCCGAACAAGACCAGTTCTTCGCCAAGGAGCGCGCCCGCTGGGCCACTGTGGTGAAGGCCGCCAACATCAAGCTCGACTAAGAAGGTGTCAGCGAACCCCTCATGCCCGCTCATCCCGCCAAAACACGCCCACTCGTCGTTGCAAATGCTCGCCATAGCCCGCGTATAGCTGCGCTTTGCGCCTAGACCGGCCGCGTTTTGGCAGCCTGCTCGGACATGCAGTATTCACTCACACCTTCTCCCTCGCCTTCCCATTTCCAACTACCGCCCAGCACTGACATGACTCCCCAAGAACTCAAAACCATCATGGGCTCCGGCCTGCTGTCGTTCCCGATCACGGACTTTGACGAGCAGGGCGAATTCCGCCCCAAGACCTATATCGAGCGCCTGGAATGGCTGGCCCCCTACGGCGCCAGCGCGCTGTTTGCCGCCGGTGGCACGGGCGAGTATTTCTCGCTGTCGGGCCCCGAGTACGGCCAGGTCATCAAGACCGCAGTGGATACCTGCCGTGGCAAGGTGCCCATCATTGCCGGTGCCGGTGGCCCCACCCGCACGGCGATTGCCCATGCGCAAGAGGCCGAGCGCCTGGGCGCCCACGGCATCCTGCTCTTGCCGCACTACCTGACCGAAGCGGGACAGGAAGGCTTGATCGCCCATGTGGAGCAGGTCTGCAAGAGCGTGAAGTTCGGCGTGATCGTCTACAACCGCGACCGCACCAAACTCACGGCCGAGTCCCTGGCCATCCTGGCCGACCGCTGCCCGAACCTGGTGGGCTTCAAGGACGGCGTGGGCAACATCGAGGTGATGTCCTCCATCTACATGAAGATGGGCGATCGCTTTTCGTACCTGGGCGGTCTGCCCACGGCCGAGGTGTATGCGGCGGCCTACAAGGCGCTGGGCACACCGGTGTATTCGTCGGCGGTGTTCAACTTCATCCCCAAGACTGCAATGGAGTTCTACAAGGCCGTGGCCAGCGACGACACGGCCACGCAGCACCGCTTGCTCAAGTCCTTCTTCATGCCCTACCTGGCCATCCGCAACCGCGTGGAAGGCTATGGCGTGTCCATCATCAAGGCAGGTGCCCGCATCGTGGGCCACGACGGCGGGCCGGTGCGCGCGCCGCTGACGGATTTGAAGCCCGGCGAGATGGAAGAGCTCAAGGCGCTGATCGACAAGCTCGGCCCGCAGTAAGTGTGGCCTGACGGATGCCTCCAAGGGCCTGGTTCTCCAGGCCCTTTTTTCAGCGATTCCACACACCACGCGCCTGGCCGTGCACGGGCGTGTGGTGCCAGCGCGGCACGCCAACACACAACACCATCAGGAGACAGACAACATGCTCAAAACCCTCATCCTCGCCGCAGCGAGCGCCCTGGCCCTTGTCACGCTGAGCGGCTGCGCCAGCCACGCTACCACCGCCGCGGCGACCCCTGCACCGACCGCTTCCGAGCAGGCTGTGGCCGCCGCTGCCGAACGCCTGCGCTTGGCAATGATCGACCCCACGCCCGCTGCGCTGACTGCCCTCGTGGCCGACGACCTGAGCTATGGCCACTCGGGCGGCCGCGTGGACACCAAGGACAGCTTCATTGGCGATCTGGTGGCGGGCAAGTCTGACTTCGTGACCATCACCATCACCGACCAGACCATCAAGGTGGTGGGCAACTCTGCCATCGTGCGCCACACCCTCACGGCCGACACCAACGACTCGGGCAAGCCCGGCAAGGTGCAGATCAATATCCTGGGCGTGTGGCAACAGCAAGGCGGCCAGTGGAAGCTGCTGGCCCGCCAGGCCGTACGTGTAGCGGCATGATGTAGCCCGCAGGGCCGCCACGCGCGGCCCTTTATTTTATACCGGCGCCCCCGAAACCCTTCACAGCCCCATGACAGCTACCTCCCAGCCCCGCCTCCTGCAAATCGGCCGCCTGCCCTTGCCCGCCCTCGAAACCGAACTGGCCGCGCGCTACAGCGTGGCCTGCCTGGCGGACCAGGCCGACCCGCAGGGTTTTCTGGCGGCGCACGGTGCGGAGTTTTCGGGCGTGGTCACCACGGCGTCCATCGGGCTCCAGGGCGAGGTGATCGCAGCACTGCCCCATCTGCAGGTCATCAGCAGCTTTGGCGTGGGCTTTGACGCGCTCGACATCGGCGCCGCCACTGCCCGGGGCGTGCAGGTGGGCTACACCCCCGGCGTGCTCAACGACTGTGTGGCCGACATGGCGTTTGCGCTGATGCTGGACGTGTCGCGCGGCATTGCCGCCAGCGACCGGTTTGTGCGCCAGGGCCAATGGCCCAAGGCGCGGTTTGCGCTGGGCACGCGGGTGTCGGGCAAACGCCTGGGCATCGTGGGCATGGGCCGCATCGGCCAGGCCGTGGCCGAGCGCGCGGCGGGCTTCCGCATGGAGGTGGGCTACCACAACCGCCGCCCGGCCGAGGGCTGCGCGCTACCCTACTTCGAGTCGCTGACCACCCTCGCGCAATGGGCCGACTACCTGGTGCTGACGGTGACGGGCGGCGCGGGCACGCGCCACCTGGTCAACCGCGATGTGCTCGACGCCCTGGGCCCGCAGGGCTACCTCATCAACGTGGCGCGTGGCAGCGTGGTGGATGAGGCGGCGCTCATCGACGCCCTGGCCGAGCGCCGCATCGCCGGTGCGGGCCTGGACGTGTTCGACAACGAACCCCATGTGCCCGCCGCCCTGATGGCGCTGGACAACGTGGTGCTCACCCCCCACACCGCCAGTGCCACGCACGAAACCCGCCGTGCGATGGCAGACCTGGTGCTGGAGAACCTGCATGCGTTCCATACCTCGGGTGCCGTGCGGGTGCCGGTGCCAGGCACGGTGGCTGGCTGACCGTTGGTTTTTCAAGCTTTTTAGGCCGTTTGCGCGCGTCTATCATGCCTGATTAGCTATCAAATAAGTAGCATCAAGCTCCACACCCGGGCGCCCCTGCCTCACACCCGCCCCACAAACACCTCCGGCCCCAGGCGGGGCTTGCGCGCCTTGCGCTCGAACAGCCACATGCCATACAGCGGCAGTGCCTCGGCCAGTTGCAGCGGCACCACCTGCTCTGCCGCAGCCCCCAGCAGCGCGGGGTGTGGCAGCACGGCCAGCAGGTCAGAGCCCACCACCAGGTTCAGCAGGCTGGCAAAGTCCGGGCAGCGCACGGCCATGAGCGGCACTGGCATGCGCCGCACGCGGTGCGCCTCGGTCAGCACGTCCACCGGGCCGCTCACGCTCGGGCCAACACAGCCCCAGGCGGCGCCTTGCAAATCGGACAGCGACCGGGCACGCGCCAGCGGGTGGCGCCGCCGTGCATAAATTTGCGGCTGCAGCTCGTACAAGCGCCACTGCACCACATCTGGGTGGGCAAACTGGCGCGGCCGGGGCGCAATCACGGCGTCGAAACTGCCATGCAGCAGGCCCGTCAGCAGGCTCCCCTCGTCGGTGGTGGTCATCTCCAGTGAACGCTGGGGCTGCGGCAGGCACCAGGCCTCGTACAGCAGCGGCCCACAGACCAGCGCGGCGGAGGCCGTGAGCCCCACGCGCAACCGATTGCGGTCCACAGCGGCCCGGCGGGCCTGCGGCAAGGCGTCGATGCGCTGGGCCAGCGGCGCGCCTTCGGCCACCACTCGCCGGGCCAGGTCGGTCGGCACATAACGGCGCCCATCCCGCACCAGCAGGGGCGTGTCGAACTGCGCCTGCAGCGCCTTCATGCCCTGGCTGATGGCGGGCTGCGACACCCCACAGGCCTGCGCCGCGCGCGCAAACGAGCCTTGGTCGATGACAGCTTGGAGGTAGTGCAGGTAGCGCAGATACATAAGCAGCTTTTATGTATGAGGCGCCATTGTCTCTTGTCGCAGCCGCCGGGCGCGGCGAAGCTCTGGGCATCTTTCTCCACCACGCTCCTGCCCATGACCACGCCACTCGACACCGTCCGCACCTACCTCGCCCAACTGCACGCCAGCCATACCGACGGGCTGATTGCCTGCTTTGAAGACGATGGCGTGGTGCACTCGCCGTTTCTGGGCACCATGCGCGCGAGCGACTTTTTCAAGAAGCTGGCCCAGGCTTCCAGCGGCAGCGTGATCACCGTGCTGGATCTGTTCGTGTCCGCCCAGCCAGACAACGGCGGCGCCGTGCGGGTAGCCGCCTACTTCCGCTACGACTGGACCTTGAACGATGGGCGCGAAGTGACGTTTACCTGCGTGGATGTGTTCACGTTCGATGCTGGCAGCACCCGCATCCGCGACATGAACATCGTCTATGACACCCACCCGCTGCGCGAGGAAGTGGGCGACAAGTACGCGCCGGATCCAATCACAACAGCTCCACGCCCTTGAGCGTCACGAAGCTTGTCTCCCGCGTCACCTGCACAAAATCCTGCAGGTACGGCTTGCCCGACAGGCTGGGCAGGCAGGCGGCGTGCAGCTCGCCGCGCAGGCCTTTTTCTCCGATGGGTCGCGCCGTCACGTATCCCCGGTCCAGATAGCTTTGCACCGCCCACAGCGGCAGCGCCGCCACGCCGCGCCCACTGGCCACCAACTGCAGCATGGCCACCGTCAGCTCGGTGGTGCGGCGCGGGGGGCGCACGCCGGCGGGCTCCAGCACCTGGCGGATCAAATCGAGCATTTCGTCGGGCACGGGGTAAGTGATGATGGTCTGGTCGGCAAAGTCCTGCGCCACCAGATGCGGCTTGGCCACCAGCGGGTGCGTGTTGGCCAGCAGCGCGCGGATCTCAAAGGCAAACAGCGGGTGGTAGTCCACGCCCGCCTCGTCGGCATCCACCTCTGACACGATGGCCACATCGGCCCGGCCCTGGTGCAGCAGGCCCACGGGGTCGGCATGAAAGCCGCTCACGATGTCCAACTCCACCTCAGGCCAGCGGGTGCGAAACGCGTCCATCGCGGGCATCAGCCAGTCAAAGCAGGTGTGGCACTCCACCGCAATGCGCATCTGCCCGCCCTGCCCCAGCACCAGGCGGGCAATGTCGCGTTCGGCCCCTTCCACCTGCGGCAGCATCGCATCGGCCAGCGCGAGCAGGCGTTCGCCCACGGCGGTGAACTGCGGCGGCACCGATTTGCGCTCAAACAGCGGCTGGCCGTAGCGGTCTTCCAGCAGCTTGATCTGGTGCGACAGCGCCGACTGTGTGAGGTTGAGCAACTGCGCGGCCCGCACCAGGCTGCCGCTGTCACGCAAGGCCACCAGCGTGCGCAGGTGGCGCACTTCCAGAATCGACTGATTCATTATTAATTTTCAAGTTAATCGACTAAAACTTTCGTTTGAATAATAAACGAGCCCGCGCGACCATCGGTGCCTTCATTGCATTGCTCCATTCAGAAGAAGGAAATCACCATGTCGCTCGCCGCTCCAACCACCCGCCGCCCTGTGCTCACGCACACCCTGGGCTTTCCGCGCATGGGGGCGCAGCGCGCGCTGAAGTTCGCGCTCGAATCCTTCTGGCGCGGCGATAGCACCGAGGCCGAGCTACACACCACTGCCGCCCAGTTGCGCCAGCTCCATTGGCAGGCGCAGGCCGATGCAGGCCTGGGTTGTGTGACGGTGGGCGACTTTGCGCTGTACGACCATGTGGCCAACCACATCCAGCTGCTGGGCTGCGAGCCTGCGCGTTTTGGCTTTGACGCCCACACGCCCGAGCTGGCGCGCTACTTTGCAATGGCGCGGGGTGTGTCGGCGCACGCCTCAGACGACCACCAAGGTTGCAGCGCCGGTTGCAACGCAAAACACACCACCGCAGGCCAGCCCGCGCTGGAGATGACCAAGTGGTTTGACACCAACTACCACTACCTCGTGCCCGAGTTCAGCGCCCACACCCAGTTCCACCTGGCCAGCGAGCGCCTGTTTGCCGAAGTGGCCGAGGCCCAGGCACTGGGCCACCGCGTCAAAGCCGTGCTGCTGGGGCCGCTGAGCTTTTTGTGGCTGGGCAAATCCAAAACGGCGGGTTTTGACCGATTCAGCCTGCTGGCCCAACTGCTGCCCGTGTACGAAGCCGTGCTGGCGCGCCTGAAGGCCCAGGGCGTGGAATGGGTGCAGATCGACGAACCCATTCTGGGCCTGGACCTGCCCGACGCCTGGCGCCATGCCTTTGAGCCCAGCTACTGGCAACTGGCGCGCAGCGCGCCCAAGCTGCTGCTGGCCACCTACTTCTCGCCGCTGGCCGAGAACCTGCGCCTGGCCTGCCAGCTGCCCGTGGCCGGCCTGCATGTGGATGCCGTGCGCGCCCCCGACGAGCTGGTGGGCGTGGCCGACTGGCTGCCCTCGCACAAAGTGCTGTCGGTGGGCATCGTGGACGGCCGCAACATCTGGCGCACCGACCTGGATGCGGCGCTGCAAAAGCTGCGCCCCGTGGCCGACAAGCACCAGGGCGAGCTGTGGCTGGCACCGTCGTGCTCGCTGTTGCATGTGCCGTTCAGCCTAGAAGCCGAAACGCAGCTGGATGCCGAGGTGAAGTCATGGCTGGCATTTGCGGTGGAAAAACTCGATGAGCTGCGCGTGCTGTCCGCCACCTTGTCGCAGGGCGAAGCATCGGTGGACGACGAACTGCACGCCGCCCGCACCGCCCTGGCCGCCCGCCGCGCCAGCCCGCGTGTGCACCGCGCCACCGTGGCAGCCCGCCTGGCCGCCGCAGCACCGGGGGCCGATCAGCGCGCCAGCGCCTTCCCCGCCCGGCAAAAGGCCCAGCGCGCGCGGCTCAAGCTGCCGCTGCTGCCCACCACCACCATTGGCTCGTTCCCGCAGACGGCCGAGATCCGCGCCGCACGCGCCGCTTTCAAGCGCGGTGCGCTCGATGCAGCCCACTACCAACAAAAGATGGAAGCGGAAATTGCCCTGGCCGTGCGCAAGCAGGAAGCGCTGGGCATTGACGTGCTGGTACACGGCGAAGCCGAGCGCAACGACATGGTCGAATACTTTGGCGAGCAGCTCGACGGCTTTGCCTTCACTGCCAACGGCTGGGTGCAAAGCTATGGCTCGCGCTGCGTGAAGCCGCCCATCATCTACGGCGACGTGGCCCGCCCCACGCCGATGACGGTGGCCTGGACCCAGTACGCGCAGAGCCTCACCACCAAACCCATGAAAGGCATGCTCACCGGGCCCATCACCATCCTGCAATGGAGCTTTGTGCGCGACGACCAGCCGCGCGCCACCACGGCCGACCAGATCGCCTGGGCGATCCGCGACGAGGTGTGCGACCTGGAGGCCGCTGGCATCGCCATCATCCAGATCGACGAGCCCGCCATCCGCGAAGGGCTGCCGCTGCGCCGCGCGGGGTGGAAGAGCTACCTAGAGCGCGCCACGCGCGCCTTCCGCATCAGTGCCAGCGGCGTGCGCAACGACACGCAGATCCACACCCACATGTGCTACAGCGAGTTCAACGACATCCTGCCCGCCATTGCGGCCATGGATGCCGATGTGATCACGATCGAAACGAGCCGCTCGGACATGGAGTTGCTGCAAGGCTTTGGCGACTTCAAATACCCGAACGAAATCGGCCCCGGCGTGTACGACATCCACTCGCCCCGCGTGCCAGGCGTGCAGGAGATGGCCGCGCTGCTGGAAAAAGCCGCCGAGGTGGTGCCCGTGGAGCACCTGTGGGTGAACCCCGACTGCGGCCTCAAGACCCGGGGCTGGCCCGAGACCGAAGCCGCCCTGCGCCACATGGTGCAGGCCGCTCAGGAAGTGCGCGAGCGGTTGCTGGAAGAAGCGGCGCTGGCCTGACGGCCCCCCGGTTCAGCCCGCAGCGCGCTTCATCTCGGCCAGCTTCACCAGCACCTGCAGCGCGTGGTTCAGCGGCGTCGGCACGCCCAAAGCGGCGCCGCGCTTGACCACATAGCCATTCAGATGGTCGATCTCGGTGGGTTTGCCACGCGCCAGGTCCTGCGCGGTGGACGAATACTGCCCGGGCATGGTGCTGGCGATGCCGCGCACGGCCGCCTGCACATCGCCCGGAATCGTCACCCTGTCGGCTGCCGCCACGGCCAAGCATTCGGCCACGATGTCGGCAATCACCTGCGTCACGCCGGGCACCTGTACCAGCGGGCCATAGGGCTGCTGCGACAGGGCCGACAGCGCGTTGTAGGCGCTGTTGAGCACCAGCTTGGCCCAGAGCGCGCCACGCACGTTGTCTGACACCTGGGTGGGAATGCCCGCCGCCGTGAGTTGGCGAGCCACCTCGTCGCTGCGCGGCGAAGGTGCGATCACCAACTCGCCCCGGCCATGGTGCACCACATGCCCGGGGCCGCCCATGGCAGTAGCCACATAGACCACAGCGGCTGCCACGGGGGTGCTGGCGTGCAGCACGGCGCGCACGCGCTCGTCGTTGTCCACGCCGTTCTGCAAGGTCAGCACCAGCGCGCCGGAGGCCAGGTGGGGGCGAATCTGCTGCGCCGCGTCTTCCGAGTCGGACGACTTCACGCAGAACAGCACCACGTCCGCCCCCTGCACGGCGCTGGCCTCGGTGCTGGCCGCCAGAGGCACCTGCACATCCATCGCCGCCGTCTGCAGCCGCAGCCCGTGATCACGCACGGCCAGCACATGGGCCGGCCGCCCGATAAGCGTGACGGCATGGCCCGCCCGGGCCAGCAAGGCGCCAAAGTAGCAGCCTACGGCGCCCGCGCCCATCACAGCAAAACGCAGCGGTGGGATGGCGGAAGGGGCGGATGCGAGCAAGGGAGATTCGGTCATAGGGCAGTCTGCAGGCTGAATCAGCGGGTGAATGAAGGTTTGAGCGCGCATGGTATCGCCCTATACCCTTACACGGAGAGAGTGAGGCCGGCAGAGCACTTTGCTTTCACACCCTGATTGGCGCAAAATGCGCCAATCAGGAGATCGCCATGTCCGCCACTGCCTTTTCTTCCGTCAAGCTCCCCGCCCACCTGGTGGAGCAGGCCCGCCGGGCCGCGCAGCCCATGCGCCGCTCGGTGGCCAGCCAGATCGAATACTGGGCCACGCTGGGCCAGATCGTGGAACACACGGGCCTGAGCGTGCAGGAAGCCCGCAGCGCCATCGAGCAGTACGAAGCTGCTGCGGCGCGCACCGCCACCCTGGCGGCCCCCACGTCGGTGGACGCCCTTACCGCCCGCCTGCTGGCAGCCCAAACGCGCGGCACGCTCGCGCAGCGGGTGCGTGAGGTAGTGCTGGAGAACCAGGCCAAAGCCACCGCCCCTGTTGCCTGACCTTGCATGGTGGCCCCCGCCCGGCAGCCCTCCCAGCCGTCCCGCCACAACACGCCACCCCGCTGGTTCCACCTGCTTGCAGGCCCGAACGGCGCGGGAAAATCCACGCTGTACCGCGCCCTGGTGCGCGAAGGCATCCTGGGCCCGCCGCTGGAGTTTGTGAACGCCGATCTGTACGAACAGGCGCACCTGCAGCACATTGCTGACCCCGAAGCCCGGTCCGAAGCCGCCCGCCAATGGGCCGATGACCGCCGTGCCACCTTGCTGCGCGAAGGCGCAGACTTCGCCAGCGAAACCGTGTTTTCGCACCCCTCCAAACTGGCGCTGATCGAAGAAGCCCAGCGCTGCGGCTACACCGTGGCCCTGTACATCGTGGCGCTGGACGACCCGGCCTGGCTGCTGGCCCGCGTGGCGCAGCGCGTGCGCGAAGGTGGGCACCCGGTGCCGCCCGAACGCATCCTGGCCCGCTACCCCCGCACCATGGACAACCTGGCCCAGGCCGTGCGGCAGGCGGATGTGTCCTATCTGTATGACGCTGCCGAGGCCACCGGCACCGGGCCGCAGCTGGTGGCCGTGTGCTCTCCCGCCCAAGTCACCCCCTTGGCCCAGCCGCTGCCCGCCTGGGCGCAGCGCCTGACCGGTCAATAGCCGATACGACCACGCGCTGCACGGGCCTGCGCGGGCGGCCCACTCTCATCTGCTGTACCGTCGGCTCAATGCCAAATTGGTTCCCTGCGCACGTCTGTATTCATCTATAGCTATCCATTTGATAGCAATCATGACCCCGTAAAAACCCTGAGTACATCGCGGGTGTTATCTATTTGCCAAGACAATCATTGTCTAGTCAATTAAATTCACCCTCCATGACTTCCCACACCTCCTCGCCGTCGCAGCCCGGCCCTGGCTTTTACAGCCCCAACCAGCTCCAGCCCGAAAACAGCGTGGGCTACCTGATGCGCAAGGTGATGACGTCCATCCGCACCCAGGCCGATACGCAGCTGTCCGCCCACGACCTGACCTACGCCCAGTGGCTGCCGCTGTTCAAGATCTCGCGCTGCCCCACCACCACCGTGGCCAGCCTGGCGCGGGACCTGGAGACCGACCCGGCCTCCATGACCCGCGCACTGGACCGCCTGGAGGCCAAGGGCCTGGTGGCGCGCGAGCGCTCCACCACCGACCGCCGCGTGGTGCAACTGGCGCTCACCCCCGAGGGCGACAAGGTGGCTGCCCAAGTTCCGCCTGTGCTGGCCGACGTGCTCAACGGCCACCTGAGCGACTTCACCCATGACGAATGGCAACTGCTGCTGCGCCTGCTGCGCCGCATGCTGGCCAATGGCGAAGCGCTGCGCCAGCAGCGCGGCGCAGACGCCGACTGAACACACAGACAGCCCACACCGTTTTCCTCCACACAACACCCCAAAACCATTCTGGAGAACCCCGTGAACACCCCATCCCCCCTGCCCTCCACCCGCTCGGCCCTGGCGGCCCATTTCGCGGTATCGGCCCTGGCGCTGGCCGCCGCCCTCCTGCTGGTGGGCTGCGCCAGCCCCGGCCCGGCCCACACACCGCTGGCGCAAACCACCCCTTCGGCCGCGGGCCTGAACGCCGCAGCCACCGACACCGCCGCCCCCAGCCAGTGGTGGAAAGCGCTGGGTGACGAGCAGCTCAACACCCTGATCGACCAAGCCCTGCAAGGCAACCCCAGCCTGGCCGTCAGCCGCGCGCGGCTGGAGCAAGCCGTGGCGCTGAGCCAGGTGCGCGAGGCCGCCAACGGCCCGCAAGCCACCCTGGGCGTGGACGCCACCCGCCAGCGCTACACCGCCAACGGCCTGGTGCCTGCTCCCGTTGCTGGCAACACCTACAACAGCGGCACCGTGCAGGCCACGCTGAGCTGGTCGCCCGACTTCTTTGGCCAGCACGCTGCCGAGCTGCAGGCCGCACTGGGCCAGGCCCGCGCCGCCCAGGCCGATGCAGCTGCCGCCGCCAACACCCTGGCCGCCCAGGTGGGCCGCAGCTATGTGGCGCTGGCCCGGCTGGTGGCGCAGCGCGATGTTGCAGTGCGGGCCCTGGCCCAGCGCGAGGAGCAACGCAAACTCACCCAGGAGCGCACCTCTGCAGGCCTGGACAGCCAGGTCGAGCTGACACAGGCCCAGGCCGCCGTGCCCGATGCCCGCACCCAGATCGAAGCGCTCGAAGAGCAGATCACCCTGGGCCGCCGCCAACTGGCCGTGCTGACCGGCCAGGCGCCCGACGCGCTGCCCACGGTCACGCCGCAACTCGCCGCACTGCAACCCACCGCCGTGCCCGAGGTGCTGGGCGCCGACCTGCTGGGCCGCCGCCCCGACGTGGTGGCCGCGCGCTGGCGCGTGGAGGCTGCGACGCAAGGCGTGAACAGCGCACGCAGCGAGTTCTATCCCAACATCAACATCGGCGCGTTCATTGGCCTGAACTCGCTGGGGCTGGACCGCTTGTTCAACGGCAGCTCGCGCCAGATGGGTGTGACGCCTGCGCTGCGCCTGCCGATCTTTGACGGCGGCCGCCTGCGCGCACAGCTGGGCGGCCGCGCTGCCGAGCTGGACGCGGCCATCGCCCAGTACAACGGCGCCGTGCTGGATGCAGTGAAGGAAGCCGGTGACGCAATGGCCTCCATCCAGTCGCTTACCCGCCAGCAGGCCCTGCAAGACGAAGCCGTGGCCAGTGCCGAAAAGGCCTACCGCTTTGCGCAGGAGCGCTACCGCGCAGGCCTGGGCAACTACCTAGTGGTGCTGAGCACCGAAAGCCAGGTGCTGGCCCAGCGCCGCCTGGCCGTGGACCTGCGCGCTCGCCAGCTCGACACATGCCTGGTGCTGATGAAGGCCCTGGGCGGCGGCTGGACAGATGACACGGCGGTATGAAACACCCCCTGAGCCGCTTCGCGTCTTCCCCCTCTCTCGCTTCGCGGGAGGGGAACGCACCCAGTGGCCTGGCAAAGCCAGTTCCACGGGTGCACTGGCCTCGGCCGCGCCCGTTGCGTAAGTAGCTGGCAAGGCCCGACCCGATCAAAAACACATAACAACACATTCCTGAAAGACCACCGCCATGACCGCCCACAGCGAACCCCTCACCGCCAACGAAGCCAACACCGCCCGCCGCCGCGGCCTCACCCTCATTGCCGCCGCCGTTGCGCTGGTGGCGATTGGCTGGGGTGGCTGGCACTGGGCCAACGGCCGCCATGTGGAGACCACCGACAACGCCTACGTGGCGGGCAACGTGGTACAGATCACGCCCCAGGTCGGCGGCACGGTCGTCTCCATCGGCGCGGACGACACAGACTACGTGAAGGCCGGCCAGTTGCTGGTCAAGCTCGACCCCGCCGACGCCCGCGTGGCGCTGGAGCAGGCCGAGGCCCAGCTCGCCCAGACCGTGCGCGAAGTGCGCACGCTGTATGCCAACAACGCCACCCTGAAGGCGCAGGTCAGCCTGCGCAGCGCCGACCTGGCGCGCGTCCAGGCCGACGCCGCACGCCTGCAGGACGACGTGAACCGCCGCGCCCCGCTGATGGCCAGCGGCGCCGTGGGCAAGGAAGAGTTCCAGCACGCTACTGCCCAGCTGGCCGCTGCCAAGAGCACCGTGGCCGCCGCTCAGTCGGCCGTGCTGGCCGCGCAAGAGCAACTGGCCGCCAGCCAGACGCAAACCGAGGGCACATCCATCGAGCAGCACCCCAACGTTGCGCGTGCCTCGGCCCGCGTGCGCGAGGCCTACCTGGCCGTGCAGCGTGCCCAGCTGGTCGCACCGCTGGACGGCCACGTGGCCAAGCGCGGCGTGCAGGTGGGCCAGCGTGTGCAGGCCGGCGCCCCGCTGATGACGCTGGTGCCGCTGAACGACCTGTGGGTGGACGCGAACTTCAAGGAAAGCCAGCTCAAGACCCTGCGCATCGGCCAGCCTGCCGAGCTGGAAGCCGACGTGTACGGCACCAAGGTCACCTACCACGGCACGGTGACGGGCCTGGGCGCAGGCACCGGCGCCGCCTTTGCGCTGCTGCCCGCGCAGAACGCCACCGGCAACTGGATCAAGGTGGTGCAGCGCGTGCCCGTGCGCATTGCGCTCGACCCCAAGGAAGTGGCCGAGCACCCGCTGCGCGTGGGCCTGTCGATGGAAGTCAAGGTGGACACTGCCGACCAGAGCGGCAAGACGCTGGCCGACACACAGCGCACCACGCCCGTGGCCGCCACCGCTGTGTTCGACGCGCAGTTCAAGGCCGCCGACGACGAAGTGGCCCACATCATTGCCGCCAACCTGGGCCGCAATGGCAAGGCCGCCGTGGCCGTGGCATCGCCCAAGGTGGGCAAGGCACCCGCGCAAAGCCAGCAGCAACACGCCTCGGCCCCGGTGGCCTCGGCAGTGCAGTCGCCTGTGGTGCAGTAAACGGGGTGGATAGCGCATGACCGCCGCCAACCCCACTGCAGACGCAGCCGATCAGGCGCCCGCGAAGGCGGCGCCCGCAGCAGCGCAACCACCGGCCCCCGCCGCCTACCCGCCGCTGCAAGGCACGGCCTTGCTGCTGGGCACGCTGTCCCTGTCGCTGGCCACGTTCATGAACGTGCTGGATTCGTCCATTGCCAACGTTTCCATCCCCGCCATTGCCGGTGACCTGGGCGTGAGCCCCGGCCAGGGCACCTGGGTCATCACCAGCTTTGGCGTGGCCAATGCGATCTCGGTGCCGCTCACCGGCTGGCTCACGCAGCGCTTTGGCGCGGTGCGCCTGTTCACCATGAGCGTGATGCTCTTTGTGCTGACCTCCTGGCTGTGCGGCTTTGCCTCGTCGCTGGAAATGCTGGTGTTCTTCCGCGTGCTGCAGGGCCTGGTGGCGGGGCCGATGATTCCGCTGAGCCAAACCCTGCTGCTGGCCAGCTATCCCAAAGCGCTGGCAGGCACCGCCCTCGCACTGTGGGGCGTGACCACGCTGGTCGCGCCCGTGGTGGGCCCGCTGCTCGGCGGGTGGATCACCGACAACATCTCCTGGCCGTGGATCTTCTACATCAACGTGCCCGTGGGCCTGCTGGCCGGGGTGCTGACCTGGGGCATTTACCGCCAGCGCGAGACGCCCATCCGCAAGCTGCCCATCGACACGGTGGGCCTCAGCCTGCTGGTGCTGTGGGTGGGCGCGCTGCAGCTCATGCTCGACAAGGGCAAGGAGCTGGACTGGTTCGCCTCGGGCGAAATCATCACTATGGCGGTGGTTGCGGTGGTGGCGTTTGCCGTGTTTCTGGTGTGGGAGCTGACGGAGAAGCACCCGGTGGTGGACCTGAAACTCTTCAAGGGCCGCAACTTCACCTTTGGCGCGCTGGCGCTGTCGGTGGCCTATGCCCTCTTCTTCGGCAACGTGGTGCTGCTGCCGCTGTGGCTTCAGCAATGGATGGGCTACACCGCCACCTCGGCCGGCATGGCGCTGGCGCCGGTGGGCATCTTTGCCATTTTGCTCACGCCGCTGGTCGGCAAGAAGGTGGGCCAGTGGGACCCGCGCCGCATGGCCACGGGGGCGTTCATCGTGTTCAGCACGGTGCTGTGGATGCGTTCGCAGTTCACGGTGCAGACGGACTTCATCCACATCCTGATCCCCACCCTGCTGCAAGGCGCGGCCATGGCGTTCTTCTTCATCCCGCTGACCACGCTGACCTTGGCGGGTATCGCGCCAGAGCGTATCCCTGCAGCTGCGGGCCTGTCCAACTTTGTGCGCATCACCGCCGGGGCCATGGGCACGTCGATCGCCACCACGCTGTGGGAGAGCCGCGCCGCCATGCACCACGCGCACTTGACCGAAGGGCTGGTGCAGGGCCAGGGCGTGTTTGCACAGACGCTGGACAACCTCACTGCGGCCGGCCTCACGCAGATGCAGGCGCTGGCGCAGATCAACCGGCTCATCGACCAGCAGGCGTTCACACGCGCGGCCAACGACATCTTCTTGGGCTCGGCCGGCTTGTTCCTGCTGTTGATCGGGCTGATCTGGCTGACCCGCCGCCCCGCCAGAACGGGGGGCGCAGGTGCTGCAGATGCAGCCGGGGCGCACTAATTTGAGCCAAATTGGCCGCTAGCGCTTATCCATAAAGCGCTAGCAGCTATATTTTCAATAGCACTTTATTGTTTCCCATCAGCACGACCTCAGCCCTCCATCCCACACGGCGTGTCGGAAAACCCTGACCACCGTGCGGGCGTGGCACCTGCGGGTAGCGCGCTGGATGCACCCAACAATGCATTCACCGCAACCCACAACAAGGAACCGCCATGTCACTCTCGCTGATTCTCCTGATCGTCCTGATCCTCATCCTGGTCGGCGCGCTGCCCACCTGGGGCCACAGCCGCTCATGGGGCTACGGACCCAGCGGCGGGATTGGCCTGGTGGTGCTGATCCTGGTGATCTTGCTGCTCATGGGTCGGATATAGACCTCTGACCGCACTGCGCACATGCCGCCAGCCCCTGAAAAGTGGGCAGCGGCCACCGCAAAAAGCACAACGGCCCGTCTCGGGCCATTGTGCTTTTTTGTGAACGGAACCGCGTATCGCGCCCAGACGAAGCCGCCGCTTACGCCACCCCAGCCCGCTTGGCGCCCGTCGCGGCAAACGCGGTCGAAAACGCAGCAAACTCCTTGTCCGCCACACTGCCATCGGCATTGCCACTGCGATCCATCAACTGCATCACGGCTTGCGAGAAGTCGCTGCCCGCCTGAGCGCCCTTGGTCTTGGCCAGGCCCTTCAAGAATTCATCCTGCGTGATAGAGCCGTCCTTGTTCGCATCAAAGCCCGCCGTCAGTTGCGCCTTTTGCGCATCGTCGGCGCCAAAAAGGGTTAGCAGTTCCTGAAAATCCTGAGTGGACACTGGGCGGCCCGACAATGCGGCCGACGCTGCATTGGCGGCCGAACCCGCGCTGCCGCGTGCCACCGCACCGAGGGTGTTCTCCAACTTGCCCTGCGACACCAGGATGCCTTTGCCTGCAAAGCCCGCCAGAGCCTCCGCCTGCGGGCTCAGGGTGAGCACGGCAGACGGCTCGGGTTCCACATCGGCCCCGCTGCGCCGTGACGCAGACGACTTGCCTGGGCCACCGGCTGTGGCGTTGAAAATCAAGGAGGCGACCGAAGCCAGGCCAGAGATAAGGGGGGACATCGCTGTGAACTCCTGTGTGGCGAAAGCCCCGGTGCCTGTGTCAAAAAGGACAGGCCACCGCTTCGCCCAGTGAGCCGAGGGTACGCGACCCCCATTGCTGCAATGCCCGGATGAAACTGGGCAATGTGCGTTACTTCAGCACGTAGCCAGCCAGCACCGACTGCACCTCATAGATACTGAGCTTCTTGTTGAACTGCTTTTGAAATGGCGCCGCAGAGCCGGATATCCAGATCTTGAGCTCGGCATCTAGGTCGAACGTGCCTCCGGTCTCGATGCTGAAGTGCGTGATGCTCTTGTACGGGAGAGAGTGGTATTCGACCTTGCTGCCTGTCATGCCCTGCTTGTCCACCAGCACCAACCGCTTGTTGGTAAACACAAAATAGTCGCGGATCAGCTGGTAGGCATGCTCCACCACCTCCCCCGGGGCCAGGATGCGGCTGAATTCCTCCTGAATCTTGGCAGCATCAATCTTGGATGCGTTACCCATCACGCCATCAAGCAATCCCATGTTTTGTGCTCCGGTGAAGTCGTTGGATCGCGTGTTGTACCTCAACGGCTATGAATAGCCAGGCCCAAAGGCCACAAACTCCCCCACCAGCTGGCCCGCAGGCTGCCCCTGGTAGTGCAGCGCGGAAGCCTGCGCGATCCGCCCTAGCCCCTTGCGCTGCAGCATGCGGGTGAACGGCTGCCAGGTCTCTCGCGCAGGAGCCTGGGCCACGGCGGTGAAGGTGCCGTCGATGGGCGCCAGATAGTCCATGGTGTTGCGCTGGATCACCAGGCGGCTGCCCAGCCCCTCCGCAGACAGCCGAAGGTGCAACATCGACCACGCAGCCAGGATGGCCACGGCCGACGCGCTACCGCCAAACACCGTCTCGCGGTGGTTGATGTTAGGCGCCAGCGGCGCGCTCAGCACCACCTGGTGCGGCGATGCATCGACCACGGCAACTTCCATGGCTTGGGACAAAGGGATGTGCTGGTGCAGATACGACTGAAGTTCGAGAGGGTTCACGGCGTGGCGTCAGAGGGTCAGAGGGTGACGAGATGGAGACGAAACAGGACGCTCACGGAAACTGCCCGGCCCCCGCGACCACAACTCCGTCAGAGGGCTCTGGCAGCGTGTCGATCAGCGTGGCGCCACCCAGGGCGGTGATGCGAACCTGCAGCGGGCCGGTGGCGATGGCACTGGGGTGCACAAAGTAGTTGTAGTCGGTCCGCGCCACGGCGATCCAGTCTGCGCTGCCACTGGGCTTGATCTCCAGCCCGGTGACAGGCAGGCGGTGGTTGCGCACCTGGATGGCCACCCACCAGCGGCTGCTGCCCTCTTTGTAGCGGTAGCTCACCGGCCCGGTCACATCCCCCGGCACCACATGCCAGCGAATGGGAACACGGCCTGCGACGGGGTCGGCAATGCGGGCGAATGCGGACTCGCTCAGGTCCAGATCGCCAGACTTGCACTCGGGGCACTGGTCGGTGATGCGCACGGTGACGGCCCCCTTGGGCCCTGTCACCGCCACAAACTGGCCACAGACGGCGCCGCCCGCATAGTCAGGGCCGTTCATCGCCGCCACCAGGAGGTTGCCGGGGCTGGCGTCGAAGGTGCAGTTGCCCTCGCCCGTGGCGCCGTAGAACGTGCCTTCGCCCGTGTAGGTGGGCGACAGCGCACCGGGCGCGGACGGTGCAGGGGATGCCCCCGGTGCGGGCGCAGGTGCAGGCGACGGAGACGGTGCATCAGCCCCCGTACCGGGCCCATCGGCCGAGCCCCCGCCACCGCAGGCGGCCAAGGACGCCAGCAGCATCAAGGCAGACAGCTGCGCCAGTCGGAGTGTTGGACGGGCAGAGGAAAGTAGGTGGTTCATCGTCGTCAATTTGCGAGGGGTGGTTTTACCGGCCCGAAGCCGACCATACGCGGCTGGCGGCGGACAGGCGGACTGTACAAGGCCGGAGTGCGCAGCGAACCGATACAGCCCGCGCACCGAATGGCGAGGCGATCCTATCCATTTCAGGGAAGGAGTCAGCGCCTGCCGCTGATCCGCTTGAAAACAATCGCAACAAGACGTAGGTGGGGTGTGCTGTCCATCAACGCGCTCGCACTCCATGCACTGAACGCGCCAAGGGCACTATCGCCCGGATGCAAGCGCCGCCGCCCTCTCCCCGGAGCACCTGCAATTCGCCGCCTGCAAGCGCGGCCCTGCGTGCCATCCCCGCCATCCCGGAGCCCCCGGCCACGGCGCCTTGCGGGCCGGGCGGTGGCTCCATCCCTCTGCCGTTATCGCAGATTTAGATGCACCAGGCCGCGAGGTCGGGCCGGGTGATCGATCGCACCACGATCTCGGTAGCCTGCGCGTGTTGCAGCGCATTGCTCAAGGCTTCCTGGACAATGGCGAGCAGGTGCGTGGCGCTCTCAGCGTGTGGAAACTCGGCATCAGGGCCCGTTTCAACGTCCCACATCATGCGGATGCCGCGTTGTGCCAGCACGGGGCATACCCGGTACCTGAGCCGTGCCAGGCGGTCAGCCAGCGGTGCGTCTTCGCTGTCCATGGAGTCTGCCAACAACCGCAGGTCGAGCAGGCATTTCTCCAGCGCCGCTCGGATTTGGGGCTCACGCAGCGTCGAAGACTCAAGCATGGCCAGCGCGAAGACCAGCTGGGAACCCACGTTGTCATGCAAATCCTGGGCGATACGACGCCGCTGCGCCAAGACCTCGGCGCTGGGTCGCAGGCCGACACGGGGGCGCCACTGCATGGCCCGGGGCAGCTGAACCAACAGCATGGCACCCAAGGCCAACGCCGCCCCCAAGGCCGCCAGTTCCCACCAAGGCTGCGCCGGTGCACGGACGGATCCAGCCCAGTGAAACGCCACCGCCATCAATACACATTGCACCAGCCAGATGCCGATACAGACCACGGCAAACCACGGCGGACGGGTACGAAACATGGGCGAAAGCGGACTGCGAGGGGTGGCACTTGCGCTGCGGCGCCCTCACAAGACGTGGGCTAGAAAAGCCCCCGCAGCGACGCAAAACGCACCGCCTGGGCACGGGTGCGCACCTGCAGCTTGCGGTAGATGTTGCGCAAGTGGGTGTTGACCGTCATGCTGCTGATGAGCAGGCGCGAACCCACCTCGACACTGGTGTAGCCGCTGGCCACCATGCGAAGGATTTCTTTTTCACGCACGGACAGGCGGTCTGCCTCATCAGGCTGTCGCCGCTTGTTCTCGGCAGAGTTGGTGCGGTCAAACCGTTGCAGCAACCGCCGCGCCAGGTTGGGGGTGATGGAGGCACCACCATTGGCCACCTGTAACACCGCCTGCGAATAGTTGCCGAACCATGAGTTCTTGCCCACATACCCCGTGGCGCCGAGTTCGAAAGCCCGCAGGACCTGCTCATCGTTTTCCATGACCGAGATCACGACAGACTGTGCCGATGGGCGCACGGGCTTCACGTAGTGCAGAAGATCAAAGGCGTCACCGTCGCCCAGGTTCAGGTCCACCAGGAGCACATCGAACTCATGGTTCTTGATGGCCTTGCGCCCCTCGCGGACACTGCCCGCCTGCGCCACCAGCAGGGTGCGGGCATCGGCCATGAGCTCCTGTGCGATCACCCGGCGGATGTGCGGGTCGTCGTCCACCAACAAGACCCGCACCGGGTTGGCCTCCTGCCCCGTGAGAAAGGCGGGCCAGACCGATGGCGGATTGGAATACGTTTCAAACTGGCCCGACGGTAACGATGCAAGGTCGCGCGCACTCTGCGGCAAAAGCAACGCTGATGACATCAACATTTGCGATGGTGTATCGACCTGCCAACTGCTGCTCATGGGTGAACTCCTGCGGACGTGGTGGTGGGCCCCGACGGACTGGGTCTGTCGGTTGACGCATTTGCATGCAACTCTTGCGTTCGCATGCATGTTCTCCAACGCCCTCATGCCCTTCTGTACGGCAGCGTACACAATGCGCCAAATAAGTTACATGGTCCAAATATATTTGGCAATGTTGCCCAAGTAGCAATTGGTTACTACCTGATTTTCTTCGGGCTCCCTCATGTTGCGCGGACTGCCAAGCCTTACTGGTAAAGGCTTTGCGCGGGCCCAAGGGTTGAACAGCTCCGCTGTATGAGGTAGCCCGCTCGGTGTATTCGCACAAATCCCATCGGATCAGACACTGAACCCGACAGCGCCTAACGGCCGCCGGTTCTCAGAAAACCAGGCCCGAAAGCGCCGTCCAACCCCCTCTGCATCGCAGGTTCGCTGCGGTTGCAGCCAGTGTAGAAGTCATCCTTGAAGGATCTGTCATGAAAACCCTTGCTTTCATTACGCTCAGCGTCATCGCCTCCGCCGCCATGGCCACCGGTCCGGTCCCTTCCACTCCGGACATCACCATCACCGGCAATTCCACGCAGTCAGTGTCACTGACATCGGTGTCCGTCAACAACAACTCGACGGGCTCCAAGAGCGAAGCCTTTCAGAACCTCGCCTCCAACACCGGCAACGTCACCATCAGTGGCAACTCGACCCAGACGGTGACGGGCTCTGGCGGGAACGTGACCAACACCGCCAGCGGCAGCGAAGCCTACGCCAGCCAGAACCTGTCCTCCAACGTGGGCGAAGTCACCATCATTGGCAACTCCAGCCAATTCACCTCGATGATCAACTCGTCGGTCAACAACCTCTCCAGCGGCAGCAACAGCAAGGCTGTGCAAAACATTGCCTCCAACAACGCCTGCTTCACCTGCCAGCCCACCAAGACCGCTGGCTGGCCCCACTGAGATCGCCACCAGCATGGCTGGTGAATAGGCCTGCGAAGGCCTGATTCCGGCAGCACATCAGTGCCCGGATGAGTTCGTGCCAGGGGCACACCGGCAAGGCTGCAAAGAGCAGCGCGGGTGGGCCCCTCATTCTCACCATAGGAGGTGTTCCATGAACACACGTTTTCTGGCGCCATGCGCAACCCTGCTGATGGCCTGTGCCCTGATGCCGGGCCTCGCGCGGTCGCAGGCCCCCGGGGAGGACCCGGTCGTCCTGACCAAGAAGCTCTCGGTCCAGATGCAGCCCACAGGGCCAGTGGCAGCCTCGACGGGACTGGACGGCAGCAACACCATGCCATCGTGGCTGCGCGCCCGCATCGCCCGCTACGAAGCCAAGGCCTTCTCGGACGACACCACCGGCGTGCTGACCAACAACGACGTGGTCACCACCGCCAACGCACAGGGCATGCAAAAGACCTGCGTCCAAGAGGTGGGCAGCAACACCGTGTCGGCCAACACCACGGGCTCGGCCAAATACGTCCCCAACCAGGCGCCGCAGGTGGTGGTGCTGCGTGGCGATCTCGTCAATATCTGCAAGTAACAGGCCTGGCGCCAAGCGCCCGGCCGCCAGGAGAGAGAACATGCCGCCCACCCCGTTGAGCCCCGCTATGCCCGCATGCTCTCGCCCCCCACGCCCCCGCACCCCACGCCCCCTGGAGCGCGCGATCCATGGGGTGCTTTGGCTTGCCATCGGGCTCGGACTGGCCGGCTGTTCCACACCCAGGGACCCGCGCAAGGACCAGGAATTTCAGAGCCTCGCTTCCATCACCGACCGCCCTGTGGTGCGCCCTACCCGTTCCATCTCCAGCTTTTCCGACTCGCTGATGTGCATGGACCACATGCTGCGCGACGCACAGCTGCCCACCACACTGATCACCAGCAAGCAGATTCCTGACTACTCCACCCGCGTCACCGTGGCCACCAAGGACATGGTGATCACCGCACTGTCGCAGATGTCGCGCCTGAGCAATGCGTTCCGCTTTGTGGACTATGAGGTAGACATCGCGCGCCAGGACACGGTGCAGAACCTCACCACCATCCTGCTCAACAACAACCAGATGCAGCTGCAGCGGCCCGCGCTGTACCTGTCGGGTGCCATCTCGTTCGTGGACCAGAACGTGATCAACAACCGGTTTGACACCGGGCTCTCCGGCCCTCGCATCGACATGGGCTACAGCCAAAGCCGCAACGCCACCATCATCGGACTGGAGATGCACCTGGGCGACTTTCGCACCCGCACGCTGATACCCGGGCTCGACTCGGCCAACGAAGTCATCATCGGCAACGGCGGCCAAGGCGTTGATCTGGCCGGGCGCATCGGCACCTATGGAGTCCAGTTCAATGTGGGGCGCGACTACACGCAGGGATCGGGCGGCGCCGTGCGGACCCTGGTGGATCTGGCAACCATTGAACTCATTGGCAAATGGGCCCGGGTGCCCTACTGGCAATGCCTGACGCTGGAGCAAAACCATCCCGACTTTCAGCGGCAGCTGCGCGACTGGTTTGACGAAGGCTCGCCCGCCGTGCGCACCCAGCTCATTGCGCGCTCGCTGGTCAGTCGGGGCTACCTCGCCCCCGTCACGCAACCCCTGCCGGACAACGACCCAGCGCTGCGCAGGGCACTGGCGCGCTTTCAGGCCGACAACGGCATGGTGGTGACGGGCGTGGTGGACTTTGTGACCTACGAACGGGCGCTGCGCCACTTTGTCGGCCTATCCGCAGACGGGACCCTGGCCCGCATTGGCTGGGCCAGCACGCACTCAGAACCCGTGCAGCACATCGCAGTCGGGCCCGCCACGCCCGATGCCGCAGTCAACGTGGTGAGCAACAATCCGGGTGCAGCAAAGTACGGAGACCCGCCGCCTGCCCGCAGCATCGATCTGCAGATTGAGAACGTATTGCTGGAGCGCACCGCGTTCGAGGTGGGTGAACAGGTCTTCTTGTCGGCCACGGTGTCGCGCGCCTCCTACCTGCAGTGTTTTCTGGCCGATGCCACCGGCACGGTCATCCGCCTGCTGCCCAACCAGGCCAACACCACCGGCTGGGTGTCCGCCAACCAGGCCATACGCATCCCCGACTGGATGAGCCCAAACCCCGGCTTCATCATGGACGCAGCCAGCCCCGGCACTGAAGGCGTGGCCTGCTTTGCCACCGACGAGGACAGCACGCCTCGCTTGCCCGAAGCGCTGCGCGGCCCGCCGCTCAAGCCCATCCCTAATTACCGGGCGCTGGAGCGCTTGAACGAAGCCTTCGCCACCGCCTGGGGCAGCGAGGGCTACACCGGCAACGCGGTGTACTGGCAGGTCGTTCCGCGCCGGGCCCTGCCCGCTGCAGCCACTGCGCCTGCACAACCCGCCCCGCGCAAGTGAAAGACCACAGGCACAGCACTGTGCGCGCACACGCCATGACCACAACCCCCTCGACCACCACGGCGCGCCCGCAGTCCACGATCAAAGGGCTGCGCACGCCGCACGGCACTTGGCGCGCACTCCACGGCGCTGTGGCGCAGGCCTCGGGTACAGCAGCGTGCCTGGTCTTGGCGGTGGTGACTGCGGCGCCTGTGCTGGCCTCGGTACGTGCGCTTCCCACGCCCGCAGAGACCACCTTCATCGATCGCGCCACCCTGAACGCGACGTCCCCCCAGGTGCCCGGGTCTGACGACCCCATGCAGGAGAAGATGTTGCAAAAACTTCGCAGCGCCGCGCAACGCGACGGGGCACCAACACGCAAGCCGCGCTCCCCCCCTGTCTCCACAGCGCGATCATCCGGCGACCTATCGCCTGCCGATGCGGCGTGGCTCTTGGGGCTTCTGGCGCTGCACGGCCTGGCCATGCCCGCAGACCCGGCGCAGGCCCAGCACTGGTTTGAACGTGCGCAACTGCTCGGCCACCCCTTGGCACCTGCGGGCCTCGCATGGTGCCAGCTCAGCGGCTGCGTGGCAGCACCCAATCCTTCAACCGCCATGCACTGGATTGCGCTGGTGGACCGTACCGATCCAGGGCTTGCCAAATACCTCGAATGGCATGCGGCCAAGGCATTGGCCCCGTTGGCCGAGCCCCGTTCGCCCTCACCAGACCGGTACCCCGGCTCGGTGGCGCCAGCGGCGGCCAACCCACCGCTGCAAAAACTGTTGACGCAAGCCGTGCGTGCAGGCAGTGCGCAGGCCAGCAACGAACTGGGGCTGGAGTTCATCGCCAGCGGCGATATCGAACAGGCGATGGTTCAATTTCAATCAGCGTCTGCAAAGTCTGAGGCCGCTGCCGCCAACGCCAGCCTTCTGGCCCGCCGCTTCCACAACGATCCCGACGCCCGCATCCGATCAGCCCGCTACAGCGCTGCGGACTGGTACGTGGAGGCCCAGCGGTACCACCGAGGCGACGGTGTACCCGCCAACTACACCGAGGCTGTGCGCCTGTACCAGGTGGCGGCCAGCAGCGGCGACCCGCAGGCCCGCAAGATGCTAGAGCTGATTTTCTCAAGGCCTTTGCAAGGCGGCACCATCGACGTCACATGGATGCAGCAGCTTGCCGGTCTCCACATGGGCGTCAACGGCTCGTCCGCCAGCGCGCGCCCCTCGGCGCCACCCAATGGCTGGCAGCGGGAGCCAAGTCCCTTGTATGACCTGGTGCCACTGCAGTGGCGAACGACTGGGCTCTATCCACGCCGCTGAACCGGCCCTCGCTCCCCCAAGTTCCCACTGGTGCAGGCAAGGGCAACCAAGTGAGTCCTCTATGCGGGCGAAGTAGCCGGTATGGAGGGCAGAGGCTCCTCCCGGTGCACAAGGTGAGCCACGCCCCTTGAGCCACACGCCAGGAGTTCACGCAAATAGCTGCGCAGGATGGTCGGGCGGATGTCCATGTGCGCCAGGTCATCGCTGGAAAACCAAGCAAACACCAGCCTGCGCCCTCCTTCCACTCCTTCATACGGTCCCTCCCCGTTTGCCAAGGGGCCATCCTGCAGCGGGCTGGCATGCAGGCACAGTCCAATTTCATGGTGCAGCTGGCCTGCATGAAGGAAGAAGTTCTCCACCACGCAAGACAGCGCCCCCGGTTCCACCGCCTGCCCCAGCTCTTCCTGTAACTCACGCACCAGCGCCTGCGCTGCAGTCTCTCCTGGCTCAATACCACCCCCCGGTAACGCCCAGAAGGGGTCACCTTGCGCGCAGTGCAGCAGCACCCGGCCCTGTTGGGTGATAAGCGCTGCCACACGCTGACGCACGCGTGGGACAGGTGCAGACGGATTTGAGAGCTTGGTTGTCACATGCCAAAAGGATTGCAGGCAAAAGTGCCGGAGGCGCAAATAATTCAGGCGGCACAAGCTATCAATACTATAGCTATTTAGACCTAGGCAGAAGGCATCAACAGCCCCTGCTGCGTAGCCACGGTTTCGCGCAAAAAAGCCCAGGTGGCCTGCATGCGCGCAACGTGTTTGTTCTCTGCTGGCATCGACATCCAGAACGTACGCTGAAACCGCGCCACGCCGGGCAACACCGAGACCAACGACGGGTCTTGTGCAGCCACAAACGCAGGCAGCACCGCCAGCCCGGCGCCCACGCGCGCGGCCTCGTACTGGGCCAGGATGCTGGTGCTGCGCAGCGCAAAGTGCGCCGGGCGGTGCAGCTCGTCCAGGATCTGCAGCTCTTTGCTGAACAGCAGGTCATCCACATAGCTGATGAAGGTGTGGCCGCGCAAATCATCCGCCGTATGGATGGGCGCATGACCCGCCAAGTAGTTGCGCGCACCGTACAGCTGCAGCACATAGTCAGTGAGTTTGACCACCAGCACCGCCCCACGCGCCGGGCGCTCCAGCGAGATCACGATGTCCGCCTCGCGCCGCGACAGGTGCACCAGCCGGGGCAGCGCCAGCAGGTCCACCACCAGGCCCGGGTGGCCCAGCGCAAAGCGGGCCAGTTGGGGCGCCAGGATCAAATTGCCAAAACCTTCGGTGGTGCCAATGCGCACCAGGCCGTGCAGGCCCTGGCGCACACCCGGGGCCGCGCTCTCGACCGCGAGAAAGGCCGTCTCCATCGCCTCCACCTTGGGCATCAGCTGCCGCCCGGCCTCGGTCAGCCGGTGGCCGCCTGCTTCACGGGCAAACAGGGCCGAGCCGACCTGCTTTTCCAGCGCCTGCAACCGGCGCGACACAGTGGTGTGCTCCACCCCAAGGCGGCGGGCGGCGCCTGCCAGCGTGCCAGCGCGCGCCAGCTCCAGAAAATAGCGGAAATGGTCCCAATCCATGGCCCGATTGTGGCGCTCCGCGCAGAGATGGAGGAAGAACACCCGGCCCAGCGCCGCCGAAATCAGCCCGGTCCGGCCCACCAAGACCCACTGGATAGGTACGTCATGTCGCCACGTATCGTTTGATACATGTAATTTAACAATTTACACAGTATGCTTTCTATTGCACACTCCGCCCGCGCTGAAACCTGCACACAGAACAGGGCAGCGCACCGCAACCAGAGCCAAACGGGTCTACACACCCGCCATGGCGGCCAGCAACAGTTCAGCGCAAGGGAGAAAAGATGAACGCATTCGCGCAGCCTCCGGGGCTGTCTGCCGGCATGCCCATGCCGTGCAACGGGTCCCACCGGCTCCCGCCCCTGTCCAGGGCGTTCACCTTCGCGGCCACGGGCCATTTGTCACCCCTCCCATCTTTTCGCACCACGGGGCCTGTCCTGCCCTGCTTTGCCCACCCGCATCCTTAGCCCTCAACCTCTATGAAACGCACCACTTTTCCCTATAAGTCGCTTTGGGCTGGTCCAGCCTGCCTGGCACTGGCCACTGTGTCCGTCCACGCTGCGGATATAAGTTTCACGCCCCCGGCAGGTGGTGGATTCGTGGTCAAGGGGCCGGGCAATACCGAGCGCCTGCGCGTACAAGACTCTGGCGAAGTGCGGGTTCCCAGTCTCTCGGGAACGGCCAACACCAATGCCAATGTGCTGTGTTTTGACGGCCCGACCGGGCGTCTGGGCCAATGTGCTCCCGGGGTCACCACCGGAGCGACAGGCGCCACCGGTGCAACAGGAGCAACAGGCCCGGCGGGCCTGACAGGGGCTACAGGCGCCACCGGCCCGGCCGGTGCCACCGGCGCCACGGGCAGCGCAGGTCCAACGGGTGCCACGGGCTCGGCCGGTGCTACAGGCGCTACCGGACCAGCGGGAACACCCGGCGCCCAGGGAACAGCAGGCCTCACCGGCGCCACGGGTGCCACCGGCTCGGTGGGCCCGGCAGGTGCCACAGGGGCCACCGGCCCCCAGGGTCCTGCAGGCAGCAACGCGATCACTGTCAATATTCGGCCAGCCACTGGCACAGGCACGGCAGACAGCTGCGCTGTGACCTCCTGCTGCAATGCGGGCGAGAAAGTCATCGGCGGCGGGTACGAAGGGGCCAGTGGCGCTGGGGGGATTGAAGCAGACGGTGTATATGTGGCGGCCAACCGCCCCGTCGAAGGCGGTGCTTGTGCGGCCGGGGTGCAGGGCTGGTCAGTCCGCCTGCTCAACTCCTACCGCGTTCCCGCTTTGACGACCGCCTGCAGTGCTTACGCCATCTGCACGCAATGACGTCTGCGGAATCATCGCTTGCTGAACTGCCACCACGGGGCCTGTGGGTGCAGGGCGCGCAGACAGCTCGGCTGCCCTGGCGGTTTGACACCCCCGCCGCCCTGGCAGAGGTGAATGCGCTGCCGGCCTCCCTCTGGCGCACCCATTTCAATGAAGGCCGCCATGACGGGGGATGGCAGGCGTTGGCGCTGCGTTCTGCGCCCGAGGCACCTATCGATGTCGTTCCCGTGGATGTGGCTGCCTCGCGCTATGCCGACACACCGGCCCTGGACCAATGCCCCACTCTGCGCGCCATGCTGGACACCATGGCATTGCCATGGAAGTCCGTGCGGCTGATGCAATTGCTGCCGGGCTGCGAGATCAAGGAGCACACCGACGCCGACCTGTGTGTGGGGCGCGGTGAGGCTCGCCTGCATGTGCCGCTACAAACCGGCGAACGGGTGTTCTTCCATGTGGATGGAGAGCGCATTCCGCTGCGCGCTGGCGAATGCTGGTATGTGGATGTGTCGCGCCCGCACCGGGTGCGCAACCGTGGAACCCTGAGCCGAGTCCACCTGGTGGCCGACACCTCGGTGGACATGCGCTTGGTCGATGCCCTGCGCGCGAGCGACTGCGGTGACCCCCTGCCCGACGCGGATGACCCGTGGCGCCAGTTCATCCAGTTCCGCGACCTGGTGGGCACCAACGCTGACTATGCAGAGCGACTCAGCACCATCACCAACCTGGCCGACTTCGTGCGTGAGTCGGTGCACATGGGGCAGGCCGCGGGCTTTCAATTTGACGCATCGGACGTGGAGTCGGCCATGAAGGCCGGGCGCCGCGCATGGACTGAGCAATGGGTACTGTGAACTTCAGCGGCTGGCGACCCATTCGCTTTTACATCGCACAGGGCCAGGTGATGGTGGACTGGGCTCGCCTGCTGGACGCGCCGCTGCGTGAACCGTTTTTCCAGCATGGCATCCAGAATCAGCTGAGGCACCCCTTCCACCTGGCGTTTCGGCGCCAGACGCCGCTTCACGACCTGCTAGCCTGGCATGAGCGATCCCCAGGTCTCGATCCTTCGCTCGTCATCTTCCATGTGTCGCGCTGCGGGTCCACCCTGATCACACAGACGCTGGCAGAAAGCCCCCACCACCTGCAACTGTCTGAGCCTGGCCCCGTGGACTTCCTGGTAAGACAGGCGCTGGCCAGTGAGCTGATCGACGAAGCCCAGGTGGTCCGTGCGTTGCGCGCGTGGACCAGCGCCTGGGCGCAACGCTGCGACAGCACCAGCCCGCCGCTGCAAACCATGAGCCTCAAGCAGGACGCCTGGAACACCGACAAGGCACCGCTGTTTGCAAAAGCCTGGCCTGATGCGCCTTGGGTTTTCCTCACCCGCGAGCCGCTCGCGGTGCTGGTGTCCCAGATGCGCGAGCGTGCGTTTTTTATGATCCCGGGCGCGCTGGGCCTGAACTTTGGTGGGGTCAACCCTGGCGAAATGCCCGCCATGTCTGCTGAGCTGCACTGCGCCCAGGTGCTTGGCAGTATCTACGCAGCCATGGCGCAGCAGTTCGACCCCACACGCGCGCTGTTGCTCGACTACGCCCAACTGCCCGATGCCATCGAAACGCAGGTGCTCCCCCACATGCGCTGGCAGGTCTCGCAAGAGGATCGCGAAAGAATGCGCGAGCGCGCCACACGGCACGGCAAGCAACCCCACGAAGTCTTTGAACCAGATACACAAACCAAACACAGCATGGCAAGCGACCTTCTCCAATCCTTGACTGCGCAGTGGATCGCACCTCACTACGAGAGGCTCCACGCCAAGCGGCGCAGCCACCCTGCGGCAGTTACCACCCAGTCTGAGGAAGCACTGCAATGATCGCGGCACTGCATCGACGTCATTTTCTGGCCACCGGCGGGGCTGCAGCGGCCACCGGCGTTCAGGCTTCCACCCCCTTCCTGAACTCCCTGGGCACAGCAAACCCACGCTGGCGCATCTTGGCCATCGCCCCCAGCTCTGCAAAACTGCCGGAGCTGACCCGTGACTACCAGCAAGGTGTGGAGTTGGGGCTGGCCCAGGCCGGAGCCTCGTCCCAAGTCGCCCTGACCTGGCTGACTGCAGGCTTGCTGCCATCAGCGCCTGCCAAGGCAGTGGGTGCGGCGCTTCAAGCCAGGCCGTTTGACGCGGTGATGGGATGGATGCCTCCCGCGCTGGCAAACAAGGTGTCGCCCTTGACAGAGTCGGCAGGCGTGCCACTGTGGATCAGCGACACGGGCGCAGACATGGTTTCGCAGTCTGATACCCACCCGCTGACGGTTCGCCACAGCCTGGAACTTTGTGCCATGGCCACAGCCCTCGCCGACCGGGTGTACGCGCAATGCGGCCCGCGCGCCTTTCTCAGCATGGGGCGGCACGAGTCGGGTTTTGACTTCCTGCAGTCTTTTCAGCAGCGCTGGCAGGCGCTGGGTGGGCAGATTGTGGGCCGCCGCATAGCCGACATGCCGGGCAACGCCTCCGAATTTGGGGGCCTGAAGCAGTCCATCATGTCGCACCAGCCCGACGCAGTGGTTGCACTGTATTCGGGCTCCCAGTCGCAGCGCTTTGCCCAATGGTGGCAAAAGCACTCTGCAGCGCTGCGCACCAATCTGGCGGGCTTGCCGTGGCTGTCTGAACACAACCCAGGTGTACATGCACACACGATTGCGACCTGGCCCCAGGCCGAATCGGCCGACGCAGGCTGGAAGGCCCGCTTGGCCCAAGCGGGCCTGGGCTGGACGGCCGCTGCACTGCTAGGCGCCGAGGCGGGCGCTACTCTGGGAACAGCCCTGGTCACTGCCCCCCTAGGCACCCACATGCGCGACCTTTGGGCCGACCTGCACCACACCCCCCTTGTAGGCCCCCGCGGGGAGCGCCAATGGGTGAATGCAGGCACCGACAGCGCAGGCCCCCTGTGGGAAAACACCTTCCTGGGCGTCAGCGCCCGACGACAACACCCTACCTCACACCCCACACCAGCAGCAGCCGTTGCACAACGCGGCTGGACCACTGGCTATCTTTTGACTTAAGGAGTACACCTATGTCCAATCCGTTTATCGGTGAAATACGAATGTTCGGAGGCACCTTTGCCCCCAACGGCTGGGCGTTTTGCAATGGCCAGATTCTCTCCATTGCCCAAAACACTGCATTGTTTTCCCTGCTTGGCACCACCTATGGCGGCAACGGATCAACCACCTTTGCTTTGCCCGATCTGCGAGGTCGAGTTCCCATGGGCCAAGGTTCGGGTCCGGGGCTTTCATTTCGCAGCTTGGGTGAGGTTAGCGGCGCTGAAAATGTCACGTTGCTCTCCACAAATTTACCGGCACACACGCACACCGTGTCTCTCTCTTCACCCGCAACAACCACGCTTGGCACGCTCATGGAACCCGGTCCAGGTAACGTACCGGCAGCGTCCAACCAGCGCAATGCGCAGTACGCGCCCAGTGCCAGCGCCAATACGCAACTTCCGGTGAGCAATGGCAACACCGGAAGCGCTGGAAACAACTCGCCCGTTTCCGTGATGCAACCCTCTCTCGCTGTGAGCTTCATCATCGCCTTGGAAGGCATTTTTCCCTCTAGAAATTGAATGCACCGCGCTGCAGCATCAGAAACAGGGGCAGGCCGCAAGGCCTGCCCCTTTTTTTTCTGAAGGCGGGCCCTACCGCCGATTGAGCGAAACGCGGACCCCCAGGGCTTCCCAGCATCCGGAGGCCCATGAGCTGAAGGGCGAAGGTGCAAGGCAAGCAATGTGCGTAGAAGCACATCCAAATTGCAATTTGACGCATTGCAATTACATATTTGCACGCATACCATGCACAGGTTGGCCCCTTTGCAGGCCCTTCACCACACCCCGGAGACAAACCCATGAACGCACCCACCAACGTGGCCGCACTGGCCCCCACCGTCAAGCTGCTGATCGGCGGCCAGTTCGTCGAATCCAAGACCACTGAATGGCGCGACGTAGTCAACCCCGCCACGCAAGAGGTGCTGGCCCGCGTGCCGTTTGCCACCGCTGAAGAAATCGACGCCGCCGTGGCCTCGGCCAAGGAAGCGTTCAAGACCTGGAAGAAGACGCCAATCGGCACCCGCGCCCGCATCTTCCTCAAGTACCAACAGCTCATCCGCGAAAACATGGCCGAGCTGGCCGCGATCCTGACGGCAGAACAAGGCAAGACCTTGCCGGACGCCGAAGGTGACGTGTTCCGTGGCCTCGAAGTGGTCGAACACGCCGCCAGCATCGGCAACCTGCAGCTGGGCGAGCTGGCCAACAACGTGGCCGGTGGTGTCGATACCTACACCCTGCTGCAACCACTGGGCGTGTGCGCAGGCATTACCCCCTTCAACTTCCCGGCCATGATCCCGCTGTGGATGTTCCCCATGGCGATTGCCACGGGCAACACCTTTGTGCTGAAGCCCTCCGAGCAAGACCCCATGGTGACCATGCGCCTGGTGGAGCTGGCGCTCGAAGCAGGCATTCCACCCGGCGTGCTCAACGTGATCCACGGCGGCGAAATGGCCGTGAACGCGATCTGCGACCACAAGGACATCAAGGCCGTGTCGTTCGTGGGCTCCACCAAGGTGGGCACCCATGTGTACAACCGCGCCACCCTGGCCGGCAAGCGCGCGCAATGCATGATGGGCGCCAAGAACCACGCCATCATCCTGCCCGACGCGAACAAGGAGCAAACGCTCAACGCGATTGCCGGTGCCTCGTTTGGCGCCGCTGGCCAGCGCTGCATGGCCCTGCCCGTGGTGGTGCTGGTGGGCGAGGCACAAAAGTGGATTCCCGAGCTGGTGGCCAAGGCCAAGACGCTCAAGGTCAACGGCGGCACCGAAAAGGGCACCGATGTGGGCCCACTGGTGTCCTGCGCCGCCCTCGCCCGCGTGGAAGGCCTGATCGAGCGCGGCATTGCCGACGGCGCCACGCTGGAGCTCGATGGCCGCAAGCCCGTGGTGCCCGGCTATGAAAAGGGCAACTTTGTGGGCCCGACGATCTTCTCGAACGTGAAGCCCGGCATGGCCATCTACGACCAGGAAATCTTTGGCCCCGTGCTGGCCTTGGTGCCCGCCGCCGACATCGACGAAGCCATCGAGTTCATCAACGCCAACCCCAACGGCAATGGCACTGCCATCTTCACCCAGTCGGGTGCGGCAGCGCGCAAGTTCCAAGAAGAGATCGACGTGGGCCAGGTCGGCATCAACGTGCCAATCCCCGTGCCAGTGCCACTGTTCTCGTTCACCGGCTCGCGCGCTTCCAAGCTGGGTGACTTGGGTCCATACGGCAAGCAGGTCGTGATGTTCTACACGCAGACCAAGACGGTAACGGCCCGCTGGTTTGATGACAGCACGGTGAGCCAGGGTGTCAACACCACAATTAGCCTGAAATAACCCCCTGAGCGGCTGCGCCGCTTCCCCCTTTCTCTGCATCGCTGCGCGATGCGGAAGGGGGACGCCACCCGTGCCTGAACCGTGAGATGGCGGCCCTTGCACGGTGGCGTTGGCATTGGGTCGCGCCGGTTTTGACTGCATTGGTCGGTGGTAAAAGCAGGACATGCAAATTTTCAAACTGAAGAATTGGGTGTCAGCGGTGGCCGTAACTGCAACCGCCGGGGGTGCGTTGTTGCTGAGCCCGGGTGTTTTCGCCCAGGCAGGCGCCGCGTGCCGCGACGCCGGTAGCCTGGAAGAGACCAACGCGTGCGCAGTCAAGGCCTACCAGGTCGCGGACACGCAGATCGCCATCCTCTACGGTGATGTGATGCGCGCCCTGTCGGCCCATGAACGCCCCCAGCTGCGCCAGGAGCACACCAATTGGCAGCGCGACCGCATCACGCGCTGCAAGCAGGCCACACGCGCCAGTGAGTCAGAACCCGAGTGGCCGCGCCTGTACCACGACTGCCTCACCGCAGAGACCGAGAACCGCCGCAGAGGCCTGATGCGCTGGCTGACGCTGGACCATCCGTCTGCCAAGCCTTAAAAACTCCACCCCAGAACAACAAGAACCAACGAGACAAGCAGCATGGACTTTGAACTCACCGAAGAACAACGCGCCTTTGCCCAGACGGCCCGCGACTTTGCACAAGCTGAGTTCGCACCCCACGCCGCGCACTGGGACGAGGAAGGCATCTTCCCGCGCGAGGCGATTGCCAAGGCGGGCGAGCTGGGCTTTTGTGGCCTGTACGCGCCCGAAGCCGCCGGTGGCCTCGCCCTGCCCCGGCTGGATGCCACGCTGGTCTTTGAAGAAATGGCGGCTGTGGACCCCAGCACCACCGCCTTCATCACCATCCACAATATGGCCACCTGGATGCTGGGCACCTGGGCCACGCCTGCCGTGCGCGACCACTGGGGCCCGCTGCTCACCACTGGCGAAAAGCTCGCCTCCTACTGCCTCACCGAGCCCGGCGCTGGCTCCGACGCCGCCTCGCTCAAGACCCGCGCCGAGCTGGTCGGCAACGAATACGTCATCAACGGCGCCAAGGCCTTCATCAGCGGCGCGGGCAGCACCGACGTGCTGGTGCTCATGGCCCGCACCGGCGATGCGCAATCGGGCGCCAGCGGCATCAGCGCCTTTGCCGTGCCTGCCGACACACCCGGCATCAGCTACGGCAAGAAGGAACAGAAGATGGGCTGGAACAGCCAGCCCACACGCACCATCAGTTTTGACAACGTGCGTATCCCTGCCGAAAACCTGCTGGGCCGCGAAGGCGAAGGCTTCAAGATCGCCATGAAGGGCCTGGACGGTGGCCGCATCAACATCGCTACCTGCTCGGTGGGCGCGGCACAAGGCGCGCTCAACGCCGCGCAGCAGTACATGCAAGACCGCAAGCAGTTCGGCAAACCCATCGCCAGCTTCCAGGCTCTGCAGTTCAAGCTGGCCGACATGGCGACGGAACTCGTCGCCGCCCGCCAGATGGTGCGCCTGGCCGCAGCCAAGCTCGACGCCGGAGCGCGCGACGCCTCCACCTACTGCGCCATGGCCAAGCGCTTTGCCACCGACGCAGGCTTTACCGTGATCAACGACGCCCTGCAACTGCACGGCGGCTACGGCTACATCCGCGAATACCCGCTAGAGCGCCTGCTGCGCGACGCCCGCGTGCACCAGATCCTGGAAGGCACCAACGAAATCATGCGCGTCATCATTGCGCGGCGCATGCTGGATGGGGATGCGACGGAGGTGATTCGCTGAGCGTTTACTCCTGTTTTCATAGCTACCAGCGCTTATCCAATGCGCGGAAACGGCCAATTTTCCTCATGAAGCACCTCTCTCAGACAGGAACACCAGCCCACGCACCCGCAGCAGCGCCGGGGGCTACCCCCTCTCCCCTCGCGGGAGAGGGTTGGGGAGAGGGGGCTGCACCCGCGCCACGCCGGTTTCACCCCTCTCCCCAGCCCTCTCCCACACGGGGAGAGGGAGCGACAGCCCTCTGAGCCAGCTATCTAGCCGCGCCATTTGAACCAGCCACCATGCCCGCCCGCCCCCTCTCCGACGAAACCCTGCACCTGATCGACGCCATCCGCACGGCGCTCGCGCATCGCAGCGACGTGGAAGAGCGGCCGCTGTTCGGCACCTATGCATTCTTTGTGGACGGCAAGGTGTGCATCGCCGTCAAGGGCGAAGACCTGCTGGTGCGCCTGCCACCGGACCGCCACGGCGCATTGCAGGAGATGCAGAACACCCGCGAACTCTCGCCCGGCGGCGGCATGCAGGGCTACTTTTGGGTGGAGCCCAACGGCTACGCCACCCGCGCGCAGTGGAACTACTGGGTTCAGGAAGCCCTGGCCTACAACCCACTGGCCAAGGCATCCCCGCGCAAGAAGAAGACAACAAGCGCCCCGGCTGCGGCTAAGAAAGCGGCCACCCGCACCAGCGCCAGCGCAAAGCCGAAAAAAAAGGCCCCCGTCAAAAAACACAGCATCTTCGAAGCCGACGACTGACCCGCCTCGCCGCCCCCAAGGCCCACCGCCATGCACCTCCACATCGACACCATGCGCCACTGCCCACCGCCTGGCAGCCCCCGGCCCAGGCACGCCAGCCAGAAGGACAACATCAGCCCCGAAATTTCAAGCTTTTTTAGCCCTTTCCGCGCGATGGACAAGCGCTTCTAGCTATCAAATTCATAACAAACCTGCACCTATTCCCATTCCCTTTCCTTTTCACCATCACAACGACATCCAGGAGCAACACACCATGAAAATCGCATTCATCGGCCTCGGCAACATGGGCGGCCCCATGGCACACAACCTGCACAAGGCAGGCCACGAAGTGCGCGCGTTCGACCTCTCCCAGCCCGCCCGCGACAAGCTGGCCGCAGACGGCGTGCCCATCGCCACCGACGCCAAGGCGGCTGTCGCAGGCGCCGAAGTCGTCATCAGCATGCTGCCCGCCAGCCAGCATGTGGAAGGCCTGTTCCTCGGCGCGGGCGAGCTGCTGGCCCAGCTGCCTGCCGGCACGCTGATCATCGACTGCTCCACCATCGCCGCCGCCACCTCCCGCAAGGTGGCCGAAGCCGCCAAGGCCAAGGGCGTGGCCTTTATCGACGCCCCCGTGTCGGGCGGGACCGGCGGTGCCATTGCGGGCACGCTGACCTTCATGGTGGGCGGCGACGCCGCCGACCTGGAACGCGCCCGCCCCGTGCTCGAAAAAATGGGCGCCAACATCTTCCACGCAGGCAGCGTGGGCGCGGGCCAAACGGCCAAGATCTGCAACAACATGCTGCTCGGCATTCTGATGGCCGGCACCAGCGAGGCCATTGCCCTGGGCGTAGCCAACGGCCTGGACCCCAAGGTACTCAGCGAAATCATGCGCCGCAGCTCGGGCGGCAACTGGGCGCTGGAGAAGTACAACCCCTTCCCCGGCGTGATGGAAACCGCGCCTGCGAGCAAGGGTTACGCGGGTGGCTTTGGCACGGACCTGATGCTCAAGGACCTGGGCCTGGCGCAAGAGAACGCGATGGCGGTGAAGGCTGCCACGCCGCTGGGTGGCATGGCGCGCAATCTGTATGCGGCGCACAGCTTGGCGGGGCATGGGGCGCTGGATTTTTCCAGCATTATTAAGATGGTGCAGAAGGGGTGATTGAGCACTCTTTCACTAAAAAAACGCCAGCGTCTGCTGGCGTTTTTTCTTGGGGTGACCGGGAGGAAGAAACTACTCACACAACGCGTGGGCGACACTTGTATTTGATGGTATTCCGGCATCAACGATATAGACGCGCAAAACCGGTTCAATTGGCGTAGCATGCATTTACCGACTATCTTTCCGTCGTGTGCCGTGAAATACCCAAGTTAATATGGCGAAAATTGAGCATTTTTTCCGCATTAAACTGGCAGTTAGATTCTTTGCTAAATTATTGACGCACAACCTCTTCAATAAATTGCGGAATTTCATCATAGTTTTCATACCAAATAACGCTCACACCTAATTCTTTCATCAGTTGCTCGTTTAAAGTGTGGTGGCCATCGAGGAATTTGTCAGCAAGTGGGAGGTCATTTACCACTGGCTCCGACATGCCGTCTTTGCGCTCAAAACAAAAATTTTCTCTTGTCAATCGCTTCATGAATGCATAGTGTTTGCTGCGCTCAATATTCTTAGCTGACAAGTCAAGAAGTCGTCGCAAATTAGGGTCGGCCATTGATAGTCCCACCATTAGACAATTATTCTCACGCAAGCTATTTAATTGCACAAGGTTTGACCAATGATATGAGTCAGAATAAATACGATGATAGCCCTCCTCCGAGAAAACTAGTGTTGATTTATCAAGTCGATCGTATTTTTTTCTATCCTCTGGCAAAAATCCGTGAACGTGGTAAACGGGGAGCTCATCTGGATCATATGTTTCTGTATCCGAATAAATACAGCGGCAGAGAATTCTGTTCTTTTCCAGTTGTCGTTCGAGGAGGTCGTCAAAATTGTATGTAATAACAGATTTAACTTTTGCCCCGGTTCGTCGTGGCATACACATTTCCACAATTGATTTTATTAATCGAGAATCCAAATCAAAGCTTTTGTTTCGTAGCTGTCGCATCCCGGACGATTGCATAGACTCCAAACGCTATCCACTCTTCATGGCGCGAGCGGTTCTAAAGGAGTTGATAGAGTCCTTGCAATCCACCCGGGGAGTGAAGCCATGTTGATAGCCCTGCA
>NZ_JAHUWW010000005.1:0-435853 GCF_019218805.1 Acidovorax sp. sif0632 | reverse complement strand
TGGGGCTGGCGTGGGGGGCTGCTGCCTGGGCGCTGGCAGTGCCAATGGCTGGGTTCTCGGGAGTGATCTGCAGGGGTTTGGTCTGCACCAGGTCGATACCGAGACCTGCTGCGTTCTCCGGGGTGACCTGCAGAGGCTTGGTCTGTGCCTGCACCATCAGGGCCAGTGTGGTGCTGGGGGTGTGGTCGGTGGGGGCGAAGAGGGAGGTGCTGGCCAAGGCCGTGTCAGCGTAGGGGTCGGGCTGGCCATAGCCGCCTGGGCCGCTGTCGGTGAAGGCGCCAGCGTTGTCCTGGGGTTGGTCTGTGTAGCTGTTGAATGCGCTGCCAGGGGCGGGCTGGCTGGCCAGGTCGCCAGGGGCGGGAGCGTAGGTGGAGGCTGAGGGGGCGACTTGCATGGCGCGCGACTGTGCCTACAGGCATCAGCGCGCGAAACTGGGAAGGCTCCTAGCTAGGAGTGTTCCTAGCTAGGAATGACCCCTACATGGGACGGGCCAGTGTGGGCGGCGGTGAATGCAAGGAATCGTGCTGTAGGGGCTGTGGAGAATGCGCAAGCAGCTACTAAATCAGGAGCATTCTACGCGCGGGGAATGCAGGAGGTGGGCTGCGCGGGTTACAGATTTTTACCAGGGTGAGGGCCGCAGAGGAATGACCGAGGCCACCACGCACTGTCGGCCGACATAAAAACAGCGAAGCGCATAGCATCGACAGCTTCACCGTTTGTCACTCTTTCACGAATTCAAGGACCGATCCATGAAGCTCTACTACTCACCCGGCGCCTGCTCCCTGTCTCCCCACATCGCCCTGCAAGAGGCCGGCCTGGCCTACACCCCCGTGCTGGCCAGCACCAAGAGCCACAAGCTGCAGGATGGTACCGACTACTACACCATCAATGCGCTGGGTTACGTGCCCGTGCTGGAGCTGGACAACGGCGAGCGCCTGCGCGAAGGGCCGGCCATCGTGCAATACATCGCCGACCAAGTGCCCGACAAGCAACTGGCCCCCGCCAACGGCACCCTGGCGCGCTACCGCCTGCAGGAGTGGCTGACCTTCATCGGCACCGAGTTGCACAAAGGCTTCAGCCCCCTGTTCAACCCCGCCACCCCCGAGGACTACAAACCCATGGTGCGCGAGCGGCTGCTGCAACGCCTGCAGTGGGTAGATGGCCAGCTGGCGGGCAAGCAGTACCTGATGGGCGACCAGTTCACCGTGGCCGACGGCTACTTGTTCACCGTGACCAACTGGACCCAACCCACCAAGCTCGACATCTCCGGCTTGGCGAATCTGGCGGCCTACCGCGAGCGTGTGGGTGCACGGCCTGCGGTGCAGGCGGCCATGAAGGCAGAAGGCCTGCTGAAATAGGGACACCCCCCTGAGGCGCTGCGCGCCTTCCCCCCGCTCTCGCTACGCAGGCAGGGGGACAACACCCTCGCTGCGGGGCGGCCCTTGCTCGGCGTTCCTGGCCTAGGCCCCGCCAGTATCGATTGGGAGCACGTAGCTCGACGCGCGGCCAAAACCCCAGTTGCGCTACAGCGGCTTCTGCCGCCACGCCACCAGCGCCCCCACCCACAACGCGCAGGCCGAGAACACCAGCCCGCGCGCCAGGCCTCCAGGGCCATCGGCAATCCAGCCCACCACCGTGGGCCCCACGATCTGCCCCGCCGCAAACACGATGGTGAACGCGCTGATGCCGCTGGCCCACAGCGCCTGCGGCAGGTTGTGCCGCACCAGCGCCGTGGTCGATGCCACCACCGACAGAAACACCCCGCCAAACAGCAGCCCCGAGGCCAGCACCACCGGCCAAGCCCCGGTGATGGCGGGCAGGATGGTGGCCACGCCCAGCAGCGCATTCAGGCGCGCCAGGGCCTCACCGCCCCGGCTGCGGTCCAGCAGCCCGGCCCAGATGCGCGACGACAACACCACGGCCAGCCCCAGCAGGGCGTAGAACAGCGTCACCTCGACCGCACCCCGGCCCTGCTCTCGCAGCAACGCCACCACAAAGGTCATGTAGCCGATGTAGCCCACGCCAAAGAGGCCATAACCCAGCAGCGCAGGAGCCAGCGCCCGCCAGCGCACGCGGTCGGGCACTGCAGCCTCCGGTGTGGTCCCGAATGCGGCGGCCACGGGTGCAGCCAACCCGTTCAACGCCCGCGCAGGCCACAGCAGCACCGCCGTGGCCGCCATGCAGGCCAGCGCCAGCGCCCACCAGGCCCAGGTCCAGCCATGCGGCGCGGGGGCCACTGCCAGCACCGCAGGCACCAGCAAGGCCGACAGGCTGATGCCCCAGCCCGTGCCGCCGTAGTACAGGCCCAGCAGCAAACCGCTGCGCCCCGGCACCTGGGCGCCCAGGCGTGCCGCCAGCAGGCCCCCCGCAATGAACACCAGCGCACTGGCACCACCGGCCAGCAGGCGCTGCACCAGCAGGGGCGCTGCCTGCGTGAAAAATCCGCTCAGGCCCATGAACACCGTGGCCATCACCGCACCTGCCACCAGCACCGTCCCCGGGGCCACGCGCCGCAACAGCAGCGGCGTGGCAAGAGCCCCCAGCAGATAGCCCAGCGCGTTCACCGTGTTCATGCCGCCCGCCAGCGTGTACGACCAGCCCAGGTCTTCCCGCATGGGCGGCAACAACAAGGCATAGGCAAACCGCGTGATGCCCAGCGAGATAGCGGCGCCCATCGACAAGGCAACGGCCAGCCACAGGCTGCGCAACGGGGAGACGAACAACGGTGCGGAAGGCGGTGGCAAGGGCATGGCGGTCCATTCTCGTGCAACAGCCCCCGCGCCGCTGGCACGACAGTCAGCGGACCGGGCTAACACAAAACCTGTGCCCTTGTTGACGCAAGTGTGCTGCACGTTTTGCGCTGCAGCATTAAGCTGAAAGGCTGCTTTTCTTGCACACAGCCCCTCAGGACACCCTCACCATGACCTCTTTGTTTGAACCCACCCGCGCGGGCGACCTTCAGCTGGCCAACCGCATTGCCATGGCGCCCCTGACGCGCAACCGCTCGCCCGAGGCCATCCCCACCGACCTGGTTGCCACCTACTACGCGCAGCGCGCCAGTGCCGGCCTCATCATTTCCGAGGCCACGGCCATCAGCCCACAAGCCCAGGGCTATGCCGATGTGCCCGGTCTGTACGGCACTGAGCAGCTGGATGGCTGGAAGAAGGTGACCCGCGCCGTGCATGACGCCAGCGGCAAGATCGTGGTGCAGCTGTGGCACGTGGGCCGTGTCTCGCACACCGACCTGCAACCCGGCAACGCCGCCCCCGTCGCGCCCTCGGCCGTGCAGGCCAACACCAAGACCGTGCTCATCAAGGACGGCGTGCCCACCTTCACGCCGACCTCCATGCCTCGCGCGCTCGATGCCGAAGAGATCCCCGGCATCGTGCAGGACTACCGCCACGCCGCACGCAACGCCATTGCGTCGGGCTTTGACGGTGTGGAGATCCACGCGGCCAACGGCTACCTGATCGACCAGTTCCTCAAGACCGGTGCCAACCAGCGCACCGACGACTACGGCGGCAGCATCGCCAACCGCGCCCGTCTGCTGCTGGAAGTGACCCGCGCCATCGTCGAAGAAATCGGCGGCGGCCGCACCGGCATCCGCCTGTCGCCCGTCACCCCCGCCAACGACATCGTGGACGCCGACCCACAGCCCTTGTTCGACCACGTGGTGCGCCAGCTCGCGCCCCTGAACCTGGCCTACATCCACATCATCGAAGGCGCCACCGGCGGCCCGCGCGAGGTGGAAGGCCGCCCCTTCGACTACGCCGCCCTCAAGGCCGCCTACCGCGCAGCCGGTGGCAAGGGCGCCTGGATGGTCAACAACGCCTACACCCGCGAGCTGGCCGATGCCGCACTGGCCCACGGTGCCGACATTGTTGCCTTTGGCCGCCCCTTCATCGCCAACCCCGACCTGGTGGCGCGCCTGGAGAGCAACGCCCCGCTGAACGAAATCAACCGCGCGACGCTGTACGGAGGCGGTGCTGAGGGGTACACCGACTATCCAGCCTTGACAGCGGGCTGAACAGCCCTGTCCACCAAGCGGCAGTCTCGCCACACAACGGTGGATACCGGCGCGCCCCAAGCCAGGGCCGCCGCGCAAGGGCCGCCCCGCCACGCTGGCGGCGTCCCCCTTGAGGGGGAAGGCGCCGCAGGCGACTCAGGGGGGGCTTCCAAGCCCTATCGGGCTGGGCGCCCGCATCACGATCCGGGTGAACAACCGGTCATACGCCGCATCGCGCGGCTTGCCCGGGGCCAGCGGGTTGGTGTTGCTGGCAAAGGCCGCATCAATGGCCACCCAATCACCGGGCTGCAGGCACTCCTGCGCCGCCGGCAGGACCACGGTTTCCTCGGTGCGCATGTGCTCCAGGTAAAAGCTCACATAGCGCTGCAGCGCGTCGGCAAAGGCCTCGCGGCGGCCATCACCCATCAGCTCCCAGCCCAGCAGCAGGTGCTGCAGCTCCCGCACCGCTGCCTCGCCACCTTCGTGGTCGCGCTCCAGCTGCGCAATGGCCTCAGCGGCCTGGGGCGCGCGCTCGGCCACTTTGGGGAAAAGCCACTGCGACTCTTTGGGGTGGTGCTGCCTTTCGGGAAACTCGTCGATGTAGAACAGCATGGCCCGCATCACGTCAAAGAACGCGGCAGGCGCATCGCCCGGGCCCTGGTCCAGCATCAGGCGCAAGGAATGGAGCACCGCCGCAAGCGACGCATGCTCTTCGCGAATGGTCCGCAGGCTGATCGACGGCATGGTGCACTCCCCAGGTTAGACGAACTCTAAGAACCTGTTCAAGATCTTTCGGGGATCGCATTGGAGTGCAATCGGGATGAGTGGATGCTTCGGATGCGCCGCATGGGCTCGTGCCCAAGCAAGCAGTCGAGGCTCCTAATCGCCCGATTTCACTCCAACCCTTCGGGCAAATGCCTTGCCGGGCGGTCTGCGGCGTTGCGGCGCTTGTGGATAGGCGGGCTATCCACTGCGCCCCGCGCCTTGCATCCCATCCCGGTAAGGACCTTGTGCGACCCCGAAAAGATCTTGAACAGGTTCTAAGGGTGCCATGCAGCACACAGCACGCCCATGACCCAGGTCAATAAACGGACTGCGGCCTGATCTACCCCTCTCCGCGGCAGCATGGAGAGCAGCCAAATAAAAAAGCCCTGCACGCCAAGCCTGCAGGGCCTTGATGCACTGGCTGCGCATGCGCAGCACGGGCAACAGATCAGCGCGCCAGCCGAGCCTGCGTGGGGCCTGATGAAACCTGCGTCGGTGCCTCGGCATATGGCGCGGCCACGCTGTTGCTGCCACCGCCGCTGCGGTGAGCCTGGCCATGCCCCATAGAGTCGGCCAGATGGAACTGCTGCACCACCTGCGACAGCCGCGCGGCCTGCTCGCGAAGTGATTCGGCGGCAGCAGCGGACTCTTCCACCAACGCCGCGTTCTGCTGCGTCATGCGGTCGATCTCGCCCACCGAGCCATTCACCTGGCCGATGCCGGCCGACTGCTCGGACGCCGCTGCCGTGATCTCGCCAATGATGTCGCCCACGCGCTGCACACTGCTCACGATGTCCTTCATGGCCGTGCCCGCTTCTTCCACGTGGCGCACGCCACCGTCCACGGCCGTCACGCTGTTCTGGATCAACCCCTTGATGTCGCTGGCTGCTGCGGCAGAGCGCTGCGCCAGGCTGCGCACTTCGCTGGCCACCACCGCAAAGCCCCGGCCCTGTTCCCCCGCGCGGGCGGCCTCAACGGCAGCGTTCAGCGCGAGGATGTTGGTCTGGAACGCAATCGAGTCGATCAGGCCGATGATGTCGCCGATCTTGCGGCTGGAGGTGGAGATCTCGTGCATGCTGGCCACGGCCTGCTGCACCACGCCACCGCCGTGCGTGGCCATCTGCGAGGCCGAGGCCGCCAACTGGTTCGCCATCTGCGACGACGACGCCGTCTGCTGCACCGTGGCGGTCAGCTGCGACAGCGAAGACACGGCCTCCTGGGCGTTGCTGGCCGTCTGCTCGGTGCGCTGCGACAGGTCCTGGTTGCCCGTGGCAATCTCCTGGCTGGCCGTGGCGATGTTGCCGCTGGCATCACGCACCTGCGCCACCAGCGCGCCCAGGCCCTGCTGCATGTCGCGCAGCGCGCGCTGCAGGTCGGCCACTTCGTCCTTGCCCTCGGCCGCGATGTTCTGCGACAGGTCACCCCCCGCAATCGCCTGCGCCATCCTGCGCGCATCTTCCAACGGGCGGCAGATGGAGTTCATGTTCATCAGCGTGGTAGGCACCACCACCACCACGGTGATCAGCACGGCCAGCACAAACAGCCACTTGGTCTGCTCAGACACCTCGCCCTGCTGCTCCACCGACTTGGCCACCTCGGCGCGCAGCACGGAATCAAGCTCCGCCATCAGCTTGTCGGCCTCGGCAAACTCGGCCACGGCCTTGCCGCTCATGCGGTTGGCAATCGTGGCCGTGTCGTAGCCGCTGGCCTCCAGCTGGCGCGCCACGTGCGCGAACAGCTCGCGGTAGCTGTCCAGGCGCTTGACGATGTTGCGCACCACAGGGTTGTCAGAGTCTTCCTCGCCTTCCAGGAACTTGTTCGCAATCTTCTTGGCCTTGTCCTGGCTTTCCAGCCATTTGGCGTGCGCCGCTTTCACCGCCTCGGGCTTTTCGTAGCCAATGATCATGTCCTTCTCGAACTGGCGAATGGCCCCCATCTCGCCCCGCAGCTCGGCCATGTAGCCCACCTCGGCAAACGAGTGGTCCATGAAGTCCTGGCTCATGTTGTGGATGCGGAACATGCCCAGCATGCCGGCGCCCCCCAGCAGCCCCAGCAGCCCCAGCACCACGCCAATGGCCCCCAGCATGCGCAAACGTATGGTGAACTGCCGCATGAGCGAGAAGAGATTCATGATCTGTCGTCCTTCATATATTGGTATGCCTGTGCGCCTGTCGCACCTCCCCCGAGGCCACGGATTCGCAACAAATCGTTGCAGTTTGCCAGACATCGATGACCGTGTTGTACGTATTTATCACATGCGCCACCGCTTGAGTAAGAGGGCATTCGCCATCACGCTCACCGAACTCAGCGCCATCGCAGCCCCCGCCACCACCGGGCTCAGAAAGCCCAGGGCCGCCAGCGGGATGCCCGCCACGTTGTATGCAAACGCCCAGAACAGGTTCTGCCGGATCTTCATCACCGTGCGGTGCGAAATATCCAGCGCCGCTGCCACCAGCATCGGGTCGCCCCGCATCAGCGTGATGCCCGCCGCGTGCATGGCCACGTCGGTCCCATTGCCCATGGCCATGCCCACATCCGCAGCCGCGAGGGCCGGGGCATCGTTAACGCCGTCGCCCACCATCGCCACTTGATGGCGCTTGCCATCAGGCCCTTGTTGCAATGCCACCACCTTCGCGGCCTTGTCACCCGGCAGCACCTCGGCCATCACCTCGCCCGCGTCGGGGTCCAGCCCCAGGCGCCGGGCCATGGCCTCGGCCGCGCCGCGGTTGTCACCCGAAATCATCACGGTGCGGATGCCACGCGCCTTCAGTGCCGCCAGCGCCTCACGTGCACCGGGCTTGGGTTCGTCACCAAAAGCCATCAGGGCACGAAGCGCCAACCCTTCCGTCACGCGCTGGGCCACAGCCGATACGGTGGCCCCCTCGTTCTGCAGCTCCTGTGCCCGCGCCGCCAGCGCACCCAGGTCCACCCCCAGCTCCTGCATCCAGCGCAGGCTGCCCACCAGGTAGCTCTGGCCGTCCACCTCGCCCTCGGTGCCGCGCCCAGGCACGGCGCGCACGTCCTGCGCGGTGGCCACGCTGATCTGCCTCTCGCCCGCAGCCGCCACCACGGCACGCGCCAGCGGGTGTTCGCTGCCGCTTTGCACCGCAGCCACCGCCGCCATCACGGCCGCATCGTCGAGGCCTGGCACTACCTCAAACGCTGTCAGCCGAGGCTGGCCCACGGTCAGCGTGCCGGTCTTGTCAAAAGCCACCACATCCACCTTGTGGGCCAGCTCCAAGGCTTGCACGTCCTTGATCAAAATGCCGTTCTTGGCTGCCACGCCCGTGCCCGCCATGATGGCCGCCGGTGTGGCCAGCCCCAGCGCACAAGGGCAGGCAATCACCATCACGGCCACGGCGTGGATCAGCGCGGCCTCCATGCCCACGCCCATCCACAGCCAGCCCAGCAGGGTGACCACCGCCACCACCAGCACCACGGGCACAAACACGGCCGACACCTGGTCCACCAGCCGCTGGATGGGCGCCTTGGCCGCCTGCGCGTCTTCCACCAGCCGGATGATCTGGGCCAGCACCGTCTCGGCGCCCACGGCCGTCACCGCCATCACGATGCGGCCATCACCATTGATCGAACCGCCCGTGAGCGCCGCGCCCACATCGCGCGCCACCGGCAAGGGCTCGCCCGTCAGCATGGATTCGTCCACCTGCGTGTGGCCCTCGTGCACCGTGCCATCCACGGGGATGCGCTCTCCCGGCCGCACCACCAGCTGGTCACCCACCAGCACCTCGGACACCGGCACATCCACCTCGCCCTGCTTGGTCAGCAAATGCACCACATCGGGCCGCAGCGCATGCAGCGCGCGGATGGCGGCCGTGGTCTGCCGCTTGGCGCGCGCCTCCAGCCACTTGCCCAGCAGCACCAGCGTGACCACCACGGCCGAGGCCTCAAAGTACAGATGCGGCACATGCCCCGGGTGGTCCGTGGGGGCCGTGAGCCACAGCCACATCGACAGGCCCCAGCCCGCACTGGTGCCCAGCGCCACCAGCAAATCCATGTTGCCGCTCAGCGCCTTGGCCGCATGCCAGCCCGCCTTGTAAAACCGCGCCCCCAGGATGAACTGCACCGGCGTGGCCAGCACAAACTGCACCCAGGCCGGCAGCATCCAGTGCTGGCCGAACAGGTCACCGATCATGGGCAGCACCAGCGGCGCCGACAGCAGCAGGCCAATGCCCACGGGTAAAGAGCCGGCCCAGGGTGACAAGTCCTCCGGAGCATCCTCCTGCCCCGCCGCACGCGGATCGTAGCCCGCATTGCGCACCGCGCGGCGCAGCACGGCCTCCATGGCAGCGGCGTCGGCGCCCACCTGCGTGACAAAGGCAATGCGCGCAGACTCGGTCGCCAGGTTGACCGAGGCCTCCTGCACGCCCGGCACCTTGCGCAGTGCACGCTCCACACGGCCCACGCAGCTTGCGCAGGTCATGCCAGAAATGCCCAGGTCCAGCGAGTGCACAGACCCGGGCGCGGTGTTGGGGGGGGTGGTGATGGTGTTCATGGCCGGGATGCTGATCCTTGACGTGATGGCAAGGTCAAGCATTGATATTGATCAACCCTCACATCATGAGTGTCTTGAGCGGTGTTTGACTCTGCCACGATGTCAAGCTTCAACATTCACTTCGGTCGCTTCAACGGCCCTTTTGAAAACCAACCCGAGGACACCCCATGACAACCACCACTACTTTCCAAGTTCAAGGCATGACCTGCGGCCACTGCGAACGCGCCGTCACCCAGGCCGTGCAGCAGATCGACCCCGACGCCCAGGTCCGCATCGACCGCGCCAGCGGCAAGGTGGACGTGGACAGCACCGCCCCGCGCGAAGCCCTGGCCGCCGCCATTGCCGAAGAAGGCTACACCGTCGCGGCCTGAGCGCCGCGCCACCACGCACCCAGCGAGGGCCACACCATGACCACGCCCCATTCTCCCGATGCCGCGCCCACCACGCGCGCCAAGGCCACAGCACCCCGCCCCATCGCCTGGCCCGTGCCCATCGGCGTCGCTGCCAAGCGCGCAGGCATCTCGGCGCGCATGGTGCGGCACTACGAATCGCTGGGCCTCATCAACGGCGTGGCGCGCACCGACAGCGGCTACCGCCAGTACACCGAGGCCGACGTGCACGCCCTGCACTTCATCCGCCGCAGCCGCGACCTCGGATTTTCGATGGAAGAAATCGCCGAGCTGCTGGGCCTGTGGCACGACCGCAGCCGCGCCAGCAGCCAGGTCAAGCGCATCGCCCAGCAACACATCGACGACCTGAGCGAACGCATCGCCCAGATGCAGGCCATGCAGCGTAGCCTGCAAACGCTGGTGTCGTGCTGCAAGGGCAACGACCGGCCGGACTGTCCAATATTGGATGACCTGGCGGCAGGGCAGGCGGAACACAACCCCCCCAGGGCACAGCGCAAAACGCTACCAAATCAATAGCATTTAGCGCTTATCCATAAAGCGCTAGAGGCCAGTTTTGCTTAAAATCCGACCCACCGAGGCACATCAGCCCCCGCTGGGCCGAACAGCGGTATTGGCTTTGCTGCTCGCCGCCCTGCGTTTGGGGGCGGGCACGGCGGCGGTGTTCAGCGCAGTGCTGTCAGCTGGCCGCCGCAACACCCCGTCACACAGCGTCGCAATGCACTGCTGTGCCACCTGCTCGGCCGTGTACTCGCCGCCGGGCTGGTACCAGCGGCCGATCCAGCTGAGCGCACCTGCAATCACAAAGGCCGTGATCTTGGGGTCGCAGGGCTGGATCGAGCCCTCGGCCACGCCCTCAGCCACTAGGCGGCGGAACTCCTGGTCGATGGCGGACTTGAGGCGGCGCAGCTCCTTGCGGCTTTCGGGGGGCACCTGCTCGTCGCCCACGCGGATCAGGCACATGCCGAAGTCCATGGTGACGATGCGCGCATACACCTGCATGCAGGTCATGAGCTGGTCGATGGCCTTGCCGCCTGCGGCGCGGGATGCGTCGATGCCTTCGAGCATCATCGCCAGCCCCTTGCCCACGCACTGCAACAGGATCTCGTCCTTGTTCTTCACGTAGTAGTACAGCGTGGGCTTGGTCACGTTCAGGCGCGCAGCGATGTCGTCGAGCGAGGTGGCGTGAAAGCCGCGCTCGTTGAACAGCTGGGCCGCCGCCTGCAGCACGGCGTTGCGCTTGGCCTCACGCTGTCGTTCGCGGTGCGACACAGGGGCCCAGGGCGAAGCGGCGTCGGGCGCGTCTTCGGGCCCGGGGGCCGGGGCTGAGGATGAGGATGAGGGCTTGGGGGCCGCGCGCTGGGTGCTGCTGCCGCTGCTCGTGCTGCTTTTGCTGCTGCGTCGGGTCGATGCCGCTTTGGCCTGGGGCATGGGGGGCGATTCCTCGGGAAAGTACGGATGCTGAACGGGGTGGCGGCTTCCAGAATCTACTCACGAGTAAACAGTTTACGCACAAGTAGGTAATTTCTGCAGGGTCTGCAAGAAATTTCTGTTCAGAAGCTGCGAACAACCCGTATTAGAAAGCCAATGGAGACAACCCCTTCCGGCCCCGCTGCTGCCACGCCCCTGTTGCAGGTGCAGGGCGTGACCCTGGCGTTCGGTGGCGTGAAGGCGCTGACCGGCGTGGGGTTTGACGTGCAGCCCGGCTCCATCACCGCCGTCATCGGCCCCAACGGTGCGGGCAAGACCTCGCTGTTCAACACCATCTCGGGCTTCTACCGGCCCAGCCAGGGGTCCATCCGCTTTCAGGGGCAGGACATCACCCGCGTGCCCGCACCGCAGCGCGCCAAGCTGGGCCTGGGCCGCAGCTTTCAGAACATCGCGCTGTTTCGCGGCATGACGGTGCTCGACAACATCAAGCTGGGCCGACACGCGCACCTCAAAACCAACGTGCTCGACGCGCTGCTGTACTTCGGCCGCGCGCGCCGCGAAGAGGCCGAACTGCGCCGCGACATCGAGGAGCGCATCATCGACTTTCTCGAAATCGACCACATCCGCCACGCACCCGTCTCGGCCTTGCCCTACGGCCTGCAAAAGCGCGTGGAGATGGCCCGGGCCCTCGCCATGCAGCCGCAGATCTTGATGCTGGACGAGCCCGTGGCCGGCATGAACCGCGAAGAGACCGAAGACATGGCGCGCTTCATCCTCGATGTGCGCGAAGAGTGGGGTGTGACGGTGCTGATGGTGGAGCACGACATGGGCATGGTGATGGACCTGTCGGACCACGTGGTGGTGCTCAACTTCGGCCAGGTCATCGCGCAGGGCACGCCCGCGCAGGTTCAGGCGGACCCCGAGGTCATCCGCGCCTACCTGGGCGCGGGCGACGTGGGCGACCTGCGTGCCAAGCTGCAGGGAGTGACCACCGCATGACCGGCAACTTCGACTGGGCCTACCTGTTTGAGATCAGCCTCACCGGCATCGCCGGTGGCGGGCTCTATGCGCTGGCCGCACTGGCTTTCGTCATGGTCTACAAGGCCACGCGCGTGGTCAACATCGCCATTGGCGAGCTGCTGATGGTAGGGGCCTACCTGTTCTTCACCTTCGCATCCATGTTTGCGCTGCCGCTGTGGCTGGCCATCCCCGCCGCGGTGCTGGGCACGGGCCTGCTGGGCGCGGTGATCGAGCGCACCATGATCCGCCCGCTGCTGGGCGAGCCGCCGATCTCCGTCTTCATGGTCACCGTGGGCCTGGCCTCGGTGCTCGTGGGCCTGGTGGAAATGATCTGGACGGCCGACCAGCGCCGCCTACCCGACTTCATGCCCACGCAGCCCATCATGGTGGGGGATGCCTTCCTCGCACCCAAGGTGTTCTGGGGCGCCGTGATTGCCATCGTTTTCATTGCAGCGGTGCTGGTGGTGTTCCGCTTCTGGCGCGGCGGCGTGGCCCTGCGCGCCACGGCCAGCGACCAGGCGGCCGCGTATTCGGTGGGCATCAACGTGCCGCGCGTGTTCTCGCTGGCCTGGGTGGCGTCGGCCATGCTCGCGGCCATCTCCGGGATCATCGTTGGTTCGATTGGCGGCATCTCTTCCAGCATGGGCGTGTTCGGACTGTCGGTGCTGGTGGTAGTCATCGTGGGCGGGCTCGACAGCGTGCTGGGCGCGCTCGTCGGCGGCATCCTCATCGGCCTGATCGAGGCACTGGCCGGGGCCTACCTGGGCGGCGAATACAAGCTGCTGGCCACCTTCATCGTGCTGGTCGCCGTGTTACTGGTGCGGCCCTATGGCCTGTTCGGCACCCACGAAATCGAAAGACTATGAAACACCCCCTGCGCCGCTTCGCGTCTTCCCCCTCAAGGGGGACACCGCCGGTGGCCCGGCAAAGCCGGTTCCACGGCGGTCACTCGCATGGCCTGCTCCGCGGCCTTTCGCACAAAGGCTTGGCAAATGTCAGGCCGACGATGCCAAAACACATCTGCGCCTTGGAGGCTTGATCCATGCGCATCGGAACCCTCAAGGAAACCTACATCACCGACGCTGCGCTGTTCGACTCGCGCACGCAAAAAGTGTGGCTGGCCGTGGGCGCCACGCTGCTGGTGCTGTTCCCGTTCATGGCCAGCGACTACTGGCTGTACCTGGCCTGCCTGGTCAGCATCAATGTGGCCAGCGCCACGGGCTTGAACATCCTCACGGGCTACACAGGCCTCGTGAGCCTGGGGCAAGCGGCGTTCATGGGCCTGGGCGCCTACACCGTGGCCGTGCTGGAAACCAAGGTGGGCACGCCGTTCATCCTGAACCTGCTGGCCGGTGGGTTTGTGGCGATGCTGGGTGGCATCGTGGTGGGCATCCCATCGCTGCGCGTCAAAGGGCTGTACCTGGCGATTGCCACCATTGCCGCATCGTTCATCGCGCACTTCATCTTTGCCAACTGGAAGTTCACCGGCGGCACTGGCGGCCTGAGCGTGCCACCCGCCAAGCTGTTTGGCATGGCGCTCGACACCTCGTTCCGCCTGTACTGGCTCATCGTGCCCGTCACCCTCCTCATGCTGCTGGGCGCGGCCAACCTGTTTCGCACGCGCGTGGGCCGTGCCTTCATCGCCATTCGCGACCGCGACATCTCGGCCGAGGTGCTGGGTATACCGCTGCTGCGCTACAAGCTGCTGTCGTTTGGGCTGTCGTCGTTCTATGCGGGGGTAGCGGGCGGGCTGTGGGCGTACTTCTTTCGCGTGGTCACGCCCGAGAGCTTTCCGCTGCTCATGTCCATCTTCTTCCTCGCGGCCATCATCGTCGGCGGCATGGGATCCATCCTGGGCGGCATCCTGGGCGCGGTGTTCATGACCATGGTGCCCGAGCTGCTCAAGCTCGTGGTGGGCCTGCTGCCCGGCGGCAGCGAACTCACCGTGTTCCTCTCGCCCGTGCGCACGGTCATCTTTGGCCTGCTCATCATCGGTTTTCTCGTCTTCGAGCCCCATGGCCTGGCCGAAGTGTGGCGGCGCGTCCGTCGTTTCTTCCATCTCTGGCCTTTCCGCAACTAAACCTATAGGAGACAACCATGGACACACAACGCACTTCCTTCCAGCGCCGTCAACTCTTGCTCGGAGCCGCTGGCGCCGCCGCCCTCACCAGCCCACTGTCGGTGCTGGCCCAGGGCGCCGAAGAGATCGTGATCGGCGGCTCCATCCCGCTCACCGGCGTGTTCGCGTTTGCGGGCGTGGGCATCAACGCGGGCATGGGCGACTACGTGAAGATGCTCAACGACGCGGGTGGCATCAAGGGCCGCAAGGTCAAGTACGTGCCCGAGGACACCGGCTACAAGGTCGATGTGTCGGTGGCTGCGTTCAAGAAGATCACCAGCCAGAACAAGGTCAACCTGTACTACGGCGACTCCACGGGCTTCTCCAAAACCATCAACCCCGAGCTGGACCGCAACGGCAACATCCTGATGGCGGGCGCGTCGTTTGCCACCGAACTCAACGACCCCAAGAAGTACCCCAACCAGTTCCTTGTGGGCCCCGACTACACCGAAATGTTCGGCATCCTGCTCAAGCACATCGCCAAGGAAAAGCCCGGTGCCAAGGTGGCCTTCGTGTACTCCGATTCGGAATTCGGCCGCGACCCCATCGAGTCCAGCGAAGCCATGGCCAAGCAGCTGGGCCTGTCGGTGCCCATCAAGATCATGACGCCCGCCGGCAGCGTGGACGTGTCCACCGAGGTCATCAAGCTGCGCCGCGCGGCGCCCGACTACACCATCTTTCACGGCTACATCCTCGCGCCCATCCCTGAGTTCATCACCCAGGGCAAGCAGCAGGGCATGACCAGCAAGTGGATGGGCACCTTCTGGACCATGGACAGCTCCACCGTGATGAAGATGGGCGACGCCGCCGACGGCTTCATGGGCGTGATGCCCTACCGCTACTACTACGACACCGAGAAGGCGCCGATGCTGGAGAAGATCCGCGCGCTGCGGCCCGAGTACCAGAGCACGGCCTACATCCAGGGTTTTCTGGCCGCGATGCTGTTCACCGAGGCAGCAAAGCGCACGCTGGACGCAGGCAATCCCCTCACCGGCCCCAACCTCAAGGTCGCGCTCAACAGCATCAAGGACTTCGACACCGGCGGGCTGATCGGCGTTCCGATCACCATCAGCGGCAACTCCATCCCCGTGGGACGCGTGTACCGCGCCGACATGAAGGCGCAAAAAATGGTGGCCGCGTCTGACTGGATCAAGCTCTGACCTCGCCTTTGCCATGACCCAGCCAACCCCGGCCAACGTCCTCGAAGTCAACAACATCGAGGTCATCTACAACAAGGTGGTGCAGGCCCTGCGTGGCCTGTCGCTGGCCGTGCCACGTGGGCAGATCGTGGCGCTGCTGGGCAGCAACGGGGCGGGCAAAAGCACCACGCTCAAGGCGGTGTCGGGGCTGCTGGCGCTCGAAGATGGCACGGTGGAGAGCGGCAGCATCCACTTCAATGGCCAGCCCACAGCGGCGCTGGCCCCGCAGCAACTGGTGCGCAACGGCCTGAGCCATGTGATGGAAGGCCGCCGCGTGTTTGAAGACCTCACGGTCGAAGAGAATCTGGTGGCGGCGACCTATGCGCTCACGGGGCGGAAAGACGCAACACCGGATTTCGACCTGGTCTACAGCTACTTCCCGCGCCTGCACGAGCGGCGCAAGGGCCTGGCCGGGTACCTGTCGGGCGGCGAGCAGCAGATGCTGGCCATTGGCCGCGCGCTCATCGCACAGCCCCAGCTTATCCTGCTCGACGAGCCCTCGCTGGGGCTCTCCCCCAAGCTGGTCGAAGACATCTTCACCATCATTGCGCGCATCAATGCCGAGCGCGGTACCAGCATGCTGCTGGTGGAGCAAAACGCCACCGTGGCCCTGGCCGTGGCGCACCGGGGCTACATCATGGAGAACGGCAAGATCGTGATCGACGGCACGGCCGAACGCCTGGCCAATGACCCGGACGTGCGCGAGTTCTACCTTGGCATGGGCGGTGGTGGCGAGGCCAAGAGCTTCAAGGACATCAAACACTACAAGCGCCGCAAAAGGTGGCTGTCATGACGCTCCCCGACCTCACCCTGCCCCAGATGCTGCGCGAGCGCGCGCGCACCGACGCGCAGCGCATCGCCATCCGGCAAAAGGACTTCGGTATCTGGAAGCCCTTCACCTGGGCGCAGTACCACCAGCGTGCCAGCCACTTCGGCCTGGGGCTGCGCGCTCTGGGCCTGCCTGCGGGCGGGCATGTGGGCGTGATTTCCGAGAACCGCATCGAATGGGTGCTGGCCCAGATGGGCGCGGGCCTGGTGGGCGCCGTGACCGTGGGTGTGTACCCCACCAGCCCCACCAACGAAGTGGCCTATGTGGTCGGCCATGCCGACATCGAGATCATGGTCTGCGAAGACCAGGAGCAGACCGACAAGCTGCTGGCCGCACTGCCCGAGCTGCCGCGCCTGAAAAAAATCGTGGTCATGGAGACCAAGGGCCTGCGCAGCTTTGCGCCCGAGGTGCGGCAGTTCATCACCACCTTCGACGAGGTCGAGCAGCTGGGCGCGGCGTCCAATCAACAACCCCTCATCGACGATGCCCTGGCACGCCAGCGGCTGGATGACGTGGGCCTGATGATCTACACCTCAGGCTCCACCGGCAAGCCCAAGGGCGCGATGATTTCGTACCGCAACATCCGGGGCGTGGTGCCCGGCATCGTGGACCGGCTGGAGCTGTCGCGCGAGACCACGCACCTGTCGTACCTACCGCTGTGCCACGTGGCCGAGCAGATGCTCACCAGCTTTGTGCCGGTGTACATCGGCTCGCAGGTGAACTTTGGCGAGTCCATCCGCACCGTGCAGGAAGACCTGCGCGAGGTCGCTCCCACCATGTTCCTGGGTGTGCCCCGCATCTGGGAGAAGCTGCACGCTGCCATCCACATCAAGCTGCAGGAAACGGGTGGCCTGCGCCGCGCGCTGTTCCACAAGGCCTACAACGCCTGCAAGCCGCTGGCCGAGAAGCCGCGCAGTGCCTGGAGCGCAACCGACAAGCTCACCTTTGCCGTGAGCTACTGGCTGGTGTTCCGAGCGCTGCAGAACTTCATCGGCCTGCGCAATGCCCATGTGGCGCTCACCGGCGCTGCGCCCATTCCGCCCGATGTGGTGCGCTTCTTCCGCGGGCTGGGCGTGCCACTCATCGAGGTGTATGGCCTAACCGAATCCACCGGCATGGTCACGGGCCACCGGTTGGACCATGTGGTGGTGGGCACCGTGGGCGTGCCTACGCTGGGCGTGGAACACCGCATTGCCGACAACGGCGAGCTGCATTTGCGGGGCGACATGGTGTTTGCGGGCTACTACAAGAACCCCGAGGCCACGGCCGGCAGCATCGTGGACGGCTGGCTGCACTCCGGCGACGTGGTGCGCGAGGAGCAAGGCCAGATCAAGATCGTGGACCGCCTCAAGGACATCATGATCACGGCGGGCGGCAAGAACCTCACACCGTCCGAGATCGAGAACACGATGAAGGGCAGTCCCTTCATCAAGGAATGCATCATCGTGGCCGAAGGCCGCAAGTTCGTCGGCGCGCTGGTGATGATCGACTACGAGACCGTGGGTAAATGGGCCGAGGCGCGGCGCATTCCGTTCACGCACTTTCGCTCGCTGGTGGAGCACCCCGAAGTGCGCAGCCTCATCGATGCCGAAATCAACCAGGGCAACCAACGCCTCGCGCAGGTCTCGCAAATCCGCAAGTTCCACCTGCTGACCAAGGAGCTGGACCACGACGACGGCGAGGTGACGGCGACCATGAAGGTGCGCCGCTCCAGCATCTACAAGACCTACGCGGCCGAGATCGAGGCGCTGTACCACTAGCCCCGGGGCTCACCACTTGTCGCGTAGATCACTATCAAAACAGGAGCTATCAGCGCTTATCCATCAAGCGCCAGAGGCCAATTTGACATGAAAACCACCGCCGCCGACCCGACCGCCCCCCTGCTGCTGGAACGAAACGGCGCCATTGCCACGCTGCGCTTTAACCGGCCCGATGCGCTCAACGCCATCGATGTGCCCATGGCCAACGCCTTCCTGGCCGCCGTGCAGACCATTGCCGCCGACCCCAGCGTGCGCGCCGCAGTGCTGTGTGGCAACGGCCGCGGCTTCATGGCCGGGGGCGACCTGACCACCCTGCGCGCCGACCCGGTGCAGGGCGCCATCGACATCCTCACGCCGCTCAACGCAGCACTGCTCCTGCTGGCGCAGATGAACGCGCCCGTCGTTGCGCAAGTGCACGGTGTGGCCGCCGGCGCAGGCCTGAGCCTGCTGCTCATGGCCGACTACGTGATCGCTGCCGAAGGCACACGCCTGAACCTGGCCTACATCAACCTGGGCACCAGCTGCGACGTGGGCGCATCGTGGGCGCTGCCGCGCCTGGTGGGCGTGCGCAAGGCGCTGGAAATCGCGCTGATGGGTGAAGCCTTCACGGCCGACGACGCCCTGCGCATGGGCCTCATCAACCGCATCGTGCCTGCCGTCGAACTGGAGACGGCCACCACCACCCTGGCCCAGCACCTGGCCGCCGGGCCCACCGTGGCCTACGGCGCCATGAAGCGCCTCATGCGCGAATCGATGGACCGCCCCCTGTCCGAGCAACTGGCTGCAGAAAAAGACGCCTTTGTGCACTGCGCGGGCACCGAGGACTTCCGCGCGGGGGTGGAGGCCTTTCACCAACGCCAAAGCGCGCAATTTGTGGGCCGCTGACGGCCCTCGCCACGGCGGCGCCCCCTTCTTTCATGGCCTCTGCCGTAACACGTCACCGCGCGCCGCCATCAACACCATGGCTGGAACACTGAGTTGTCAGTCGGCCCATTGATCCAACCGTTCTCGGACCACTACAGTAAAGCTTGCCCCACGATCTCCTGCAGTCCCAGCACATGACGCCCCCTGCCTTTGTGCACCTTCCCGAACTTCAAGGACGGCTCATCCCCGCCCACGCCTGCGGACTGCGGTTGACCGACGAGGTCCTGGCGGAATGGGACGCGCAGGCGCGCAGCCAGGGCCTGCCCATCGATTGGCGCCTGCCCGACGGCGACGTCGAACGCTCGCGCCGCCAGGTGCTTGCGGGCGTGTCCGAACGCCGGGACGACCTGTGGGTGTTTGCGTATGGATCGCTGATGTGGAACCCCGGCCTGGAGTTTGCCGAAGTCCGCAGGGCGCACCTGCCGGGATTCGCCCGGCGCTTTGCGCTGAGCACCACCATCGGCCGGGGCACACCGGATTGCCCCGGTCTCGTGCTCACGCTGCAGCGCGACGCAACGCAGTCTTGCGACGGGCTGGTGTTCCGCATTCCGGCCTGTGCAGTTGAAGAGGAGTCACGCCTGCTCTGGCGCCGCGAGATGATCACCGGCGCCTACAGCCCCGCCCTGCTGCCGTTGCAGACGCCACAGGGTGCTGTCAACCAGGCGCTGGTGCTGACAGCCAATACAGCCCATCCACACTACCGGGGCGACCTGTCCATGCAGGCCACCGCCGCCACCATAGCCAGCGCCTGTGGCCGCATCGGCAGCAACCGCGAATACCTTGATCAGCTGGTCGCACAATTCGGCGTGCTGGGCATCGTAGACCCCTATGTGCATGCACTGGCGGAGATGGTGCAGACGGCCTGCTGAACGAGGTTTCGAGCAGGCGGTGGCGCACTACCTACCCGTGCCGGTGTAGCGCAGCACAAGATCAAGGTATCCCTGTTGTTCATGGAACAATGGAATGGAAATCCCTCTTGTTGCCAGCGCTTCGACCGCCCAGCGAGGGGCGCATTTTGTGAATCCAGGCCGCCCAACGCCTCCTACGGAATCTTTCTTCCAGCGCTTTCATGAAAAAAATTCTCCGCATTGCCGCCGTTCTTGTTTCGCTGGTTGCGCTGGCCAGCCAAGCAGCTCCACCTCCACCCGCTCCCGTCTCCAGCATCATCGTCATGCCCTGGGAGTTGAATCAGAACCAGAACCTGCCCCGCGAACTCAAGGCCCAGGGCTTCAGCCACGCCACCGTCTATCTCAACTGGTCCGATATCGAAAGTCGCAAGGGCCAGTACGAATTTTCCCAGTACCACCGCCATCTGGATGCCATCGTCAACGGAGGCCTGTCGCTGCTGCTGGTCATTGACATGGGTGGACGCCCCTACAAGGACGAGACGGGCCAGCTCGTGCCCAACATGTCCACCGTGCCGCAATGGATCACCACGGCACATCCAGACATGGCCATGCGCAATTTCTCGGGCGACCCCAGCTGGCAGCCCGACTTCACCGATGCGTCGATCAGGAAGTATGCAGACCCATTCATTGCACAGACGGTCGATCACTTCTCCAAGCGCTACCCCGGCAAGGTCCTGGGCTACGCCATCGGCCTGCAGGAAGAACACGAAATCAAGTACGGGCAGATGGGCTACCAGTGGCGGGACTACAAGGACTCGACCCAGGATGCGTTTGCCAAAAAGTACAACGCCAAACAGCCCATCATCAACTACAACAACCACATCGCAGCAGGTGTTCCTAAAGCAGAGCCCCTGCTGCACGCCCACAAGGAATTCCGGGAAACCCGGCTCCAGGAAGCCACCTGTGCCTACGCCAATGTGATCCGGAGCAAGGGGGCAGAGGCGATTGGCTACTTTGCAGAAACCTTTACCTCCCACGACGCCATCTACGCCACGGGTGTCGTCGAAAAGCTGGCCCCGTGCATTGACATCGCAGTCATCGACTTCAATTTCTACGATGGCTATGGGCTGGTGGCAGACCCCGATGTGTTGCCCACGCTGGCCAACTACATGGGTTCACTGGGCTACAAGAAAGTCATGGTGGGCGCATATGGTGAGCGGTGGGAAGCCGCCAAGAAGACGCCAGAGCTGATCCCCGTCATCCAGCAGGCGGTGGCCCAGTCGCTGGCCCAGCCCCATGTGATGGGCTACGAGATCGGAGGCTTCCACCACCAGGCAGGTGGGGGGCCGCTGGCTGGCCTGCAGCTGAACAAGCTTCACGCCCGCATTGCCAAGCCGGGCCCCGCCGTCACAGCGGGCACGGAACGCAGGGTCAGAATTGGCATCCTGGGCTCCACCACCAACTTCCACGTGTGGCACGGTGAGAAAAGCGCGGGCAGAAACACCCACCGCGATGCGCTGTTCGCGTCTTACAAGATTCTGAGCAGCGAGCCCGGCATGCAGGTCCACGTCATCGGCGAAAAGAACCTTCTCGCGGACGACCCCATCATCGGGCAGCTGGATGCCATCCTAGTGCCCCACCAGGTGGCCATGCCGCAAGGCATCAAGACCAAGTTGACCGCCTACTGGAAAAACGGCGGCGCGCTCATTCAGGACATGCGTCTGGGTGAATTCGACGAAAACGGCAAACCCACCTTTGACTGGATGCACGAGGTATTCGGCATAGCCAATGTCGAGTGGAAGAAAAATGGCGGCATCTTCCTGATCGACGGCAAGGTCTACCGGCTCAAGCCTTCAAAACACTTGTACGCGGGCTACGCGTCGATCACGCCCCGCACCGGGTACCAGGTGCTGGCCACAGAACTGCTTCAACGGGAACAAGGCATCTTGGTGAAAGGCGAACGCACTTTGGCATTCGGGTTCATGCCGCAACTGGTCGCCGATTCAACCCAGGATGCGTGGAAGAAACTGTTTGTGCGCGAGATTGCAAAAGTGGCCACCAAACGGCCTGCATTCCAAAACTGAAAACCCGCCAGACCAGGGCCCGGAGGCCCTGGGACCACAGGCTTCATGGCGCCAACGCGTCTTCAATCTTCCGAGCAAGAGCGGCCGCCATGAGCTGGCTCCCAGCCGTAGTGAAATGGCCTGGGTCGATGTACATCTGTACCCCCTTGTGGTTGATATAGCAGTACTGAGCATCGCAAAGCTCATCCAGCGTGTTCAACACGTGCACGCCTTGCAGCCCGCCAATCACCCGTTCCACCATGGCGTCGTATTCCCGTCTTTCCGCATCGACAGCATCCCTGGCCCGCAAACATTCAGCGGGCTCGCGGCGCAAGGCGGGCCGGACATCACCAGCGCAGCCTGTCACATTCAGCAACACCGAATGAATAGGAATGGACTTCACCAACACCACTTTCTTCTGTTTGGCCACCAGCCGCTCCAGGGTGCGCCGCAGGCCGCGCTCATACGCCTGGGTCGATGTCTCGTCGGGCCCAGCACCCCGGATACTGCGCAGGCTATTGCCCGTGAAGTAAATCAAGTACACATTGGACAGGACAACCAAGCGGACGTCTGAATCTGACTCCAGGCGGCGCAATACCTTTTCCGTCATCTCCGGGGTACCTACATGTTCTGGATGCGGCATATAGCCCGGCCGGTATCTGACACCATCAAGATAAGGCCAACCCGGCGTGGACGCGACCTCCAGCCGATTCCCATACAGCAGCGAAAGGCCGTAGAACAAGTGCCCTGCATTGCTGTCACCCACCAAGGCTATCTTCCCCTGGCTTTTTATCTCTGGCTTGTCGTAGGCAGTCAGTGCCGCATTGGGGTAGGGCACGCCTGTCAACGGAACCTTGCCTGCAAGCCCAAGCCAGCCGATCCCCCCTGCCACCACCATCAGTGCCAAGAGCAGGACCGCAAGAAGCCTCTTGTTTTTCACATGTCTGGCCAACGGTCTTTCAATGCCGTGGTAGGTAAGCACAGCCAGAAGGATCGAAGCCAGAACCGCCAGATTTCGATGGGATGACGACCAACGCCCATCCCCCAGCAGGCGTACAAAAACCAACAGCGGCCAATGCCACAGGTACAGCGGGTAGCTCAGTTTGCCCACATAGACCAATGCGGGGTGCGAAAGCACCTTGCGATTGAACCATGCGCCAGGCCCAGCTTGCACCAGCATTGCGGTGGCCATTACCACTGCCAGGGTGTAAAAGCCTGGAAACGCGTTGGCATCCATGAATACAACCTGGGTAGTGACCAGTAAAGCAATGCCGGACCATCCTGCAACATTCAAGACATCCTGCCGCAGCTTTTCACTAGAAGCACTTGCGGACACCCTGCTTCCAGCTTGCCATTGAATACAGGCCATCACTCCGCCGCAGGCCAACTCCCAAAGACGCCCGAACGGCAGGTAGAAACCCGCAGCCTGGCTTTTGTTGGTGAGGATCAGATTCACCACCATCGAGCCAAAAACCACGGCAAGAGAAACCGTCACCATGGAACGCTTCGTACGATGCGCCCATAGCAGAATCAATGGCCACAACAGGTAAAACTGCTCTTCCACCCCAAGCGACCAAAGATGCAGCAACGGTTTTAGCTTGCTGGCCACATCCCAGTAGCCAGACTCCAGATAAAAATGAATATTGGCTGAAAACAATGCACTGAACAGCGCCGACTTGCCCATTTGGGCATATTCGCCTGGATACATCAGCGCAGGGCCCAGAAGCAGGCAGCCCAGAAGCACCAGGATCAGAGCAGGGAAGATACGGTTGATCCGGCGAACGTAAAAATCCCGAATGGAAAAATCCCCCTGAGCCAACTCTCTGCACAGAATGGATGTAATGAGGTAACCCGAAATCACAAAAAATAGGTCCACTCCAACATACCCATTGGGAAGGCTGGCAGGCGATGCGTGAACCGCAAGGACCATCAATACGGCAATGGCGCGCAATCCATCGATATCAGGACGATATTCAATTTTTTTATCTGTATTCACTGAGCCGCCAAAATTAATTATGATTTTTGTCTAGCAATGTTCATGAACGGCTTTTCAATCAGCTTATAGCTCAAATAAGAAATTGTAACCGTTGCAAAGAAAGACAAAAACATTTGATGATACTTGTTTTGAACAACAGAAGTTGTCAAAACAATGACTGGATAGTGAATCAAATAGAATGAATAAGAAATATCCGACATCAATTTCACCGATTTCGGATTTTCGTACTCAGAATTTTTCAAAATAAGAAATAATGCCGCCACTCCAAGACCTGTGAGGAATATCGGTGACGGAAATATTGGCTCCCATGATTTAAAAAGAACCACGGTCGATACAAATACGGCTAACAATGCTGCTTTGTCATACCTTGGATTTTTGACCGCAATCCACGCACCAAAAAGAAAAAATGGCATCTGGGAAATCGCATTATTTTGGATAAAGAAATACACATATATTCCTTCCATGCTTTTTACCAACGGATGCCATTTGGTACCACCAAACACCCAAACGCATGCAGCGACTACAAAAATCGCTGTAATTTTGGTTGGGCTTTTAAAAAACTTGGCGGCGATGAGAAATGCAATCACATACCATACCACTTCGATGGTCAATGTCCAGCTCACGCTCAAGGCATTATATTTTAAATAAGCTTCTGGAAAAAAATGCTGAAGAAAAAGCAAATGAATCAATAGACTTTCAAAGTCCATTGATTCCAATTGAAAATGACCAAAAACCAGAGAAAATAAAACAAACCAGAACAGGTATGCCGGATATATTCTAAAAAATCGATGCTTAATATATTCAATCGCAGAGTATCTAATTGCGCTTTGAATAATCAAATATCCGCTGATAACAAAAAAAATCTGTACCCCAATCCACCCCCCTACAATTCCAAAATATGGAATAGAAACAACCTTCAAGGTATGGAGATGATTCGCAAAAACAAGGAGCACGGCCAGTGCTCTCAAGGTTTCAATGGAGTGATTTTTTGACGAAATAATACTCATTCAAATATTTTATAGCGAGACAATTAAATATTAACTACCAGAATTGGTAGGTAGGTGTCGCATGCCGGCCAAACCACGGGCAAAACAACCGGCATCTGTTAGACCAGACACCTCGGCATTCAGGAGAAAGCACCTTCTCAGCTCTCTCACACTCTCCGCTCAAAACGGTGCCGACTCCGGATCCGTATCCACCGGGACTTGCGCAGGGCCCGTCACCACGCCACCAGCGCCACTCTTTCGCGCAGGCGCTGAATTCGTGGGGGCGCGTGATTCCACAGAAGGAGCTGGCATGCTGGCCCCCTCTGAAGCCACCGCAGCTGCCGCACTGGCCACGCCACTCTCCGCCTCTCCGCCCAGCGCCTCGATCAAGTCCGGGATCAGCTTGACCAGCTCGCCGGTGGCAATCGCCACATCGGTGTCAAAACCACCGTCATCGGCCTTGGTGCCCTCGAACACGGTGTCCAGGAACGACACTTTTTTGATCTGCAGCCCCTCTGTGAGCATGAAGGACACGCGGTCGTCCCAGGTCAGTGCCAGCTTGGTGGGCAGCTTGCCGGCGTCGATGTGGGCCTGCACCTCCTCGATATCCAGCGGGTGGCGGGCGTAGCGCACCACGGCTTTTTCCTCGTTGGCGCTTTTGAGTTCGCACTCGCGGTCCACCGTGAAGCCCACGGGCGGCTCCTGTTCCTTGAGCCAATGGGCCATGGCGGCCTGCGGGCTGGTCTGGGTGTTCAGCAGCGACACCGACAGGCCGGGCAGCGCCTCGATCAGCAGGGTGACCACTTCGTCCGCGCGGCCCTGGCTGGAGGTGTCCAGTACCAGCAGGCGCGAGGTGGCGTCGATCCACACCCACATCGAGCCCTGCTTGGTGAAGGCCATGGGTAGCAGGTCCAGCTTGGCCTCGTCTTTGAGCTCCTTGCTTTCCTTCTTGCCGGGCTTGCGGCCGGTTTCCTGCTCGATGCGCTCGGCCTTTTCTTTCACGCGGCGGGCCAGCACGCTGCCGGGCAGCACTTTGGATTCGACCATGAAGCGCAGGATCCACTGGCCCCCGACCGACTCGGCCAGTGGGCCGTGTGCATCACCGCGCGGGGGCACCCAGCCCAGGGACTTTTCCTGGGTGGCACCACATTCCATGAAGGGCGCCTTGGCCAGGGCTTCTTCTACTTGCGTCAATTCAACCTGCCATTGCGGGGCAATGCGGTACACGATCATGTTCTTGAACACAGATAACCTTTTGTTCGGGAGCGTTGGTGGTGAAGCGCTTTCAGCGAGAGCACTTTCTCTATCGGTGAAGCTATTGCCAACGGATGATCGAGCGATCGAACCCGTGAGCAAAACAGCCCGCCCGACACGGAACGTGCCATTGTCGGTGGTCGTCGGCACGCAGCCTGCCGCCGGAGCGCACAAGCAACGATGGTCGCCTGAATTAGCTATAAATATAATAGCTACTAGCGCTTTATGGATAAGCGCTAGCGGCCATTTTTTATCAAAACCTTGATCGCGCAGGCCTGCAGCTTCTTGGCACAACTTTACACAGCGTCATCCAACGCGCACGGCCGCGATACATGCGGGGCGGACACTGACTCTCAATCGCCGGAACGGTCGTTCCAGCGAGCCACCCCCGTAAAAGGACCCACACCATGGCTTTCCGCTTCCAACACCGCCTTGCCGCCACCGCTGCTCTGGCCGCGCTGGCCCTGCCTGTTCTGGCCCAGCCAGCCCCGGCCACCCCACCCGCTGCTGGCGCCTCCACAACCGAAGCCGCCCCGCGCTACAAGGCCGGAGAACGGCACGAACGCCACCATGGCGACCGTGCAGAAAAACGTGCCGAACACCATGCCAAACGCCTGACCGCCCTCAAGGGCCAACTCAAGCTGACCGCCGCGCAAGAACCCGCGTGGACAACGTTCACTGCGGCCATGCAACCGGGCGAACGCCCTGCCCGTCTGGACCGCCAGAACATGGACAAACTGACCACCCCCGAGCGCATCGACCGCATGCGGGCCATGCGCGCCCAGCACGCCGCCGAGGCCGACCGCCGTGGCGAGGCCACCAAGGCCTTCTACGCGGCACTGACGCCCGAGCAGCAAAAAACCTTTGACGCCCAGGCCCACCACGGCCACCGCATGGGAGGCATGGCAGGCATGAGGGGCGACGGCGAAGGCCGACACGGGCACCACGGCATGCGGGGTGGCGAAGGCCGCCATCAGCAACCGCAGGCAGCGCCCGCGAAGTAAATCCCCTCGTGGGGCCGCCCTGACGCAGGGGGCGGCTCAGAGGTAGGCGGCGGTTCCCCTCTCTTCTTGCCTGACAAAGCCCGGAGTCCTCCACGGACCCCGGGCTTTGTGCTTTGTGGGATGGAAAAGGTTGTCGACGGGCACCCGTTGTGGATAACACTGGGAACAGTTCTGGCACAACTGGACAGTTATCCACACAAAACGGCGATGGCCTGAAGTTGTTGTCTGCGAGCCCCGCCCTTTGTGCAGACCGCCACACAGACTTTGCAGCTGCGCAACCCCGCGCCAGCGTTGAACAAATTGGCCTTGTCCACAGAAAGTGGCTTGCTCTACTACTACTGCTATTTATATATAGAACTATAGAAGAATAACCAGAACCCCTCGAAACACCATTCCGCGGCGCACGCGCGTTCTGGTGGGCTGCCCCAGAAAGGGGGCATGAACAAGACCTGGGCGCGGACCTCCGTTTTTGGGCACTGCTTTGCTGAGGTGGAGGTGGAGCGGCACTCGCAGCACGGCGCCTGCGAATGTGTGTTTACTATAAATAAGATAGCTAATAGCGCTTATGCAGTAAGCGTCAGAGCCAGTTTTTACACAAGTTCATGACGAACCAGCGCCGGTGCGTAAGACTGGGGATAGTTCTGGCACAACCACGTGGTTATCCACAGAAAAGGACAGGCGCTGTGTTTTGTCCCCGTTCCCGTGACAACGGCAAGAGGGATCGGTGCACAGGGTTGGCGCACCTGCAAGTGCGCGCTGCGGTTGGGAAAAAAGCGGTTGTCCACATTCCGTGCCGCCTTCTACTACTACGACTATGTATTTATAGACAACATAAGAAGAAGACAGAGGGACAACTTGGGGTGCACCCGGGCAGGGGTTGCCATCTGGACGGGGCGATGTTTGGGGGCGCACGGGACACAACCCCAGGGAGAAAACCGCAGCCGACCAACCGTGCACGGGGCCGGTTGCGGCAAGGCGATCGGGGAAAACGCGGGGCCGTGCAGGCCGTCTACGCAGCCGCAGGGCGCAGGAAGGCCCCCAGGAGGTCCGCAGACAGGGGGCGGCTGAAGAGGTAGCCCTGGTAGAGCTGGCAGCCCGCGCGGGCCAGCAGCTCGCGTTGCTCGGGGGTTTCCACGCCTTCGGCGATGACTTCCAGGCCCAGGCTGCGCGACAGGCCGATGATGGTGTCCACAATGGCGGCGTCGTTGGGGTCGGTCAGCAGGTCGCGCACAAAGCTCTGGTCGATCTTGAGCTGGTCCAGCGGCATCCGCTTCAAGTAGCTCAGCGACGAGTACCCGGTGCCGAAGTCGTCCAGCGAGAAGCCCACGCCGTGCGAACGCAGCGCGGCCATGGTGGCGATGGTGGTCTCCATGTCTTCCACCAGCAGGCTTTCGGTCAGCTCCAGCTTGAGCAGGTGGGCCGGTGCCCCGGTGATGGCCAGCACCCGGGCCACGTCGTCCACAAAACTGGCGTGGCGGAACTGCCGCGAACTCACGTTCACCGCCATGGTCAGGTGGGCCAGCTGCGGGTCGGCCTGCCAGGTGGCCAGGAGCTTGCACGCCGTGTGCAGCACCCAGCGGCCCAGTGGCAGGATGAGCCCGGTTTCCTCGGCCAGCGGTATGAATACGGCAGGGGGCACCATGCCGCGCTGCGGGTGGGCCCAGCGCACCAGGGCCTCTACGCCCACACAGCGGCCCGACTGGTGCATCTGCGGCTGGAAGTGCAGCAAAAATTCCTCCTGCGCCAGTGCGGCACGCAGGTCGGTTTCCAGCCCGGCGCGGGCCGTCACCACGGCCTGCATGTCGGGGTCGAAAAAGCGCAGGGTGTTGCGCCCTGCCGTCTTGGCCTGGTACATGGCCAGGTCGGCCTGCTTGAGCAGCTCGCCCACGCTGGTCAACTCGCCGGTGAAGGGCGCGATGCCGATGCTCGGTGTGCTGCGGTACTGGTAGCCCGCCAGCGCATAGGGCACGGCCAGCATGGCCAGGATCTTCTCGCCCACCCCGCGCGCGTGCAGGGCCAGTTCGTGGGATTTGGGGCTCAGCTCTTCCAGCATCACCACAAACTCGTCGCCGCCCAGCCGGGCCACCGTGTCCACGCTGCGCACGCAGGTGTTCAGGCGCTGCGCCACCTGCTGCAGCAGCAGGTCACCCTGGTCGTGGCCCAGGGTGTCGTTCAGGGTCTTGAAGTTGTCGAGGTCGATGAACAGCAGCGCCCCGCCCTGCTGGCGCCGCTGGGCATTGGCCAGCGCATGGGCCATGCGGTCCATGAGCAGCATGCGGTTGGGCAGGCCGGTGAGCGCGTCGTAGAACGCCAGGCGCTGGATTTCACGCTCGCTGGCCTTGCGCTGGCGGATGTCGGTGTTGATGGCGAGGATGGATTGCGGCTGGCCGTCATCACCGCGCACCAGGGTCCAGCGGCCCTCGACCTCGATAGTGCTGCCATCGCGGTGGCGCTGCACGATCTCACCAGTCCACTCGCCTTGCTCCAGCACCGACTGGGTGGCATGGCGAAAGTGGGCGGGGTCGTCGTAAAGCAGGGTCTCGATGGACTGGCCCAGCGCCTGCAGCTGCGACCAGCCGTACAGGCGCTCGGCGCTTTTGTTCCAGAAGATGATGCGGTGTTCCAGGTCGCGCACCAGGATGGCATCCTGCGCCTTGTCCAGCAGCGAGGCCTGGTGGCGGATGCGGGCGTCGGCCAGTTGTCGGTCGATCTCGGACGAAGCGCGCGCGGCAAAGATCTGCAGCGTGGAGGCGATGAAATCCGTCTCAGCAATGGCCTGGCGGAACAGCACGAACACAATGCCCACCACCTCGCCGTCGGCATTGCACAGCTGTTGTCCTGCGTAGGCCTGCGCGCCCACGTAACGGAGCACGGGCGCATCCGGGTAGCGCTGCTGCACCTTGTCGGTCACCACGTACTCGCGCTGCGTCAGCAGCATGAGGCTGGGCGTGCCCTCCAGGCTGTATTCGTCGTTGGGCAGCATCTGGCCGTCCAGCACCGCCGCCAGCGTGACCACCCGGGGTGGTTGCCCTTGCGCTTGGGGCAGCAACCGCACCACGCAGCCGCCCTGGGCCCCCAGGGCATCGGCCATGTTGCGCACCAGCTGCACAAAAAACTCGGTGCCCGTGCTGGCCGACACGGCCGCCGCCACCTTGAGCACCGAGGCCTGCAACCGCTGCTGCGCCTTGTGCGCGCGCAGGCTGGTGATGCCAAAGGCCAGGTCGTTGGAGAGTTCCTGCAGCAGGGCGGCCTCTTCAGGGCTGATCTGCAGAATGTCCGGCGCGTAGAGGTACAGCAGGCCAAAGGTACGGTCGCGGTTGCGATCACGGTCCTGCAAAGGCAGGCAGATCACACCGTGGAAGCCGTGGTCCAGCATGCGCTCGGTCCAGTCGGCAAAGTCGCCTTCGGTGCGGATGTCCTGCACGATCACGGGCTTGCCCGAACGCACCGCCATGCCCGCCGGCCCCCGGCCGTAGGGGTCATCGGCCGACCAGGAAAGCTGCAGGTTTTCGAGGTAGTTCTGGTTGTAGCCCGCGTGGGCTACAGGCTGGATGGACTTGCGTTCGTCGTCCAGCGCAAACCCCACCCAGCCCATGCGGTAGCCGCCAATGTCCACGGCAATCTGGCAGATGGCCTGCAGCAGCGCGGTTTCGGAGGTGGCGCGCACCAGGGTTTCGTTGCAGGCGCTCAGAAGGCGCTGCGCACGGCCCATGCGGGCCAGTTCGCGCTCGGTGCGCAGGCGTTCGGTCACGTCGGTGGCCAGCACCTGGCGTGCCGGGCGGCCATTGAAGCTGATGCTGCCAGCCGTGATCTCCACATCCATGAAGCTGCCGTCCTTCTTGACGTGGCGGCTGATCACTGGCTTGTTGCGCTGGTCGATCGCAATCGCATGCAGGGCCTCCCGGATGGTTGCGTGCCGCTCGGCGGGCCACAGGTCGGTCATGTCCATGGCCAGCAGCTCGGCCTCGGTGTAGCCGTAGTGGGTTTCCATCGACTGGTTCACAGCCTGCAGGCGCAGCGTTTCCTTGTCGTACACCCACATGGGATGGGGATGCTCGTTGAACAGCATGCGGTACTGCTGCTCCGACGCCTTGAGCTGCCCGGCCACATGCCGCAGCTGCACCATGGCCCCCAGGGATTCGGTAAGGATCTCCAGGTGCGCCACGTCGCGCCGCGAGAACGCGTTGGGCTTGTCAGACGTCACCTTGAGCGAGCCCACCACCCCCTGCGCCGTGCGCAGCGGCACCGCCATCACGGAGCGGACGCCATGGCGGTGGGGCAGCGAAGCCATGTCCCAGCCCTCGGCCTCGGTGTCGTTGCACACCACGGTGCGCCCTTCGCGCAGTGCGGGCCAGAGCAGGCTCTGGTCCACGGCCAGCAAGTGCCCCACGGGCCGCACATGGTCGCCTGCCGAGGCCTGCGCCACCAGCTGGTGGCCCTGCAACAGCTCCACCAGCGCGCCCCGGGCCAGCGTCTGGCGCAGCACCGTGTCGGCCACCAGTTGCAGCACGTCGGGCAGGGGCATGTCCAGCGACGAGATGCGCTGCTGCACATGCAGCAGCTCGGCATGGTTCTGCGCATCACGCTGCGCGTCAAGCTCGGTCAGCTTCTGTACGCTGATGTCGGTCATGCCGCCCACCATGCGCACGGCCGTGCCGGAGGAGTCGCGGATCAGGAAGCCCCGGTCCAGCACCCAGGCATACGTGCCGTCCTTCCGAAGAAAGCGGTACTCGGCCGACCAGTGGTTGTCGGTGCCATCAATGGCTGCATGGATGCTGTGGAGGATTTCCTGGCTGTCGTCGGGGTGCAGCCGCAGGGTCCAGGAGGTGCTGTCGGGGGGCAGCTCGTCCAGCGGCACGCCGAACAGGTTCTGCATGCCCTCGTTCCACCACATGGCATCGGTGTGCAGGTTCCAGTCCCACACAGCATCGGCCGTGGCACGCGAGACCAGGTGAAAGCGTTCTTCGCTTTCGCGGCGTGCCTGCCGCGCCTGGTGCTGGACCGAGATGTCCTGGAAGGCGCCCTGGATGCGGATGATCTGGCCATGGGCATCACGCGCCGCCTGTCCTGCTGTGCGCACCCAGAATCGCCCGCCACCAGGCATGGCCACCTCAGCCTCGACGTCGAAGGGGGTGCCATGGTGCATGCATTCATCAAAGGCCTTTTGCATGAGCACCCGGTAGGGCGGGGTGTACAGCTGCAGCACCTGGGCCAGGCTGCCTACGCGGTGGGTGAGCCCGTAGGCGGCAGCGATCTCCTGTGACCAGGTCAGTTGGAGGCTGGGGAGCTCTACCGTCCATCCCCCGATGCGCGCAATCTGTCCTGCCACACGCAGCGCATCGCTCTGGGCCAGCATCTCCGCATGCATCTGGTCGCGCTCTTGCACCAGCTGGGCCAGCAGGCGCTTCTGGCGGCGCAGCTCCAGCTGCACCATGGCCTGGCCTGCCAGGATCTTCAGACCGTCGAGCTGCTCGTCCCCCAGCGTGCGGGGCACGGTGTCCAGCACCGCCAGCGTTCCCAGTGCAAAGCCCTCCGGCGTAACAAGGGGCACGCAGGCGTAAAAACGAACACGGGGTTCGCCCACCACCAGCGGATTGCCCGCAAATGCGGGGTGCTGGCGCGCGTCCGGCACCACCACGGCATCGCGGTTGCCGTCCAGCGCATGGGCGCAAAAGGCAATGGCACGGTCGGTCTGCCCGAAAGGCACGCCTATCGCTGCCTTGAACCACTGGCGCTCGCTGTCTACAAAGTTGACCACGGCCATGGGGCAGCCGCAGACGCGCGCGGCCAGTGTGGCCAACTGGTCAAACGCGTCTTCCGGGGGGGTATCCAGGATGGCGTAGGACTGCAGTGCGTGGAGCCGCGCGGCCTCTTGGGGTGCGTGCGCAGGCGGCATGGCGGTTACGCTGGGGCCAGGCCCAGGGGCACGCATCCGACCTCCAGGCGCCTTGCTGCCTGGGGAGGGTTGTAGGAGGACCGGAGTTGCGTCAACAAGGAAGTGGAGCGGTAAGGCGGCACATGCCGGACGGCCCAGCCGCTGCAGGAAGTCGCAAACGCCGGGGCCACAACTTGTAATAAAGCAGCAATGCTACACCGCACAGACCCATGTTGACGCACCGCAGCATGCGGGTTTGCCCCAAAGGGGAAACCGGCCCAGCGACCACGGGCAGCGCGGAAACAGTCGCCAAGGCAACCTTCGCGCAGCATCAGGCTTGCTAGCCTGTGTGCCATGCAGATATCCGAACTTGCCCGCCAGGCCTCAGTGTCCGTCCACGCCCTGCGCCACTATGAACGGCTGGGGCTGATTCGCCCGCACCGCCGGGCCAACGGATACCGGGACTATCCCGCCAGCATCAAGCGCGAGGTGGTGTTCATCGCCATGTCCCGCCAGCTGGGCTTTGCGCTGCCGCAGATTGCCCGGCGGCTTGACGACTACCGTGCCGGCACGCTGGGTATCGACGACATGGTGCTGGCCCTGCAGGAACGCGTGGCCGCGCTGGAGCAGCAGATCGGCCAGTTGCAGGCCCAAAAGCAGGTGGTGCTCGACCACCAGGCGTGGCTGCAGGCGCAACAGACACGCAAGCGAGAGACACCCCGCGCCTGGCCGCGCTTGCGGCCCAGCACATCCACCAAGTCCCCCTCCCAAACCCCAACCTCCAGGAAAACGCCATGACTTTGTCTTCGCCATCCCCTTTGCCCACGGCCTCCATCGCCGCATTGCAGGCCTTTGTGCTGGCCATGCCCATGGCCCGCACGCTCGGGCTGCGCTTCGTCCACGCCGAACCGGGCCGGGTTGAGATGGAGATTCCGGTGAGTGAGGCCTTCAGTTTTCGCCCCGGCCAGTTGCAGGCCACGGCTGTGTTTGCCGTGGCCGACTTTGCGGCGGTGGCGGCAGCAGGCAGCGTGTTGCCGCCAGGGTGGACCAATGCCACGGTGGATGCGACCGTGAAACTCGTGGCGCCTGCCCGGGGCGTTTGCCTGCGTGCGCGCGGGCGTGTGGTGGATGCGGGGCGGTTACTCACCGTCTGCGCGTCCGACGTTTTTGCGGTGGACGGGAACGGCCAGGAAACCCTGTGCGCCACGCTCCTGGCCACGGCGCGCAATATCGATCCCGCCGCTGCGCGGTAGGTGGCGGGCCGTCCCGTTCTGAGGTGGGATTACGCCCGCGAGCGCCGCGCCCGCACGGCGGCCGCCAACCCTTCAAGCACCGGCACGGTCTGCGCCAGGCTGATGCAGGCGTCAGTCACCGACACGCCGTGTTGCAGCGGCTGGCCGGGCACGATGTCCTGTCGGCCTTCGTTCAGATGGCTTTCGATCATCAGGCCGGTGATGCGCGCATCACCGGCTGCAATCTGCTCGGCCACTTCTGCCGCCACCGTGATCTGATGCTGGTGCTGCTTGCTGCTGTTGGCATGGCTCACGTCGATCATCACCTGCTCGCGCAGGCCCGCCGCCTTGAGCATGGTGCAGGCAGCATCCACATCGGCAGCGCTGTAGTTAGGCTGCTTGCCGCCGCGCAGGATCACATGGCAGTCCTGGTTGCCGCGCGTCTCAAAAATGGCGGCCTGGCCCATCTTGGTCATGCCCATGAACGCGTGCGATGCCTGTGCGGCCTGGATGGCGTCGCTGGCCACCTTCACGCCGCCATCCGTGCCGTTCTTGAAACCCACGGGGCACGACAGGCCACTGGCCAGCTGGCGGTGGCTCTGGCTCTCGGTGGTGCGCGCGCCTATCGCGCCCCAGCTCACCAGGTCGCTGATGAACTGTGGCGAGAGCAGGTCCAGAAATTCGGTGCCCACCGGCAGGCCCGTGGCCAGCACATCGAGCAGCAGCTGGCGCGCCAGCTCCAGCCCTTCGTTGATGGCAAAACTTCCATCCAGGTGCGGATCGTTGATGTAGCCCTTCCAGCCCACCGTGGTGCGCGGCTTTTCAAAGTACACGCGCATGACGACGAGCAGATCGGCCTGCAGCGCATCCGCCTGTTGCTTGAGCTGGCGCGCGTAGTCCATGGCCTGGTCGTGGTCGTGGATGGAGCAGGGCCCCACCACCACGATGAGCCGGTCGTCCTGCCCGTGCAGTACGCGTGAGATGGCGGCGCGGCTCGATTCGACCAGCGCCTGCGCCGCATCGGGTGCGGGCAGCCACTCCTGCAGCAGCGCAGGCGTAATCAGCGGGCGCACTGCCTTGATGCGCGTGTCATCAATGCGTGTGGTGTCGTGGGTGGAAATGGGGTTGGCGGAGCGGTGTGCGTGGGTCATAGTGGCCCCGATTGTCGCGGAGCCGCTGTTGCCTGCTGGTCAAGGAGGTGGTCACACGGCTCGGAACTGGCGCGGCCCAGGCCAGTGACGCAGAGCAAGGGCCGCCCCGCAGCGAGTGCGTCGTCCCCCTCAGGGGGAAGGCGCCGAAGGCGACTCAGGGGGAGCCTCTACGGCCTGCGGAACGCCGCATTCTGCCGCGCCCAATGGCGCGACTGCAAATGGTCGAGCCGCACCGTTCCGCCCGTGGAGGGCGCGTGCACAAAACGCCCTTCCCCCACATAGATGCCCGCATGGTTGGGCTGGCGGCCGGTGCCAAATACCACCAGGTCTCCGGCGCGCAACTCGCCACCGTCGATTCGGTATCCCCAGTTGTTGAGCTGCGCCACCGTGCGCGGCGGCGGTGTGCCGACCTGATTGCGGTACACGTAACCAATCAGCCCGCTGCAGTCGAAACCCGAGTCGGGCGTGTTGCCGCCGTAACGGTACGGCGTGCCCACCAGGCCCAGTGCGTGGATGGCGATGTCGTGTGCCTGCTCGGCGGTCAGGGGCGGCGTGGTGCGGATCGGGGCGGACGAAGAAGAAGACGTCGAAGGCGGCCGTGAGGTGCCACAGCCGCCCAGGGCCAGCAGGGCGGCGGTGCAGGCGGCAAAGGCCAGGCTGTGAAAAACGCGCATGGACCGAAGGGTAACGGATGGAGCCCGGCGCATGCGCTGACCCCGTTCCTGCCTTGGGGATATTGGTCAAAAATGCCGCCAGCGCTTGTGCATCAAGCGTTGGCAGCTATCTTTTTTACAACACTTGGGAGCTCATGCCGTCGCAGTGATTTCGGCCGTCTGGCGCCGCAGCAGCAACCGGTTGGCTACGCTCACGATGGCCTGAACCGACGCAGTCACGATGTTGTGGCTCGCGCCCGCGCCAAAGGTGGAGCCCGCCACGCCGTCCATGGCCGCTTCCACAATCGCCAGCGCCTGGGCGTTGGCGCCCGTGCCGGTGGCGCGCTCTTCATAGTGGTCCACGCGCAGCGGCAGGCCGAGGGCATCCACCGTGGCGGCAATCGGCCCGTTGCCCTGGCCGCGCAAATGCTGGCGCGTGCCGTCGATGGTCACGTCCAGCTCGATGCCCTGCCCGTCTTCATCGAGCTTGTGGCTGTGGCAGGTGATGGCGGCGTGCGCAGGCGCTTTCAGGTACGTGGTCTGGAACAAGTCCCACAGCGCCTCGCCGCTCATTTCGCCCTCGCTCGCGTCCGTCTGCCGTTGCACTACTGCGCTGAATTCGACCTGCATGCGGCGCGGCATCACCACGCCGTGTTCGCGTTCGAGCAGGAAAGCAATGCCGCCCTTGCCCGATTGGCTGTTCACGCGGATCACGCTGTCGTAGGTGCGGCCGAGGTCCGCCGGGTCGATGGGCAGATACGGCACTTCCCACAAGGCGTTCGGGTCTTGCGCTGCAAAGCCCTTTTTGATCGCATCCTGGTGCGAGCCCGAGAATGCGGTGAACACCAGGTCGCCAGCATACGGGTGGCGCGGGTGCACGGGCAGCGAGGTGCATTCCTCGGCAATGCGCGCGACCGAGGTGATGTCCGAGAAGTCGAGGTTGGGGTGCACGCCCTGCGTGTACATGTTGAGCGCCAGCGTCACGATGTCCACATTGCCGCAGCGCTCGCCGTTGCCGAAGAGGCAGCCTTCCACGCGGTCGGCGCCGGCCATCATCGCAAGTTCTGCCGCCGCCACGCCCGTGCCCCGGTCGTTGTGCGGGTGCACCGAGAGCGTGATGTGCTCGCGCGGGCTGAGGTGCCGGTCCATCCACTCGATCTGGTCGGCGAACACGTTGGGCGTGGCGTTCTCCACCGTGGTGGGCAGGTTGATGATGATGGGACGGCCGGGGCCCGCGTTCCATGCGGCAATCGCGGTCTGGCAGGCCTTGAGGGACACGCTGAGTTCGGTGGCGCTGAAGGTTTCGGGCGAATACTGCAAGGTCCACTGCGTTTCGGGCTGTGCATCGGTAAGCTGCTTGAGGTAGCCCACGTGGTGCGCGATGAGCTGCATCACCTGCGTCACGTTCATGCCGAACACGATGCGCCGCCATGCGGGGGCCGTGGCGTTGTAGAGGTGCACGATGGCGCGGGGGGCTCCTTTCACGGCCTCCACGGTGCGCGCAATGAGGTCTTCGCGCGACTGGGTCATGACCATGATGGTCACGTCATCGGGGATGAGGTTCTCGTCGATGAGGCGGCGCACAAAGTCGAAGTCCGTCTGCGATGCTGCCGGAAAACCGACCTCGATCTCCTTGAAGCCGATGCGCACCAGCTCTTCAAAGAGCTTCATCTTGCGCTCGCCGTTCATGGGCTCGAACAAGGCCTGGTTGCCGTCGCGCAAATCGGTGGACAGCCACACGGGCGCGTGGGTGATGCTGCGAGTGGGCCACTGGCGATCGGTCAACGCGACCGGGGCAATGGGCTGGTACTTGGTGGCGGGTTTGGAAATCATGACAAAGGCTCCACGAACGGTGTGTGCGGTGTGAAAGACACGGTGCACAGGTCAAACGAATCTAGAAACGAATGACATCCCCTGCAGCCCTTTGCGTGTGCAAAGGCTGGTTCGCGGGCCGGGGTCAGGGGGAGATCAGGTGTTGCGCTGAGCGGATCAGGCAACGGTGGCGAACGCAGGCAGACCCCGGCCAGGCACTAGGCCTAGCGATAGGGTGGATAGGAGCATGCTGCGTTGCATAGGAGGCAAAGATAGCACAGGCTTGCTGCGGTGCGCAATTATTTTGACGAAAATTGCCGCTAGCGCTTTATGGATAAGCTCTGATAGCTATCAAAATAATAGTGAATACTGCTGATAGGATGGCGCCTTTCGTTGCGTGCCCTCCCCATCTGTTTCGTCAGGAGATCTTTTCATGGCCTACATGCTGCTCATCATGGAACCCCACGGCCAACGGGCCGAGCGGGGGCTGGCGGGGGGCCAGGAGGCCTATGCGCGCATGCTGCGTTTTGGCGAAGGCCTGCAGGCCCGGGGCCTGCTGCGTGCCTCCGAATCGCTGGCCTCCACCGAGCAGGCCGTGCGCCTGCAGGTGCGCGAAGGCCAGGCCCGCATGGTCGATGGACCCTTTGCCGAGACGAAAGAAATGGTGGGTGGCTTTTACCTGCTCGACTGCGCCACGCGCGAGGAGGCTGTGGCCATTGCCCGCGAATGCCCGGCCGCCGAATGGGCCACTGTCGAGGTGCGCGAAGTGGCGCCGTGTTACCACGGGGCTTTGTGATCCGGGGCGCTGACGCTTTTCACACTCCCCGGCGCGCAGTGCCTTCCTGCAGCTGTGCCTGAAACTCCCCCACCGGCATGGGCCGCGCAAACAGGTAGCCCTGCAGCACATCGCAGCCCTGGCGCACCAGGTAGTCGGCCTGCTCGGGCGTTTCCACCCCTTCGGCTGTGATCTGCAGCCCCAGACCGTGGGCCAGCGCCACGATGGCGGTGACGATGGTGCGGCTGTGTTCCTGGCCGGGCAGGTCTTTGACAAAGCTGCGGTCGATCTTGAGGCGCCGCATCGGCAACTGCCGCAGGTAGGCCAGGGAGGAGTAGCCGGTGCCAAAATCGTCAATGGCCAGGTGGATGCCCAGCTGGCTCAGGCGGTGCAGGGTGTGCGCACCGGCCTCCATGTTGTCCATCAGCACGGTTTCGGTGAGTTCGATTTCGAGCAGGTGGGCGGGCAGGCCCTCTTCGCGCAGGATGTCCATCACGCGCTCCAGAAACTGCGGGTCGCCCAACTGCCGTGCCGAGATGTTGACCGACACCCGGAGCGGCCCGCCCGCCTGCCACCGGGCGGCATCGCGGCAGGCCGTGCGCATCACCCAGTAGCCCAGCGGCACGATGAGGCCGCAATCCTCGGCCACCATCACGGCCTCTAGCGGCGAAACGTTGCCCAGCTCCGCATGCGACCAGCGCAGCAGCGCCTCGGCGCCCACCAGGGCGCGGTCGGTGGCGGCAAAAAGCGGCTGGTAGTGCAGCGCGAGGCCCTCGCCTTGCTGGAGCGCGGCGCGCAGTGCATGCTCGATGGCCTGGCGCCGAACCACCGCCTGGTTCATCGACGCGTCAAACCGCACACAGCGGTTCTTGCCCATTTCCTTGGCGCGGTACATGGCCGTATCGGCATTGCTGACCAGGCCGTCCATGTCGGCCGCATCACCCGGAAAGGTGGCGATGCCCGCGCTGCAGGTCATGGTCATCTGCTGGCCGACTTCGGTGAACGAATGGTGGAAGGTGCCGACAATCCGCTGGCCATAGGTGTTGAGCGCTGCGTCGTCCATGTCCAGCGGCAGGATCACGGCGAACTCGTCGCCCCCCAGGCGCGAGATCGCATCGGTGCTGCGCACCACGGACTGCAGGCGCCGCGCCACCTGGCGCAGCAAACCATCTCCGGCCGCATGTCCGAAGGTGTCGTTGAGCGTCTTGAAATTGTCGAGATCGATGTACACCAGGGCCACGCGGGTGCCCTGGTCCCGGGCGGCTTCGATCGCTGCGGCCAGGCGTTCATTGAAGGCGTGCCGGTTGCCCGTGCCCGTGACGGCGTCGGTATGGGCGAGCGCGTGCAGCCGGTTCTCGGCGTTGCGCACGGCCGCCTGGCTGCGCAGCACCATGGCGGCGGCCATGGCCATCACACACCCGGCAATCAGCAACGCGCTGACAAAACGAATGGCCAGGCGCGAGTACACCGCACGCATGGACTTGCGAAAGTACAGGGTTCCCTCTGCCACGCCCGCCGTTTCAACCGGCCGGGCAATCTCCAGCACGCTCACCCCCGCACGCTCGGTCAACCCGCCCATGCCAGCGGCCGCCAGCGTGGCGGGGAAGCTGTCGCCTGGCCCGCGTGTGTAGTGCGCCAGCAGCAGGCCCTGCGCGTCGTACACCCCGGCGCCCAGCACCATGGGCGACGACTTCAGCGCCGCGAGCATCTCGTTGGCCGTGCGCGCATCTCGGAACATGACAGCGGCCGCAATGTTGTCCGCGACGATGGCGGCCTCCACGCGGCTGTCCTGCAGCATGGACTGGCGCGTGCTCCAGTAGTCCAACCCCGTGAGTGCCAGCACCACCGTCAAAAGCGCCAGGCCCGCCGCCAGGATGCCCGTTACCACCAGCCTGGACGACAGCAGCACGGGCGGCAGCGGTGGCGCCGGGATGGCAATCTGGGGTTCGGGGGCCTGGGTTCTCATCGGTACACCTTGGCCAGCCGCAGCAGTCGGGAGCTGATCGTGAGACCCGCCTTGGCGGCGGCGTCGGGGCTGATGCCGAACACGATACGCCCTTCCTGCTGGGTGAGAGCGATGACGATCTCCGGGTTGACGAAGGTCAGCTCATCCGAGACCGTCAGCACGCCATGGCCCTGAGACAGGGTTCGAAGCGCTCGCAATGCCTGCTCTACGTCTGCGTTTTGCAGGATGAGCACCCTGCAGTCGCGCAGGCTGGCCATCTCCAGCAGCCTGATCCGCACGGTACGGCCTTTGGCGGCCTGTTTGCCTTCCAGGGCGGTCAGGGGGCGCTTGAGTGGACTGAAGGGCGAGACGCAGACGGTCAGTTCGCTGCCCATGGCGCTGTCGTTGTCAGGCCATTCGATGAACTGGATGAAGTTGAAGATATAGGCGGCCTTGAGGTCGGGTTCTTCCACGGGGTTGGTGGCATGCGCCAGGCCGACCAACCCGCCCAGCAAACACAGGCCGAACCACAGTATCTTGCCCAGGTGGATGGCGTTGTACATGGCTCAGAACGCGTAGGTGAGCTTGAGCCGGTAGGTCCGTCCATCCTGCCGGATCGATTCTTCGCGGATCTCGTACGAGGCGGGGTCTGCATGCCGGTGGTTGAACAGGTTGTAGACGCCCATCGACACGTCCACATCCGCGAAGCGTTGTGTGTAGACGAGGTTGGTGACGATGGTCCCCGGCAGGCGTGCGCCCGAACGGGTTGCGCGCGCGCCCACGCCAATGGCCTCCACGGCATATTGGCCCGGCCTGCCAGCGCCTGGCGTTGCCCATGCGCCCAGCGCCAGGGTGTCCGACCACTGGACCTTGAGCAAGTGCCGGGGAGAGTTCGTCAGCGGCTGGGGGGTGCTGGTGTTGCGCGCCTTTTGCCAGCCATAGGCCACACGCAGGCGCGAGCCGCCTTGCCAGCGCTGTTCCACCTCGGCTTCCAGCCCGTGAACGCGCACGCTGCCGGTGTTGCCGAAATTCAGTCTTTCCGCTGCGTTCGCATCGCCCAGCGCGATCAGGTCGGTCACCTGCGACCGGAACGCCGTCAGCAGCATGCGGGTGGCGCCGGTGGGGGCATGTTCGAGAGCCAGCTCTGTGGTGCGCACCTTTTCCGACCGAAGCCCCTCCGAGCTGACGATGCCGCCGGGCAGGTCCACGCGGTAGTCGCGTTCGTAGGCATTGGGGGGCCGGTAGGCCGTGCCGTGCAGCAGCTTGAGGGCGGTGGAGGGGTTCCACCAATACACCAGGCCCAGCCGGGGATGGAAGCTGCCCGCACTGCCGGACTGCTTGCCCCAGCGCAGCCCGGTGTGCAGCGTGAGTGTGGGCGCCAGCGCAAATTCATCCTGCATGTAGATGCCCAGCGCATCGCCCGAGCGGCGGGTGTCCAGGTACTGGGCGGGTGGGTCCAGATCGACGTTGAGCTGCTGGATGCGGGTGTCGCGCCGGTAGTCGATGCCCCAGGCGAGCTTGTGGCGTGCAAACGCCGTGCTGACCCACTGCCAGTCGGTGCCCCACCACTGCCCGGTGCCGACGTCGCGGTTGACCGTGAGGGGTGGGTAGTCGTACACATAGTCGCCCACGAAGCGGTAGCGCCCGGCGTGTACGCGGCCGGTGAGCGCCAGTGAGGACGAAATCTGGTGCGTGGTTTCGGCCGCCAGGCGGGTGGTGGTGTCGATGTAGCGCGAGCGTGGGTCGTTGAAGGCCTGCGAGAACGAAGCCGTGGGCGTGCCCTTGGTGCGCTCGCCATGGGCCAGGGTGAGCGTGAGCCCCTCCCGTTGCATGCGGGCAAACAGCTGCGTGCTGCGGTCGAAATCCAGGCGGTGTGCCACACCATGGTGGGTCTCGGGCGCGTCGAACGCTGAAAAGTACTGGTCTGCCCCCCGGCTGCTGGAGCGCGTCACCGCGATGAGCCAGTCGCTGCCCTGGGCATCCACCGTGCCCAGCGAGAAGCGTGCCTTGGCGCTGCCTTGGCTGCCCGCCTCCACGCTGATCTGCGGCCCGGCCAGCTGGCGGCCGTTGCGCGTGATGACATTGACCACGCCAAAGAACGCATTGGCGCCATACACCGCAGAGCCCGGCCCGGGAACGAACTCCACGCGGTCCACCAGGTCCAGGTCGAGCGGGAAATCCGTGCCGATGGTGGCCTGGTCGTAGAGGTTGTCGTTAAAGCGCACGCCGTTGACCAGCAGCAGCACCCGGGTGTTGTAGTCGCCCGGTGTGGCAAAGCCGCGTGTGCCAAGGTAGTGGTAAGAGCGGTCGTACGAGACATACAGCCCGCGCATGCTGCCCAGCACTTCCGCCAGCGTGCGGTAGCCAAAAAGCCGGATGTCGTCTGCGGTCACCACGCTCACCACGGCGGGCGCTTCCAGGGCGGTTTGCGCATACCGGCTGGCCGTCCGGACCTCCATCTGCATGAGCTGTTCCAGCGGCAGCTGGGCAATGTCCGCCTGCGCGGCAGCGTGGGATGCAAAGCCACACAGCAGCGCCAGCACCAGCTGCTGTGTCCGCTGGGTTGTATTGGGTTCCGATCCTCTTTGCATGGGTGGTGCACCCGCTGTGGTGAGGGCCCGCGCATGCAGGCCAAGGCGTTCTGGAGGTTCGTGAATCAGTGGGGCGAAAGGTTTACAAAGTGTATCCATCGCCGGGACCGAACAGTCCCTCCGGGGATCGGTGATGACCCCTAGAAAACTGTAAAAAGTGCTGCGGCCGCCCCGTGAACCCTTGCCGGAGCTCACTCGACGGGCGTGATGCCCTCACGTGCCGCGTAGGCCAGCCCCACGCGGCGGTACAGGCGGCGCCAGCCGAACACGTACACCACCACCAGGGTGGCTGCAAGCGCCAGCCATGGGCTCCAGGGGCTGGACGCTACAAAACGCCACGCCCAGTACAGCTCCGCAAAGCCCATCAGTGCGAAGGTGCCCAGCCCGATCCACGGGCCCTCGGCCCGCCAGGCCGCGACCGAGACGAATGCATGGCCCACCAAGGCTGCGAGGCCCAGCAGCAGGTGGGCCGCCAGCGCCAGCACTGGCCGCTGCTCGAACCACCCCGCCATCCCCCGGAGGGTGGGGGGCGTGTCTGACTTGGCGGTCAGTGCTGCCTGCATCACAAACGCTGCCAAAAACCACTTGTGCTGGAGCCTGCGTGCCGTGGTGTCCTGGCCTCGCAGGGCCGAGCCCACCACGCGCCGCGACCACCAGTCGCCCAGGTCGCCACCCGCGCGTGGCGGGTCTTCTTTCTGTGCATCCGGGGGTAGCTGGGCCATCGCTTCGCGCGCCTGTGCACGCAGGGATTCGGGCACGTGTTCCAGCGCACTGGGGCTGCGGCGCAGCGCGTGCGCACAGACAGCGACGGTGCGCAAGGTCTCGGGCACCTGTTCCAGGCGCCAGCCACCGTCCTGCACGTGGGCGATGCAGGCGTCCTCGCTGAGCATCCCGGCCGGTATTTGCGCAAAGCTTTTCACACCCTGCCGCAGTGCGGTGGCGTAGCGTGCGGGTGTCATGAGCCGCCTGGGCACAAAGCGCACGGTGTCTTCATCGGTGGCCAGCGCGGCGTCCACCATGGCGTGGGTGATGTGTTCACGCGGCACATCGGCCAGCGTACGTGGGTGCGACTGTAGCTGTGCCATCAGCGTGGTCTCGTCGGCGGCTTGGGCCTGGGGTGCTGGCTGTGCAGAACGCGCACGTTGCGCCAGCTGCAGCGCATCCACGCTGGGCGCTGCCATCAGCCACAGCTCCCACCATGCGTCGCCATCGCCGGAATCCGCGTGTTGGTACAGCGTGAGCCACTGCTCGCGCGATTCGCGCAGCACTCCGCCATCACCGGGCAGGGGTCTGGCCAGCGGCGAGGCCCAGGCCTGGGTGTGGTCGCCGCTGCGGTGCCAGGGGGCGGCGTGTTCGGGGTCCGGGTCGGCCGGGCCAAAGCGCGCTGACAGGCGCTGCACCATGGCCTCGCGGGCTTCGTTCACCGCGCGGTGGAGGTCGGCAGACAGGAATTCATACGGGCCGTTGTGCGACTCGCTCAGGTAGGCGCGCATGACCCGGCGCACGACCACGGTGCGGTCGGCCTGCACCTGGTCTGGGTCGTCCGCATCTTCCTCATCGTCGGTGCCGTCATCGTCCTTTTCCGTGCCCGCGCGGTCAGCTTGCAGCATGTCGCCCGCAGCCAGTTGGTGCAGGCGTGTCTCGGCCTGGGCCAGCAGGCGGCTGGCCAGGGGCACGATGCCGTCGAGCGTGTCCAGGCCTTCCAGGTGGTCGGTCAGGGGGGCATGGAAAAAGGGCCGGGGCGGCCAGCAGTTCTCGCGCACGCCGCTGCGCCACAGGGGCGCACCTTCAGCGCCGAGCAAGGCCACCTGCTGGCCGTCATAGTGCGCGCGCCAGACCACAACCCCTTCGCCGTCGATGTACGCCAGCTGACCATCGCGGGTGAGGAACGGCACCAGCGGGGTATCGGGCGTATTGCCCACCAGCCAGCCATCGCCGTTGGTCAGCGGCTCCAGCAGATGCGCTGGTGCCGGCACGAAACGGCCATCGGGATGCAGCAGGCCCCAGGTGGCGCAGGCCGACGGACCTTGCGCGGCGGTGCGCACCACGGCAAAGCCGCTCTCCGCAGAAAAGTCCGAGCCATAGCTCAGGCGCGGGCCGGGCAAAGGCTTGCCTTCGGCCGTGAGAAAACCCGTGCCGTCGTAGCTGTTGGCCACCACGCCGCAGACCATGCGCCGAGACAGGTGGCGGCCACCCTTGACCACCACCTTGCCCCGGGCGTCGAGATAGCCGTGGCCGTTGTCCCAGGCGTTGGGTTCGTCAAAATAGGCCAGGCCGTCGCTGTTGAAGGCATCGATGCTGGGGTAATGCGGCTTCAGCACCCATTCGCCCCGGGCATTGATCAGCCCGTAGCGTTCTCCATCGAGCGATGCGGCCGTGGTGGGGGACTCGCCAAACGGCTTGGCATCGCGAAAGCGGGGTTCAATCACCCAGCGGCCCGCGCGGTCCACAAAGCCCTGGGTGCGCTGGTTGCTATCCTTTTTCCACAGCGTGGCGCGGGCCAGGCCGTTCGCGCCGAACAGGCCCAGTTCATGAAAAGCTTCGTCGCTGGTGGGCTGGCCCTTGCGGTTGATGGCGCGCCATGCATCCTGGCCCACCTGCACGGCACTCACCCCGTTGCGGAATGGGTGGGCGTTGTCGAAGGTCGGGGGGATGACCACCGCACCCGCCAGGTCCACAAAGCCCCAGCGGCCCCCGTCGCAAAAGCGCGCCAGTCCGTCTTCTGAAAAGTTGCGTGCGTTCTGCAGCGCGGGCGGCACGCGCCAGCAGCCTTCGCCATCGATATAGCCCCACAGCGAGTTGTCGGCCTGGGCAGCGCTGACCCAGCCGCCGCGCCCGTCGGCGTTGAAGCGCAATACCGCCTTCAAGCCTTCTGGTGGCACCACGGCCCGCCCGGGGTGGACGATGACCAGGGCCGGGGTCTGGCAGCTGGGTTCCAGCGGAATGCTGGCCAGCCAGGGAGGGGCCGGTTCGGTGGTGATGTCGCTGTCTTCGTTCATTGTGCTCGGGGGCTCTCCGCGCGGCATCCTACCGAGGGTGTCTGGCCGGGCGCGTAACCATTTGCACGCCTTGGCAAATGCCCCACACCTTGGGCTGCGCCTGACACCTTGGCGACTTTTTTCTACGTAGTTACCCTGATTTTTTGAACCATCCTGTCGATCTGCCCGGCCTTCGTTCGTCGTGCAGGTGAAGGTCCACCAACGGGCCCTCAACCCATCACTTTCAGGAGAACCCCATGCGATTCATGATCATCGTCAAAGCCACCGCCGAATCCGAACAAGGCTGCATGCCCAGCGCCGCCCTGATGGCCGAGATGGCCCGCTACCACGAAGAACTGGCCCATGCGGGCGTGCTGCTGGACGGCAGCGGCCTCAAGCCCAGCGCGCAGGGCTGGCGTGTGCGCTACACCGCCAGCGGCCGCACCGTGACCGACGGACCGTTCACCGAAACCAAGGAACTCATTGCCGGCTACACCCTGATCCAGGTGCGCAGCAGGGGCGAGGCGCTGGAATGGACGCGCCGCTTTCCCAATCCGCGGGGTGAGGGGCTCGATGCCGAGATCGAAGTGCGCCAGCTCTTTGAGATGGAGGACTTTGCCGGCGTCGAAGGCGTGGAGAAATTCCATGACCTCGAAGCGATGCGCGGCTGAAACCAACCGGGAGGACCCTCTACCATGATCAAGACCATTGCCCTTGTGCTGCTGGCGGCGCTGGGACTTTTCCTGGCGTTTGCTGCCACCCGCCCCGACACCTTCCGCGTGGAGCGCAGCCGCGTCATCTCCGCCCCGCCCGAGCGTGTGTACGGCCTCATCCACGACCTGCGCCAGTTCAACACCTGGAATCCGTACGAACGCAAGGACCCCGCCGCCAAGGGCGAGTACAGCGCCAACACCATCGGCCCCGGCGCGCGCTATGCGTGGCAGGGCGACAAGGTGGGCACCGGCAGCATGGAGATCGTCGATGCCACTGCCCCGGCGCGCGTGGCAATGAAGCTCGACTTTGTGGCCCCGTTCGAAGCCCACAACCAGGTCGAGTTCACGCTGCAGCCCGAAGGGGCAGGCACCACCCGCGTCACCTGGGCCATGCACGGCCCTGTGCCCTACCTGGCCAAGATTGCGCACCTGGTTTTCAACATGGACCGCATGGTGGGCCAGGACTTTGAAGACGGCCTGGTCAACCTGCAGGCTGTGGCGCAAAAGCCTGCCGGCTGAGCCCCATCCCCTGTTGCGCTTTGCAAAACCTTTCGTTTCGCTTTACCTTCCTTACTCCTCAGGAGCACCTCATGCACCAACAAATCTTCGTGAACCTGCCCATCGAAAACATGGCCCGCTCGCAGGCGTTCTTCCGCGCACTGGGCTATGACTTCAACCCCCAGTTCACCAACGACCAGGGCGCCTGCCTGGTGGTGGGCGAAAACCTCTTCGTGATGCTGCTGGTCAAGGACTTCTACCAGACCTTCACCAGCAAGACGATTGCCGATGCGCGCACCACCTCCGAGGTGCTGGTGTGCTTCTCTTGCCAAAGCCGTGCAGAAGTCGATGCGCTGGTGGACAAGGCCGTGGCTGCGGGCGGCACCACACCCCGCCCTGCGCAGGACCTGGGCTTCATGTACTCGCGCAGCTTTGACGACCTGGATGGCCACACCTGGGAGTTTGTGCACATGGTGGACGCCAGCAAGGCGCTGGGATGAGAACGTGTGAATGAATGCGCCGGATTCATTCACACCTTTTGATCGCGTGAAACCCTCTACCCTTCCCGACCGCGATGCCCTGCACCGCACCATCGACTCGGTGTGGCGTATCGAGGCCGCGCGCATCATCGCCAGCGTGGCGCGCATGACGCGGGACGTGGGCCGGGCCGAGGAACTGGCGCAGGACGCGCTGGTGGCCGCGCTGGAGCACTGGCCTACCACCGGCCTGCCCGCCAATCCGGCGGCGTGGCTGATGACCACGGCCAAGCGCCGCGCCATCGACCACCTTCGCCAGCAGGCGCTGCACACGCGCGAGAACGAAGCCCTGGGCCACGACCTCGAAGCGCTCGAAGCGCAGTACGCGCCCGACGTGGTGGAGACCCTGATGCACGTGCAGCAGGACGACATTGGTGACGACCTGCTGCGCCTCATCTTCACCGCCTGCCACCCCGTGCTGCCCACCGAGGCGCGTGTGGCGCTCACCTTGCGGCTGTTGGGCGGGCTCACCACGGCTGAGATCGCACGCGCGTTTCTCGTGCCCGAGCCCACCGTGGCCCAGCGAATTGTTCGCGCCAAGCGAAGCCTGTCTGCGGCCCACGTTCCGTTTGAAGTGCCCGGCCCTGCGGAGCGCGCGCCGCGACTGGCCTCGGTGCTGGAGGTGATCTACCTCATCTTCAACGAAGGTTATGCCGCCACGGCGGGCGATGACTGGATGCGCCCCGCTTTGTGTGGCGAGGCGCAGCGACTGGTGCGCGTGCTGGCCAGCCTGGCGCCCGATGAGCCCGAGGTGCAGGGGCTGGTGGCACTGCTCGAAATCCAGGCCTCCCGCCTGCCCGCACGCACCAACGCACAAGGCCAGCCCGTGCTGCTGATGGACCAGGACCGTGCGCGCTGGGACCACCTGCTGGTGCGCCGGGGGCTGGCAGCCCTCGACAAGGCCGAGCAGCTGGCACGCGTGGGCCATGCCTGGGGGCCCTATGCGCTACAGGGTGCGATTGCGGCCTGCCATGCGCGCGCGCACCGCGCACAAGACACCGACTGGCACCATATCGTGGCGCTGTATGACGCACTGCTGCAGGTGGCGCCCTCGCCTGTGGTCGCTCTCAATCGCGCCGTGTCGGTGGGCATGGCCCTGGGTCCGGCCGCAGCACTGGCCCTGGTGGATGAACTGGCCGCAGAACCCAGCCTGCGCCACTACCACTGGCTGCCCAGTGTGCGGGGCGACCTGCTGGCCAAGCTGGGGCGCCAGACGGAAGCTTGTGCAGAGTTTGAACGGGCCGCCAGCCTGACGCGCAATGCGCAGGAGAAGGCACTGCTGCTGGCGCGAGCGCGAGCGTGATGGACATGCACTCCAGCCGGCGCGCTGCGTGAAGCAGGTCGGAGCAGGGCAGGATCAGCGTCGACGCTTCTGGGTGCGGCCGTGTGGCGTGGCCACCTTGGGCGCCAGACCCAGCGCGGCACGCGCCAGCGCATCGGCCGCCCCATTGCGGTGGCGGGGAACCCATTGCAGGTCCACCTGTGCAAACCGCTGCAGCACACGGCGCGCCTCGTCAAACAGCGGTGCCAGCCGCTCGATAGGCGCTACGGCCTGCTTGCCCAGTTGCTCCACCAGCACGCTGCTGTCGCTGAGCACCTGCACGGTGGTTGCCGTCGCCACCACCTGGGGTTCCAGCCACTGCAGCGCCCGCAGCAGCGCGCGCAGTTCGGCCTCGTTGTTGCAACCGGTGAAGGTCGTGGCTTCAGAAATGGTGTGTTGCGTGGCCCCACCGGGCCCCACCAGCACTGCCCCCAGCCCCATGCGCCCGGGGTTGGGCACGGCGCTGCCGTCGCAGTGCACCACCCAGTGGGCGGGTTCGGTGGCCACGGCCTATTTGTAGAAAGCTTCGACTTTGCCCTTGAGCTTGATCATCAATGGCTGGCCCTTGCGGTCCACCGTCTTGCCTGCGGGCACTTTCACCCAGCCTTCGCTGACGCAGTATTCCTCGACATCGCTGCGGTCCTTGCCGTTGAAGCGGATGCCGATGTCGTGCTTGAACACCTCCGCCACATGGTGCGGGCTGCGGGGGTCCACCGACAGGTGATCGGGCAAGGGGGGTGGCGTGGTGGAGGTGGTTGCGTCGGTCATGCAGAAGGCTCAGTGTGAAAAGGCAATGGGAAAGAAAACAAAAACGGAAAGCGCGGATTCTCCGGGATTTGGTCCTGCAGTGCTGCGCCAAGCCCCTGCCACCCTACCGCGCGAGAGGCGCAACGCCGATCAGCCAGGCATGCGCCCAGAACGCAAAGCCCACCCAGGCCACAGCGCCCACCACCACGGCCACGCCCGTGCCCGCCGCAGTGCCGGGCGCGTAGCCGGTGTTCATCGCCCGGTCGCGCTGCCGTGCGGCCCGAAAGCTCAGCACGGCCCACAGCAAAAAGCTGCCAAACAGCAATACATCGGCCAGGTTGCCGTTGGACAGCAAATGCGCCAGCGCCCACACCTTCACGCCCAGCACCATGGGGTGGTGCAGCCGGGCCTTGATGGCATTGCGCGGCACGTAGGTGGCGGCCAGCAGGATGAAGGCAATGAGCGTCAGCAGCGACGCAGCGTGCCGCATGCCAATGGGCGGCACCCACAGCACCACCGGCTGCTGCCGCGCCAAGCCATAGCCCCACACGATGAGTGCCAGGCCCATGGCGGAGACCAGTGAATACAACCCCTTCCACGGCATCTCACCCATGCGTGCCAGCGTCTGCGTGCGCCAGCCATCGGCCACGATGCGCACCGAATGCACACCCAGAAACAGCACCAGTCCAAGAACCAGAATTTCCATGGCAAGACCTTTCATCGGGGGTTGTTGTGGGCGCAGCCACCTTGTGTGGGATTGTCGCGGCCTCAGTATGCAAAAAATTTGAATAAAAATGGCCTTCTGCGCTCGTCCATCATGCACTGATAGCTATCAAATTGATAGTTAATGGGTGTTGCTTGGCGTGCCCTCAGCGGGCTCTCGCTAGGCCACCGCATGCTGCGCCAGCAGCGCCCCCACCTTGGGCTTGGCGCAGCGCTGCAGCGTTTGCAGCAGCGTGTAGCTGGGCTCGGCCACCCTCCAACGCGTGCGCAGGTCGTGCTGCATGCGCGCCAGCAGCGCAGCAGCCATCTCGGCATCGGCCAGCGCCCGGTGCGCCTGGCCCGTGCGCGGCAGGCCGTGGTAGTCCACCAGCGAGCCCAGCTTGTGGCTGGGCGCCTGCGGGTACAGCCGCCGCGACAGCAGCACCGTGCACGCAAACGGCTGCGGCGCGGGCAGACCGGCCAGGGCCAGCTCGGCCTGCCAGAACTTGCTGTCAAACGAAGCGTTGTGCGCCACCATGGGCGCATCGCCCACAAAACGCGCCGCGTCCTGCATCACCCCCGCCGCATCGGGCGCGGCGTTCACCATCGCGTTGGTAATGCCGGTGAGCTGGGTGATGAACGACGGTATCCACACCCCCGTTTTCATCAGGCTTTGAAAACGGTCCACCACCTGCCCTTTTTCCAGCAGCACGATCGCCACCTCGGTCGCACGCGCGCCCTGGCCGGGCGAGATGCCGGTGGTTTCAAAGTCGATGACGGCGATGGGGGGCATGGGTGGGGCGGGTGGTGTGAGGGACATATTGTCCGTGGTGTGGGTTGGGCCGCCTCTCGTTGGCACCAGGGCACCAAGATACAGGACAGGCTCGGGGCCATTGCAGCGAGAGCCTTATGATCAACGCTCTTCAAATCGTCCGGTTCAGCTTGAGAGGTTGTCGGTAAGGCGCCGACATGATTGACCTCTCTACCTTGTTACAGGGCTTTGTACTTGGCTTGGGCGTGTTCATTTGCCCAGGACCGAAGGATGTCCTGATCCTTCGCGAAGCACTGCGTGGACGCTCTCCGGCCCAGTTGATTGCTGTGGGCTGCGGCAGCGATGCGGTGCTGATTGCCCTGGGGCTTATCGGGCTGTCTGCCGCGCTACAGGCGGAACCTGCATTGCGGTTGGCCGCGCAGGTGCTTGGCATTGCGCTTTTGGTCCTGCACGGCGGGTTGGCAGTGCGCAACGCCATGCGTGCCTGTCCTGCCGTGTCATTGAATGCCGTCGCCGCAGCGGCCCCCGGATCGCATGGATTGCACCAGCTCCTGTTGGTGTCGTTGCTCAATCCAGCGGCTTGGCTGGACACGGTACTGATCATCGGAGCAGTGGGCGCAGCGCTGCCGGTCGATACCCGCTGGAGCTATGCCCTTGGCGCGGTGAATGCGTCGCTGGTGTGGTTTTCGATATGGGTTTTGGGTGCACGCAAAGCGCAGCGATTCATGGGAGCCTCCAGCGCATGCCGAGCGTTGGATGTCAGCATTGCCCTGGCGATGTGGGGGATGGCCCTTTGGATGTCCTGGGACCTGTGGTGAAACACCCGGGGATGGCCTGCATGATTCCCTGCGGTCTGTGATCGCGCGGCGTTGGGCATCTCGGCGTCGGCCGATGCCCGGTGGGCCTGGCCCGTGTGCGGCAGCCCTGCGGGAACGCGTGCCCTACACTGCCCATCCCTTTTTCTCGACGGATCGAGCGGAGCAACGCATGAAGAAGAACGGCACCGATTCAGCCTGGCTCAAGGCGGCACTGGACTATGTGCCGCAATGGCTGGGCCTGCAGCTGGAGCGCTTCCGCCAGCCCGGGTGTTCCGTGGCCATCGCACGCGGGGGAGAGACCCTGGCAGAGCTGGCGCTGGGCGTGGCTGATATGCGGACTGGCAAACCCCTCACGCCCCGGCACCGCCTGCGCATCGCGTCGCACTCCAAAAGCTTCACGGCCACTGGGGTCATGCTGCTGCGCGAGCAAGGAAAAATCGGCCTGGACGACCCCATTGGCCGCTATGTCGATGGCCTGCACAAGGACCTGGCCCGGGCGCGCATTGGCGAGCTGCTGTCGCACGCCGCAGGCGTCACGCGCGACGGCCCCGACGCGGGCCAGTTCCTGGACCGGCGGGCCTTTCTCTCCCGTGCAGAACTGCTGGCGGACCTGCGCGACAAGCCGCCGCTGGAGTCGGGGGTGCAGCTCAAGTATTCGAACCACGGCTACGGCCTGCTCGGGCTGATGATGGAGCAGGTTACGGGTACGGAGTACGCAAGCTGGATGGTGCGCCATGTGATTGATGCTGCAGGCCTGCAGGAAACGGTGCCCGACATGCCGCGCCTTGCGCGGGGCGCCCCGATGGCTGTGGGCCACAGCAGTGAGTTTCCGTTCGGCCAGCGCCTGATCGTGCCTGGCGACAACGTGTGCGACGCCATGGCCCCGGCGGCCGGGTTTGTGTCCACCGCGTCGGATGTGGCCCGCTTCTTTTCGCAGCTGGCGCCAGACAGCAAGCGCAGCATCCTTTCGCCCGCCAGCCGCCGCGAGATGGCGCAGCGCCGCTGGCGCGACCCCTGCAACGTGTTCGAGTCCCACTACGGGCTGGGCACCATGCTCAGCGCGCCGGGCCCGCGTGAATGGATGGGCCACACCGGCGGGCTGCAGGGGTTTCTGTCGCGCACGGCGCGCTACCCCGCGCTGGACCTGACGGTGACAGCGCTTACCAACGCGCAGGATGGCCTGTCCACCGAGTGGGTGGACGGCGTTGCCAGCATCCTGTTTGCGTTCCAGCAGCACGGCGCGCCTGGCATGAAGGAGGCCGCCTGGGCCGGGCGCTGGTGGAGCCTGTGGGGTGCCACTGATCTGGTGCCCATGGGCAAGGTGGTGTGCCAAGTGGTGCCTGCCATGTTTGTGCCCTTCAACGCAGCAACCACCGAGCTGGCCATCACCGGGCGCGACACCGGGATGGTCCAGAAAGCCTCGGCCTACGCCAGCCCGGGCCAGGCGGTCCGCCGTGTGCGCGATGCCCACGGCGTGCCGACCGAACTGTGGGTGGGCGGCTCCAAGCTTCTGCCCAAGGACGCGATGCTGGCAGAGGCCACCCAGCGCTATCGCAAGAGCAAGACGCGCCCGGGCCGCAGCGCCACATCGGCGTGAGCGACGTAGCCCTGCGTGTGGGGCAAAGTCTCTTGCGCATCACAGGCGCCCTCGCCGCCGTGTTTGGCCTGATTCTGGCGGCCATACTGGTGTTCACCACCATGCCCGGCAGCTCGCACCGTGGCGCGCTCCCAGCCGCCAGTGCTGCGCAGCAGGCGCTGGCGCAGCAATTGCAGCGGCATGTGGCCGTGATTGCAGCGCAGGAGCACAACGCCCAGCACCCTGCTGCGCTGGAGGCCGTGGCGACTTACCTGGAGTCAGAGCTGGTCTCGTATGGTTACAAGGTTCGGCGCGACGAGTTCAAGGCGCGGGGCGTGGCGGTGCGCAACCTGGAGGTCACGGTGCCCAGCCAGAGCGCGCCGGGGCGGCGCCTGGTGGTGATCGGCGCGCACTACGATTCGGCGCACGAAACACCCGGCGCCAACGACAACGCCACGGGCACCGCCGCCGTGCTGGCCCTGGCCAAAAGCCTCAAGCACCTGGGCGCCACCGCGCAGGCGGACGTGATGTTTGTGCTCTACACCAACGAAGAGCCGCCCTTTTTCAAGACCCCGCAGATGGGCAGCCAGGTGCACGCCCAGGCCTTGCAGGCCCGTGGTGCGCCGGTGGTGGCGATGCTGTCGCTGGAGACCATGGGGTATTTCTCGAACGCCGAAGGGTCGCAGAAATACCCCTGGCCGCTGAACCAGTTCTACCCCACGCAGGGTGATTTCATTGCCTTCGTCGCAACCACGCCCGACCTGGGGCTGGCGCGCCGGGTGGTCCGGTTGTTCCGTTCGCATGCGGCGTTCCCGTCCGAGGGCATCGCGGCGCCGCGTTTCATTCCTGGCGTGGACTATTCGGACCACGCGGCCTACATCGACGCGGGCTACCCCGCGCTGATGGTGACCGACACCGCCCCCTACCGCTACCCGCACTACCACACCCGCGAGGACACATCTGATAAGGTGGACTACGACCGATTGGCCCGCGTGGTTCAGGGGCTCGAAGGTGTTGTACGCGATCTTGCACACCGGCCTTAGCGCATCGAAGACCGAGTGAGGGGACGCGTGTGGGGAGTCAATGCCTCGGAGCGCGCGGATGTTCCAGAAAAAACCTCAGCATCTCCTGCGTGGCAGCCACGCCGCGTGGGTCGGTGTGGCTGCCGCCCGCGTGCCCACCAGCCCACGCGTGCCCTGCGCCGTGCAGCACCCATTGTTCTGCCACGACCGTGCTGTGCAGTGTGCTGGCCGACAGGGCGCTACCCGCCACGGTGTACACCTTGCGGGTATAGCTCTGGCCACCACGGGACTGGCCCTGGTGCACCGTCTCCACCGTCGTCTGGCCGCCATCTGGGGCCGTGGCCAGTGCTGACAGCGTTGCCTCGATGAGTTGCTCGCCGTTGTGGGCGTGCACGGTGGTGTCGGCGTCGCCATGGAACACGATCATCGGCGGAGGCGGCAGTGCAGGGGCCTCGGCGGTGGGGTGGGTGGCGGCGCCGGGTTTGGCGCCGTTTTTCATGGCCGACAGCGCGCCCATCACGTTGTGCGCCGCGCCCGCCTGCAGGCCGGAGTGCACGCCTACGGCGGCAAACAGCTCGGGGTATTCGCGGCCCAGCAGCGCTGCCATGGCGCCGCCAGCCGACAGGCCCGCCACGTAGACGCGTTGCGCATCCACCGGATGGCGCGCCATCACGTCCTGCAGCATGGCGACGAGCAGCGCGGGCTCGCCGCTGCCCCGGTGCTGGTCGCCGGGGCGAAACCAGTTCCAGCAGCCGTTGGGGTTGGCGCTGTGGGGTTGCTCGGGATACAGCACCAAGGCGTTGGCGGGAGCGGCGGCGTCGTTCATGCCTGTGCCGGTGGCAAAGTCCACGGGGTTCTGCGTGCAGCCGTGCAGCATCAGCACCAGCGGCATGGGGGTGCCTGCCGTGGCGCCCGGGGGCACGTACAGGTGGTAGTGGTGCGGGTGGCGCCGTGCATCGGGGTGGGTGAAGACCACGCGGGTGAAGCTGCCGGGCGGCTCAGCCTTCGGGTGGTTGCTGGTGGGGCGTGGTGTGGTGGAGGGCTGTGCTTCTGCTGGCGGTGTGGGGGCGCTGCGGTCGATGACCACGGCGTCTTCCACGTCCTGCGCGGTGTTGGCATTGCGCCAGCGTGGGGTCTCTGTGCCTGCAGGTGATGGCGCTTGCAACGACGTGGCCTCAGCGCTGGCAGGTGTCGGTTCGTTGCTGTGGCGCGCCACGGCTGCGCCCAGGGTCTGCTGGATGGCCCGCGTGGCGTCGGCCAGCTGGCCACTGCGCACCAGCTGGGTGGCTTCGCCCATCAGGCGCTTGAGATTGAGGTTCCAGTCCATGGGGACTCCTTGTGTGGGTGGGCGCGCCAGCGGTGCGCTGCGGTCCGGGTCGGTGGTGTTCAATGCATGCGCCCGGCCAGGGCGGTCTTGACGGCCGCACTGGCATGGAACGCGCCCAGTACCGTCACCGAGGCAACCGTGGCCTGCGCCAGGGCGGGCGGCACGTCGTCGTCGATGCTGGCCAGGCCCAGCACGCGGATCTCCAGCGTCTCGCCCGCCGCCAACACGGCCTCCAGATCGGCCCGGCCAAAACGCTGCAGCCCCAGCACAAGCATCTTGCGGGCCACCACCTGGCGCACGGCGTCGTTCTGGGCGGTCAGCTGGTTGCGGATGGCGGTGCGGATGAAGTCGGTGCGGTTGGCGTAAAAGCCTTCTGAGACCAGCAGATCAATGTGGCCCAGGTCCACGAAGCCCAGGTTGATCGTGACCTTCTCGGACTCGGGCACCTTGCCGCGCGACGGGGCGATGGGAACGATATTGTTCATCGGGGAAACTCCATAAAACATCCAATGGGATGGTGTATGGATGGCATGTGGATGCCTTGGCGCGCTGTTTCAAGAGCCGTGACCCAAAGAAAAAGGAGCCCGTGGGCTCCATGGCTCGGTGGTTTTGCTATGAAATATGTAGCTATTAGCGCTTGATAGAAAAGCGCTGGAGCCCATTTTTTCTTGAATTTCTGTGCAAGACGCTGACGCTCTTCCTGGCATTGCGGCAGGGTGCGGCGTGCCTCCGGCCACTGCCCCACCTTGGGGAAACAGCCGCCCGGGGGCCTGCCGCTCAGCTCAATACAAGGTCAGTTCCTTGTGCTCGCCCAGGCTGCGCGGTGGTTCGCCCGTGATGGCGGCCTTGGCCATCTTGAAGAGCTGCACCATCTTGCTTTCATCCACATCCCAGTATTCGGCATGGCGGATGCGCACGGCCAGCAACGCCAGGTTGGGGTCGGACACGCCACCCGGGAACCACGCCTGGGCCATGGGGGACCACAGGGCTTGTTTTTGCGCATGGTCGTCCACAGCGCGTGCCTGGCCCGACAGCGACACGTAGCTGTCGTCGTCCGGGTTGGCATACGACACGTTGACTTCGCCATCGGTCAGCAGGCGTTCGTACAGCTCGCCCGACTTGGGGATGAAGAAATACAGCTCGCCGTGTTCGTCAAACTGGCGGTTTTGCGTGGTGAGCGGGTGCGCGTGCAGCATGCCCGTGGAGGTGCGGTGCGTGAGCATGCCAAACCGAATGTCCTTGATGAGCTTCCACAAGGTTTCGTGGCCGGGGGTGTCGTGGTGCATGGGGGGCTTCCGTGAAATGGAGGGGGTGCTACGACTCTAGGCCGCCCGCGCCATGCGCCGCGTCGTCCCCCTGCCCGCCTGTGCGTGGGCGCTTGTCCGACATCCCCTCCGACCCGCCCAGACAGGATGGGTCAGGACCGGACGTTACCTATGCCGCCCGTGCGGCTGCACCGGTAGCTCCGCCTTGCGCAGCACCTGCCGTGCTGTCACGGTAAAGCGTGGTGCGCCAGGTGGAGGGAAGGCGCTTCACGCCTTCTTCAAAAACTCCGACTTCAGCAACATGCTGCCCAGGTCGGTCTTGCAGTCCACGTTGTGGCCATCGGCGCCATCCACCAGGCGGATGCTCTTGATCTTGGTGCCCTTCTTGAGGGTGGACGATGAGCCCTTGACCTTGAGGTCTTTCACGAGGATCACCGCGTCGCCATCGGCCAGCGGGTTGCCGTTGGCATCGCGCACCATGCCATCGCCTGCTTCTGCGGCATCGGACTCGGATTCGGATTCGGCAGCATCGGCCACCTGCGGCCATTCAAACGCGCAGTCGGGGCACACATAGTTGCTGCCATCGGGGTAAGTGTTCTCCAGGCCGCATTGGGGGCAGGCAGGGGTGGTGTGGGGCATGGTGGGGTCCTCTCTGTCGTTGTTGTAGTGGTTGTGAAATGGGTGCGCAAAGTGTCGCCGCTTCACAGCGGCGCGCGTTGCTCCAGCGCAAACGGTGGCAGCCCTTTGAGCAGGCGCTGGCCGTAGCTGGTGCGTGTCAGGCGCTTGTCGTAGCAGTACACATGCGCCATGTCTTCTTCGGTGCGAATCGCGCGGCCCACCCATTGCGCCAGACGGATGGCGGTGGCGGGCACCACCAGCTCGCTGAACGGGTCGCGCCCCACGGCGCGCAGCCATTCGGCGCGGGCCTCGCCCACCGGGTCGTCGGGCGGGGCAAAGGGCAGCTTGGTGATAAAGACCGATTCGCACAGGCGCCCGGGCAAATCCAGCCCTTCGCCAAACGACTGCATGCCAAAGATGACCGAGGGCTCGCCGTTTTCCACCCGCTCGCGGTGGCGCTTGAGCAGCTGGGTGCGCGGCAGTGCGTTCTGCACCAGCACCACGCTGCGCATGGCGGTGGGCAATGCGTCCACCGCCTGTCGCATCTGCTCGCGCGAGGTGAACAGCACCAGCGCGCCGTATTCCACGCGGGCAATGTCGTGCAGCAGCGCATCGACCATCTCGGTGGTGAACTGCGCGGCGTTCTTGGGGTCGGCGCGGGTTTCGGCGGCAATCAGCGTGCCCTGCGCGGCGTAGTTGAAGGGGCTGGGCACTTCGAGCGTGGTGGTGGCTTCATCGCCATGCAGGCCTGCCTCGCGCAGGAAGAAATCAAAGTGCCCGCAGCTGGTGAGCGTGGCCGAGGTCAGCACCGCGCCGCGCACGGCGCTCCACAGGTGGTTGCGCAGCGTGGTGCCAGGCAGGATGGGGCTGGCGTGCGCCTTGACCACGATGAAGTCGCCATCGACCTCCAGCGTGAACCATTTGGCGGCCGGCACCGCGCCTTCGGGCGCATCCTGCAGCAGCAGTTGCGCGGTGGCATGCAGCTCTTCCAGGCGCGGGGCCAGCATGCCGATTTGTGCGTACAGCGTGGACAGGCGCTTGGCCTCGTCGGGCTTGTCACGCATCTCGGCGCGCAGGGCTTTGCTGATGGCGCGCAGGGCGTCGAGGAAGCCCTCGGCGCTGGCGGCCAGCAGGCCCAGCGGCGCAATGAGCTGTTCGGGCAATTCGCCGCGTGGCACGCGCACGCGCGCCGGGCCCCAGGCGCTGGGCTGGCTCTTGAGTTGGGCGCCATACACATCCATCACGATGCGTGCCAGGTCCTGCAGCGTCTGCCGCAGCTGGGCCGAATGTTTGGGGATGTCGGCAATCTCTTCGACCTCCAGCAGTGCCCCAATGCGCAGGCCTCGGCTGGCAAGCCGCTCGATCCAGGTGATGCGCGACAGGTCCATGCTGCACGCAAACTGGTCGAGCGCTGTGGCGGGCAGGTGGTGGGCTTCGTCCAGCACCAGGAGGCAGTTGTCCAGCTCGGGCAGCACGCGCGCGCCCAGCGATGACAGCAGCAAATCGTGGTTGGCCACGATCACCTGCGCGCCCACCAGCTCCTTGCGCTTGTCGTAGTAGGTGCACTGGCTGAAGGCCGGGCAGTGTTTGCCGGTGCACGACGCGCCCTCGGCTGCCACGGGGCTCCACACCTCGGGCTCGGGCGGCGTGTCCAGGCTGTCGCGGTCGCCATCCCACGCACCTTTCGACAAGGTCTGCGCCATCGTCGAATAGAACTGGATGCGCGCCTCGGTCTCGTGCCGGGGGCGCTTGGCGCGGGCGGCGGCTTCCTCCTCGGCAAACAGGTCGTCGTCGGCCCCTTCCTCGGCCTCGCCCGTGCCCGCCAGGCGGTCCAGCTTGAGCTTGCACACATAGCGCCCGCGCCCCTTGGCCAGCGCAAATTTGAAGGGCTGGGGCATCAGCGCGGCCAGTGCGGGCAGGTCCTTGTTGACCAGTTGCTCCTGCAGCGCCACGGTGGCGGTAGAGATCAGCACCCGCGTGCCGCGCGACAGCGCCAGGGCGATGGCGGGCGCGCAGTACGCCAGCGACTTGCCCACGCCCGTGCCCGCCTGGATCACGGCGATGGACCGCGTAGGCGCGTCTTCACCGCTTTCTTCATCCACCTTGCCCAGCGTGGCGCTGCTGAACGTGCGCGCCACCTGCTCGGCCATCAGCCGCTGGCCGGCACGGCTGCGAAAACCCTCGGTGGCTGACACCACCGCATCGAAAGATTCAAGGGCCTGCGCGGCCCACACCTGTTGAGACATACAGTAGTGTCGCATGCCGAAGACAGGTTGACGCTGGGCAGTGCCTTGTGGCGGATGGGCGGGCTGTCCCCCCGCAGCTGCCTTGAAAGAAAATCCCCGCACAGCTACAGGAGAGCAAAGATGCAGGGGGGAAATGCGTGGGGATTTGCGCTGAACTGCGGTTCGCTGCTGCGCTGCAGGCCATGGGCAATGGCAAGCGCAAGCTGTGTTCCGGGTGGGGCGAAAGGTGTGCAAGGCACCCTGCTTCGGACGCTGGGGTTCGTGCTGCTGCTGTGCATGGTGAGTGCATCGGGCGCATGGGCACAGCAACCCGCATCGTCGGCTGCCCAGGCAGGCAGCCCTGCGCGCCAGCGGTTGCTGGCGCAGGAGCTGGTGCCGCAGCACCCTGCCCGGTACGCATGGATGCGTGCGGCAGAGGCCCAGGGACAAGGGGCCGATGCGCTTTATCTGCGGCTTGCATTGCTCGACGAATGGTTGCTCGCCCTGGAAGGGCGGCCGGCGAAGGCCAGTCGCACCATCGAAGTTGCCATCGCTCACGGGCGCGAGGTCGATGCGGACGATCTGCAGCGCCGGGCGCGTGCGGTCTGGCCCTCCCTCCTCAAAGCCCAGCTGCGGCCGCTATGGGACATGGACGGCCCCGATGTTCCGCTGCCGTCCGAGCTGGATGCCCTGGGCGCGGACAGCATTGCCCAAGAAGGCCCTGGCCTCTGGGTGCACCGGGCCAAAGATGGCCGGCCTCGGGGCCTTTACCTTTGGCTGGGCGTGCGCAATGGGCTGGGCGAGCCCGTGCCTTTGCCGGAGTTTGCGCTGCGCCTGGGCCGCCCCGGCCAGCAGGCGGCTGCGCCGTTGATGCAATGCTATTTGCCCCGCTACAGCACGCGGCAGCTCATCCCGCCGCAAAGCACGCAGCATTACCTGTGCCGCGCGGGCGAGGGTGGCCTTGGGCTGCCGCCGCCCGGCGTCGGGTGGCTGGCGCAGATGGGTGAGTGGTTCAGCCAGGGGGGGGCCCTGCAGACCGAACTGCCCCAGCACGACCAGGCCTTGTCGCGCACGGGCCGGATCCTGGGCCAGGTGGACAACCCGGCGGTGGACGACTTCCTGCGTGGTGCCCGTGAATCCGCCGAGAAGCAGCAACAACTGCAAAAAGAACGGGCCCAGGCGGAGGCCGCAGCGGCCGCAGCGACCAAGAAGGCCCGTGAAGCCACGCTAGCGCGTCGCTCTGGCGAGTCGCTACCGCTCTGGCTCAAGCGGGTGGCGTTCTTGGGCGGGGTGGTGGGCGCATTGGTGCTCTATGGCCTGCTCGCGCACCACGTCAGCGTGGCAGTGGCGTCCGGGGTGCTGTGGTTGGGCCTGGCCATTCCGAGCGCGATCTACTTGCGTTCGATCTGGACCATGGGCGGGACCGACGGCTGGGGCAAACTCGTGGCCATCGTCCTGTCGGGTGCAGCCATCGCGGCGCCTTTTGTGGGCACGCTCGCCGCGTACACGGTTTACAAGCTGGTGGTGAGCGCGCGGGCGCGCCGCAAGGCGATCCTTTTCTTGATCGGCGTGATCGTGGTCATCGTGCTCAACGCGCTGGAGCGGTGGTTGTTCTGGTGACAGCAGGCTCCGCACGCCCGCAGCCGTGCAGGGCCTGGGCCTACAGTGCGGGGCGGCCAGCGGCGCTAGGGTGAAGGGACTCCACGTTGCATACCAAGGCCCCGCATGAAAACGACCCCCACAGCCCCCCGCAAGGAAGAGGAGATCATCCCCTCCGCTCCTGTGCCCGCCCGCACCGAGCGGCGCGTGAACACCACCCAGCCCCAGCCGCACCCCGGCAGCGGACCCGAAGACCTGAGCGGGCCCGAACCCCGCCTGCCCCACGAGCGCGACGAGGCGGTCAACATGACCGACGGCGAACCCGACGCAATGATGGAGCAGGCCTACCGTGATGTGAAACGTGGACTGCAGGACACGGACCGGGGGCCACCGGCCGACAAGGCTTACCAGAAGCAGAAACGGTAATGCTGCTAATTTGATAGCTATATGCGCTTGATGGATAAGCGCTAGAGGCCAATTCTTATCAGTTTTACGGCACCCGCGCCGCCCTGAACCAGCGCGGCAGGTGGTCATGGGCATGCACCAGCGATTCGAGCACGCCGTGGCTGCGCTCCACCACCTCGATGCCCGGTGCTCTGAGGTCCGGCACGATCACTACCGCGACCCCTGCGGCTTGCGCCGCGCGTGCGCCGTTCTCGCTGTCTTCAAACGCCAGGCACTGTGCGGGGTCCACGCCCAGGCGCACAGCCGCCAGCTGGTACAGGGCGGGGTCGGGTTTGCCGCGCGGCACTTCGTTGCCGCCAGCCCAAGCGTGAAAGTGCTGCAGCACGCCCACCCTGCCCAGGCGGTGCTCGATCTCGTCGCGCCGCGACGATGAGGCCACCGCGCAGGGCACGCCTGCTTGCCCCAAGGCGTGCAGCAGCGATGCGACGCCGGGTTTGAGGGGAAACAGGGGCTCTGGCCCTGCGTCCCACAGGCGCGCAGCCACATCGGATTGCACCTGTTCGAACATCTGCGGACCACCCAGCAAAGCCGTGAGCATGGTGTCGGAGTCGGTGGAAGCGCGCCCCACCACCTGCAGGTAGTCGGCCTCTGCCAGTGCAATGCCCCGCGCCCGCGCGGCGTCCAGCCAGGCGCGCAGGGTCACGCGCTCGGAGTCGACCAGCAGTCCGTCCATGTCGAAGATGGCGGCGGTGAAGGGCGGGCGAGGTGTCTGCATCGAAATATGATGCCTGCAAAAACCACTGCTTCAGTCCATCCGAGGGAACATGGAAACCACGACGCGATTCACGCTGGTCTGCAAGAACGATACCGATGCCGATGCACTGCATGCGGTTTTCAGCACTCCCGATGGTGCCGGGCTTGAAGCGGCAGTCAGGGCCTTCTTCGCGGCCCGCAAGATCAGCATCCACCCCACGGACTACCTGGGCTTTGACCGCTACGAGCGTTCGGGCCTGGTGATCGACGCGGCATTCACCTCGGGCTCCACCGATGTCGGTGATTTCATCAAGCCCTTGTCCAAGGGGTGCCATGCGTTGCACGCCGAGCTGGTGGACGACGAGGTCGCCCACCAGCTTGTATACGGCTTCATCGACGGCAAGAAGAAGCCAGCCGCCGATGTCGTGGCCTTGATGAAGACCCTGGCCCCGACCGCTCAGCTCGGCCGGGTGGGGAAAATCATCGAGGCCGCCGAGCGCGAGCAGAACGACCCGACCTATGCCTTCATCCGCGCCATCGGGTTCTCCAAGAACCAGGCCACCGTGCAGGCCCTGCTGGAGAAGGGGGCCGACCCCAACAGCACATTCTCTTCCGGCTACTCCTGCCTGAACAAGGCCATCACCGACAAGCGCGTGAAGGTCGTGCAGCTCATGCTGGAGCATGGCGCCGACCCCAACCTGCCGCACAAGGGCTATCCCAACCTGTACGAGGCCTGTCGGTTCTCTGCACCCAAGATCGTGGACCTGCTGCTGCAGCACGGCGCCGACCCCGATGGGCGCGCTCAGGGCGCATCGGAAACCAGCTACCCCATCGAGATCGCCATCTACTACCACCAAGCCAAGATCGTGCAGTCGCTGCTGGACAAGGGCGCCACAACCCGCGGCCTGCCCAAGCTGGCCAATTTGCTGGAGCTCACGGCCCGCTCGTTCGACGCCATGTACGAGAACCTGGACGGCAAGCTCGCTATCCTGAAGCTGCTGGTGCGCGACCCGGCGTGGAAGGCCGAACTCGTGCAACGCCGTGACCGGCTGACCGGAATGCTCCAGCAGTCTTTCGCTGCCTACAAGTACCAGACGCCCAAGGACCGCAAGGACTTCGACGACATCCTGGCTTTCATGGCGGCTGCTTGAAGAAATACTGCGGGCTCAGCCGCGCTGCTGAAGCGCCCGCTCAATCCGGTCACGTCGCACCGTCGTCTTGGGCACCTTGAACGGGAACCACGTGCGTACGTCCTCTTCGAGCCCGATGCCGTGCATGTAGTTGTAGATGGCCTTCTTGAGCGCGCCACCCAGCGCGTCGTGGTCCACGCCGGTGGGGTCGATGAAGGCCACGTCGTTCTTGGCAAAGTCACCGGGCGGCAGCGGCGCCAGCGTCACGCCGTACTCCTCGGGGTTCTTGCCCACGGGCGAGTGCACGGTGCAGGCAAAGCGGTGAAAGAACCCGCTCTGGATGCAGCCGTTGGCGAACAGCTGGCGCACGTATTCGAGTGCGTCCACGGTGTCCTGCACGGTCTGCGTGGGAAAGCCGTACATCAGGTACGCATGCACCAGGATGCCCGCGTCGGTGAACGCCCGCGTCACTCGAGCCACCTGGTCCACCGACACGCCTTTTTTCATGAGCTGCAGCAGCCGGTCTGACGCCACTTCGAGCCCGCCCGAGATCGCGATGCAGCCGCTGTCGGCCATCAGCTCGGCCAGGTCGGGCGTGAAGGTTTTTTCAAACCGCACATTGCCCCACCAGCTGATGCCTGCGTTGCGCGCGATCAGCTCGGTGGCCAGTGCCTTGAGCGCCTTGGGCGGTGCGGCTTCGTCCACAAAGTGAAAGCCGGTCTGCCCCGTCTCGTGCACGATCTGCTCGATGCGGTCGGCCAGCACGGCGGCGCTGGCGCCTTCGTAGCGGCTGATGTAGTCCAGGCTCACATCGCAAAAGCTGCACTTCTTCCAGTAGCAGCCGTGCGCCACGGTGAGCTTGTTCCAGCGCCCATCGCTCCACAGGCGGTGCATGGGGTTGAGCATGTCAAGTAGCGACAGATACCGGTCCAGCGGCAGGCCGTCCCACGTGGGCGTGCCCACCTCGGCGAAAGCGATGTCGGCTTCCATCATGTTGATGTACTGCACGGTGCCATCGCCGCCTTCTCCATCATTGCGGACAAAGGTGCGCACCAGCCGCTGGCGGCCGCGCTCGCCGCGCAGGTGCTCCAGCAGCGCCAGCAAGGGGCGCTCGCCCGCGTCCATCGTCACATAATCAAAGAAGTCGAACACACGCGGGTCGGCTAGTTCGCGCAGCTCGGTGTTCACAAAGCCGCCGCCCAGCACGGTGGCGATGTGCGGGTGCCGCGCCTTGATGGCCTGCGCAATGCGGAATGCCGCATACACGGACCCCGGGAACGGCACGGACAGCAGCACCACGCTGGGCTGGTGCTTGGCAATCGCCTCGTGCGTGAGCTGCTCCAGCAGCGTGTCCACCAGCGTGGGTGGTGCGGCCAGGGCATCGGCCAATGGGTCAAACGTGGGCTGGCTGCCCGCGAGCGACTCGGCATAGCGCACAAACTCAAAGCGCTCGTCCACCGCGTCGCGCAGCACATCGGCCAGGTCGTTCAGGTACAGCGTGGCCAGGTGCTTGGCCTTGTCCGTCAGGCCCAGCGCGCCAAAGGCCCAGCCCAGCGGGTCGCCGCCTTCGTCGTCCACGTACACATCCAGTGTGGCAAAGCGCGGGCCCTCGGGCAGGTAGTTACGGCCCACGATGCGGTGCGCCAGCGTGCTGTCGCGGCCTTGCAAGAAGGCAATGGCGGGGCCGATGGTGGCGAGGTAGCGGTCCTTTTGCGCCGCAAAACTTTGCACGGCGGGGCTCTGCTTTTTGGCGGGCAGCGCATCCACCTGGGCGGCCACCGCGCGCAGCCCTTCGGGCGAGAGCAGGCGCAGCACCAGCGCCAATGCCAGGTCTTCCTGGAACGCCGTCACCCCCCGCGAACGCAGAAAGCCCGTGAGGTAGGCGGTGGAGGGGTAGGGCGTGTTCAGCTGCGTCATCGGGGGGATGACGGAGAGGACGCGAAGAGACGCAGGAGCAGGGAGTGAGGCGGCGGCGGACATGGTAGAGCCGCCTGGAGCAAGTGGCGGGACACAATTATCGGTTGAGGTCAGAGGCGGGCTTGTTTCACGCAATCTTGGTCTGCCGACAGGCATCGTGTTTGTGAGGGGCGTGGCTGCCTAGAATCGCCGATCAATTTCTCCAAAGCTCAGTACTCGATGGCGTTCCAGTTCAACTTTCGCTGGCGATTTTTTCGCCCGCTCCCGTCATTGCACTGGGCCGTTCCCTGCATGTTCGTAGCGTCTCTGGTACTGGCGACTGCGGGTAACCAATGCCGAGTCGGCCCAAACTATGAGGGGCCCATCTGGTTGACGGCGATGACGGTGACCGCATTTTGGGCCGCTGTGTATTCAACAGCTGCTGCCTACCAAGGCTGGCGGAGGTGGATGAAGGTCGGAACCAGCGTCGTTTTTGATGTGCTGTGTGTTTCGTTGTTGGCGCTTCCGTTCACCCTCTTTCAGCCAACCTATCAGTGCTACACGGAAAGAGCAAAAGTTGCAGAGATGATGGTTGTTGCATCGCTATACCGTGAGGCCATCACCGAGCGAGCCACCCAGCGACAATCGCTATCCGGTGCGGGTGAAGGGCTGCGTTTTGAACCGACGGGGCGGGTGCACGGTGGCGCCATCTCTGCCAACGGGGTCATCACCTTGTTCTCTGAGGAGCCGAGAGCGTTGGTCGTATTGCGCCCCTCCTTGGAGAACTCCGAAGTGAAATGGGCATGCGAGGGATTTCCTCTGAAGGCAATGACCGCCTCATGTCGGCAGCTTCCCTATCAAACGCGGTGAAAGCTATACAAGATTTGCTTGGGCGCCCGCCAGATAGTTGTTCTTCACCCGCACATAGTGCTCGGCCGAATACTTGAGGTACGCAATCTCTGCATCGGTGAGCGCGCGCTGGCGCACCGCAGGGCGGCCGATGTAGAGGTACCCGCTCTCCAGCACCTTGCCGGGCGAGACCAGGCTGCCCGCGCCCAGCATCACGCGGTCTTCGATGATGGCGTCATCCATCACGATGGAACCCATGCCGATGAGGCATTCGTTGCCGATGCGGCAGCCGTGCAGGATCACCGAATGGCCCACCGTGACGTAGTCGCCGATGACCAGCGGCGAGCCTTCGGGCTTGCTGGCGTTGCGGTGTGACACATGGCCCATGGTCAGGTCCTGCACGTTGCTGCACACGCCCACGGTGATGCGGTTCACATCGCCGCGCAGCACGGCGTTGCACCAGACCGAGCTGTCGCGGCCCAGCGTGACGTCGCCGATGACCTGGGCAGAGTCGTGGATGAAAACGCCGGTGTCCAGGACCGGGGCGGTGTCGAGGTAGGGAGCGAGGGGCATCTTGGTGTCAGGCTGCGTTGAAAGAACGGGCGAGCGTAGTGCAAATCGCACTTCACGCCGGCTTGCTGGCCAGGGGGGTGGCGTGGGTCAGCGCGCTGGGGCGCGGCGAGGGGCAGGTTTCGCAGAGGTTGCAACAGGGGCTGCCGCTGCCTTGCCCGTGCTTCCAGCCGGGGATTTTTTTACGGGGGCCTTGGCCCCCTGGGTGGGCGCGGCGTAGAACCCCAGGAACATGTCCACCGCATCCCCCACCACTTGCGCTTGCTGTGCGGCGCTCAAGGGTGGCTGGCCCATGGCCAGCTGGGGCCAGAACGCAAATGCCTTGACCATGCCCTGCAGTTGCTGCGCGGCATAGGGCACATCCATGGTGGCGCGCAGGCGGCCATCCTGCTGGGCCGCGCGCAGCCAGCGCGGCAGGCCCTCTTCCTTGGCCGAGAGCTTGGCGGTGATGCCGCGCGCGCGCTCGGGGGTGTGCATCATGTCGGCCATGGCCACGCGGCTCAGGTCGATGAAGCTCGCGTCGTTGAGCAGGCGCATCTTTTGCGCCAGCAGCTCCAGCAGCTGGTCGCGCAGCGGGCGCGTGGGGGTGTAGGCCAGTTCGTCGGGTGACTGGCTGCGCTCCCACATCAGCAGCAGGATGGCTTCGAACAGTTCTTCCTTGCTTGGGAAGTGGTTGTACACCGTACGTTTGGACACATCCGCCGCTGCGGCCACGCGGTCCATGCTGGTGCCGTTGAAGCCGTGTTCGCGGAACTCGCCGATGGCGGCCTGCACGATGGCATCGCGCTTGCGGTCGGTCAGGCGAGGGGTGGGCTGGGAGGCGATCATGCGCAAATTTTACACCGGGTAGTTTACTTTTCTAAAAAGTGAACTACACTGTGCAGTGTAATTTCCATGTCGCAGATCCGGTGTCACTCTCCATCGCCCGCCGCCGTCTGCTCCCGGCACTTTGTGTCGCCTTCGTTGTACTGATCGCCATGGCCTACAGCCTCTTTTCCCGCGCCGCCCAGCCGGTGGCCGCCTATGAACAGTCGCCGCAGTTTGCGGGCGGCAAGTTTCGCAACGTGGCACCCCGCCATGCGCTGGGCGCCCTCAAGACGCTGGAGGTGATGTGGCGCTTTGCCACCGGCAAGCCCGACGACTCGGTGCCGCGCCAGCCCGTGCCGGTGTACGCGGTGATGCGGTCAGACCTGCTGGCCGCGCCCGACCTGAGCCTGTGGCGCCTGGGGCACTCCACCCTGCTGTTCAAGATCAACGGCCAGTTCTGGCTGACCGACCCGGTGTTTTCCGAGCGCGCCTCGCCGTTCCAGTTCATGGGGCCCAAGCGCTTTCATGCGCCGCCCATCACGATTGACGAGCTGCCGCCCATCACCGGCGTGATCCTGTCGCACGACCACTACGACCACCTGGACTACGCTGCCATCCAGAAGCTTGCGCCCAAGGTGGAGCACTTCATCACGCCGCTGGGCGTGGGCGACCGGCTGATTGGCTGGGGCGTGCCTGCGGCCAAGGTGCAGCAGTTTGACTGGTGGCAGGGCACCACCATCGGCGGGCTGCAGCTGGTGGCCACGCCTGCGCAGCATTTCTCGGGCCGGGGCCTGTCGGACGGCAACAGCACGCTGTGGGCCTCGTGGGTGCTGATCACGGGCCAAGGCGCCGAGCCGATCCGCATCTTCTTCAGTGGTGACACGGGCTACTTCGACGGCTTCAAGGCCATTGGCGAGCGGTTCGGCCCGTTCGATCTGACGCTGATCGAAACCGGCGCCTACAACGCAGACTGGCCCGACATCCACATGCACCCCGAGGAGAGCCTGCAGGCCCATCTGGACGTCAAGGGGCGCCGTCTGTTCCCCATCCACAACGGCACGTTCGACCTGTCGCTGCACCCGTGGGTGGAGCCGTTCGAGCGCATCACCGCGCTCGCAGCAGCAGCGCAGGTGCCGCTGGTGGCGCCCATCATGGGCGAGCGGCTGGACATCCGCGCGCCCGCGCTGTCCACCCACTGGTGGCGCAAGGTAGAGCCGCAGGCCGAGGCCACGGCAGTGGACCGCAGCGTGGCCCTGGCTCCGCAGCCCGGCGCGTGGTGATTTACCGCATGCGCGCCAGCCCGCCCACCGCGCGCGCGGCGGCCACGATCTCGGCTTCGCTATAGCCTGCATACCCCAACAGCCAGCCACGCCGCGTGGACTGCATCGCATAGCGCGATAGTGGCGCCAGCATCACCCCGGCGGTGAGCGCCTTGCGGCTCAGGGTCTCGTCGTCACTGCCTGGGGCGGCTTCGTGCAGCAGGTGCATGCCCCGGTCGCTGGGCTGCAGTTGCCAGGCGCTATCGCTGGCATCGGCCAGCGCATCGATAAGCACATCCTGGCGCGCCTGGTACAGCTCGCGCATCTGCCGCAGATGGCGCAGCAGGTGGCCTTCTGCAATGAAGCGCGCCAGCACCGCCTGGGTGTCGCCCGGCGCGTGCCGGTCGGTGATGGCCCGGGCCATGGCAAAGGCCTCCACCAGTGCGGGCGGCACCACCACAAAACCCAGGCGCAGGCCGGGGTGTAGTGTCTTGCTGAAGGTGCCTACATACAGCACGCGCTCCGAGCCCGGCAGGCTGCACAGGGCGGGTACGCGCTGGGCAGCGCCGCCGTACTGAAACTCGCCGTCGTAGTCGTCTTCCACCACCCAGGCGTCGTGCGTGCGCGCCCATTGCAGCAGCGCCTGCCGCCGCGCCAGGCCCATGCACACGCCGGTGGGGAACTGGTGCGTGGGCGTGACCACCGCCATGCGCGCGCCGGGCCACTGGGCCGCACCCTCGTCGATGCGAAGGCCCTGCGCATCCAGCGCCACGGGCCGCGCCAGCACGCCGTGGCCCAGCAGGCTGGCGCGGATGCCTGGGTAGCCAGGGTCTTCCACCAGCACCTCATCGCCCACGTCCAGCAGCAGCCGCGCGATCAGGTCGATGCCCTGCTGCGAGCCCGAGCACACCACCACCTGCGCCGCATCGCAGCGGATGCCGCGCGACGCCCACAGCCACAGTGCCACGGCCTGGCGCAGTTCGGGGTCGCCCGCGGGGTCCAGGTACTGCGCGCGTGCGCTGCGCTGGCCGGGGCGGGCCTGGCGCGCCAGGCGGTCCCACAGCGCAAACGGAAACGTGTCCACCTCGGGCGCGCCGATGCGGAATGCGCGTGCCGCCACATGCGGCGGGCGCCAGCGGGCAGCCGTTTCGGCAATGAGCTGCCCGCGCCGCGAGAGCCCACGCGGCGGCGCCACCAGCCCTTGCGGAGGCGGTGCGCCTGCGGCCTGCGAGACATAGGTGCCGTCGCCCACACGCGCCTCCACATACCCTTCGGCCTGCAGGCGCTGCACGGCCCACAGCACGGTGTTGCGTGACACGCCCAGGCTGGCTGCGTGCTCGCGCGACGGCGGCAGGCGCGTGCCCGCCGGCAGGCGGCCCTGTTCGATGGCGCTGCGCAGCTGTTCGTACACCTGCTGGCGCAACTGGCCCAGGCGCCCGTCCCGGGGGGCTGTGGTCTTGGGATTGGCTCCGGCAACTGGCATGAATTGGCCCCTTGGTTGTGGTGATGCAACCATAAACTGAAGAGCCATTTTAGAAATCCCGGGCTTGTGTTTCCTCCAAGGCCCGGCCACCGCAAGAAAGACCTATCCATGGCCGAGCACACCGCCACTATCACCTGGTCCCGTGGCAACGATGACTTTCTGGACAAGCGCTACCACCGCACCCACACTTGGCAGTTCGATGGCGGCGCTACCGTGGCCGCGTCGTCGTCGCCCCATGTCGTGCCGCTGCCGTATTCCGACGCGGCAGCGGTGGACCCGGAAGAAGCCTACGTTGCGGCCCTGTCGAGCTGCCACATGCTGTGGTTCATGGACTTCGCCAGCCGCGCGGGCTATCGGCTCAACAGCTACGCCGACGCCGCCGTGGGCACCATGGCCAAGAACGCGCAGGGGCAGCTTGTCGTCACCCACGTGCAGTTGCGCCCCGTCACGCGCTTTGATGGGGCCCACGCGCCCAGCGCTGCCCAGCTGGACGACCTGCACCACCGCGCCCACACATCGTGCTTTCTGGCCAACTCGGTCAAGACGCAGATCGACTGCGCGCCCGTGCTCGAAGTGGATGGAGCCTGACATGACCATTGCCAACCGCCAGTTTCAAGTCACCGACCCGGCCGCGCAGCAGGGACTGGTGCAGGCCCAGCCCCTGGCCACCCTGGTCGTGTCGCACGAGGGCACGCTGCACGTGAACCATGTGCCTCTGTATCTGGACTCCTCGCGCGGACCGCACGGCACGCTGGTGGGCCATGTGGGGCGCGGCAACGGCGTGTGGCCGCTGCTGCCGCAGCAGGCCGTGGCCGTGTTCCACGGCCCCCAGGCCTATGTGTCGCCCTCGTGGTATCCGTCCAAGGCCATCGACGGCAAGCAGGTGCCCACCTGGAACTACGCCACCGTGCACGCCCACGGCACGCTCAGCGCGGTGGACGATCCAGTGCAGTTGCGCGCCATCCTGCACATTCTGAGCGAGCGGCACGAGGCGCACCGCCCCGACCCTTGGCGCATTGACGATGCCCCGCCCGACTACATCCACAAGCTGCTGGGCGCCATCGTGGGCATCGAGCTGGCGGTGGAGCGTTGGGAAGGCGTCTGGAAGGTGAGCCAGAACCGCACCGACACCGACCGCGCGGGCGTGGTGCAGGGCCTGATGGCCGAGGGCACATCTGCAGCACAAGACATGGCCGCGCTGGTGCGGGTGGCTTGATGCATTGAGTACACGCCAGCATCAATATTGATAGCTTTTGGCGCTTGATAGATAAGCGCTAGAGCCTGTTTTGACCATATTTTTCAGGTGGCTGAAATCGTTCATTACCGTTCGGGCTGAGCCTGGCGAAGCCGTGCGCGGCGCTTCGACAGCCTCAGCGTGAACGGGTTATGGACGAATCATCCCTCCAGCAGCTCCACCCGCAGCGCCACCACTGGCCCGGCCACCGCAGGGTGGGCGGCCAGTGCGTGCACGGCCAGGTCTACCGTGGCTTGGGCCACGGCATCGGTCAGCACCAGCACCTGGGGCTCGCTGCCCGTGGGCAGCGCTTTGTCGCAGGCCAGCTCCACACGCTGCACGGGCACGTGCTGCGCCGCCAGCCAGGCACCCACGGCTTCGATCTGCTGGGCGCTGTGCACAGGCACGCGCAGGTAGTAGCGGGTGTGCACGGCTGCGCGGGGCAGCACGGCCAGTTGCTCGTCCATCGCCTGGGGGTGAAACCCCAGGTGCGGCACGCGCTGCTGTGCACGGGTGCCATCCAGGCGCGCCACGTCCACCAGGTCGGCAATCACGGCCGATGCAGTTTGCTCGGACCCCGCACCCGCGCCGTAGAACATCGTCACGCCCGAAGCATCGCCCTTGACCATCACCGCGTTCATGGAGCCGTTCACCTGCGCCAGCAAATGCGCGGCAGGCACCAGCGCAGGTTGCACGCGCAGCTCCACGCCGTCCACATCGCTCTCTTTGCGCCGCTTGGCCACGCCCAGCAGCTTGATGCGAAAGCCCAGTTGCTCGGCGCAGGCCACGTCCAGCCCCTGCAAGCGGGTGATGCCCTCCACCTGCGCATCGGCAAAGCGCACCGGCATGCCGAACGCATTGGCCGCCAGCAGCGAGATCTTGTGCGCAGCGTCGACGCCCTCGATGTCAAACGTCGGATCGGCCTCGGCATAGCCCAGCGCCTGGGCCTGCGCCAGCGCTTCGGCAAAGCCAACACCCTCATCGCGCATCTTGCTCAGGATGAAGTTGGTGGTGCCGTTGATGATGCCCGCCACCCATTCGATGCGGTTGGCCGTGAGGCCCTCGCGCAGCGCCTTCACGATGGGGATGCTCACCGCCACCGCGCCTTCATAGGCCACGGCCACGCCGTGCTGGCGGGCGGCGGCAAAGATCTCGTTGCCGTGCGTGGCCAGCAGCGCCTTGTTGGCCGTGACCACATGCTTGCCCGCGCGGATGGCGGCCAGCACCCAGTCGCGCGCAGGGCCGGTGCCGCCAGCGGCTTCCACCAGCACATCCACATCGGGGTGTGTGGCCACCTGCATGGGGTCGTTGGTCAGGGCCACATCTTTGCCCACCACGCTCATGGCGCGGGCGAGGCTGCGGGCGCAGACCACCACCAGCTTGATGTCCCGCCCTGCGCGGCCTGCGATGAGCGCCTGGTTGCGTGCCAGCACGCGAAAGGTGCCCGCGCCCACGGTGCCAATGCCGATCATGCCCACGCGCAGGGGGCGCATGGCCGCAGTGGGCGACTGCAACGACGGGGCTTCGAGGGACTGGACGGGATCGCGGTACATGGACTTCTCCGGCTAACGAACGAACAAACAAAAAAACCCAGCTGCCAGAGCTGGGTTTCGTGCATTCGTCTTGGGGGAGAAGAGAGCGATCACCAGGTGGCTGCCGAAACGGCCACCTGCGCGTGCTCAGGTGGCCGCGGTGGTAATGGTGGTAATCATTCGTGCACCCAGTGCCCGCTGTTCACCATTGGCCCGCGTGAATGCGGGCGGCATCATGCCCATGCCTTGGAAGGCAGCGGCGCGTGCGGTGAAGGGGATGGAGGTGTACGACATGAAGGGCACAGTGTACCGGATGCGTGCCGGGGCCCGTCAACCCGTTTCTGTGGGCCTGTGGCGCGAAGGACTCACCGGCCTTCGGTGGTTGCCACGCGCACCATGCGGATCGCATCGAACGGGCAGCGCACCGCACACAGCGCGCACCCGGTGCAGCCCGGCGCATCGTGCAGGGTGGAACACTTGGGACCCCAGGGCCCCGTGCCTTGCACCTGCAGCGACAGCACATGCGGCGGGCACACCGCAATGCACCAGCCGCAGCCGGTGCAGCGCTGGGGGTCGATGGTGGGCAGTGCCTTGGGGGGGGTCGTGGTCATGGGGTGCGGTGCTGCTGGCAGTGTGCCCCTGGAGCGGGCTCCCCACAAGGAGCGCGCTACAGTGCCCCCCATGAACGCAGAACCCCACTCCACCATCACCCGCCATCTGTTGATCACCGGCCATGTGCAGGGCGTGGGCTACCGCTGGTCCATGGTGCAGGCCGCCGAACGCCTGGGCGTAAAGGGCTGGGTGCGCAACCGCCAGGATGGCCGCGTGGAGGCCTGCGCATGGGGCACCGAGCAGGCCGTGCTGGCCCTCATCGACTGGGCGCACCAGGGGCCTGTGCATGCGCGGGTGGAACGTGTGGTGGTGGGCAATGTGCCCGATGGTGGCGAGGCCCCGCAGGGGTTTGTGCAGCGAGAGACGCTGTAGCTGCGCCGCTGCTATGCGCGCAGGCCCAGTTGCCTCAGCAACTCCATCGCGCCCGCAGGCGCTCGCTCCTTCGCCCCGTTGATGAAGTAGACGAACACATCGCGCGGCCGCTCGCCGCCGGTCCAGGTGCGCACGCCATCGGCCCACTGTGCAATCGCCTCGTGCGTGTAGCCGGTGGGCACATCGGCCTGGCTGCGCATCAGCCGCAGGTAGGCAAAATCGGCCTCTGCATCTGCGATGGCGGGAAACTTTTCGGAGTCCGTGTAGACAGGCACGCAGCCGTATTGGCGGGCCAGCGCCACGAACTCTGGCGTGGCAAAACTCGGGTGGCGCGCATCCAGGGCGTGGCGCAGCCGCAGGCCATCCACCTGTGGTGGCAGCAGGGCCAGAAAGGCCTCGAAGTCCCGTGGCTCAAACACCTTGGTCGGCATGAACTGCCACACGATGGGCCCGAGCTTGTGCTTGAGTTCCGAGATGCCGCTCTCCACAAACCGCGTGATCGACTCGCCTGCCTCCGCCAGCACGCGCCGGTGCGTGGCGAAACGGTTGGCCTTGAGCGAGAACAGGAAACCTTCGGGCGTTTCATCCCGCCACTTGGCGAAGGTGGGCGGCTTGAAAGTGCTGTAGTACGTGCCGTTGACCTCGATGGAGGTGAGCTGGCGGCTGGCGTACTGCAGCTCCTTGCTGTGCGCGAGGCCTGCGGGGTAGAAGTTGTCGCGCCAGGGCTCGAAGGTCCAGCCGCCGATGCCGATGCGGATGTTTTGGCTTCTGCTGCTACTGCCTGCGTTGGTGCTACCAGTGCTGTCCACGGTGTTCCCCTCATGAATCCACGGAAGGGCCACTGTAGCAGCGGCCTGCTGCGCCTGGAGAGCCTACAGAGCGGTGCTATGGCTGCGGGCCGGGCAGCTCGACCCGCGCCTCCAGCCCCGCACCATCCTCACGCGGCCCCAGCACCAGCCGGCCGCCCAGCGCCTGCGCCAGCTCGTTCGCAATGGCCAGGCCTAGCCCCGTGCCGCCTGTGCCGCGGTTGCGCGAGTCTTCCAGCCGCACATAGGGTTGGAGCACGGCGGCCAGGTCAGCTTCCGGTATGCCCGGCCCCCGGTCCAGCACGCGCAGCAGCCACTGGCCGTGATCTCCAGCCTCCAGACTCACCTCAGCCGCGCCCGCGAACTTGAGCGCGTTGTCCACCAGGTTGCACACCAGCCGGCGCAGGGCCTGGGGGCGCGTGTCGCAGGTGCCCGGGTCTGCGTGCAGCAGCGTCACGGGCAGGCCCGCATCGGCGTAGTCGAACGCAATGCTCTGCAGCAGCGCGCGCAGGTCCACGCGCTGCAGCGGCTCCTGCACGGCCTGGGACGAGCGCGCGTAGGCAATGCCCTCCTCCACCAGCGACTGCATCTCGGCCAGGTCTGCGTGCAGCTTGCCCTGCAGCGCGGTGTCGTCGAGCAGGTCCGCGCGCAGGCGCAAGCGGGTGATGGGCGTTTGCAGGTCGTGCGAGACGGCGGCCAGGATGCGCATGCGCTCCTCCAGGTGCGCCTGGATGCGGTGCTGCATGCGGTTGAAAGCTTGGGCAGCGCGCTGCACCTCGCGCGGGCCGTCCTCGGCCAGGGGCACGGCGGCGCGGTCGGCGCCCAGCGCATCGGCCGCGTCGGCCAGCGTTCGCAAGGGCCGCGTGGCCGCGCGTACGGCCCAGGCGCACAGGCCTACCAGCAGCGCCAGCTGTAGCGCCAGCGCGCCCAGCACCCAGGGCGAGACCTGCAGCCGGGGCTCGTCCATGTCCACGGCCAGCGGCGTGCCGTCGCTCAACTGGAGCTGCAGGCGCAGCTCGGTGCCGGGCACGAGGGGGTCGACCACCCGCACCGTCTGGCCGGGGGGCAGCGTCGCGCCCACGGCGCCTGCAATCAGGCGGGCCAGGTCGGACGGGTCTTCGGGGGCGTCCAGCGGCGCGGTCAGCGCAAACCGGTAGTTTCGACGCGCCAGCCGGTCCACCCACTGCGCACGCTCCGCGGCGGGCAGGCGGTCCAGCATGGCCATGGAGCTGGCCACATCGCTCGCCAGGTACGACACCATGGCGCGGCGCATGGTCATGCTGCGCTCGGTGATCGCCAGCACGAAGGTCAGCGCATGCGCCAGCGCCAGGCCCAGTGCCAGCACCAGCAGGATGCGACCGAACAACGAGCGGGGCCACCAGCGCAGCGTCATGCGGCGGCTCCTCCCGGCGCGGGTGCGGTTACCGGTGCGGGCAACACGCCGGCGCAGAACACATAGCCCTCGTTGCGCACGGTCTTGATATAGCGTGAGCCGCGTACCCCGTCGCCCAGCCGCTGGCGCACGCGGCTGACCAAGAGGTCGATGGAGCGGTCGAACACATCGGCATCGCGACCCTGGGTGAGCTGCAGCAGCTGGTCGCGTGTGAGGATGCGCTGGGGGTGGTCCAGCAGCACGCGCAGCAGCCGGTATTCGGCGCCCGACAGCGCCACCACCGCGCCCGTGGCATCGAGCAGGTGGCGCGCCGTGGTGTCCAGCCGCCAGTCGCCGAACGCAAGGTGGCGCGCGGGCTCGGCCACCGCCAGGTTGGGCGGCAGCATGCGCGTGCGCCGCAGCACCGCGTGGATGCGCGCCAGCAGCTCGCGCGCGGCAAAGGGCTTGGTCAGGTAGTCGTCCGCGCCCAGCTCCAGGCCCAGGATGCGGTCCGCCTCGTCGCTGCGCGCGGTGAGCATGATGATGGGCAGGGGCGGCGCGCCGGGGCTGCGCAGCTCGCGGCACAGCGCAATGCCGTCGGTGCCGGGGAGCATCAGGTCCAGCACCAAGAGGTCGATGCGTTGCGTGGCCAGCACCTCGCGCATCTGCCGGCCGTCGGCCGCCACGCTCACCTGCAGGCCCTGACGCTGCAGGTACTCGGCCGCCAGTTCGCGGATGCCGGCGTCGTCATCGACGATGAGGATGTGGTCGGGCGGGGTCGTCGTCGTCATGGGCGCTGATTGTCCAGGCTTTGGCGCCGTGCGGTGAGGCCGGTACGGGCCCGCATGTATCTGAACTTGTCTGCCGGTGCCGCCGACACGCGCGCATACCAAAAGGCCTGTGCAGGACAAACCGCCGATACGTACGCTGGCTTCAATGCAGTCTTCCTGAACTTCACGAGGACTTGCCATGAAACCATCCTTCGCCCTGGCCGCCGCTGCGCTGGCCCTGGGCCTGGCGCACAACGCCAGCGCGCAAGAGGCTGCCACCCAGCCCGCCACGGCGCCGCACCCCAAGGCCCCGCTGGGCCGCTGGATCACCGAAAGCGGCAACCTGGAGGTGGAGATTGCTCCCTGCCCCACTAACGCCAATGGCACTGCCAGTGCGAACACCGGTGGCAGCAGCGGCACCAACACCCTCTGCGGCAAGGTGGTGCGCGTGCTGGCCAACCGGTCGATGAGTGCACCCGGCACCGAGATGGCCGCGGCCGACGCGCGGCCCGCGCTGGGCATGACGATGCTGTCCGGCCTGCGCGACAGCGGCAGCGGCGAGTACCAAGGCGAGATTTACAACCGCGAGAACGCCAAGACCTACCGCTCCACCCTCACCCCCGCTGAGCCCGACCAGCTGCTGGTGCGCGCGTATGTCGGTATCCCGCTGTTCGGCAAGACGCAGGTGTGGCGTCGCCCGGCCGCAGAGCGTGGGGGCGTGCAATGAGCATGGCCGCCACCTCCCCCTGGCTGGCCGTGGCCGCTGGCATGCTGACTGTGGGCGCGCCCTGCGTGCTGCCCATGTTGCCGGTGGTGCTGGGGGCGTCGGTGGCGGGCGGCCCAGCGCAGCGCACGCGTCCGCTGTTCATCGCGCTGGGGTTTGCGCTGTCGTTCGCAGCCGTGGCGCTGCTGTTCAGCAGCTTCACGCAGGTGCTGGGCTTGTCGCCCGAGGGCTTGCGCCGGTTCGCCGCCGCAATGCTGCTGGTGTTTGGCGTGCTCACGGTGTGGCCCAGGCCATTCCAGTGGCTGAGCCAACAGGCGGGTGGCGTGCTCAACCGAGCGGCCAGCCTGGGGATGGGCGCATCGGCGGGCAACTGGGGCGGGCTGCTGCTGGGTCTGAGCCTGGGTGCGGTGTGGACGCCCTGCGCCGGGCCGGTGCTGGCCTCCATCCTCGCGCTCATCGCCACGGAGCCGCCCGGGGTCAGCACGGCGGTGCTGTTGCTGGCCTATTCCACCGGCGCCGCGCTGCCCATGCTGGCCATCGCCTACGGCGGTCAGGCCGCGGCCAGTCATGTGCGCCGCATCTCGCGCCATGCACACCGCGTGCAGCAGGTTTTTGGGGTGGTGGTCATCGCCGTCGCGCTGGCCATGCTGCTGGAGGTGGATGGCCAGGTCACAGCGTGGCTGTCGCAGTTCTATCCCTCAAGTTTTGGAGGGCTGTAAGCGGCCCTCAGCAAGGAGTTTCACCATGACATCGCGCATTTCTTCACCCATCTCGTTTCAGCGCCGCACGTTCCTGGCGTCTGCAGCATCTGTGGCTGCCGCCGTAGCGGCACCCGCCCTCACCCACGCAGCAGGGCCCGCCGTCCAGGCGGCCACGCTGCCCGACTTTGGCGCGGCACCCGAGTTCACGGGCATCGAGCGCTGGCTCAACTCCGAGCCGCTCAGCCTGGCCCAGCTGCGCGGCCGCGTGGTGCTGGTGGACTTCTGGACGTATGCCTGCATCAACTGCATCCGCACGCTGCCCCACGTGAACCGCTGGGCCGAGCTGTACACGCCCCAGGGCCTCACCGTGGTGGGTGTGCACACGCCGGAGTTTCCGTTTGAGCGCACCACCAGCAACGTCGAGGTGGCCATGCGCCGCCACGGCGTGAAGCACCCCGTCGCGCAGGACAACCGCTACGGCACCTGGAAGGCCTACAGCAACCAGTACTGGCCCGCAGCCTACCTCATCGATGCGCAGGGACGCATTCGCTACAAGCACTTTGGCGAAGGCGAATACGAGCGCACCGAGGCCGTGATCCGCGCGCTGCTCGCGGCGCGGAGCTAGGCGTTCTGGCTCCACCGTTCACTCATTTTTATCCCGTCATTTCTCTGCCCGCTCTCCACTCACCTTTGCAGGACTCTTGCACCATGCCGTACCCCCGCCTTCAATTTGCCCTGGTCACACTCGCCGCGGCCGCTGCTGCTCTCTGCATGGCCGCTACCAGCCATGCCCAGGCACCGCAACTGCCCCCGCCCGACGCCACCCACCCCGCCACGCTGCAGCTGATGCAGGGCTTTCCGCCGCCGCCCGACAAGGTCGTGCGCTTGGCCAACATCCTCAAATACCCCAACGTGCGCTGGGCCGCGCACCACCTGCGCGAGCTGGGCCCCACGGCGGCCGTGTGGCGCGGCGCCGGCGCACCCAGCGCGCTACTCGCCGCAGCCCGCGCGCTGGACGATGCACTGCCGGTGCCCGACGGCAAGGGCGGCACCACCACGCTGGCTGACTGGCAAAAGGCCACCTACACCGATGGACTGCTGGTGCTGCACCGAGGCCGTGTCGTGTACGAGCGCCACCACATCGGCATGCAGCCGCACCAGCCCCACGTGCTGTGGTCCATGAGCAAATCGCTCACCGGCCTGCTGGCCACTGAACTCATCCAGGAAGGCGTGATCGACCCGAAAGCGCTGATTCCCCGCTACCTGCCCGAGCTGGCCACCAGCGCCTGGGCCGATGCCACCGTGCAGCAGACCCTGGACATGACGACCGGCGTGCAATACGCCGAGAACTTTGCCGACCCTGCGTCCGGCGTTTTCCAGTACCTGGCCGCCGCAGGCCTGCAGCCCGCGCCGCCCGGCAGCAACGCCGCCAAAAGCATGGCCGAGTTCCTGCCCACGTTGAAGAAAGAAGGGGAGCACGGCACCGCGTTTGCGTACAAGTCGGTGGACACGGAAGTACTGGGCTGGCTGCTGCAGCGCGTGACGGGCAAGAGCTACGCCACGCTGCTGTCCGAGCGCATCTGGTCGCGCCTGGGCGCACAGGAGGATGCCTATGTGTTTGCCGATGCGAACGGTGGCCAGTCCACCAGCGTGGGCGTGAACGCCACGCTGCGCGACCTGGGGCGCTTTGGAGAAATGCTTCGTGCCAATGGCAGCTTCAACGGCCAGCAGATCATCTCGGCCGCCACCATTGCCGAGCTGCGCAAGGGTGCCGATCCCACGAAATTCAGCATGGCCCCCGGCACGGCCATGCGCGCGGGCTACTCGTACCACAACCAGTGGTGGGTGCCGCACGATGCGGACGGTACGCTGGAAGCCAAGGGCCTGATGGGTCAGCACATCCACATCAACCCGGCGGCAGAACTGGTGGTGGTGAAGCTATCAACACACCCGGTGCCCAACACGGCCTTCACCCACGCGCTGGACCGGCAGGCATTTGCTGCGCTGGCAGCGGCGGTGCGGGCTCGCTGAGGGTGAAGAAGAATCGGCCAAGGCGGCGCCCCCGGCGCTGCGCCTGTACCGATAGCTACTTCACGAGCGTGGCGGTCAGCGTGATCTCTGGCACCGAGGCCAGTGCCTTGGACAGCGGGCAGTTGGCCTTGGCATCGGCCGCTAGCTTCTGAAAGGCAGCATCGTCCATGCCCGGCACCTTGGCCGTGAGCGTGAGGGCGATGCGGTCAATCACAAAACCATCGCCTTCCTTGCTGAGCCGCACGCTGGCCGTGGTGTCGACGGTCTCGGTGGCGATACCAGCCTTCTCGGCTGCAAAAGAAAACGCCATGATGAAGCAGGCTGCATGGGCAGCGCCCACGATCTCCTCGGGATTGGTGCCCTTGCGGTCGTCGCCGAAGCGGCTGGCAAAGCCATAGGGGTACTTGTCCAGTGCGCCGGTCTCGGTGCTGATCTGGCCCTGGCCGGACTTACCGGCACCTTCCCAGTGAACGCTGGCTTTCTTTTCAGACATGGTGTGCTCCTTGTGGTGAATGGGGTGAACCGCCCATGTCACCACGCCCCGCCGCTCAGGCGTGTGGGACACCGTCGCGTCGTGCTGTCCATCTTGAACGTGCATCGTGGCGGGCATGGGTGCCCGTTGCAGCGCTAGTTTGGTGTTGCATGCTTGACGGCACATTGAAAGCCGATGGATTTTTGGTCAGGGCAAGGCGCAAGCCACAGCGACACCCGTAGGTATCGCGCGGATTTGCAACGCCGCCCTGGCCGAAAAGACCCGGTTAGAAGTGCCGGATAGCGTCCAACACCACACTAAACGTCTTCAATGAGGGGCTGGGTCCGCACCATGCGGATCGCATAAAACGGACACCGCACCGCGCACAAGGCGCACCCCGTGCAGATCGCAGCAGCAGGATAGAGCCAGGCGACCACGACAGCATTGCAGCTCAGCGCACGCAGCACCGCTGGTCGAGCGCTGCCGTGGTGGGCGGGCTTGTAAACAACACCGAAGGCGGGTGCGCTGGCGATACCGTGCGTGCACGCCCCCTGCAGCAGCAACAGTGCCTCCACCATCACCCGGCACCTTCTCATCCGTGGACACGTCCAGGGCGTCAGCTACCGCTGGTCCATGATGCATGGCGGCCCAGCAGCGCGGTGTGCAAGTGCCGTGATGGCAGCAGAGCCTGCGGAGCCTTGGGCAGGCCTTGTACAGAGGGACACGGTGTAGGAGCAGGGAGGTTGGTCAGCTTGCACTGTGTCGGGTGCCGCGCTGCTGCACCAACCGACGGATTGGTCTTGGTGACCGTTCAGCCCTTGCGCTGCAAGTCCCGAGCCCCATAAGCACAGTACCCAGGCTTGGGGCTCTTCTTTTGTGGGTGCAGCCGGCACGTCTCGGGCCGCTTGTCATACACCGTGCACAGCCGGGTCTTCGGGTCCAGAAAATTGCAGTCCCCGCTGGCCCGCCGCGCCATCGTGAAGATCGCGTTCTTGTGATTGAAGTGGTCAATCAACCGCGCCTTGAGCAGCCGCTTGGCAATGTGCCGCAGCTCTTCATGCTCGGCCTCGAACGGGTCCACCAGCTCAAGCCGCACCAGGTCGGGCAACTGCACTTCCAGCGGCATCGTGCAGCAGTTGGCCGCGCAGGTGTCGCACAGGCCTGCGCGGTAGCGGGTCCAGGTGTCCAGGCGGTCTACGTCAACGATGGCAATGGGTGAGCGCATGGGAAGCATTGGTTTTTTGTCAAGTCGATGGGTACTTAGGCAACTGGGCAGATTTGAGTGAGCAACAACAGCTCACCTGATGGCTGTATTTGTATACAGAGGGACGATATGGCGACATAATGTCGCAAAATTTTCCCGCCTGAATATCATGATACTCACCACTGCAGACGACCAGCCCGCCCTGAACTACCTGCATGCCGCACAAGCAGCTTGGCCAGCGCTTGACATGGCGCAGCATTTCGGAATCTCGCTCCGTACTCTGCAGCGCTGGAAGGGCGGGGAGATCAATCCACCGCGTCATGTTGTTGCTGAGCTTCAGCGTCTCTTGGACTTTGGCGTCTCGAAAACTCCCAAGGGAGACTTCCGATTCATTGACCTCTTTGCAGGAATTGGTGGCATCCGTCAGGCCTTTGAGGCCATTGGCGGTGAATGCGTTTTTACTAGCGAATGGGACGAGTACGCACAAAGGACCTACGCAGAAAACTATCCAGGAGGGCACCCGATCAACGGGGACATCACGAAGATCGAAGCAAGCGAAGTACCTGATCACGACGTTCTTCTGGGAGGCTTTCCCTGCCAGCCTTTTTCGATTGCCGGTGTTTCAAAGAAGAACGCGCTAGGCCGCGCTCACGGGTTCCAGGACGAGACACAAGGCACACTTTTCTTTGACGTAGCCCGCATCATTGCGGAAAAGCGTCCGAAGGCATTTCTGCTAGAGAACGTTAAAAACCTGCAGTCCCATGACAAGGGTCGGACTTTCGATGTCATTCAACGTACTCTGAGGGATGAGCTGGGCTACCAGATCCACTGCAAAGTGATTGACGGAGCCCACTTCGTTCCTCAACACCGTGAGCGAATCCTGATTATTGGCTTCAGGGATCCGGTTATTTTCGATTGGGATATGGTCGACCTTCCCACCAAGGGTGTCCATGTGCTGGGAGACATCCTCCATAGTGGGAAGGAGGAGCCATTTATTGAGGCCGATGGTGACAAGTACTTTGACCACAAAGCAGGGCGTGTTTTGGAAAAGTACACGTTGACCGACAAGCTCTGGACGTACCTGCAGGACTACAAGAAAAAGCACCAAGCCGCCGGCAACGGCTTTGGCTTCGGACTGGTGACATCAGAAAGCGTGACCCGGACGCTGTCTGCTCGTTACTACAAGGATGGCTCTGAGATTCTGGTAAGTCAGGGCAGCAAGAAGAATCCGCGCCGACTGACTCCCCGGGAGTGCGCGCGTCTTATGGGCTTCCCGGACTCTTTTAAGATCCCGGTGTCGGATACCCGTGCGTACAAGCAGTTTGGCAACTCAGTTGTGGTGCCGGTTATGGAAGCGGTGGCTCGTGTCATGCAGCCATTAGTCGTTGAAACCACTGGCATCTAAGTTTGCGTAACCTTGGGGCGGTGTGATCATTCAAGTAGTCCCTGCACAAAAAAACTTTGCGGACCTGAAAGGTCGGGGCAGCCCAGCATTGGTATGAATCGCAGCTTCCATAAGCTAACGCCTCTGGTCTTCACTGCCTGCCATCCAGCATGTAACTAAACTCGTGACAGATGTTGTAGACAAGGCTACTAGGAGCTGGATGATGTCCGGTATCCGTGCACGCGACACCAAGCCAGAGTTACTTGTGCGACGTTTTTTGCATGCGAAGGGCTTACGTTATCGCCTCCATGTGAAATCGCTGCCCGGGACGCCTGATCTTGTGCTGCCACGGTGGAAGACGGTCATCTTCGTACATGGGTGCTTCTGGCACCAGCATCCGGGATGTAATCTTGCCTACATTCCCCGGACACGTCAGGCCTTTTGGCTGGAGAAATTCGAGAGAAATGTTGCACGTGACGCTGCAGCAATTTCAGCCCTGAAGGGCGCGGGCTGGCAAGTCATCGTTGTGTGGGAGTGCGTGCTTCGCTCCGGCGCTTCTCAGAGGGTACTGGCAGATCTGGTCCAGAAAATCAAAGAGGGAGTGGATGATGAAGGAAGTGACCGTGGATCTTTTTGACGTCGAAGAAGCATCGGGTGAGCTGACAGATTCTGATATCGAGATGCTTGATTTACTCGAAGCGCTTTACCGAGCATCTAACAGGATCGCAATTAAGAAACTGGCCAAGAACGACAGGGGCTGGGCTTGGAGTCCTCCGTCTACCAATCAGGCGGGCATATACGTACCCAAGGAGTTCCGCGATGGACTCTTTTTCCCCAAGGATGATGCAATATTGCCAAGAGCGGACAAGCCTGCAATTCTCGACTTGTCAGTTCCCGTAAGTTGGCCGCAAGCACCAGCGCACGGCAAAGACGCCCATTACAAGCGGTTTACAGAAAAAAATAGTGGCACTGAGACCCACCTAACGCAGCTTCCAAAGTCAATATTCAAAACTGCAGGCCCGGCTTCATATCTTGTGATGGGCCGTTTATCTACGGCACCGCCGACTTCCTTGGTATGCGTTGTCGTTGACTCTGGATCAGCAGTCCATGCAATGCTGGAGGCAAAGTTTGATCTGCGTCCAGATTTTCAGGCGGGCCTGTTTGATCCACCGAAAGCAACACCAACGGAAGCACATGATGCTGATGAGTTACAAACCTTCATTGATGAGGCTATCGAGGCTGTCGCGACAGGTACTCTCGAACTAATGTTGCGTAAATACGCACGGATGCCAGCCCCTGCTCTATTGAGCGCGCAGGCCCAGCAGACGTGGTTGGAGCGCAACCCGGGGAGCACGCTGAATCCAATGAAGCTGTCAAAGCCTGGTGATGCTGTGCGTGAACTTGTCTCTCACATCGAGTTCAATCTCTACCGAAAGCATGAAGTCCGGACGCGCGCAGTAAATCTGATCGAGTTACTCCTTGGCGATCGAAAGGAGCCAACCGTTAGGTCGCTGGTCACTAGCCTTGTCAGAGATTTCAGCGGTTTCTATTCAGAAATGCTCAATGCCGCCCAGCAACGCAAGGCTCGTGTGGGGGCGGGTTTTGAAACGCATATTCGCGCGCTATTGGAGGCTGGTGCCATTCCGTTTGCTGAGCAGAAGGTGGTCAGCTCGCTGCGACCTGACTTTGTTCTCCCAAGCGTTGCGCTGTATCAGGCGAAATCCCCTAGCGCTCTGGTGCTCTCGGCCAAGACCACACTGCGTGAACGCTGGAAGCAGGTAACAATGGAGAAGCGTGGTTGTCCGGTGTTTTTAGCCACGATGGATGAAAAGGTTGCTGTCTCTTCCGTCAGGAAAATGCGGGAGCACGATGTGTTTTTGGTAGTTCCGGAAGCATTCAAGGCCAAGGGCACAGTTGTTGATTTCTCAGCCGAGTCAAATGTTTTAAGCTTCAGCGAGTTTTTCAAAGAAGAAATAGGTGTACGTCGAGTACCACTATGGCAGGCGTAAAGGACTGCGAGTTGAGCCCGAGCTGGCGGGCCTTCACTAGTTGAGTATTAGGTGCGAGCAAGCACGCAGTGGAGGTGACCATCCTTGTCGTGCCCGATAAGCAGTGTGTCACCAGGTTGCGCAAGAGTCATTACATCGTTGGTCTGAAAATAGAGTCTGAACTCTGTCCTCGTCGCATGATTTTCTCTAGCGTCATACCAAGTGACCTCAGCATCAACAGTCGGGCCTGCGCTGCCAACTACGGAAAAAGTTGCGAGAACATTCCTGCGTTCAGTTCCTAGAATTTTCTTGAGCCGGGTGACCCCGTTAAGTTCATGCTGATTCGATGTGTCAAGGTCTGCCTCCACGGCAGAAAGTTTCTTGAGACATGTGGCTTCAAGAAAGTCTGGATTCAACTTAACCATAGTTCCTCTGCTTAATCAAACGTCAATATTCCCCGCCCGCAGCGCATTCGTTTCAATGAAATCCCGGCGCGGCTCCACTTCATCCCCCATCAGCATCGTGAACACCCGGTCCGCCTCGATCGCGTCGTCGATCTGCACGCGCAGCAGGCGGCGCACGTTGGGGTCCATCGTGGTTTCCCACAGCTGTTCGGGGTTCATCTCGCCCAGGCCCTTGTAGCGCTGGCGGGATGTGCTGCGTTCGGCTTCGCTGATCAGCCACTTCATGGCCTGGCGGAAGTCGCCGACCTTTTCTTCCTTCTGCTTTTCGCCTTCGCCGCGCAGGGCCTTGGCGCCCTCGCCCAGCAGGCCGCGGAAGGTCTCTGCGGCTTCGGCCAGGGCGGCGTAGTCGGCGCCGTGCACGAAGTCTTGCGTGATGACGCTGCTCTTGATGTTGCCGTGGTGGCGGCGGCTGATGCGCAGCAGGGGCTTGTCGGTGCGGGCGTCGAACTCGCCAGCCACTTCGGCGGGGGCGCCGGTGGTGTTCAGTTCGCGCAGCTTGGCCTGCAGGGCCACGGCGCTGGCTTCAGCGTCGGCCACGGTGTCGAGCTTCAAGCTCACGCCGTCGGCAATGGCGCGCAGGGCTTCGGCGTCCATGAAGTTGCCCAGGCGCGCAATGACACTCTCGGCGATCTGGTGCTTGCGCGCCAGTTCGGCCAGGGTGTCGCCAGTCAGGGTTTGCGGGTTGGCGCCGCCGGTGGTCACGCTGGCGTGGTTGAGCGCAATGCGCAGCAGGAAGCCGTCGAGCGCGGGGGCGTCCTTCAGGTACAGCTCTTCCTTGCCAGCTTTCACCTTGTACAGCGGTGGCTGGGCAATGTAGATGTGGCCGCGCTCCACCAGCTCGGGCATCTGGCGGTAGAAGAAGGTGAGCAGCAGGGTGCGGATGTGGGCGCCGTCGACGTCGGCGTCGGTCATGATGATGATGCGGTGGTAGCGCAGTTTGGCCACGTCGAAGTCATCGCCACCCGTCGTGCCACCGGCCTTGCCGATGCCGGTGCCGAGGGCCGTGATCAGCGTGAGGATTTCGTTGCTGGTCAGCAGCTTTTCGTAGCGGGCCTTTTCCACGTTCAGGATCTTGCCGCGCAGGGGCAGGATGGCCTGGAACTTGCGGTCGCGGCCTTGCTTGGCAGAGCCTCCGGCGGAGTCACCCTCGACGATGTAGATTTCGCACAGGGCGGGGTCTTTTTCCTGGCAGTCGGCCAGCTTGCCGGGCAGGCCCATGCCGTCGAGCACGCCCTTGCGGCGGGTCATTTCGCGGGCCTTGCGGGCGGCTTCGCGGGCGCGGGCGGCTTCCACGATCTTGCCGCAGATGATCTTGGCGTCGGCGGGGCGCTCTTGCAGGTAGTCGGTCAGCAGCTTGCCGACGATGTCTTCCACGGGTGCGCGCACTTCGCTCGATACCAGCTTGTCCTTGGTCTGGCTGCTGAACTTGGGCTCGGGCACCTTCACGCTCAACACGCAGCACAGGCCTTCGCGCATGTCGTCGCCGGTCACTTCGACCTTGGCCTTCTTGGCGAACTCGTTTTCTTCGATGTACTTGTTGATGACGCGGGTCATCGCGGCGCGCAGGCCGGTGAGGTGGGTGCCGCCGTCACGCTGGGGGATGTTGTTGGTAAAGCAGAGCACTTGCTCGCTGTACGCGCTGTTCCACTGCATCGCCACTTCCACGCCGATGTGGGTGCCAGGGATGCCGCCATACGTCTCGGCCGGGCGCTCGCCCGCTGCGTAGAACGATGTGGGGTGCAACACCGTCTTGCCCTTGTTGATGAACTCCACAAAGCCGCGCACGCCACCAGCGCCCGAGAAGTCGTCTTCCTTGCCGCTGCGCTCGTCTTTCAGGCGAATGCGCACTCCGTTGTTCAAGAACGAGAGTTCGCGCAGGCGCTTGGCCAGGATCTCGTAGTGGAACTCGTTGTTCTCCTTGAAGATCTCGGTGTCGGGCAAGAAGTGCACTTCGGTGCCGCGCTTGTCGGTGTCGTCCAGCACCTGCATGGGCGAGACTTCCACGCCGTCCACCGTCTGCACGATGCGGTTTTGCACGAAGCCCTTGCTGAACTCCAGCGCGTGCACCTTGCCTTCGCGGCGCACGGTCAAGCGCAGCATCTTGCTGAGCGCGTTCACGCAGCTCACGCCCACGCCGTGCAGGCCGCCCGAGACCTTGTAGCTGTTCTGGTTGAACTTGCCGCCCGCGTGCAGTTCGGTCAGTGCGATCTCGGCGGCCGAGCGCTTGGGCTCGTGCTTGTCGTCCATCTTCACGCCGGTCGGAATACCCCGGCCGTTGTCGGTGACGCTGATGGAGTTGTCGGAATGGATGGTGACGACGATGTCGTCGCAGTGGCCGGCCAGCGCTTCGTCGATGGAGTTGTCCACCACCTCGAACACTAGGTGGTGCAGGCCGGTGCCGTCACTGGTATCGCCGATGTACATGCCGGGGCGCTTGCGCACGGCTTCCAGACCTTCGAGGATGGTGATCGCGCCTTCGCCGTAGCTTTCACTGGCCCCTGCCTGGTTGGTGTCGATCTTGGCGAGGGTGGGCTCAACATGGCCGGAGACGCCGGTGTCTTCGGGCTCGGAGGGGATGTTGTCAACGGTCATGGTGGGCCTTGGGATCCGTGGAAACCGGGGTTTCCAATGTGTCAATATGGGTCAAATTGGGCTCTAGCGCTTATCCAGTAAGCGCTAGTAGCTATCAAAACGGTAGTCGTCGTGGTCAGGCTGTGCAGCAGGACGGGGGCCGCCTCAAATGCGCATTGGCATGACCACGTACTTGAAGCTGTCGTTCTCGGGGATGGTCAGCAGCGCAGAGCTGTTGCCGTCCGAAAGCTCCACCTTCACCATGTCCTGGCCCATGTTGGCCAGGGCGTCGATGAGGTAGGTCACGTTGAAGCCGATCTCGATGGTGTCGCCACCGTAGTCGATGTCGAGCTCGTCCACGGCCTCTTCCTGCTCGGCGTTGTTCGACGCCACGCGCAGGGTGCCGGGCTCCAGGTTCAGGCGCACCCCCTTGAACTTGTCGCTGGTCATGATGGCCGTGCGCTGCAGGCTGGCCAGCAGCGGGGCGCGGCCCAGGGTGATGCTGTTCTTGTGGTTCTTGGGGATCACGCGGTTGTAGTCGGGGAACTTGCCCTCGACCAGCTTGGTGACGAACTCCATGCCGCCAAAGGTGAACTTCGCCTGGTTGTTGGCAAACTGCATCTCGATGTGGGGCTGGTTCTCGCCGCCCGCATCGCTGAGCAAACGCTGCAACTCGATCACGGTCTTGCGCGGCAGGATGACTTCCTGCTTGGGCACTTCCACATCCAGCGTGGCGCTGGCAAAGGCCAGGCGGTGGCCGTCGGTGGCCACGAGGCTCAACTGCTTGCCCTCAGCCACGAACAGAATGCCGTTGAGGTAGTAGCGGATGTCCTGCACCGCCATGGCAAACGACACCTGACCGAGCAGATCTTTCAGCGTCTTTTGCGGCACGGCGAACACGGGGCCAAAGGCGGCAGACTCTTGCACCAGCGGGAAGTCTTCTGCGGGCAGGCTTTGCAGCGTGAAGCGGCTCTTGCCGCCTTTCAGGATGAGCTTGGACTGGGCCGATTCGAGGCTCACGGTCTGGTCGCCGGGCATGGTGCGCAGGATGTCAATGAGCTTGCGCGCGCCCACGGTGGTGGTGAAGTCGCCGGTGTCGCCGCCCAGCTCAGCCGTGGTGCGGATCTGGATTTCGAGGTCGCTGGTCGTCAGCTGCAGGGCATTGCCCGTCTTGCGGATCAGCACATTGGCCAGGATGGGCAGCGTGTGGCGGCGCTCCACGATGCCAGCCACGGATTGCAGAACCGCGAGAACCTTGTCTTGTGTTGCCTTCAGGACGATCATGTCTTCAACCTCTTGTGGTTTTTGGGACGGTGCGTGGACAGCGGCACAGGTCGTGCCTCCCCCTGCTGTATAACCCGCCATTTTGCCCGTTTACCGGGCGGGTTCTTTTCGGGGTCTCTCCCACCGGTTGTCAGCCTTTCAGGGTCTGTTCCAGCACATGCAACTGCTGGTTCAACTCGGTCAGCTGCTGGCGCTCGCCCGAAATCTTGCGCACTGCATGCAAAACGGTGGTGTGGTCGCGCCCACCAAACAATTCTCCGATCTCGGGAAGACTCTTTTGCGTCAGTTCCTTGGCCAGGTACATCGCAATTTGGCGCGGCCGGGCAATGCTGGCCGGGCGCTTCTTGCTGTACATGTCGGCGACCTTGATCTTGTAATAGTCAGCAACCGTTTTCTGGATGTTTTCCACAGAAATCTGCCGGTTCTGGATCGACAGCAGATCGCGCAGCGCCTCGCGGGCGAGCTGGATGGAAATCTCTTTCTGGTTGAAGCGCGAGTAAGCCAGGATCTTGCGCAGCGCGCCTTCGAGCTCGCGCACGTTGGAGCGCACGTTCTTGGCCACGAAAAAGGCCACTTCTTCGGGCATCTCGGTGCCTTCGACGCGGGCCTTGTTGATCAGGATGGCCACTCGCATTTCCAGCTCGGGTGGCTCGATGGCCACCGTCAGGCCCGAGTCGAAGCGCGACACCAGCCGCTCGTGGATGTTGGCCAGGCCCTTCGGATACGTGTCCGACGTCATCACGATGTGCGACTTCTTGGCCAGCAGGGCTTCGAAGGCGTTGAAGAATTCTTCCTGCGTGCGGTCCTTGTTGGCGAAGAACTGCACATCGTCGATCAGCAGCAGGTCGAGCGAGTGGTAGCGTTCCTTGAATTCATCAAAGGTGCGCCGCTGGTAGGCCTTAACCACATCCGACACAAACTGCTCGGCATGGATGTAGAGAACTTTGGCGTCGGGCTTGTCCTGCAGCAGGCGGTTGCCCACAGCGTGCACCAGGTGGGTCTTGCCCAGGCCCACGCCGCCATAGATAAACAGCGGGTTGTACAGGTGACCGGGCATGCCCGCCACGTGCATGGCGGCCGAGCGCGCCATGCGGTTGGCCGTGCCTTCCACCAGCGTCTCAAATGTGAGGCCTGCATTGAGCCGGTTGCGGAAGGCGCCCGCCGAGGCTTCATCGCTGTGGCTCGATGGTGGTTCGGACGGCGTTGCAGTGTTCGATGGTTCAGACGCTGCGGGGCGTGCGTAAGTGCGTACAACGGATTCCCGCTGAGCGAGCGCTAACTCCAGGGTGACGGGCTGGCCATACAGGCCTTCAAGCAACGCGGCAATGCGGCCCGCATACTGCGCCCGGATCCAGTCGAGCTTGAACCGGTTGCCCACCAGCACGGTGACCTTGGAGAAGTCTTCGGCCACCTGGGCAATCAGGGGCTTGATCCAAGTGTTGAACTGCTGCTCGGGCAGGTCTTGCGCCAGTTGCTCTACGCAGGCTTGCCACAGGCCCTGGCCGGCATCTGCACCGGGTGAATGTTGGGGGCTGCGGGAGGGTTCCTCGATCATTTCAGGGGGATTCTTGTTGTGGATAGGAGGAACGGGGCTGGGCGGCGGATTGTAGCTTGTCAAATAGTTATCCACAATTTGAAAACTGCGGTGGTCAGAGGTGTTGATAGTCGTTCAGGGGGCGCTGTGGTGCTGGCGTGTACCCATTGAAAATCGCAGCCGTAGTTGCCGAGAATCCGTGATAAGCCGCGATAAAACAAGCCGAAACGTGATCCGGAGATAAGCCTGCCAGCCAAAAGGCATTGCCAGCAGCTGGCTAGCCTGCGATAATCTCGGGTTTCCCTGAATGTGTTCAGGGTGATTTGACCCGGCGCGCCGTTATTTCTGCCCCGTGGATCTGCCGCCAAAGTCCTGTTGTACAGGGCGTGGCTGCGCAGATTGCAGGGGGTTCAAGAGCAGCAGTCCGGAACTGAACCTCAAGGAATAGCACCATGAAACGTACTTATCAGCCCTCCAAGACGCGCCGCGCGCGCACCCACGGTTTCCTCGTCCGCATGAAGACCCGCGGCGGCCGTGCCGTTATCAACGCACGCCGCGCCAAGGGCCGCAAGCGCCTGGCCGTCTAAGGCCGCTACGGTCTACGGCCTGCTCCCCGCCTGTTCCCGGCTTGTACCGCCAGGTTCCAAACGGGGCGCTTGCATGCACAGGCTGAAAACCCGTCCGCAGTTCCAGGCCACCATGGCGGGGGGCACTGTCTCCCGTACAGCGCATTTTGTGCTGCACCGTCTGGTGCTGGATGCCGAAGGTGCTGCGGCTGACCTCCAAGCCAGTGCTGCTTTACCCACAGGGCCCGGCTCCTTGCCACAACAGCAAGGGCCGCAGGCCCTGTTTGCCGTGCAGGGCGTCTGGCTGGGTGCCATGGTGCCCAAGCGCTGGGCGCGCCGCGCGGTGACGCGCAACACCATCAAGCGACAGATCTACACCGTGGGCGCCACGTTTGAAGCGCGGCTCCCGCAGGCCGCCCATGTGGTGCGTCTGCGCACGGCGTTTGACCGCAAGCAGTTCGTGAGCGCTACGTCTGACCAGCTCAAGCAGGCGGTGCGGGCAGAGCTACTGCAGCTGTTTGGCTACGCCGCACGGCGTGCAGGTGGGGCCGATGCTGCTTCCCCCGCGCAGCAACAAGGTGGTGTTGCAGAGCCGGTGGTGCCATGCTGATGCAGCGCCTCTTGATCGGTGTCGTCAAGGGCTACCGGCTGTTCCTGAGCCCTTGGCTGGGTTCGTCGTGCCGGTTTGAACCGACCTGCTCGGCCTATTCGCTGCAGGCGCTGGAGCAGCATGGCGCTGCGGCGGGTAGCTATCTCACGGTGCGCAGGCTGGTACGCTGCCACCCCTGGTGTGACGGGGGCCATGACCCGGTCCCGCAACAATTGCCGCGCAGCATGCGGCTTTTCTCGCGGCTTCATCCTTCCAACACCCAACCATCCTCACCAAAGAAGTCTTCATGAACGACATTCGCCGCACCATCCTGTGGGTGATTTTTGGCTTTTCCATGGTTCTGCTGTGGGACAAGTGGCAGCTGCACAACGGCAACAAGGCCACCTTTTTCCCCACCACGCCCGCCGTGACGGCACCCGCCGCTGCTGGCGCTGCGTCGGGCGCGACCGGGGCTGCCAGCGTGCCTTCCACGAGTGCACCCGTGGCCGCTGCAGCGACGGGGGCCTCCGCCGTGCCGGGCCAACCAGCGGCTGCTGCGGCAGTACCTGCCCCCCGCGAGCGCATCGAAGTCAAGACCGACCTGTATCGCCTGGTGTTTGACAGCGAAGGCGGCTCGCTCACGCATGCCGAGCTGCTCAAGCACGCCGACATGGCCGACAAGGCCCGCAATTTCCTGTTGCTGGACGAAAGCGCCCAGCGCGTTTATGTGGCGCAAACCGGCCTGATCGGTGGCACGTTCCCCACCCACAAGACTGCCATGACCGTGGTGCCCGGCCCGCGTGAACTCAAGGACGGTGAAGATGAAATCAGCGTTCGCTTCGAATCGCCTGCACAGGGCGGCGTGAAGCTGGTCAAGACTTGGACCATCAAGCGTGGCGCCTATGACATCGCTGTCAAGCACGACATCGTCAATACGGGCAGCGCGGCGGTGTCGCCCCAGCTGTACCTGCAATTGGTGCGCGATGGCAACAAGCCTCCCGGAGAGTCGTCGTTCTACTCCACCTTCACCGGCCCGGCCGTCTACACCGACGCCAAGAAGTACCAGAAGATCGAGTTCAAGGATATCGACAACGGCAAGGTCGACATCCCCAAGGACTCGCCCAACGGCTACGTGGCCATGGTGCAGCATTACTTCGCCACAGCATGGCTGCTGGCCGACGGTGTGCAGCGCGAGCCCTTCACCCGCAAGGTGGACACCAACCTGTACTCCGTGGGCATGCTGACCTCGCTGGGCGCCATCGAGCCCGGTGCCACCAAGACCATCGATGCGCGCCTGTTCGCTGGCCCGCAGGTCGAAACGATGATGGAAAAGCTGTACCCCGGCCTGGAACTGGTCAAGGACTATGGCTGGCTCACCATCCTGTCCAAGCCGCTGTACTGGCTGCTGGACCAGCTGCACAAGCTGCTGAACAACTGGGGCTGGTCCATCGTCGCCCTGGTGCTGTTGCTCAAGATCGCGTTCTACTGGCTCAACGCCAAGGCCTACGCCAGCATGGCCAAGATGAAGGCCATCAACCCCAAGATCATGGAGATGCGCGAGCGCCTGAAGGACAAGCCGCAGCAGATGCAGCAGGAGATGATGCGCATCTACCGCGAGGAGAAGGTCAACCCGATGGGCGGCTGCTTCCCTATCATGATCCAGATCCCTGTGTTCATTGCGCTGTACTGGGTGCTGCTGTCCAGCGTGGAAATGCGCAACGCGCCCTGGATCGGCTGGATCCACGACCTGTCCACGCCTGACCCGTTCTTCATCCTGCCCTTGCTGATGACGGCCAGCTCGCTGCTGCAGACAGCCCTGAACCCCGCGCCGCCAGACCCGATGCAGGCCAAGATGATGTGGTTCATGCCGCTGATCTTCAGCGTGATGTTCTTCTTCTTCCCGGCCGGCCTGGTGCTGTACTGGCTGACCAACAACATCCTGTCGATTGCGCAGCAGTGGCTCATCAACACCCGCATGGGCGTGCCACCGCAATTTAACTTGCCGAAGTTCAAGTGATGCCGCAGCGGCAACGCTGACATCAATGAACTGACTCCCGAAAGGCCGCGCAAGCGGCCTTTTTCTTGCCCATCCACCCTGTACAGTCACCACCATGCTTGCCCGCCACCAAGACCCCATCGTCGCCATCGCCACCGCCCCGGGGCGTGGGGCCGTCGGCATCGTGCGCGTGTCAGGGCGCGGGTTGGATGCGCTGGTGCAGGCGGTTTGCGGGCGCATCCTCAAGCCCCGCGAGGCCACCTACCTGCCCTTTCGCGATGCGCAGGGCCAGGCCATCGACCAGGGGCTGGCGCTGTACTTTCCCGGCCCGCACAGCTACACCGGCGAAGACGTGCTGGAGCTGCAGGCCCACGGCGGCCCGGTGGTGCTGCAACTGCTGCTGGCACGCTGCCTGGAGGCGGGTGCCGCCACCGACCCTGCTACCGGCCAGCCCAATCTGCGCGGCTTGCGCGTCGCCCAGCCGGGCGAGTTCACCGAACGAGCCTTCCTGAACGACAAGATCGACCTGGCCCAGGCCGAGGCGATTGCCGACCTGATCGACGCCAGCACCGAGGCGGCTGCCCGCAGCGCCAGCCGCTCGCTGACCGGGGCTTTTTCGGCCGAGATCCATGGCCTGCGTGATGCCCTCATCCACCTGCGCATGCTGGTGGAGGCCACGCTGGACTTCCCTGAGGAAGAAATCGACTTCCTGCGCAAGGCAGATGCGCATGGACAGCTATCGAATTTGCAGCAAACATTGGCCTCTGTGATGCAGCGGGCGCGCCAGGGCGCGCTGCTGCGCGAGGGCATCAAGGTGGTGATCGCAGGCCAGCCCAATGCCGGTAAAAGCTCGTTGCTCAACGCGCTGGCGGGGGCCGAGCTGGCCATCGTCACCCCCATTGCAGGCACCACCCGCGACAAGGTGCAGCAGACCATCCAGATCGAAGGTGTGCCCCTGCACATCATCGACACCGCCGGCCTGCGCGACAGCAGCGACGAGGTGGAGCGCATCGGCATCGCCCGCGCCTGGGACGAGATTGCCGGGGCCGACGCGGTGCTGTTCCTGCATGACCTGGAGCGTGCGGATGCTCCTGAATACATAGCTGGTGACGCCGATATAGCAAACGCGATGGCCCAAAAAATGCCCAAGAGCATTCCCGTGATTGACGTCTGGAACAAGCTCGACCGGGCGCCAGGGGCGGCTGCGGCGGCGGGTGAAAACGCCCGGCCTGGCGTGCACCTGTCTGCCCGGACGGGCGAGGGGCTGGATGGCCTGCGGCGCCTGCTTCTGGAAGTAGCCGGCTGGCAGTCCGCGCCGGAAGGCCTCTACATTGCCCGCGCCCGGCATGTGGAGGCACTGCAGGCCGTGGGGGCTCACCTGCAGGAGGCGGCCGATCAACTGCAGGCTCAGGGGCCGGCGCTCGACCTGTTGGCCGAAGAGCTGCGTTTGGCTCAGAATGCCCTCAGCGCCATCACCGGCGAGTTCAGCTCGGACGACCTGCTGGGTGTCATTTTTTCCAGTTTTTGTATTGGCAAATAGGCCCGCAGAAGGGCCGCTGCTCGCGCAGGTTGAACGGGTTTGCATCCGACCAGGGCGCACAGGCCGCCGCCTGTCGCTTATGTTGTAAATGGACGTAAACAGCGCTTGTGCGCAATCTGTAACAAGGGTACTTTCGGCAAACCATGAATGTTCCCACGCCTGTTGTTTCCAAGGTAGACCTGCAAGGTCTGATCGATGCCATCGCACAGGCCAGTGCCGACGACAGCATGACCAACCCGCTGACCCAGGCGCAGTGGGACATCCTCTCGTCTTACCTTCTGCCCGTGGTCATGCCCGCCGGACAGGTGTTGTTCACGCAGGGCGCTACAGACCGCACCTTGTACCTGGTGGAAAGCGGCAGCCTGAGCGTGCACTACCAGGACGAAAAAGAGCGCTTGCGTCTGGCGATCGTCGGGGCAGGCTCCGTGGTGGGCGAAGGTGCGTTTTTCTCGCACCGCTCCCGTAGCGCCACCGTGCAGGCCAGCGCGCCCTGCAAGCTGTGGAGCCTGACCGCCATCCGCTTCACCGAACTTTCCATCCGCCAGCCTGCCATTGCGCTGGGCCTGGTGATGGCCGCTGGGGCGGTACTGGCCAAGCGGCTGGGCAATCGCCGCCGCCGCGTTGCGGCCACCTGACAGACCACCGATGTGGTGGTGGCCTGCGGGCTTTTGCGGGGCAAGAATGGGTGTACAGCAAGTTACACTCAATTTGGATTTTTCTGGCGCCGTCCCGTAGAAAGCAAGCCATGTCTCTGTTCAGTTGGTTTAGCCGCAAACCTGCTCCCCCCAAGCCCCGGCCCATGGCCGAACCGTCGGGCCTGTTGAATGCCGATGCCACGGTACCGCTCTCGCCAGGCCGCCAGGGCAAACCGCTGGTGGAGCCCCTGCCTCCCGAGCACGCCGCCAACCGCAAGAACGAACGCATGGAGCGCCGCGAGCTGCTCTACACGGTGGTCCGCGACGCGATGGTGCGGGCCGGTGTGCTGTCGGCCAGCTACAAGTTCAAGGTGCTGTCGCTGGACCAGCGTGGGCGCCAGTTTCTGGTCATGATGGACCTGGCGCGTGAATACGGTGGAGAAACTGTGCGCCTGTCCGAAATCGAGGCGCTGATTGCCCAGACGGCCAAAACCCGCTACGACATCCTGGTAACCGCCGTGTACTGGCGCATCAATGACCACGTGGCAGTGGGTATCCCCCAGAAGGGGGTTGCGCCCCAGGGGGCTTCCCTGCAGGCAGCACCACCGCTGGCCCGGCGGCCGGTTCCGGTGGCTACGGCACCCGCTCCGGTGGTGGCCACCCCGGCCCGCCCGGTGGCGCCCGTGCCGACAGCCGCCGCCACGGCCCCCGCGCCACTGCGCCCTCCCCTGGCTGCTCCGGCGGTTGCGCCTGCTGCGGCGCCCACTGCGCCCGCCGCCGCACCACGCCCAGCACCACGGTACGAACCCATCGAGGCGGACGAAGTGGCGGCGTTCAAGCGCGCCCTGGCCTCGGCGGCAGGCCCCACCGCCGCAGTGCCGCTGGCAGCGGCCAAGCCCGGTGTGCCTGTGCGTTCGGGGCCTTTGCTGCCGCCTTCGCAGCCCACGGGGTTTGAAGACACCGAAATGCCCGGGTCCGATGGCCCCGCGCCGGACCTGAGCAGCACCCAGTACGGCGAGCTGAACTGAACTGACCCTGCGGGCCGCAGCTCGTCGGACTCTGGGCGGCCGTGATCAGTGGCCCTCGAAGTCCACCAGCGTGTACAGCGGCAGGCCGGATTCGCGCAGCCGTTTGGAGCCTCCCAGCTCGGGCAGGTCCACGATGGCGGCGCCCTCGGTCACCGTCGCGCCCAGTTTCTCCAGCAGCTTGCGGCCCGCCATCATCGTGCCGCCCGTGGCAATGAGGTCATCGATCAGCAGCACGCGGTCGCCTGCCTTTACGGCGTCGGTGTGCAGTTCCACCGTGGCGCTGCCGTATTCAAGTTCATAGGTTTCCTCTACCGTGGTGAAGGGTAGCTTGCCCTTCTTGCGGATGGGCACAAAACCCACGTTGAGTTCATAGGCCACCACGGCACCCAGGATGAAGCCGCGTGCATCCAGCCCGGCCACCACATCCGGGCGCAGCGCCTTGTCCATGTAGCGGTGCACAAAGGCGTCGATCAGCACGCGGAACACCTTGGGGTCCTGCAGCAGCGGGGTGATGTCCCGGAACTGCACACCGGGTGCGGGCCAGTCGGGTACGGTGCGGATGTGCTGGCGGAGGTATTCGTTGACGCTAAGTGGCTGCATGGGGTCGAGGGGGTAAAGAAAGGCTGCACGCGCAAACGTGCGCAGGCCAAAGGCCGTTGTGGGGCAAAGTGTATCCAGCCGGGGGTGGGTGCCCTGGGGGTGTGCCCGGAGCGCTGCAAGCCCCCATAATGTTTCCGTGCTGTTACACCCTTGGTAACGCCCCCCGTTGGACCACTCCACAACGCCGATCGGCCATGCCCATCTCCATCCTGCTGATCGAAAGCGATCACCACCACGCGCGGGCGGTGGTGGATGCGCTCGCAGACCCCTGGTCCGGCTGGCGGGTGGATGTGGCTCAGTCGCTGGCTCAGGCCCGGGACCACCTGGGGCACAGCAGGCCGGACATTGTGCTGGCGGCGCAGCGCAGCGTCGATGGCTCGGCCTTTGACCTGCTGCGGCTGCTCGATGGCGTCCCGGCCATGATCATCGTGCGCAAGGGCGCCGAGACCCATGCGGCCCAGGCCCTGCGCCACGGCTTTGATGACTATGCTGTGCAGGACCCTGCGCTGGACTACCTGCTGACCCTGCCCGCGCAGATCGATGCGGTGCTGGAGCGCAGTTCCAGCGCCCGTGCCCGGCTGGTGGCAGAGGCCATGCTGACGCGCCAGCACCGGTTGCTGCAGGCGATATCGCTCGCGCAGGCCATGTTCATCGCCAGTTCGGGCCCGCGCGCCGCGTTCGAGGCCCTGCTCAAGGAGCTGATGTCGCTCACGCAAAGTGCCTTTGGCCTGGTGGGCCAGGTACAACGGGCCGCCGACGGGCATCCCTTCCTGCGGGTGCATGCGATGACGGACATCAGTTGGGACGAGGCCTCCCATGCCCTCTATGCCCAGCACGCAGAAGAAGGCATGGTGTTCGACAACCTGCAGTCCCTGGTGGGCGCGGCGCTGGTGTCGGGCGAGCCGGTGCTCACCAACGATGCAGGCCACGACACGCGCAGCGCGGGCACGCCCCCGGGCCATCCCCCGCTGCACACCTACCTGGGGCTGCCCATCCATGCGGCGGGCGAACTGGTGGCCATGGTGGGCCTGGCCAATCGGCCCGAGGGGTATTCGGCGGCAGACGTGCAGTTTCTCCAGCCCCTGCTCAACACCGTGGGCCAGCTGGAAATGGCCCGCCGAGCCGAGCTGGCGCGCAGCGCGGTCGAGGTGGAACTCGCGCGCACCAGCGCGTTGCTGGCCGAGAAGACGCGCGCCCTCGAAGGCACGCTGGCCAGCGTGTCGCAAGGCATTACCAACGTGGATGCGGAGGGACGTATCCGCGTCTACAACCGGCGCTATCTGGAGCTGCTCGACCTGCCCGAATCCCTGCTGGCCGCCCAGCCCAAAGTCGAGGACGTGGTGCGGTTTCAGACCGAACGGGGCGATTTCGGCACCGGGTTTGAGCTGATAGAACCCACGGCGCGCAACTATGTGGCGTCGGAATATGCGGCCCACGGTGGCAAGCTCACCATGCCGGACACCTATGTGCGGCGCACCCACAACGGCCGCTACATCGAAGTGCGCACCCGGGCCCTGGAGCCGGGGGGGCGCGTGCGCACCTTCACGGACGTGACCGACTACCTGAGCACCCTGGAGGCCTTGCGCCTGAGCGAATCGCGCTGGCGCAGCCTCACCCACCTGTCCTCCGACTGGTACTGGGAGCAGGACGCGCAGTTCCGCTTTGTGCGCCTGGACGGCAGCCCCTACAACGATGCCGGCGTGCCCGACGAGATGCACTACGGGCGCACGCGCTGGGAGCTGCCCAACACCTTTGTGAGCGAGGGCCAATGGCGGGAGCACCGCAGGCAACTGGAGGCGCACGAGGTGTTCCACGACTTTGAAATGCAGCGCCTGACCGAAGACGGAAAGCCCGTGTGGGTCTCCATCAGCGGGGAGCCCATCTTTGATGACGCCGGCCAGTTCACGGGCTACCGGGGCGTGGCGCGCGACATCACCGAACGCAAGCTGGCCGAGGCCGAGATCCAGCGCCTGGCCTTCTATGACGAACTCACAGGCCTGCCCAACCGGCGGCTGCTCATGGACCGGCTGGACCGCGCGGCCAACGCGTGTGCGCGGGAGGGATGCCACGGGGCTTTGCTGTTCCTGGACCTCGACAACTTCAAGGGCATCAACGACACCATGGGCCACGAGTGGGGAGACCGGCTGCTCGTGCAGGTGGGCGGGCGCATCGGCGCGTGCGTCCGCGCCACCGACACGGTGGCGCGTTTGGGTGGCGACGAGTTCGTGGTGGTGCTGCAGGGCCTCCACGCCGAGATGGACGTTGCGGCCGCCGAAGCCGAGGCCGTGGCGCAAAAGGTGCTGGCGGCGCTGAACGAGCCCTACGTGGTGCAAAACAGCGAAGTGCACAGCACGCCCAGCATCGGCATTGCCCTTTTTCGCGGTGTGCAGCTGCCCGTGCAGGAGCTGCTCCAGCGCGCCGATCTGGCCATGTACCAGGCCAAGGCGCAGGGCCGCAACACGCTGTGTTTCTTTGACCCCGCCATGCAGGCGGCGGCGTCTGCGAGGTCGGCGCTGGAAGGCGACATGCGGCAGGGCATTCTGCGCAACGAGTTCCTGCTGCATTACCAGCCGGTGGTGGACGAGGCCGGCAAGGTGCTGGGGGCCGAGGCGCTGGTGCGCTGGAACCACCCGCAGCGCGGCATGGTGCCTCCCGGCGACTTCATCCCCCTGGCAGAGCAGACCGGACTGATCCTGGCGCTAGGGCGCCAGGTGCTGACCATGGCCTGCCGTCAGCTGGCGCTCTGGGCAACAGCGCCGCACACTGCGGACTGGACCGTGGCCGTGAACGTGAGCGCGCAGGAGTTTCGCCAACCCGGCTTTGCCGACGAAGTACTCAGCGTGCTGCGCGATTGCGGGGCGGACCCGGCCCACCTCAAGCTTGAGCTCACGGAAAGCCTGCTTCTGCATGACGTGGAAGACAGCATCCTCAAGATGCAGGCGCTGCGCACGCTCGGCGTGGGCTTCTCGCTGGACGACTTTGGCACGGGCTATTCGAGCCTGAGCTACCTCAAGCGCCTGCCACTGGACCAGCTCAAGATCGACCAGAGCTTTGTGCGCGACGTGCTCACCGACCCCAACGACGCCACCATCGCCTGCACCATCATCACCCTGGCCCACAGCCTGGGCCTGGACGTGGTGGCCGAAGGGGTGGAAACCGAAGGGCAGCGCGCGTTCCTGCTGCGCAACGGTTGCCAGCAGTTCCAGGGCTATCTGTTCGGGCGGCCCGGGCCCGCCGAGCTTTTGTAGTTTGCTATTAAATAGATAGCTATTGACGCTTGGTAGATAAGCGCTAGAGCCATATTTAATTCAAATTTTGGCGCCAGCCTCAGCCACTGGCACGCACTAGGCGAGAGATGCCAAGCAAGGGCCGCCCCGCAGCGAGGGCATCGTCCCCCTTCCCAGAGCGCGTAGCGCGTAGAGAGAAGGAGGAAGGCACGCAGTGCCTCAGGGGGATGTACCCTGCCTTTACCCCCGCAACAACTTGTCCTCCGCCAGCGCCAGCGCCGCCGGATGTCCTGAGAGCACCAGCGTGTCGCCTTCGGCCAGCTGTGCGTCGTCCTCCGCTGCGCTGATGTGGCCGTTGCCACGCCGCAGGTTCACCACCCGAACGCCCATGGCGGGCAGGGCCAGCTGGCCCAGGCTGCGGCCCAGGGCCGTGGAGCCGGGCGGCAGGTTGATGGTGGACAGGCGTTCTTGGTCGCGCTCGTTGGCCGTGTCGTCGTCGGCGCCGTGGAAGTAGCCGCGCAGCAGGTTGTAGCGCGCATCGCGCTGGTCCTGCACCAGGCGCAGCACGCGGCGCATGGGCACGCCCACCAGGGCCAGCGCGTGGCTGGCGAGCATGAGCGAGCCTTCGATGGCCTCGGGCACGACCTCGGTGGCGCCCGCCTCTTGCAGCTTGTCCAGGTGCAGGTCGTCCTGCGTGCGCACCACCACGGGCACCTGCGGTGCGTGCGAGCGCGCGTTGGCCAGCACCTTCAGGGCGGCCGGCACGTCGATGTAGGTGATCGCCACCGCGCTGGCACGCACCAGGCCAGCGGCCATCAGCGCCTGCAGGCGGGTGGCGTCGCCATACACCACCGAATCGCCCGCAGCGGCGGCCTGGCGCACACGGTCCGGGTCCAGGTCCAGCGCCATGTAGGGGATGCCTTCATGCTCCAGCATGCGCGCTAGGTTTTGTCCGCAGCGGCCGTAGCCGCAGATGATCACGTGTTTGCTGGTGTTGATGGATTTGCGCGCGATGGACGTCATCTGCAGCGACTGCTGCAGCCAGTCGCTGGCCACCAGCTTCATCACGATGCGGTTGCTGTACATGATGAGAAACGGCGTCGCCAGCATCGACAGCACCATGGCCGCCAGGATGGGGTTCATCAGCGCGGGCTGCACCAGCCCGTTGGCCTGCGTGAGCGACAGCAGCACAAATCCGAACTCCCCCGCCTGGGCCAGGTAGAGCCCGGTGCGCAGGGCGACGCCCGTGGTGGCCCCCATGCTGCGGGCCAGCACCAGGATGATCCCCAGCTTGACCACCAGCGGCACCGTCAGCAGGGCCAGCACCAGCGCCCAGCGGTCCACCAGGATGTGCCAGTCCAGCATCATGCCGATGGTGATGAAAAACAGCCCCAGCAGCACGTCGTGAAACGGGCGGATGTCCGTGCCCACCTGGTGCTTGTACTCTGTCTCGGACACCAGCACGCCCGCGATGAAGGCGCCCAGCGCCAGGCTCAGCCCCGCCAGTTCGGTCAGCCAGGCCAGGCCCAGCGTGATCAGCAGCAGGTTGAGCATGAACAGCTCCTCGCTCTTGCGCCGCGCCACCAGCGTGAGCCACCAGCGCATGAACCGCTGCCCGCCCGTGAGCAAAATGCCCACCAGCACCGTGGCCTTGACCAGCGCCCACGCCAGCGCGGTCAGCAGCTGGTCTGACGAGGAACTCAGCGCGGGGATCAACACCAGCAGCGGCACCACGGCCAGATCCTGGAACAGCAGAATGCCCATCACGCGGCGGCCATGCTCGCTTTCGAGCTCAGCCCGCTCGGCCATGAGCTTGACCACAATGGCCGTGCTGCTCATCGCCATCACGCCCGAGAGCGCCAGCGCCGTCTGCCAGCCCATATCCCACACGCCGCCCACCCAGCGGGAGAGCACCAGTGCCGCGCCGGTGACCACCACCATCGTCAGCACCACCTGCATCAGCCCCAGGCCGAACACCTGGCGCCGCATGGCGCGCAGCTTGGGCAGGCTGAACTCCAGCCCGATGGCGAACATCAAGAACACCACGCCAAACTCGCCCAGGTGCCGCACCCCTTCCGAGTTCTGCGTCAGCGCCAGCGCATGGGGGCCAATGAGCACCCCCGCAGCCAGGTAGCCGAGCATGGGTGGCAGCTTGAGGCTGCGGCAGACCACAACACCCAGCACTGCGGCCAACAGGTAAAGCAAGGTGAGGGCGAGTGAGGACATGGTTCGATGCTATCCGAGCCTTCCTGCGGCCCTCGGTGTTTTCTGTCCGAAGCAGGGTCCATGCCAGAGCCAGGGCAAAAAATCTGCCACCCGCGCAGGCATGCCCGGTCGATAGAATCCACCGGATGACCCCTGTGCCCGCCACGCTGCCCCCTTTTGATGCCGAACAGGCCCTGCGCCTGGCCCGCGAGACCTTTGACATTGAGGCGGCGGCGCTGACCGGGCTGGCGGCCCGCGTCGATGGCGTGTTTGCCGAGGCTGTGTTGATGGTGCTGCAGGCCCGTGGCCGTGTGGTGGTGATGGGCATGGGCAAAAGCGGCCACGTGGGCCGCAAGATTGCAGCCACGCTGGCATCTACGGGCACGCCGGCGTTTTTTGTGCACCCGGCCGAGGCCAGCCACGGCGATCTGGGCATGGTCACGGGCGACGACCTGGTCCTGGCGATCTCCAACAGCGGCGAAAGTGGTGAACTGACGGCCATCCTGCCCGTGCTCAAGCGCCTGGGCGCCCCGCTGATCGCGATGACCGGCGGGCTGCAGTCCACGCTCGCCCGCCATGCCGACCTGGTGCTCGACTGCAGCGTGGAGCGTGAGGCCTGCCCCCTGAACCTGGCCCCCACCGCCAGCACCACGGCCCAGCTGGCCATGGGCGACGCGCTGGCCGTAGCCCTGCTCGACGCCCGGGGCTTCCGCCCTGAAGACTTTGCCCGTTCGCACCCTGGCGGTGCGTTGGGGCGCAAGCTGCTCACCCATGTGAGCGATGTCATGCGCACTGGCAGCGAGGTGCCGCGTGTGGCGCCCGACGCCTCCTTTAGCGACCTTATGCGCGAAATGAGTGCCAAGGGCCTGGGCGCCTCGGCCATCGTTGATGCTGCTGGCCAGGTGCTGGGCATCTTCACCGACGGCGACCTGCGCCGCCGCATCGAGGCCGGGGCCGACCTGCGCACTGCCACGGCGGGCCAGGTCATGCACCCCCACCCGCGCCGCATTGCCCCGGACGCCCTTGCGGTGGACGCCGCCGAAATGATGGAGGCGCATGCCATCACCAGCGTGCTGGTGGTGGATGCGGGAGGGGTGCTCACGGGGGTGGTGCACATCGGCGACCTGATGCGAGCCAAAGTCATATGACCTCATTGGATAGGACCCCCCTGAGTCGCTTCGCGCCTTCCCCCCTTGAAGGGGAGACGCACCCCCTGGCCCGGCGAAGCCGGTTCCACGGGTGCACTGGCTTTGGCCGTGCTTGTTCAAACGCTGCGTGATGACTTCTGACGTGACCTTTCCGGTGCTGCAATTTCCCCCCGAGCTGCTGCTGCGCGCCCAAGGCGTGCGCATTGCCTTCTTCGATGTCGATGGCGTGCTGACCGATGGCGGCCTGTATTTCAGCGAATCGGGCGAAACGCTCAAGCGCTTCAATACGCTGGACGGGCATGGGCTCAAGCTGCTGCAAAAGGCAGGCATCACGCCTGCGGTCATCACGGGCCGCGACTCCGCGCCGCTGCGCGTGCGCCTGAAGGCGCTGGGCGTCGAACACGCGGTGTTCGGCACCGAAGACAAACGCCCCGCCGCTGAACAGATGCTGGCCACGCTGGGGCTGGACTGGTCCCAGGCTGCTGCGATGGGTGACGACTGGCCCGACCTGCCGGTGATGCGCCGCAGTGCTTTCGCGTGCGCCCCGGCCAACGCCCAGGCCGAAGTGCGCCACGCCGCCCATTTTGTGACGCAGGCCCGGGGCGGCGATGGTGCCGCGCGCGAACTGTGTGATCTGCTGCTGGTGGCCTCGGGCCGCTATGCCGCACTGCTGGCGGAGTACACCGCATGAACCGGGGTTTTCTGCGCTCTTTCCCCACCTGCCAGGTTGTCGTGCCTGGCCCGGAGGCAACACCGTGATGCGCAACTGGGTCCGCCAGGGCTGGGAACAGTTCTCGCTCTATCTGCCCGTCGTGCTCATGGGGCTGCTGGCGCTGGGCACCTGGTGGCTGGTGCGCAACGCGCCCATGCCCCTGCTGCCTGCCATCGAGCGCCAACAAGGCAACCAGCCCGACTATTTCATGAAGTCGTTCTCGGTAAAAAGCTTTGACGCGAGCGGGCGCCTGCAAAGCGAAGTGCAGGGCGAAGAAGCGCGGCACTACCCCGACTCCGACACGCTGGAGATCGACAAAGCGCGCATGCGCTCGGTGACGCCGCAGGGCCGCCTCACCGTGGCCACGGCAGACCGCGCCCTGACCAACGCCGATGGCTCGGAGGTGCAGCTGTTTGGAAATGCCATCGTCACGCGCGAGCCCCTGCCCGCCAAGCCAGGGTCACCCGCCCAGCCTCGGCTGGAGTTCCGCAGCGAATTCCTGCACGCCTACACCAACACCGAACGCGTGCGTTCCGACAAGCCCGTCACCCTCACGCGCGGCAATGATCGCTTCACGGCCGACGGCATGGACTACGACAACCTCGACCAGGTGCTGCAGCTGCGCGGACGTGTGCGTGGCGTGCTCCAGCCTGGCGCGGCCAAACCCTAGTACGCGTTGCCCACGTCCGGAACCTGCATGACCACTCCCCTTGTCTTCATCACCGGCGCGTCCAGCGGCATCGGCCAGGCCCTGGCCCTGCGCTTTCACCGGTCGGGCTACCGCCTGGCCCTGGTGGCGCGCCGCACCTCTGAGGTAAAAACATGGGCTAGCGCTCAAGGAATAAGCGCTGACAGCTACGAAATTTATAGTGCAGATGTAGCCGTGACCGACAGCATCGTTGCTGCGGGCCGCGATTGCATCGCACGCCAAGGGGTGCCTGACGTGGTCATTGCCAATGCGGGCATCAGTGTGGGCATGGACACGGCAGTGCGCGACGACATCGACGTGATGGCACGCACCTTTGCCACCAACAACATCGGCGTGGCGGCCACCTTCCATCCCTTTGCGGACGCGATGGCGCAGCGGGGCAGCGGCACACTGGTGGGCATCGGCAGCGTGGCAGGCATCCGTGGCCTGCCCGGGCATGGTGCGTATTGCGCCAGCAAGGCGGCCGTCATCAGCTACTGCGAGAGCCTGCGCGGGGAGATGCGCCCCCACGGAGTGCGTGTGGTCACCATTTCTCCGGGCTACATTGACACGCCGCTCACCCGCCAGAACCGCTACAGCATGCCGTTTCTGATGCAGGCCGATGATTTTGCGGACCGTGCCTTCCGGGCCATCACGGCCGGTGTCAGCTACCGGGTCATCCCCTGGCAAATGGGGGTGGTTGCCAAGTTGCTGCGCATGGTGCCGAACGTGCTGTTCGACAAGCTGCTGGCCGGGCGCCCGCGCAAGCGGCGGCAGAGCGAGCAGTAGCTCCTAGGTCCACCGGGGGTGGTTTTTGGCCGCCGGTTCGGGGCGGTCCTGGCTGCGATAGAAGCAAGGCGTGGCGGTCGTGCATGAAAAAAGCCCCCGAGGGGGCTTTCAGAGAAACGTCACTGGCCTGCTTCAGTAGCCGTTGCCACCACCGCCACCATAGCCGCCGCCACCACCGCCGTTGCGGCCACCGCCGCCACCGCCGTTGCGGGAGCCAGAGCCGTAGGGGCTGCGGAATCCGCCTTCGCTGCGGCCACCGCCACCACCGCCGCCGTAACCGCCGCCACCCTCGCGGCCGCCGCCATAGCCACCACCGCCTTCACGGCCACCGCCGTAACCGCCGCCACCACTGCGACCACCGCCGCCGCCGTAACCGCCACCACCGCCGCCAAATCCGCCACTGCGGGGTGGGCGGGGCTCCATGGGGCGTGCTTCGTTCACGACGATACTGCGGCCACCCAGTGGCTGGCCATTCATGCCATTGATGGCGGCCTGGGCTTCCGCGTCACTGCCCATTTCCACGAAACCAAAGCCCTTGGAGCGGCCTGTGTCGCGCTCCATCATGACCTTGGCGCTGGTCACTGCGCCGAATTGGCCAAAGGCCTGTTCGAGATCGCTGTCGCGCACCGAGTACGGCAGGTTGCCGACGTACAGTTTGTTGCCCATTGAGGGACTCCTCAAAAACACATGGAAAAAGCGATGGAGTCCCGAAAACGCAGCCAGCTAATCTCAATGACGCTCTCAGCGCGAAACTGACGGATCACCGCAAACTTTAAGCGGGGGAAACCCCGCTGGCTCATTATGCGCCACACTTTTGCTGAAAAAGCAAGCGGCAATGCCGACTGTGGTGGCGATGCCGCGCAGGCATGAAAAAAGGAGCCCAGGGGCTCCTTTGTTTTGCCTTTGGCAGACCGCAAAGGTCTGCCAGCAAGGTCTTTTTAGTAGCTGCTACGGCCACCGCCGTAACCACCACCACCGCCGCCGCTACGGCCACCGCCGTAACCGCCGCCTCCACCACCGCCGTAGCCGCCGCCACCACCGTTGCCGCCGCCGAAGCCGCCGCTACGGGGAGCGCGGGGCTCCATGGGACGGGCTTCGTTGACCACGAGGTCACGGCCGCCGAAATTGGTGCCATGCACGCCTTGGATGGCGGCTTGGGCTTCAGCATCGCTGCCCATTTCGACAAAGCCGAAACCCTTGGAGCGGCCGGTGTCGCGCTCCATCATGACCTTGGCGCTGCCGACCGAGCCGTACTGGCTGAAGGTCTGTTGCAGATCTTCGTCGCGGAAAGAGTAGGGCAGGTTGCCCACGTAAAGTTTGTTGCCCATGAAGGACTCCTGAAAAAACACAAAAACGCGATGGAGTCCGACGCAATCAACAAACCTGTGACGACTTCAAAGACGCGAAACTGACCATTCACCGCTAAGCTAACTGCTTTCCTGCAAGCAGAAAAGCGAACCCATTATTAATCACTTTATGAGGCGTGTGGGGTTTATTTCTGGATCAAGCCATCCATCCTGCACAAATTTGTGGGTATTTTGGAGCGTGCAACGGCGGTTTTCAGGGGAAACCCGCAGGGTCTGAACAGCCACCCGAACCTGGCCCGTCGCCACCTTTCGGCAACCACCCGCCTGTTTTCCCTGTCGGAAGCAGGGTAAAATCCGCGAGTCTTTGGGGAGTAGACCGCCCGGCCGCGCAATGCGCCGGGGGCATGCGTCAACACACTTGGGTTCTTCGAAACCTATGGCGTATGCGGCTTTTGAGCTGGGCGAGACCATTGACTGCAAACCGATCCACATGGCCGGAGTCGGGGTGCAGTCAATGCGTTTTCCACCATCCGGCCGGATAGGACCCCCTCCCCCATGGAAGCCTTCTTCATTTCTACCGCCATCGTCGCGCTCGCCGAGATGGGCGACAAGACGCAGCTGCTCGCGCTCGTGCTGGCCGCACGTTTTCGCAAACCCTGGCCGATCGTGCTTGGCATCCTGGTGGCGACCCTGGTGAATCACGGCCTGGCCGGGGCTTTGGGTACCTGGGTGACCACGTTCCTCGGCCCCCAGGTACTGCGCTGGATCCTGGGTGCATCGTTCATCGCCATGGCGGTGTGGATGCTGCTCCCCGACAAGCTGGACGAAGGCGAAGCCGACGGATCGCCACGCTGGGGGGTGTTTGGCACTACCGTGGTCGCATTCTTCCTGGCCGAAATGGGCGACAAGACCCAGATCGCCACCGTCATGCTGGCCGCGCAGTACAACGCCTACCTGTGGGTGGTGGCGGGCACCACGCTCGGCATGATGATCGCCAACGCGCCGGTGGTATGGCTGGGCGAGCGCATCACTCGCCGCGTGCCCATTCGCGCCGTCCATGTGGTCTCGGCGGTGATTTTTCTGGTGTTGGGGCTCGTGGCGATCTTCACGCCCGCCGGGTGAGTAGCAGCGGCCGTTTTGGTATATTTGCCAGACGCGCCGATTTGCCACAGCTTGCGGGCGCTTTATAAATCCTGCTAAAGACCCGTCCGACACATCCGCCCGGCCTCGTTTTTAGCGACGCCGGGTTTTTTTATGTCGTTTTTTGCCACGCCCCAGTCCATGCATTTCCCGGAGGTGCTCTCGCTGCAAAGCGGTGCGTCCATCCGCGACTACCACCTGGCCTACGAGACCTACGGCACGCTCAATGCCGACCGCTCGAACGCCGTGCTCGTGTGCCACGCCCTCAACGCCTCGCACCATGTGGCGGGCGTCTACGCCGGGCAGGACAAGAGCGAGGGCTGGTGGGACAACATGATCGGCCCCGGCAAGCCCGTGGACACCGACCGCTTCTTCGTGATCGGCGTGAACAACCTGGGCTCCTGCTTTGGCTCCACCGGCCCCATGCACAACCATCCCGATACGGGCGAGGTCTACGGCGCGGACTTCCCGGTGGTCACGGTGGAGGACTGGGTCAATGCCCAGGCCCGTCTGCTCGACCGTCTGGGCATCCAGCAACTGGCGGCCGTGCTGGGCGGCAGCCTGGGCGGCATGCAGGCATTGAGCTGGACGCTGCAGTACCCCGAGCGCATGCGCCACGCGGTGGTGGTGGCCAGCGCCCCCAACCTCACAGCCGAGAACATCGCCTTCAACGAAGTGGCCCGCCGCGCCATCGTGACCGACCCGGACTTCCACGGCGGCCACTTTTACCGCCACGGCGTGATCCCCAAGCGTGGCCTGCGCATTGCCCGCATGATCGGCCACATCACGTACCTGAGCGACGACGTGATGAACGAGAAGTTCGGCCGGCAGCTGCGCGAAGGCCTGGAACTGAAATACAGCACCCAGGACATCGAGTTCCAGATCGAAAGCTACCTGCGCTACCAGGGCGACAAGTTCAGCGACTACTTCGACGCCAACACCTACCTGCTCATCACCCGCGCGCTCGACTACTTCGACCCCGCGCGAACCCATGCCGGCAACCTCACGCGGGCCCTGGCCCGGGCGCAGGCCAGGTTCCTGCTGGTGAGCTTCACCACCGACTGGCGCTTCTCTCCCAAGCGCAGCCGCGAGATCGTGAAGGCCTTGCTCGACAACCGCCGCAGCGTGAGCTACGCCGAGATCGACGCGCCCCACGGGCACGATGCCTTTTTGCTCGATGACGCCCGCTACATGGGCGTGATGCGCTCTTATTTCGACAGCATTGCCAAGGAGTTGCAAGCATGACGGACAAAGCGGCAATGCAAGCCCTGGCGCGCCTGGTGCCTCCCGGCTCGCGCGTGCTCGACCTGGGCTGTGGCAACGGCGCCATGCTCGACTACCTGCAGCGTGAGCGCGGCTGCAGTGGCTATGGCGTGGAGATCGACGACGCCAACGTGCTGGCCTGCGTGCAGCGCGGTGTGGATGTGATCCAGCTCAACCTCGACGAGGGGCTGGTCATGTTCGACGACAACAGCTTTGACGTGGTGCTGCAGATCGACACGCTGCAGCACCTGCGCAATGCTGAGACCATGCTGCGCGAGACGGCGCGCGTGGGCCGCACGGGTGTGGTGGCGTTTCCCAACTTTGCGCACTGGCCCAACCGCCTGTCCATCCTGCGCGGACGCATGCCCGTGACGCGACGCCTGCCCTACCAGTGGTACGACACGCCCAACATCCGTGTGGGCACCTACAAAGACTTTGAAGTGCTGGCCACCAAGAACGGCCTGCGCATCCTCGACTCCTTCGGGCTGCAGGACGGGCAAGAGGTGCGCTGGCTGCCCAATGCACGCGCGGGCACGGCCGTTTTTCACTTCGAACACGCGTAGGCCTCCTTGCGACACGACGCTGTCAAGCGCATCGGCTAAGGTGCGGTCTCCGTTTGTAGGAGACCCGCATGAAACGCATTGCACTGCGCGCAGTGACCGCTGCCGCGCTGTTGACCACTTGGGCGCTGGGTGCCGTCGCCCAGGCTTGGCCGCCCACCCCCACCGTGATTGCCCACCGGGGCGCTTCGGCGCTGCGGCCCGAGCACACGCTGGCCGCCTACCAGCAGGCCATTGACGACGGCGCCGACATCATCGAGCCCGACCTGGTGATCACCAAGGACGGCGTGCTGGTGGCCCGGCATGAGAACGCGATTGCCATCCTGGGCGCCGACGGCTCGGTGAAGGAAGCCACCACCGACGTGGTGGACCGCCCCGAGTTCGCAGGCCGCAAAACCACCAAGACCATCGACGGCCAGGCCATCACCGGCTGGTTCACCGAAGACTTCACCCTGGCCGAACTCAAGACCCTGCGCGCCCGCGAGCGCATCCCCGCGCAGCGCCCGGCCAACGTGGCCTACAACGGCCAGTTCGAGGTGCCCACGCTGCAGGAAGTCATCGACCTGGCCAAGGCCCAGAGCGCGAAGACGGGCAGGACCATCGGCATCTACCCTGAGACCAAACACCCCACCTACTTCCAGTCCATCGGCCTGCCGCTGGAGGCGCCGCTGCTGGCCGCGCTGGAGAAGAACGGCTGGAACCACAAGGACGCGCCCGTGTTCGTGCAGTCGTTCGAGGTCAGCAACCTGCAGGCAATCCGCAAGCTCAGCAGCGTGCGTCTGGTGCAACTGGTGGCGCCCTCGGGCCGGCCGTATGACTTTGTGGCGCAGGGCGCGGCCAACACGCGCGCTTATGCCGACCTCATCACGCCCGAGGGCCTCAAGCAGGTGGCCACCTATGCCAATGCCATCGGCCCCTTCAAGACGCTGGTGGTGCCGGTCAAGGACGGCGTTCCCGGCGAGCCCACGACGCTGGTGGCGCGCGCCCGCGCCGAAGGCCTGGCCGTGCACATCTGGACGCTGCGGCCCGAAAACGCCTTCCTGCCCGCAGGCCTGAAGAAAGCACCGACCACCGATGGCACCGTGCGCGGCGACAGCGTGGGTGAGATCACGGCCTATCTGCGCGCAGGCATCGACGGCTTCTTCACCGACGACCCGGCCGTGGGCCGAGCTGCCGTTCAAGCATTCACGGCGACGAAGTGACGGGTGCCGGGCGCGGCTTGCCCGGCGCGGAGCGTGCCCCCTGGCGCTGCCCCAGTTGCCGCGCCTTTTCCACCCACTGCGCCAGCCGCTCGGTGCTGGCGCTGCGCACCGGGCCAAAGCTGTGCACCTGCACGGGGCTGATGCCGCAGAACTCCAGGATGGCCTTCTTCATCTGGTGGTGCCCTGGCATGCGTGTGACCCAGCGGAAGTACCAGGGCGGCGAGTCCATGGTCACCAGCAGCTCGGCCGATCGGCCGGCCAGCAGCTTGTCCCACAGTGATGAGCCTTTGCGGTACTTGAAGGCATAGCCGGGCAGCAGCACGCGGTCGATAAAACCCTTGAGCAGCGCGGGCATGGCGCCCCACCAGATCGGATAGACCCACACCAGATGGTGCGCCCAGGTGATGTCGGCCTGCGCGGCCAGCAAATCGGGTTCCAGCGGCTGGGCAGCGCCATAGCCCTGGAACAGGGGGTTGAAGGTCAGCTGACCCACGTCCAGAAACCGCACCTGCGCCCCTGCGCGCCTGGCGCCCTCGGCATAGGCACGTGCCATGCCTGCGCACAGGCTCTCGGCGGTGGGGTGGCCCAGGATGACCAGAATGTTTTGTTGCTCTGCCACAGACGCTCCATCACGGTGTTGTTGATGGCGCCATGGTCACCCTGCCCCACGGGGCAGAGTCAAGCGGTCAGGTCAAGTCGCGGTGAATCTCGCAGCGCCCGCCGTGGTCGCTGCACCAAATTGCGCGGGGTTGTGCGCTGGAGGTGCCACCGCCAGTGTGGAGGGCGCGGCGCAGGCTTCGGGTGCCACGGGCACGGCCAGCGTGTCGCAGGTGTGCAGCTCGGCTTCCAACAGCGCCAGCTGCGCGTCCAGCGCTGACAGGCGCGCCAGCTCCTGCGCCACGGCGGCCCGCCGCCCGGCCACCAGCTGGGCCATGCGTTCCCAGCCTGCAGCGGTGTCGATGTGGGGCAGGCCATCCAGCTCCGACAGCCGAAAACCCAGCGCCTGGGCCTGGCGGATCAGCAACACGCGGGCCACATCGGCCTCGCCATAGTGGCGGTAGCTGCCTGCGCGCGCCACCGTGCCCAGCAGGCCCCGGGCCTCGTACAGCCGGATGGCCTTGGGCGTGGTGCCGGTGCGTTGGGCGAGTTCTCCGATGCGCATTGGGTGTCCTGGTAGGAGAGCAAAATACTATTAAATTAATAGCTACTGGCGCTTATCCATTAAGCGCTAGGTGCCAATTTTGCTCATATTTTTCATGGGTGGAGCCTGGTTGAGGCTTGTCAAGGGCTGCTGGCCCCGATGCTGCACGATAAGCTGCTGCGCTCTGATTCCACCTTCCGCCCGCGCCCGCCATGCCCCAGTTTGCCGCCAACCTGAGCCTGATGTACACCGAGCTGCCGTTTCTGGACCGTTTTGCCGCTGCGGCGCGCGACCGGTTCACGGCGGTGGAGTTCTTGTTTCCCTATGCCTTCGAGCCCGTCGAGGTGGCGGCCCGGCTTGCGGACAACGGCTTGCAGCTGGTGCTGTTCAATGCCCCGCCTGGCGGCACCGACCGCAGCCGCATGGCGGCGGCGTGGGACCAGAACGCGCGCGGCACCGCAGCGCTGCCTGGGCATGAGGCCGAGTTCCGCGCGGGCGTGCAAGAAGCCCTGCGCTATGCCGAGGTGCTGGGCTGCCCGCGCATCCACGTGCTCTCGGGCATCGTGCCGCCCGGCGTGGAGCGCGAATCCCTCAAGGACCTGTGCGTTGGCAATCTGCGCTGGGCGGCGGCCGAGGCTGCGCGTGCGGGGTGCGACATCCTCATCGAGCCCATCAACCTGCGCGACATGCCGCGCTACTTTCTGAACCGGCAGGATCACGCGCACGAGCTGCTTGATGCGGCGCAGGCCCCCAACCTCAAGGTGCTGATGGACCTCTACCACTGCCAGATCGTGGAGGGTGACGTGGCCACCAAGCTGCACCAGTACCTGCCCACGGGCCGGGTGGCGCATGTTCAGATTGCCGGTGTGCCCGGGCGCCACGAGCCGGACCGGGGGGAGCTGAACTACCCCTTTCTCTTCGACACCATCGACGCGTTGGGCTACGGCGGCTGGGTCGGCTGCGAATACCGGCCCGCAGCGGGCACCTCGCAAGGCCTGGGCTGGATGACTGGGAAGATCCGCTGAGTCGCTTTGCGCCTTCCCCCTACGCCTTCGTTGTGGGGCGGTACTTGCTCGGCGTCCTCGGCTTGGGCAGTGCCAGTTTCGCAGGCCATGACTCACACATCGGCGGCGTTGAGGTACGCAGCTTTGCGTAAGGGAATGCGTGAATAAATGTAACAAGCCTCTGGACGTAGAGTGACCGCAGACCGGCGACAGCCGGCTTTGGGCTTTCAATCTCCAGGAGACACACTGCATGGCTGCTTCCCTTGCCAACAACCGTTCCGTCGCGCGCCAGGTCACGCTGACCGCCATTGCGCTGGTGGCCCTGGTGCTGGTGCTGGTGGGGCTGGCCATTGCCGTGCTCACCGAGCGCAGCACCCGCGCCCTGGTCGCCTCCAGTGTGGGCGACACCGCGCAGAGCGTGGCGCAGTCGCTGGACGCCGCCGACAACACCAACCGCGAGCTGGTGCAGCTGACCATGAAGGGCTTTCAGCGCTACTTCGAGGCCACCATGCAGCTCGACGAAGCCTCGGGCGAGCTGCGCAGCTACGGCGCGCTGGTGAACGAGGACTACGGCTCGGTCGACAAGTTCGCCAGCGAGACCGGCGGTATCGCCACCGTGTTCGCCAAGAAGGGCGATGACTTCGTGCGCATCACCACCTCGGTCAAGAACGAACAGGGCGCGCGCCAGCAGGGCACGCCGCTGGGCAAGGACGACCCGGCCTATGCCACCGTGTCCAAGGGCGAGCCCTACACCGGCGTCACCGTGGTGGGCGGCAAGCCCTTCATGGGCCACTACCTGCCCGCCAAAGACGCTTCGGGCAAGGTGATTGCGCTGCTGTTCATCGGCAACGACATCAGCGTGTTCCACGCCATGCTGCAAAAGCAGGTCACGCAGACAAAATTCTTCGAGCATGGCGGCACGTACGTGATCAACCCCGGCACCTCGCTCGACAAGGCGGTGTTCGTGTACCACCCCACGGCACGCGGCAAGCGTGTGCTGGAAGCCTACCCCCAGGCCCGCCCGTTTTTTGAAGCCCTGGCCGCATCGCCCGACGGCTTTGTGCGCGAGGCCGCGCCCGTGCTGGGCACCGGTGCCGAAGACCCCTGGGCCCTGGTGCGCAAAACCGGCGGCGGCTGGTGGGTGGTGGCGGAGGTGGCCGACGGCGAGGCCATGGCCAGCCAGCGCCGCGTCACGCTCGCCGTGTGGGGGTTGATGGCCGTGGCCGTGGTGCTGCTGGCCATCGGCCTGTTCCTCATGCTGCGCCGGGGCGTAAGCCGCCCGCTGCAGGACCTGACCCAGGCCATCACCCTGGTAGCGCAGGGCGACCTGACAGAAGAATTCCGCACCACGCGGCGCGACGAAATCGGCGCGCTGGTGCAGGAGGTGGAAGGCATGCGCCAGCGCTACACGCAGATGCTGCAGCAGGTGCGCACGGCGGTGGACAGCATCACCACCGCCAGCGCCGAGATCGCCAGCGGCAACCAGGACCTGTCGGCCCGCACCGAGGCCACGGCCAGCAGCCTCGCGCAGACCGCGCAGAGCATGGAGCACCTTACCTCCACCGTGCGCCAGTCGGCCGACGCCGCGCGCCAGGCCAACCAGCTGGCCAGCACCGCCGCCGCCGTGGCCGCACGCGGTGGCCAGGTGGTGGGCGAGGTGGTCACCACCATGGGCGACATCAACCAAAGCTCGCGCAAGATTGCCGACATCATCGGCGTGATCGATTCCATTGCGTTCCAGACCAACATCCTGGCCCTGAACGCAGCGGTGGAAGCCGCCCGCGCTGGTGAACAAGGCCGGGGCTTTGCCGTGGTGGCCAGCGAGGTCCGCAGTCTGGCAGGGCGCAGTGCCGAGGCCGCGCGCGAGATCAAGGCGCTCATCGGCGCCTCGGTGGAGCGGGTGGAATCGGGCGCACGCCTGGTGCAGAACGCGGGCACCACCATGGACGAGATCGTGGGCTCGGTCAAACGCGTGGGCGACATCATTGGTGAGATCACAGCGGCATCGAGCGAGCAGTCCGACGGCATCGGCCAGGTCAACACTGCCGTCAACCAATTGGACCAGATGACACAGCAGAACGCTGCCCTGGTGGAGGAATCCGCCGCCGCAGCCCAAAGCCTGCGGGAGCAGGCCTCCCGTCTTGCGGGGGCGGTGCAGGTGTTCAAGCTCTCGCGGGCCGAGGGCGCTGCCGGTGGCGGTATCGGCTACACCCAGCGCGCGGCCCTGGCCGCGCCCATGGCACAAACGGGCGAGGGCGAGGCGGTGCACGCCCCCGGCAGTGGCGCGCGCGCACCCGCCCAGTTGCAATAGCCCACTGCATCCGACCAATCGACTGTGCGGCGGGGACGCGTGGTCATCTGGCGGTTTGCGGTCTGCAGACCTTCGTTTATGCTGATCTGAAACCCCCCCACCACACCGCCCACCCCCATCCATGGCCGCCCACGTTCCCACCATGCTGGTCATGATCATCGTGAGTTCGCTCATGATGGCCGCCTCCATGGCTGTGGTGGGCTGGGGGCGTCGGCGCGATGGCCTGGGACGGTGGGCGGCCGCCCTGATGGTCAATGCCGTCGGGCATTTGCTGATCATGCTGCGGGGTCTGGTGCCGGATGTGGTGTCCATCGTGCTGGGCAACCTGCTGCTGTCCTGCGTGTTTGTGGGGATGATCGCCGCGATCTACCAGTTCCAGGGGCGCCCGCCACGGTGGCTGCTGCTGCTCACACCGTCGGCGCTGGTCACGTGTTTTGTCATCGTGTTTATCGACAACTTTCCGGCGCGCGCGAGTTTTGTGGGCCTGGTCATCGGGCTGCAGGCCGTGTGGGCTCTGGTGGCGGCCCTGGAGCGCCGCCATGCCACCGTGGGGCGCGGGCAGTGGCTGCTGGTGGCAGGGCTGGGCCTGGAGGCCCTGGTGCTGGGGGGCCGCGCGCTGCTGGCCTTGGGCGAAAGCCAGACGGCCACCAGCATCCTCCAGGGCAGCCTGCTGCAGACGCTGACCTTCATGGCCACGTTTTCTGTGGTGCTTATCAGCTCCATGGGATTTGTGTTCATGTCTCGCGACCGTGCCGACGAGAACAACCGCATCATGGCGGCGCTGGATCCGCTTACTGGCGTGGCCAACCGCCGCTCGCTGATCGCGGCGCTGGACCGCGACGTCTCGCGCGCCGTGCGCTCGCGCGAATCCATCGCGCTCATGATGGTGGACATCGACCACTTCAAGCGGGTCAACGACCGCTACGGGCACCCCGCCGGTGACCAGGTGCTGTGCAGCGTGGTCAATGTGCTGAGCGAGCGCGTGCGGGCGCAGGACCTGGTGGGCCGCTACGGGGGTGAGGAATTCATGGTGGTGCTGCCCGACACCACGTTGCTGGGGGCCGAGCAGCTGGCGCGGGAACTGTGCAAGGCGGTGGAGGAATCGCGCTGCCGCATCCGCGCAGTCGGCGGAGCCGCGCCAGATGCAACCACCGACGCGGCCCTGGGCATTGCCGTCACGGTCAGCATTGGCGTCTTTGGCGGCCGGCTGGAGCCCGGCGACAGCTGGGACATGCTGATCGCCGCAGCCGACCGTGCGCTCTACCAGGCCAAGGAAAACGGCCGCAACCGGGTGGAGGTGTCCACCAGCCTGCGGCGCCCCGCCTCCCTGGCGGCGGCACAGGCCAATCCCGACACGCATCCTGTTTCCCGGTATTGACCCCCAAGAGGGACGCGGGACGGGCCACGCTGGGCACACCACCCGAAGAAGAGCTGCGCCCCCTGCCACAGCGCTGCCAGACTATGTCGCGGGTCTATGGATACCTGCCATGGCGCCCGCACAGGCGTTGTGTTGGAATGCTGGTTTCGGTCCACAAGATCCGCCGTATTCAGGAGAGCTGCCCATGAACGCCCGAGTCCCCCCCCACGCCCTGCAACCCGCCCTGGCCCTCGAACGGGTTAGCCAAGCCTGGGACAACGACATTGTTCGCCAGCTCACCGACTACATCGCCATCCCCGCCAAGTCGCCCATGTTCTCGCCCGATTGGGCCGAGCAGGGCCTGCTCGACACCGTGGTGCGCAACGCCGCCGCGTGGGTCGAGTCGCAGAAGGTTGAAGGCCTCACGCTCGAAATCGTGCGCCTCCCAGGCCGCACCCCCGTGCTGTTCTTTGAAATCGACGCTACCCAGGCCGGCGCCCGCGACGCCGCACGGCCGCCCGAAGGCGGCGCAGCCCCCTCGGGGGGCAGCGAACCACGCGCAGCGGGGAGCGTGGGGGCCGGTGACACCGTGCTCATGTACGGCCACCTCGACAAGCAACCCGAGTTCAGCGGCTGGCGTAACGACCTCGGTCCTTGGACGCCCAAGTACGAAGACGGCAAGCTCTATGGCCGGGGCGGCGCCGATGACGGCTACGCGGTCTATGCCAGCATCGCCGCCGTGCAGGAGCTCAAGCGCCAGAACGTGCCCCACCCGCGCATCGTGGGCCTGATCGAGACCTGCGAGGAAAGCGGCTCGCGCGACCTGCTGCCCTACATCGATGCACTGAAGCCCCGCATGGGCAACGTGGCGCTGGTCGTGTGCCTGGACTCGGGCGCCGGCAACTACGACCAGCTGTGGCTCACCACCAGCCTGCGCGGCATGGCCACCGGCACGCTCAAGGTCGAGATCCTCACCGAAGGCATCCACTCCGGTGACGCCTCGGGCCTGGTGCCTTCGTCGTTCCGCATCATGCGGCAGGTGCTCGACCGGCTCGAAGACAGCGCCACCGGCCGTCTCCTGCCCCAGAGCTTTCATTGCGAAGTGCCTGCCGACCGCCTGGCCCAGGCCCGCGCCACGGCGGGCATCCTGGGCGAAGATGTGTACAAGCGCTTCCCCTGGGCGCACTACGACTGCGGCGGCTCCACCACCTTTGCATTGCCCACCACCACCGACCCGCTGCAGGCCCTGCTCAAGCGCACCTGGGAGCCCACGCTGAGCGTGACCGGCGCCGAAGGCTTCCCGGCCCTGCAGGACGCAGGCAATGTGCTGCGCCCCTACACCGCCTTCAAGCTCAGCCTGCGCCTTCCGCCCCTGGTGGACGCCGCCGCCGCCGTGCAGGAGCTGAAAGCCCTGCTCGAAGACAACGCGCCCTACCAGGCGAAGGTCACCTTCCAGAGCATGAGCGGCGCCACAGGCTGGAACGCCCCCGCCACCACGCCCTGGTTCGAGCAGGCGCTCAACGCCGCCTCGCAGGCCCACTTTGGTGCGCCCTGCGGCTACATCGGCCAGGGCGGCACCATCCCGCTCATGAACATGCTCAGCGAAGGCTTCCCCACCGCGCAAATGATGGTGTGTGGTGTGCTCGGCCCCAAGAGCAACGCCCACGGCCCCAACGAGTTCCTGCATGTGCCCTACGCCAAGAAGCTCACCGCCGCAGTGGCGCAGGTGATTGCAGGCATGGCGGAAAGCTCGGGTACAACCCCCTGAGTCGCTTCGCGTCTTCCCCCTTCTCTCGAAGTCGCTGCGTGACTTCGGGAAGGGGGACGATGCCCTCGCTGCGGGGCGGCCCTTGCTCGGCATCCCCCGTGTTGCACCCCGCCTGATCCGCGTTCTGCTCCCCTGTCTGTGCCAGCCCTTTCACCATGACCCTCGACGCCGACGAACTCGCTCCCTCCACCCTCACCACCTTCACCGCCAGCGACGGCGAAAACCTGGCTGTGCAGGACTGGCCCCTGCCCGAGGGCGAGCCCTGCCGGGGCACCGTGCTGCTGGTGCATGGCCTGGGCGAACATGTGGGCCGCTATGACGCGGTGGCCCGCCGCCTCAACGACTGGGGTTTTGCCGTGCGGGGTTACGACCAGTATGGTCACGGCGAATCTGGTGGGCCACGTGGCGGCCTCACTTCGGACCTGCGCCTGCTGGATGACCTGGCCGACCTGGTGGACGCCACGCGCGCCCGCATGCCCGCAGGCCAGCCCCTGGTGTTGCTGGGCCACAGCATGGGCGGGCTTGTGGCTTCGCGTTTTGTGTCGTTGAAGATACGGCCTGTGGACGCCCTGGTGTTGTCATCCCCCGCGCTGGATGCGGGCCTGGGCGCCGTGCAAAAGCTGCTGCTGGCCACGCTGCCGCGCATCGCACCCAACCTGCGCGTGGGCAATGGGCTCGATGCGCAGTACCTCTCGCACGACCCGGCCGTGGTCGAGGCCTACCTGGCCGACCCGCTGTGCCACGACCGCATCAGCGCCCGCCTGGCCCGCTTCATCGCCAACGGCGGCCCCGCCACCGTGGCCCGCGCCGCGCACTGGAGCGTGCCCACGCTGCTGATGTGGGCGGGCAGCGACAAGCTGGTCCACCCTGCGGGCAGCCGTGCCTTTGCGGCCGCAGCCCCCAAGGCCGTCGTGCATGCACACTGCTTTGAACCCCTGTTCCACGAGCTGTTCAATGAAAGCCCGGAGCTGGCCGAGCCGGTGTTCAACCTGCTGCAGCAGTGGCTGGTGCGGCGCTGTCCGGCAGTGAGGTAGCCGGGTCGTCGCGGTTACCCAAAATTTCAAGCCAAAATGGCCGCCAGCGCTTATCTATAAAGCGCTAGCAGCTATCATTTTTGCAACAATCCGCCCAGCATTCCGAACAGGTCGTTCGAGGTGCCAAACCCGCCCTGCGGCGCCTCGCCGCGCGGGCTGAGCTGGTCGATCAGGCCCGGCAGTACCTGGGCCAGCTGGCCTGCTGCCGCGCCGGGGCCTACGCCCAGTTGCGACGCGATCTGCGACAGCGGGCCGCTGCCCAGCACGCTGGACAACTGTTCGCCGGAGATCGCCTGATTCGGCCCCGCGCTCAGCCAGGACGCAATCACATTGCCAAGCCCCGCCTGCTGAAACTTGGCCATCAACCCCGGCAGACCGCCCACCGGGCCGTCGTTGCTGATCAGGGACATCACGGCCTGCACCAGCTGCGGGTTCTGCGCAGCCAGGCTGATCAAGCCGCCCAAGCCACTCCCGGCCCCACCGGCTGCAGCGGCGCCATTGCCGCCTTGCGATGCATTGTTGATAACGGCACCCAGAACGGAATCGAGCAAACCCATGGTGTTCTCCTGCAGAGGGATAAAGGACGGCGGTGCGCCGCCCCGGACGGAACCACCCATGGTACGCACCTTGGCGTCTCCTTCATGTCAACAATCGTGAATTGTGGTGCTGCGGGCCCTGCCCGGCAGGGCACGCGGCAACACGCCATCCACGGCCCGCTCCACTCCCGCGCTGGTGTGTGTCGCTGAGAGGGCGCCCCGCTGCCGCGCAACTACTTGGCGCGGGGTGGGCGCTTGTCCAGCAGCGGTGCACTCACACCCTGCACCCCCACCAGCCCCAGCACCGTGACCAGCGAGGTCTGCGCGCCTTTCCAGGCGTCCGTCAGGTCAATCCATTCGGACAGCGCGTGGAACCCGCCCGTCTTGCCGCCGCCCCCGATCACGATGGCGGGGATGCCCAGCGACATGGGCACGTTGGCATCGGTGCTCGCGCCGCCCAGCACCGTCTTGCGGCCAAACGCCGTGTTGGCGCGCACGGCCGCTTCCACAATGACCGAATCCGCCGCCGTACGGCCACCGGGCCGGTCGCCGATGAGTTTGGTCGATGCGCTCAGGGTGTTCACACCCCAGCGTGCGTTCTCTTCGGTCACGGCGCTGTCCACGGCGGCCAGCACCTGCTTTTCGGTGGCCAGCATCGGGGCTGTTTCGTCGGAGCGGATGTCCACCGCCATGCGCGCATCCGGCGCGATGGTGTTGACCGATGTGCCGCCGCCCACAGTGCCCACGGTGAACGTGGTCTTGGGGCTCTTGGGCGTGCGGATGTCGGCGATCTTGGCAATGGCGCGGCCCATGCCGTGGATGGCGCTGGGCACCTCGCCAAACGCGGCGTAGCTGTGGCCGCCCGGGCCCTTGAAGGTCACCTCGTGGCGGTGGCTGCCCGTGCCCAGCACCAGCACCGTGCCATCGGGCGCGGGCTCCAGCGCCACCATGCCGTCGATGTCCAGGTGTTCCTTGAAAAGGTGCTTCATGCCGCGCAGGTTGCCCAGCTCTTCCTCGCCCACATTGCCCACGAACACCAGGTCGCCCACGGTGGCGATTTTCTGGTCGTTCAGCACCTTGAGCCACGACAGCAGCACGGCCAGGCCGCGTGTGTTGTCGGAAATGCCGGGCGCATACAGCTTGCCGTCGCGCTCCTTCACCTTCACATCGGTGCCGGATGGGAACACCGTGTCCAGGTGGGCCGAGATGACCAGCTTGGGGCCGTTGCCCGTGCCCTTGCGCACGCCCACGACGTTGCCTTCGGCATCGATGGCGGCGTTGGTCAGGCCCAGGGCCTGGAGCCGGGCCAGGAAGGCTTCGGCACGCTTTTGTTCCTTGAACGGCGGCGCCTCGATCTCGGTGAGCATGCGCAGGTCTTCGGTGGCGCGGTCGTGGTCGGCCTTCACGGCGTCGAGCAGCTGCAGGATCTGGGGCGCAGCCATGAGCTGGCCGTAGGCCTTGTCCACGGCAGGGCGCAGCACGGTGGGCGTGGGCGCCACGGCGCCGAACTGCGCATGGGCGGCACCGGGCAGCAAGGCGGCGCAGGCGAGAGCCATGGCACCCGCAAGGGCTGTGGCACGGAAGGTATGGAGAGGGAGAGTCATGGTGATCCAGCGAAACACGAACACAAACGGAAGGAGTGACCGGCCTGTCCAGCCATCGTGGATGGAGCCGCGGGCCGGCATGCAGTGCCATGCAATTGTTGGACCGAACCCCGCCCCTGGGCTCTGCTTTAATCTGCCCAGCCGACAGTTTTTCTTACATGCGCAAACACATCCCCAGCACCCGTGCCCTGCTTGTTTTTGATGCCGTGGCGCGCCACCACGGCGTGAGCAAGGCCGCCGAAGAACTCTGCCTCACCCACAGCGCCGTGAGCCAGCAGCTGCGTCTGCTGGAGGGCCAGCTGGGCCTGCAGCTGGTGCAGCGTGGCGCACGCGGCTCCACCCTCACCGACGTGGGCCGCCGCTACCACGCGCAGATCGTGGGCGACCTGCTGCGGCTGCAGAACCACACGCTCGAAGCCATGGCCCAGCGGCCCGATGGCGCGCGCCTGCTGGTGGGCTGCGTGCCGGTGTTTGCCGAGCGCTGGCTGCTGCCCCGTCTGCCGGCCTTCCTTGCACAGCACAAAGGCTGCAGCCTGCACCTGCAGGTATACCCCACGCAGATCTACATGGCGGAGATCCCGTTTGATGTGGCCGTGCAGTACAACGACGCGGCCTGGCCCGGCGTGGTACCAGCGCCCCTGATGCCCGAGGTCTGCGTGGCCGTGTGTGCCCCGCAGTCGCGCCACCGGCGTGCGACAGAGCGCGGCGATTTTCGGGCCGTGCCGCTGCTGCAGCTCAGCTCGCGCCTGGGGGCGTGGGACGACTGGCTGGCCCGTGCGGGCATCACGCGCATTCCGGGCCACACGTTGGGTGGCCACCGCTTTGATCTGTTCTCGATGCTGGTGGAGGCGGTGCGCGCCGACTTGGGGCTAGGCCTGGTGCCCCGGTATTTTGTGGAGCGCGAACTGCAATCGGGCGAGCTGGTGCTGGCCCACCCGCACCACGACAGCGGTGCGCGGGGCTACAGCCTCTTCGTGGCGCCGGGGCGCCTGGAAGACCGGGCGGTGGCGGCGTTTGCACAGTGGCTGCGCACCACGGTGGCCGCAGAAGGCGCTGTGGCTGAGGTGCCTTCAGACGCCGCGTGAAACGCGCTTGCGCTGCAGACCCAGCCAGGCCAGTGCCAGCCCCGTCACCACAATGGGCACCAGCGAACCGGCGTTCAGCAACGTCCAGCCCTGCGTCGTGACCAGCACGCCCGACGAGAACGCGCTCAGCGCCAGCGTGGCGTACACGCAGAAGTTGATGGCCGCCTGGGCGCGGTCCTTTTCTTCAGGGCGGTAGGCCGTCATGGCCAGTGTGGTGGAGCCGGTGAACAGGAAGTTCCAGCCCACCCCCAGGAAGAACAGCGCAATGCCGAAGTGGTGCAGCTCCACGCCCATCAGCGCCACGGCTACGCAGGCGAAGTTGAGCAACACCCCCGTGCCCATGATGGGCAGCACGCCAAACCGCTTGATGAGGTGGCCGGTGACAAAGCCGGGAGCGAACATGCCAATCACATGCCACTCCAGCACCAGCGCCGAGGCGTCAAAGTCAAAGCCACACACCTGCATGGCCAGCGGCGTGGCCGCCATCAGCAGGTTCATCACCCCATAGCCCAGCGCAGCGCCCACAATGGCCACGATGAAGGCAGGCTGGCGCATCAGTACAGAGAGGGGGCGCCCCTGCTCGCGTTGGCCCGCAGCGTTGAGCACCACGGGTTGCGCTTCGAACCGGATGGCTGCCATGCACAGCATGGACAACAGCGCCACGCCGATGAGCGCGATGTACGCGCCCGCAAACGGCACCGGGAACAAGGTGCGCGTGGTGCTGGCCAGGTTGGGGCCTGCCACGGCGCCCAGCAGGCCACCGGCCAGCACCAACGACACGGCCTTCTCGCGGTAGTCCGGGGCCGCCAGCTCGGCGGCCGCAAAGCGGTACAGGCCACCGTTGGCGCTGTAGTAGCCCGCCACCAGCGTAGCGGTGCACAGCAGCCAGAAGCTGCCGCTGAACGCCGCCCAGGCACACAGCGCGGCCGATGCCACGGCCACGGCCAGCCCGATCTGGAACGACACCTTGCGCCCCCAGCGCGATTGCGTGCGCGCCACCAGCGGGGTGGACAGCGCCCCGCCTACCACGTAGCCCATCACCGGCAGCGTGGCCATCCAGCCAAAGGGCGCCAGCTGCAGGCCCACCAGGCCATTGATGGCAATGAAGACAACGTTGTTGGTGAGGAAAAGGCCTTGGCACAGCGCCAGCAGCCACAGGTTCTTGTTCATGACAGGGCAGCGCCCGGGTTGGGCAAAAGGAAGGAACGAAAAGTGGGACAGCGTAGACGCAAGTCAAGGCCTGGCGGCTATGGGGTGCGCTGCGGAGGCGGGCCACATCAAAACCCGACTGGTTTGCTCCGGAATTGTGCACCGCCGTTGATGAAGATCAGCGGATGCGTGGAGTGTCCTCATTATGGTGGCGCCCAGTGCTGTGGCCCGGCCCGGGGCCCGCGTTTGAATGTTTGTGATGGAACCCCTGAAATCGATGGAGGCGGTGCTGCCCGACGCTGCAACCCCCGGACTGGAACTCGTCTGCCCCGCCGGCAGCCTGCCCGCCCTGAAGGCCGCTGTGGACCACGGCGCCAACTGCGTCTACCTGGGCCTGCGCGACGCCACCAATGCGCGCAATTTTGCGGGCCTCAACTTTGACGAGGCCGCCATCGCCAACGGCATTGCCTATGCGCATGGTCGCGGCTGCAAGGTCTTCATGGCGCTCAACACCTACCCGCAGGCGGCCAACCCGGGGCCGTGGCGCAGCGCACTGGACAAGGCGGTGGAACTGGGCGTGAACGCGGTCATCCTGGCCGACCCCGGCCTCATGCACTACGCGGTGCAGCACCATCCCCGGCTGCGCCTGCACCTGTCGGTGCAGGGCTCGGCTACCAACTACGAGGCCATCAACTTCTACCGCGAGCAGTTCGGCATCGTGCGCGCCGTGCTGCCGCGCGTGCTCTCGATGGAGCAGGTGCGCCAAGTCATCGATCGCACGCCGGTCGAGATCGAAGTCTTCGGCTTCGGCAGCCTGTGTGTGATGGTCGAGGGGCGCTGCGCGCTGTCGTCGTACGTGACCGGCGAATCGCCCAACACACACGGCGTGTGCTCTCCGCCCAAGGCCGTGCGCTGGGTGGAGACGCCGCAGGGCCGCGAGTCGCGCCTGAACGGCGTGCTCATCGACCGCTATGCGCCCGGCGAGAACGCGGGCTACCCCACGCTGTGCAAGGGGCGTTTCGATGTGGGGGACGACGAGAACTACTACGCCATCGAAGAGCCCACCAGCCTCAACACGCTGGAGCTGCTGCCCCAGCTGCTCAAGATGGGTGTGCGCGCCATCAAGATCGAAGGCCGCCAGCGCAGCCCCGCGTATGTGGCGCAGGTCACCCAGGTCTGGCGCGAGGCCATGGACCAGTGCCTGGCCCACCCCCACCGCTATGCGCCCAAGACACGCTGGATGGCCAGCCTGGACCAGGTGGCAGAAGGCCAGCAGCACACCCTGGGTGCCTACCACCGCCCCTGGAAATGAAATGATCAGGCGACAACCCCCTGAGCCGCTGCGCGGCTTCCCCCTTCTCTCTACGCGCTTCGCGCTAGGGGAAGGGGGACAACGCCAGCGCGGCGGGGCGGCCCTTGCGCGGCGTCCCCTGGCCTGGATCGCGCCAGATCGAAGGTCGGTGCGCCGCTTTGAATCCGAAATATCACGATGAAACCCCGGAGATCGCCCCATGAAACTCTCTCTCGGCCCGCTGCTGTACTACTGGCCCCGCGACACCGTGTTCGCGTTCTACGAGGCCATGGCCGCCACGCCCGTGGATGTGGTGTACCTGGGCGAGACGGTGTGTTCGCGCCGCCATGAATTGCGCCTGGCCGACTGGCTGGCGCTGGCGCGCATGCTGCGGGGCGCGGGCAAGGAGGCGGTGTTGTCCAGCCAGGTGCTCATCGAGTCCAGCGCCGACGTGGGTGTGATGCAAAAGATCACGGGCAACGGCGAGTTTCTGGTTGAGGCCAATGACATGGGCGCCGTGAGCTGTCTTGCGCGCGCACCCGCCGGGCCGCAGGCCTTTGTGGCCGGGTCGCACCTGAACCTGTACAACGCGCACTCGCTGCAATGGATGGCGCAGCAGGGCGCTACGCGCTGGGTGATGCCGCTTGAAATGTCGCAGGACGCGCTCGCTGCCGTGCTGGCGCAGCGGCCCGCAGGTTTGGAGACAGAGGTGTTTGCTTACGGACGCATGCCGCTGGCCTATTCAGCACGCTGCTTTACCGCACGCCACCGCAACCTGCCCAAGGACGACTGCCAGTTCAGCTGCCTTGACCATGCTGACGGACTGCCGCTGCGCACGCGCGAGAGCGAGGGCTTTCTCGTGCTTAACGGCACGCAGACCCAGTCGGCCCGCGTCTACAACCTGGCCAACGAACTGGTGGCGATGCAGGCCCAGAGCGTGGACGTGGTGCGCCTGAGCCCGCAGGCCCAGCACATGCCGCAGGTGATCGCCGCGTTTGACGAAGCCCGCCGTGCCGCAGCCGCCAAAGCCACTGCTGAAAACGCGCCCGACTTTGTGGAGCGCATGCAACCCTTCATGCCCGATCTGCCCTGCAACGGCTACTGGTTCGGGCGCCCGGGGCTGGAGCAGGGGATGCACGGCGCGGCGGGCGGTGCAGCCGCTCAGCCCTCCATGCACCCGTAACCACAAGGCAGATCACCATGTACCCCGGAGAACGTTTCAACAGCATCAGCCACCTGGTGGGTGCCCTGCTCGCCACGGCAGGCACGGCCGTGCTCATCACCCTCGCGGCGCGCCTGGGCGACCCGTGGAAGGTGGTCGCGTTCAGCATCTACGGCGCCATGTTGGTGGCGCTGTACGCGGCCTCCACCGCGTACCACAGCGTGCGTCGGCGCACCATCAAGGCCGTGCTGCAAAAGCTGGACCACTGCAGCATCTACCTGCTGATTGTGGGCAGCTACACGCCGTTTGCGCTGGTGTCGCTGCGCGGTGCCTGGGGCTGGTCGCTGCTGGGCATTGCGCAGGAGATCTGGTGGGCGCGGGGTGCACGCGTGCTGTCGCTGGTCATCTACGTGCTCATGGGCTGGCTGGCGCTGGTGGCCGTGGTGCCGCTGTGGCACGCGCTCACGCCAGCCGGGTTTGCCTGGCTGCTGGCGGGCGGGGCCTGCTACACGCTGGGCATCGTTTTCTATGCGCTGGACCACCGCGTGCGCCACGGCCACGGGCTGTGGCACCTGTTTGTGCTGGGCGGCAGCGTCTGCCACTTCTTCACCGTGTTTTTCTACGTGGCCTGAGGGCCCGTCTTCAACCTATGGCTGCTTTCCCTTCTTCACCCACCCCTGCCGCGAACCCACGGCTGGTGCCGCCGCCCGTGGGGGCCTTGCTGGCGCGCCTGCCCGCCTACCCCGGCTCGATGCTGCTGGTGACGGCGCTCAACCTGGCGCTCGCGCGGCACCTGCCTGTGGACGTGGGCCAGGTGCTGCTGCACAAGAAGATGCGGGTGCAGGTGCGCGATGCGCGCGTGGCGTTCGACTTTGCCTGGACGGGCCAGCGCTTCGCCCCCCATGCACCGCTGGTGCCGCCGCAGGTGGCCGACGTGACGCTGAACGCTACGGCCCATGATTTTTTGCTGCTGGCCCAGCGCCAGCAAGACCCGGACACGCTGTTTTTCAGCCGCCGCCTGTCGATGGAGGGCGACACCGAGCTGGGCCTGGTGGTGAAGAACGCGCTCGATGCGATCGAGCTGCCCGTGCTGGACCCGCGCCAGTGGGTCCACAGGCTGGCGCCGCGCCAGGTGCTGGGCCACCTGCGCCGCCGCCTGGACCCCACACCACGCAACGGAGGGTGAGCATGACCACCGACACCCATCCCCAGAACCATCCCTTGGTCTATTCCTGCTCCGGCTGCTCCAGCGCCGCGCAGCTGGCCAACCACGTGGCGCTGCAGCTCGACCGGCGCGGCGTGGCCGAGATGTCGTGCATCGCGGGGGTGGGCGGCGACGTGCCGCACCTGATGAAGACCGTGCGCTCGGGTCGGCCCATCATCGCGCTCGACGGCTGTCCGCTGGTCTGCGTGAAAAGCACGCTGGCGCGCCACGGCATCGTGGCCGACCGGCACTACCAGCTGCAGCAATACGGCGTGAAAAAGCGCACGCACGAAGACTTTGACCCCGTGCAGGCCGCGCTGGTGCTGGAGCAGGTGGAGGCCGATCAGCAGGCGCAGCCCTTGGTTCGTTCTGCCGCCGTGGAGCCCTCGCATGGCTGATGCTGCCCACACCCGTCGCATCATCGTCGCGATCTCGGGCGCCAGCGGCGCCGTGTACGGCGCGCGCCTGCTGCAGGTGCTGCAGGGCCAAAGCGGCATCGAGACCCACCTGGTCGTCTCCGACGCCGGCTGGCGCAACCTGCAGCACGAGCTGGACATGGACCGCCCTGCGGTGGAAGCGCTGGCGCACCGCGTGCACGACGTGGCCAACGTGGGCGCGGCCATCGCCAGCGGTTCGTTCCAGTGCCATGCCATGGTGGTGGCACCGTGTTCCATGCGCACACTCGCCGCCATTGCGCACGGCCTGGCCGACAACCTGCTCACGCGCGCGGCCGACGTGGCCCTCAAGGAGCGCCGCCGCCTGGTGCTGATGGTGCGCGAGTCGCCGCTGCACCTTACACACCTGCGCAACATGGTGGCCGTGACCGAGATGGGCGGCATCATCTGTCCGCCGCTGCCCGCCTTCTACCTGCGCCCGCAGACCGTGGGCGAGGTGGTGGACTACAGCGTGGCGCGCGTGCTCGACCTTATCGATGTGCCGCACGCCCTGGCGCCTCGGTGGCAAGGTCTGGAGCTGAATGCTCCTTAATTGATAGCTGTTTGCGTTTGTTGGAAAAGCGCTAGCGGCCAATTTCATTCAAATTCTGGACCTGATATGGCCTACCGCGACCTGCGCGACTTCATGGCCCAGCTGGAAGCCACGGGCGACCTGCGCCGCGTGGCGGAGCCGGTGTCACCCCACCTGGAGATGACAGCGCTCAGCGATCGCGTGCTGCGCGCGGGCGGCCCGGCGTTGCTCTTCACCCAGCCCACCGGCCACCGCATGCCGGTGCTCACCAACCTGTTTGGCACCACCGCCCGCGTGGCCCGCGCCATGGGCGTGGCCGACCTGCGCGGCGTGCGCGCCCTGGGCGAACTGCTGGCCACCCTCAAGGAGCCCGAGGCGCCGAAAGGCTTCAAGGACATGCTGGGCATGGGCCCGCTGCTCAAGACCCTGTGGAACATGGCGCCGCGCACCGTGGAGCGCGGCGCACCCTGCCAGCAAGAGGTGTGGGAAGGGCCGGACGTTCATCTCGACCGCCTGCCCGTGCAGCACTGCTGGCCTGGCGACGTGGCCCCGCTCATCACCTGGGGTCTGACCATCACGCGCGGCCCGCGCAAGGCGCGGCAGAACCTGGGCATCTACCGCCAGCAGGTGCTCTCGCGCAACCAGGTCATCGTGCGCTGGCTGGCGCACCGGGGCGGGGCGCTGGACTTTGCCGACCACTGCGCCGCCCACCCCGGCCAGCCCTACCCCGTGGCCGTGGCGCTGGGGGCCGACCCGGCCACGCTGCTGGGCGCCGTCACGCCCGTGCCCGATGCGTTGAGCGAATACCAGTTCGCCGGCCTGCTGCGCGGCGCGCGCACCGAAGTCACGCCCGCGCTGGGCGTGCCCCTCTCGGTGCCCGCCACCGCCGAGATCGTGCTCGAAGGCCACATCCAGCCCGACGCGGGCCACCCGAGCGGCTGGCAACACGCGCTGGAAGGGCCGTATGGCGACCATACGGGCTACTACAACGAATGCGCCGAGTTCCCCGTGCTCACTGTGGACCGCATCACGCTGCGCAAAGACCCGATCTACCACAGCACCTATACCGGCAAGCCGCCCGACGAGCCTGCCATGCTGGGCCTGGCGATGAACGAGCTGTTCATCCCACTGCTGCAAAAGCAGTTCCCCGAGATCGTGGACTTCTACCTGCCGCCCGAAGGCTGCAGCTACCGGATGGCGGTTGTCAGCATCCGCAAGGCCTACGCCGGCCACGCACGGCGCGTGATGATGGGCGTGTGGAGCCACCTGCGCCAGTTCATGTACACCAAGTTCATCGTGGTGGTCGATGCCGATGTGGATGTGCGCGACTGGAAAGACGTGATCTGGGCCATCACCACCCGCATGGACCCGGCGCGCGACACCCTGCTGGTGGAGCACACCCCCATCGACTACCTGGACTTTGCCTCGCCTGTCAGCGGCTTGGGCAGCAAGATGGGGCTGGACGCCACGAACAAGTGGCCGGGGGAGACGCAGCGCGAGTGGGGCCGCCCCATGGCCATGGAGGCCGCCGTGCAGGCGCGGATGGACGGGCTTTTTACGGCGCTGGGCCTATGACACCACCGCGCACCGCGGCGGTGCAGAGCTCCCCAGTCACGTAGAAGACAAGCACGCCCCGCGTTGTTTGCGACGATGTGCCAGCCCCAGCACAGAGGGCTCTGCACCGGCACCGACGGATGCCGCGATGCAGCACAGCGCACATCCCTAGGAGACAACGGCAATGCAGCAGCACCAGCCCGGCAGCATGATGGACCGGCCACTACTGGTTTCGGCCATCCTCGAGCATGGCGAGAACCAGTACGGCGACCAGCAGATCGTCTCGCGCGACACCGATGGCAGCCTGCACCGCTACCGTTTCGCCGACATGGCCCGGCGCGCCCGGCAGCTGGCCAACGCGCTGCAGGCGCTGGGCCTGCGCCCTGGCAGCGTGGTGGGCTCGCTGGCCTGGAACAACCACCGCCACCTGGAGGCGTACTACGCCGTGTCGGGCAGCGGCATGGTCATGCACACCTGCAACCCGCGCCTGCACCCCGAGCAGCTGGCCTACATCGTCAACCACGCCGACGATGAGGTGGTGCTGTTTGACACCACCTTTGCACCGTTGGTGCGTGCCATTGCGGCGTTGTGCCCCCGCGTGCGGCACTGGGTGGCGCTGTGTGATGCCGAAATGCTGGGCACCATCGACCTGCAAGGGGTGCCCGGGGTCGAGGCCTACGAGACCCTGGTGGCCGGCCAGCATGACCGCTTTGTGTGGCCCGAATGTGATGAAAAGACCGGCGCGGCGCTGTGCTACACGTCGGGCACCACCGGCAACCCCAAGGGCGTACTGTATTCGCACCGGGCGCTGGCGCTCAGTGCCCTGTCGGCCTGCATGCCGGGCGTGCTGAGCATCAGCGCACGGGAGACCATCCTGCCCGTGGTGCCCATGTTCCACATCAATGCCTGGTGCCTGCCCTATGCGGCCCTGATCGGCGGCGCCAAGCTGGTGCTGCCCGGCCCGCGCCTGGACGCGGCCAGCCTGTACGAGCTGATGGAGACCGAGCGCGTCACCGTCAGCGCGGGCGTGCCCACGATCTGGTTGGGCCTGATCCAGCATGTGGAGCAGCACGGTCTGCGCTTTACCACCATGCGGCGCACGGGCGTAGGCGGCTCGGCCATGCCCAAGGCACTGATCGCCAAGTTCAATGACGTGTACGACGTGGAGGTACGCCACGGCTGGGGCATGACCGAGACCACGGCCATTGCCACCATGAGCGTGCTGGGCGCTTCCGATGCCGAACTGCCGCCCGAGGACCGCCATGCACTGGTCGCCAAGCAGGGCAAGTCGGTGTTCGGCATCGAGCTTAAGCTGGTGGACGAAAACGGCGCCAGCCTGCCCCGCGACGGCGTGGCGCAGGGGGAGCTGATGGTGCGCGGCCAGTGGATCGTGGACCGGTACCACAAGGCCGAGCGTTCGGCGCTGGTCGATGGCTGGTTTCCCACGGGCGACATCGCCACCATCAGCCCGCAGGGCGTGGTGCAGATCCGCGACCGCACCAAGGACGTGATCAAGTCCGGCGGCGAGTGGATCAGCTCCATCGACCTGGAGAACGCCGCTGTCGCCCACCCGGCCGTGGCCATGGCGGCTGTCATTGGCGTCAAGCACCCCAAGTGGGATGAGCGCCCGCTGCTCTTCATCGTGCGCAAGCCCGGCCAGGCGCTCGACAAGGCGCAGATCCTGGACTTCCTCGCAGAGCGTGTTGCCAAGTGGTGGCTGCCCGACGAAGTGCTGTTTGTCGAGAGCCTGCCCCTGGGCGGGACCGGCAAGGTTCAGAAAAACGAGCTGCGGCAACGCCATGGCTCGGTGTTCGGCGGCGATTGACATCGCCCCGCATTGACGCAGTTCCTACCCACCCACCCCACGGAGACACCCATGAACATGGTTCCCAGGAAATGGCCTCATCAATGGCTTCAGGCCGGCGCCTGCGCCGCAGCGCTGGTGATGGCGGCACACGCCGGCGCGGCCGAGACGGTGAAGATCGGCTTCATCGACCTGCTGTCCGGCCCCTTTGCGCTCACCGGCCAAAGCTCGCTCAATCAGCTGCGCGAGGTGGTGGCGCAGGTCAACGCCAAGGCCGGGCCCAACGAGCCCAAGTTCGAGGTGATGGACTTCGACAACAAGGGCACGCCGCAGGAGAGCCTGAACGCCCTGAAGGCTGCCACCGACCGGGGCGTGCGCTACATCACCCAAGGGGGTGGATCGGGGGTGGCCCTGGCGCTGGTGGACGGGCTCAACAAGCTCGCCGAGCGCGACCCGGAGCGCGCCACCGTGTACCTGAACTACGCCGCCATGGACCCGCAGCTTACCAACGAGCGCTGCAGCTTTTGGCACTTCCGCTTCTATCCATCAAGTGAGATGAAGATGGAGGCGCTGACCACCTACCTGCAAGGCCGCAAGGACGTGAAGCGCGTGTACCTGCTCAACCAGGACTACACCCACGGCCGCCAGGTTTCCAAGGCCGCCAAGGAATACCTGGCGCGCAAGCGGCCCGACATCGAGATCGTGGGCGACGACTTCATCCCCATCGCGCAGACGCGCGACTTTGCCCCCTATGTGGCCAAGATGGCCGCTGCCAAGGCCGATACGGTCATCACCTCCAACTGGGGCAGCGACCTCACGCTGCTGTTCAAGTCCTCGCGCGACTATGGCCTGAACATCAACTACTTCACCCTCAACGCCAACAACCCCGGCACGCCCGCGCAGATCGGGCCCTGGGGCGAGGGCAAGGTCGGGGTGATCTGGAACTGGGTGCACAACGCCCCCACCCCCGATCTGGAAAAGATCTACGTGGACTACAAGAAGAAGACCGGCGACGACTTTGTGTTTGCCGCGCACTGGAACAGCATGCACATGCTGCGTGAAGCCATGCGCAAGGCCCAGTCCACCGACGCCAAGAAGGTGGCCCTCGCGCTGGAAGGCATGACCTACAAGAGCCCCATGGGCGAGGTGCGCATGCGCAAGACCGACCACCAGCTCGAAGCACCGCTGTACCTGGGCATCTGGGCCAAACAGGGCAGCAAGGGCGTGAAATACGACGCGGAGAAAACCGGCTATGGCTTCCGCTCCGAAGTGGCCTGGGACAACTACATCAGTTCCCAGCCCACGTCCTGCCAGATGAAGCGGCCGTCCTGACTCTCCCACCGTGCCACCGTGCCGCTCACGCGGCGCGGCATCAGCCCAGCAGGCCCTTGGGCACCTTGTCCGCCTTTTTCTCCACCGGGTTGGCTGTGAGCCACTGCGCTGCGTACTGGCGCATGAACTCCTTGGCCTTCTCTGGCCGGGCCGTGAGCCACGCGTCGTAGGCGCCTTCGTTCAGGATGGCGGGCATGCTTTTTTCGCTGCCGGGCTGGCCGTAGCGGTGCAGCAGTGCGTGGTTGTTGGCATTCACCGTGAGCAGGCAGTAGCTGATGATCACCTCGCCATCGGCCCCCTGCCAGCGCGCCCACAGGCCCGCCACGCCCATGGGCTTGCCGTCCACGCGCGCCACGCGGGTGGGCACGGCCTTGCCGCTGCGCAGGTCGTCTTCGTAAAACGCCACCATGGGCACGATGCAGCGCTGGCCATTCAGCCACGCGTCGCGGAACGCGGTGCCGGTGGAGGCGGTGTCGGACTTGGCATTGACCAGCTTGGGCGCGCGCAGCTTGGCATCGGATGTCGACTTGACCCAGTGCGGCACCAGGCCCCATTGCGCGGGCACGAGCACGCGTTCCGTGCTGGCGGCGGGTGCGTCTGTGGGCGTGTCTGCCGGGGGGCTGGGTTCGGCGTCGGCCGCCGCTTTGGCCACCACTGGCTGGGCGATGGCGGCTGCCGTGGCCGCATGCACGATGAAGAAGCCGGGCTTGCGTGGCCACAGGTGGCGTTCACCCAGGGCCTGCGGTGGCTCGACCGCAAAGGCCTCGCGGTAGGTGTCGGCGTGGGTCAGGGTTTCGTAATGGGTGCTCATGGGGCGATGGTAGCGTGTGGCGTTGAGGTTTCTTGCATGAAATAGGGCTCTAGCGCTTGTTTGATAAGCGTTAACAGCTATAAAAACAGAAGCATTTTCGAGCCCGCTGTGTCACCCATCCGGCCCGGTCCTGACCTGTATCAAGCCCGTTGTCGCCTGCGTTGTGACGCGCGCTGGCGCTGTTTTCACAATGCCCGCATGGACTTCGCACCTTCCCCTCTGGCCCTTCAATGGCGTGATCGCCTGCTGGCGTTCATGGACCGGTATCTGCTGCCCTACAACCCTGCCTGGCAGGCGGCCGTGCTGGCGGGCGACTACCCGCCGCCTTTTGTGGAGGACCTGAAGGCGCTGGCGCGCGAAGAAGGCCTGTGGAACCTGTTCCTGCCCACGCTTGAGGACGACGAGCCCGGCACGCGGCTGTCCAACCTCGACTACGCGCCGCTGGCCGAGGCCATGGGCCGCCTGCCGTGGGCGGCCGAGGTGTTCAACTGCCACGCGCCGGACACCGGCAACATCGAGCTGTTGCACCGCTTTGCCACACCCGCCCAGCGCGCCCGCTGGCTGGTGCCGTTGCTGCACGGCCATATGCGTTCGGCCTTTGCGATGAGCGAGCCCGACGTGGCCTCGTCCGACCCTACCAACCTGCAGACCACGGTGCGGTGCGAGGGTGACCACCTGGTGCTCAGCGGTCGCAAGTGGTTCATCACCGGCGCGGCGCACCCGCATTGCCAGCTGCTCATCGTGCTGTGCCGCAATGCAGGTGATGACCAGACTGACAGCCACCATCGCCACAGCATGGTGCTGGTGCCCGTGGACACGCCGGGTGTGCAGATCGTGCGCAACATCAGTGTGCTGCACCACCATGCGCCCGAGGGGCATTGCGAGATCCTGCTGCAGGGTGTGCGTGTGCCTGCGGACCACCTGCTGGGCGATTGGGGCGCCGGCTTTGCGATGGCGCAGGCGCGCCTGGGCCCCGGCCGTGTGCACCACTGCATGCGCACCATCGGCCAGTGCGAGCTGGCGCTCTCCCTGGCCACCGAGCGGGCGCTGGAGCGCACGGCGTTTGGCAAGCCGCTGGCCGAGCAGGCCAATGTGCAGGAATGGCTGGCCGAGTCGCGCATCGAGATCGACCAGGCGCGCCTGCTGGTGCTGCATGCGGCCTGGCTGCTGGACCAGGGCGACGCTTCGGATGCGCGCACTGTGCGTGCCCAGGTTGCCGCCATCAAGGTGGTGGCCGCGCGCCTGCAGCAGCGCGTGGTGGACCGCGCCATGCAGATCTTTGGCGCCATGGGCCTGTCGCCCGACACGCCGCTGGCGGCGTTCTGGACCTGGGGCCGCGCGCTGCGGCTGATGGATGGGCCCGACGAGGTGCACCTGCGCACTGTGGCGCGGCACGAACTGCGTCAGGCGCGCGAGCAGCTCGGCACCTTAGCAGCCTACTTCACCACCCCGGAGCAGATGCGCGCGCCGCCACGGCTGAGTGCCTGAGCACCTGCACCGGACAGTGCGGCGGGAGTCAGGAGGACGCGGCCGAGGCCCGCGCGGCGCGCTGGCCGGAGGGCGCCACCACAACGCGGTTGCGCCCCAGCGACTTGGCGGTGTACAGCGCCTGGTCGGCGCGCTCCAGCGTCTGCTCCACCATGTCGCCGGGCAGGTGCAGTGCCAGGCCAGCCGATACCGTCATGCGCAGCACGCCGGCAGCGTGCGGAATCTCCATCGCGGCCACGGCCTGGCGCACGCGCTCCAGCAGGTCGCGGGCATCGTCCATCTGGGTGTCGGACAGCAGCAGCACAAACTCTTCGCCACCCCAGCGGGCCAGCACATCGGTGTCGCGCACGCTGGCCCGCACGATGCCCGCAAAGGCCTGCAGCGCCCGGTCGCCCGTGGCGTGGCCATGGGTGTCGTTGACGCGCTTGAAGTGGTCAATGTCCAGCTGGGCCAGCAGCAGGGGGCGGCCGTTGCGCAGGTTGCGGCGGCGTTCCAGCTCCATCAGGTCCTGCATGGCGCGGCGGTTGGGCAGGGCGGTCAGCTCGTCGCGGGTGGCCAGATCGCGGTTGACGGCGAGCGCCTGGGCCAGCGCCTCGCGCTGCTCCTGCAGCCGCGCGCGGATGCGCTGGATGCGCAGGTTCAGCGCAATGCTGCCCCCCAGCACGATCAGCACCATGAGCGCATAGGCGGTATCCAGGTAGCCAAACGGGCTGGCGTTAAAACGCGTGGTGGCCGCCACCGCACAGCCGAAGGCCAGCAGTGCATACACGCCGATGCCGATCACCTCGGCCACGGTCAGGCCAAAGGTGCCAAAGAACAGGATCATGGCCAGCACGGCGGGCACCACGCCCCGCGCATCGCCCGCCAGCACATAAGCCACGGCGCCGCTGGTGATGGTCCAGACCATCTGGGGCACGGTGAGTGAGGGGTCGCTGAGCCGCGCGGTCTCGCCCGAACGGATGAACGCGGTCATCACCACCATCCCGCCGACCGAGATGGCGGCCCACCATTGCACGGCAACGGCGTTCACTGCGCTGCTCGCCGTTGCCACCATCAGCATGACGCCCGCACTGCTGGTCATGAGCACCAGCGCGAGCAACGCCATGGCCACCAGCGTGCGCCGCCGACGGTCGGTGGAGAGAACCACGTCCCGAATGCGGTGCCAGCGGGAAGGTGTGCGCAAGGTGGGTGCTCCTGCCAGGGCGGTCGGGTGGCGTGTGGATGGGTGGGGCTGCGCTGCGGCGTGCAACGGGGCCTGGCCGTGCGCTTTTCATTCTAGGAGGGTCATCGCCCGGCGTACAGCCCTGCCCAGGCGCGGCCTGGGGTTTCGCCGAAGGACCCTGACCCCGTTAAGGATGTCCTGCATAACCCTCGCGAGTCGGTGGTAGTGCGGATCGGGATGGGCCGCAAGGCGTCTTTTGGCAGCCAATAGCCCAGCTATTGGCAAGAAAAGCAACGCAGCGGACCGCCCGAGACCGCGCTATCACCCATCGCAGGGAGTTATGCAGGTCATCCTTAAAGAAGGGTGAGTGCCGCCAAGGCGGCCAGCGGTGCGGTCTCGGCGCGCAGCACACGGGGGCCCAGCGTGACCGGGGCAAAGCTGTGTTGCAGTGCCAGGTCTTCCTCGGTGCTGGAGAGCCCGCCTTCGGGGCCGGAGAGAAACACCACGGGCCCGGCCGGGCCCGCCGCCGTGTGCAGCGGCGCCGTGCCCGCGCGCAGCGACAGCAGCAGGCGCTGCACTGTGGTGGCCTGGGCCTGGGCGCGTACCCAGCCGGCCAGGTCCACGGCGTTGTGCACCACGGGCACGCGGTTGCGGCCGCACTGCTCGCAGGCGGCCACGGCCACGGCCTGCCAGTGGGCGATTTTTTTCTCGGCCCGCTCGCCCTTGAGCTTGAGCACGCTGCGCTCGGCCACCAGGGGCGTGATGCTCGCCACGCCCAGCTCGGTGGCTTTCTCCACCAGCCAGTCCATGCGTTCGTTGGCGGTGATACCGGCCAGCAGGTGCACGGCGCGCGGGGCTTCACGTTCGGTGGCATGGTGGGCGCCCACCACCACGCGCACATCGCTGCGGCCCATCTTCAGTATCGTGGCGTCGAATTCGCCGCCCGGGTCGCCCTCGGCTTGCCCGCCGTGGAACAGCGTGATGGTGTCGCCCGGTTGCAGGCGCAGCACCTGTACGTGGCGCGCAGCGCCGGGGGGCAGGTCTAGCTCGGCGCCGGTGGCCAGAAGGGCCGGGCAATGGAAACGGGGCATTTGCTACTTAATTTATAGCTACTTGCGCTTGATTGATAAGCGCTAGAGCCTAATTTTATTCTGTTTTACTGCGTGCGCCCAGTCGCGCCGCTACATCCGGCCGTAGGCAAAGCCCACCACCGGCTCGGTGCCTTCGATCTGGTCGAGCATCTTGAGCAGCGGCCCCAGCTGCCGGTAGCGGTTGGCCGTGGCGCGGATGTAGGCCATGAAACGCGGCGCATCGGCCAGGTACTTGGGCTTGCCGTCGCGCAGGGTCAGGCGCGCAAAGATGCCGGCGACCTTGAGGTGGCGCTGCAGGCCCATCCATTCCACCGCACGGTAGAACTCGCCGAAGTCATCGCCCCAGCCGCTGGCGCTGCGCGCCCCCAGCAGTCCAGCCTTGCGCGCCTTCTCCCAGTAACGCACCGTAATGTCGATGACAAATTCCTCTTCCCAGCTGATGAACGCATCGCGCAGCAGGCTGGCGATGTCGTAGGTGATGGGGCCGTAGACGGCGTCCTGGAAGTCCAGAACGCCGAGGGGCGCGCCCTGTTCGGTGGGGGCCATCAGGTTCCGGGTCATGAAATCGCGGTGCACATAGACCTGGGGGGCGGCCAGATTGTGGGCCACGATGGCATCGAAGGCGCTGGCCAGCGTGGCCTGCTGCTTGTCGTCCAGCGTGACGCTGCGGTGCCTGGCCAGGTACCAATCGGGGAACAGCGCCAGTTCGCGGCGCAGCAGCGCCTCGTCATAGGCCGGCAGCACGCCGGGCTGGGAGGCTTTTTGCCAGTCCAGCAGCACATCGGTGGCCTGCTGGTACCAGGCGTAGGCGTCCTGCGGCTTTTCGGGGTTCAGCAGCTCGATCAGCGTCTGGTGGCCCAGGTCGGACAGCAGCATGAAGCCGGTCGGTTCATCGAACTCAAGGATCTCGGGCACGTTCAAACCGGCGGCGGCCATCAGGCCCTGCACCTGCACGAAGGGCTTGCAGTTTTCCTTGTCGGGCGGTGCGTCCATCACGATGCGGCTGGCACCCGTGGTGCTGTCGATGCGCAGGTAGCGGCGGAAGCTGGCATCGGCAGAGGCGGGGCGCAGCGTGGCGGGCAGTAGCTGGTGCGGGCCCACCAGGGGCGCCAGCCAGGCCTCGAAGGCTGTCTGGCGGGCCGCGTCGGGCCAGGCGACGGTGGAAGTTGCGGGGGTTGCCACGGCCGTGCCCGGGGGCGGGCAGGCGGGAGAAGGGGAAGATGGGTGGCTCATGGATAATCCGATTTTACAAACCCGCTCCCCCCAGGCTCTGAGGTGGGCGGGTTCCTCCTTCTTTGATCCGCCCCTGCCCACCGCCCCACGTGCCACGCTGCAAGCCCCCCACCGTGCAGACATCCTCCCTCCGGCCCCGGCCCGCCAAGGCGAAGCCCGAGCGGCTGCGCGCTCCCGTACCCCGGGCCCTGGCTTATGGCGTGGCGCTGGCCTGGTGCGGTCTGCCGCTCTCCGTGCTGGCGCAGGCGTCTGACGCCGCCCCGCCTGCCAGCGCCTGGGATGCACCCCCTGCGCTGCGCACCTCGCCCCTGCTTCAGGAAAAGATTCCCGAGGCGGTCCGGCCCCAGCTCCCCGTTTTTGTGACGGGGGACCGGATCAGCGGCCAGACCGACCTGAACGCCGTCATCGAAGGCAATGCCGAATTGCGCCGGGGCGACACCGTGATCCGTGCCGACCGCCTGGACTACAACGTGCCCGAAGACCTGGCCAAGGCCAACGGCAAGGTGCGCATCAACCGCGCGGGCAACGTGTACGAAGGCACGGCGCTGGAGCTGCGGGTGGATGCCTTTGAGGGATTCTTCAGCGACGCCCGCTACCAATTTTTGGCCACCCAGGCGCACGGCGACGCCACGCGCGTGGATTTCATCGACCGCGACCGTGCCGTGGTGCACAACGCCACCTACACCACCTGCGAGCGCGGCAATGAAGAAAGCTGGCAGCCCGACTGGGTGCTGCGCGCCGCCACCATTCGCATCGACAACGAGGAAGAGGTCGGCACCGCCGAAGACGCGGTGCTGGAGTTCAAGGGCGTCTCTGTGCTGCCCATTCCGTACATCACCTTCCCGCTGTCGGACAAGCGCAAGTCCGGCTTGCTGCCGCCCACCATCGGGCTGGACAGCCGCGACGGGGTGGCGTACATCCAGCCCTACTACTGGAACATCGCACCCAACCGCGACGCCACGCTGCGCGCGGCACTCATGACCAAGCGCGGCGCCAACCTGGGCGGCGAATTCCGTTACCTGGAGCCCAGCTACACCGGCCAGATCAGCGCCGATGTGATGCCCACCGACCGCCTGCGCGACCGCATGCGCTGGAGTTTTTCGGGCCAGCACCAGGGCGGCTTTGACACGCCGATGGGCGGGCTGGGGCTCAATCTGAACGTCAACCGCGTGAGCGACGACAACTACTGGCGCGACTTTGGCCGGGCTTCCGACCTGCTGCGCCAGCGCCTGCTGCCGGGCGACGCCACGCTGTCGTGGGCGCGCAATGACATGTCCGCCAGTGTGCGCACCCTCAAGTGGCAGACCTTGCAGGACGTGACCTCGCCCATCGTGCCGCCGTATGACCGGCTGCCCCAGTTGCAGTGGCGCTATGCACCGTCGCAGCTGGGTGGCGGGCTCGATGCCAGCGTGGAGCTGGACACCACCCGCTTCCAGGCCGCCCGCGAGCTGACAGGCCAGCCCAATGCCAACCGCAGCTATGCGATGGCGCAGATCAGCCGTCCGTTTCTGGCGCCCGGTGGCTTCGTGACCCCGCGCCTGCAATTGCACGCCACGCAGTACCAGTTTGACTCGGCGCTGTCCAACGGGCAGCGTTCAGCCAACCGCACCCTGCCCACCTTCAGCCTGGACAGCGGGCTGGTGTTCGAACGCGATGCCGCTTACTTTGGCCGCGCCTTTTTGCAGACGCTGGAGCCGCGCGCGTTCTACACCTACACGCCTTACCGTGACCAGAGCATGCTGCCCGTGTACGACACGGCGGCCAATGATTTCAACTTCGCCACCATCTATACCGAGAACGCTTTCGGGGGTAACGACCGGCTGGCCGACAACAACCTGCTCACCTTGGGCGTGACCACCCGGCTGCTGGACCCGAACACGGGCGCCGAGGCCGCACGCTTTGGCATTGCCCAGCGGCTGCGGTTCTCGGACCAGAAGGTCACCTTGCCCGGCGGTACCCCCGTGAGCGAGCGCCTGTCGGACCTGTTGTTGGGCGCGGGTATCAGCTGGACGCCCCAGTGGGGCTTTGACTCCACCGTGCAGTACAACCCCAAGACGGGGCGCTCCATCCGCTCGACCATCGGCGCGCGCTACAGCCCCGGCAATTACCGCACCGTGAGCGCGGCCTACCGCCTGCAGCGTGGCACCAGTGAGCAGATCGACATCGGCTGGCAGTGGCCGCTCAACGACCTGTGGGGCGACAAGGGCAAAGACCTGGGCGCAGGCCGTGGCCAGGGCGGCGGGCGCTGGTACAGCGTAGGCCGCCTGAACTACAGCCTGCAGGACCGCAAGCTGGTGGACACCGTGGTCGGCCTGGAGTACGACAGCTGCTGCTGGATTGGCCGTGTGGTGCTGGAGCGCCTGCAAAGCAGCGTGACCACCTCCAACACCCGCCTGCTGTTCCAGATCGAGTTCGTCGGCTTCTCGCGCCTGAGCCTGGGCTCCAGCCCCCTGGACACCTTCAAGCAGAATGTGCCGCGTTACCAGAACCTGCGCGAGCAGGTCACAACGCCCAGCCGTTTCAGCAACTACGACTAACGCCCAACGCTCCTACGCTTAACGCCATGAATCACCGTGTCATTGCACTGGCCATTGCCACCCTGGCTTCCCTGCTCTCCCAGGGCGCCCTGGCCCAAGGGCTGCGCCCTTCCGGCGCACCGTCGGGCAAAGGGCTGACGGCGCGCCCGGCGGCCGCACCATCGATCACGCTGCCTGCAGAAACGGCGAGTGGTAGCAGCAGCTCGGCACCCCGGCAGGCGGACTTCATTGTCGCCGTGGTCAATTCCGAGCCCGTGACCAACAACGAGGTCCGCGCGCGCCTGGCCCGCGCCGAAGCCCAGCTGGCCCAGCAAGGGGGTGCCATGCCGCCCCGGGAGCTGCTGGCGCGCGAGGTGCTGGAGCGCATCATCCTGGAGCGCGCACAGCTGCAGCAAGCCAAGGAATCGGGCCTCAAGGTGGATGACTACGCCGTGTCGCAGGCCGAACAGGGCGTGGCCCGCCAGAACAACATGTCGGTCGATGACCTCTACCGCCGCCTGGCGCGGGACGGCATGGGCAAGGAGCGCTTCCGCGAGGAATTGCGCAACCAGTTGCTGCTGCAGCGCCTGCGCGAGCGCGAGGTGGAGGCGCGCGTGAAAGTCACCGACCTGGACATCGACCAGTACCTGCGCGAGCAGCAAAAGGGCAACGACGTCGCTTCGATGGAGATCAACCTGGGCCATGTGCTGGTGCTGGTGCCCGAGAACGCGAGCCCCGTGCAGGTGGCCGAGCGCCAGGCACGCGCCCAGCGCGCGGCCGACAAGGTACGCGCGGGGGAAGACTTTGCGGCCGTGGCCCGCGAGTTTTCGGACGCGCCCGAGGGGCAGCGTGCGGGCGGCCAGCTGGGCATGCGCCCGGCCGACCGGTATCCCGAGCTGTTTGTGAACTCCACGCTGGGCCTGCCTGTGGGCAGCATCGTCGGGCCCGTGCGCTCGCCAGCGGGCTTCCACGTGCTCAAGGTGATCGAGCGAGTCACGGCTGGCGTGCCCACCACGGTGGTGCAAAACCATGCCCGCCACATCCTGCTGCGCACGGGGCCGCAACTTTCCGAAAGCGCCGCCGCCGCTCGCCTGGCCGACTACCGTCGCCGTGTGCAGATGGGGCAGGCCGATTTTGCGGCACTGGCCCGTGAGCACTCGCAGGACGGTAGCTCCAAGGAAGGTGGCGACCTGGGCTGGGCCACCCCCGGCCGCTATGTGCCTGAGTTCGAGCAGGCCCTGAACGCCCTCAAGCCCGGCGACATCAGCGAACCCGTGGTTTCGCGTTTCGGCGTGCACCTGATCCAGCTGCTGGAGCGCCGCGAGGCCAAGCTCACCCAGCGCGAGCAGCGCGACATGGCGCGCGACACCGTGCGCGAGAAGAAACTGGACGAGGCCTACGCCACCTGGGCGCAGGAGCTGCGCGGACGCGCGTATGTCGAATACCGCGACCCACCGCAGTGACCGATCGATGATCAGACAGGTAAGCACGCGTTGAAACACATCCCCCGCAAGCGCTTCGGGCAGCATTTTCTGTCCGACAAGGGCATCATCGAAGATATCGTGCAGGCCATTGCACCCCAGCCGGGCCAGCCCATGGTTGAGATCGGGCCGGGCCTCGCGGCGCTGACCCAGCCCTTGGTCGAGCGCCTGGGGCGCCTCACGGTCATCGAGCTGGACCGCGATCTGGCCTTGCGCCTGCGGCTGCACGGCCAGCTGGAAGTGATCGAGTCCGACGTGCTCAAGGTGGACTTCACCGCGCTGGCACTGGCCATGCGCGAGAAAGCCGCGTTGCCCGGCCTTAAGCTGCGCGTGGTGGGCAACCTGCCCTACAACATCTCCACGCCCATCCTGTTCCACTTGCTGGACCATGTGCAGGTGATTGAAGACCAGCACTTCATGCTGCAAAAGGAAGTGATCGATCGCATGGTGGCCAAGCCCGCCACCAGCGACTATGGGCGCCTGTCAGTCATGCTGCAGTGGCGCTACGCCATGGAAAACGTGCTGTTCGTGCCGCCTGAGAGCTTCGACCCCCCCCCACGCGTGGACAGCGCCGTCGTGCGCATGGTGCCGCACGCAGAGCCCGCACCTTTGTCGGTGCCCCTGCTGGAAGAACTGGTGCAGGTCGCCTTCAGCCAGCGCCGCAAGCTGCTGCGCCACACCCTGGGCCGCTGGCTCGAAGCGCGCCAGTTCGCCGGCACCTTCGACACCCAGCGCCGCGCCGAGGAAGTGCCCGTGGCCGAATACGTGGCGCTGGCGCAGGTTTGCTCTTGAATTGATAGCTGTTGGCGCTTGATGGGCGCGCGCAAGGCGCCATTTTTGCCGTAGATGCGATGGTGTCGCGCCTACAGCTTCGGCCCCTCATTTCGCCACGACCCTGGCAACTGTCACGGCCCAGGCCAGTGACACCGCGCAAGGGCCGCCCCGCCGCGCTGGTGTCGTCCCCCTTCCCGGCGAAGCCGAGAGAAGGGGGAAGCGGCGTAGCCGCTCAGGGGGATATACCGAGTTACGCCGCGCTCAGCCAGTAACCCGCGTTGAAAGGGCTGCTCATGCGCAGCGCCATCGGGGAGACATCGACAAGCTTGTCGGTCGGCATTTTTTCGGCGGAATCCGTGCCGATTTCAATGCCCTCGACACCTTGTTGGGTGCCGGTAGCCTCGTTCGCCCGTTCTGCTTGGCTGGTGGATGCAGAACGGGCTACAGAAAAGAATAGAAACACCGGAACGGTATCTTGCGGTCGCCCCAGTAGTCGGCGGCGTCGCGGAAGATATCGAGCAGTTGTTCACGCGCTTCCTTGTCGAACTTGCCCGTGGCGGGGATCTGCTCCAGCACCACGATGAAACCAGGCTGCGGGCCCGATTTATGCAAGGGATCTGTCATGCAGTCGTACAACGCATCAAAGTTCTTGCCGAAGTGCGACGGGAAGGTGAATTGCCCGGCAATCAGGTCCAGCACATCCTGCTTGGACTGTGCGTGGGCCAGGTTGGCGTACAAGAAATGGTGACCCATGGAGGTGGCCGCATCCTGCAGGTCCTGCACGCGGAAAGCGCGAATGGACTGCACGATGTTGGTGCGCACGCCACGCAGTGGCGTTTCCAGGTCTTTACGAAGTGGCGTCTGCATCTCCGCTACTCTTTCTTTTTAAAGTCCACAAACTTCTGGCATTTCGCAGGGCTGCGGGATGCAGCCTGCGGGTGGGGGATTCAAGGGGGCGCGCTTACCGCTGCCAGCGTATCTCTGGCCTGCGTGCAGCGCAACGGGGGTCACTCGACGATCTCGCGAAAACTGGCGTAGTGATCGCTGGTGTAGTAGCAGGCGTCCGGAACCCGGGGCTTGCCGCCACACACAATGCGCCGGGCTCCCCGGTTGCGCGATCCTGGTGTTCTGACGGTGTACTCACGGTAGTAGCCCCGCTTGTGGGCGGGCAACAGCCGCTCGCGATTGCCAAAAACTGTTCCGTCCTTGTCATACGGAAAGGGCCCTCCTTCACGGATCAGCGCATACGTCGCCCGCCCTTGGGGCGGCAACTCGGCCAATGCGATAGGGGGGATGGAGCCGTCGGTGGACGGGGAGTTCCGGGCATGCCCCGCTACCGGGGACAACACGAACGCAACACCCAAAACACACAAAAACCCTGCTTTGCGCGCCCGGGTGGCTACAGCCTTCAGCATCAACGAACCTTTCAGAAACTACGGGTTAACCCGAAATTTCGAGCCGCTAGTGTCGCTCAACGGCCCCCAAAAAGCAAGCGTCTGCACAAAGATTGGGCAGACGCTGAAGGGAAAAACAAGCTCTTTAAGTTAGCGCTTGCTATCAATTTTTGGCTTATCTTGACACGTTGGCATCGGCCACGGTAAGTGCTGTCATGTTCACAATGCGGCGCACGGTGGCGCTGGGCGTCAGGATGTGGACCGGCTTGGCCGCGCCCAGCAGCACGGGGCCGATGGCGATGCCGCCGCCTGCGGCGGTCTTGAGCAGGTTGTAGGCGATGTTGGCGGCGTCGATGTTGGGGAACACCAGCAGGTTGGCGTCACCCGTGAGTTCGCTGCTGGGCATGAGGGCCGCACGGGCCTTGCCGTCCAGCGCCACGTCGCCATGCATTTCACCGTCCACTTCCAGCCAGGGGGCTTGCTGGCGCAGCAGTTCGAGCGTCTGGCGCATTTTGACGGCGCTGGGGTGGTTGCTGGTGCCGAAGTTGGAGTGAGACAGCAGCGCGGCCTTGGGCTTGACGCCAAAGCGCATCATTTCCTCAGCAGCCAGGGCGGTGATCTCGGCCAGCTCCTGGGGTGTCGGGTCGTAGTTGACGTGGGTGTCCACCAGGAACACCTGGCGGCCGGGCAGCATGAGGCCGTTCATGCAGGCGTATACCGGCACATCCTGCGCCGTGCTGTCGGCGCCGCCCGCGTGTTTGCCGATCACCTGGTCGATGTAGAGCAGGTGGTTGGCCGTGGTGCCCCAGGTGCCGCAGATCAGGCCGTCCACCTCGCCCTTGTGCAGCATCATGGCGCCGATGAGCGTGAGGCGCCGGCGCATTTCGATCTTGGCGACCTGCTGGGTGATGCCCTTGCGCTCGGTCATGCGGTGGTAGGTCTGCCAGAAGTCGCGGTAGCGGTGGTCGAAGTCGGTGTTGACCACGTCGTAGTCCACGCCTTCCTTCAGGCGCAGGCCAAACTTTTCGATGCGCTGGGCAATGATGGCGGGGCGGCCGATCAGCGTCGGGCGGGCCACCTTTTCGTCCACCACGATCTGCGCGGCGCGCAAAACGCGTTCTTCCTCACCCTCGGCGTAGGCCACGCGCTTTTTGGCGGCGGTGCGTGCTGCGTCGAAGATGGGTTTCATCGTCGTGCCGGAGGCGTAGACAAAGGTCTGCAGCCGGTCGCGGTACGCGTCCATGTCGGCGATGGGGCGCTGGGCTACGCCGCTGTCCATGGCGGCCTGGGCCACGGCCGGCGCAATCTTCATCATCAGGCGCGGGTCGAACGGCTTGGGAATCAGGTATTCGGGGCCGAACGACAGCTTCTCGCCCACATAGGCTGCGGCCACCACTTCGCTCTGCTCGGCCTGGGCCAGCTCGGCAATCGCGTGGACGGCGGCAATCTCCATCTCATCGGTGATGGTGGTGGCGCCGCAGTCCAGCGCGCCGCGGAAGATGTACGGGAAGCACAGGACGTTGTTGACCTGGTTCGGGTAGTCCGAACGCCCCGTGGCCATGATGATGTCGCTGCGCACGCTGTGCGCCAGCTCGGGCGTGATTTCGGGGTTGGGGTTGGCCAGCGCGAAGATCACCGGGCGCTCGGCCATGGTGGCCACCATCTCGGGCTTGAGCACGTTGCCCGCCGACAGGCCCAGGAACACGTCCGCGCCCACCATCACCTCGGCCAGCTTGCGCGCGTCGGTCTTTTGCATGAACTGGCGCTTGTCGTCGTCCATCAGCTCTTCGCGGCCCTCGTAGACCACGCCAGCCAGGTCGGTGACAAACACATTCTTGCGCTGCACACCCACCTTGAGCAACAGGTTCAGGCAGGCCAGCGCCGCTGCACCCGCGCCGCTGGTGACCAGCTTCACCTCCTCGATCTTCTTGCCCGCCACCTTCAGCGCATTCACGATGGCTGCTGCCACCGTGATGGCCGTGCCGTGCTGGTCGTCGTGGAAGACCGGGATCTTCATGCGCTTGCGCAACTCACGCTCCACGTAGAAGCAGTCGGGGGCCTTGATGTCTTCGAGGTTGATGGCGCCGAAGGTCGGCTCCAGCGCGGCGATCACTTCCACCAGCTTCTGGGGGTCTTTTTCGTCGATCTCGATGTCGAACACATCCACGCCGGCGAATTTCTTGAACAGGACGCCCTTGCCTTCCATCACAGGCTTGGAGGCCAGCGCGCCGATGTCGCCCAGGCCCAGCACGGCAGTGCCGTTGGTGATGACGGCCACCAGGTTGCCGCGCGAGGTGTAGCGGAAGGCATTGGCCGGGTCCTTGACGATTTCTTCGCAAGGTGCGGCCACACCGGGCGAGTAGGCCAGCGCCAGGTCATGCTGGTTGACCATCTGCTTGGTGGCGGCAATGGCGATCTTGCCGGGCTTGGGAAACTCGTGGTACTCGAGAGCGGCACGGCGCAACTGGGCGCGCTTGTCGGAATCGTTGTTGTTCTGGGCCGTGGTGTTTTCGGGCATTCAATTGTCTCCAGCTTGGGGTGTCAATGCCACGCCGGTTCAAGCAGGTCCGGCGCAGGTTGTCAGCTTTCGTAAGGGTGGGCGATTGTAGGCCGCGTTCGGTAAAAACCCTAGTAAGCGAATCTGCTTACATGGGAAATTCAGCTTTGCCGTCTGGGTTGGAATGCGGCGGATCGCTCCAGCGCGAAGTGCAACCTTTATGCAACCGCTGCCGAAGTGGTCTGGAGCTCAGCTTCGAGCCCGTCCAGCCTGGGCTTCGAACTGCGAAACCGTAGGCTTCACCACAATCGTTCCCAGCCAGGGCTGTTTTTGCGGTCAGCGCAGTCCATGGCCGAGATACGGAAAAAAGACCGCTGAAATGGACTGCAGCGGTCCTTCTGTCATCGACGGTTTCCAGTTCGTTTCCAGCTCCAGCGGGCAACAGATCGAAGCGGGCGCTATCGTTAGCGGTGCTTCCCATGGGGCAAGCTGTTAGCCAAACAGCGCCTCATAGCGGGCGATGTCCGGCGAGCGCGTATCCGGCATGCTGGGCACCAGCATCCACTGCACGCTTCCCAGTTGCGGGTGGCTCAGGGTGTACGTTGCCTGAGAAAGCCTTGGAACATCTGGTCCATGAAATAGCAGTGTGAACGGTGTCCGAAATTGCTCTGGCAAATGGCCGCGCGCCCGTTCGGTAGCTTCTACCAAAACCAGCTCCACTGGGCCATGCTCTGTCAGTGCGACGAAGGGACTGCCCACCAGGGTGTTGACGGATTCAAAAGTGGTGCTCATCGATGGCGTGTGTTGGGGGATCACAAAAGGGTTGGATACAGGCCATTGAGTCGCCAGAATGGGCTGGTATCCATGACCCAGCTCAACATCCTACAGCCGAGAATCCACTGTGTATTTGCTATCTGAACCATTCGCCCTGCGTGAGAGGGCCGACGACGATCAGCCTTTTCTGCTGGAACTCTATCTGTCTACCCGCGATGACCTCCGGCAGGCCATCCCCAACCTCCCGCTGCTCCAGCAGTTGATAGCCATGCAGTTCAATGCACAGGAGACCGGCTACCGCCACCAGTTCCCCTTGGCCCGCCAGTTGGTACTGCTGCGTTCCGGCCACCCAATAGGGCGCATGGTGGTAGACGCCTCACCCGAACAATTGCGTCTGGTGGATATCGCCATTGCACCGCCAGCTCGCCGCAGCGGCGCCGCAATGGCTGCGTTGGCTGCGCTGCAGCGCCATGCAGCAGCGCAGGGCCTGCCACTGTGTCTGGCGGTAGGGCGATACAACGGTCCAGCGCAGTGTCTGTATCAAAAATGCGGATTCACTTCCGTGACCGAAGACGATCTTTTCGTGCAGATGATCTGGAGAAGCGCTTCGCAGTGAGACCTGCCAGCGCAATCGCTCCGTTGTTGAAGCCATCTTCGACGGGGGAAATGAAATGTGCCTGACCGTGTAGCGCTTGCAGGCAAGGCCATCCGTGGGGCGGTTCCTGCATCGACAATGGGGACACACGGCAAGTAGATCGCTGTGCCGGGGGCTGCAGAACAAGCTGCGGCGCTTGCTGGCCACCTGGCTGCAGACAATCCATGCCCCAGACCAGGTGCCCCAGCGTAGCTATGCGACAGCCGCATAGCAGTCCACGTCGCCCGCGGCTCGCAGCGAAGGCCGCACTGCTTGTGCAAGACCGTCCAACGATCTCAGTTGCGCGATGGGAAGATGCCTTCCATGCAAATGATGTAGTTGAGGCCCAGATACGGCTGCATGTTGGACACCATGGCTGTGGTCGTCACGGGGGCGGCCAACGGCTGGCCGCCGGTATTGGCGCCCACCGTCACCGCGCCTGTGCCACCAATGGCGGTGCTGACGCCGCCCAGGTTGACAGGACCCGTTGCGGTCGGTGAGTAGATGGACGCGCTGCTCGGGCCACTCGGCGATGCGCTGAGGAAAGAGCCATTGGCGGGAGTCGTGCTGGTGCCCGTGGTGCCCGTGGACGCCTGCAAATGCGTTGTGCCCGTGAGCCCTGCGGGGTCGAAGGTGGCCGGGTGCGTGTGCGGTGGCAGATTCGAGGCATTGAGTGTCACCGTCGCCGAGCCCGTGCCAATCACAGTGTTGTTGTTGGTACCCGCCTTCTCGCCTTGTGCAATGGGGGTCAATCCTGGTCCAGCGGCTTGTGATCCGACGGGGACCCTGCCCCGCAAATCCGGCAGGCCGAAGGTGTTCACGCCATCCCCCCCGTACGTGGTTCCCAGCAAGGCGAACATGGCTGAGTTTTGCTGAATAGGAACCGTCTGTCCGTTGCAGAACGCCCAGCCGCGCGGCGCGTAGTTGAAACCGACCGGCATGATCATCCCCATAAATGCGTCCATGAGTTCTCCTCCATTAGTGAGTGATAGGCTCAGGAATACTATGACGGCAACACGGGAGCGGTCAACGAATATGCTGCAAGAGGCATTTGACACACGCGAACGCACGTCCCGGACCCGTCACCCCCTCGGAGGGACTTTGAACAGGCCCTGAGCGTGCGCTGCGCTCTATCGGCTGCTCGGAAAGCTAAACACCGCGCCCTCGCGCACACCGGCGCTGGGCCAGCGCTGGGTGATGGTCTTGCGCTTGGTGTAGAAGCGCACGGCGTCGGGGCCGTAGGCGTGCAGGTCGCCAAACAACGAACGCTTCCAGCCGCCGAACGAGTGGTAAGCCACCGGCACGGGCAGGGGCACGTTCACGCCCACCATGCCCACCTGGATGTGGTCGGTGAAGTAGCGGGCGGCCTCGCCGTCGCGCGTGAAGATGCAGGTGCCGTTGCCGTATTCGTGGTCGTTGATGAGCTGCATGGCTTCCTGCAGCGTCTTCACGCGCACCACACCGAGCACGGGGCCGAAGATCTCTTCCTGGTAGATCTTCATGCCGGGCTTGACGTTGTCGAACAGGCACGCGCCCAGGAAGTAGCCTTCCTCATGGCCCGCAACCTTCACGCCGCGGCCATCGACCACCAGCGTGGCACCCTCTGCCACGCCCTGGTCGACATAGCCCTTCACCTTCTCGAAGTGCGGCTTCGTGACCAGCGGGCCCATGTCGTTGCTGTTGTCGGTGCCTGGGCCGACCTTCATCTTGGCGATCTCGGTCTTCAGGCCCGCGATCACGGCGTCGCCCACTTCGTCGCCCACGGCCACCAGCAGCGGGATGGCCATGCAGCGCTCGCCGCACGATCCGTAGGCCGCGCCCATCAGGGCGCTCACGGCGTTGTCCACATCCGCGTCGGGCATGAGCACGGCGTGGTTCTTGGCGCCGCCCAGGGCCTGCACGCGCTTGCCGTGCTTGCAGCCTTCGGCGTAGATGTACTCGGCAATGGGGGTGGAGCCGACAAAGCTCACGGCCTTCACGCGCGGGTCCTGCAGCAGAGTGTCCACGGCCAGCTTGTCGCCGTTGACGACGTTGAGCACGCCGGGCGGCAGGCCCGCTTCCAGCGCCAGCTGGGCGATGAACAGCGTGGAGGAGGGATCGCGCTCCGAAGGCTTGAGCACAAAGGTGTTGCCACACGCCACGGCCATGGGCCACATCCACAGCGGCACCATCGCCGGGAAGTTGAAGGGCGTGATGCCTGCGGTGACGCCCAGCGCCTGGAACTCACTCCACGAGTCGATGCTGGGGCCCACGTTGCGGCTGTGCTCGCCCTTGAGCAGCTCGGGCGCGTAGCTGGCGTATTCGACGTTTTCAATGCCACGCTGCAGCTCACCGTGTGCATCGGCCAGCACCTTGCCGTGTTCGGCGGTGATCAGGGCGGCAATCTTGTCGGCGTTTTCTTCGAGCAGGACTTTCAGCTTGCTCATCACGCGGGCGCGCTTCAGGGGCGGCGTGTTGCGCCAGGCGGGGAAGGCGGCTTCGGCTGAAGCAATGGCGGCCTCCACAGTAGCCTTGCTGGCCAGCGCCACGCAGGTGGTCGACTGGCCCGTGGCGGGGTTGAACACCGGCTGCGTGCGCGCCGTGTCCGCAACGATCTTGCCGTCGATCAGGTGGCCGACGGTGGTGGTGACGTTCTTGTCGTGGTTCATGGCAAAAATATGGGTAAAAAGTGCCGCTAGCGCTTATCTAGAAAGCGCTAGCAGCTATTGAATCAGGAGTATTCCCGCTGGCGGATGAAACGGCGCGCGCCAGGCCAGCGGCCGCCATGCAAGGGCCGGGGGTGTGTCATCACGCCGTTTCAGCCAGGGCATCGCCCAGTGCGTTGATCAGGCGGTCGATTTCGGCCTTCTCGCTGATGAAGGGCGGCGCCAGCTGGATGGTGTCGCCACCGTAGCGCACGTAAAAGCCCTTCTTCCAGCAGTTCATCGCAATTTCATAGGGGCGGCGGGCCGGCTCGCCCGGCAGCGCGGCAATGGTGAAGCCAGCAGCCAGCCCAAAGTTGCGGATGTCAGCCACATGCTTGGCGCCCTTCAAGCTGTGAACGGCTTGCTCGAAGTACGGCGCCAGCGCGTTCACGCGGCCGATCATGTCTTCCTTCTGCAGGATGTCGAGCGCCGCAATGCCCGCCGCGCAGGCCACAGGGTGGGCCGAGTACGTGTAGCCGTGCGCGAACTCCAGCATGTACTCCGGGCCGCCCGCCGCCATGAAGGTGTCGTAGATCTCCTTGGTGGCCACCACGCCGCCCAGCGGTTGCGCGCCGTTGGTTACCTGCTTGGCAAAGTTCAGGATGTCGGGCGTCACGCCAAAGGCTTCGGCCCCGGTCCAGGCGCCGCTGCGGCCAAAGCCGCTGATCACTTCATCAAAAATCAGCAGGATGTTGTTCTGCGTGCAGATCTCGCGCAGGCGCTGCAGGTAGCCCACGGGCGGGATCACCACGCCGGCCGAGCCCGAGAAAGGTTCCACGATCACGGCGGCAATGTTCGATGCGTCGTGCAGCGCAATGACGTCCAGCAGGCGGTCGGCCAGCTCTTTGCCGGTGGGCGGCATGCCTTTGTGGAACGAGCCAGCGGGCGGCTGGGTGTGGGGCAGGTGGTCGGCTTCAATACCCTGGCCGAACATCTTGCGGTTGGCAACAATGCCGCCCACCGAGATGCCGCCGAAGTTCACGCCGTGGTAGCCCTTTTCGCGGCCGATCAGGCGGGTTTTGCTCGCCTGGCCCTTGTTGCGCCAGTAAGCGCGCGCCATCTTCAGCGAGGTGTCGGCCGACTCGGAGCCCGAGCCGGTGAAGAACACATAGTCCAGGCCCGCAGGCGTCAGTTCCTTGACCCGGTTGGCCAGCTCGAACGACAGGGGGTGGCCGAACTGGAAGGCGGGCGCGTAGTCCAGCTTCATCGCCTGCTTGCCAATGGCCTCGGCGATCTCGCGACGGCCATGGCCCAGGCCCGCACACCACAGGCCCGAGAGGCCATCAAAAATCTTGCGACCGTCCGCGTCGGTGTAGTAGGCGCCGCTGCCCTCCACGATCATGCGCGGGTTGGCCTTGAACTGGCGGTTGGCCGTGTAGGGCATCCAGTGCGCGTCCAGCCATTCGGCGTCCATGCGGGGGCCTTCGGCACCAGCGGCGGGTTTTTCGATGTTGACGAAGCTCATGGGGTTCTCCAGTGCAAAGGCGGCGACAAAAGGCGGGCAACCCCAGCGGTCTGGGGCTTGACGTAGGGCATTGTTGCGCTGCCTGTTAATCTCTCCAATACTCCAATATCAATGTTTACTTGACGGTTTATGCAAGTAAAAACACCTCCACCCCACCCTTCCCCCAAACACCGCGCCGTACTGGGCCAGCTCAGCGACATGGACCTGCGCCTCTTGCAGGTCTTCAAGAGCGTGGTCGAGTGCGGCGGCATGTCGGCCGCAGAGCTGGAGCTGAACATTGGCACCAGCACCGTCAGCCGCCACATGAAGGACCTGGAGACCCGCCTGGGCCTCACCTTGTGCCGCCGGGGCCGGGCCGGTTTTGCCCTCACGGCCGAGGGGCAGCGCGTGTACGACGAGACCCTGCGCCTGCTGTCGGCCGTGGACGCCTTTCGCAGCAGCATCGACGACATCCACCGCCGCATGGGCGGGCGGCTGGAGGTGGCGGTGTTCGACAAGACGGCCAGCAACCCGGCGGCGCACATTGGCGAAGCGATTGCGCTCTTTGCCAGCCAAGCGCCCGAAGTCAGCCTCCAGATGCACGTGGCGTCCATCCCGGCCATCGAGCGCGGGCTGATCGACGGCAGCTTCCACGTGGGCATCATCCCGGCGCACCGCACGTCGCAAAGCCTGGTCTATGCCGACCTGTTCGCCGAAACGATGTTGCTGTACTGCGGTGCGCGCCACCCGCTGTACGGCACCGACCATGCCGCGCTCACCTGGGAATCCCTGCGCGCCTACCAGTTTGCGGGCCTGGGCTACCACTCGCCCAACATGGAGCTGAGCCACAGCACCCGCCTGCCGCGCAAGGCCACCGGGTTCGACCAGGAGTCGATTGCCACGCTAATCCTCTCAGGCCGCTACCTGGGTTTTCTGCCCGACCACTACGCCGAAGGCTTCGAGCGCCAGGGGCTCATGCAGGCCGTTCTGCCCGCGCAGTTCCACTACCGCTGCCAGTTTGTGAGCGTGCTGCGCAAGTCGCCGCAACCGCCGAGGGCGGCGCAGGCGTTTGCACAATGCCTACTGGAGGCCCATGGTTGATGACTTGCCCGCAGCGCGGCGCAGGCAGACAATGCCAACTCTTTGGCGCTTTTGAGCGGGGCACACCATGGCAACCATTTCTTCGATTGGCAGTTCCGGCCTGCAGGCCGCGCAGTTGCGGCTGGATGCCTCGGCCAACAACGTGGCCAACATGAACACCCCCAACTACCGCCGCCAGGTGGTGGCGCAGGAAGAGGCCGCCGACAGCGCTGGCGTGCGCGCCACCGTGCAGCGCCAGCAAGAGGCCGAGGGCGTGGCGCTGGAGAAGGAGGCGGTCGAGCAGATGTCGGCCACCTACGCCTTCAAAGCCAATCTGCAGACCATCAAGGCACAAGACGAAATGATGGGTTCGCTGCTGGACGTAAAGGCCTGAGTCGTTTCTCCCGCGCTCCCCACAATGCCCCGCCAGCCGGGGCATTGTTGTTTTCAGCGCCAGCGCTGGAGTGGCCTCGGGCGACCTCAGCTGGCTACAGCCAGCCCGGCCAGCCGGTGAACGAGCCAGCGTTGAAAGGCCAAGCCGGTAGCGGTGCGGCTGCGCAAGGGAATGCTGTACATGGGGGCTCCTTCGTACGGGTGGTTCAGACGTTGGTTCAAACGGCCTGCAAGGCGGCTGGGCTGGGTGCCTGTGTGGCGTCGTCAGCGCCGCGCCGCGCAGCCCGGTCCCACGCCTTTTCATGGAAGAAGAACGCGACCGCCTGCACCGTGGGCTCCAGCAGGCTCAGCGTGAGCGAGGCCCACAGGTTGCCCGTGACGGCATAGGCCACCAGGGCGGCCACGCAGATGTGGATCACGTAGTAGCTGCCAGTTTTCATCAGCATGGTTTTGTTCTGGCGGGCAGCGCGGCGGATGTGGGACATGGCGGACTCCTTTTCACTTCTTCATCAGGGCCTGCGGTGGTGTGCAGGGATGTTGAAATGGTAGTAATTCTCAATAGCGTTGGCTAATTGATCATCACTAAGCCGGAGATAGCCACTATCAAGCGGCCATGCATCCCGGTCGGGCGGCGCCATGCCAACCAAACTGATTCAGCGCGTGAACCAGTTCACCGATGGGGCTCAAAAAAAGCCGCTCCGCGCCATGCCCCCGTTGCTATGATGGCCGCTCTTTTCAACCCCCCTTTTGCTTTGGGAGCACACATGGCCCTCATGGACTTCATCAAGAAACAGTTCATTGACATCATTCAATGGACCGAAGAGGGGGACGGCACGCTGGCCTGGCGCTTCCCCATGGCGGGCATGGAAATCCAGAACGGCGGCACGCTGGTGGTGCGCGAGTCGCAGATGGCCATCTTCGTGAACGAAGGCCAGGTGGCCGACGTGTTTGGCCCCGGCACCTACAAGCTCACCACGCAGACGCTGCCGGTGCTCACGTACCTGAAGAACTGGGACAAGCTCTTCGAGTCCCCCTTCAAGAGCGATGTGTACTTCTTCAGCACACGCCAGCAGATCGACCAGAAGTGGGGTACGCCCCAGCCCATCACGATCCGCGACAAGGACTTTGGCGCCGTGCGCCTGCGCGCGTTCGGCAACTACGCCTTCCGCATTGCCGACCCCAAGGCGTTCCACACCGAAATCTCGGGCACGCGCGAGTCGTATCCCGTGGCCGACCTGGAAGGCCAGCTGCGCGGCCTGGTGCTGCAGAACATCAGCAACGCCATTGCGGGAAGCGGCCTGCCGTTCCTCGACCTGGCGGCCAACCAGGTGATGTTTGCGGAGGCGATGGTCAAGGAACTGGCGCCCATCTTTGCCAAGCTGGGCATCTTGATCGAATCTCTCACGGTGCAGAACGTCTCGCTGCCCGAAGAGCTGCAAAAGATCCTCGACCAGAAGATCGGCATGGGCATGGTGGGCAACGACATGGCCAAATTCATGCAGTACCAGACGGCGCAGGCCATCCCCAAGTTCGCCGAAGCCAGTGGCGGTGGTGGCGGCATTGCGGGCGATGCGATGGGCCTCGGCGCGGGCGTGGCGCTGGGCCAGGTGCTGGCGCAAAACCTGCAGCAGGGCCTGCAGACCCCGGTGGCTCCCGCTGCTGCTGCGGCAGCGCAGGCCGCTGCGACCCCGGTGGGTGTCAAGCCCGAAGAGGTCATGGCAACGCTGGAAAAGCTGGGCGAACTCAAGTCCAAGGGCATCCTCACGCAGGAAGAGTTCGACGCCAAGAAGGCTGAGCTGCTCAAGAAGCTGGTCTGAACCCGGTTGCTATCATAAATATAGCTGTTTGCGCTGGAGGGATAAGCGCTAGAGGCCAAAAAGGCCTCAAAGCCGTGTAGCGCGGCGCAGGCAGCAGCCCCACGATGGCCACCGACCCCACACAGCGTTACTACCGCGCGCCCTGCCCGGGCTGCGGCGCGCCGGTTGAATTCCGCAGCGCGCAGTCCACGCACGCCGTCTGCGGCTACTGCCAGAGCACCGTCGTGCGCAGCGGCGACGTGCTCACGCGCCTGGGCAAGATGGCCGAGCTGTTCGACGACCACAGCCCCCTGCAGCTCATGGCCAGCGGGCGCATCCAGCTCGACGGCAAGGATGTGCCCTTCACCCTGGTGGGTCGCCTGCAATACAAAGGCGATGCAGGGGTCTGGACCGAATGGGCCGCCTTCCTGAACGACGGCACCCTGGCCACGCTGGGCGAGGACAACGGTGCCTACGTCTTCACGCGCCCCATCGACCCCGGCCGCGAAATGCCAGCGCCCGAGCGCTTTCGCATCGGCACCACCACCGCCATCAACGGCAAGCCCTACAGCGTGGCCTACACCGGCCAGGCATCGCTGATCTCTGCCCAGGGCGAACTGCCCAAGCTGCCCCCGCTGGGCCAGCCCTTCGGCATGGTCGAGCTGCGCAGCGCCGACGGTGAAGTGGTCAGCATCGACTACGGCCACACCCCGCCCAACGTGGAGCGCGGCAAGTCGGTACTGCTGGAAGACCTGCAGCTCCAGGGCCTCAAGGACGAATCCGCCAAGGACGAAAAAGGCCGCCAGTTCAACTGCCCGCACTGCGGCGCGCCCGTGCAGGTGAAGCTGGCGGGCACCAAAAGCATCACCTGCGGTTCCTGCGCCAGCATCATCAGCCTCGATAGCGGCGTGGGCGGCGAACTGCGCTCGGCCGAGCAGGACGAGCCCGTGCAGCCCCTCATTCCGCTGGGCAGCAAGGGCCAGCTGCAGGGTGTGCACTGGCAGGTGGTGGGTTTTCAGCACCGCATGGGCGTGGAGCCGGGCGACGACGAGCACTTTGGCTGGAGCGAATACCTGCTCTACAACCAAAAGCGCGGGTTTGCCTTCCTGGTTGATTCCGAAGAAGGCTGGAGCATGGTGCGCCCCACCACCGGCGCGCCGCAGCTCTCCTCCAACGGTCGCACCGCCACCTACATGGGCACCAAATACGAGCTCAAGTACACCTACGAGGCTGAAACCACCTACGTGCTGGGCGAGTTCTACTGGCAGGTCACGCGGGGCCAGAAAACCAGCAACCGCGACTTTGCGAGCGCCAAGGGCCTGCTGTCGCTGGAGCAGACGCCGAACGAAGTCACCTGGTCCGCCGGTGACAAGCTGGCCAGCGACACCGTGGCCAAGGCCTTCAAGCTCGAAGACAAGGCCGATGTACTGCAGCGCGACGACCCCGGCCCCTTCACCGCCAAGTCGGGCCTGGGCTGCGGCACCATCATCCTGATTGCGATCATCATCATCATCCTGCTGATCATCCTGAGCAATTGTTCGGGGTCATCGGGCAGCGGCTACCGCAGCTCGGGCGGCTCGTTCGGCGGATACTCGTCCGGCGGAAGCCACAAGTAGGCGGGCGCTCCAAGGCGCCTGCCTGCAGACAGATCCATGAGCCCCGTCTTCACCACCCCACCACCACCCACACACCACCGTTTCAAGGAGTTCACACCATGATGGGAATCGAATGGCTCCGGCCCGCAGCCTTCCTCGGGTCCATGCTGTACGCGCTGATTGGCGTGGTCATTTTCTGGCTGTGTTTTGTCATCGTGGACAAGATCACGCCCTACGACCTGTGGCGCGAGATCGTCGAGAAACAAAACAAGGCCCTAGCCATGGTGGTGGCGGCGATGTGCCTGGGGATCAGCATCATCGTGGCGGCGGCCATTCACTGACGCACCTTGCCTGAAACGGCGCGCGCCCCTGCGGCGCGCCGGTACCTGCCTTGCAATCCGACCTGACTTCTCCTGCCTCGCCGTCCGAGGCCCTGGGCGCCACAGCCGGCCCCCGCCCCATCGAAATCGCCCTGCTCATCAGCGTGTTCGTGGTGGCCGCCTGCGGCCTGCTGTACGAGCTGGCTGCGGGCGCGCTGGCGTCGTATGTGCTGGGCGATTCGGTGCTGCAGTTTTCCACCATCATCGGCACCTACCTGTTTGCCATGGGCGTGGGCTCGTGGCTGTCGCGGTACTTCGAGCGGCAACTGCCCGCGCACTTCTTGCGCATCGAATTGCTGGTGGCGCTGATTGGCGGAGCCTTGCCTGCCACGCTGTTCCTGGCCAATGCGTACACGCCCGGCGCTTTCCGGTTTCTGCTGTACGGCATGGTGTTGATGGTGGGCACGCTGGTGGGGCTGGAGATCCCCCTGGTGATGCGCATCTTGAAGCGCAACGTGGCGCTCAAGGACCTGGTCTCGCAGGTGCTCACGTTTGACTACCTGGGCGCGCTGGCGGTGTCGATGGCGTTTCCGCTGCTCTTGGTGCCGCACCTCGGGCTCATCCGCACGGGGCTGCTGTTTGGGGTGATGAATGCGGCCGTGGCGCTGTGGGCGGTGTGGCTGTTTCGGCACGAGTTGCGGCGCCTGAAGGCGCACCTGGCAGCCTGCGTGATGGTGCTGGGCATCTTGCTGGCCGCGCTGGCGGGGGCCGAGCAGATCACCAGCGTGGCCGAAGACAAGTTCTACCAGGACCGCATCGTCTTCAGCACTGCGTCGCCCTACCAGCGCATCGTGGTCACGCAGGGGCGCGCGGGCCACCGGCTGTACCTCAATGGCAACCTGCAGTTTGCGCAGGCCGACGAGTACCGCTATCACGAGGCCCTGGTGCACCCCGCCATGGCCGCCCACGGCGCGCCCAAGAAGGTGGCGGTGCTGGGCGGCGGCGACGGCATGGCCGTGCGCGAGATCCTCAAGTACCCCTCGGTCGAATCCGTGACGCTGGTGGAGCTGGACCCGGCCATGACGAAGATCTTCAGCGAGAACCCACGCCTTGCGCAGCTCAACGGCCACGCGCTGCAGAACCCCAAGGTGAAGATCGTCAACACCGATGCATTTGGCTGGCTGCAGGATGGGTCGGACACCTTTGATGTCATCGTGGTGGACTTTCCCGACCCTACCAATTTCTCCATCGGCAAGCTCTACACCAACAGCTTTTACGCGCTGCTGGACAAGCGCCTGGCCGCCAGCGGCTACGCGGTGGTGCAGACCACCTCCCCGCTGGTGGCCCGCAAAAGCTACTGGACGGTGGCGCAGACCATCGAATCCATCGGCCTGCAGACGGCGCCCTACCACGCGCATGTGCCCAGCTTTGGCGAATGGGGTTTCATCATCGCCAGCCGCAGGCCCTGGCGCCTGCCCGAGGCACTGCCAGCCGATTTGCGGTTCTTGGGTGCCGACACGCTGCCGCTGTTGTTCGACTTTCCGCTCGACATGGCGCGCGTGCCGGCCGAGGTGAACCGGCTGTCGAACCAGGCGCTGGTGCACACGTACGAACGCGAGTGGGGAAAGCACTAGATGGGACACCCCCCTGAGCCGCTTCGCGTCTTCCCCCCAGGGGGACGTACCCGGTGGCCTGGCAGAGCCAGTTCCACGGGTGCGCTGGCATCGGAGCGTGCCGGTTGCGAGCGCTGCGCCCTTCAACGCTGAATCAGAGTCAGCCTCCCATGCAACGCCGCCACTTCCTTGCCACCGCTGCAGCCTCGGCCGCCACGGGCATGCTGCTGCCGGGTTGCGACCGTGCACCACGCGCGCTGGAAGGCGGCTTCACCGGCATCGACATGGCGCGCGGCCACCAGCTGCGCGACCTGCTCAAGACCGGCACCTTGCCCGCCCCCAGCGTAGTCCGCCGTGCGCAGGTCATCATCGCGGGCGGTGGCGTGGCGGGGCTCGCTGCGGCGCGGTCGCTGCGGCTGGCGGGGGTGGAGGACTTTGCGCTGCTGGAGCTGGAAGACGGTGCAGGCGGCAACAGCCGGGGCGGGGCCGTGAGCGGCATTGCCTGCCCGCTGGGCGCGCACTACCTGCCCGTGCCCGGCGACGATGCGCGCGAGGTGCAGGATCTGCTGGAAGAGCTGGGCCTGCGCCGCCGCGTGGCTGGCCGCTGGCAGTACGACGAACGCCACCTGTGCCACAGCCCGCAGGAGCGCCTGTTTTTTGACGGCGAGTGGCAAGAAGGCCTGCTGCCCGTGCACGGTGTGGGCGAAGCCACGCTGGCCCAATACCGCCGCTTTGCACAGGCGGTGGAGCGAGAGGCGAAGGCCGCGCGGTTTGCCATGCCTGCGCTCAAGCTGTTGGGGCCAAAAAAGCCTCTAGCGCCCGCCCATCAAGCGCTGGATGCCATGACTTTCAGTGCTTGGCTGGCGCAAGAGGGCCTGGATGACGAGCACCTGCTCTGGTACCTGAACTACTGCTGCCGCGACGACTACGGCGCGGGCGTGGCGCGCGTGTCGGCCTGGGCGGGCATCCACTACTTTGCCAGCCGCCACGGTTTTCACGCGCCGGGCGAGGCGGTGGATGAGGCGCGCGAAAGCGTGCTCACCTGGCCTGAAGGCAACGGCTGGATCACCCAGCGTCTGGCCGAGCCGCTTGCCAACACTGTGAATGGGGGCGGCCAGCTGCGCACTGCCACCAGCGTGCTGCGCATTACCGAAACCCGCCACGGCGTGGAGGTGGACGCCTTCAACCATGCCACCGACAGCGTGGAGCGGTGGCAGGCGCCGCGCTGCGTCGTGGCGCTGCCCGTGTTCGTGGCGGCGCGGGTGGTGCACAACCCGCCCGCTTTTTTGACCGGCGCTGCGCAGCGCCTGCAGTCGGCCCCCTGGCTGGTGGCCAACATCCACATCGACAGCCCGCTCACCGACCGCCCCGGCGCTGCCCCCGCGTGGGACAACGTGCTCTACGCCGACCCCACCGCCGGCGGCCTGGGCTACGTGAACGCCGGGCACCAGCGGCTGGACACAGGGGCCGCGCTGGCCGGGCCCACCGTGCTCACCTACTACCAGGCGCTGGGCGATGTGCAGGGCGGCCGCCAGCAGCTGGCCACCCAGCCCTGGCAACCATGGGCTGAGGCCGCGCTGGCCACCCTGGCGGTGCCCCACCCCGACCTGCGCCAGCGCGCCACACGCGTGGACATCACCCGCTACGGCCACGCCATGGCCATCCCGGTACCTGGCATGCAGGGCTTTTTAAGCCAAATTGGCCTCCAGCGCTTATCAGGTAAGCGCAAACAGCTATCAAATGGTGAGCAATCGCCCTGGATTCCCACCCCCACCACGGCGCGGCTCGCGTTTGCGCACAGCGACTGGTCGGGCTATTCGGTGTTTGAAGAGGCCTTCACGCGCGGGCACGGTGCCGGGCTGGTGGCGGCAGGCTGAACCCCGATGGCGGGCCCCGAAGTGCACATCGACGTGGCGCGGCAGCAGCTCCACCTGATGCTGGACGGGGCCACTCTGCGCACCTACCCGGTATCCACCGCCCTGAACGGCGTGGGCGAACACAACGGCAGCGGCTGCACTCCCCGCGGTCTGCACCGCGTGCGCGCCAAGGTGGGCGCGGGCTGTGCGCCTGGCACGGTCTTTGTGGGGCGGCGCGCCACAGGCGAGATCTATTCGCCCGCGCTGGCCGCTGAGCACCCGGGGCGCGACTGGATCCTGAGCCGCATCCTGTGGCTGACGGGCTGCGAACCTGGCGTGAACCGGGGCGGAGCGGTGGACACGCTGCGCCGCTACATCTACATCCACGGCTGCCCGGACGACTGCCCCATGGGCGTGCCGCGGTCACACGGCTGCGTGCGCATGACCAACGCGGATGTGATCGACCTGTTTGACCGGGTGGTAGCGGGCACGCGGGTGTGTATCCACAGCACCCAGACCCCCGGGCTCATGGAGGGCGCAGCACCATGACGGACAAGGCCCACCCCGGCAGCCCGCCGCCTTCGCTCGACCGGCGCTTTCTCGTGTTCCTGGGCCCCTTGGTGCTCACCAACATCCTGCAGGCGCTCACCGGCACGGTGAACCACATCTACGTGGGGCGGCTGCTGGGTGCGGGCTCGCTGGCGGCGGTGGCCTCGTTCATGCCGCTGTTCCTGCTGCTCAGTGCCTTCATCTTTGGGCTGGGCAATGGGTCGTCCATCCTGGTGGGCCAGGCCTTTGGCGCGCGCAACCACGCGCGGCTGCATGCCGTGGCGGGCACCACGCTGTGCGCCGGGGTGCTGCTGGGCCTGGTGCTGGCCGCCCTGGGGCTGTTGGCCGTGCGGCCTCTGATGCTGCTGCTGGGCACGCCGGCCGACGTGCTGCCCCAGGCGGTGGCCTATGCGCGGGGGATGATGGTGCTGTTCCCCGTGCTGTTCACCTCCATGCTCACGGCGGCGCTGCTGCGTGGCACGGGCGACACCGTCACGCCGCTGCGCGCGCTGGTGGTGTCGCTGTCGGTCACGCTGGTGTGCGCGCCGCTGTTCATCCGGGGCGTGCCTGCCCTCGGGCTGCCTGCGCTGGGCATCCTGGGTGGCGTGGCCGCGCTGCTGCTGGCCACGCTGTGCTCGCTGGGCTACACGGCCTGGCACCTGCGGCGCCGCGCGCATGTGCTGGCCCCCACGCGGGCGCTGGCCGCGCATCTGCGGCTGGACGCTGCCTTGCTGCGCACCCTGGTGCGGCTGGGCGTGCCCACGGGCCTGTTCTTCATTACCGGCTCGCTGGCCGACCTGGGCCTGCTCAGCCTGGTCAACGCGCATGGCTCGGCAGCCACGGCGGCGTGGGGGGCCGCCAGCCAGGTGATGTCGTATGTGCTGTTCCCGGCGATGGCCGTGGCCATTGCGTCGTCGGTGTTTGCGGCGCAGGCCATTGGTGCGGGCCACGGGCAGCAACTGGCGGCCGTCACGCGCACCGGCATGCGCATGAACCTGCTCCTCACCGGCGGCCTGGCCTTGCTGATGTTTGGCGCAGCGCCCTGGGTGGTGGGCCTGTTTGTGGCCGACGCCCGCGTGATCGACATCGCCGCACGCGTGCTGCCCATCACGGTGTGCAGCGCGGTGTTTTTCGGATGGGCCAGCGTGTATTCCGGCGTGATGCGTGCCAGTGGCACGGTGCTGGCACCCACGCTCATTTCACTGGGGTGCCTGGCCTGCCTCATCGTGCCGCTGGGCTGGCTGCTGGGGCGCCAGTTTGGGCTGGTGGCCACCTGGGTGGCCTACCCCGCCACGTACCTGTGCGCCCTGGTGCTGCAGGGGCTGTATTTCCACGGGGTATGGCGGCGCCAGGCATTGCAGCGGCTGGTGTGATGCGCCAGCAATTTGCACCAAAAATGGCCCTGTCGCTTATCCATCAAGCGCAAACGCTATGAAAATCATAGCGTTTGCGCGCAGCCCTCGCCTGCGTTTCAGCCGCGCCGCATGTCCAGCCACAGACCCGCACACAGCGCCACGCCCACCGCAAACAGCATCCAGGTCCGCGAAACCGCGTAGGGGTAGAACATGAGCGCCACGCCCCACCAGCGGGTGCGTGGCTGCTGCGCTCTTTTGCCGTGCCAGAAAGCCGCCATGCCGATCAGGCCAAACACGATGGCGCCAGCGATGTAGGCGGGGCTGGGCAGTTCCAGTCCGAGGGATTGCAATGCAGAAAGGGTGTCCATAGGGAATAGGGGCTGTCCAGCGTTGTGGGTGGGGAATGGTGGGGGAGCGCAAGGCGGGTGTGACTCTCGACCCTGGCAAAAGGTCCGTGTCCATCGGCTGCATGCCAGGGCATATCCTGGTGCCTGCCTTTCATGGTGGCGTCACAAGGGCGCGGCATCGTGCGGGTTTTGGCTTTATTCCCCATGAACATGTCCCGACTCTCCTTCATCGCCGCCAGTGCAGCCCTGCTGTGCGCCGCCTCTTCTGCAGCCCTGGCCCAGCAGGCCTACCCCGCCACGCTGACCGGCCACGCGGTGCTGCCCGCCCTGACGACGATTGCCGCGCCCAAGGATGCGCCACACGACCTGCAGGTGGCGGGCAAGTTCACCACACCCCGCCGGGTGGACGCCGTGGGCAGCGTGATGGGCCAGTCGGGCGGCCGCGACACCGGCGTATCGCTGCCGTTCCAGGGCCAGCCCATCCAGGGCCACTCGGGCATCAAGCGCATGGCCGATGGATCGTTCTGGATCCTGACTGACAACGGTGCCGGTTCCAAGGCCAACTCGCCCGACTTCATGCTGCACCTGAGCCACTACACCGTGGACTTCAAAAGCGGCCAGTTCAATCGCCTCAAGACCATCTTCCTGCACGACCCGGACAAGAAGATCCCGTTTCGCATCACGCACGAAGGCACCAGCAGCCGCTACCTGACCGGCGCCGACTTCGACCCCGAAAGCTTCCAGTTCGCCGGTGGCGCGCTGTGGATTGGCGATGAATTCGGCCCTTTCCTCATCAAGGCCGACCTGAATGGCAAGGTGCTCGGCGTTTTCGAGACCCAGGTGGACGGCAAGACCGTGCGATCGCCCGATGCGCCCGGCGTGCTGATGCCCGGCGCCCCCGACGCCAAGCCCACTGCGTTTGTGGTCAAGCGCTCCAAGGGCTACGAAGGCATGGCCGCCAGCAAGGATGGCAGCAAGCTCTACGCGCTGCTGGAAGGCGCGCTGTGGAACGACGATGCCAAGGCGTATGAAAACGTGGGCGGCAAGCAGTACCTGCGCGTGCTGGAGTTCGACGTGAAGACCGAGCAATGGACCGGCCGCCACTGGAAGTACGTGCTGGAGGCCAACCACCACGCGATTGGCGACTTCAACATGATCGACGCCAGCATGGGCCTCATCATCGAGCGCGACAACGGCGAAGGCACGGCCGACAAGGCCTGCCCCGAAGGCCAGAAGCGCGCGGATTGCTTCCACGATCTCGCCAAGTTCAAGCGCGTCTACAAGGTGGAGATGAGCGACGCCAACGTGGGCGGAGAGATCCGCAAGATCGGCTACATCGACCTCATGAACATCCAGGACCCCAAGCGCCTGGCCAGGAAGCCGCTGAACAACGGCGTGTTGACTTTCCCGTTCTTCACCATCGAGAACGTGGACATCGTGGACGGCACGCACATCGTGGTGGGCAACGACAACAACCTGCCCTTCAGCAGCAGCCGCGATCCGAACAAGGCGGATGACAACGAGCTTGTGCTGCTGGAAGTCGGCGAACTCTTGCGCGCGAAGTAACCCGGCACGAGCGCGCGGTGGGGGCCGGGTGGCAAAATTCCCGGTTCCCGTTCCAACGTACCCGGAAGCCGCGCCACCATGTTCACAGGCATCGTCCAAGCCACGGCAGGCATTGCCGCCATCCACGACCGCGCAGGGTTGCGCACCTTCACGCTCGATTTTCCCGAAGGCTTCTGCCAGGACCTGGCCATTGGCGCCAGCGTGGCCACCGACGGCGTGTGCCTTACCGTCACCGAGATCCTGTCGCCCACGCGGGCCAACTTCGACGTGATGCTGCAGAGCCTGAACATCACCACGCTGGGCAGCTACGGCCAGGGCGACCGCGTGAACGTGGAGCGCGCGGCCAAGGACGGTGCCGAGATTGGCGGCCATCCGCTGTCGGGCCATGTGGACTTCACCGGCACACTCATCGAGCGGCGCGAGTTCGACAACAACCTGGTGTGGCGCGTGGCCGTGCCCGAGGCGTTTCGCCGCTACATCTTTGCCAAGGGCTACATCGCCATCCACGGGGCCAGCCTCACGGTGGCCGAGGTGAACCGGCAGGAGGGCTGGTTCGAGATCTGGATGATTCCCGAAACGCGCCGCGCCACGGTGTTTGAAGCCAAGAAGGTAGGAGACCGCCTGAACATCGAGATCGAGCGCAGCACCCAGGTCGTGGTGGACACCGTCCGCGAGGCCGTGCAGGAAAGCCTGGGCCGTCTGCAGCCCGTGCTGGAGGCGCTGCTGAAAGAAAAGGGCTTGTCGCTGGACGACTTTGTACAGGCGCCCGTGCTGCCGCACTGATTGAACCAAGCTCACTCATGTCCGTGGTGGTGCGCCCGCTGGCGCTGAGCGATCTGGCCGACCTGCTGGCCGTGCAGCTGGCCTGCTATGGCGAGGGGTTTGTGGAAAGTGGCGAGGTGTTTGCCCGCCGCCTCGCCAGCCCCGCCAATTGCTCGGTGGTGCTGGAGCGCGGCGGCACGGTGTGCGCCTACCTGGCGGCCTACCGCAGCGTGCGCGGCAAGGTCACCCCGCTGCACGGCCACTTTGAAGCCGCTGCCCCCGCCGATACGCTGTACCTGCACGACATGGCCGTGCTGCCTGCCCATGCGGGGCAAGGCCTGGCCCACGCTTTGCTGCAGCCCCTGTGGGCGCAGGCCCGTGCAGAAGGGCTGCGGCACAGCGCGCTGGTCTCGGTGCAGGGCTCGCAGACCTACTGGCAGCGGCAGGGCTATGCGCTGCACCCCTTGCAGGACGCCGCCCAGCAGGCCCGCCTGGCCAGCTACGGCGAAGGCGCTGTGTACATGGCGCGCACGCTGTAGGCTTGGCGTCACCGCCCCTCGTCATAATGCGCGCCATGCCCCACCGCTGGAAACCCAACGTCACCGTGGCCGCCCTCATTGAGCGCGATGGCCGCTTTCTGCTGGTCGAGGAAGAAACCACCGACGGCCTCAAGCTCAACAACCCCGCCGGCCACCTGGACCCGGGCGAATCGCCCATCCAGGCCTGCGCCCGCGAGGTGCTGGAAGAAACCGCGCACGACTTCGAGCCCACGGCGCTGATCGGCGTGTACCTCAACCGCTTCACCAAGACGCGCACGGGCGACGACATCACCTACATGCGCTTTGCGTTTGCGGGCTCGCTGGGCACGCACCACGACTGGCGCACGCTCGACACCGGCATCGTGCGCACGCTGTGGCTCACGGCCGATGAGATCCGCGCCTGCCCCGAGCGCCATCGCAGTCCCCTGCTGCTGCGCTGCCTGGAGGACTACCTGGCGGGCCAGCGGTTTCCGCTGACGCTGGTGCACACCGACATTTCGGTGACCGAACCCTCTGCGCAATAGCGCCGAGGCACCATGCAAAAAAGTTTTTTGGACTGCATGTAACCCGCAGCGTGCGGGGGACGAATTACCAGGCAGAGAGCGCGGCACGGTGCAGCGCGATCTAACCACCTGATTACTCATCCCTTAACGCCTACGGAGTTACCCGCCATGCTGTCCACGAACACCAAGACCACTGCATCTTTCGCCCTGTCTGCCGCGCTGCTGGCACTGGCATCCACCAGCTTTGCAGCCGACGCGCCCAAGGGCTCCAAAGGCGCCGCCATCGGCGCCAACGACAAGGTGCACTGCTACAACGTGCACGACTGCAAGGGCAATAGCGACTGCTCCACGGCCGAGCACAGCTGCAAGGGCCAGAACGCTTGCAAGGGCCACGGCTTCAAGGCCAAGACCGCGGCCCAGTGCCTGATGGAGAAGGGCACCATCGGCGACATCAAGGGATAAGGCAACAAGCCCCCCTGAGGCGCTGCGCGCCATCCCCCCAGGGGGACACCGCCAGCGCGGCGGGGCGGCCCTTGCGCGGCGGTGCTGGCATCAGGGCGTGCCAGTCTCGGCGATCATGCCCAGTGCCCGCACTTTCATACCTTGATTTCGCCATGGCACATGACCTCATCGCTACGCGCGGCACCGGCTTTGGCCTGGGACTGCGCACGCAGCACTACGCCGATTTCCTCGCGCGCAAGCAGCCGCTCGACTGGCTGGAAATCATCACCGACAACTACCTCATCGACGGTGGAAAACCTCTGGCGGTGATCGATGCCATCCGGCGCGACTACCCCGTGGCCATGCATGGCGTGGCCATGTCCATCGGTGCGTCGCAGGGCGTGGATGTGCCGTATCTGCAGCGCGTGAAGGCGCTGGCTGACCGTATCGAGCCGCTGTGGGTGTCCGACCACCTGTGCTGGACGGGCCCTGGCCCCGAGCAGTTGCACGACCTGTACCCGCTGCCCTACACCGACGAATCTGCACGCCATGTGATCGCACAGATCCGTCGCGCACAGGATGTGCTGGGACGCAGGCTGGTGCTGGAGAACGTGTCGAGCTATATCCGCTACCGGCATGACAGCGCGAGCGAGTGGCAGTTTCTGGCCCACATCGCGCAAGAGGCCGACTGCCTGTTGCTGGTGGATGTGAACAACATCTACGTGAGCAGCGTGAACCATGGATTCGACCCACTGACCTATCTGCATGCCCTGCCCGCGCACCGGGTGCAGCAAATTCATCTGGCTGGGCACAGCGACAACGGCGACCACATCATCGACACGCACGACCACCCGGTGGCGCCGCCGGTGTGGGACCTGTACGCACAGGCCTGCCAGCGTTTTGGCGCTGTGGCCGCGATGATCGAGCGCGACGACCACATCCCGCCGCTGGCCGAGCTGCTGGATGAAATGGCCATGGCCCGGCGCGTTGCCGCGGAGCATGTGGCCTCGCCCGAGCCTGTCGCGATCACCTCCATCACCCTGGCCACCACGGCAGACCTGACTGGGTTGGCTGCGGTGCAGCGCCACTTTGCCGACCGCGTGCTGGCGAATGCGCTGCCGCCCGAAATGCCCGAAGACCTCATCACAGGTCGCCTGCCCATCTACCACCATGCCTACCGCGCTCGGCTGGCCGAGGTGCTGGCCGACACCTATGCCAAGACTTGCCTCTACATGGGGTCAGACACCTTCGAGGCCCATGCGCGCGACTACGCCGTGGCCCATCCGCCGCGCACGCGCAGCCTGAACCGCTATGGCGAAGGCCTGGTGGGCACGCTGCGCGCGGCGTACTCCGACAACCCCGAGCTGCATGAACTGGCCCAGCTCGACTGGGATCTGCGCACCCGCTTTGACAGTGCCGATGTGCCGACCTTGGAGACTGCGGCTGCTCAGGCGTCGGACACCTGGACCACCCGCCCTGGTGTACTGCACCCCAGCGCCTTGCTGCGCGCGATCACGACGAACGTTGTGGGGGTGTGGAATGCCATCCATACCGACGACGACGTGCCCGAGGCCGTGGCCCTGCCTGCACCGGCCACGCTGCTGGTCTGGCGCAAAGGCCACCAGCCGCACTTTCGCACGCTCGACGCGGCCGAGGCCGCCTGGGTGCAAGCGCTGCACGCCGGTGCCTCGGTGCACGACGCCTGCGTGGCGCTGCTGGGCAGCGGCCTGTGGCAAGGCGACCCCACTGTGCTCGGCGGCTGGCTTGCGCAGTTGCTGGATGATGGGCTGGTGCGAGCGGATGGGCCAGTTGAAGGCGATGTTCCAACGTACTGATGGCTTGCCCACATGCCCACATGCGCACGAGGTCGGGGATATGTTTCGTCCATTCCGCAAGGATGGGGAGTGGGCACTATTGATCCACGGAGATCTTGTGGGTCTTCACGATGTTCTTGTAAAAACCGATGCGCTGCTGAATCTCCTTGCGAAACTCTGCGGGCTTCACGGTATCAGGCAGCATAGCGCCGCGGTCATTCCATGCCCTTTGTGTTTGCGGATCACGCAACACGGTACGCATCGCTTCGTAGAGCTGCGCAACGATGGATTCCGGCGTTTTTGCAGGTGCGGCAAGACCTGTCCAGGAAGTCAGGTTCAGCTCCGGCAACTTCAGCTCGTCGAAGGTCGGGACATCCGGCAGCTGGGGAGCGCGGATTGGCGATGCCACCGCCAGCGCGCGCAGGCGACCGTTCTGAGCCATGCTGAGGTTGGAGGACAGGTTGTTCCAGGTCATGTGCACCTGGCCCGCCTGCAGGTCGGTCAGCGCCGGGCCAGCGCCCCTGTAGGGGATGTGGGTGATGGACAGCCCCAGCTTGGCCTTGAGCAGCTCCATGCTCAGGTACGCCAGCGAGCCATTGCCCGAGGAGGCGTAGTTCAGCTTGCCTGGGTTCTCCTTCACGTATTTCACGAACTCGGCGAAGTTCTTCACGGGCAGGCCGGGGGTGATCAAGAGCACATTGGCCAGGCGATCAATCAGCGTGATGGGGGCAAAGTCATTGACCGCGTCGTAGGGCAGACTGGCCGACAGGGCGGGGTTGATCACATGCGTGGTCTGCGAGGTGACGATCAGCGTGTAGCCATCGGGCTGGGCCTTGGCCACCTGCGTGGTGCCGATGGTGCCACCAGCGCCCCCTTTGTTTTCCACAATCACGGGCTGCCCCAGCACTCGGCCCAGCCTGTCGGCTATCGCCCGGCCGGAGTTGTCTACGGCGCCTCCGGGCGGAAACGGCACCACCAGCGTGATCGGACGTGTGGGATAGCGGTCGGGCGCCTGGGCCAAGGCCGGCAGGGCAATGGCGCTCGTCACGGCGCTGGTCGATGCGATAAATCGGCGGCGGTTCATGGGGGTGGGCATGGTGGGTCCTCTTGGTTGAAATCAGGCGTTGTCCAGGCAAGCGCTGCGGATATGGGCGGCCATCTCGTGCAGCAGGTCGGTGATGTCCGCGCGCACGCGGTTGGCGTGTGGCAGCGGCTCCCGCGTCTGCTCGTTCAGGTAGATGGCCCGGTTGATCTCGATCTGCAGGCTTTCATGACCCCGCGAAGGCGCCCCGAACCGGCGCAGCAGCTCCTGGCCTGCATAGGGGTCGTTGATGGCCACGCAGTAGCCGCGGCGGCGGAAAGCTTCGGCCACGCGCTGGGTGAATGCGCTGCTGCAGCTGCGACCGTTCAGGTCGCCCAGCACCACGTCGGCCAGCGGGCCGGGCGCCACGCGGCCCAGCCGCTCGTAGGCGTTGCTGGGCATGGAATGCAAGTTCAAGTGCCAACGCGGGCCACGCTGGGCGGCGGCCTCCAGTGCCTGCGCCAGCGCATGTTGGTATGGGCGCCAGTAGTGGGTGATGCGGTGCGCAACCTCCTGGGCCGACAGGCGGCGCGCGTAGATGGGCTGGTGCGTGGGGGTGTGGCTGGGAACCAGCCCCATGCCCAGCTCCAAAGTGCGGGCGGTAGGGGCGGTATTGCCGGGCCAGGCATCGGCCAGCATGGCGGGGTCGATGTCGTGCTCATGGCGGTTCGGGTCGATGTAGCTGCGCGCAAAGGTGGCGTGCACCAGCGTGCCGCCCACACGCGGCACGGCGTCCCACAGCCAGTGCACATGGGTGTCTTCGCACTTGCGCAGATCGGCGGTGGAGACGGCATAGCCAAAGTCGGGCGGATAGTCGGTGCCGCTGTGCGGAGAGTCGCAGACCAAGGGGATGGCGGCATCGGTGGCGGGAAGGAGCACCTGGACGGGCGTGGCGGGAAGAAGGGCTTCGGGTAGCTGCATGGTTCTCGGGGATCAAGGTGGGGCAGATGGGCGAAGCGTAGGGAGTCAGGTGCCTGCGGGCAAACGACAATTTGATCTGCGCTGATAACCGGATGTAATCACCACCATGCAGTTCAAGTCCCCCTCGCTGCCCGAGTTGCACGCCTTTCTTGCGGTCTGCCAGCTTGGCAGTTTTCGACAGGCGGCGGGTGTGCTGTTCGTGACCCAGGCGGCTGTCAGCCGGGCAGTGCAGCGGCTGGAGCAGCGGTTGGAATGCACGCTGCTGGACCGCTCCGGCCCCCGGGTGCTACCCACGGCGCGGGGCCGCGAATTCCAGCAATTGGTGGAGGCCCATGTGGCAGGCCTGGAGACCGCCGTGAGCCGGTTCGGGGTGCGCGCTTCAAAGCGTCGGTTGCGGGTCAGCGTAGTACCCACCCTGGCCACCCGCTGGCTGGTCCCACGGCTGGGCCAGTTCCACACGCTGCACCCGGACATCGAGATCGAGTTGCGGCCGTTCCACCACGATGAGAGCTTCACGCGCGACGACGTGGACCTGTGGGTCAATGTGAAGCGCCCCGGGCGCGCTTGGCCGCGCGGCATCCGTGCACGCTACTTGGCGGGGCGAGAGATCGTGCCCGCTTGCACCCCCGCGCTGGCGGCCAAGCTGCGCCAACCGCGTGATCTGCTCAAGGCAACGCTGCTGCAGCACATCAACTTTCCCGGCAATTGGGCGCTGTGGCTGCAAAAGGCCGCAGGGATAGACGTAGCCCCCGTGCTGGGCCCGGGGTTTGATCTGGGCAACAACCTGATCGTTGCAGCCTGTGCGGGCATGGGGGTCACGGTGATCCAGCCCATGCTGATCGAAGCCGAACTGGCGTCGGGCCAGCTGGTGTTGCCCTTCAGCCCGGCCGTGAACACGGACCGGGGCTATTACCTGTGCAGCCGTGCAGCACTGGCCGAGAACGAAGCGGTCGCGCGGTTCACACGCTGGCTGGTGGGTGAGGCCCAGGCCAGCAGCGAACGGGCCGGCTTTTCAGCACGCGGCAGCGCGGCGCGCAAGAAGATGGCCTGACCTGCATGGGGCGGCGGGGCACCGCTTTCCCGCAGAGGCCAGCTCAGTCCGCCGTGAGCTTGCGCTCCTTGATGATGGCAGCCCACTGGGTCGACTCCTTCTTCATGAAGGCGGTGAGTTCGGCGCGTGAGGTGGGCTGGGGCGTCAGGCCGTGCTTGTTCAGTGCGTCCTTCACGGCCGGGTCGTTGAGCACCTTGACGATCTCCTGGTTCCAGCGCTCCAGCAGCGGCACCGGCGTTTTGCCCGGCGCCACAAACGCATACCAGTTGAGCGCCTCAAAGCCCGGAAAGCCCGATTCCGCCACGGTGGGGATATTGGGCAGATAGGCTGGCCGCGTGAGACCCGTGGTGGCCAGCGGGATCAGCCTGCCCGTTTCGATGTGCGGCAGGGCCGTGGGTGGGGCTGCAAAGTAGGAGGTGATGCGCTCGCCCAGCAAATCCTGCAAGGCGGGTGCCCCACCTTTGTAGGGCACGTGGGTCATGTCGATGCCCGCCCGCTGGTTGAACAGCTCGCCCGCCAGGTGCGATGCCGAGCCCGCGCCCGTGGAGGCAAAGTCAACGCTGCCAGGCTTCTTCTTGGACAGCTGCACAAACTCTGCCAGCGTCTTTGCGCCTGCAGCCTTGTGCACGACCAGCACGTTGGGGAAGTTCACGCCGCCTGAGATCGCCGCCAGGTCCTTGAACGGGTCATAGGTGAGCTTCATCAAGTGCGGCGCAATGGTGAGCGGGCCCTCCGACCCGAACAGCAGCACCGTGCCGTCGGGTGCCGCATTGGCCACGAACTGGTGCGCGATATTGCCGCCTGCGCCGCCCTTGTTGTCCACGACCACCGACTGGCCGATGTTCTCACCCAGCTTCTTGGCAATCAGTCGCGCCGCCGCGTCGGCTGCACCGCCTGCGGCAAAGCCCACGACGAGCGTGACGGGCTTCTTGGGCGGAAAGTCTTGCGCAGCAGCGCCGAACGCCAGGGGGGCGGTCGCCAGCGCCAGGGCGCAGTGCAGCAGGGTACGTTTTTTCATGGGTGTCTCCTTCATCGTGGGTGGTGTATGGATCGTTGGCTCAGTCGGCGCTCAAACCGATGGGGTGGGGCTGGCGCTTTTCCACCGCGTGGCGCAGCAGCGAAGCGGTGCGGAAAATGCCGTGCGCAAACTTGCCGTAGGGCATGGTGGCGAACAGCGCCATCACCGCGCCCAAGTGCAGGCACAGCAGCAGCGGCAGGGCAGCGCTTCCGCGTGCCCCCCACAGCGCCAGGCCGCTGGTGGCGGTGAGAAACAGCAGGGCGATGAAGGCGCGGTCCATGGGCTTTTGCGCGGCGTCGCCGTGTTGTGGGTGGCGGCGCAGGTTCAGCCGCCACAGGCCGGCCGTGCCAATCGCCAGGCTGATGCCGCCCACGCCGCCCAGCAGCTTCGGCAAACTGGGCAGGTCGTACGGTGCAGGCAAGGCCAGCAGGTAGTGGTACAGCGTGGCCACGTTGGTGGCCGCAAAACACAGCATGAATCCGTAGAACGTGAGGTGGTGCATGCGCCTGCGCGACAAGGTGTAGGCGTCGTCCTCGTTGTGGCAACCGTCGCCATGGCCGCCGTCCAGGTACTTGAGGCGCAGCACGGCATCGGTGGCCTCGGCCGTGGCGGGCGCGCTCAGCGGTGCGCCGCTGGTGGCGGGTGTGATATCGCGCCAGAAACGGCGCACGCCCAGACCCAGCGCCAGCACGGCGAACAGAAAGACGGGCGCGAACAGTCCCACCAGCAGGTTGTGCGGGAAGATGCCGTAGAAGCCGCCCACAGGGGCCTGCCACAGCGCGGCGATTCCCTGCCCATGCAGTGCCACGGCCAGCAACAGGAACAGCGTGAGCCCGGCCACCAGTGCCAGGGCCAGGGTCAAGCCGTTGCGCTGGTACAGCTGGCCCAGCGCGGGCGGCCAGGCGTAGTCGGCATAGGTCTGGCCGCGCACCTGCGCCATGGCCTGCGGAATGTTCACCGCAAACTCGTGCGGCGGCGCGTACTGGCAGGCGTGCAGGCAGGCACCGCAGTTGTGGCACAGGTTGGCGATGAAGTGGATGTCGGCCTTGCCAAACTCCAGCCGCCGCGTCATGGCCGGGAACACGGCGCAAAAGCCTTCGCAGTAGCGGCAGGCGTTGCAGATCTGCAGCTGGCGCGCCACCTCGGTCTCGGGCGCAGACAGCACAATGCCGCCATTTGCCAGCGCCCGGGCGTCGCGCGTCAGGGCCTCAAGCGTTTGCATGATTTGCTCCTTGTTTTGTAGCGTTTGAGGTATGTTCGACTAGCGCTACCGGGCGTTTGGAGGCCAAAGCTGCCTGTGTGCCCGCAATGCGGCCAAACGCAGTGCCAATGCTCATGCCCACGCCGGCCGTGTAGCCCTTGCCCAGCACGTTGCCCGCCATCATTTCGCCCGCCACAAACAGGTTGGGGCTGGCCTGGTTGTTAAAGCGCACCGCAGCCGTGTCGTCGGTGTGCAGGCCCAGGTACGTGAAGGTGACGCCAGGCTTGAGCGCATAGCCGTAGAACGGGCCGGTGTCGATGGGCCGGGCCCAGTGTGTCTTGGCGGGCGCCACGCCCTCGGTGTGGCAGTCGTCCAGCGTGGTGTGGTCAAACTGGCCCACGCGGCAGGCGGCGTTGTAGCCGGTTAGCGTGCGCATGAAGGTGTCCACGGGCAGGCCGAGCTTTTGCGCCAGCTCGGGCAGGGTGTCGGCCTTCACGCCCGGGAACACGGGCGGCATGAAACGGCCAATGGCCTTGCTGTCGATGATGGAGTAGCCGATTTGCCCCGGCTGCTGCGCCACCAGGCGGCCCCAGATAGCGTAGCGCTTGGGCCAGAAATCCTCGCCCTCGTCGTAGAAGCGCTCGCCATTGCGGTTGGCCACCACGCCCAGCGACACGCAGTCGATGCGGGTGCAGATGCCGCCGTCGTACAGCGGCGCGCGTGCGTCGATGGCCACCATGTGCGCCTGCGTGGGGTCGCCAATGCGGTCGGCACCGTGGTCGTCGAGCAGGTGCTTGAGCAGCACCCCCTTGTTGTAGGCCGTGCCACGGATCAGGAAGTTGTCGGCCGGCCACTCGCCGCGCTCGTTCTGGCCCCAGGCTTCGCGCAGCCATTCGCGGTTGGATTCAAAGCCGCCTGCGGCCAGCACGCAGCTCTTTGCGGCAATGCGCTCGCCGTTGGCCAGGTGGGCAGCGATGAAGCGGCGGCCGTCCATCTCGATGCGGTCCACGGGCGCCTCGTAGCGGATCTGCACGCCCAGCTGCTCCGCGCTGCGGTAGTAGGCATTGACCAGCGCCTTGCCGCCACCCATGAAGAACGCGTTGGTGCGTGCCACATGCAGCGTGCCTGCCAGCGCGGGCTGAAAGTGCACGCCGTGGCGGCGCATCCAGGGGCGGCAGGTGCTCGACGCGCGGATCACCAGGCGCGCCAGGTGTTCGTTGGTCAGCCCGCCCGTCACCTTGAGCAGGTCCTGCCAGAACTCTTCTTCGGGGTAGGCATCGACCAGTACGTCCTGTGGCGCATCGTGCATGCAGCGCAGGTTGCGGGTGTGGGCCGAGTTGCCGCCGCGCCAGGCGCGCGGGGCGGATTCGAGCAGCAGCACGCTGGCGCCCGCCTCGCGTGCCATCAGGGCGGCGCACAGGGCGGCATTGCCGCCACCGATCACCAGCACATCGACCACAGCATCGCCGCTCATGGCTGGTGGCTCCAGGCGGTGCGCTGCGCGCCGGGGAATGAAGAAGGGGGTGTGGGGCCCATGGGGTGTCTCCTGGCGCGGTCGCCGTGTCGTTCATCGGGGTGATGGCGACTGTAGGGAGACGCAGGCCCGCCGTGCAGCGGGTTCAGGTCATGGGGGTATCACGGATCGTGATGGCTGCGGGGTGGCCGCTCAGGCGCGGGTGTCTTGTCCGCCTATCCATGTCGTGCCAAACCACTGGCCGCTCGTCACCAATTCACGCACGCAGTCCGCCAGCACCACCCGCGCGGCCAGGGCGGCGGGTGAGAGTTCTTCGTCGGGCAGGCTGCACAGCAGGTTGACGCGGCGCGCGGGCGCATCGGTGAGGCGTGCGCACTGAAAGCGCTCGGCCGCATCCGGGTAGCGTCCCATGGCGGCCCAGGGCTGCACGGTGGAGCCCAGGCCCGCATCCACGGCGGCCATCACCATGGCGAGCGAGTCCACCTCCAGCACCACGTGCGGTGCCACGCGGTCGCGGGCAAAGGCCGTGTCCAGCGTGCTGCGCAGGCCGTGTGGGCCGGTGGGCAGGATCAGCGGCTCCTGTCCCAGCTCGGCGACGGTGATGGTTTCCGGCAGCTGCCGGCCACGGGGGTTGCCGGGACCGCTGCGGGCACAGATGAGGAACAGGTCCTCCTCCAGCAGCGGCGCCATGTCCCAGCGGCGCGCGCCCGTGGCCTGCTGCGCCTGGTGCAGGCGCGTGTCGAACAGCACGGCCAGGTCCAGCTCGCGCGCATGCAGCATGGCCGTGAGGTGGCCCGACATGCTCTCCACCATGTGCAGCCGCACGTCCGGGTAGCGTGTGCGCATGGCCTGCATCAGTGGCAGGCCGAGTACGCCAGAAGTGGTGGGCGCCAGCCCCACGGTGACGGTGCCCGACAGCCGCGCCTGCTGCGCCGCGCGCACGGCCTGGTCGGCATGGCGCAGGGTGAGCTGCGCCTCGCGAAAGAACGCCAGCCCTGCCTCTGTGGGCGTGACGCCGCGCGGCGTGCGCTGCAGCAGGCGCGTGGCCAGCTCGCTCTCCAGCCGGGTGATTTGCTGGCTCAGCGCGGACTGCACCACGTCCAGGTCCAGCGCAGCGCGGCTCATGGAGCCTTGCTCCACCACACGCACGAAATAGCGCAGTTGTCTCAGTTCCATGGGCGGGCCTCAGGGTGCATGGCGTGACTCGGATGCAGGGCGGTCAACAGGGTGGTGGAAATGCAGGGGAAGCATTGGTTTGAAGCCAAATTGCCATCTGGCGCTGGTCCATCCATCGCTGAAAGCTATCATTTTTATAGTAATTGCTTCGGTGGCGTTCGCGGCGTCGGCTGGCTGGCATCGTCCGTCTGCGGCTTGCCAGAGTGTGCCGCAGACCCGCTCAGATGCCATTCGGCAGGTGCGTCGCCAGCGCCTCGCGCATCCAGCGCGCGATGAGCTGCTGGCGTTCGCGCGGCATGCGGTCCACGGTCGATGCCACGCTGATCGCCGCCACCGGTTCGCCCGCTGCGTTGCGCACGGCCATGCCAGCCGCCAGCACGCCCTGCGTGGCGTGGTTGCCCACCACCGACCAGCCGCGCTCGCGTGTGGCGCGCACCAGGATCTGCAGGCGCTCGGGCGTCATGCCGCCGTAGCGCGGCAGCTCTTGCGCGTTGGCGTCGATGCAGGCCTGCATCTCGGCATCGGGCAGCGCCGCCAGCAGCGCCAGGCCCGCCGCGCCCACGCCCAGCGGCTGGCGCGTGCCCACCTGGATCACCAGGATCTGCACCGGGTGCGTGCCCACATGGCGTGCAATGCAGTGCGAAGTGGGGCCTTCGCGCACGATGGCAAAGGCTGCGTCACCACAGGCGCGGCTTACTCGCTCCAGCACAGGCGCCAGGCGCACGGCCAGGTTGGGCTGGCCCGGGGGCTCGGCCAGGGCGGCCAGGCGCGGGCCCGCCACGTAGCGAAAGCGCCCGCGCTGCGCCACATAGCCGCTCTCCATGAGCGTGGCGAGCAGCCGGTACACAGGGGCCCGCTCCAGCGCGGCGGCGCGGCACAGGTCCACCACGCGCGCGCCGTCGCGGCCATGGGCCAGCACAGCGTCCAGCACCTGCAGGCCGCGCCGCAGCGTGCGACTGCCGGGGTCTTCGACCGGCTCCTCTGTGGTGCGTGTACTCGCACGTTCGTCCGGCTGCCGGACGTTTGAATTCGCAGGTCGGGAGGGCATGGGAAAGAATTTGTTCGTCAACGCAACCAGTGCGCAGTGTGCCGCAGAGCACGCAGCAGGGCGCCACGACGGCATTTTTCCAAGAACCAACGGAGACAGACACCATGAGCCCACACACCCCCGCCGCGCTGGGTCAGCGCAAAGCTTCGCCATCCCTGCCGCGGCGCGCCCTGCTGGCGCTGGTCGCCACCCTGGCCTGCGGCGCCGCCATGCCATTGCAGGCCCAGCCCAATGCCTCGGGCTGGCCCGCCAAGCCGGTCAAGCTGGTGGTGGGCTATGCAGCGGGCGGCGCCACGGACGTGATTGCGCGCCTGGTGGCCGTCAAGCTCGGCGACCAGCTGGGCCAGCCGGTGGTGGTGGACAACCGCGCCGGGGCCAACAGCAACGTGGGCGCCGAGGCCGTGGCGCGCGCGCCGGCCGATGGCTACACGCTGTACGTCTATACCATCGCCAACACCATCAACGCCACGCTGTACCCCAAGCTGGGCTACGACCCGGTCAAGGACTTCGAGCCCATCGGCATGATCGCCAAGATTCCGAACATCCTGGTGGTCAACCCCAAGCTGCCCATCAAGAACCTGGCCGACTACGTGCGCAACGCCAAGGAGTCCAAGGACGGCATCACGTTTGCGTCGTCGGGCAGCGGCTCGTCCATCCACCTCTCGGGCGAGATGTTCAAGATGCAGTCCAAGCTCAAGATGCTGCACGTGCCCTACCGGGGCAGCGCACCCGCCGTCACCGACCTGCTGGGCGGCCAGGTGGATTCGATGTTCGACAACACGCCGTCGGCCCTGCCGCATGTGCAGGCCGGCAAGCTGCGCGCCATTGCCATCACCAGTGCCCAGCGCTCGCCCCTGCTGCCGGACGTGCCGACGCTGGCCGAGTCGGGCTACGCGGGCTTTGACGTGCAGTCGTGGTTTGGCCTGGCCGCACCGGCGGGCACGCCGCGCGCCGTGATCGAGCAGGTCAACGCAGCCCTGAACAAGGTGCTGGCCCAGCCCGAGGTGCGCACGCGCCTGCAGGAGCTGGCCGCTACGCCCGACGGCGGCACCCCCGACAAGATGCGCCAGTTCGCCGCCGCCGAGATCAAGCGCTGGCGTGAAGTGGTGAAAGAGTCGGGCGCATCCGCCGAGTGACAGATCACCCACACAACTTCACCTCTTTCATGTTCCCCATCGACTTTTTCTGGCGGGCCGCTCAACGCTGGCCTGACCGCATTGCCATCGACGCGCCCGAGGGCGCCATCCGCTACGACGCGCTGGCCGCCCGCGTGGCAGCGCTCGCGGCGGGCTTCGCCGCCATCGACCCCACCCCCCAAAGCCGTGTGGGTATCTGTGCGGGCAACAGCGCCGACCACATCGCCGCGCTGCTGGCCGTGTTGGCCTGTGGCAAGGTGTGGGTGCCGCTTAACCCCAAGAGCACGCGGCCCGAGATCCGCCGCATCATCGACGCGACCGAGCCCACCCTGCTGGTGCTGGACGCCGCGTGCGCCGACCTGCTCGAAGGCGCGCCCGGCGCCCGCGTGCTGACCGGGGCGCAGGCCGCTGAGGGCGCCGCCACGCTGGCCAGCTTGGCCGCTGCGCACGCTGGCGCACCCCGCCCGCAGCTGGACTTGCCGGACGACGCCACCCAGGCCATCAAGTTCACCGGCGGCACCACGGGTGCGCCCAAGGGCGTGATGCAGCCCTACCGCGCGTGGATGGCCAGCATCACCAACCAGATCCACGCCTGGGGCTTTGACGAGCACGAGCGCTACATCGTGGCCGCACCGATCACGCACGGCACCTCCACATACATCCTGCCCATCCTGGCGCAGGGCGGCTGCCACGTGGTGCTGGCGGGCGCGGGCGCCGAGGCGGTGCGCACGGCGTTCCGCGAGCGCGGCGGCACCGTGTGCTTCATGCCGCCCACGCTGGTCTACATGCTGATGGCGCTGCCTGGCGCGTCGCGCGCGGACTTTCCGCGCCTGCGCCGGCTCATCTACGGCGGCGCGCCCATGCCGCCCGAGAAAATTCGCCAGGTGCGCGACTTCTTCGGCCCGGTGCTGGGCACGACCTACGGCCAGACCGAGGCGCCGCAGATCCTGACCGTGCTGTGCCCTGAGGACTTCGATGACGAGCGCAACCTGGCCTCGGTGGGCCGAACCACCTGGTTCAGCGACGTGGGCATCATGGCGCCCGACGGCCGCCTGCTGCCCCCGGGCGAAGTGGGTGAGGTGGTGGCGCGTGGCGACCTGCTGATGACCGGCTACTGGCGCCTGCCCGAGAAGACGGCCGAGACCCTGGTGGACGGCTGGCTGCACACCGGCGACCGGGGCCTGATCGACGAGCGGGGTTTTCTCTACCTCAAGGACCGGCTCAAAGACATGGTGATCACCGGCGGCTTCAACGTCTACCCCGTGGACGTAGAGAACGCGCTGGGCCAGCACCCTTCGGTCCACGAATGCACCGTGTTCGGCCTGCCCGACGACAAGTGGGGCGAGACCGTGCAGGCCGCCGTGCAGCTGCGCACCGGCGAAGCGGCGAGCGAGGCCGAGCTGATCGCCTTTGTGCGCGAACGCCTGGGACCGGTGCAGACGCCCAAGCGCATCCACTTTCACGAAAGCCTGCCGCGCTCGCCCGTGGGCAAGGTACTCAAGTCCGCCGTGCGCGATGCGGCCCTGGCCGCCCTGGCTGGTACGGCCACTGCCTGAAAGAAGGAACCCATCTCATGACCCAAACTGCTTCCAAGACCCCCGTCACCCGCCTGTGCACCCACACCCTCACCAGCCTGCATTACCGCGATGCGGACCTGGTCGAGGACTTGATGGGGAAGAAGACCTTCACTGAGGTGATGCTGATGCAGATCCTGGGCCGCACCCCGCGCGGCGTGGACCTGCGCATCACCGACGTGGTGCTCATCGTGCTCATGGAGCATGGCCTCACGCCCAGCGCCATTGCCACGCGGTTGATCTATATGAGCGCGCCCGAGAACCTGCAGGGCGCCGTGAGCGCGGGCCTGCTGGCCGTGGGCAGCTCCTTCGTGGGCACCATGGAGAACTGCTCGGGCCTGCTCGACCGCATTGCAGCGGCGCAAGACCCTGAGGCGGAAGCGCTCACCATTGCGCGCCACTACAAGGGCCTCAAATCCCCCGTGCCCGGCTTTGGCCACCACCTGCACAAGCCCGTGGACCCGCGCGCCTACAAGCTGCTGGAGATGGGCCGCGCCGAGCCTGAGCTGCAGGGCGACAAGATCCGCGCGCTGGAGACGCTATCCAAGGCTGTGGATGAAGTGGCAGGCCGCCCCATCACCATCAACGCCACCGGCGCGGTGGCCGCGCTGCTGGGCGAGATCGGCGTGCCCACAGCCGTGATGCGCGGCTTTGCCGTGATCTCGCGCGCGGCCGGGCTGGTGGCGCACATCGTGGAAGAGCAGCAAAGCCCCTCGGGCCGCTTCATCTGGGACACGGTGGAGCACGCCATTCCCTTCGTTGGCGGCAGTGCCGGCCAGGGCACGGACGCATGAGCGCCCCGCCAGCCCATTCACCTGCCCTGCCGCTCGATTTGTCAGGCCGCGTCGTCTTTGTGGCCGGAGGCGGGTCTGCCGGCCCGGGCTGGAGCATTGGCCGCGCCGCCTGCGTGACCTACGCGCGCCTGGGTGCCAGCGTGTGTGTGGCGGACCGCGACGCAGCCTCGGCCGAAGAAACCACGGCGCTCATCCACGCCGAGGGCGGAACGGCCGCCACCCTGGTGGGCGACGTGGCGGACGCGGCCGATGTGCAGCGCCTGTTTGCCGAGGCACGCGAGCGCTTTGGCGGCGCCATCGATGTGCTGCACCACAACGTGGGCATCGGCAAGACCGGCGGCCCGCTGGAGACGAGCGTTGAAGACTTCGACCGCATCCATTCCGTCAATGTGAACAGCCTGCTGCTGGCCTGCCAGCAGGTGCTGCCCGCCATGGTGGAGCGCGGGCGGGGTTCCATCATTGCGATCTCGTCCATCGCGGGCATGCGCTACCTCGGCTACCCGCACCTGGCCTATGGCGTGACCAAGGCGGCCGTCACGCACTTCACACGCATGGTGGCGCAGCAGTACGCGGGCCAGGGCGTGCGCGCCAACACGGTGGTGCCCGGGCTCATCGACACGCCGCGCATTGCCACCACGGTGGCGAAGATGTTCTCGGACACCAGCCTCGACGAGGCCCGCGCCGCGCGCGCCCGGCAGGTGCCCATGGGCCGCATGGGCACGGCGTGGGATGTGGCGCATGCCTGCGCCTTCCTTGCCAGCGATGCCGCCGCCTACGTGACCGGCACCGAGCTGGTGGTGGACGGGGGCATCACCGGCAAGTTCGTGTAAGGCAGGTTCAGAACGTATGCACCACACCGGCGGAGATGCCGGTGGCCGTGGCCTTGTTCGACGCGCCCTGGAAGCCGTTGCGCCAGCGGGTGTTGTCCAGCTCGGCATACACCTTGGTGCGGCGCGAGAGCTTGTACTCGGCAAACGCCACCAGGCGGCCGTAGCCGTCGTCGGCGGCGCCCGTGCGGGTGCGGTCCACCTTGTAGTAGGCAGCCGTCAGATCGAACAGGGGCGTGACGGACCAGGTCGCGCCTGCCGAGAACACGCGCTGCACCGTGTGTTTGCCGACCGCTGTCTCGGCCTCGCTGCGTGCCGCGTTGGCCGCCAGGCGCACGGTGTTCCATTGGTAGGCCGCGCCCAGGGTGGCTCCGTCCAGGGTGCGCTGGTTCGTGTCCTTGAAGGTCTGGAATGCGCCCGACAGTGTGACGCCGCTGGCCGCATAGGCCATGCCGACCCCGCGCGACGACAGGGCCGATGTCTTTCCAGCCACTTCACCCGTGCCCAACATCGCCCGTGCGGTGAGGCCGCCAAATCGCGCTGTGTACTTGATCGCGTTGTCCAGCCGGTACGAGCCTGACGTGGACCCCGCACTGCCGAACTCGATGCCCAGGCCATGCTGGCTGAGCGCGGCCACGCCGATGCTGGGGTTGAAGCTGGCAAAGCGCATGCCCAGCGGGTCCACGGGCGAGATGGCATCCGCTAGTGTGGTGGTCTGGCGGCCCAGGGCCAGCGTGCCCCATCCGCCCTCCAGACCGACCCAGGATGCGCGATCAAAGGTCTTGCTGGCGTTGGCAGAAGCGCCGGTGTCGGCGTTCAGTCCGCTCTCGAACTGGAACAGCGCCTTGGCACCGCCCCCCAGGTCTTCGCTGCCGCGAAGCCCCCAGCGGCTGGTGGTGTGTATGCCGCTGCCCAGGCTATGCGACGAACCGGGGGCTGCCGCATTGGCCGCCGTGAGGCCGCTGCCGTGGCGCAGCCCCAGGTCCACGGTTCCATACAGCGTGACGCCGCTGGTTTGTGCCGCGATGCAGCTGCTGGCCAGTGCGGCACAAAGCGCACCGATGTTGCCTATTCTTTTTCTCATAGATGTCTCCTGCCTGATTGAAATCTGAAACGGGTGCGAGGGTATTTCTGGGGCCTCAATCGGGGGTGAGCTGGGCTTTGTGCACGACGCCCTTCCACTTGGCGATCTCCTGGCGTACGGTCAGGGCCAATTGCTCGGGCGTGCTGGGGTCCACCACGGCGCCTTGTTCTTCAATGCGCCGTGCCACGTCCTTGTCCGCCAGGGCGGTGTTGAGCGCTTTGTTGAGCTGATCGACGACGGGCTTGGGCGTTTTGCCGGGCGCAAACAGGGCGTACCACTGCGTGATCTCGACGCCTTTCACGCCCGCCTCTTCCAGCGTGGGCACATCGGGCAACAGCGATGAACGCTTGGGGCCTGCCAGCGCCAGGGCGCGCAGCTTGCCGTTCTTGACGTGGGGGTAGGCTGAGAACAGGCTGGGGAACATGACCTGGGTCTGCCCGGCCATGGTGTCATTCATCGCGGGCGCGGCACCCCGGTAGGGCACGTGGGCCATTTGCGCACCGCTTTCCAGCTTGAAGATTTCGGCGGAGAAGTGCGGGGCTGTGCCGTTGCCGGCCGAGGCGTAGTTGAAGTCCTGGGGCTTGGCTTTGGTCAACGCCACCAGCTCGCCCACCGACTTGGCTGGCACCTTGGGGTGAACCACCATGAGCGTGGGCGAGTAGCTCACCATGCCAATGGGCTCGAACTGCGTGATGGGGTCGTAGCGCAGCTTTTGCAGCGCAGGGCTCATGCCGTGGGTGCCGATGTAGCCAAAAAGAATCGTGTGGCCATCGGGCGCCGCGCGGGCCACAAACTCCGCCGCAATGGCACCGTTGGCGCCCGCCTTGTTCTCCACAATGACCTGTTGCCCCAGCAGGGTGGAAAGCTTGAGCGCCACCACGCGCGCCATGCCATCGTTGCCACCGCCAGCGGCGGTCGGCACCACGAGCGTGATGGGCTTGTCGGGATAGGCCGCATGTGCCAGGGTGGGGATCATTTGCACAGCGGTGGCGAGGGCCGCCGCGGTGAGCAGGGTGCGGCGTGCGCGCGATGGCACAAAGTGTTGGCGAATCATTTTTTGTCTCCTGTCATCCAAAGGGTTGGGGTGTGAAATCAGTGGGTGAATGCGTTTTCTGAAACGAACAGCGTGCCCTCCAGAATTTTTCGCGCCGTGCGAACCAGCGCGGCCTGCACCAGCTTGAATTGGCCGTCCACTTCGGTGAGTTCCACGTCTACATGAATGCGGCCGGCGGGGTGCAGCACTTCCACACGGCGTGTGCCTGCAATGGCGTGCTGCAGGGAGTCGGTGATCACCGTGCCTGGCAGCACGTGGGCAGCAGCCACGCCAATCGCACCGGTCACGGCGTGTGAGCGGTGGCAGCGGTGGGGTGTGAAATAGCGCGAGACGACGCTGCCCGGTTGATCGCCCGCAGACACGATCACGGGCTTGGGCAGCACGCTGTTCGATACGTCGCCCATGCCCATGCGCAGACCGGCTTCGCACCGCAACGCTTCCAGCCTGGAAAGCAGCTCGGCATTGGCATCCAGCTCCGCAGGGCTCTCGTTGCCACGCAGGTCCAGGTCGGCTGCGCGCACCAGCACCATGACCTGTGCTGCATCGATACAGGTGACCTGTAGGCCGTGGATGGTGTCGATGCGCTGGCCGGTCGGGAAAATCTGGCCCGTGACGGCGCCCCAGGCGTCCAGGAAGTTCATCAGCACCGGTGCCGCAGTGCCCTGCACGCCGTCAATATGCACATCGCCGTCGTAGTGCACCCGTCCGCCAGCGGTACACACCTGCACATCAATGCGTGAACGGGTGTTGACGTTGTAGACCCGTACCGTGGTGGTGTTTCCATGGCCGGAAGCGGGCACCAGCCCCTGCTCGATGGCAAAGGGCCCCACGCCCGCCAGCATGTTGCCGCAGTTGGGCCGCGTGTCCACGCGGGCCTCTTCCACACTGACTTGGGCGAAGAGGTAGTCCACATCGCAGTCGGCATGTACCGACCTGGAAACGATCGCCACCTTGCTGGTCAGCGAGTTTCCTCCGCCCAGGCCGTCAATCTGCAATTCATGCGGCGAGCCCAGCGCGGCGATCAGGGTGCGGTCGCGCGCCGCAGGGTCTTGCGGCAGCCAGTCGGCCAGGAAGAACGGCCCCCGGGAAGTGCCGCCACGCATCAGAACGCAAGGAAGGTTGTAGCTCATGGGTCGGCATGGTGCGACGCTTCATCTGTTCTGTGAATTGCATTGTTGACAATGATTGATGCATGCAGCGCAATAGGCTATGAGCCCTTGTACATGGTGAAATCACGTTCGTGAATTGCAATGTTCTGATCGTTTGATGCGTGCTGCGCAACAGCGAAACGTCTTGAAAGCCCATGCCCATGAACAACAAATTCGATCTTGCTGACATCCAGGCCTTTGCCGCGGTGGCTGAGCTGCAGAGCTTTCGTGCTGCGGCCGAGGCGATCCACTTGTCGCAGCCTGCATTCAGCCGTCGCATCGACAAGCTCGAAGAAGCCCTGGGCGTGCGCCTGCTTGACCGCACCACGCGCCGTGTCACGCTCACGGCCGTGGGACGCGACTTTGCGCGCAAGACCCGCGTGTGGCTGGATGACCTGGACGGCATGCTCATGGGCCTGGGCGATGTGGCCGCGCGCCGCATGGGCGAGGTGACGATTGCCTGCGTGCCGTCGGCCGTTTATTACTTCCTGCCGCAGGTGGTCAAGCGCTACCACGAGCGGTTTCCAAAGATCCGCGTCAAGGTGCACGACGCCAGCGCCAACGAGGTCCTGGTGGCCGTGGCGCAGGGCGATGCCGACTTTGGCCTCAATTTCATCGGCAGCCAGGAGGCCGAGATCGAGTTCAAGCCCGTGCTGGCCGAGCGCTTCGTAGCCGCCTGCCGGCGCGACCATGTGCTGGCGCGGCGCAAGAAGGTCACCTGGGCAGAGCTGGGCCAGCACGACTTCATGTCGGTGGGCAAGACCTCGGGAAACCGTCTGTTGATGGACCTGGCGCTGGCCAACGTGCCCGACCGCCCCCAGTGCCTGTACGAGGCCAAGCACGTGACCACGCTGCTCGGCCTGGTGGAGGCGGGCCTGGGCGTGGCTGCCGTGCCCAGCCTGGCCATGCCAGGCAAGGACCATCCCACGCTGGTGAGCATTCCGCTGATCGAGCCCGTGGTGACGCGCCAGATGGGGCTGATCAAACGCAGGGGCAAATCGCTGTCGCCCGCTGCGCAGCAGCTCTATGACCTGCTGGTGGCTACGCGTTCTGTGCGCCCACGCAGTGCTGCCACGGCGCAAAAAATACAATCGGGGCAATGACTGCCAATACCAAACCGCCCAAACAACGTGTTGTCGTGGGCCTTTCGGGCGGAGTGGACTCTGCCGTGACCGCGCACCTGCTCAAGCAACAGGGCCACGAAGTCGTCGGCATCTTCATGAAGAACTGGGAAGATGACGACGACAGCGAATACTGCTCGTCCAACATCGACTTCGTGGACGCCGCCGCCGTGGCCGATGTGATCGGCATCGAGATCGAACACGTCAACTTCGCAGCCGACTACAAGGACCGCGTGTTTGCCGAGTTCCTGCGTGAGTACCAGGCGGGCCGCACGCCCAACCCAGACGTGTTGTGCAACGCCGAGATCAAGTTCAAGGCTTTTCTGGACCATGCCATGCGCCTGGGCGCGGAGAAGATCGCCACGGGGCACTACGCCCGCGTGCGTCAGAACCCATCCTCCGGCCTGTTCGAGCTGCTCAAGGGGCTGGATCCCTCCAAGGACCAGAGCTACTTTCTGCACCGCCTGAACCAGGCGCAGCTGTCCAAGACGCTGTTCCCGGTGGGCGAGTTGCACAAGACCGAGGTGCGCCGGATCGCCGAGGAGATTGGCCTGCCCAATGCCAAGAAGAAGGATTCCACGGGCATCTGCTTCATTGGCGAGCGGCCGTTCCGCGAGTTCCTGAACCGTTACATCAGCCATGAGCCCGGCCCCATCCTGGACGACCGGGGCCGCAAGCTGGGCCAGCATGTGGGCTTGTCGTTCTACACCTTGGGCCAGCGCCAGGGCCTGGGCATCGGCGGAATCAAGGAGAAGGGCGCACAACGTGGCGGCGGCGAGCATGCGCCCTGGTTTGTGGCCCGCAAGGACCTGGCCAGGAACACGCTGCGCGTGGTGCAGGGGCACGACCACCCCTGGCTGCTGTCCTCCGCCCTGGAGGCGCAAGATGCCAGCTGGACGTCCGGCCACCCCCCTGTGCCGGGGAACTATGCCGCCAAGACCCGCTACCGGCAGCAGGACGCCGCGTGCACCGTCGTCAGCGCGGACGGCGCGGGTTTTCAGCTGCGTTTCCCACAGGCGCAGTGGGCGGTGACGCCGGGACAGAGTGCGGTCTTGTACGACGGGGAGGTCTGCCTCGGGGGCGGGGTCATTTTTGGTGCGACAGACTGAAACATCTGGGGCACATTAGCCCTCTAGCCGATTGTGGTGCGCCCCCACAAATGGGGTTTTCTAATTAATTAAGACTATGGATTGGCTAATCCAAATAGTAAATAATTAATTCTTGTGGCGTGACACCCACAAACTTCTACGTAGTTACCGCCAGTTGAACTAAGTTGACCTTTGGTTCGTCGCCACAAGCGTCATTTGTCACGGCGTGGCTTCTAGAATTCCCGAAAACGCTGTTTGAAACCACATGTATCAAAAAATGCACGTGGTAAACCCTTAGTTCATCTTGCTGACGGCCGTCAAAAACGGGCCCGAAGCTTGCTCGTGCTTGCACCATGTCTCAAATTGTTTCCATGCCTTCGAGCCCCGACATCGCCGCGCACCTGGCCCGGCAGCAGTGTTCGGTGCAATGGCGAGGGTTTTTCCAGGCTCTTGCAGCGGAGTTTGTCGCTGCGCTGCCACCGGAAGACCTTCGCGCGCTGATGTTCCGGGTGGGCGCGCGGTTTGCGGCAGACCATCCTTTGCCAGCGTGTGCCACTGTGGAAGACCTGCAGCGCAGCATGACGGCGGTCTGGACGAGCATCGACTGGGGCTGGGTCGATTTGACGCAGGAAGTTGCACAGTTGAACATCCACCACAGCCTCTCGCCCGTATCTGCTGCATTCGGGCCGGACCACGTGCAGTGGTCGGGTGGTTTCCTCGAAGGGGTCTACCAAAGCTGGTTCGACCAAGCGGGTGCCGGGCAACTCAAGGTGGTGCAGTGCGCACCTGCAGATGCCTGGGGGTGTGTACACCTTCAGCTGTCGCGCTGAGCACCGGGTTTCGGATCTATATGTTGCGGCATTGGCGGTGACCCATGAAACACTCAGACGACATCGTGAACCTCTTTCAGCAGTTTGGGGCCAAGGCAGACCCCTACCATGAGCTGGCCCGCAAGCAGGAGCACCAACTCTCCAACGAGCGCTGGCCCCTTGTCTCCGCCGTGCGCAATGCCGTGGCCGATGATGTGCCCTCGGTAGACCGCAGCGCCGGTACCGCTGCGGCGCCGCTTCCCCAGCAGGCTCAGGCTTCCGTTTCGGCGCGACCAGAGCCCGTTGTGGCAGTGCAGCGCACTGCACCCGTCGCCGCCGAGTCGCCCCGCCCGGTGGCCGCGCCCGCAGCAGTATCGGCAGACCGTCTGCCGCCAGCGGCTGCGCTGGCCTCGCGTTCCCCCCTGGCGGGTCTTGCGGGCCTGCGTGGACAGGCTGCGCCGACTGTTGCTGAAGAGCAGGCCGTGCACCAGGAGTCCTTGCCGGTGGACCTCCCATCGGTTTTTGCGCGTCTGGCGGGTGCTCCCGTGGCCGCCGGCGCTGCGCCAGCGCCCGCCTGGCAGCCTCGCAAGGGCCACCTATGAAAGTGATTGCCATCGTTTCTGCCAAAGGTGGCGTGGGCAAGACGACCCTGACGGCCAACCTGGCCACCGCACTGCAGCGCGAAGGTGTTGCGACGTTGCTGGTGGTGGACATGGACCCCCAGAATGCGCTGGGCTTGCATTTCGGCGCCGATCCCCGTTCTCTGGCCGGTGTATCCCGTGCCAGCCTGGCAGGCGAAGACTGGGGCTCGGTCTGCGTGCAAAGCCCATCGGGCGTGCATGTGCTGCCCTATGGCGTGGTGAACGAGTCTGACCGCGTGGCTTTCGAGCGGCACCTGGACGCACACCCGAACTGGCTGGAGCAGCAATTGCAGGGCCTGGAACTGCCGGAGGATGCCGTGGTGCTGATCGACACGCCGCCGGGTCCTTCTGTTTATATGCAGCAGGCGCTGTCGGCGGCCCAGGTGGTGGTGGTGGTCAGCCTGCCCGATGCGGCATCTTATGCGGCGCTGGCCCTGATGCAGCGGCTGGTGCACACCTATTGCACACCGCGCCCTGATTTTTCCGAAACGCTGTACGTGCTCAATCAGGTGGACGGCGCGCGCCAGTTGTCCAAAGACATCACGCGTGTGATGCAGGACAACCTGGGTGAGCGTCTGGTGGGCGTGGTCCATGAAGACCAGGCGGTGCGCGAGGCGCTCGCCTACGACCAGAGCGTGCTGGAGTATGACCCCCAAGGCCAGGCGGCCGATGACCTGCGCAAGTGCGCGCGCGTCCTTGCGCAGCGCCTGCGACTGCCACTGGCTGGAGCCGCGCAATGAGTATCGACCAACGCCCGCAGGCCGACGAGGTAGCTGACGCCGATTCCCACAGTCCCCAGGCACACTGGCGCACCGTGGTGCATGCCATCACCGGGTGGGATCTGTGGCAGCACCCCGTAGCGCGTGTCGCGGCTGTGGTGTTCAGTGCCTTGCTGATGGGGTTGGTCATCAGCGTACCGCTGGATCTCCAGGGGCAGATTCTCTTTTCGGTGGGTTCGTTTGGTGCGGCCTTGCTGCTGAGCAGGACCCCCGGCCGCCTGTCCACGCTGGCAATGATCGTGCTGTCGATCTCGGCCTCGTCGCGTTACATCTACTGGCGTTTTACCGACACCATCGGCTTTACCAACTGGCTGGATGCGGCATTCGGCTATGGCCTGGTGCTGGCAGAGCTGTATGCCTTTGCGGTGCTGCTCATTGGCTACTTCCAGACGGCGTGGCCCCTGCAGCGCCGCCCGGTTCCCATGCCCCAGGACATCAGCACCTGGCCCAGCGTGGATGTGTTCATTCCGACCTACAACGAGCCGCTTGAAGTGGTGCGCCAGACGGTGTTCTCGGCCATGAGCCTGGACTGGCCCGCCGATCGCCTGCACGTGTATGTGCTCGACGACGGCCGCCGTCCCGAGTTCCGTGAGTTCTGCGAAGAGCTGGGCGTGGGCTACCTGATCCGCGACAACAACCACCACGCCAAGGCGGGCAACATCAACGCGGCGCTCAAAGTCACGAGTTCCGAATACATCGCCATCTTTGACTGCGACCACATCCCCACGCGTTCCTTCCTGCAGGTCTGCATGGGCTGGTTCTTCAAGGACACCAACCTGGTCATGCTGCAGACGCCGCACGTGTTCTTCTCACCCGATCCGTTTGAGCGCAACCTGGACACGTTCCACCGGATGCCCAACGAGGGCGAGTTGTTCTACGGCATCGTCCAGGACGGCAACGACCTCTGGAACGCGTCGTTCTTCTGCGGTTCTTGCGCCATCATCCGCCGCAAGGAGTTGCTGGAAGTGGGTGGCATTGCGGTAGAAACCGTGACCGAGGACGCCCACACGGCGCTCAAGCTCAGCCGCCTGGGCTACAACACGGCTTACCTCGAAGTGCCTCAGGCTGCGGGCCTGGCCACCGAGAGCCTTTCCGGCCACGTAGGCCAGCGCATTCGCTGGGCGCGGGGCATGGCGCAGATCGCGCGCACCGACAACCCGCTCTTTGGCAAGGGTCTCAAGTTCGGCCAGCGGCTGTGCTACCTGAATGCGATGCTGCATTTCTTCTACGGACTGCCGCGCCTGGTGTTTCTGACTGCACCGCTGGCCTACCTGTTCTTCGGGGCCCACGTGTTCCAGGCCACGGCGCTGATGATCACCGCCTATGCGCTGCCCCACCTGGCCCACGCCAGCGTGACCAACTCCCGCATCCAGGGGCGCTTTCGCCACTCGTTCTGGAATGAGGTGTACGAGTCAGTGCTGGCCTGGTACATCATGCGCCCGGTGATCGTTGCCTTCATCAACCCCAAGCTGGGCAAGTTCAACGTGACGGCCAAGGGGGGCGTGATCGAGAAAGCCTATTTCGACTGGACCATTGCACGGCCTTATGTGGTGCTGTTGGTGATCAATCTGGTGGGTTTTGCGGTGGGGATCTGGAAGCTGTTCTCCTCCGCAGGCGACGAAACCACCACGCTGGTCATCAACATGGTCTGGACCACCTACAACGTCATCCTGCTGGGCGCCAGTGTGGCGGTGGCCAGCGAGACGCGCCAGATCCGTGGCACACCGCGCGTGGCGGCTGCCCTGCCCGCTGTCATCCGCTTTGATAACGGCCGCACGCTGGTTTGCAAGACTGAAGATTTCTCGCAGCACGGGCTGGGCCTGTCCGTTCCGGCGGACAGCGACATTCCCATGGGCAGCCGCCTTTCCGTGTCGCTGTTCAGGTCCGACGAAGAAGGTGTTTTTCCGGCCGTTGTCACGTTCAGTGGCAAGGGGCGTCTGGGCGTGAAGTTCGACAACCTCAGTCTGCGCCAGCAGGCCGAACTGGCATCGCTGACCTTTGCACGGGCGGATGCCTGGATTGCCACTTGGGGCACGGGCCAGCGCGACAAGCCGCTGCGCTCGCTCTGGAGCGTGATTGCGATTGGAGTGCGCGGCATGGGACAACTGACCGTCTCCGCCGTCAAGTCCCTCAAGCCCCGTTAAGCCTTTCCCTGTTTCCAAAGACTCGACACCATGATTCCCAAAAGACATCCGACAGCGCGGCTGCCGCGCAAGCGCATGCTGCCTGCCATGCTGGCCTTGGTACTGACAGGGACGGCCGTGCCCGTATCCCAACTTGCTGCGGCCCCTGCACCAGCGGGCTTGGCTGGGGCGGAAATGCTGGCTGCGGCGCAACCGACCGAGAGTGGAGTGCGTGTACACCGCACCAGTTTCAAGGATCTGGGGGCCCTGTTTCCGCTGCAATTGCGGGGTGTGGACGGCACCAGCGGTGTGGCGTTCAGCGTGCGCAACGACGAAGTGGTCACAGGCGCGCGACTGAAGCTGAACTACTCCTACTCGCCCGCCCTGCTCCCCAACCTGTCCCATATCAAGGTGCTGGTGAACGAGCAGGTGGCCGCCACCATTCCGGTGACCACGCAGCAGGCGGGCGAAAACCTGCAGCGCGAGATCGTCATCCCGCCGCGCCTCATCACCGAGTTCAACCGGCTCAACCTGCAGCTCATCGGCCACTACACGATGGAGTGCGAAGACCCGCTGCACTCCAGCCTGTGGGCCAACGTCGGCAACGACAGCGTGCTGGAACTGACGGTGGCGCCCGTGGCCCAGACGAACGATCTGGCGCTGCTGCCGCAGCCTTTCTTTGATCGCCGGGATGTGCGCCCGCTGGAGCTGCCGATGGTGTTCGGCGCAGTGCCCAACACGGGCACCTTGCAGGCCGCAGGCACGATGTCATCCTGGTTTGGCGCGCTGGCGGGTTTCCGGGGAGCGAGGTTCCCGTCACTGGTGGGTGAACTCCCCGCGCGCGGCAACGCGGTGGTGATGGTCGCTGGCAAGGCGCAAGCGCCCGCCGGGCTGACCCTGCCAGACATCCAGGGCCCCACCGTGGCCGTGGTGAGCCACCCGGCAGACCGTCATGGCAAGCTGCTGCTGGTCATGGGGCGGGACGAGGCCGAGCTTGGCGTTGCCGCCAAGGCACTGGCCATCGGTTCCTCGGCCCTGTCCGGCCCGCTGGCACGGATCACCGAGGTCACGGAACTCAAGCCCCGCAAGCCGTACGACGCGCCCAACTGGCTGTCCAATGACCGGCCCGTGAAATTTGGTGAACTGGTCGAGGCCGATGCACTCAACGTGTCCGGTTACTCGCCAGACCTGATCCGCCTGAACTTCTTCCTGCCGCCCGACCTGTTCGCATGGCGCCAGAAGGGCATCCCGGTGGACCTGCGGTATCGCTATACCCCGCGCCCGAACCCGGACAAGTCCACCCTCAACATCAATGTGAACCAGCAGTTCCTGCGTTCGTTGCCCCTGCACGCAGTGAATCATGAAGAACCCGGCGCTTTGGACCGCCTGCTGACCAAGGTGGTGCCCAAGGGCGAGATGGCGCCGGAGCGCGAGACTTTCCACATCCCGCTGTTCAAGCTGCCCGCCCAGTCGCAGCTGCAGATGCATTACTACTATGACGTGGTCAAGCAGGGCGCCTGCAAGGACGTGCCACTCGACAACGTCCGGGGCTCTGTCGAGGCCGACTCGACCATCGACATCTCCGGTTTTCCGCATTTCATCGCCATGCCGGATCTGGCGGCCTTTGGCAATGCAGGGTTCCCGTTCACACGCATGGCAGACCTTTCTGAATCTGCGGTGGTGATGCCGGACAAGCCGGGTGCGCAGGAGTACGCGGCCTATCTGGGCCTGATGGGTGTCATGGGGCGCGTCACGGGATACCCTGCCCTGGGCGTGACCGTGGCGCAGGCCCAGCAGGTGGAGCGGCTTGCCGACAAGGACCTGCTGGTCATTGCCTCCGGCGGCAACCAGCCCCTGCTCAAGCAATGGGCCAGTTCCATTCCGGCCCTCCTGCAGGGCGAAACCAAGAGTTTCCAGATGTCGGATTTCGCCAACCGCCTGCTGCGCTGGTGGGGCTTTGGCGAGGACTCCAGCGTGCACGCACGGCGCAGCCAGGTTGCGTTTTCCAGCGACAGCACCGATGCTCTGGTGGCAGGTTTTGAATCGCCTTTGCGCGGTGGCCGCAGTGTGGTGCTGGTTGCCAGCAACCAGCCTGCAGGTCTGTCGCAAGTGATGGATGCACTGCTGGATGCCGAAATGCTCAAACACGTGCAGGGCAGCACCACGGTCATCCGGGGCAAGCAGGTGGACAGCCTGGTGGCCGAGAAAAACTACCATGTGGGTCAGTTGGGCCCCTTGCTGTATACCCAGTGGTTTCTTTCGCGCAACCCGCTGTTGCTGATTGTCCTGGGCGTGTCGGCGGCGGTGCTGATAGCGATCATCATGTACCTGTCGCTGAGAGCGCGCGCACGGGCCCGGCTGAAGCAAAAAGGCTGAGGCGGTGCAAAGCACGCCCGGCAGTTTCTGAATCACGCAACACATTCCCGGCACCTCGGTGGCCGGGAGCCTCGCAGGGAGAAGGAAGGCATGTCCTCCAAACGTCGTCGTCATCAAACACTTGCCATGGGGCTGCTGGCCTCGCTGATGGCCCCCGTTGCCTGGGCGCAGACCGGGGCCGAGCAGACCCTGCTGGACCAGGGGCAGTACTGGCAGGAGCGCGGCGACACGGAACGCGCGGGTGAGGCGTGGCAGAAGCTGTTGCGCATCAACCCCCAGAACGCCCAGGCCCTCTATGGGATGGCGTTGGTGGAGCTCAACGCCCGCCGCCCCGAGGGCGCCCAGCGCTACCTGAACCAGTTGCAGGCAGCCCATCCGCGCAGCCCGCTGGTCAGCCGGTTGCAGGAGTCCATCCGCACGGGCCGCAGCGCACCCCAGATCGAAACTGCGCGCCAGCAGGCCCGCAGCGGGCAGGCCAGCCAGGCCTTGAGCACCTACCAGGCGGCACTGGGAGACCGCGCTCCTACCGGGCCCCTGGCCCTGGAGTACTACCAGACGCTGGGCGCCACAGCAGGCGGCTGGGACGAGGCCCGCCGGGGTCTGAACCGCCTGGCGCAGGAATCGCCCGAAGACCCGCAGATTGCGCTGGCCCTGGCGCAACACCTGACCTACCGCGAATCCACACGCCGCGAAGGCATCGCCCAGCTGGCGCGGCTGGCCGGGCGCCCCGATGTGGGCAAGGCGGCGACGGAAAGCTGGCGCAAGGCGCTGGCCTGGACGGGCAATCGTTCGGCCGACATCCCGCTGTACCAGGAATTCCTGCGCGCCAATCCCGGAGACACGGCCGTGCAGACGCGCCTGGTGCAGGCCCAGAACCTGCAAAAACAGTCCCAGGCAGCTTCCGTCCGGACGGCCGACCCGCTGCGCCAGCGGACGACAGCAGGGTTCCAGGCCCTGGACGATGGCGAGCTGGATGCTGCAGAGGCCGCATTTCTGAACGTGCTCGAATCCCGTCCCACCGACGGCGATGCGCTGGGTGGCCTGGGCATTCTGCGTTTGCGCCAGGAACGGTTTGCCGACGCGCGCGGGCTGCTGGAGCGGGCCTCGCGTGCGGGCTCGGCCAGCCGCTGGAAACAGGCGCTCGACAGCGCCACCTACTGGAGCCTGGTCGAGCAGGCCACCTCCGAACGCGAACGCGGCGAGACAGCGGCAGCGCGGCGTTCGCTGGAGCAGGCTGTGCGGCTGAATCCGGCCGAAGTCACGGCCGAAACCGACCTGGCGGACCTGTTGGTCGAAGATGGCCAGTACGACGCCGCCGAGGCGGCCTACCGCCGTGTGCTCGCGCGCCAGGCCGACAACCCCGACGCGGTGCGGGGACTCGTGGGCGTGCTGGCGCAGAACAACAAGGCGGCCGAAGCCCTGGCGCTGGTGGAAAAGCTGTCACCCTCGCAGCAAGAAAAGGTGGGAGCCCTGGGGCGCCTGCGTGCTGCGCAGGCATTGGGCCAGGCCCGCGCAGCGACGGAGCGTGGCGATACCGCCGCCGCCCGCGCAGCGCTGGAAGATGCCCTGCTGAACGATCCGGCCAGCCCCTGGGTGCGGCTGGACCTTGCCCGCCTGTACCTGCGCATGGGCGCGGTGGCCGAGGCGCGGGGCGTGATGGACGGACTGCTGCTGTCCAACCCCAACATGCCCGAGGCCCTGTATGCCAGCGCCCTGCTCGCCTCGGAAGCCGGCGACTGGCCCAACGCCCTGGCCCTGCTGGACCGCGTTCCAGAAAAGCACCGCACCCGTGACATCGCCGCGCTGCAAAAGCGGGTGTGGGTGCATGTGCAGGCATCGGCTGCGTCGGCGTTGGCGGCCGAAGGTCGCCAGACGGAAGCCCTGGCCACCCTGGCCCAGGCCGAGTCCTTTGCCACCCAAGACCCCGAATTGCTGGGCGCCATGGCCTTGGCCTACGCAGACGCTGGCGATCCGCAGCGCGCACTCGGCATGGTGCGCCAGGTGCTGGCGCGCACCCCCCGGCCCGATGTCGGCCTGCGCCTGCAGTACGCAGCCACCTTGCTCAAGACCCAGCAGGATGTGGAGCTGGCGGGCATCCTGCGGCAGCTGCAGACGGCCCCGATGAATGACCGCGAGCGCAAGAGTTTCAGCGACATCCGCCGCGCCTACATCGTGCGCCAGGCCGATGGCCTGCGCGAGGCGGGCGACCTGGTCGCGGCCTACGACACGCTCGTTCCCTTGCTGGCCGAGCAGCCCGACGAGCCCCTGGCCATGGCGGCACTGGCCCGCATGTACGCGGCCAACAACGACTATGCCCAGGCGCAGGCGCTGTATGCGCGGCTGCTGGAAAAGTCTCCCAATGACGTGCCCCTCATCCTGCAGACCGCAGCCATGGCCACGGGCGCCAAGGACTACGGCTATGCGGAGTCGCTGCTGTCCGTGGCGCTGGCGCGCGCGCCGCGTGATCCCGAAGTGCTGACGGCCGCCGGTCGGTTGTACCGGGCGCAGGGCAAGAATTCCAAGGCCACCGAGTTCTTCACGGCTGCCGTTGCTGCCGAAAACGCGCAGCGCGATGCCGTGCTGGCCGCCAGTGGCGTGGCGGCGGGGCCTGCACGTTCGGGCAATCCATTTGCCCAGCGCGCGGCGTTGCAGCAGCGTGCCGGGGGCGGCCTGTCAGTGCCTGGTGCTGCAGCCGTCGCACGGTCGCCGGTGGGCTACACCCCCCAGCAGTACGCGCCCCAGCCAGTAGCGCGCAGCAACAACGCACCTGCAGGCCTCTACATTCCCGACCCGGCCGGTGCAAGCCGCTTTGGCACGGCACCGCAGGCCTATGCGCAGGCCGCTCCCATGACGCCCGCCAGTTACTACCCCGAGGCGTCCAGCCCGGTGGCGGCGGCTGACACGGCGGCTTCGACGAGCGCTGCGCGGCGCAACGCTGCGGCACTGCCTTCTTCGACCCCACGGTCGGTGGGTGCCTCTGCGGCGGCGCCGGCCATGGCACCTGTGTACGTGCCGCCAGCACAACCCATGCAGCCGATAGGCGCTCCGGCCCCGGCTGCGGCGGGCTACTACACGCCTGCACAGGCCTACGGTGGTGGGTATGCGGGCGGCGCCCAGTCCTTGCCTGCGCAACGCGCAATGCCTGCTCCTGCAGCACCTTCTGCCTGGTCCACGGCGGGCCTGGGCAACGTGCCCGACCCCACGCGGCCCCGCACGGCCCGCGACGAGCTGCGCGAAGTGCAGCAAAGCCAGATTTCTTCGTTCTCCGTGGGCGCAGTTGCGCGCGCACGGCAGGGCGAGGCAGGCATGAGCCAGCTTTCCGAGATCGAAGCGCCCGTGCAGCTCAAGATGAGCGTGGGTGACGGTCACCTGCTGCTGGGCGTAACGCCCACGGGCGCCAGCGCAGGTTCGCCTGGCTCTCCCTACGGCACCATCAGCCGCTTTGGTGGTGGTCCGGTCACGGCCCTGGCCATGCCCGAACGCGGTGCGGGCTCGCAAAGCGACAGCGGCGTCGGCCTGAGCGTAGGCTATGAAAGCGGAGGCTTCCGGGCAGACATCGGCAGCACGCCGCTGGGCTTCGGCCAGTCCGATGTGACGGCAGGCGCGAGATACCGCACAGCCCTCACCGACGACCTGACCGTGGCCGTGGACCTCTCGCGCCGCCCGGTGACCGACAGCCTGCTGTCGTTTGCCGGTGTCCGTGATGCCCGGACCGGCGACCGCTGGGGCGGCGTGTCCGCTTCCGGGGGCCGCGTTGATCTGACCTGGGACGATGGTGAACTGGGGATCTATGGGTACGGTTCGCTGCATGGCCTGACCGGTACCCGCGTGCGCAGCAATGCGCGGGCCGAGCTGGGTGGCGGGATGTACTGGCATGTGCACCGCACATCGAACGCCGACCTCACGGCGGGCCTGAGTTTTACGGGGCTGTCGTACCAGCGCAACCTGCGCTACTTCACGGTGGGCCACGGTGGCTATTTCAGTCCCCAGCAGTTCGTGTCCTTTGGCATTCCCGTCGAATGGGCGCAGCGCAATGGCCGCCTGTCCTACCAGCTCAAGGGCTCAGTGGGCGTGCAGTATTTCAAGGAAGATGCGGCGCCGTACTTCCCCAACAGCCCATCGCGGCAGGTGTCTGCCGTCCAGGCAGCGGCCGACGCGCTGGCCTTTGGCGAAACGGGCGCCACGGCCATCTACCCCGGCCAGTCCCGCACGGGCCTGGGCTACAACCTGGGTGCAGCCATGGAATACCAGATGCATCCGCAGGTGTTCGTGGGGGGACACCTGTCGCTCAACAACGCACGCAATTACCGCGAGTTCGCGGGCGGCCTGTATGTGCGCTATGCCTTCCAGCCCTACAACGGCCTGCAGGCGTTTCCGGTCAACCCGCTGCGGTCACCGTATAGCTACTGAACTTTTCCAGGGCGCTCACCCGCTCTCTGCAAGCCACAAAAAGGCCCGTCGCACTTCACGTGCGACGGGCCTTTTTTATGGGCAATCCGCTTGTGGTGGGAGCGCTGTCTGTGTGCCACATGGCGCCTGCGCGGGGTGAAGGCGCTGTAAGCCCAGGCCCCTGGGCCGATCACAGATCACAGGGGCACCGCAGTGATTGCCCGATTGCAGCGCCCCCCGCCTAGCGCGAGGGGGGCTCCCTGCCGTTACGGCGTGGTCTGCTTGGCGCCCACAAACACGGTGTGGGCACGTGTGCCAGCCACGGACAACCCGGCAGTCAGAATGCGCAGGCCAATGACCTTGCCATTCGCATCGAACTGTGCCGATGCCGAGCCGGACTGCGGCGGGCCCGAGGACAGGCCGCAGGTGATGGGTGCGTTGGGGCTGTTGAGGTAGCCGAATGCCTCGACGCGGTACAGGTTCAGACCACTGCCCAGTTCGCCCAGGAGCTTGCCCGCCACTTCACAGCCGCTGGTGGTCAGGCCCGTGATGGCGCCATCGGCAAACACCGTCAACGTTGTGGTGTCGCCACCAAAACCCGTGCCAGCCATCTTGTAGGTACCAACGATCAGAGCCGCGTTGGGCACCTTGCCGGAGGGCAGGGCGTACAGCGGGTCGGGCGTCACGCTGAAGCGGGTGGGGAAACCGCCTGGCTGCGTTGGGTAGCTGAAGCTGCCGCTGAACAGGCCGGCGGTGCTGGTGCCATCGCCACTTTGGAGCGTGCCGTCGATCAGCACGGACTCGTTGTAGGCGCCCGTGTTGGCCAGCAGGCGGTTGAAGAACACGCCATCGTTGGCCGTCACAAAACGGTTGTTCGTGACGTTGTTCTCGTAGCGGATAAGGCGGCCATACAGCGCGTTGTGGTCCAGGCTGCTGTTGGTGTAGAAGAACAGGCCGCCGTCCGGCAGCACGCTGCCCCAGACGGTCGTATCGCCAATCACGCCTGCAGGCAGCGTGAAGGAGCCCTGCCAGTTGCCTGCCACCGACAACGGCGTGGTGGAAGGCGGCACGGTGGTGCGGGGGTCGGCAATGCCGTTGAGGGTGAAGGTGTTGTTCGGGCCCGTCGCATTGCGCGTGAACACCCAGATGCCGTTGGGCACCCCTGCCGCATCAAACCGCAGCACGGCGATGCCGGATTGCTGCGTGCCGCTGGCCTCGCAGGAGGTGGTGTCGCCCGAGAGATTGAGCGTCATCGAATACAGCGGGGAGTCTGCGGCGCGTGGCGTGGCCGTGCCCGTGACCAGGCAGCCGCCGATGCGGCCCGAGAGCTGGCCCTGTGGGGTGACGGTGAGCACCCATCCACCGCCAAACAGGCCGGTGCCCCGGTAGGTGCCCTCGACCAGGCTCGCGCGTGCGGGGTGGAAGTTCAGGCTGCTGTACGAGAGCTTGATCGGCACCACCGCGCCGGACGCAGCGGCCGTCTGCACCGGGTCGGAGTAATTGCCGCTGATGCCGTCGGTGCGGCCGATCTTGCCGCTGTTCGATGCCGTGCCACGCAGCGTCAGGCCCGTGGCAAATTTGCCGTCCTGGACCGAGTAGTACGTGACGCCAGTGGCCAGCACTGCCGTGACGTTGACATTCAGGCGCCCGTAAAACGCATCAAAGCCCGCTGCGCCCGGGGCCTCGCGTGCCATGTAGAACTCGCCCCCGGTGCCCAGCGGGCCGGGATCGATGTAGCCCACCACCTGCCGCTGCGCAGCGCCGGTGCCCACCGTGCCCTCCCACACGCCGCCGGGGTATTGCTGTACGCCAGGGGCGGGGCCCACGTCTTCGCCGTCGGACGAGCCGCCGCCGCAACTGGCGAGCAGGGCCGCACAGGTCAAGGATAGCCAGAAGTATTTGCGCATGATGGACAGAAAGAGGATCAGTGGGTAATGGGGATTCGTCGAGATGCCGCCGTGGCGCGCGAGGCGTTGTCGACGGGCCAGCGAGCGCGCACTGGTGCATGCTGGCTGTCTTGCTGTTTCTAATTGTGCCAGCAGCGGGCGCAAGGGACGACAGGAAAATGGCATGCCAGAGTTGGGCGGCGGGCTGTGGGGCTGCGGTGCGCCCACGGGGAATGCGACCTCGGACGTCGGCTGGGCCGAGCCTGTCAGGTGCACCTGAATGCACTTACGATGAATTGCTATCAATAATATAGCTATCCCCGCTTGTTCATCAAGCGCTAGAGCCTGATTTTTCTTGGATTTAGCCTGCTGCAAAGAAAAGGGCCGACCCCTTTGCAGGAGCCGGCCCTTGCCACCGCGCGGGTCTTCGAGAATGGCGGCTCAGTCGTCGTTGGTCGCCAGGCTGATCAGGATGCGCAGCACGTACCAGAGCATCAGCGCGATCGATGCAAACAGGTGCAGCGCAGCGCCCGCAGGGCGGTCGGCGGGGTAGTCGTGGATGATGCGCGAAGTGTCGTACAGCACGCAGGCGCCGGCAAACAGCACCATGATCCCCGAGAACCAGATGCCCAGCTTGAAGCCAAAGATGGCGCCGGTAATGATGGTGCCTAGGGCCACCAGGCCGCCCACCTTCAGAATGCCCCCCAGGAACGAGAAGTTGGTCTTGGTGGTGAACGCCGTCCAGGTGAGCGCGCCCACCAGCAGCAGCGTGATGAAGGCCGCAGCGCCAATGGCACCGGGGGCCACGATCTGGGCGATGCCGAACATCGGCGCGAAGATCAGGCCTTCGGCCAGTACATACAGGCCCAGGCCCATCAGCTGTGTTTGCGGGCTCTCTGCGTTGTCGGCCATGTACGAGGCCAGCCAGCCCACCAGCATGAACGCGCCCATGACGCCCAGCCACAGGAACTTGTTGCCGCTGGCCAGCAGCATCTTGGCCGCTGTGCCGGAAAATCCGGTCGCCATCAGGACGGCGGAAAGCACCACGAAGGCCAGCATGGCCACACCGAGGTGCTTGTAGGTAGCAACGATGAAATCGCGCCGTTCAAACGGTGCGCCTTCCGGCGTCGAAGGGGTCAGGACATTGGGATTCATGGCGTATTCCTCGCTCTGTGTGTTGGTTGTGAAATCACGGGAGGGGCGCGCCAGGCGCCTCCTCCCTCCCTCTCTGTGAAAAATTCTCAGGCCGCGCTGAGTTGCTGGCTGGAGTCCGCTGCACGCAGCCTGCGGTTGGACCACACACCGGCGGCGCCGATCAGCGTCAGCAGGATCGCGAAAATCCAGGTGCCAGCGCCGCTGAAGGACCGGGCGGAGGACGCTGCCTCGGCCTGCAGGCGCTGCCTGGTGGTCTCATAGCTGATCACGGGCTTTCCATCGACCGCCACTTCGTACACCAGGTCGTTGTCGCTCTTGTCCACCAAAGCGGTGATCTTTTCGTCGATCAGGTTGCCCACCAGTTCCTGGGGTGTGCTGTAGTCGATGCGCAGCTTGCGGGCCTCGGCGCCTGCGTCATCGGGCTGGACGCTGATTTCGTAGAACTGCTTGGTAGCGCGGCGCTTGCGCTTGACGGTGACCTCCGAAGCCTGCGTCACCGTGCCTGCCACGCTCTGCAGGCTTTCCCGCGCTGCGTAGGCATGGTCGCCATCGGCCTTCCAGCCGCTGTACAGCGACAGGCCGATCAGGCCGGGCCCGGCCAGTAGCAGCAGCCACGCGTAACCGGTGATGAAAATCAAAATCTTCCGAACAAAGCCTGGCATGGCTATCCCTCTCTTGTGCTGTTGAATGTTGTTGTGACTAACCAGAATTTGCTGGCGGCACCGCAGGCCAGCCACCAACAAGCGCCCGATGATCTTCGAGTTGGGCGCAACCGGTGTAAGAAAGTGTTGGCGCCGTTGTCCCCGTGCCGCACTGGACAAACTGAGGGGGTGGGAATGGCCCAGGCCGTTGTAGAAGAAGCGCTGCGTGCTGTTGATTCAGCGCTTCTTGACCATCGTGCGGGCGCAAAAAAAGGCCCGCAGCGTCTGTGCTGCGGGCCTTTTTACAAAACTGGAAAGCGCGGCTTTTAGAAGGGGATGTCGTCATCCATGTCGTCAAACCCCGAGGCTGCGCGGGGTGGCTGTGCCACGGGCGCAGGTGCAGGGCGCTGGGCAGGGGCCGCCATGGGGCGTGGTGGGGGCGCGGCGCGGCGGGGGGCCTGGTCGTAGCCGCCGCCCTGGTCGCCACCGCCGTAGCCGCCATCGTCGTAACCGCCGCCTTGCTGGCCACCACCACCTTGGCCGCCGCCCATGCCCTGGCGGCTGCCCAGCATCTGCATCTGGTCAGCACGGATCTCGGTGCTGTACTTTTCCACGCCGCTCTGGTCGGTCCACTTGCGGGTGCGCAGGCTGCCTTCCACGTACACCTGCGAGCCCTTGCGCAGGTACTGGCCAGCGATCTCGGCGAGGCGGCCGTTGAAGACCACGCGGTGCCACTCGGTGGCCTCCTTCATTTCGCCAGACTGCTTGTCTTTCCACTTGTCGGTGGTGGCAATCGTCACGTTGGCCACCTGATCGCCACTGGGGAAAGTGCGCATTTCAGGGTCGCGGCCCAGGTTGCCGACGATGATGACTTTGTTTACGGATGCCATGGTGCTGTTTTTGCCTTAAAGGGATGAAAGAAGCGCCGGATTTGGAGAAGGATTCCGGGCGCCAAACGCGCCATTGTGCCGCAACCGGCTCGCAATGGAAGCTCTGGCGGCATGGCTCGATCCACCACTCAGTGGCCGCCGCGCCCCACGGGCCGCAGGGGCCAGGTCAGTACCAGCCACAGGGCGGTGAGCACGGTGGTGGCGGCAAACAGGCCCGGCGCGCCGGCCCATTTCACCAAGGCGCCGCCCAGCGCGCCGCCCGCAAACAGGCCCAGCGATTGCAGCGTGTTGTAGCTGCCCAGCGCCGCGCCGCGCAGCTGCGGCGGCGCCATGCGCGACACCAGGCTGGGCTGGCTGGCCTCCAGCGCGTTGAATCCGCAGAAAAACACAAACAGCAACGGCCCCAGCACCCACAGTGTGGGTGTGCTGCCGCTGCCCGCCAGCAGGCCCAGGCCTGCCTGCACCAGCAGCACCAGTGCGATGGCACCCAGCAGGGCGGCGCGCAGGCGGCCCGCGCGCTCCAGCGCAAAGAGCCCGCCCATGGCCGCAAACGAGAGCACCACCGCAGGCAGGTAGACCTGCCAGTGGTGGTCTTTGGAAAGGCCCGCCTGCACCAGCATGGCCGGCACGGCCACCCACATGGACAACTGCACGGTGTGCAGCACAAACACCCCCAGGTTCAGGCGCAGCAGGTCGGGGTGAGCCCACACATCGGACAGGCGGCCCCGGGGCGCATTCTGGTGCTGCGCGGTTTCTGCAGGCACCCACCAAATCACCACCGCCACGCCTGCCAGCGCCAGGGCGCAGGTCAGCCCGAACAAGCCCGCCAGCCCGATGTGGGCCGCCAGCACCGGTGCGGCCACCAGCGCGACGGCAAACATCAGTCCGATGCTGCCGCCCACCAGCGCCATGGCCTTGGTGCGCACGGCGTCGCGGGTCTGGTCGGCCAGCAGGGCGGTCACGGCGGCCGATACGGCCCCGGCGCCTTGCAGCGCGCGGCCCATCAGCAGTCCCGTGAGCGAATCGGCCAGCGCGGCCAGCAGGCTACCCGCTGCAAACACCAAAAGACCCAGCACGATCACGCGCTTGCGCCCAAACCGGTCGGATGCCATGCCCAGCGGCAACTGCAGCACGGCTTGCGTCAGGCCGTAGATGCCCATGGCAAGCCCCACCAGGGCGGGGTCATCCCCACCGGGGTACTTGCGGGCCTCGAGGGCAAACACAGGCAACACCAGGAACAGGCCCAGCATACGCAGCGCAAAGATCAGCGCCAGGCTGAGGCTGGAGCGGCGCTCCTGCGGGGTCATGGCGTTGCCGGAAGGCGATGGCGACAGGGGCGGTGGGGCAGCGCCCGCAAGTGAAGAAGGAGAATCCGGCACGGTGGTGCCCTATGGGGCAGGTAAAGCAGGGATTTTCGCCCATTGGGCAGGAGTTGTGATTCGCGTGGGCATGTGCGGGGCGTGGCACGGCTCCCAAGGCATGGCTGACCGGCCCAAAGGCTCACAGCAAAGCGCAGATCCGCTGCACGCATTCCTGGGGCGTGAGCTGGGCTGTGGGCAGCACCAGCTCGGCGGCCAGCGGTGGTTCGTAGGGCGAATCAATACCGGTGAACTGGCGCAACTCGCCCGTGCGGGCCTTGCGGTACAGGCCTTTGGGGTCGCGCTCTTCGGCGAGTGCCAGCGGCACATCGACAAACACTTCCAGGAAGTCGCCCGGGGCAAACAGTTCCCGGGCCGCCTGGCGTTCCGCACGAAAGGGCGAAATGAAAGCCACCACCACGATCACGCCCGCGTCCACAAACAGGCGGGCCACTTGTGCGACACGCCGGATGTTCTCTGCCCGGTCCGCGTCCGAAAACCCCAGATCCCGGTTCAGCCCCTGGCGGATGTTGTCGCCGTCCAGGATGTAGGTGCGTTTGCCCTGGCGATTCAGTTCCCGCTCCAGCGCATTGGCAATGGTCGATTTGCCCGCACCCGACAGGCCGGTGAGCCAGACCACCCGGCCGGGGTGGCCTCCCAGCTGCTCGCGCTCCGCACGGGTCACGGTCAGCGCCTGGGCATGGACATGGGGGACGTGGGGTGGTGTGGGATCGGTCACTTTGGCGTAGGCAAATGAATGTGGCGTGCAATGGTACTGGCATGGCAGCAGCTGCAACACAGGGCATGGGGCTTGACCTATCATGGCCGGTTTCCCTGCTGTTTCCCCACTCCGTGACCGACTCCCATTCCCCCACCGATGCCCAAGCTGCCGACAGCAGCGGTCTTTACCTCGCCCGCGCCCTGCGCGAGCAGCGCATCAGCATCCGGGGGGCGCGCACGCACAACCTCAAGAACATCGACCTCGACATCCCGCGCAACCAGCTCGTGGTGATCACGGGGCTGTCGGGCTCGGGCAAGTCCAGCCTGGCGTTTGACACGCTGTATGCCGAGGGCCAGCGGCGCTATGTGGAGAGCCTGTCGGCCTATGCGCGGCAGTTTCTGGGGCGGCTGGACAAGCCCGATGTCGACCTGATCGAAGGCCTCTCGCCCGCGATTTCCATCGAGCAGAAGGCCACCAGCCACAACCCGCGCTCCACCGTGGGCACGGTGACCGAGATCCATGACTACCTGCGTCTGCTGTACGCCCGCGCTGGCACGCCGTATTGCCCCGACCACAACCTGCCGCTGGCCGCGCAGACCGTGAGCCAGATGGTGGATGCCGTGCTGGCCCTGCCCGAAGACACCAAGCTCATGCTGCTGGCCCCCGTGGCGCGCGAGAAGAAGGGCGAGTTCACCGAGCTGTTCGCGCAGATGCAGGCGCTGGGCTACGTCCGCTTTCGGGTGGATGGCCAGATCTACGAGCACGAGAACCTGCCCGCGCTCAAGAAGACCGAGAAGCACAACATCGACGTGGTGATCGACCGCATCAAGGTGCGCGCCGACCTGCAGCAGCGCCTGGCAGAGAGCATCGAGGCGGTGCTGCGCGTGGGCGGGCATGAGGGCAATGGCCGCGTGCTGGCGCTGGAGATGGACACGGGGCAAGAGCACCTGTTCAGCAGCAAGTTCGCCTGCCCCGTCTGCAGCTATTCGCTGCCGGAGCTGGAGCCGCGCCTGTTCTCGTTCAATTCGCCCATGGGCGCGTGCCCCGCGTGTGACGGCATTGGCCAGCGTGATGTGTTCGACCCAGCGCGTGTGGTGGCCTTCCCCACGCTGAGCCTGGCCAGCGGCGCCATCAAGGGCTGGGACCGGCGCAACGGCTACTACTTTGCGATGCTCGAGAGCCTGGCCAAGCACTACGCGTTTGACATCGAGGCGCCGTTTGAATCGCTGCCCGCACCGGTGCAGCACGCCATCCTGCACGGCTCGGGCGAGGAAGAAATCGCCTTCAGCTACATCATGGACAGCGGTGCCTCCAAGGGCAAGGTGTATGCCAAGAAGCACCCCTTCGAGGGCATCATCCCCAACATGTCGCGGCGCTACCGCGAGACCGATTCGGTGGTGGTGCGCGAAGACCTCGCGCGCTTTCGCAGCACCCAGCCCTGCCCCGAATGCCACGGCACGCGCCTGCGCCGTGAGGCCCGCCACGTGCGGCTGGGCGAGGGCGAGCAGGCCCGCGCCATCTTTGAAGTGAGCCACGCCACACTGAACACCGCCCACACCTGGTTCAACGACCTGAAGCTCACGGGCGCCAAGGCCGAGATCGCCGACAAGGTGGTGCGCGAGATCGCCACGCGCCTGCAGTTCTTGAACGACGTGGGCCTGAGCTACCTGAGCCTGGACCGCAGCGCCGAGACCCTCTCCGGGGGCGAGGCGCAGCGCATCCGCCTGGCCTCGCAAATTGGATCGGGCCTCACGGGCGTGATGTATGTGCTGGACGAGCCCAGCATCGGCCTGCACCAGCGCGACAACGACCGGCTGATCGCAACCCTCAAACACCTGCGCGACATCGGCAACAGCGTGATCGTGGTCGAGCACGACGAAGACATGATGCGCGCCGCCGACCATGTGATCGACATGGGCCCCGGTGCGGGCGTGCACGGCGGGCGTGTGATGGCGCAGGGCACGTACGACGAAGTGCGCGGCAACACGCAGTCGCTCACGGGCCAGTACCTGTCGGGTGTGCGCTCGATTGCCGTGCCCGCGCGCCGCACGCCCTGGCTGCCGGTGCTGGACCAGCCTGCGCCCGTGGTGGAGGCCAAGGCCAAGTCGCGCTTTCCGCAGACCGAAGCCAGCAAACGCCGCGCCGAACGCATGGCCGAACACCACGCGCGCCAGGGTGCCCTGCAGGCGCTGCGGGTGGCAGGCGCCACGGGCAACAACCTCAAGGGCGTCACAGTGGACTTCCCCGTGGGGCTGCTCACCTGCGTGACGGGCGTGTCGGGCTCGGGCAAGAGCACGCTGGTCAACGACACGCTGTACGCTGCCGTGGCCCGCCAGCTGTACCGCGCGCACGAAGAGCCAGCCGCGCACGACGAGATCGTGGGCATCGAGTACTTTGACAAGGTCATCAACGTCGACCAGAGCCCCATTGGCCGCACGCCGCGCAGCAACCCCGCTACCTACACGGGCCTGTTCACCCCCATCCGCGAGCTGATGGCCGAGGTGAACACCGCCAAGGAGCGTGGCTACGGCCCCGGGCGCTTTTCCTTCAACGTGGCCGGAGGCCGCTGCGAGGCCTGCCAGGGCGATGGCGTGGTGAAGGTGGAGATGCACTTTTTGCCCGACGTGTACGTGCCCTGCGACATCTGCCACGGCCAGCGCTACAACCGCGAAACGCTGGAAGTGCTGTGGAAGGGCAAGAACATCGCGCAGATCCTGGAATTGACGGTGGAAGACGCCGCCGCCTTCTTCAAGGACGTACCGACCATCGCGCGCAAGCTGCAGACGCTGCTGGATGTGGGCCTGTCGTACATCCGCCTGGGCCAGGCGGCCACCACGCTCTCCGGTGGCGAGGCGCAGCGCGTGAAGCTGGCGCAGGAGCTTTCCAAGCGCGACACCGGCCGCACGCTCTACATCCTGGACGAGCCCACCACGGGCCTGCACTTTGCAGACATTGACCTGCTGCTCAAGGTGCTGCACCAGCTGCGCGACGCGGGCAACACCATCGTCATCATCGAGCACAACCTCGACGTGATCAAAACCGCCGATTGGCTCATCGACATGGGGCCGGAGGGTGGTGCGGGCGGTGGCACCGTGGTGGGCGTGGGCACGCCGGAGGAGCTGGCAGCCAACCCGGCCAGCCATACGGGGCGGTATCTGGCGCCCTACCTGCAGGCGAAATCTGAATGAAAATGGCTGCTAGCGCTTATCTATCAAGCGTTAATAGCTATTGATGCAGTAGCAAATTGCCACTGCATCACTGCATCACTGCAAGCGACGGGCCACCTCAGCGTCCAGCGATCCCATGAAGGCCTCCACCGCGCGGGTGTAATCGCTGTCCAGGCCCAGTTGGGCGTTGATTTCGCCATGGTCCAGGTCCTGCGGCAACACCTCGGCGCGGCCGCCCTGGTTGCGCACGTGGCGGGCCATGGCATCGGATTGCTGGCAGGGGTCGTCCGCCCGCTGGGTGGAGCACACCATCTGCATCGGCGGAGCGCCCGCCGTCCACTGGTGGAAGGGCGACATCGCTACCCAATAAGCAGGGTCAGTGCCAAAGGCGTCGTCGTACAGCGGAAGGTGCGGGGCGCGCATGCGGGCGGGCACGTTCATCATGGCGCTGTCCAGCGAGACCGTGCCCAGCCACGGCCAGGCGCCTTCGCGCAGGGCCTGCGGGGCGCGGGCATTGAGCAGGGCCACCAGGTGGGCCCCGGCCGAGTGCCCCATGAGGATGAAGCGGCTCGGGTCTCCCCCCCAGGTGCCCGCGCGCTGCTGCGCGGCCATGAGGGCAGCCTGCACATCGCGCTCCTGCACGGCCACGGGGGCGTCGGGCAGCATGCGGTAATTGATGGAGATGAGGATGAAGCCCTTGGGCACCCAGCGGTTCACCTTCTCCTGAACCACGCGGCCCATGGCCTTGTCGCCATGCCGCCAGCCGCCGCCGTGCACCATGAAGATGACCGGCGCGCGCACCGCGCTGGCTACCAGGCTGTTGGTGCCTGTGGTGGGGCTGGTGGGTACATACACATCCATGCGCTGCGCCGGGTCGGCGCCGTAGGGCACATCGGCGATGCGCTGTACGCCGGCGGCCAGGACGGCCGGTGCGGCGGCGGCCTGCTTTTGTGCGATGAGGGCACGCAGGCGGCCACCGTTGTGCGCGGTGGTCTGGGCCTGCACGCTGGCGGTGGCCAGCGTGAGCGCGGCGAGCGTGGTCAAGGTGAGGGTGCGGCGCAGGGACATGGCAAGGCTCCTGAGTTCAGAGGGCGGCAATCGATGGCTGGGTCCAGACGGTGTTAAGGCCGCGTCGGACAAGCCATGGCTGTGCCGCTCGCGTCGTAGCAGGTGGCGCTGCGGCTCAAGCCGCTGTCCTTGCTGTAGCTGCTTTGTGTCTGCACGCTGTTGCCGGTGGCCGCACTGGTGGCGGTGGTGCTGCGGGCCTGCTCCACGCTGCCGTCGGCATTCCGGCTCGCCCCGCCGCTGCTGTGCAGGCTGCCCTGGGCATTCTGGGCGGACACCGTGCCGCTGTGGCTGGCGCTGCCGTCAACACTGCGGGTGGTGCTGCCCTGGCGTGCGGCCACCCCGCCCTGCGCGCCCACGGCGGCGCCGCGGCGGGTGACGCTGCCGTTGCCCTGCCCATCGGTGGTGGCGGTGCGGCCGCGCAGCATCGCGCCGTTCGGGCCGCTGCGGGCCACGCCGGTGTGGGTGGTGGTACTGCCATCGGCGTTGTGTTCCACGCTCCGGCGGGTGCGGGCCTGCGCTTCGGTGGGGGCGGCCAGCGCCAGCACGGCGCTCAGCCCCAGGGTGGCGAGGGCGGGTAACACGAGCACACCCGCTGCCAGCGCGGGGCGGTGCAGCAGGTCGTTGTCAGCGGGGTGGGGCAGCAAAGGCATGGTGGTCAACTCCTTGGGGTTTGCCTTGGGGTGTGGCATGGCTGTACTGTGGGTCCCGGGTGTGAGCCATTGATGGCAGAAATCCGCCGATGTATGACAAACCATGACAAACGACGGCGACTCCGTCATGCCTTGTCATGGCTGGGGGTGCATGGCCCGCCGTACCGTCCAAGTAGCGCCTACCATTGCCACCACGCCGCCTTCACTTGCCACGTTGCTCCCTGCCCATGACCGACCCCCTGGCCAAAATCCTGGTCGCCGATGACGAGCCCGATCTGCGTGCCCTGCTGCAGCGCTACCTCAGCGACCAGGGCTACACCGTGCGCACGGTCGATGGCGCGGGCCCGCTGGATGTGCTGCTGCAGCGCGAGCGCTTTGATGTGCTGGTGCTCGACGTGATGATGCCGGGCGAGGACGGCCTGGCCATCTGCCGCCGCCTGCGTGCGCAGGGCGAGACCATTCCCATCCTCATGCTCACCGCACGCGGCGACCCGGTGGACCGCATCATCGGCCTGGAGATGGGCGCCGACGACTACCTGCCCAAGCCCTTCAACCCGCGCGAGCTGCTGGCCCGCATCCAGGCCATGGTGCGGCGCCAGCGTGTGCTGGGCGCCCACACCGGGCCGCGCCAGGCGGGTGGGCGCATTGTGTTTGGCGCGTTCACGCTGTGGCTGGACGAGCGCCGGCTGGAGCGCAACGACGGGAACGACGGCCACGGTGCGCAGGACGTGCCCCTGACCACCGGCGAATTCGCGCTGCTGCAGGCGCTGGCCCAGCAGCCACACCGACCGCTCGGGCGCGACCGGCTTATCGCGCTGGCCTATGGGCCCGACCACACCGCCACCGACCGCAGCATCGACGTGCAGGTGATGCGCCTGCGCAAGCTCATCGAGGCCGACCCGGCCCAGCCGCGCTACATCCGCACCGTGTGGGGCGTGGGCTATGTGTTCGTGCCCGATGGCACTGCGCCGGGCGGGGGGCGCCAGCCATGATGGTCTTCGCAACCAGCCGCCGCTGGGGGCTCTGGCCGCGCAGCCTGCTGGGGCGCAACCTGCTGCTGATGGCCGTGCTCATCGTGCTGGGGCAGCTGGTGGCGGCGGTGCTGGTGCGGCAGATGATCTTCAAGCCCCGCGTGGCGCAGGTGGCCGATGGCGTGGCGCGCAACGTGACTGCGCTGCGGGCCGGGCTGCAGGCGCTGCCCCCGGCGCAGCGCGTGGCGTTTGTGGAGGCGTTCAACCGGCAGGCCGCGCAGGCCACACCGCCCGCTCTGCCAGAAAGCGCAGCGCGGCGCGGTCTGCTGTCGCCCTTGGAGCGGCAGTTTGTGCAGGCGGTGTCGCGCCGCCTGGGGGCGGGCGATGCTGAAACACAACCCCCGCAACCTGTGTGGCGCCGCGACAGCACCGGGGTGCTGGCCTTGCGCATGGTGCACGAGGGCACTGACTACTGGCTCAACCTCCCCAGCGTGTTCCCCACCCGTGAGTTCACCGGCGCCTGGCTGGCCGCCACGCTGGCCAGCATGCTGCTGGCGCTGCTGGGCGCGTGGTGGCTGCAGCGCCACATCAACCGCCCGCTGGTGCAGGTGGTGGGCGCGGCGCAGCAACTGGCGCAAGGCCAGTCGCCCGCAACCCTGCCGGATGATGGGCCCGAAGAAATCGCCACCGTGGCGCGCAGCTTCAACCAGATGGCACAGAGCCTGGCCGCCGCCGACCACGAGCGCGCCCTGATGCTGGCCGGTGTGTCGCACGACCTGCGCACGCCGCTGACCAAGCTGCGCCTTGGGGTGGAGATTGCGGGTCCGCAGGTCGATGCGCCGCTGGCGGCCAGCATGGCGCGCAGCATCGACGAGATGGATGGCATCGTGGGCCAGTTCCTGCAGTTCGCACGCAGCGGTGAGGCCGAGGCGCCCACCACCGCATCGCTCAACGACCTGGCCCAGGCCGCGGCCGAGGCGCAGGCCGACCATGGCCGCGCGCTGGTGCTGGAACTGGGGGCCCTGCCCGACGTGCCCGTGCGCCCCCAGGCCCTGCGCCGCGCGCTGGACAACCTGGTGGAAAACGCCTGGCGCCACGGTGCGCCGCCGGTGGTGCTGCGCACGGGGGCAGACGCCACCCAGGTATGGCTGGAGGTGCAGGACCAGGGCCCCGGCATCACCGCTGAAGAGATCGACCGCATGCGCCAGCCTTTTGCACGTGGCGGCGGCACGGCGCGTGCGGGCGCACCGGGGGCCGGGCTCGGTCTGGCGATTGCCGAGCGCGTGGCGCGCGCCCAGGGGGGGGCGCTGGAGTTGCACAGCGCCCCCGGCCAGGGGCTGCGCGCGCGGCTGGTGCTACTGCAGACGGGGCCGGGTGGTGAGCCTGCGACGGCGTGAACGGATGCGCAACGGAGGCGCGAGCGGGCTGCCCGGTCCATCCGCCGCTCCGCGCAGCGCCGCGGAGCCACGGGGCGCGCAGAGTTTGAATAGAAATGGCCGCTAGCGCTTGATGGGTAAGCGCCAATAGCTATTGAATTCGTAGCGAATTTGTGGGACGTGGTGCCCTGTGCTGGCCCTGGCCTTCGTCCCCCAGACGGAACACCGACACCACATGCACCAGGTCTTCGGCCTGGTTCTGCAGGCTGCTGGCGGCGGCGGCCATTTCCTCGACCAGGGCGGCGTTTTGCTGCGTGACCTGGTCCATCTGCGTCACGGCCTCGCCCACCTGGGCCACACCCAGCGATTGTTCGTGGCTGGCCGCGCTGATCTCGCCCACGATGTCGGTCACGCGGCGGATGGACGCCACCACCTCGGTCATGGTGCTACCCGCGCGGTCCACCAGGGCCGTGCCTTGTTCCACGCGCTCCACGCTGGCGCTGATGAGGGCCTTGATCTCGCGCGCGGCCTCCGCACTGCGCCCGGCCAGGCTGCGCACTTCGCTGGCCACCACCGCAAAGCCCCGGCCCTGCTCGCCCGCGCGGGCCGCCTCCACAGCAGCGTTGAGCGCGAGGATATTGGTCTGGAAGGCGATGGAGTCGATCACGCCGATGATGTCCGAGATCTTCTGCGACGCGGCGTTGATGCCCTGCATGGTGTTGACCACCTGGGCCACGACCTCGCCGCCCTGGGTGGCCACGGTGCTCGCGCTCGCGGCCAGCTGGCTGGCCTGCTGGGCGCTGTCAGCGTTCTGGCGCACGGTGGCGTTGAGCTGCTCCATCGAGGCGGCGGTTTCTTCGAGCGCACTGGCCTGGCTTTCGGTGCGGGCCGAGAGGTCGGTATTGCCCTGGGCAATCTGCACGCTGGCCGTGGCCACGTTTTCAGAACCGTTGCGCACCTGGCGCACCACCTGCGTGAGCTGGCTGCGCATCTGCTGCAGCGCTTGCAGCAGCTGGCCGACTTCGTTGGTGCCGTGGGCCAGCGGGGCGCCGCTCAGGTCACCTTGCGCCACGGCGCGTGACAGCGCCACGGCCTGCGACAGCGGCACCGTCATCGAGCGCACAAACACCAGTGCCATGCCGCTGGTGGCCGAGAGCGTGACGACCAGCGCCAGAGCCACCCACAGCAGCCCCCGTTGCAGGTCAGACACCCGAGCCTGCAGCGCCTGGTCCAGGCTGGCCATGGACAGGTTGTTGAGCGCGTTCAGCGCTTCGATGGTGCGGGTGAAGGCGTCGAAATAGTCCTTGGAAGGCAGCTGGAGTTCGCTGGCGTTGATCACGTCGCGTTCGGCCATCTGCAGCGATTGCTGGATCTGGCCCTGCATGGCCTGCGCGCTGCTGCCCAGGGCGCGTTGGAGATCGGGGTTGCCTTGCAGGGCGCGGTCCAGTCCCCGGAAGGTGTCGGCCTGCAGCTCGGCCACACGCTGCTGCAGCACCAGCAACTGGCCCTTGCCCTGGGGCGTCAGCTCGCGTTTGCCCAGGGCGCTGGCGCCTTGCGCGCGCAGCATGCCCAGCTTTTCGCCCAGCATGGGCGCCTGCACCAGCGAGGCCTGGATCAGCGCGTGCGTGTCGGCGTCGGGGTCGATCTGCAGGCCATAGGCATGCAGCAAGGATTCGTTGAGCTGCAGCAGCGACGCGATGAGCTGCGTGTGCTGCGCCGTGCTCTGGGCCTGCTCGATGCTGCGTGCGGCCACGGCCTGCTCCAGCGTGCGCCAGGTCTGCTGGGCCTGGGTCCAGGCGGCCATCTGGGCGGCGGGCACCTTGGCGGCCGCAAAGCGGGTGGTGGCATCGTCCAGCGCTGCATTGACGGCATCGCGCGCAGCGGGGCGGCGTGCCGCCAGGGTTTCGTCGCCGCCCAGCATGCCCACCGACAGGCCCCGGTGCACCTGCATCTGCTGCACGAGGCGGGTGAGTGCCTGCGCAGGGACCATGCCCTGCGCCTCGTGGCGCGCATGGCCAATGGCGTGCAGCGCATCGCGCACCGTCAGGTAGGTGGGCAGCGCACTCATCATGAGCCCGAGTGTCCCCAGGATGAGGAATTTTTCGAGCAGGTTCAAGCGGTGAAGAAGGGACATGGCAGTAGGCGCACGGTGGGTGTGTGCGCAAAAGGGTAGACCTCAGGGGGCGGGGTGTCGGCACCCGCCGACTGGGATGCGGCCCTCCATCAGGCCGCGCGGGATGTAACGCAATGTAGGGGGCTGTTTTGAGTAGGGTTTTGACTCAGGTCAATTTTCGCCGACCTGCGGGGCGTCTTTGGAGGCATGCAGGCGGGGCGGCGGCAGAGGGCGCGCTGGAGAATAATGGCTCCAACATCCGCCCCTTGGAGCACCTGGCATGCAATCGATCACCCTGCGTTTCCTGGCGTCTCAAAGCACCCTGCCCCAGGCAGGCCGTGTGCCCGGTGGCACGGTGCTGCGCTGGGTGGACGAGGCCGGCTTTGCCTGCGCCAGCGCCTGGGCCAAGGGGCCGTGCATCACCGAGTTTGTGGGCGGCGCGCATTTTGTGCACCCCATTCGCCCAGGGGATCTGGTGGAGGTGCATGCGCGCCTGGCGTCCACCACCGACACCGCCATGCACCTGGCCGTGGAGGTGCGCAGCGGTGGCATCCATGGCGAGCCGCTGCAAGAGGTGCTGCACTGCGTAGCAGTCTACACAGCCGTGGATGCCGACGAGCAGCCCCGTGCCATCGACAAATGGAGCCCCGAAACCCCCGGCGACATGGCCCTGGCCCAGCGGGTGAAGGCGCACATCGACGCTGCGCGGGCTGCGCAGTGACGGCGCCTGTATCCGGCCCTCCAGGCCCGGTAGGTGGCCCGCTGCGTGCGCGCGACCTGCTGGCCGCCCTGGTGGTGGTGGTCCTGTGGGGCGTCAACTTCGTTGCGATGAAATGGGGGCTGCGCAGCTTCAGCCCCTTCCAGCTGGGCGCCGCGCGCTACCTGTGTGCCGCCTTGCCGCTGGTGCTGCTGGTGCGCCCGCCGCGCATGCACTGGCGCTGGGTGCTGTTGTTTGGGCTGTTCCAGGGCGTGGGGCAGTTCGGTTTTCTGTTTGTAGGGCTCAAGGTGGGCATGACGGCCGGGCTGGCCAGTGTGCTGCTGCAGACGCAGGTGTTCTTCACCGCGCTGTTCGGCTTTGCACTGCTGCGCGAGCGGCCGGGGTTGCCCTTGCGGTGGGGCATGGTGCTGGCCGCGCTGGGGCTGGTGTGTTTTGCGATGAACTACGTGGGCCCAGGCTCTGGCGTGGGTGTAGCGGCGGCCACCACGCTGGCCGGTTTGCTGCTGACGCTGTGCGGCGCTGCCATGTGGGCCTCGTCCAACATCGTGGCGCGCCTGGCGCAGCAGCAAAGCCCGGGGTTTGATCCGCTGGCGTTTGTGATCTGGAGCAGCCTGGTGCCGGTGCTGCCTTTTGTGGCGCTGTCTGCCGTGTTCGACCCTGACGCTGCACGCTGGCTGCAGTGGCAAACGCTGGCGGACGTGCCCTTGCTGTCGTGGGCGGCTGTGGCCTACCTGGGCTGGGCGGCCACCATTGTTGGCTATGCGCTGTGGACCAACCTGCTGCAGCGCTACCCTGCCAACCGCGTGGCCCCTTTCAGCCTGGCGGTGCCGGTGGTGGGACTCACCGCAGGCTGGCTGCTGCTGGACGAGGGCGTGGCGCCCTGGCAGTGGGCGGGGATTGTGCTGGTGGTGGCAGCTCTGGCCTGTGTGGTGTTGGGGCCAAAAATACAAGCAAGAATGGCCTCTAACGCTTGATGGATAAGCGCTAACAGCTATTAAATTTATAGTATTTGAAGGGGAGGAGGCGGAGGCTCCTGCCACCCACCGCCTCTGCAGTGCGCCTGTTGCGCCGCTACTGAGCTGTTGCTAAGCGCTTACAGCGCCCTGCGCCGCGCGAACCGCACCACCGTCACGCCAGCCCTCGCCTGGCGCACCGACGGCATCACCAGCACGCAGTTGTCGTACGGCGTGGTCACCGGCACACCGTCGTTGTCGCCGATCACGGTGCCAGCCTTTTCAAACAGCTCCAGCCCCGTGTAGGGCGCAACAAAGCGGAAGGCGCTGCTGGTGGCCACCACGGGGCCGGTCACCTCCAGCGCCCATTGGCGGGGCGCATCGGGCAGGCGCCAGCCGGGCAGTTGCTGCGCCAGGGCGTCGGCGCTCAGGGCGCCGGACTGTTCGATGAAGCGCACGCACTGGTCCTGTGCCACGGCGCGGCTGGCCGGGTCGCCATGGAAGCCACATTCAATGAGCAGCGAACGGGTGCTGTTGCCGTGATCGTCTTCCAGCGCGCCAAACCGGCCGTAGTCGCGCATGCGCACGCCGTCCTTGTGGCCCGCATCCACCACGATGTGCTCGGGCGAGCGCATGGCGCGCGCCAGTTCCAGGTTGCGCGGCTGGATGCCGGTGAGCAGCAGTGGGGCCGAGGGCTCGTGCATCGAGTGGATGTCGAGCAGCCAGTCGGCCTGCGCCACAAACGGGCGCAGCGCGGCGGCGCGGCGGCGCTCGTTGGTGTCGGCTGCGTCGATGCGCTCGTCCAGCCACTGGCGGTTGAGGTCTTCGTCGGTGAAGCGCGAGGCGTCGTGGTTGCTCGCGTCAAACCGGTCGAACGCATCGAGGTTGCAGAACGCCAGCGTGAGCGTGCCCTGCTGCGGCCGCACGCCCGCTTCGAGCAGGCCCTTCAAGGCCCAGGCGCCGCACAGCTCGTTGCCATGCACCAGCGCGCTGACCATCACGTGGCGGCCGGGCTCGCCCGAGTCGAAATGCCAGACGCCTTCGGTGCCGGTGTTGCCAACGCGCCAGGCGGTGATGTCGGGCGCGGGCAGCTCGAAGGCCAGCGGTGGAACGGCCGTGTTTTGGGGGGCGGTGCTGCTGCTCATTCTTCGATCTTGGCGAATTCCACAATCTTCTTGTACTTGGCGACTTCGGCCGCCAGGAACTGGTCGATGTTGACCGTGGTCGCAGCCACGGTGGAGCCGCTGGCTTCCATCTTCTTCTTGAAATCGGGCGACTGCAGGGTGTCGTTCAGCGCCTTCTTCACCTTGTCGAACACCGGCTTGGGCAGGTTGGCCGGGCCCATCAGCGCAAACCACACGCCAATGTCCACGTTCTTGTACTGCGGGGTTTCGGCCAGGGCCGGGATGTCCGGTGTGGCGGCGGAGCGTTTGGCTTCGGTGGTGCCCAGGGCGATCACCTTTCCGCTCTTGATGTGTGGCAGGCCGCTCGAGAGCACGAACACGCCATATTCCAGGTTGTTGCCCATGAGGTCGTTGGTGAGCGGCGCGACGCCCCGGTAAGGGATGTGCGTCATGAAGAGCTTGCCCTGCTCCTTGACCATCTCGCCCGCCAGGTGCAGCGAAGTGCCCACGCCCGAACTGCCGTAGCTGAACTTGCCCGGGTTCTTGGACACCTTCTGCGTGAACTCGGCCAGGTTCTTCACGCCCGCGCCGGTGGATGCCACCAGCACCAGCGGCTGCGAGGCGATGAGGCCGATGGCGGTGAAGTCCTTCACGTCGTACTTCACCTTCTTGGTCACCAGCTTGTTGATGGCAATCTCATTGCTGGCGCCCACCAGAAAGGTGTAGCCGTCGGGTGTGCTGCTCGCCACCTTCTGTGCACCAATCGCGCCGCCCGCGCCACCAATGTTTTCAATCACCACCGGTACGCCCAGCTTGGCACTCAGCTCCAGGGCCACGTTGCGGCCGGTCAGGTCGGTGCTGCCGCCGGGTGGGTAGCCCACCACAATGGTGATGGGTTTGGAGGGATACACATCCTGTGCGAACGCTGGGGCCGCCAGGAGGGCCATGCCACACAGCAAGGCGGTGCGGCGCAGGGAGGGAGTGTTTTGCATGCGGGGCTCCAGTGAAGTTCTTGTGGGTGGAGCCATTGTGAAAAGGCGGGCAGCCGCCTGTGGTGCTGAAATGGCACCAAGGTGTGCCAAATGGGTTCTGCCCCCTCGGGCAAACCCTGGGGTGGTCAACGCTGCGCCAGGGCTTTCCAGAGCGCTTCGGCCACGGGGCCGAGTCGGCGTTTGGGTCGGTACAGGCGCACGTCGAAACGCACTTCCATGCGCGCATCGCCCGCAGGCGCAAGTCGTTTGGCCTGGCAATCGGCGTGCACCATGGACCAGGGCAGCCACGCCACGCCCAGGCCTTTTTGTACGTATTCGTAGTGCGCGTCGGCCGAGTCGCACTCCACCACCCGCTGCAGCCGGGGCGCATGCGGGTTCTGGGACAGATGGTCTTCCACCAGCCGCCCCAGCGCGAGCTGGGGGGCATAGGCCAGGTAGGGCACGGGCAGGTGGTCCTGCCCGAAGCGGTGCAGCGCCTGCCCTTGTGCCGTCGCCCGCGAAATGGGCACCAGCCGGTCGGACGCCACCGTGACATGCATGAACTGGCGCGCATCCAGCCGTATCGCCAGCGCCGGGTGGTGGTACACGAGCGAGAAGTCGGCTTCACCCCTTTCCAGCAGCGCCACGGTGTCTGCCAGAGCGCGGGTGCGTATGCACAGCTCGGCGTTTTGCAAAATGGGCTGCAGCCGCACCAGCCAGTCGGCCACCACCGTGCGTGCCAGGGTGCGGCCGGTGGCGAGCGTCACGGTGCGGGCCTGCCGCCCGGCCAGGCTCTGCAGCTCCTCGTGCGACTGCGCCAGGCTGCGCGCCATGTGGCCCGCAGTTTCCAGAAAGCTCTGCCCGGCAGGCGTCAGGGTGACGGGGCCGCCACCGCGCTCCACCAGCGGCGTACCCGCCCAGGCCTCCAGCGCGCGGATACGGCGGCCAAAGGCGGGGTGCGTGACATGCCGCAGCTCGGCTGCACGCGTGTAGCTGCGCTCCTGCGCCAGCACGATGAAGTCTTCGAGCCACTTGAGCTGCATGGGTGTGATCCGGGTGCAGCTGCGGCGCGAAGGTTGTAGGAGCTGAAAGTGGGGTGTCAGCGCGCGCGGGCTGCTTCGAGCACCGCGCGGGTGCGCTGGGCCTCGGTGCGCGCCGCCGCTGCAAAGTCGTCGCCCTTGGATGCGTACAGGATGGACCGCGACGAGTTCACGATGATCGGCCCGCCATCGCGCAGCCCGGCGCGCACGGTGGCAGCGGCGTCGCCACCCTGGGCGCCCACGCCAGGGATCAGCAGCGGCAGTGTGGGCGCAATGGCACGCACGCGCTCGATCTCCTGTGGGTAGGTGGCACCCACCACCAAGCCCAGCTGGCCGTTCTTGTTCCAGGGGCCTTGCGCCAGCCGTGCCACATGCTCATACATGAGCGGCTGGCCTTCGACGCTGGCCAGGCGCTGGGTCTGCAGGTCGTCGCCGCCCGGGTTGGAGGTGCGGCACAGCAAAAAGGCGCCCTTGCCGTGGTAGGCCAGGTAGGGCTCGATGGAGTCGAAGCCCATGAAGGGCGACAGCGTTACCGCATCGGCACCGTAGCGCTCGAAGGCCTCCTTGGCGTACTGCTCGGCCGTGGAGCCAATGTCGCCGCGCTTGGCATCCAGGATCACCGGCACATGCGGCGCGTTGGCGCGCATGTGCTGCATCAGGCGTTCGAGCTGGTCTTCGGCGCTGTGGGCGGCAAAGTAGGCGATCTGTGGCTTGAAGGCACACACCAGATCGGCCGTGGCGTCCACGATGGCGGCGCAGAAGTCATAGATCTTGTGCGCATCGCCCTGCATTCCCGCAGGAAACCGCGTGGGCTCCGGGTCCAGGCCCACGCACAGCAGGGAGTTGTTTTGCGCCGTGGCGTCGCGCAGCATGTCGGTGAAGGTCATGGGGCGTGATTTTAGGTGGGGTGACAAGCACCGCCGCACGGTTTTCTGCCCACCGCTGCGGCGCAGAGGACTCCGGGGTGTGGTCACGAGCCCGCAGTGGGCAACAAAAAAGGCCGTCGAAACGGCCTTTTTTGGGGTGGTTCGGGAGTCCCCGTACGCAGCGGGAGCACCCCTACCGAATTCGCATGCCCTCAGCGCGGTACCGCCAGCAGGCGCTGTACATCGCGGTCGTTGGGCAGTGCGTAGTCGTGGCCGCGGATGATGCGGCTGTCTTCCGTGCGCACGAGCTTGAGGCTCACGTAGGTGAAATTGGCAGCGGCCGAGTAGGTACCCACCAGCACCAGCGAGGCATTGTGGCTGCGGGCGATATCCTTGATTTCGCGGGACAGCAGCAACTCGCCAGCACCTTCGCGCACGAACACGTCGCCGCGCAGCTTGATTTCCTTCACGTTGAAACCGCTGGCCGCCATGTGCGAGGCGTATTGCTCGGACAGCGTGCGGCCCAGAGGGGCTGAGCGGCTAAGGTCGTTCACGTTGACCACGGTGGCCACCAGGACGGGGCCGCTGCCTGCAGCGCTCAGGTCGAAACCGGCGGTCAGCTTGGCCACAGCATCGCGGCTGCTGGTCAGGAACTGGTTGTTGGCGGCTTCCTGGTAGGTCGGATCGGTGCGCGTGGGCGCGCCATTGTTGGCACAGCCGGCCAGCAAAGCTGCTGCGGCCAGCGCGGTCAGAAGTGCTGCGGTTTTCATTGCGAAACTACCTTCATATTGACGTTCTTGTAGTACGACGGACGCATGAACAGCGGCGTGTCCGCGTTCTCGAGGTAGTACACATCGGTCTTGCGGGCCACATACTGGCCACCGCGTGTGACCGTGGTGGTCAGGATCAGCTCGGTGTTGGTGGGGCCGCCCGAGTTGATGCTGGCACCGTAGTCAGCCAGCGACGTGGCACCCAGTGCGGCCAGCAGTTGAAGATCCAGGTGCTCGTGACGCAGGCCGTAGGCTGCCATCAGGCCCGCAGCGATCATCGTGAACTGGCCAGGAATGAAGTGGGGGCGGGGGCTGTTGTGACGAACCACCTGCGTGTTGTACGTCACGTTGAGTGCCTGGCCAGGATCCTGCAAAACAGGCGCACCGCTTTGCACGAGCTTGGTGATCAGGAAATCACGGAATGCCAGATCGAATGCGCTCGGGTTGGGGGGCAGTGCGACATGCAATTGCGTGCCAGGGGCCATGCCGGTCTTGTCGAGCGTGCTGAGGGTTTGCGCCACCACGTCGTTCGAGACCAGTTCCCAGTGGCCCGCCGAGCGGACCTTGGGTTGTACCGTCAGCTCAAAGTTCTCCGCCAGGGGAATGGGCGAACGATAAGCACATCCCGCCAAAGTAGCCACAGCGCCGGCCAATACCGCCAAGCTGACTGCCTTTGAAAATTTCATGATTCCCTCCTACGGACTTTGAGAGGCGGGGACATGAACAGATACATCCCACGCGATTGAAAAATAATTCTGGGCGCGATACTCAACAAAAACAAGAAAAAATTGAGGTAACTGCGCCCAGACACACGCAATTCGTTGTTTTTGGTCACAGATTGGCGTGCTTGCTTACGCGCGGCTGCATTTGCTTGTACCGGCGCGTGTAACAAATTTCAAACGATGGTAACGAAGCGTTTTTCAAGGATTTCGAACGCGGGCAGCGTCTTGCCTTCCAGCACTTCCAGAAAGGCGCCGCCGCCGGTGGAGATATAACCCACCTGTTTTTCGATGCCGTATTTGGCGATGGCCGCCAGGGTGTCGCCACCGCCAGCAATGCTGAACGCGGGGGATTCGGCGATGGCCTTGGCAATCTCGCGGGTGCCGTTTTCAAAGGCCGCGAATTCAAACACGCCCACCGGGCCGTTCCAGACGATGGTGCCTGCGGACTTGAGCTGGGTGGCCAGGCGGGCGGCGGTTTCGGGGCCGATGTCCAGGATCAGATCGTCCTCGGCCACGTCCTTGGCTGCCTTGACGGTCGCTGGGGCATCGGCGGCAAAGGCCTTGGCGGTGACCACATCGGTGGGGATCGGCACTTCGGCGCCGCGCGCTTTCATGGCGGCGATCACGGCGCGCGCTTCGTCCAGCAGGTCGGGTTCGGCCAGGCTTTTGCCGATGGGCAGGCCCGCAGCCAGCATGAAGGTGTTGGCAATGCCGCCGCCCACGATGAGCTGGTCCACCTTGTCGGCCAGGCTCTTCAAGATGGTGAGCTTGGTCGAGACCTTGGAGCCCGCCACGATGGCAGCCAGCGGGCGCTGGGGATGGGCAAGTGCCTTGGTCAGGGCGTCGATCTCGGCCGACAGCAGCGGGCCGGCGCAGGCAATCGGGGCAAATTGAGCGATGCCGTAGGTCGTGCCTTCGGCGCGGTGGGCGGTGCCAAAGGCGTCGTTCACGAAGATGTCGCACAGCGCAGCCATCTTGCGGGCCAGGTCTTCCTTGTTCTTTTTCTCGCCCACGTTCAGGCGGCAGTTTTCCAGCAGCACGACCTGGCCAGGGACAACGGTGACGCCGTCCACCCAGTTCGAGACCAGCGGAACATCGCGGCCCAGCAGCTCGGCCAGGCGTGCGGCCACGGGGGCCAGCGAGTCCTCGGGCTTGAACTCACCCTCGGTCGGCCGGCCCAGGTGGCTGGTCACCATGACGGCCGCTCCGGCGTCCAGCGCCATGCGGATGCAGGGGATCGATGCGCGGATGCGGGTGTCTTCGGTGATGCGGCCAGCATCGTCCTGGGGAACGTTCAGGTCGGCACGGATGAAAACGCGCTGGCCTTGGGCCTTGCCTTGGGCGCACAGATCGGAAAAGCGGAGGATGTTCATGGCGGGAGGGGTGGATTGAATCGGGCTCTTGAGGGCTGCCATTTTAGTGAGCGAAGCCCATGCGGCTCCCGTGCCCGTGCCAGTGCACCCGTGGAACTGGCTCTGCCAGGCCACTGGCGTCGTCCCCCTGGGGGCTGAGGGGCAGCGGCTCCAAGCCTGCCTGCGCAGGCTTGGACTGCACCGAAGAGCCACCGCCTCTGGCGGCGGCACTGACGCACACGGCTCAGGGGGTGCTTCTCTACCAATTCCAGCCGATGTGCAGCGGCAGGTACACCACCATGCCCACCACGATGGTGCCCAGGATGCCGCGCCGCCAGAAGTAGTAGGCAGTGGCACACAGGACGGCAGGGATGCGCGCGTCCATGAACGTGCCGATGAGTTCGCCCTGGGTCATCAGGATCTCGGGCGCGATCACGGCGGTGAGGGCGGCCAGCGGTGCGTACTTGAGCCCGCGCTTGAGCCAGTCGGGCAGGGGCAGCTCGCGCTCGGGGATCATGAAGAACGACCGCGACACCACGGTGATCACGGCCAGGCCGAAGATGGCGATGGCGGGTTCGATCCAGGACCAGTCGTTCATCATGGATGGCGCTCCTCGCGCAGTGGCACCACATCGCCCGCCTCGACCTGCTCGCGTTCTTCAGGGGGCAGCACGCTGTCGGCGGGCAACAGGACCAGTTCGGGCTTGTGGCGGCGACGGTCCACTGCTTCCATCAAGAGGCCCGCAGCCACCGCTGCCGCAATGGCCACCAGGATGTTGAGCTTGAGCGGCAGTGCAAACGCGGCAATCGCAGCCGTGGCGGCGACACCGGTGGCCAGCCAGGTGGCCCGGTCGAACAGCAGCGACAGCAGCACACCCAGCAGCGCCAGCACGCCCGCAAATCCCAGGCCCCAGGACAGCGGCACGGCATTGGCCAGCAGGATGCCGGCGATGGACGGCACCTGCCAGGCCAGCCAGTTGGTGCTGGCAGCACCCCAGAAATACGGCACCTGCTCGGGTTGGGGGCGCGGCTCCGGAAAGCGCTTCATGAAGGCCACGTAGATCACATCGCCGCTGAAATAGCCCACCGCCAGGCGCTGGCGCAGCGGCAGGTGCGCGAAGTAGCTGCGCCACATGCTGCTGAAGATCACAAAACGCAGGTTCACACAGCTCGCCGTGAGCCAGACCACCCACAGCGGCGCGCCCACCGCCATCAAAGGGATGACCGCTAGCTGCGCGCTACCGGCATACACCACCAGCGACATGAAGATGGCCATCCCAACGGGCAGCCCGCTCTTGACCATGACCACTCCGGTGACCAGGCCCCAGGCCCCGATGCCCACGGCCGTGCCCGCCATGTCGACGGCGGCCACGCGAAAGGAGGGGTGGCGCAGTGTGTTGCCGATGGCGGCCCGGCGGCTCATGCCGGTGTCGCGGCGGTAGTGGGTGCAGCGCCCAGCACCATGCCGGGCTGCAGGTCAAAGCCCCGCAAGAAATCGGCCGCTGCGAGCCGCTTGCCCCCCGCCCGCTGCAAGGTGGTCAGGCGCAGCGTGCCTTCGCCGCAGGCGACCGTCACTCCGTCGCCATTTACGGACAAAATTTGGCCCTGGCGCTTATCCGTATTCGATTTATTGCTATCAATTTCATAACTCCACACTTTGATCGTTTCCCCGGCGCATTCGGTGCTGGCTCCGGGGAACGGGTCAAACGCCCGAATACGCTGGCCGATCACCGTGGCGGGCAGCGACCAGTCGATGGTGCTCTCGGCCTTCTCGATCTTGTGGGCGTAGGTGATGCCCTCGGCGGGCTGGGGCACAGCCTTCAGCCCTCCACAGGCGGCCAGTTCCAGAGCCTCCACGATCATGCGGCCCCCGAGCGCGGCCAGCCGGTCGTGCAGGGTGGCGGTGGTGTCTGTGGGCGCAATGGCCAGCCGCTCCATCAGCAGCATGTCGCCGGTGTCCAGGCCGGCATCCATCTGCATGATGGTGACGCCGGTTTCGGCATCCCCGGCCTCGATGGCGCGATGGATGGGCGCGGCGCCCCGCCAGCGAGGCAGCAGGCTGGCGTGGATGTTCAGGCAGCCTTGGGCCGGGAGGTCCAGCACCCACTGCGGCAGGATGAGTCCATAGGCGGCCACCACCATCACATCGGCCTGCGCAGCCACCAGCGCATCGCGTGCGGCGGCTGCATCGTCGGGGTATTTGCCGTCAAGGCGCAGGCTGCGGGGCTGCGCCACCGGGATGCCGTGTTCCAGCGCGCATTGCTTGACGGGGGAGGCCTGCAGCTTCATGCCGCGCCCGGCGTGGCGGTCGGGCTGGGTTAGGACCAGGGGCACCGTGAACCCTGCGGCCAGCAGCCGCTCCAGCGCCACGCGGGCAAATTCGGGCGTGCCTGCAAAAATGACTCTCATGGGAAACCGTTGTCAGGAGGTAAGTACGCACTCAGTCGCGCGTGTTGTCAAAATGGGGAAGCTCGTCCGTGAACATCACCAGCCGAACCACGCCCTGGCGGTCCAGGTGGACGTGGGCAAGGCGCGGGTCGGAGTTCTGGCGGAAGCGGTAGGTCCAGATGTCGCCCTCGAACCGTGCCACACGCTCCACGCGCAAAGGCGGGCCAAAGGTGCGCTGCACATCGGCGGTGGTCCATACGCCCACGGGAAGGTTCTCAAAGCGTGCCTGCGTCAGCACCTGCTCGTTGCGCACCAGCCTGCCGCTGGCGTCGAAATCCAGGTTGTAGGCCGCAAACCCTGCGGGCAGTTCGGAGTACAGGAGCCGCTCGCCGGCCGGAAGCGCAAACACCGCCGTAGGTGGCCCCAGACGGGCAACCACCTCTGCGCGCAGCGCGCCGGTTTTTTCGCGGGCTGGCAGCGCACAGCCCGAAATTTGCACCGCCAGCACAAGAAGCGCCAGGCGCGCCAGCACTCCGCCACCCCTGCGGGTGCAGAGCGCCGGACCGGTCACTCGCGCGCCCCCCGCTGCTGCTTGACCATCTTGGTCTTGATGCGGTTGCGCTTGAGTGGGGAGAGGTATTCCACAAACACCTTGCCCATGAGATGGTCCATCTCGTGCTGGATGCACACCGCCAGAAGGCCATCGGCCTCAATGACGCGGGACTGGCCCTGGGCGTCCAGTGCCCGCACATGCACGGCATCGAAGCGTTCAACGCCGTCGTAGATGCCGGGCACCGAGAGGCAACCTTCTTCGTTGAGGTGCTTTTCGGCACTGGTCCAGACCAATTCAGGGTTGATGAGCACCAGCGGCTGGTTGCGTTCCTCAGAAACGTCGATGACCACCAGGCGCTCGTGCACGTCCACCTGGGTGGCGGCCAGGCCAATGCCATGGGCGTCGTACATGGTGGCCAGCATGTCGGAGACCAGCGTCCGGATGCGGTCGTCCACCGCCGCAATGGGGCGTGCAACCTTGTGAAGCCGGGGGTCCGGGTAACAGAGAATGGGAAGGATTGCCATGAAAGCTGCCAAGAGATGTCGCTATTTTCGCCACTTTTAAGGCCTGCTGCAGCGCCGCCAGCCAATAATCGTTGCCGAATCAAGGGCTTGAGCAGAGAATCTAAGAAGCTTTGTAACGTATTTGCCCGGCTGCGCGGTTGCTCCGTGCGTCGAGGTGCCAGCGAGGGGGCGTTTCCCAATGCATGAGAAAAGGAACAACATGACAGCATTCACCAGCGTGCGGCGGACCGCCCTGGGCGCGCTCACCATCATCGCTGGCGCTTTGCTGGTCGCACCGGCTCAGGCCCAGACCCCTCCCATCTCCAGCGGTCAGCGCGCCACGGCACAGCAAGTGTCGGAGCGTGGCATCCCCTTGTCCGAGCTGGCGCCCAACGCCCCGGACACCTACACGGTGCAGCGCGGCGACACGTTGTGGGGTATTTCGGGTCTGTACCTCAAGCGGCCCTGGCGCTGGCCCGAACTGTGGGGCATGAACCTCAAGGCCATTGCAAACCCGCACCTGATTTATCCGGGCCAGACGCTTTACCTGGACAAGGATGGCAGCTACGCCCGCCTGCGGACGACACCCCCTGGCGTGTCGGATTCAGAGCCTCAGACGGTGCGCGTGTCGCCCCGCACCCGCAGCGACAGTCTGGCCAGCACGGCGCTCCCCACTCTCAAGTCTCACCTGATTGAGCCCTTCCTCGTGGAGCCTCTGGTGGTGGATGCCGACGTGTTGCAACGGGCTCCCCGCATTGTGGCCACCACCGAAGATCGCGTGCTCATGGCCAGCGGCGACCGCGCCTATGTGCGCGGCGATGCATCCGCCCCCGTCCGTGCAGAACCTGGCGAGCCCCGCTTTTTCCGTGTTTTCCGCGATGCCGTGGCCATGAAGGATCCGGTGACGGGTGAAATCTTGGGGTACGAAGCGCAGTACCTGGGCAAGGCCGAGCTGGTGCGTGGCGAGTCTTTTGAAGAGATTCCCAACGGCAAGGGCGGCTATGTCTCTGAATATGTGCCTGCCACTGTGGATCTGTCCGGCACCAAGGAAGAGATACGCGCAGGGGACCGCATCCTGCCAGCGCCTGCCCGGGTCTTCACCAGCTACACCCCACGAGCGCCCCACATCGATGTGGACGCGCGCATCGTCTCCATCTACGGCAGCTTCTCGGCAGCCTATGCCGCCCAGAACCAGGTGGTTGCGATCAACATGGGTTCGCAAGACGGCATTGAGCCAGGTCATGTCCTGTCGCTGCTGACCCAGGGCGACCGCATCAAGGATGTGACTGGCGAGGGGAAGACCATGATCAAGCTACCCAGCGAGAGCAACGGGACGGCCATGGTGTTCCGAACCTTCGACCGCGTCTCGTACGCGCTGCTGCTGGAAATCCGCAGCGGCGTGCGCGTGGGCGACCGCCTGATCAATCCTCAGGAATAACGGCGGACTGGCTGAAGCCGCGCGGCTGCCTGTTGGTGGCGCGGCGGCGGGGCTGGCGTCGCCGTGGTTCTTCTATCAACTGCCTCCATGGACCGCGACGAGCTGGGCGCTTGGTTGCGCCTCACGCTTTCCCAGGGCGTGGGCAATGGCGCCGCGCGGCGCCTGCTGGCCCGTTTTGGGCTGCCGCAGGACATCTTCCGCCAACCCGAATCTGCCTTGCAGCACTGTGTGACCTTGGCCCAGGCCAAGGCGCTGTGTACCGTACCCAGCGGATGGGAGGCGTTGCTGGAGACCACCTGGCATTGGCTGGAGGGAGCAGACCCACAAGGACCTGCCCGTGCGGTGATCACATTGGGGGATGCCCGGTATCCCCAGTCGCTGTTGGACACCGAAGATCCCCCGCTGCTCATGTACCTGATGGGGGCGGCCCGGCTGGTGGCGCAAAACCCGTTCCCGACCGGCCGGTGCCTGGCCGTGGTCGGAAGCCGCAACCCCACGGCACAGGGCGCGGACAACGCGCGGCTTTTTTCGCGCGCACTGCGGGGGGCGGGCTTCACCATCGTCTCGGGGCTCGCGCTGGGTGTGGATGCGGCAGCCCATGAAGGTGCGCTGGATGTGTCTTCCGACCCCTTTGCGGAGGCAACACCCGCCACCATTGCGGTCGTGGGCACCGGGTTGGATCGCGTCTACCCCCGCAAGAACCTTGACCTGGCCCACCGCATCGCAGCCCACGGGGTGTTGGTCAGCGAATACCCCCTGGGCACGCCACCGCTGGCCGCCAATTTCCCCAAGCGCAACCGTATCATCTCCGGCCTCTCTCAAGGCTCTCTCGTGGTCGAGGCGGCGTTGGCGTCTGGTTCGCTGATCACCGCCCGAATGGCGGCGGAACAGGGCCGCGAGGTTTTTGCCATCCCCGGCTCCATTCACGCACCGCAATCGCGGGGTTGCCATGCGCTCATACGCCAGGGCGCCAAGCTGGTGGAGTCCGCGCAGGATGTACTGGAAGAACTGCGCATGCCCCCTGCGGCAGGCAAGCAGAGCGCCTCTTCTGGCGCTGCCGTGCTTGACGAAGAAGGCAGCAGGGATATCGACACTCGCCAGACTGAAAGCCCCCTGTTGCAGGCGCTGGGTTTTGACCCCATGGGGGTGGATGCCCTGGTGGCCCGCACGGGCATGGATGCGGCGTCGCTGCAGGTGGAATTGCTGGAGCTGGAGTTGGATGGCCAGGTGGCGCGTCTGCCCGGCGGCCTGTACCAGCGGCTGGGCAGCGCCTGACGCTGGCGGTGACCTCTCGTTGCCCGGTGGCACAGGCATCGTCTTGATGCCCCTGAAACCGCGTCAGTCCAGCAGCCGCTCGGGGTTTGCGTCCAGCTTGGCCAGTGCATCGCGCGTGGCGCGCAAGGTCAGGCCTTCTTCGTCCTGGGCTACGAGCAAGCCCGCTTGCAAGTACGCAGCCAGCCTGCGCAGCTGAATCAGGTAACTGCTGCCATCCACGGCTGCGAACAGGTGCAGCTGCTTGCGCTGGCTTTGCCACGCGTACTGCACCTGGGCCGATGCGCCGTTGTGGTCCAGTGTGTACCAGGTGCCAGGCTGCAGTTCCTGGGCCCAGGCCACCATGGCGTCTTCCACCGGGGCGCCGTTGTCGGCGACCACGTGAATGGACGAAGCGTCGATACCCAGCATCATTTCGATGTTGTCGGCATTGAGCGGCATGTCGCCCAGCGTGGCGTCGCTAATAAAGTCCTCCAGATTGGCCAGGCGCTTGGCCATGGCGTCAATGTGGGCCTGCGGGATGGAGGCCGTCTTGGACAGGAAGGCATCGGCCAGGGTGTCGGTGAGGATCTTGATCTGGGCGTCCTGCGGCGCGCCGTTCACGCCCATGAGGGCCAGCCCCTGGCGCAGTCGCTGCAGCAGGCCAGGAAGATTCTGGATGACCTGCGCGCGGTCGCTGCGGTTGGGCTTGGCACTGGCGGCCCAGACGAGGTCGGCGGCTGTGCGCTTGAGCGAGATGGTGTCTGCGTGCTGGGGGCCGTCGCGCACGGCCGAGAGGGCCAGGACTTCGGCCCAGGTCTTGAACAGAAACTCGCGGATCTCGTCGCGCACCGGCATGTCGCGCAGCATGGTACGCAGCTCGATGGTGTACTGGATCGCCAGCGTCTCCCTTTGCTCCACCTGTTGAGCCACCGTCACCAGGCGCGAGGTAGCCTGCTTTTCGGTGAGGAACTTGGACAGGAATTTCTCGAACTCGTCGTAGACCAGTTGGAACACCCGGCGGCCGGTTTCAGGGTACTGCTCAATCACCTGTACCACGCGGCGGATTTCCGCCTCCAGTGCGCTGCCATTGATGCTGGTCGCATCAAAGCCCATTACGCAGGCGCCCATACGGTCGATCAGCTGGCGCGCTGGGTGGTTGAGGTTGCTGAAAAACTCTGGCTCGGCCAGTGCCACGCGCAGCACAGGCACCTGAAGTCGCGCAAACCACACGCGCACGGCTGGCGGGATGCGGTCCTCGGCCAGGATGCTCTGGAACATCAGGGCCACCACTTCGATGATGGCTTTTTCACCGGCCGTCGAGGCCTTTTTCTTGAGTTCGGTCGAGCGTTCGCGCACGGCACCTGCCAACTGGACCACGGCCGCAGGGCTGTAGTCTTCCATCAGGGTGGCGACACCGCTGTAGTACGTATCGGCGTGCACACGGTGGGCGGTCAGTGCATGGGCCAGCGCCGCAGACGCTGGTGGGGCATTGACCATGTCGAAGCCGGTGGCGGGCTGTGTGAGCAGCCTGCGCAGTTGCCCCATCACACCGTGGGCGCGCTGGCGGGCGCGTGCCAGCGGAGTCATGCCGGTGGCAAACGCAGTGGGCATTCCGTGCTGCGGGTAGCCCGGTGGGGGCATGCGGGACGGATGCTGGGGCATAGGCCGACCGCCTTGGGGGGGCACCATGCCCCCGCGCGCTGCCGCCATGGCATCCCGGGTCTGGGCCAGGGCCTGGGAGGCCAGGCCTCCGGCCCCGGAGTCATTGCTCCCACCGCTGCCGGTGATCGCCCCCCCTGCCGTGCGCCGCACGCGGGACTTCAGGTCCGCCTGTGGCGTCACACCCTGTTCCACATAGAACACGTTGACGGCCTGGTACTGTTTCTGGAGCAGGTTGGCCAACTCCCGCTGCAGCGGATCCACCACGGTCTGCAGGTCGGTGCGGGGCAGTCCGGCCTCCACCCACTGCTCGACCAGCAGCAGGCACACGGCTTCCGGACGGAGGATGTCGCTGCTGTCGAGTTCCTGGCCTTCCAGCGACTGGGTGCGCTGCCGCAGTGTGTCGAACTGCTGGCTCACCTGTTCGCTGACCGTCAGGGCCATGCGCGAAGCCAGGATCTTGTTTTCCACCACGTCGTCACTCAACAGTTCGAACTGGGGGTTTGCGCCATTGGCTGCCAGGGCACCCCGGGTGGTGCTGCTGTGGGGGGCCAACGCATCGCGCCAAGCCTTGCCGGCGCGATCTGTCCAGGCTGCGTGGTGCTGTTGGTACCGCATCCAGGCATCGCGGTGCGACTGCATTTCGCGCGCCGTGCCCGTCTGGGTCATCAGCGTTGTCAGGAGGTCCAGGACCGTCTTGTCCAGGTCCGGGAGCCCTGCACAGATGCCCTCTACGAACCGCTGGCGCGCCTGGCGGGCCAGGCGGCGCTGCGGAACGGAAGAGGGCGTGGGCTGCATGGGCAGATATTAGCGGGTCAGACGGTGGCTCCGGCATGGGGATCATTCGGATCCCCATCTTTTCTGACGGGCTTGACAAGGTCCTCGCGTTTTACGCCGAGCCACATGGCGATGGCGGCTGCCACGAACACGGACGAGTAGATGCCGAACAGGATGCCGATCGTCAGCGCCAGCGCAAAGTAGTGCAGGCTGGGGCCGCCAAAGAAGAACATCGACAGCACCATGGCCTCGGTCGATGCGTGGGTGATGATGGTGCGGCTCATCGTGCTCGTGATGGCGTGGTCGATCACCTCGTGCGTGCTCATCTTGCGGTACTTGCGGAAGGCCTCGCGGATCCGGTCGAAGATCACCACCGACTCGTTGACCGAGTATCCCAGCACGGCCAGCACAGCAGCCAGCACCGACAGAGAGAACTCCCACTGAAAGAACGCGAAGAAGCCCAGGATGATCACCACGTCATGCAGGTTGGCAATGATGGCGGCGACCCCGAACTTCCACTCGAAGCGGAAGGCCAGGTAGATCACGATGCCCACGACCACCATGGCCAGCGCCATAAGGCCGCCGTGCACCAGTTCCTCACCCACCTGCGGGCCGACGAACTCGGTGCGGCGCAGCGTGACCTCGGGGTCAGCGGCCTTGAGCGCGCCCAGCACCTGCTCGCTTTGCTGCGCGGATGTGACGCCCTTTTGCACGGGCAGCCGGATCATCACGTCGCGGGCGGTGCCGAAGTTTTGCACCTGCACGTCCGGATAGCCCAGGCCGGAAACCGTCTCGCGGACCTTGGCCAGTTCGGCGGGCTGGCTGTAGGCCACTTCCATGACCGTACCGCCGGTGAACTCCACCGACAGGTGCAGGCCGCGGGTCAGCAGGAAGAACACTGCGAGGGCAAAGGTGATGAAGGAGATCGCGTTGAAGATCAACGCGTGCTTCATGAAGGGGATATCTTTTTTGATGCGGAAGAATTCCATGGCCGTTGTCCTTTAGTTCGTCTTGGCCACGGCGGTGTCGGCATCTGGCTTCCAGACCGTACCGATCGACACGCTCTTGAGCTTCTTCTGGCGGCCGTACCACAGGTTCACCAGGCCCCGCGAGAAGAACACGGCCGAGAACATGCTGGTCAGGATGCCGATGCAATGCACCACGGCAAACCCGCGCACCGGGCCGGAGCCAAAGGCCAGCAGGGCCAGGCCTGCAATCAGGGTCGTCACGTTGGAGTCGAGAATCGTCGCCCAGGCACGCTCGTAGCCCGTATGGATGGCCGCCTGTGGCGAGACACCCGAGCGCAGCTCCTCGCGGATGCGTTCATTGATCAGCACGTTCGAGTCAATGGCCACCCCAATCGCGAGGGCCATAGCGGCAATGCCCGGCAATGTGAGTGTGGCTTGCAGCATCGACAGAACCGCCACCAGCAGCAGCACGTTCACGCCCAGCGCAATGCTGGAGAACACGCCAAACAGCATGTAGTAGGCGCACATGAAGATGGCAATCGCGATCAGACCCCAGACCACGCTGTTGATGCCGCGCTCGATGTTGTCGGCGCCCAGGCTGGGGCCGATGGTGAATTCTTCGATGATTTCCATGGGCGCCGCCAGCGAACCGGCGCGCAGCAGCAGCGCGGTGTCGTTGGCTTCGGCCGTGGTCATGCGGCCCGAAATCTGCACGCGCCCGCCGCCGATCTCGGTGCGGATCACCGGCGCGGTCACCACTTCGCCCTTACCCTTTTCAAACAGCACGATGGCCATGCGCTTGCCTACGTTCTCGCGCGTGATGTCCTTGAAGATGCGTGCACCCTTGGCGTCCAGCGTGAGGTTCACAGTGGGTTCCTGCGTCTGGCCGTCAAAGCCCGGCTGGGCATCGGTCAGGTTCTCGCCGGTCAAGATCACCTGCTTCTTGACGATGACCGGCTGGCCGCTGCGTTCCAGATAGCGTTCCGAGCCGAACGGCACGGGGCCACGGCCAGTCTCGGCGGCGCGGGCTTCGGTGCCCTCGTCCACCAGGCGAACTTCCAGCGTGGCGGTGCGGCCCAGGATGTCCTTGGCCTTGGCCGTGTCCTGCACACCGGGCAGCTGCACCACGATGCGGTCCAGGCCCTGCTGCTGGATCACGGGTTCGGCCACGCCCAGTTCGTTGATCCGGTTGTGCAGCGTGACCATGTTCTGCTTGAGCGCCTGCTCCTGCACCTTGCGCGTGGCTTCGGGCTTGATGGCAACGCGCAGCTTGAACTCAGTGCCCTCGGGCGTGCTGGCGACCTGGAGGTCGGGGAACTGGTCCGCAATCAGGTTGCGGGCTGCAGTCATCGTGGCTTCGTCGCGCACCTTGATGTCGATGTTCTGCCCTTCGCGGCTGATGCCACCGTGGCGAATGCTCTTATCGCGCAGTGCGGTGCGGATGTCGCCTGCGTACGACTCGGCTTTTTTGGTCAAGGCCGCCTGCATGTCCACCTGCAGCATGAAGTGCACGCCGCCGCGCAGGTCCAGGCCCAGGTACATGGGGTTGGCGTGCAGAGATTTGAGCCAGACGGGTGAGCGGGACACCAGGTTCAGCGCCACGATGAACGAGGGATCGCTGGCGTCGGGCACCAGGGCCTTCTGGATCGCGTCCTTGGCCTTGAGCTGCGTGTCGGGCGCATCGAAACGCGCGCGCACCGAGTTGCCTTCCAGTTCCACGAAGTCTGGCGTGACGCCAGCCGCCTTGAGCGCCTCTTCCACCCGCTGCTGCACGGCGGTATCCACCTTGACGGTGGCTTTGGCCGACGAAACCTGCACGGCAGGTGCCTCGCCGAAGAAATTGGGCAGGGTGTACAACACCCCCACCAGCAGCACGATCACCAGGATCGCGTACTTCCAGACCGGATAACGGTTCATGATCGCGCTCTTATCTCAGTATTTCAGGCGCTGTGTGCGCCGATCCCCTCATGCCAGCGGACACCGTGGAACTGGCGTTGCCAGGCCACGGGCGTCGTCCCCCTTCCCGCGCGCAGCGCGAGAGAAGGGGGAAGCGGCGCAGCCGCTCAGGGGGTTGATCCTCACTTCACCGAACCCTTGGGAAGCACCTGAACCACGGCGCTGCGCTGCAGCTGCACTTCCACGCCGCTGGCGATCTCGATGTGCAGGAAACCTTCGGACAGGCGCGTCACCTTGCCAACGATGCCGCCAGCGGTGGCCACTTCATCGCCCTTGGCAATGGCTTCGATCATGGCGCGGTGTTCCTTCTGGCGCTTCATCTGGGGGCGGATCATGACGAAGTACAGCACCACAAACATCAGTACCAGGGGCAGCATGCCCGTGAGCGTGGACATCATGTCGCCGCCGCCAGCGGCTGCTGCGGGTGCGGTTTGGGCAAAAGCGGAAGAAATAAACACGGACTGGACTCCACAACGGATGTTCAAAATTCACACAACCCGCCAGAGGCAAGCGCCATAGCGCCTGTCAGGGCAGAACAGGGCATTGTATGCGGCGCCTCGCCTGTGTCCCCAGGAGGAAGACCCAAGGCGGCAGCGGGTGTTTGCCGCGCCAGGCGGCGCAAGGGATGGGTTGACAGTTATTTGGGTAAAAATGGCTGCTAGCGCTTGATGGTCATGCATTTATAGCTCATCAATTAATAGCAAAAAGCCCGCGCCAGGCGCGGGCTCTCCGCCCCAAACGGCCGCTGCGGGCCGTGGGTCAGGCCGCCTGGCGCCGGGGCTCGGTCACCTTGCCGCTGCGCCACTGGGCCATCAGGCCGTCCCATTTGGGGCGTGCCGCTTTCAGGTGGCGCTCCTTCACGTGGCCATAGCCCCGGATCTCTTCGGGGATGCGGGCGATCTCCACGGCCAGGGCCAGGTTGTCCGCATTCAGCGTGGCCAGCAGTTCGTCGATGCAGGCGCGGTATTCCACGATCAGCGCACGCTCCATGCGGCGCTCCTCGGTCTTGCCGAACACGTCCAGCGCCGTGCCGCGCAGGCCCTTCATCTTGGCCAGCAGGCCAAAAGCGCTGCGCATCCAGGGGCCGAAGGGCTGCTTGACGAGTTCGCCCTTGTCGTTCTTCCTGGCCGTCATGGGTGGTGCCAGGTGGTGCACCAGCTTGTAGTCGCCTTCGAACATATTCGCGATCTTGTCCGTGAAGGCCTTGTCGGTGTGCAGGCGCGCCACTTCGTACTCGTCCTTGTACGCCATGAGCTTGAACAGGTAGCGGGCCACGGCTTCGCTCAGGCGGGTGCCGACGTCCAGCCGCGATTCGGTCGCCTTCACCTTCTCGACAAACGCGTGGTACTCGGCCGCGTAGGCCGCGTTCTGGTAGCCAGTGAGGAATTCGACACGTTTGGCGATCATCTCGGTCAGCGAGGGCTTCTTCACAAACTGGATCACCTGCGCCGCCTGGAACAGCGCCTGCACCGACGCCAGATCGTGCGCGCAGCGGCGGCCCCATTCGAACGCGGCCTTGTTGTTGTCCACCTGCACGCCGTTGAGTTCCATGGCGCGCATCAGCGATGCCAGCGTGAGCGGCACGCGGCCCTTTTGCCAGGCGTAGCCCAGCATCAGCGGGTTGGTGTAGATGCTGTCGCCCAGCAGCTGCGTGGCCACCTGCTCGGCGTCAAAGCTGCCCACACCGCCTGCGCCGACCGCTGCGGCAATCGCGCTGTCGCAATTGGCGCCGGGGAACTGCCAGTCCGGGTTGGTCACAAAAGCCGCCGTGGGCGTGCTGTGGGTGTTCAGCGCCACAAAGGTACGGCCGGGCTGCATCACTGCCAGCGTGTACTTGTGGGCCGCCACGATGGAATCGCAGCCAATCACCAGGTCCGCCTTGGCCGTATCGACCTTGGTGGTGTAGATGGCTTCGGGGCGGTTGGCGATCTGGATGTGACTCCAGGTGGCGCCGCCCTTTTGCGCTAGGCCGCCAGCGTCCTGCGTGATGACGCCCTTGCCATCCAGGTGCGCCGCCATGCCCAATAGCGAGCCGATGGTGATCACGCCCGTGCCGCCCACGCCGCCGACCACGATGCCCCAAGCGGCCTCGGCCACCGGCAGCACCGGCTCAGGAATGGACGGCAGCGCCGACAAGTCGCCCTTCTTCTCCTTCTTGGGCTTCTTGAGCTTGCCGCCTTCCACCGTGACGAAGCTCGGGCAGAAGCCGTTCACGCACGAGTAGTCCTTGTTGCAGGTGCTCTGGTTGATGCGGCGCTTGCGGCCAAATTCCGTCTCCACCGGCTCCACCGACAAGCAGTTGGACTTCGTCGAACAGTCGCCGCAGCCCTCGCACACCAGCTCGTTGATGACCACGGTCTTGTCGGGCGTGGCCAGGGTGCCGCGCTTGCGGCGGCGGCGCTTTTCGGTGGCGCAGGTCTGGTCATAGATGATGACCGTGCAGCCCTTGATCTCGCGGAACTGGCGCTGCAGCGTGTCGAGCTCGTCGCGGTGGTGCACCGTCACGCCCTCGGCCAGCGGTACGCCGTCGTACTTCTGCGGCTCGTCGGTCACGATGATGAGCTTGACCACGCCTTCGGACTTGAGGCTGTTCATGATCTGCAGCACCGAGTGGCCTTCAGGCCGCTCGCCCACCTGCTGGCCGCCGGTCATGGCCACGGCGTCGTTGTAGAGCACCTTGTAAGTGATGCTGGTGCCCGCCGCGATCGACTGGCGGATGGCCAGCAGCCCGCTGTGGAAGTAGGTGCCGTCGCCCAGGTTGGCGAACACATGCTGGTCGGTGGTGAACGGCGCCTGGCCCACCCAGGTTACGCCCTCGCCACCCATCTGCGTGAAGGTGCTGGTGTTGCGGTCCGGCATCCAGTTGGCCATGTAGTGGCAGCCAATGCCGGCCACGGCGCGCGAGCCCTCGGGCACGCGGGTGCTGGTGTTGTGCGGGCAGCCGCTGCAGAACCATGGGGCGCGTTCGCCCGTGTCCACCTTCAGCTCCGTCATCGCGCGTTCGCTGGCCTCGATGACGGCAATGCGCGAATCCATGCGCGCGATGATGTCGCTCGACACGCCCAGCTTCTTCAGGCGCTTGGCAATCGCCTTGGCGATGATGGCGGGGGTCAGGTCGGCCTTGGCACGCAGCAGCCAGTTCTGGCTGGGGTTGGGCATGCTCCATTCGCCGCCCGTCGCATCGCCTTCGGGCTCGTCGAACTTGCCCAGCACATTGGGGCGTACGTCGGCGCGCCAGTTGTACAGCTCTTCTTTCAGCTGGTATTCGATGACCTGGCGTTTTTCTTCCACCACCAGGATCTCTTGCAGGCCTTGTGCAAAGTCGCGCGTGATGGTGGCTTCGAGCGGCCACACCACGTTGACCTTGTGCACGCGGATGCCCAGCTGGCGGCAGGTGTCGTCATCGAGGCCCAGATCCACCAGCGCCTGGCGGGTGTCGTTGTAGGCCTTGCCGCTGGCGATGATGCCGAAGCGGTCGTTCTTGCCTTCGATGACGTTGTAGTTGAGCTTGTTGGCGCGGATGTACGCCAGGGCCGCGTACCACTTGTAATCCATCAGGCGCGCTTCCTGCTCCAGCGGCGCGTCGGGCCAGCGGATGTGCAGGCCGCCGGGCGGCATCACGAAGTCCTCGGGCATCACGATCTTCACGCGGTCCGGGTCGATGTTGATGCTGCTGGAGGACTCCACCACCTCCTGGATGGTCTTCATGCCCGACCACACGCCCGAGAAGCGGCTCATGGCAAAGGCGTGCAGGCCCATGTCCAGGATCTCTTGCACGCTGCTCGGGAAAAACACCGGCGTGCCGCAGGCCTTGAAGATGTGGTCGCTCTGGTGCGCGGCCGTGCTGCTCTTGCTGATGTGGTCGTCGCCCGCAATCGCGATAACGCCGCCATGCTTGGCGGTGCCGGCCATGTTGGCATGCTTGAACACGTCCGAGCAGCGGTCCACGCCCGGGCCCTTGCCGTACCAGATGCCGAAGACGCCGTCGAACTTCTTGCTCTGCGGGTACAGGTCCAGCTGCTGCGTGCCCCACACGGCCGTGGCGCCCAGTTCTTCGTTCACACCGGGCTGGAAGACGATGTTGTTGGCCGCCAGGTGCTTCTTGGCCGCCCACAGCGCCTGGTCATACGTGCCCAACGGTGAGCCCCGGTAGCCGCTGATGAAACCGGCGGTGTTCAGCCCGGCCACCGCATCGCGCTGGCGCTGCAGCATGGGTAGGCGCACCAGGGCCTGCACCCCGCTCATGAAGGCCCGGCCGTGGTCCAGGGAATACTTGTCGTCAAGCGTGACGGTTTCCAGCGCCTTGCGGACGGATTCTGGGAGTGGGGCATTCATGGCTATGTCTCCAATGGCTTTTTTGTGGGGTCCGCGCCTTGTGGGCCGGTGGGGGGCAGAGTCCATCCGCCCGTTTAGGGCCGCGACTCCAGTGTGGAGAGAAGTGTATGTCTGCGCCGCTGATATGTCTTTGCGTTCTGTGCCGTGTTTAGGCTATTCTGAGAAAGGATCTTTCTCATTGCTGCCATTTTGTGAACACTCTCGACAAATTCGATATCGCCATCCTCAACGAACTGCAGGCTGACGCCCGCCTGACGAACGCCGAGCTGGCCCAGCGCGTGGGCCTGTCGGCCGCGCCCTGCTGGCGCCGCGTGCGGGCGCTGGAAGAGCAAGGCTTCATCAAGGGCTACCGCGCCGAGATCGACCGGCACAAGATCGGCCTGGGGGTGCTGGCCTTTGTGCGGCTCGATGCCGACCGCAGCACGGGCAACCTCACGCGCAAGATGGAAGAGGCCATCCGCCAGATCCCCGAGGTCGTGTCGTGTCACTACATCAGCGGCACCGGCACCTTCGAGCTGCAGGTGGTGGCGCGCGACCTGGACAGCTTTTCGCAGTTTGCGCGCGATGTGCTGCTGAACTTGCCTAATGTGAAAGACATGCACACCAGCTTCTCGCTGGGCGAGGTGAAGGCCAGCGGGGCGCTGCCGCTCACGCACCTGGCGCGGGTCAAAGGGTGATTGCTATTAAATCAATAGCTGGTAGCGCTTGATGGACGCGCGGAAAGGCCTGTTTTGGCTTCAAATCCGTGCAGTGCAAGCCCTCGCCCCAGGGCGAGGGGCTCGATGTGGCCGGGCGCCCTGCAAGGTAACAAGGCGTTAGGGAATGGTTCCTGCGCAGGGTGTGCTGTATAAGCCTGCGGAACCACAGCGGGGCTGCCAAGCTGCCGCGCGCACCCTCTCCGCCACGCGCCTGCAAGGCCCTGCACCTCGTGTCCCTGACCGGGGTGTTGGTTCGCAAGGTGGCTGCGCGAGCGGTTGCCGGTGGGTCTACCAATACAACGGCTTCTTTCGCGCACAGCCCCAGGGCCCTGCCGACCGGAGCCCAAAAAAGAGGGCGAGGGCGGCATGATCATCTGGGGCATTTTCTGGGGCGCGGTGCTGGGCTCGTGGTTCGGCGGCTACGGCGACTTCGGGCCATTTGTGGGCGGCATTCTGGGCTTTTTCGCCGGGCTGTCGCTGCGCTGGGCGATCCGCTCGGCCATCCGCACCGAGCTGCAGGCGCACGCCACCAAGGCCACCGCCCAGCCCACGCGGGCACCGCAGGCGGCTGCGGTTGCCGAAGACCGGTCTGAGGCGGCGGCGCCCGTGCCGCAAGGGCCCGTGCCACACGCACCCCCTCCACCACCCACCCCCAGCGACGATCCTCGGGATGCGGACGACGTTTTTTGGGCCGGCGAACTCACGCCCCAAGGCCTGCCGCGTATCCCTTCGTCGGCCCCGGTGGTCGCCCGCGCGGACGCGCCCGCCGAGCCCCGCAAGACAACAACCCAGCCCGCCCCACCCAACCCCGTCGAGCTGGCCGCGCTCGCGGCCAAGAACTGGCTCCTGGGCGGCAACACCATCGTGCGTGTGGGCCTGGTGATCCTGTTCATCGGCCTGTCCTTCCTTGCGCGCTACGCGGCGTCGGCCGGGCTGCTGCCGGTCGAGTTCCGCCTGGCGGCGGTTGCAGCGGTGGGCATTGCGCTGCTGGGGGTGGGTTTCCGCAAGCGCACCGACAAACCCGGCTTTGCGCTGGCCCTGCAGGGCGGCGGCGTGGCGGTGATGTACCTCACCGTGTTTGCCGCCTTCCGGCTCTATGGGCTGCTGCCGCCGCTCTGGGCCTTCGGGCTGATGATCGCGGTCTGCGCCGCCAGTTGTGCGCTGGCGCTACTGCAGGATTCGCGGGCGCTCGCGGTGGCGGCGTTCGCCGGGGGCTTTGCGGCACCCATCCTGCTGTCCACCGGCCAGGGCAGCCACGTGGGCCTGTTCAGCTACTACACGTTGCTCAATCTGGCCATTCTTTTCATCGCCCACAAGCGCTCCTGGCGCGTGCTCAACGTGGTGGGTTTTGTCGCCACCTTTGGCGTGGCCACGGCCTGGGGGGCGCTCAAATATGTACCCGATCACTACGCCAGCACGCAGCCCTTCCTCGCTGGCTTTGTGCTGATCTACTTGTTCACAGCCATCCTCTATGCGCGCAACACGCCCACGAAATTGGGCAAGACGGTGGACAGCATGCTGGTCTTCGGCACGCCGCTGGTGGGCTTTGGGCTGCAGGCCGGGCTGGTGCAGCCGTTTGAGCTGGGCGCGGCCTTCTCGGCACTGGCCTTTGCAGCGGTCTACCTGCTGACCGCGACCGTGCTGGTGCGCCGCGCGCAAGCCAGTTGGCGCCTGCTCACCGAATGTTTCATCGCCATCGGCGTGGGCTTTGCCACGCTGGCTGTGCCGCTGGCGCTGGATGCGCAGTGGACCTCGGCGGTGTGGGCGCTCGAAGGCGTGGGCGCCTTCTGGGTCGGCATGCGCCAGGCCCGCTGGATGCCGCGTGCCTTTGGCCTGGTGCTGCAGGTCGTGGCCATGCTGGCGTTCATGGGCGGCGTGGACGGTGGTGGCCTGCAGGTCTCGCCCCTGCCGCTGGCCAACCCGGCCTTCCTGGGTGCGATGCTGATTGCGCTGCCTGCGCTGCTGCTGGCCTGGTGGCTGCGCCAGCCGCTGCCCCACAGCGGTTCGGCCTGGGCCCAGGGCTATGCCAGGGTGGAGGTGCTGCTGCCCAACCCGGCCTACCTCTACGGCTTTGTCTTCTGGTGCCTGGCCTGGTGGCTGGAGATCATGCGCAGCGTGCCCGCCACCGAGGCGAATCAGTGGCCCGTCCCGGTGTTCTCGGACCGCGTTGCCGAACTGCTGGGCATGTTGGCCGTGGTGCTGAGCGCCGCGCTGTCGATGGTGCTTGGCCTGCGCACGCGCTGGGCCGTGGCCACCTGGCCTGCGCGCGCCACCATCGGCGTGCTGGCGCTGGGGTTCGTGGCGCAGGTGGTGGACGGCCACCGCGTGCTGAACACGCCCGCCTGGGCCGTGTGGCCCATCGTGCTGGCGCTGCATGGGTGGATGCTGCGGCAGACCGATCGCTGGCAGGCGGCGGACGCTGAGGGCCCGTCCGCCCAAAGCGCGCCGCGCTTCGGCTGGTTCCACGCCGCCACCGCCTGGCTGGTGACCTTGCTGCTGGCCGACTGCCTCTGGTCCGGCATCGGCAAGGCCGAGCTGTGGCGTACCTCGTGGGCCGGTGTGGTCCTGCTGGTCAGCGCGATTGCGGTGCTGATGCTGCTCGCGCTCTGGGCGGGCCGTGGCAACCAGCCTGCGGCACGCGCGGCGCTGCCCTGGCCGCTGAACCCCCATGCCGAGGCTTACTACTGGTTGGCGGCCCTGCCCCTTGCGGTGCTGGTGTTCGGGGGCGCGCTGCTGGCGGCCGTGCATTCGTCCGGACACACGGCGCCGCTGCCCTATATCCCGCTGCTCAACCCCACCGACCTGACCCTGGCGCTTGCGCTGGGCGGCCTGGTGTTCTGGCGGCGGGTGCTGCTCGCAGCGCTGCCGCCCCCGGCCCGCTCGGGCGGGGTCACCGGGCGCCATGCACTGGTGGCCTTGGCGCTGCTCGCGTTCATCGTGATCAACACCGTGTGGCTGCGCGTGGCCCACCACTTCTTTGGCGTGCGCTGGGATGCGTCGGCGCTGTTCAACAGCTTCGTGGTGCAGACGGGCTACGCCATCCTGTGGACGCTGCTGGCGCTCAGCCTGATGGTGCTGGCACACAGCCGCGTGCAGCGGCCGCTGTGGCTGGTGGGCGCGGGCCTGCTGGGCGTGGTGGTGGTCAAGCTGCTGCTGATCGATCTGTCCAACGCGGGGGGGGCCGAGCGCATCATTGCCTTCATCGCCGTGGGTGTGCTGATGCTGGTGGTGGGCTACTTTGCGCCTTTACCTCCGAAGTCGCCACCCAAGTCGCCACCCAAGGCGGACGCCCCTGCGGAGCCTGCCGCGCCACCGCTGGCGCCATCGCAACCAGAAACACTGCCATGAAGAAGCCTGTCGCCCTGAACCTGCCCCTGGTGCTGGCCGCCGCCGCCCTGTCCCTGTGCACCGGCGTGGCCCAGGCGGCGGCCGATGCCAACAGCCCTGCGGCCTACGCCATCCGCGTTCCTGTCACGCTCGCGGCCGATGCGCCGCTGCAGCGCGTGATGCTGCCCGCCGAGGTGCTGGTGCGCCTGCAAAGCCCGGGCTATGCCGATGTGCGCCTCTTCAACGGCGCGGGCCAGCCCGTGCCGATTGCCCTGGCCGGTGTGGCGGCGGCCAGCGCGCCCGAGGAATTGGTGACCTTGCCCGCGTATCCCATCCTGGGCGCCGCCAGCACGGGCACGGCCGGGCTGGAGGGGCTGTCGCTGCGCATCGAGGAGCGACAGGGCCAGCGTGTGGTGCAGATCGACACCGCCGCCACGGCAGGCACCACCCCGCAAGCCGTGCGCGGCGCGCTGCTCGACGCGCGCAATGTGCAGCTGCCCGTGGCCCGCATGGCTCTGGACGTGGATCTGCCTGCGGGCCAACCCGTGACGTTCCGGGTGCAGACCAGCAAGGACCTCAAACATTGGCAGCCACTGGCCGAGACCGTGCTCTACCGTGCCGACGCGGCAGCGGCGCCCACGGCACCAGGCCGCCTGGGCAACGAGCAGATCGACCTGCAGCGCGCCGGCCTGAAGGGCCACTACCTGCGCGTGACCTGGGGCGACGCCGCCGTGACCCTGCGCGGCGCCACGCTGGCCACCTCGCGCAGCACGGGCCCGCGCGAGCGCGTCAGCGCCAGCATGGCCACGCCCGCCCTGGCCAACCCGCGCGAGCTGGTGTTTGCGCTGCCGTTTGCCACACCGGTCGCCGCGCTCGCCATCACGCCGCCCGGCAGCAATGTGCTGATTCCCGTGCGCGTGCTGGGCCGCAACCACCGCGAGCAGCCTTGGTCGCCATTGGCCAGTGCCGTGGTCTACAAGATGGCAACCGGCGGCAAGGAACAGGCCAGCGGGCCCGTGGAGCTGGGCGGTGCCTCGGTGCGCGAGATCAAGATCGAAGCCGACCCCAAGACCCCCGGTTTTGCTGCCGCGCCCGCTTTGGCGCTGCAGTTCGAGCCCGCGCAGCTGGTGTTCCTGGCCAGCGGGCAGGGGCCCTTCACGCTGGCGGCGGGGCTGTCCGGGGCCACGGCGGCGGCCAGCGCCTTCCTGCCCCTGGCCAGCCTGGTGCCGGGCTACCAGCCCGCGCAAGAGAACCAGCTGCCCGTGGCGCTGGCCGATGTGGCCCGTGCCGATATCACCGGCGGCCAGCCCGCAGACGGCGCGCAGGTGCCCGCTGCGGCGGCCAGCGGCGGCATCTCCACGCGCAGCGCCGTGTTGTGGGGCGTGCTGCTGGCGGGCGTGGCGGCACTTGGGCTCATGGCCTGGCTGTTGCTGCGGCAAACCAAACAGGCGGGCCACCAGGCCCCGGCTGCGCCGACTGATGCGGCGTGACGAGGCGGGAGAAGGCGCGATGTTTGGCGCAGGCCCGCAGTGGGCTATTTGGCGCTGAGCCACCACAGCCGCGCCAACCGTCGCACAATGCGCAGACATGCCGCCATTGCCGTCCCACGAAAGCACGCGCAGCGTTGCGCCCCCGCCCTCCTCTGATGCCCCGGACCTGAGCCCGGGCGCCCCGCCGCAGAGCGATGCGGCTGCAGACCGTGCCGCGCGTGCGGATCTGGCGCATGGCACCGAAGAGTCCGTCGCTGCCCAATTGGGGGACAGCGCGGCGCTGAACCAGGCGGCCTCGCTCTCACCGTTTGCGCCGTTGTCGGTGCCCGTGTTCCGCATGCTCTGGCTCACCTGGGTGGCGGCCAACACCTGCATGTGGATGAACGACGTGGCGGCCGCCTGGCTCATGACCACGCTCACCACCTCGCCCGTGCTGGTGGCGCTGGTGCAGACCGCTTCCACGCTGCCCGTGTTCCTGCTGGGCCTGCCCAGCGGCGCGCTGGCCGACATCCTGGACCGGCGCCGCTACTTCATCGCCACGCAGTTCTGGGTGGCGGCCGTGGCGCTGGTGCTGTGCGTGTTCGTCATGGCCGGCGGCATGACGGCGCCGCTGCTGCTGGCGCTCACCTTTGCCAATGGCATCGGCCTGGCCATGCGCTGGCCGGTGTTCGCGGCCATCGTGCCCGAGCTGGTCAGCCGCTCGCAGCTGCCTGCGGCGCTGGCGCTCAACGGCGTGGCCATGAACGCCTCGCGCATCATCGGCCCGCTGCTGGCGGGCGCCATCATCGCCAGCGCGGGCAGCGCCTGGGTGTTTGTGCTCAACGCCGTGCTGTCCATCGTCTCGGGCCTGGTCATCATGCGCTGGAAGCGGGTGCACACGCCCAGCCCGCTGGGGCGCGAAAAGCTGACCAGCGCCATGCGTGTGGGCCTGCAGTTTGTGCGCCAGTCGCCGCGCATGCGCGCCGTGTTGTGGCGCATCTCCGTCTTCTTTTTGCACGCCACCGCGCTGCTGGCCTTGCTGCCGTTGCTGGCCAAGGGGCTCGAAGGCGGCGGCGCGGGCACCTTCACGCTGCTGCTGGCCAGCATGGGCGCGGGCGCCATCACGGCGGCCATGTTCTTGCCGCGCCTGCGCCAGGCCATGGCGCGCGATGTGCTGGTGATACGCGGCACGGCGCTGCAGGCCGCTGCCACGGGCGTGATGGCCGTGGCACCCAATGTGTACGTGGCCGTGCCCGCGATGTTCGTGGCGGGCATGGCGTGGATCACCACGGCCAACTCGCTGTCGGTGTCGGCCCAGCTCGCGCTGCCCAACTGGGTGCGCGCGCGCGGCATGTCCATCTACCAGATGGCCATCATGGGCTCCACCGCGCTGGGTGCCGCCGTGTGGGGCCAGGTGGCCACGGTCACCGATGTGCATGTGAGCCTGGGCATCGCCGCCGCCACCGGCGTGGTGGCCATGCTGCTGGTGCAGCGCCTGGTGGCCGACCGCAGCATGGAGGAAGACCTGAGCCCCTCGCGCGCCTTCAAGGCCCCGGTGGCCGACACACCGCCCGGATCGGGGCACCTGGTGGTCACCATCGAATACTTCATCGACCCCGCGCGCGCCGCCGAATTCCGCGCCGTGATGCAGGAAAGCCGCCGCAGCCGTCTACGCCAGGGCGCCCTGGGCTGGCAGCTGCTGCACGACATCAGCCAGCCCGCGCGCTATGTGGAGCGCATCGAGGACGAGTCGTGGACCGAGCATCTGCGCCGCTTTGACCGCGTGACGGCCTCGGACGTGGCGCTGCGGGACCGCAAGCTGGCGTTTCATGTGGGCGATGCGCCGCCCCGGGTGACGCGCTGGGCGGTGGAGCAATGAGGGGCCTCCCCGGGTAGCTATAAATCACCCGCGCATGCCGCTGGTGCAGACAATGCGGTAGCCCGAAAAAAAGGGAACACACGATGGTGTTCCCTTTCAATAGGAGCGTGCAACGCCCCGAAGCCAATGAGCGGCTGTTGGATCAGTCGGGCGAACCGGCCCAGATATCGGAACGCAAGCCCGCATCTGCACCCACGGCAGCAGACTTCGCGCTCGTCGCCTTTGCCGTGACGTCGGTCACGGAGACGGAGACCGGGCGCAGCGCGTCGCCGCCGGAAACTTCACGCGAAGTCACACAAAACCAATCGCCTGGCATCGCCAAGATCACTGTGCCAGCATCACTTTCGCGCCCTGGATTGCGGCCCAGCCATCCTGCAGTATTTATCCGGACGGGTTTACCGCTAGCGTCGATAGATGTGGAATTCCAGTCGTCGTTGCTCCCGGTGGAGTTGTCGCTGAATCGGATCACCAGCGTGGGGTTGGAGTCGACAGCCTTGCCTTCTGCCAGGACGACGAACACTTTGCTGCCGTCCGGCAACGTCTTCCCACCTACGCCCACAATCGTGCACGCTGCTGTCGGCGTGTTCTGCGATTGCACTGCGTTCGTGCTGATATTGAGCAGTTCAGCATGCGCACCAGCAGCCATCACCAAACCCAAGCTCATCCCCAAAACGCTCTTCAAAATACCGTGTCGCATGCTGCGATCCTCTCATTGTTAATAACAAACACGATCTGTGCTGGGGCACAGACCTCCTCCCTGTCTTCGGCGCTGGAACAGAACAACTGCCATCGCCATGACGCCACCATGGCACCGCAATGAAGCCCATGCCGACGCAGGCCTGGCAGGTTCGGCGCCCCTGCACTCCGCTGTCAAAAGCGGCGGCTTTGTGCCATCCGTGCGCTTCGCGCGGTTCTTGGCTGGCTGAAGGGTTACGGCGGCGATAGGCCCTTGGTCGACCCAGAGAGCCACTACCTGCCGAAGACGAGCGCAGATTCTCAAGGGCCAATCTGGTATTGCTGCCGTTGACTTTGTAGTCATCTGTAAATGCAATTGGCCCGCAGGGATGGCCATTCAGATGTGGTTTTGCAACGTTCGCGCGCGGGGCGATGTGGGTGGCGACGTCGCTTCGCTCCACTACTGCCTCTTACAACGCGTCACAAAAACCTGATCGTGGTACAGCCTGTGTGCGCCCTTGCTTTGGCGGTCTTCCCACCGTGGCGTATAGCGATTGCTGTTGGGGAAAGGTCTTCGGATAAAGGGTCAGATGTCACATGCCAGCGTGGCCACGCCATCCACAACTGCACCGTCCCGGGAATTTCTAGAAAAACGCAGTGCGATTCGACATTCCCGGCCTCATCGCCATGCGCTGAAAGCGGGGGCACCCCTGAGCCCCCGTGAACGCGCATTGCAGCATGCATGAATCACAATATGCGGCATCGCCCCGATGCCAAGGGTAGCGCCCCCTATCGAACACATGCTCACCATGTCCGCATCCGACGAAGATTTCATGCGCCTCGCCCTGGCAGAGGGGCGCAAGGCGCTGCCCGCGTGTCTACCCAATCCGCCTGTAGGCTGTGTGTTCGTGAGGGACGGTGCAGTGATTGCGAGCGGGTTTACCCAGCCACCCGGGCAGCACCACGCCGAGGCCATGGCACTGTCCCAGGTGCCTGGCAATCTGGCCAGCGTGACAGCCTATGTCACGCTGGAGCCGTGTTCGTTTCACGGCCGTACTCCTTCTTGCGCCAAGGCGCTGGTGTCTCGGGGTGTCAAGCGTGTCGTTGTGGCCATGCAGGACCCCGACACGCGCAATGCTGGCGCAGGAATTAAAATTCTGAAGGCGGCTGGTGTGGATGTGTCCATTGGGATTCTGGAGCACAGCGCGATGTCCGACATGGGGGCGTACCTTGCTGAGGGTGCGAACACCGCAGCCCGTGGAGACTTCGCATGAATCGCCTCATACGTTCCTTGTGCCTTTGCCTCGCCCTCGCAGCCCCATGGGCCCGTGCCGCTGTTGCCGACCCTTCCCTGCTCGGCTGCTGGCGCGCCGCCAAAATCGTGCTGACCACCCCCGATGGCGAAAAGGCCGAAGACACTTCCGGCCGCTGCACCCTGCAGTTCAAGGAAGATCAGTTCGAATCGACCTGCAAGACCGCCAGCGGGACGGCCACTACCACGTACCGTTACCAGGTTGTCCGCCCCCAGGTGTATGCGGCCACCATGGCGGGCAGCACTTTCAGGACGGAGATGGTGGGCTCGACGCGCGAGTACGAGTACCACATCACGGGCGATCAACTGCGCACTGTGACCGTGCCCCCAGCCATGGCGTTCGCGGCGGCGGCTGCGGCCCAGCGGGTGGAAACCGAAGCGGCAAGGGCGCCGTGCCCGTGAACCCGGCTGCCAACCACTGGGCGTAGGTTCGCAGAGGGGTTGAGAGTTTGCTATTAATATAATAGCTATCGGCGCTTGCTGAATAAGCGCTGGCGGCCAAAATCATCCAACAATCATCGGGGCCACAACGCCCACAGACGCAGGTTCTGCTTCAGGCGCCCGGCGATGTCGCCCGCTTCCGCGCCCCAGCCAGTGAAGAAGTCTGCACGCACCGCCCCCAGGATGGCGCTGCCCGTGTCCTGCGCCAGCACCATGCGATTGAGCTGTACCTGCGGGCCGCTGGAGGCCAGCCAGACGGGTGTGCCGTAAGGGATGCTCTGGCGGTCCACGGCGATGGAGCGGCCGGGGGTGAGCGGTACACCCTGGGCGCCGCGCGGGCCGAAGCCTGCGTCCAGCGGGTTCAGAGGCTCCTCGCGAAAGAACACGTAGCGCGGGTTGGTCCACATCAGTTCGTTGGTGCGCTGGGGGTTGGCGGCCAGCCAGGCGCGGATGCCGGGCCAGGTAGCGTCGCGGGTGTAGCCCTGGTCCAGCAGCCAGCGGCCGATGCTTTGGTAGGGCTGGTCGTTGGTGCCCGCGTAAGCCACGCGCACCAGCGACACCGTGCCGTCTGCCTCGGCGATGCGCAGGCGGCCCGAGCCCTGGATGTGCAGCACCATCGATTCCACCGGGTCGCGCAGCCAGGCGATGGCGCGGCCCGCGAGTGCGGCCTGGGCTTCGGGCAGGGTCTCGATTTGCTGGCGTGTGTACCAGGGCTTGCGCGCGCCAAAACCGGCGGGCAGGCGGTAGACGGGCACGGTGAAGCCGTTGCCGGGCTGGCGCGCGGCGTCCATCATGGGTTCGTAATAGGCGGTGAGCAGGCCCTCGGCATTGCCGTCGGTGGCCTCAACGCGGTAGGGCTGCAGGCGGGCGACGAGCCAGGCGCGTTGCTCGTCGGCGGTGGCAATGCTGAGCTGGCGCACTTCGCTGCACAGCGCGGTGAAGGGGGGCTGGGGGCGTTCGCAGCTCTTGATCCAGGCGTTCCAGGCCTCGTGCAACGCATCGTCGGCAAAGCCCGGCAGCTCGGCCCAGCGCACGGGAATCCAGCGGCTTTTGGGCTGTGACATCGGTGGCGGCAGCGGGCCGGTGTCGCCGGGCAGCACCACGGTGCTGGGCGGTGGTGGCGCGGGGATGGCCCCGGGGCGGGAGGGGCTTGGGGCAGGGGGCGTGGAGCAGGCGGCCAGCGTTCCTACAATCAGCGCCGTCAAAGCAACGCGCAGGAGTGTCAATTTCATGGGGCTGATTTTGCTTGAAGCGCTGCTGGCGCTGGTGTTGCTGGTGGCCATCGTCTGGTGGACGATGTTCTCGGGCCGCAAGGGTGGCGAGCTGCAGCCGCCGCCGCAGGAGCCTTTGCCTCCACCGCCAGCGGCATCCCCCGAGGCTGCTCCCCCATCACCTCCGGCGCAATGACCTTGCCCGCGTGCGGGCAGCGGGCCCAGGCGGCTTCGTCCTACAGCCAGGGTGCCGCTGTGCCGATGGTGCCCCGGCCCGGCTGCAGCCACGATGGCGATGAGCTGGGCGCACCCCATGCCTAGGCCCACCACAGGCCATGCGGCACGCGATCGGAAGTCCCGAAGCGTCCAGCTCCGTTGAATCTTTCAAGGAGCACCACCATGCGCAAACACATTCTTCTCGGCGCCACCGCCGTCATCGTTCTGGCCACTGGCTGTGCCAGCATGGACGACACCCAGCGCCGTACCGCCACCGGGGCCGGCGTGGGCGCGCTGGCAGGCGCCGTCATCGGTTCGGCCACCGGCGGCAGCGCTGGCACCGGGGCAGTGGTAGGTGCCGGTGTGGGGGCCCTGGGCACCTACATCTGGTCGCAGAACATGGAGCGCCAGAAGCGCGAGATGGAGCAGGCCACGCGAGGCACCGGCATCGGCGTGACGCAGACAGCCGACAACCAGCTCATGCTCAACATCCCCAGCGACATTTCGTTTGCCGTGGGCCGTTCGGACATCCAGCCCAATTTCGCGCCCGTGCTTGACCAGTTCGCTGCCGGGCTGCGCAACAACCCCAACACCGATGTCCGCATCGTCGGCCACACCGACAACACCGGCAGCGACGCCATCAACAACCCGCTCTCGATGGACCGCGCTGCCAGCACGCGCAGCTATCTCACGGGGCGGGGCGTGGATGGGCGCCGCATCGCCATCGATGGAATGGGGGAGCGGTATCCCATCGCCACGAACGAGTCGGCCGACGGCCGGGCGCGCAATCGGCGCGTGGAGATCTTTGTGGGCGAGCGCCCACGCGGGTAGGCAACCACGCCCGAGAGGGCGTGGGGTGGGCGCGCAGAGCCCTACTTCTCTGTGCGCAGCAGGTTGGCCAGCTCCACGGCCGACTTGACCTGCATCTTGTCGAACACGCGTGAGCGGTGCACCTCCACCGTGCGCACGCTGATATCGAGCTGGTCAGCAATCAGCTTGTTGGGCAGGCCCGCCACCACGAGGTCCATCACATCGCGCTCGCGGTCCGTCAGATCGCGCAGGCGCACCTGCAGGTCGCTGCGCTCACGCAGTTGCGCCAGGCGCTCGGCCGATTTGGCCAGCGCCTGCTCAACACGGTCTACCAGCGCGTTGTCGGAAAACGGCTTTTCGCAGAAATCAAACGCGCCCCGCTTGACGGTGTCCACGGCAGTGGGCACGTCCGCGTGGCCGGTCAGGAAGATCACCGGCATGGTGGCCAGGTCACCGCGCACCGCCAGCAGGTCGAACAGCGCCAGGCCGCTCATGCCGGGCATGCGCACGTCCAGCAGCAGGCAGCAGGGCTGGCGCTGCGCGGGCCGGCTTGAGAGCATGGCGTCAAAGGCCTCGGCGCTCTCAAAGGACTCGCTGAATAGCCTGCGCGAACGCAACAGCCACGCCAGCGCTTCGCGCACGCTGGCGTCGTCGTCCACGATGTACACGGTGGCGTTGGTGGTGGGCTCCATGGTTTAACTCGGTTAACTAGTGCATTGTCGGTTACGCGCAGTCGCGGCAACTGGCGCGGCCTGGGCGGGGGCCGCCGCGCAAGGGCCGCCCCGCCGCGCTGGTGGCGACCCCCTTCCCGCGCGCAGCGCGAGAGAAGGGGGAAGTGACGCAGTCGCTCAGGGGGTTGCCGCTGGCAACGTGAAGGTAAACACCGTACCACGCGGTTCATGGGGCGCAAATCCGAGAAAACCGCCATGCTGCTCGATCACCGTGCGGCACATGCTCAGCCCCAGACCCATGCCCTCGGGGCGGGTGGTGAAAAACGGGGTGAAAAGCCTTTCGGCTACGTCCGGGGGAATGCCCGATCCCAGGTCGGTCACCGCAAACTCGATCCAGCCGCTGTGCTGGTTCGACGCCGCACGCCGCACCCGAATGTCCAGAATGCGCGTGGGTAGGGCGGGGTCGTCCATGGCCTGCATGGCATTGCGCGCCAGGTTGAGCAGCACCTGCTCGACCATGGTGCGGTCGCACAACACGGGGGGCAGGTGGGGCTCCAGTGAGGTGTTCACGCGCACCCCCAGCTTGCGTGCCTGCAGGCTCACCAGCGGCAGGATGGCATCGAGCAACTGCTGCGCGTACACCGCTTCGCGCGCCTGGTCGCGGCGGCGCACAAAGTCGTGGACGCTCTTGATCACTTTGCCTGCGCGTTCGGCTTGCCGCGCAATATGTTGCATGGCCATGCGCACATCCTGCAGCTGCTCGGCATGGGCAGCGGCGCCTGCGCCCTGCTCTGCCGGTGTGGGCGCCTCCAGCAGGTTGATGGAGCCGGTGGCATAGCTGGAAATGGCGGCCAGGGGCTGATTGAGTTCGTGGCTCAGCAGCGAGGCCATTTCGCCGACGGTGGCCAAGCGGGCGGTGGCCTGCAGCCGCTCTTGTGACGCCCGCGACAGCTCTTCCACCCGCCGCTGCTCGCTGATGTCGAGGAACGCGCTCATCCAGCCCGTGTGCAGGCCCTGGGCGTTGATGAGCGGGGCCTCGATGATCAGCACAGGGAAGCGGGTGCCGTCCTTGCGCATGAATTCGGACTCGAAACCCTCGCGCGGCGGCATGGTGCCCGCAAAGCGGATGGCCTGGCGCTGGCGATACTCCTCCACCCGCTCGGGGGGCCAGTAGGGCGCGGTCACGCTTTGGCCCAGCAGCTCCGGCGCGCTGAACCCCACCATGGCGCAGAAGGCCGGGTTGACATAGGTGATGCGGCCTTCCAGATCGCGGGCGCGCAGGCCTGTGACCAGCGAGTCCTCCATGGCCTTGCGAAACGCCAGCGCGTCGGCCAGGTCGCGCTCGGCACGCAGGCGCCTGCGGTTGTCGCGCACCAGCACCACCATCACGGTGACCAGCGCAATCGACATGGCGGTGACCAGCGCGGTCAGCACGTTGGGGAACAGGCTGGGCGCGCTGTGCCAGGTGTCCATGCGCAGCACCAGGGTGCTGCCGGGCAGATCCAGCAGGTGCGTGGCCGTGAACATGCGCGAGCCGCGGCGCGCGGCGCCCAGCACGGCCAGCCGGGTGCCGTCGGCCTCGGTGAACGAGGCCTCCTGGCTACGCGTGAGGTTGTGCGCCACCAGGTTGATCAGCACGTCCTGCAGCGAATACGTGACCACCAGGAAACCCGTGCTGCGCCCGCCCGAGGTGAGCGGCAGGCACAGCTCCATCATCTCCGAGCCCAGCCCGTCGCCGTGGGGCTGAAAGTAGCTGCTTGAATAGGCTGGGCTGCTCAGGCGGCGTGCGTTGGCACAGGCAATGGCGGCGTCGGACTGGTTACCCTCACGCAGCCGGGCGTCCCAGGCCACGGGGCGGTAGGGCGACTGGGCATGGGTGCGTACCCGCAGGTCGGCATCGCGCCACTCGATGCGCACCAGCTCCCGCCGGTTGCGCAGCAGCTCGGCTGCATCGACCTCCCAGGCCAGCTGGCCCGGGTCGCCCGCGTGCAGGGCCTGCAGGCTTTGCAGGTTGCGCGTAAGCGCCACGCGGATGTCGGACACCGCGTCGGCCGTGTCACGCTCCAGGCGCGACTGCACCTGACTGGCCTCGTAGCGCCCCGCAAGCCACACCATGGTGGCGAGCATGGAGATCACCAGGGCTACCAGCAGGGTCCACAGCGACCAGCGCCGCCATGCGCCGCGCCAGCGTCTGAAGAGTGTGCGCTGCTGCGGGATCTTCACAGGACGCGGTGCGACAAGGCGGGCAACTGCAGGCGAATGTCGCGCAGGCGCTGCGGGTCCACCACACCCGACACCACGCCCGCCAGTTGGTCCTGCTGGGCGAGCACGGTGCCCCAGGGGTCCACCAGCATGCTGCGGCCCCAGGTGTGCCGCCCGTTTTCGTGCACACCGCCCTGTGCGGGCGCCAGCACATACGCCAGGTTTTCCACGGCGCGGGCGCGCAGCAACAGCTCCCAGTGCGCCTGGCCGGTGGTGTGGGTGAAAGCGCTGGGCACGAGCAGCAGGTCTGCACCCGCGCTGGCGTGGGCGCGGTACAGCTCGGGAAAGCGCAGGTCGTAGCACACCGAGAGGCCCACGCGCCAGCAGTGGCCGTCGCGCGATGGCAGCTCGAACTGCACGGGGGTGTTGCCCGCTTCGATGACCCGGCCTTCGTGGAACTGCTCGCGCCCGTTGTCAAAGTAGAAAAGGTGAATCTTGTCGTAGCGTGCCACGCAGTCGCCAGCGGGGTTGAACACCAGGGTGGTGTTGCGCACGCGGTCGGGTGTGGTGGCCACCAGCGGCAAGGTGCCCCCCACAATCCACATCTGCAGCTCGCGTGCCGCGCTGGCCAGAAAGTCCTGAATGCGGCCCTCGCCCGGTGCTTCGCGCAGGGCGAGCTTGTCGGTGTCCTTGTGGCCCATCACGCAGAAGTATTCGGGCAGCACGGCCAGCTCGGCACCTGCGCTGGCGGCCTGCTCCAGCAGGGCGCGTGCAGCGCGCAGATTGTCGTCGAGCCGGGTGCAGGACACCATCTGGATCGCAGCAACTTTCATCATGACGGTTCTCCGGTGCGGGGTGCGCTGGGGCGTGTGGGCGTGCCGGTTGCAGGGCCTGCCTCGCGGTTGCGGCGGGCCACGCGCACCACGCGGGGGTCCGTCCAGGTGCCATCGATGCGGAACTCCTGCGTGGCCGCCTCGATCAGCGGGCCGCGCAGAAATACCTGGGCCAGGAAGCTGCCCAGCCCAATGACCGGGTTGATGGCTGTGGCCACCAGGGACGCGGTCATGGCGTTGATCTCGGGCACCACCACCACGCGCAGGTCCTGGGTTTCCTGGTCGATGTTGGCGCTGCCCTCCATCAGCACGGCGGCGTTGACGCCCTTCATCTGCAGATTGTTCGTGGTGGCCACGCCCTGCTCGATGCGCACATCGCCCCGGACAAAGTCGAACGCAAAACCCTCGCTGAACACATCGCGGAAGTCGAGCGTCAGGCGGCGTGGCAGCGATTGCAGGCTCAGCACGCCCAGCAGCTTGGCCAGGCCCGGGTCGGCCTTGAGGAACTGGCCGGACTCCACGTTCAGGTTGATCTGCCCGGTCATGCTGCGGTAGTCAGGGCTGAACGGCGCGCCGATCCAGGCCACCTGCCCTTCCATGCGGCCCTTGCCACGCCGGACCACATTGGCCATGCCCATGCGGCCCAGCAGGTCGCCCGAGTCGCGGATGTCCAGCTTGAAGTTGAGCACCGTGCGCCGCTCCGGTGTGCGGGGCCCCACCCCTGCGGTGTTCAGCACCGCCCAGTTGCCGTTGGCTGTGAAGTTCGCCTCGGGCGCGAGGATATTGAATTTGGAGAGGCGCCATTCGCGCTGCGTGCCATCTCCGCCCCGGTTCTGCGCTTCTATTTCCACACGCCCGAGGCGTTTGCCACGTAGTTCAAAGTCATCCACCACGATGTCCAGCGCGGGCAGGGCGCCGGGCTGCTCGTCCAGCAGGGCCTCGACCTGGGTGACGTCGCTCTGGGGCATGTTCACGCGCGAGAGCCGCGCAAACAGGCGCCCGTTAGGGTGTTCGGCGCCGCCTGGCTGGCGGTATTCCAGATAGCCGTTGAGTTCCGTGGCGTCGAGGTTGGCACGCCAGGTGGTGCCGTCCCGCAGCGCGCCGGCCACGATGTTGTGCAGGGTGCGACCCTGCAACGTGAGTTCGCGGGCGCGCAAGGCCAGTGTGGTGGGCAGGTAGTCCTGCGCCGTGCTGGGCGTTCCCGTTGAGCCTGGCGATCCGGGTGCGGTCGCGGGGCGTGCAGCGGGTTCGCTGCCGGTTGCCTGGGTCAGCACGTCTTCCCAGGCATCCACATCGAGCTTGCCCTGGCTGATGTTGGCCGCCACACCCTGCGCGGGCACCGGGGCGGATTCCCCGCCCGACAGGCCGATGCCGATGGCACCGCGCAGCACCCGGGCCTGGGGCCCGCCCAGATCCCGAATGTAAGTGGCCGAGCCCAGTGTGCCCAGGTCCAGCGTGATCTGATCGCGCAAAGGCGGGGCTTCGGTGCCATTTCCAGCCTGGGTAAGGCCCACCAGCGATTCGCGGGCCACCTGGGTTTCAAACCGCAGTGGCAGGCTGCTTTCGGCCGTCTTGCCCAGCGGGGCGGGCAGCGCCAGTGCCAGCCCCTGCAGGCTGGTGGTGACCTGCACCTCCGGCACGCCACGGCGAAACGCGAGCGCCATGGAATACGCGGTGCCGCCCGTGGCGCGGCGCGCCAGCTGCGAGAGCATGCCCAGTTGTGATGCCTGCTGCAGCCCTTCGGCCGTGGCGGTGCCCTGTGCGCGAAGCTGCACGGCCGATTCGGTAGCCGGGGCATTGGAGGGCAGAGCGCGCATGCCGCCCTCCAGCCGCACAGGCCCTCCCAGTGCCTGGGCCTGCACGGTATTGAGCGAAAAACCGCCTTCGGTGAACTGCACCACGCCCCGCACCCGGCTCAGCGTCGGGGTGTCGGGGGTAATGCGCAGTTCGTTGCCCGCCAGCGTGACGCTGCCCTGGACCTTGGATTTTTCGATGTCGCTGATCGGCAAGGTCAGGCGCAACTTGAAATCTGCGTTGCCGGTGCCGCTGGCCTGCTCCAGTGCATTGCCGGTCATCCGGCCCAAAGGCGACGTGTTCATGAGCGTGAGCAGCTCGGTCAGCGGCCCCCGGGCATCGGCACTGACACCCACCACGGTATGGGAGAGGTCTGGAATCTTGGCATCCACCTTCGACAGGCGCAGGCCCGGGCGTCCCGCAAAACTGCCACTGGCGCCGCGCACCTGCATGGAGGAGCGTTCAAAGATCAGCTCCCCCGCGAGCTCCGTCAATGCAGGCCACGGCAACGTATTGGCCGGTTGCAGCTGCGTGGGGACGTAGGCGTAGGTGACATCCTTCACGCGGGCTGCGATGCGAAATTCGCCTTGTTTGGGGTCGTCGAAAGGCAGGTGGTGCAGATCCCCCTTGACGCGGAACTGCACGTTGCTCGCGCTGCCCGCCACCACGGCGTCGCGCACATAGTGGCGCGACTCCTGGGGGATGGACAGCGGCAGGTAGCGGTGCACACGGGTCCCGTCCGCCCGGTTCAGTGTGCCTGTGAGGTCCAGCACCCCCGGAAAGCGAGAGCGGTGTGCCACCTTGCCCGCATCGCTGGTATGCCAGGTGGCCCGGGCCTCGCCCTGGGCGTCGGCATTGGCAAACTGCACGTCGGTGGCCTGCACGGCGATGCGGTCGCCATCGAGTTGCCAGCGCACATCGGCGCTGAGCCGGTCCAGCGGCAGCACTGGGTCTTCGAACACGCCGGGCAGCACCAGCGCGCCGGAGGCAATGGTCAGCGCTGCCTTGCCGCCCGCCTGGGTCATGTCGATGTCCACCGTGGCACCCCGCAGGCCCAGTTGGGTGGAAGCGCTGGCGGGAGTGTCGCCTGCCAGCGCCAATCCGCGAATGCGCCCGCGTACCTGATACTGCTGCAGGTTTTCGAGAGGGCCTTTCCAGGTGGCCTGGATCTCGTCCACGAGCCCGTGGGGTGAATAGGTGCGCACGGCCTCATGTGCCGTGGCGCCCAGGGGCAGGCGGCTGGCGACCTGCGCCAGGGCAGCCAGGTCCAGGCGGTCGGCGCGGAACTCGCCTTGCGCGGGTGCCTTGCCGGCCGCCGCCGTGTGCACAAGCCTGACGTTGCCTCCGGGCCAGGTGAGACCATCGTCCGTCTTGAATTGCAGCGCCTGGGTCGAGAATTCGAACCCCCCGTTCAGTCGGCGCCCACCCAGCCGCCCCTGAATGGACGGCAGCACCAGCGCCTGCAAGCCTGCACCCAGTGTGGCATTGACATCGGCCAGCGCCAGGTCGGCTGTGCCGCCCACAATCTGCCCGCGCTGCACATCGGCCCAGGCTCGCAGCGCGCCCCGGCCCTGTGCGATATCCACGCCCACATCGGCATGGTGGCGCAGCCGCGAGACGTCCACCCGGGAAAAGTCGGCGAAGACCTGCCCATTCCAGTGTTTCCAGTTGCCGTCGCGCGCGCGCAGCAAGGGGGCGCGGAACAGCCCCGTCACCGTGAAGCGGTCTCCCCAGGCTTCGGGCGGCGTGGCATCCAGCCGCATGTGATGGTGCCAGTTGCCGTTGCGCAAGAGCAGGTCCACCTTCTCCAGCGCAAGCTCCGGGGCGCCGCGCTGCTCATCCGTCCAGCGCACCGTGCCACCCCGGATGAACACCTCGCCCTGTGAAAACAGCCAGTCGGCGGCGGCGTTGTCCTCGCCCTGCTGCTGGGAGAAATCCAGACCCGCCACCTGGATGCGACCGTCTGCAGTGCGGCGCACATCCAGCTCGGGCTCTTCGATGTACAGCTGCTCGAACCCGCCCTTGAGCAGGGAGCGCGGCGACAGCGCCACCACCACCCGTGGAAGGCGCAGGGCAGAGCGGCCGGCAGCGTCCAGCAGGGTGACATCCGAGAGTTCAATGGAAGGGATCAGGCCTTCGGTGTGCGCCGCGATGGCACCGATCTGGACAGGAACCCCCAGCGCCCGTGCGGCATGCGCCTCCAGCTGTGGGCGGAAATCACCGATTCGCGGCACAATCCAGCCATGAAGGGCCCCCCACGCGATGGTCAGCAGCAGCCAGAAGGCCAGCAGCAAGCCCAGCGACCACCGCGCGAGACCTGCCACAATTTTCAGCAGGCGGGTGGGGTGCGTGGTGGGATCGATCATGGTGGGATTGAATGTGGCAGGAATTATGACCCGCAGGCTTAGCGCGGGTTCACTACAAACCAGTGTTCTTATGTACGCAGCGTTGCGCTGCGGCTGCCATGTCGATCCCGTATCCTGAATCCCCCTGCAATCCCTCCGCGACCTTTGTTCACGGGGCCGCGCACTCGCGTTTCTATCAGCGCCTGCATCGCCGCTACGAGGCTGACCTGCTGCTCCTGCCGCCCGGTGTTCCCCGGTGGCCCAGCATGGAGCAGGCCTACGACGCGCTGCGCGCACGCGGTTGTGACACGGGCACCGCGCTCCGGGTGCTGCGCCAGCTGGTCATGGAGCGGCTGATCCAGATGGACTGCGAGGCGCAGGCTCCGCTGGCGGACATTACCAGCGCGGTCACTGAGCTGGCCGAGCTGGCGCTGGACAGGGCCTGCCAACACGCCCGCCAGGAGCTGGACGAGCGCCACGGCGCGCCGCGCGGGCCGGACGGCCAGCCCGTGCAGCTGTGGATCATCGGCATGGGCAAGCTCGGTGCCCGCGAACTGAACGTCTCCAGCGACATCGACCTGATCTACGTGTACGAGCACGATGGCGAAACGGCGGGCACGGCTGATGGCCGGGGGCGCATCTCGAACCACGAATACTTTGCACGTGCGGTCAAGGCCATCTACAGCCTGGTGGGCGACACCACCGAACACGGATTTGTGTTCCGCGTGGACCTGGCGCTGCGCCCCAATGGCAACTCTGGTCCGCCTTCGGTCTCGTTGTCGGCGCTGGAGGAATACCTGCAGCTGCATGGGCGCGAGTGGGAGCGTTTTGCCTGGCTCAAGAGCCGGGTGGTGGCACCGCGTGATTGCATTGCCAGCCCTGAGGTTCAGGCGCTGCGCGGTGTGGTGCTGCCCTTTGTGTTCCGCCGCTACCTGGACTACAGCGTGTTCGATGCGCTGAGGGTGCTGCACCGCCAGATCCGGGACCATGCCGCCAAGCGCAGCGCGGGCCACCCGGAGCGCGCCAACGACGTCAAGCTCTCGCGCGGCGGCATTCGTGAGATCGAGTTCACGGTCCAGCTGCTGCAGGTGGTGCGGGGCGGCCAGTTCCCCGAGTTGCGCCGCCGCCCCACGCTTGATGCGCTCACCCGCCTGTCCCAGGCGGGTCTGATGCCGCAGGAAACGGCCGATGCCCTCGCGCGGGCCTACGTCTTCTTGCGCCGTGTGGAGCACCGCATCCAGTACCTGGATGACCAGCAGACCCATGTGCTGCCCACGCGCGATGACGATCTGGCGTGGATCGCGCACACCCTGGGGTATCCCGATTGCTGCGCCTTCCTGCACGAGCTGGACGCACACCGTGAACTGGTGGCCCAGGAATTCGACACCCTGTTGGGCGGGGCGGGCAAGAAGCAGTGCAACGGCGGAGGCTGTGGCGGCCCCCGCGCTGCGGCAGCAGCCCCCCCCGAATTCGACACGCTGCTGGAGCAGTTGCCGCCCGGATTTCGCGAGCGCGTTGCCGAATGGCGCAACCACCCGCGCGTGGCGGGGCTGCGCGACGAAGCCCGTGCCCGCCTGTTCCGGCTGGTGCAGCGCACCGCACAGTGGCTCAAGGAAGGCCGCGTCACCGAGGAGGCCGCCCTGCGCCTTGCCAACTGGCTGGAGCCGCTGCTGCGCCGCGAGAGCTATCTGGCGCTGCTGCTGGAGCGCCCCTCTGTGCACGAGCAATTGCTGCACTTGCTGGGCGCGGCCAAGTGGCCCGCCCGCTACCTGCTGCAGCACCCCGGTGTCATCGATGAACTGGTGGGGGATTCGCTGCTCGCCGAACGTTTTGTGGTGGCCGACTTCGAGCGCGAACTGGCCGTGCGGCTCGCGTCGCTGCAGTCCACGGGCGAGGACGATGACGAAACCTTGCTCAACCTGCTGCGCCGTGCCCAGCACGCGGAAACCTTCCGCACCCTCGCGCGCGACGTGGAGCGGCGCATCACCGTCGAGCAGGTGGCGGATGACCTGTCCGCCCTGGCCGACAGCGTGCTGCGCATCACGGCCCAGTGGTGCTGGAGCCGGCTCAAGACGCGCCACCGCGAGAGCCCGCAATTCGCCATCATTGGCTACGGCAAGCTGGGCGGCAAGGAACTAGGCTACGGCAGCGACCTGGACATCGTCTTTGTGTTCGATGACGACGACGAACGCGCCCCCGAGGTCTACGCGGCCTTTGTGCGCAAGCTCATCAACTGGCTCACCGTGAAGACGGGCGAGGGCGATCTGTACGAGATCGACACTGCGTTGCGGCCCAATGGCAGCTCAGGTCTGCTGGTCACGAGCTTCGAGGCCTACGCCAACTACCAGCAGCGCCGGGGCAGCAACACCGCGTGGACCTGGGAGCACCAGGCCATGACACGCGCGCGTTTTGTGATGGGCAGCGAGGCCTTGCAGGCGCGCTTCGATGCCGTGCGGGAGGCCGTTATCACCTCCGAACGCGACCCTGCCGCCCTGCGTGAGGAGATCGTGGCCATGCGCGAGCGTGTGCGCGCAGCGCACCCCACGCGCGACGGGCAGTTTGATGTGAAACACAGTCCGGGTGGCATGGTGGATGCGGAGTTTGCCGTGCAGTACCTGGTGCTCTCGCAGTCTGCAAACCACCCGGAGCTGGTGGGCAATGTGGGCAACATCGCGCTGCTGCAGCGCGCTGAGCAGGTGGGGCTGTTGCCCCCTGGCGTGGGTGTGGCGGCTGCGGATGCGTACCGCGAACTGCGGCGCGTGCAACACGTGGCGCGCCTGGACGAGGCGCCCACCCAGGTTGCCCCCCCCGCACTAAAGGCCGAGCGCGATGCGGTGCTGGCCCTGTGGAGGTCCGTGTTCGGTTGAGTCGCACCAAGGTGTGACGTTTTGTTGCATTTTTGCGGGCTGAATTTTCCGCGTGGCATCGCTAATTCAAACGGTTGTTTGAATTCTGGTGTGTAATCCGGTGCCATGAGTTTTGGCGCCCATTTCATTCCCGCAGCCCAGCGCACCGCCCGCAGCGACGGAGAAGACACGCGCGTGCGCCTGCTGCGCGCCGCGCTGCAGCTGTTTTCCGAGCGGGGCTTTGCGCAAACCTCGGTGCGTGCGATTGCCGAAGCCGCCGGCACCAACGTGGCAGCGATCGCCTACCATTTTGGCGACAAGGCGCGCCTCTACACAGCCACGTTCTACGAGCCCTTCGGCAGCGGCAGCGACCTCATCCCGGTGTTTGCCGACCCTGCGCTGACCTTGCACCAGGCGCTGGCCGCCTACTTCGGTGGCTTTCTGGAGCCGCTCAAGCACGATGACCTTGTGACCCAGTCGCTGCGCTTGCACGTGCGCGAGCTGCTGGACCCCACCCATGTGTGGCCCGAGCTCATCGAGCGCGAGTGCCGGGCACCCCATCTGGCGCTGGTCCAAGTGCTGTGCCGCCACATGGGCGTGGCCGCAGCGGACGACGACATGCACCGCCTCGCCTTCTCGCTGGCCGGGCTGGTCATGCAGATGTGGACCCAGCGCGACCCGCTGCAGGCTATTGCGCCGCAGCTGGCGGGGTCTGGGGCTGTGGACGAATGGGTGGACCGGCTGACCGGTTACGCCCTGAGCATGGTGCAGGGCGAGATCGCCCGGCGGCAGGCCGTACAACAGCCCGCGCGCCGCAGTACTTCACGGAATTCGCACAAGGAATCCAACGCATGACTTTGAGCAAGACCCGATTCTTCTGGGCCACCTGCCTGCCCCTGGCCCTGGGCGCCTGTGCCATCACAGCGCCCCCCGCCCAAGTGCCCACCACTCCGCCTGTGGCGTGGCAGGCGCCCTTGCCGCACCAGGGCTCCCTGGGGGATCTGACCCGATGGTGGACGCAGCTGGGCGACCCGCTGCTTGTGGAGTTGATCGACGCGGCCCAGGCCGTCAGCCCCGGTGTGGCGCAGGCCCAATCCCGCATTGCGCAGGCCCGGGCCACGCAGGTGGCCAGCCGCGCCGCGCTGCTGCCGTCGCTCGATGCGCAGGCCAGCGCCAGCCGGGGTTTCAACGAACAGCTTGCAGGCATCGCGACCACGGCGCAGGCCGGGCTGCAGGCGAGCTGGGAGATTGATCTTTTTGGTGCGAACCGCGCGACCAAGACCGCTGACGATGAGCGGCTGGCGGGCGCACAGGCGCTGTGGCACGAGGCGCGCGTGAGCGTGGCCGCCGAGGTGGCGCAGCAGACGAGCAGCCTGCGCACCTGCCTGGAGCAGCTGCGCGTGGCCGAGCGCGATGCGCAGTCGCGTGGCGAAACCTCGCGCCTGTCAGGTCTTAGCGAACGCGCCGGCTTCACGGCGCCCGCCACGGCTGCCCTGGCCCGTGCCAGTGCCGCCGAAGCGCAGGCGCGTGCATCGCAACAGCGCATGCAGTGCGATGTGGAGGTCAAGACCCTGGTGGCACTGACCGGGTGGGAGGAGCCGGCGCTGCGATCGCGCCTGTCCACGCCTGCCGCCCCAGCCCCCGACACCCTGTTCGCCATCGCCACGCTGCCCGCCCAAGTGCTGGCCCAGCGCCCTGATGTGTACAACGCCGAGCGCGAAGTCGCCGCTGCCAGTGCCGAAGTGGGCAGCGCCCAGGCCCAGCGTTACCCGCGCCTGTCTCTCAGCGGCTCGGTGGGCACGGCGTGGGTGCGCAGCGGTGGCGTGACCACCGACCTGAACACCTGGACCATCGGCCCGCTGGCGCTCAGCGTGCCGCTGTTCGATGGTGGCCGGCGCGGCGCGCAGGTGGACGCGGCGCAGGCGCGCTATGACGAAGCCGCCGCGATCTACCGCGCCAAGGTGCGCCAGGCCGTGAGCGAGGTCGAACAGGCGCTGGTGCGGCTGCAGAGCACGGCCGAGCGCAGCACCAGCGCGCGAACGGCGGCTGCGGGCTATCGCACATCTTTCGATGCCACCGAAGCGCGCTGGCGCGGCGGCCTGGCGAGTCTGGTGGAGCTGGAAGACGCGCGGCGCACGTCCTTGGCGGCCGAGAACGCGCTGATCGCGCTGCAGCATGAACGCCAGGCCGCCTGGGTTGCGCTGTACCGCGCCGCTGGCGGTGGATGGGACGGGCAGACCACCACCACGGCAGCCTCCCCTTCTGCTGCGGCTACCGCCGCACGCTGAATGAAAAACCGGGGGGGGTGGGCTGATCGCTCACCCTTTCTCCTGACACCGACTGGATGAACGGATACACACAATGCAAACGCAAGGTTTCAAGATTTCTCCCACGGCCTTCGCCGTCATCGCTGCCTGCGCACTGGCCACCGGTGGCGCCCTGGTGTTCTCCAGCGCATCGCGCGCCGCCGATGAGCCCAAGGCCAGCCAGCCCCGCCCCGCGCTTACCGTGAGCACGGCCCAACCCCAGCGCACCTCGGTGCCCCTGCGCCTGGCGGCCAACGGCAATGTGGCCGCCTGGCAAGAGGCCAGCATTGGCGCCGAGAGCAACGGTCTGCGCCTGACCGACGTGCGTGTGAATGTGGGCGACGTGGTCAAGGCCGGCCAGGTGCTGGCAACTTTCTCTGCCGAAACCGTACAGGCCGATGTGGCCCAGGTCCGCGCCAGCCTGCTCGAAGCCCAGGCCAATGCGGCCGAAGCCGCTGCCAATGCCGACCGGGCCCGCTCGCTGCAGGCCACGGGCGCCTTAAGCCAGCAGCAGATCCAGCAGTACACCACGGCCGAGAAGACCGCGCAGGCTCGCGTGGAGGCGGCCAAGGCCACGCTGAACGCACAGCAGTTGCGTCTCAAGTACACCCAGGTGGTGGCGCCCGACAGCGGCGTGATCTCGGCCCGCACGGCCACCGTGGGCGCGGTGGTGGGCGCGGGCACCGAGCTGTTCCGCATGGTGCGCAAGGGGCGCCTCGAATGGCGCGCCGAAGTCACGTCCACCGAGCTGCGCCGCATTGCGCCCGGTGCCAAGGTCAGCGTGGCGGCGGCCAGCGGCGCGACGGCGGAGGGTACGGTGCGCATGATTGCGCCGACGGTGGACCCGCAGACGCGTAATGCGCTGGTGTACGTTGATCTACCCCTGAACACAGACTTCCGTGCGGGCATGTTCGCGCGCGGTGAGTTCGCGCTGGGCGCCAGCGATGCACTCACCGTGCCACAAGAGGCGCTGGTGGTGCGCGACGGCTTCTCGTACGTGTTTGTGGTGGGTGCCGAGCAGCGTGTGCAAATGCGCAAGGTGCAGACGGGCCGCCGCGTGGCTGACCGGGTCGAGGTGCTCTCGGGTCTGGACGCGAATGCCTCGGTAGCTGTGCGTGGCGCTGGCTTCCTGAACGACGGTGACCTGGTGCGGGTGGTGAGCACGCCGCCCGCCAGCAGCACCTCGCAAGCTCCGGATTTCAAGCAAAAAATGGCTCTAGCGCTTACCAATAAAGCGCAAACAGCTATCAATTGAGGAGCATTCGACATGAATGTATCCACCTGGTCGATCAAGAACCCCATACCGGCGCTGATGCTGTTTGTGCTGCTGACCTTCGGCGGCCTGCTGTCGTTCAACGCCATGAAGGTACAGAACTTTCCGGACATTGACCTGCCCACGATCTCCGTGACCGTGGCGCTGCCCGGCGCCTCGCCCGCGCAGCTCGAAAACGATGTGGCGCGCAAGATTGAAAACAGCATCGCCACGCTGCAAGACCTGAAGCACATCTACACCAAGGTGCAGGACGGTGGCGCCACCATCACGGCCGAGTTCCGCCTGGAAAAGCCCACGCAGGAAGCGCTGGACGACGTGCGCTCTGCCGTGGCCCGCGTGCGCGGTGACCTGCCTGGCGACGTGCGCGACCCCATCGTGACCAAGATGGACCTGGCCGCGCAGCCGGTGCTGGCGTTCACCATCGCCTCCACCCGTATGGACGACGAGGCGCTGTCCTGGTTTGTGGACGATGCCGTGGCCAAGAAGCTGCTCACGGTGCGGGGTGTGGGCGCGGTCAATCGCGTGGGCGGTGTGCAGCGTGAGGTGCATGTGTTGCTGGACCCGGTCAAGCTGCAGGCGTTGAACGCCACGGCGGCCGATGTCTCGCGCCAGCTGCGGCTGGTGCAGACCGAAAGTGCCGGTGGCCGCACCGACCTGGGCGGCAGCGAACAGCCTGTACGCACCCTGGCCACGGTGCAGTCGGCGCAGGAGCTCGCAGGGCTCACGCTGGCACTGTCAGACGGCCGCCATGTGCGGCTCGATCAGGTGGCCACGGTGACAGACACGATTGCAGAGCCGCGCGCCCTGGCCCTGCTCAACGGCAAGCCCGTGGTGGGCTTCGAGGTTGCGCGCAGCAAGGGCGCGAGCGAGGTGGAAGTCGGCTCTGCGGTGCAGGCGGCCCTCAAGGAAATTCGCGCTCAGCACCCCGATCTGGAGATCACCGAAGCTTTCAACTTTGTGCAGCCTGTGCAGGAGGAGTACGACGGCTCCATGCACCTGCTGTACGAAGGCGCGTTGCTGGCCGTGCTGGTGGTGTGGCTCTTTTTGCGCGACTGGCGCGCCACGTTCGTGTCGGCTGTGGCACTGCCGCTGTCGGTGATCCCGGCGTTCATCGGCATGCACTGGCTGGGCTTCTCGATCAACGTGATCACGCTGCTGGCGCTGTCGCTGGTGGTGGGCATTTTGGTGGATGACGCCATCGTGGAAGTGGAGAACATCGTGCGCCACCTGCGCATGGGCAAGACGCCCTACCAGGCGGCCATGGAGGCGGCCGACGAAATTGGCCTGGCCGTGGTGGCCACCACGTTCACACTGATTGCGGTGTTTTTGCCCACCGCGTTCATGAGCGGCATTGCGGGCAAGTTCTTCAAGCAGTTCGGCTGGACGGCGTCGCTGGCGGTCTTTGCCAGCCTGGTGGTGGCGCGGGTGCTGACACCCATGATGGCGGCCTACATCCTCAAACCCATCGTGGACACGCACAAGGACCCGCGCTGGATGACGGTGTACCTGCGCTGGGCGGCCTGGTGCATCAAACACCGCTGGATAACCTTCATTGCCACAGCAGCGTTTTTCATCGGTTCGCTGGCGCTGATCCCGCTGCTGCCCACGGGCTTCATTCCGGCCGATGACAACTCGCAGACCCAGGTGTACCTGGAGCTGCCACCTGGCGCCACGCTGGCCCAGACCCGCGCCGTGGCCGAGGATGCGCGCCAACGCATCGCCAAGGTGAACCATGTGCAAAGCGTGTACACCACCATCGGTGGGGGCTCGGCCGGTGGCGATCCGTTCATGGGCAGCGCCAATGCCGAAACGCGCAAGGCCACGCTCACCATCTTGCTGGCCGAGCGCGGCGACCGGCCGCGCAAGCAGGGCATCGAGAACCAGATCCGTGCAGCGCTGGAGACGCTGCCGGGCGTGCGCAGCAAGGTGGGCCTGGGGGGCTCTGGCGAGAAGTACGTGCTGGTGCTCTCGGGCGACGACCCGCAGGCGCTGACCTCGGCCGCGCTGGCGGTCGAGAAGGACCTGCGCACCATCCCGGGCCTGGGCAGCATCTCTTCCACCGCCAGCCTGGTGCGCTCCGAGATCGCGGTGCGTCCGGACTTTGCGCGCGCCGCCGACCTGGGGGTGACCAGCAGCGCGATTGCCGAAACGCTGCGCATTGCGACCGTGGGCGACTACGACGTGTCGCTGCCCAAGCTCAACCTGGCCTCGCGCCAGGTGCCGATCGTGGTCAAGCTGCAGGATGACGCGCGCAAGGACCTGTCGCTGCTGGAGCGCCTGTCGGTGCCGGGCAGCAAAGGCCCAGTGATGCTGGGCCAGGTGGCCACGCTGGAGTTCAGCGGCGGACCGGCCGTGGTGGACCGGTATGACCGCGCGCGCAATGTCAACTTTGAGATCGAGCTGTCAGGCCAGCCGCTGGGCGACGTGACGAAGGCGGTCGAAGCGCTGCCCTCCATCCAGAACCTGCCGCCGGGCGTGCGCCAGATCACCATTGGCGATGCCGAGATGATGGGCGAGCTGTTCGCGAGCTTCGGCCTGGCCATGCTGACCGGGGTGTTGTGCATCTACATCGTGCTGGTGCTGCTGTTCAAGGACTTCCTCCACCCGGTCACCATCCTGGCGGCGCTGCCGCTGTCGCTAGGCGGGGCGTTCGTGGGCCTGCTGATCGCGCAGAAGAGCTTCTCGATGCCCTCGCTCATCGGGCTGATCATGCTTATGGGCATTGCCACCAAGAACTCCATCCTGCTGGTGGAATACGCGATCCTGGCGCGGCGCGAGCATGGCATGACGCGCTTTGAGGCACTGATCGATGCTTGCCACAAGCGCGCACGGCCCATCATCATGACCACGCTGGCCATGGGCGCGGGGATGATGCCGATTGCGCTGGGCATTGGTGCGGCGGATGCCAGCTTTCGCTCGCCCATGGCGGTGGCGGTGATTGGCGGGCTGATCACGTCCACGCTGCTGAGCCTGCTGGTCATCCCCGCCGTGTTCACGGGGGTGGATGATCTGGGGCAGTGGTTTGGTCGCATGCTGCGGCGCTTGCGGGGTGCCCACCCGGTGCCCGCCCCAGAGGCGCCCGCTACACCCCCAGCGGGATGATGGAGACCGGTGGTTGCTTGAAAAAGCAGGCAATCCCCGGGGTTGCCCCGGCTTAGCCGGGCGTGTGGCCGTTAGATAATGTAACGACCACCATGAACCTCGTCAGCCTGAACATCGAATCCATCCAGCTGGGCCACCCTCTGCCGTTTGTGCTGCGGGGTGCTGATGGCGTGTTGCTGGCGCAAAAAGGCTATGTCATCCGCACCCGGGAAGAGCTGGCCAAGATGGTGGGCCGGGGGCGGCAGCTGTGTGTGGATACCGATGAGTCCGGTGACAGCCACCGGGCCTATCTCGCGCAATTGCAGCGCATGCTGATCGCCGACACCAACCTGGGCGAAATTGCCGCGATGAAGATGACGGCGGCCGACGACGCAGGAGGGCGGGGCCGCACTGGCAAGACGCTGCCTGACTGGCCCGAACTGCAGTTGCGTGCCACACAGTTGCTGCGTGCACCTTCGCCCGCTGATTTTGGCGGGCGCTTCCAGACGCTGCACGACGAGCTGGCCCGCCACTGCGAGCAGACGCCCGACGCGACGCTGCTGGGCCTGATTTACCTGTCTGCGCAGGAAACGCGCATGTACAGCGCCACGCATTCGATGCTGGTGTGCTGTGTGTGTATGGTGGTGGCGCGCGAGATGCTGCGCTGGCCCGCCTCCCGCGTGCAGCAGCTGGGCCACGCGGCGCTCTCTATGAACATAGCTATGTCCGAGCTGCAGGACCAGCTGGCCCAGCAGACCCATCCGCTCACCGCCCAGCAGATTGCGGCGGTCGAGAGCCACGCGGAGCGTTCTGAGGCGCTGCTGCGCACGCTCGGCGTGGCCGACCCGGTGTGGCTGGAGGCGGTGCGCTGCCACCACCACCGCACCCCCGGCCCGCTGGCCAAGAAGACGGAGGCCCAGCAAATGGCCCGCCTGCTGCAGCGTGCCGACATTTTTGGCGCCCGCATGGCACCTCGCGCGGCCCGGTTGCCCATGCCCGTCACGGCGGCCATGCAGGCCAGCTACTACGACGAAGAGCACCAGGTGGACGAGGCTGGTGCTGCGCTCGTCAAGACCCTGGGTGTATACCCGCCCGGGGCCTTCGTGCGGCTGGCCAGCCAGGAGGTGGGCGTGGTCGTTCGCCGGGGCACCACGGCCACCACGCCCAAGGTGGCGGTGGTGACCAACCGTGAAGGCATGCCCACGGGCGAGCCCATTCCGCGTGACACCGGCATGCCCCCCTGGAAGGTCACGGGCGTGGTGGCTTTCAAGGACGTGAGAGTCAAGTTCTCGCTGGACCGTCTGCTCAACCTGGTCTGACCCCGCGCCGGGCTGCGGGCGCATCCCCCCACCTGCAGTGGGTGGGCTGGCACAGGCCCACGCCACCCAACGGCGCCCAGCGCCACTGGCGGGCAGCTTGTGCCCAGAATTCTCCCTCTCTTGCCACCACGACGGCAAACCTTCAGCCGTGCGACGCCTGTCGCCCCGTTCCCGTGCGCGCCCGCAATACCCCTTTCTTTTGCAGGACTTTGAATCCGAGCGGTTCGCATTCTCGTAAACCAATCAGTCCAAATAAAAACTCATGTGGACAAAAAATGATGGAATGGTTAAATTGCCCATACCCACTGCGATCCCAAGTCCTATGAACACCTCTAACAGACGCTTTCTTTCGGCCGCCAGCCTTCTGCTGCTGGTCGCGGTGGCGGTCGGCTATGCCCCCCCGGTCCGCGCGGCGGGTTCCGAAAGCTGCCCGGCCACGCTGCAGCACACGTTTGCGAGGTTGCAGGACGAAAAGCCTCAGTCGCTGTGCCAGTACAGCGGCAAAGTGGTGCTGGTGGTGAACACGGCCAGCTTCTGTGGCTTTACGGGCCAGTACAAGGGGTTGGAGGAGCTGTACGCCCGCTACAAAGACAAGGGCCTGGTGGTGCTGGGCTTCCCGTCCAACGACTTTGCCCAGGAAAGAGGCAGCAACAAGGAGATTGCTGACTTCTGCGAAAACACCTTTGGCGTGAAATTTCCGATGTTTGCCAAGAGCAGCGTGAAGGGCCCCGAGGCTTCGCCGCTGTTCCAGCAACTGGCGCAGCTGTCGGGCACAGCGCCGCGCTGGAACTTCCACAAATACCTGCTGGGCCGCGACGGCAAGCTGGTGGACAGCTACTCCAGCCTGACCGCCCCAGACAACAAGGGCCTGGTGCGGGCCATCGAACAACAGCTGAACCAGCCTGTGCCCCGGTGACCGCCATGACTTCTTTACATTTCTTGAAAAAAAATACAGTGAGCCTCTGGAACTTCGCCAGCGTGACCCCACTCTATCCATTGCGCAAGACGATTGCGCAGCGTACAGTTTTAACGTTGCGAAGCCTTTCGGGCCCCCGGGTTCCGACTGACCTCCTGGAGCGCTTCTCCTCCCTCCCTCTCTTATTCGTTTCGGGACGCTTCGCAACCTTTTTATTCCGTGCACCGGCCAGAGGGAGCCGGTCATGAAAATCGCCATCATCGGCTCCGGCATCTCGGGGCTCTCGGTCGCGCACCAGCTGCGCGGCCAGGCGGACATCACACTGTTTGAGGCAGGCGACTACTTCGGCGGGCACACCCACACGGTCGATGTCACGCTACCCGATGCCTCGGGCACCCCCGTCACCCACGGTGTGGACACCGGCTTTCTGGTGTTCAACGAGCGCACCTACCCCCACCTGATCCGCCTGCTGGCCGAGCTGGGCGTGGAGACCGCCAAGTCGGACATGTCGTTCTCGGTGCAGGTGCCGGGCGCCCTGAGCGGCCGTGGTGGTGGCCGCGCGCTGGAATGGAGCGGCACCAACCTCAGCACCGTGTTTGCCCAGCGCTCCAACCTGGTCAACCCGCGCTTTCTGGGCATGCTGCGCGACCTGCTGCGCTTCAACAAGCTTTGCACGCGCATTGCCGAAAAGCAGGCCGAGGCCGCGCTGATGCAGCCCCTGGGAGACTTCTTGCGCGAGCACCGCTTTGGCGACGCGTTCCGCGACTGGTACTTCTTGCCCATGCTGGGTTGCATCTGGAGCTGTCCCACCGACCAGATGCTGAAATTCCCCGTGGCCACCATGATCCGGTTCTGCCACAACCACGGCCTCATCCAGGTGAGCAACCGCCCGCAGTGGTGGACGGTGTCCGGTGGCGCACGCCACTACGTGGACAAGATCGTGGCTGGCATTGCCGACAAGCGCCTGAACACCCCCGTGCGCCTCATCGAGCGTGACGCCGCCGGTGTGCGCGTGGTGACTGCAGGCCACACCGAGCACTTTGACAAGGTGGTGCTGGCCACCCATTCGGACCAGTCGCTCGCCCTGCTGGCCCAGCCCACGCCGCACGAGCGCGCGGTGCTGGGTTCCATTCGCTACCAGGCCAACCGCGCTGTCCTGCACACCGATACGTCCGTGCTGCCCGAGCGCCGCGCCGCCTGGGCCGCGTGGAACTACGAACGTGCGCCGCAACGCAGCCGCGAGTCGGCCCGCGTGTGCCTGCACTACCTCATCAACCAGCTGCAGCCCGTGCCCTTTGCCCAGCCGGTGGTGGTGTCGCTCAACCTGGTGCGCGACATTGCACCCGAACAAGTGATCGGCAGCTACGAATACGCCCACCCGGTGTTCGACATGGCCGCCATCCGCGCGCAGCAGCAGGTGGGCAAGCTGCAAGGGCAGCAGCACACCTGGTTCTGCGGCGCCTGGACGGGCTACGGCTTCCACGAAGACGGCCTCAAGTCCGGCCTGGCCGTGGCCGAGCAACTGCTGGCGGCCCTGCCAGCGCCTTTGGCGGAGGCTGCGTGAGCCACGCCGCAGCCCCACCCGCAGCGCCCCTCATCGGCTTCGGCCAGGTGCGCCACACGCGGCTGCGGCCCCGGCGGCATGCGTTTGCCTACCCCACGTTTTTTCTGATGCTGCCCATGCGCAGCCTGCCCGGCCTGGGCAGCGCGCTGGCTGTTAACCGGCGTGGCGCCATCAGCTTCCATGATGCGGACCACGGCGACGGCCGCAGCGCCGCGCAGGGCGGGGCGCTGGCCTGGCTGGACGAGTTGCTGCGCACCGAAGGCATCACCGACGCCACGGGCGAGGTCTGGCTGCACAGCTACCCCCGTGTGCTGGGCTACACCTTCAAACCCGTGAGCTTCTGGTACTGCCACCGTGCCGATGGCCACCTGCGCGCCATCGTGGTGGAAGTGAACAACACCTTTGGCGAGCGCCACTGCTACCTGCTGGATGCGCCGCAGTACGGCGTGGAACAGCAGGCACGCAAGGTGTTCCACGTGTCGCCGTTCTGCGAGGTGAGCGGCGGTTACCGCTTTCGTTTCATGCGCACCGAGGCCGGTGCACAGGACGCAGGCCGCACCGTGGTGCGCATCGACCACGACGACGACACCGGCCCCCTCATCCAGACCAGCGTGAGCGGCACCCTGCAGGCCATCACCGCACAGACCCTGCGCCAGGCGCTCTGGGGCTACCCCGCCATGACGCTGGCCATCATTGCCCGCATTCACTGGCACGCGCTGCAGCTGTGGCTCAAGCGCGTGCGTTTCCACCGCAAGCCCGAGGCGCCTGCATCCATCGTGACCCGCTGAATTCCATGACGAACGAGAACGCCGCCATGAACTCCACCACCGCCCCCCGCACCGCCCTGGCCCTGCCCGCTGGCACCCCGGCTGCCGCCCGCACGGCGCTCAAGCTGCTGCAGCGCCTGCAGCATGGCCACCTCACGGTGCAGCTGCCCGACGGCACGCTGCAGCACTTCGGCCACGGTGATGGCCCCTCGGCGGCCATCACGCTCAAGAACTGGAACGTGTGCAGTGCCGCACTCCGGTCGGGCGACATCGGCTTTGCCGAGAGCTACATCGCAGGCGACTGGACCACGCCGCACCTGACCGACCTGCTCAAGCTCTTCATCGCCAACCGCCAGCAGGTGGAAGGCGTGATCTACGGCACCTGGGCCGGGCGTCTGCTGTACCGCATCAAGCATTTGCTCAACCGCAACACCCGCGCCAACAGCCAGAAGAACATCCACGCCCACTACGACCTGGGCAACGCGTTCTACGAACTCTGGCTGGACGACACGATGAACTACTCGTCCGCCTGGTTCGAGGGTGATGCAGGCGGCGACATGCGCATTGCCCAGCACGCCAAGGTGCGCCGCGCGCTGCGCATGGCGGGGGTGGAGCTAGGTGCCCGGGTGCTGGAGATTGGCTGCGGCTGGGGTGCGCTGGCCGAGATGGCGACGGTCGAGTTTGGCGCAAACCTCACGGGCGTGACACTCTCCACCGAGCAGCTCGCGTTCGCGCAACAGCGCATGGTGCAGCAGGGCGTGGCGCCATACGCCGACCTGCGCCTGCAGGACTACCGCGACATCCAGGACGGTCCGTACGACGCGATCTGCTCCATCGAGATGGTCGAGGCCGTGGGCCGCGAGTACTGGCCCACCTACTTCCAGTCGGTGCACCGGCTGCTCAAGCCCGGTGGCAAGGCCTGCATCCAGAGCATCGTCATCGACGACAGCCTGTTCGAGCGCTACATCAGTTCCACGGATTTCATCCAGCAGTACATCTTCCCCGGAGGCTGCCTGCCGTGTCCGCGCGAGTTCCGCCGAGAGGCCGAGGCGGCAGGCCTGCGCGTGGTCGACGAGTTTGCGTTTGGCCAGGACTACGCCGAAACCCTCAAGCGCTGGCGCGAGCGCTTTCTGGCGCAGCGCACGCAAATCCTGCAGCTGGGGTTTGACCAGCGCTTCCTGCACATCTGGGAGTTCTACCTGGCGTACTGCGAAGCGGCATTTGCGATGAGCAACATCGACCTGGTGCAGTACACGCTGGTGAAGGATTGAATGCTATGAAAAACATAGCTATTACCGCTTTATGGATAAGCGCTGGAGCCTTTTTTTATTCAAATTCCGCTATCGCGCAGGCCGTGCCAATGGCCCAGGCGGCAGAGTCGGCCACCGCCACGCCCCTGTCAGGCGTGCGCCTGGCGGGCCAGGGCGTGCTCCGGTTTCTGGGCTTCGAGATCTACCGCGCCCGCCTGTGGGTGCAGCCCGGCTTTGACGCCGACAACTACGGCGCCCAGCCGTTGGCGCTGGAGCTGACCTACCACCGCGACTTCACGGCCGAGGCCATCGCCAAACGCTCACTGGAAGAGATGCGCCGCGTGGGCAGCTTCACGCCCCAACAGGCCACGCGCTGGCAGCAGGCGCTGCAGGCCGCGTTGCCGGATGTGAAGTCGGGCGACCGCCTGCTGGGCATTCACCAGCCGGGCGTGGGTGCGGTGTTCAAGATGGCGGGGCGTGTCGTCGGTGAGGTGCCGGACGCCGAGTTCTCGCGCCTGTTCTTTGGCATCTGGCTGTCTCCGCAGACCTCCGAACCCGGGCTGCGCCAGGAATTGCTGGCCGCCACCCGCACTGCAGGCCAACCATGACCTCCACGCAGCCCATCCGCGCCAGCGCAGGCCTGGCCTATGGGCTGCTGGGCCTGCCGCTGGCGTTTGTGGCGCTGCCGCTGTATGTGCTGCTGCCCAACCACTATGCGCGCGAATTTGGCATGCCCCTGGCCACGCTGGGCTCGATGCTGCTGGCAGCGCGGCTGTTTGATGCGTTCACCGACCCGCTGCTGGGCCGCCTGTCTGACTACCTCTTCGGCCGCTCGGTGCGCGCCGTGCTGGCGGTGGGCGCGGTGTCGGCGGTGGTGCTGGCACTGGGGCTGACCAGCCTGTTCTTTCCCCTGGTGCGCGGGGCCGATGCGCTCATTGCCTGGGCACTGGTGGCATTGCTCATCACTTACACCGCCTATAGCCAGCTCAGCATTGCACACCAGTCCTGGGGCGCGCGCCTGGGCGGCGACGAGCTGCAGCGTGGCCGCATCGTGGCCTGGCGCGAGGGTGCTGCACTGGCCGGCGTGGTGCTGGCATCGGTGCTGCCCGCGCTGCTGGGCCTGCCGGTGATGCTCAGTGTGTTTGCCATCACCCTGCTGCTAGGCTGGTGGGCCTGGACCAGAGCCCCGCGCCCCGCAGCGCATGCGGGTGTCGCCGTGGCCGGTGTGTACCGCCCCCCGCAGCGCGCCAGCCTGTGGCGGCCCTGGGGCCGCCCTGCCTTCCGCCGCCTGCTGGCGGTGTTCATGCTCAACGGCATTGCCAGCGCCATACCGGCCACGCTGGTGCTGTTTTTTATTCAGGACCGGCTGCAGGCCCCGCCCGCGCAGGAGCCCATGTTCCTCGCGGCCTATTTCGTGTGCGCTGCGCTGTCCATCCCGCTGTGGCTGCGTGCCGTGGCGCGCTGGGGCCTGGCGCGCACCTGGTTGGCGGGCATGCTGCTGGCGATTGCCGTGTTTGTGTGGACTGCGTTTCTGGGCGCGGGTGATGTGGTGCCGTTCCTCGTCGTCTGTGCGCTGTCCGGCGTGGCCCTGGGCACCGACCTGGCCCTGCCCAGCGCCTTGCTGGCTGGCGTGATTGCCGCCGAGGGCGACAGTGGCCAGCACGAGGGCGCGTACTTTGGCTGGTGGAACTTTGCCACCAAGCTCAACCTGGCACTGGCGGCAGGCCTGGCGCTGCCCCTGCTGGGATGGCTGGGCTACAGCCCCGGAATGCGAAGCGATGACGGTTTGCAGACCCTCGGCCTGGCCTATGCAGTGCTGCCCTGCGTGCTCAAGTTCACCGCTGCGGCCGCGCTCTATCTCCTCATCCTGCGCCGCCCGCGTGGCGCGGCGATTGTCTGAATTCGAACCGACCAAGGCCCACCACCATGATGCAAAGACGTCTCCTCCTTTCGGTCGCTGTGGCCGCACCCGTGGTGTTGTCTGGCTGCGCCAGCCAGAACCTCGATGGCTACGCCAGCGAAAAACCGGTGCTGGACCTGGCCCAGTATTTCAACGGCAAGATCGACGCCTACGGCATCTTCCAGGACCGCAGCGGCCAGATCGTCAAGCGCTTCACCGTGGTCATGGACTGCAGCTGGAAAGGCAATGAGGGCGTGCTCGACGAAGCCTTCACCTACTCCGATGGCACCACCCAGCGCCGCATCTGGCGGCTGACGAAGCATGCCGACGGCCGCTACACCGGCACCGCCGACGATGTGGTGGGCACGGCCAACGGCCAGACGCGTGGCAACGCCTTCCGCTGGAACTACACGCTGGCCCTGCCTGTGGATGGCAAGGTCTACAACGTGGACCTGGACGACTGGATGTACCTCATTGACGACCGCGTGATGCTCAACCGCGCCACCATGAGTAAGTTCGGATTCCGCCTGGGCGAGATCACCCTGTCCTTCACCAAACGCGCACCATGAGCCTCAATCCTCCCCTGCGCGACTGGCATGGCCGCCGGGCCTGGCTCATCGGGGCCAGCAGCGGCATTGGCCGGGCCACAGCGGCTGCGCTGCATGCGCGCGGCGCGCAGGTCATCGTGTCGGCGCGCAGTGGTGATGCGCTGAACGCCTTTGCCCGGCAGCACCCCGGCAGCACGGCGCTGGCTTTTGACACCGCCGAACCGGCACAGGTACAGGCCGCCGCCGCGCAGGTGCTGGCGGGTGGTGTGCCCGATATGGTGTGCTATTGCGCGGGCTACTACCGCGACATGCGCGCCACCGACTTCGACCTGGACGTGATGCTGCGCCACGAGCAGATCAACTACAACGGCGTGCTGCATGTGCTGGCTGGCGTGTTGCCCGCCATGCTGACCGCAGCGCAGGCCGGGCGCCCGGGCCATGTGAGCCTGATCAGCAGCGTGGCGGGCTTTCGGGGGCTGCCCAAGAGCCTGGCCTATGGCCCCACCAAGGCGGCCCTCATCAACCTGGCCGAGGCGCTCTACCTGGACCTGCATGACCTGGGCATGGGCGTGAGCGTGATCAACCCGGGCTTTGTGGCCACGCCGCTCACGGCGGGCAACGACTTCACCATGCCGGCCCTCATCTCACCCGAAGCTGCGGCGGCTGCCATCGTGCAGGGCTGGGAGCGGGGGCATTTCGACATCCACTTTCCCAAGCGCTTCACGCGGGTAATGAAACTGCTGCGTGTGCTGCCGTATCGGTGGTACTTTCCGGCGGTTCGCAAATTCACAGGTCTTTGAACGGTATGCACCCACCGGAAACCACGATTGCTACGGAAGAAGCCGTTACGCGCGTCATTGCGTTCTTTGAAAACCTGTCGCCCGCCGATGTGGCGACCATCGGCCAGTTCTATGGGCCTCAGGCGCGCTTCAAGGATCCGTTCAACGAGGTCGTGGGCGTAACTGCCATCCAGGGCATTTTTGCCCACATGTTCGAGGCACTGGAGCAGCCGCGTTTTGTGGTCACGGGCCGCGTGGTGCAGGGGCAGCAGTGCTTTTTGACCTGGGACTTCCTGTTCGCCTTCAAGGACTTCCACAAGGGCGTGACGCAGACGGTGCGCGGCGCCTCGCACCTGGTGCTGGACGAACAAGGCCTGGTGAGCTTGCACCGCGACTATTGGGACGCCGCCGAAGAACTGTACGAAAAACTGCCCGTAGTGGGCGCGCTGATGCGCTGGCTCAAGAAGCGCGCCAACAGCTGATCGTTGGCCGCTGACGCTTTGACGCGTTGGTCACGCCAGGGTCTTGATGCGCGGGTGTCCGGGCAGCGGCACGGCGCGCTGCAGCACCCCCTCCGCCAGCCACAGCGCACTGTTCCACGCGCGTTGCGCCACATAAGGCAGCGGCAGCTGCTGGTAGTCGTCGTTGAAAACCTCGAAGCTGTAGTCGCCCTGGTAGCCCATGCCATCGAGCGTGCGCACCAACTCGGCCAGCGCCTGGCTGTGCACGCCCTCGCCGGGGAACACGCGAAAGTGCCGCGCGGTCTCGATGCGCTCCTGTACCGTGCGGGTCTCCTGCCACATGAAGTCTGACAGCTGCACCAGATAGATCTTCTCGGGGTCCACATCTTCCAAGGCCGAGAGCGGCGTGCTGGTGGCGAACTGGTGGTACGAGTCGATGGCCAGACCGAGGTTGGGGCAATCGGCCTGCTCCACTGCGGCCCAGGCCTGGTGCACTTCGTTGATGTGGCGGCCCCACGAGAGGCCTTCAAACGCCACACGGATGCCATGGGGCAGCGCCAGCAGCGCAAGCTTGCGCAGGTCGCGCGCAATCGCCTCGGCATCGGCCGTGGCGTGGGATGAGGTGGAGCTGCAGGCCAGCAGCACGGGCGCGCCCAGGTCGCGCGCCATCAGGATCATCTGCTTGGCAATGTCCACCTTGTAGCTGTGCAGGTGGCCCGACAAGCCCTCGAAGTCGCGCAGCACCTGAAAGCCCGTCACGCGCAGGCCACTGTTGCGCACCGCGTGCACAGCGGCTTCGATGCCCTCAGGATGGCCCACGATGTCGCGCGCGGCCAGCATGATCTGGCCGAAGCCGGCGGCTTTCACGGCGGCCAGCTTGGCCTCCAGTGGGCCCGCCAGGCTGATGGTGTCCATGCCGAAATCGGCGACGTTGCGTTGCATGGTGGATTGGCGCATGGGCGGTCTCCAGGCTCAGCGGGCGTCGAGCACCAGCTCGAAGCTGGGCGATGCGGTGTCGGCGCGCGTGAGGGCACCGCGCGTGCCGGTGTGCACGCCCGTGGGCGACTCGACAAACTCCACGCCGCGCGCACGCAGCGCTTGCACCGTGGCCAGCACGTCGGGTGTGCCAAAGGCCACGCGCTGCAGCAGCTCCTCGGGGTCGGCATCCAGCGCATCGACCAGCGGTTCAATCAGCTGCCAGTGCAGCGTGCCGCAGGGGCTGGCCAGGATGCGGCCATGGGTGAGCACGCCAAACGACTGGTCGGGTGCCAGCTCGGCAAAGCCGAACAGCTCGCTGTAGAAATGGAGCCAGTCCGCCGCGCGGCCCAGGCCGATGTATTGCACCACGCCAAACAGATGCAGACCCTGCAGTGCGGGCGGGCGCGGGCTGACGGTCGGGATGGGCACAAAGTCCACGTCGTAGATCGAGAACTCCTTCCAGCGGTCCACAAAGTAGATGCGGCTCGCGCCCACGCCGTGGATGGCGGGGATGTTCAGCTCCATCACCTCGACCTCGGTGTGCACGGCCCACGCGCCCAGTTCCAGCACGCGGCGAAATGCTGCGGCTGCATTGCCCACGCGGAAGGCGATGGCGGCCAGCACCGGTGTTTCCGTGAGTGCGGGCGGCGCATGCACACCGGTGCGTTCGGTGTCCTGGTGCGCGTTGACGATGATGTTCATGTCACCCTGGCGGTACAGCAGCACTTCGCGCGAGCGGTGGCGCGCCACGGGCTGAAAACCCATGCGCTCCAGCGCCTGGCCCAGCGCCTGCGGGCGGCTGGTGGCGTATTCGATGAACTCGATGCCCTGCAGGCCCAGGGGGTTGGGCATGTCGCCCAGCGCTTCGCGGGTGGCCACCATCGGGGTGCTCATGGGTTCAGCTCCTTGTGTTGTCGTGCGCGGAAGGGGTCAGCTGGCGCTGCTGACCAGGCGGCGGAAATGCGCGTCCATGCGCGCCGCATCCGGGGCCTCGCCGGTGAACAGCTCAAACGCCCCCACGGCCTGGCCCACGGCCATGCCGCCGCCGTCCGATACCCGGCAGCCCAGCGCGCGCGCAGCCTGCACCAGGGCGGTGTCGAGCGGGAAATACACGACTTCGGACACCCACATCGCGGGGCGCAGCAGGCCCACGTCCAGCGGCAGGCCGGGCAGCTTGTCCATGCCCGTGGGCGTGGCGTGGATCAGCCCGGTGGCGTGGGCCATGGCCGAGCGGATCTCACCGGCCTCGGCGCGCGCGCCGTAGAGCGCATTCACGTCGGCGGCCAGTTGTGCGGCGCGTTCAGGTTGTGCATCGACGATGCTCAGATGCTGTGCACCCAGGCGCAGCACTGCGTGTGCAATCGCAGCGCCCGCGCCACCCGCACCCAGCAGCACCACGCGGCGCAGGTCAGCGCCGGGCAGTGCGCGGGTAAAGCCCCAGGCCCAGCCCGATCCATCGGTGTTGTGCCCTACCAGTTGTCCGTCGCGGATGACCACCGTGTTCACGGCGCCCATGGCGCGCGCTTCCTCGGACAGGCTGTCGAGGTGAGGGATCACGGCCTGCTTGCAGGGGTAGGTCACGTTGCAGCCCGCATAGCCCATGATGCGCGCCGCAGACAACAGCGTGGGCAGATGCTCCGCCGACGAAGCAGAGCGGTCCAGGTCGATGAGCTGGTAGTGCAGACGCATGCCGTGGTGGCGCGCCTCTTCCTCGTGCAGGGCCGGCGACAGCGACTTCTGGATGCCGGCGCCGATCAGCCCGATCAGCACCTTGCGGGGGCTAGTGGAAGACATGGTGGACGTGGTGGGGATGACCGGGGGATCGAGGAGCTGGAGGCTCATGGGGCGGGCGGAATGCGGGGTGAGCGCGCTGCCGGGTTGGTGGTGTGTTCACCGCACGGCAGCGCAGGGGTTGCAGTGGTGGCTTACTTGCCGCCGCGCAGTTTGGCCAGCGTGGAATAGACCTCTTGCACGGTCTCGGCGCCCACCTTCTCGCTGTGTTTTTCAACGACGGGTTTCACCTTGGCGCGCAGCTTGTCCAGCTCGGCAGGCGAGAACTCGGACACCTGCATGCCCGCCTTCTTGAGGTCTTCGAGCGCCACGTTGGCCTGCACGCGCGACACGCCGCGCTGGAAGGTCGTGGCTTCGGCCATCGCGTCGTTCAGCGCCTTCTGGTCAGCGGGGTTCAGGCTGTCCCAGAACTTCTTGCTCACGATCACGGCCTGGGGGTTGTACATGTGGCGCGTGACGGTGAGGTACTTCTGCACCTCGGCAAACTTGGACGACAGGATGGTGGAGAACGGGTTCTCCTGGCCGTCCACGGCCTTCTGTTCCATGGCGGTGTACAGCTCGGGGAAGGGCATGGGCACGGCGTTGGCGCCCAGCGCGTTGAAGAGGTCGATGTAGATCGGCGACTGGATCACGCGGATCTTGAGTCCCGCAATGTCCTCGGCTTTGGTGATGGGCTTCTTGCTGTTGGTGAGGTTGCGGAAACCCAGCTCCCAGTAGCCCAGACCGACCAGGTTTTTGGCTTGCAGCTTGTCGAGCAGTTTCTTGCCGAAGGGGCCGTCGGTCACGGCGTCGGCCTCTTGGGGCGTGGCGAACAGGAACGGGAAGTCGTAGATGCCGAATTCCTTGGCCTGGGCCGACAAGATGCCCGCGTTGAGTACGGTCATCTCCACCGTGCCGCCCTGCAGGGCCGACACGGTCTGCAGGTCACCGCCCAGCGTGCCGCCGGGGAAGAGCTTGACGGCAATGCGGCCGTTGGTCTTGGCCGCCACCAGGTCGGCAAACTTTTGCGCGCCCTGGGCCTGGGGGTGGTCCTTCTGGTTCTGGAAGGCGAACTTGATGGTGCGCTCCTGGGCGTGCGCGGCGTGCAGCAGCGACGCGGCAACGAGGGCCGTGGCGAGCAGGGTTTTGAGCAGCTTCATGGAAATGTCTCCTTGGGTTTTAGGCGGGGCAGAAACGGGGCGGAAAGAAAAAGGCCGGGGCGCAGACGGGGGTCAACCACTCAACCAGCGCAGCGGCACCATGACGATGGAGGGGAACAGCACCAGCAGGAACATCACGGCCAGCTGGGCCAGCATGAAGGGCGTGACGCCGCGTGTGACTTGCGACATGGACATGCGCCCCACCCCGGCCACTACGTTGAGCACCGTGCCCACCGGCGGGGTGATGAGCCCGATGGCGTTGTTGATGATGAAGAGCACGCCGAAGTACACCGGGTCGATGCCTGCGGCCTTGACCACCGGCATCAGCACGGGCGTAAGGATGAGGATGGTGGGCGTCATGTCCATGGCCGTGCCCACCACCATGACCAACAGCATGATGGCGATCAGCAGCAGCGTTGGGTTGCCCATGAAGGGCTCCAGCATGCCGATGACCTTGGAGGGCAGGTCGGCCACGGTGATCAGCCAGGCGGACACCATGGCGGCAGCCACCAGGAACATCACCACCGCGCTGGTGCGGGCCGAGGCGCGGAAGATGTCGGCCAGTTGGTGCCAACTCAGCTCGCGGTAGACCACCATGGACACGAACAGCGCGTACACCGCAGCCACCACGGCGGCCTCGGTGGGGGTGAAGACACCCATGCGCAGCCCCACCAGGATGATGATGGGCAGGCCCAGCGCCCACACGGCTTCGCGCAGGGCCACGGCCAGTTCGGCACGGGTGGCCCGCTTTGGAGGCGCCACATCTTCGCGCCGCACGAGCCACCACCAGGTGAGGGCCAGCGCCACCCCCAGCAGGATGCCCGGCACGATGCCTGCCAGAAACAGCTTGCTGATGGACACGTTGGCCGCCACGCCAAAGATCACGAAACCGATGGACGGCGGGATCACCGGGGCGATGATGCCGGCCGACGCTATGAGCCCGGCCGAGCGCTCCTTGTTGTGGCCTGCTGCCACCATCATGGGCAGCAGCAGGGAGGCCAGCGCTGCCGCATCGGCCACGGCCGAGCCCGATACGGCGGCCAGGATCACCGCCGCCATGATGGCCACATAACCCAAGCCGCCGGGCACATGGCCGACCAGCGTGAGCGCCAGCTTCACGATGCGCTTGGACAGGCCGCCCACATTCATGATCTCGCCCGCCAGCATGAAGAAGGGCACGGCCAGCAGCGGAAAGCTGTCGGCGCCGTTGATCACGTTCTGCGCCAGGATCTGCGCATCGAACAGGTCCAGATGCCACATCAGCGCCACGCCGCTGATGAGCAGCGCAAACGCGATGGGAATGCCGATCGCCATGGCGAGCAGCAGGGAGCCGAGGAAGATGGTGACGGTCATGGTGGAGAGCCTGTGCGGAGGGTTCAGGGGCGGTGGCTGCCGGGCGCTTCGCGGGATGCATCGGCGCCCGCAGGGCGGTGCGCCAGGGCCGCCAGTTCTTCGCTCTCCTGCACCATGACCAGCTCGTGCTCAGCCAGCGGAACGAACAGGGTGCGCAGCAGGTCGTGCAGCAAGATGGCAATCCCCGACCCGCCCATCAGCACGCCGCTGGCGTAGAAGATGCCCACCGAGGCGCCGGTCACGGGCGCTTCGGTTTCCCAGTTGATGAGCATCTGGGCCCAACTGCCACTGAGCAGCAGCCACGACACATAAAGCATGGCGATCTGTGCCAGCACCAGGCAGGCCTTCTTGCCCGCAGCGGGCAGGCGCGACACCAGCGCATCCGTGCCCAGGTGGCCGTGTTCGCGCAGCGCGACCACGGCGCCCATGAAGGTCAGCCACACGAACAGCCAGCGCGAGAGCTCTTCCGACACCGTGATGCCGGAGTTCAGGGTGTAGCGCAGCACCACATTGCCAAATACCAGCACCACCATCACCGCCAGGCACAGGCCAGCCAGTACATCCAGCACGCGGGTGTATCCCCGCAGCACGCGGTCGGCCAGTGCAAACATGGTGTCTCCAGTCGTTGTATTGAAACGCTGAAAGAATTTTGTACGAACTGGTTAGTATTTGATCTAGGTGCAAACCCTGCATGGTTTGTCATGGCAGCACGCAGCCATGCACGGCGCGCGCGCAGGGTACTGATGAGGAGCTTTTTGACGCGGGCCGGTGTGCGCGCCCAGGCCGGGAGGGTCAGGGCCGCAGAAAGCGCACGATCATCTCGATGATCGATTCACGGCGTTGCGCCGTGGCGGCGGGGGTGTCGAGGGAGCGCTTGAAAATTGCGCCAAAGGTGTGGCGGTTGGCCTCGTTGAAGAAACACAGTGCCGAGATGGACATGTGCAGGTCCACCGGGTCCACATCGGGGCGGAACACGCCCGCCGCCACGCCACGCTGGTACACATCGCGCACGGCATGGATGACGGGGATGTTCAGCTCCTGGATCGTGGCCGACTTGCTGATGTACTCTCCCCGGTGCATGTTCTCGTTCATCACCAGGCGGATGAAGTCGGGGTTGGCGAGCTGGTAGTCCACCGTGAAGCCCACCAGCGTGCGCAGGGCCTCCTCGGGCGCCAGGTCTTCCAGGTGCAGTTCCGATTCGATGCGCCGGATGCGCCGGTAAGCATCCTCCAGCACCGCCACATACAGACCTTCCTTGCTACCGAAGTAGTAGTAGATCATGCGCTTGCTGGTGCTGGTCAATGCCGCGATCTCGTCGATGCGCGCCCCAGCCAAGCCCTTGTCCGCAAACTCTGCCGTGGCTACCTGCAGGATGTTGGCCATCGTGCGGTCGGGGTCGTTGACGCGCACCCGGTCCGCCCCGGGCGTGGTGGCGGCCTCGCGCGCCGCGCGCTGGCGGGTGGCCCGCACATCGCCGGGTTTCGGAGGGTTTTGAACCATTTCGTTCATAAGCGCCCAAGCATACGGCAAGCCAGGCGCAGGGGGTTCAAAAAACCAACGCCCGCTCTCGCTGGCCGCTCAGGACGGCTTGGTATCGGCGAAGCTCGGGCGCAGCATCAGCTTGTCGAGCAGCTTGCCCAGGTTGGGGTACTCGCTGCGCCAGGCGATGTCGGGGAAGCGGAATTCCAGCCAGCCCAGGGCGCAGCCCACGGCGATGTCGGACAGACTGAGGTGGATGCCGCTGCAATACGGCTTGTCGCCCAGGCCCTGGCTCATGGACTTGAGGCCGTCGTTCACCTTGATCAGCTGGCGGTCGATCCAGGCCTGGCTACGCTCGCTGTCCTTGCGGTGGGCCCAGGTGGCTTCCAGGCGGGCCAGGATGGCAGCATCCATCACCCCATCGGCCAGTGCCTCCCAGGTCTTGACCTCGGCGCGTTCGCGGCCTTGCGACGGGATCAGCTTGCCCACGGGCGACAGGGTGTCGAGGTATTCGACGATCACGCGGGAGTCAAAAACGGCCTCGCCGCCTTCCATCACCAAGCAGGGCACTTTGCCCAAGGGGTTGGAGGTGGAAATATGGGTGTCGTCTGCCCAGACGTTTTCTTGCACGAACTGGTAGTCGAGCTTTTTCTCGGCCATCACGATACGTACCTTGCGTACGTAGGGGCTGGCGGTGGCTCCGATCAATTTCATGGTGTGTCTTCCAGGGCGCGGGGTAGGCTGAACGATTCGAGATTGATTCTATCGGCAGCTGCCCGCCCGCAAGCTGACGGCTGCGTGGCGCTTACACACCACGCCTACAATGGCGCGCCATGAGCCTGTCCACCATTACCGCCCTGTCGCCGCTTGACGGCCGTTACGCCAGCAAACTTGCCGCCCTGCGCCCCATCATGAGCGAACACGGCTACATGCACCGCCGTGTGCAGGTGGAAGTGGCCTGGTTCATTGCCCTGTCGGATGCCGGTTTCGCCGAGTTCAAGCCCCTGACCACGGGCGCCCGCGCCTATCTGCTCGGCCTGATCAAGAACTTCTCCGAAGCTGACGCCGCCGCCATCAAAGAGATCGAAAAAACAACAAACCACGACGTCAAGGCCGTCGAATACTGGATCAAGAGCAAGTTTGAGGCGCGCCCCGAGCTGGAAAAGGCCTCCGAATTTGTGCACTTTGCCTGCACCAGCGAAGACATCAACAACACCAGCCACGCGCTGCAGCTGCGTTCAGGCCGCGACCAGGTCATCCTGCCGGGCCTGGACCGCATCGTGCTCAAGCTGCGCGAAATGTCGCACGCCTTTGCCGACGTGCCCATGCTCAGCCGCACGCACGGCCAGACCGCCAGCCCCACCACCGTAGGCAAGGAAATGGCCAACGTGGTGATGCGCCTGCAAACGGCCTGCGAGAAGATTGCCGCCGTCAAGATCATGGGCAAGATGAACGGCGCCGTGGGCAACTACAACGCCCACCTGTCCGCCTGGCCTGAGTTTGACTGGGAAGCCTTCAGCAAGAAGGTCATCGAGACGCCCGAACCGCTGGGCCTGGGCCTTACCTTCCAGCCCTACTCGATCCAGATCGAGCCGCACGACTACATGGCCGAGCTGTTCGACGCCGTGGCGCGCGCCAACACCATCCTGATCGACCTGTCGCGCGACATCTGGGGCTACGTGAGCCTGGGCTACTTCAAGCAGCGCCTGAAGGCGGGCGAGATTGGTTCCAGCACCATGCCGCACAAGGTCAACCCGATTGACTTTGAAAACGCCGAAGGCAATCTGGGCCTGGCCAACGCGCTGCTCAAGCACCTGTCTGAAAAGCTGCCCATCAGCCGTTGGCAGCGGGATCTGACCGACAGCACCGTGCTGCGCAACATGGGCGTGGCCCTGGGCTACGCGGCGCTGGCTTATGCCTCGCTGTTGACCGGCCTGAACAAGCTGGAGCTGAACGAAGAAGCGCTGGCCGAAGACCTGGATGCTTCGTGGGAAGTGCTGGCCGAGCCCATCCAGACGGTGATGCGACGCTTTGGTGTGCAGGGCGCTTACGAAAAGCTCAAGGAAGTCACGCGCGGCAAGACCGTGACGGCCGAAGCGCTGCATGGGCTGATTGCCTCGCTGGAAATCCCCCAGGCTGAAAAAGACCGCCTGCTCGCGATGACTCCGGGTAGCTATGTGGGCAAGGCCGCCGAACTGGCACGAAGGGTGTGACCCCCCGGAGGCGCTGCGCGCCTTCCCCCCGAGGGGGATGCAACCCGTGGCCCGGCAAAGCCGGTTCCACGGTTGCGCTGGCTTGGGCACCGCCAGTTGCGTGCGCTGCCGGTCTTTTGAGATATTTTTTTGCCTCTGGCGCTTTTCCGATAAGCGACGGCAGCTATCAATTTAATAGTGAGGCTGCATGGCCATCAAATCCACCATCTTCAAGGCGAACCTCCAGATCGCCGACATCGACCACGGCTACTACGCTGACCACGCCCTCACGCTGGCGCGCCACCCCAGCGAGACCGACGAGCGCATGATGGTCCGGCTGGCTGCTTTGGCCATCCAGGCGCACCAGCTCAACGACCTCTGCAACGGCGACGCCACGCTGGCATTTGGTGCGGGGCTGTCGGACCCGGATGACCCGGATGCCTCGCTCACCGACTTTACCGGCCGCAAGCGCGTGTGGATTGAGGTGGGCCAGCCCGAAGACAAGCCGCTCACCAAGGCCTGCAGCAAGGCCGATTCTGTGATCGTCTACTGCTTCAACCACGCCTCAGAGATCTGGTGGAAAGGCATCGAGACCAAACTGTCACGCCTGGAAAAGCTACAGGTCTGGCGCATCCCCACGGAGGCATCCCAGGCACTGGCGCAGCTGGCCGAGCGCAGCATGCAACTGCAGGCTACGGTGCAGGAAGGCGCGATCACCCTGAGCAGCACGCAGGGCAGTGTGCATGTGGAGCCCGTGCGCTGGAAGTGACTGGAATACTGGTCAAAATGGCCTCTGGCGCTTGATGGATAAGCGCTAACAGCTATCAATTTGGTAGTTTCTGACTCAGTCTCGTGGCATGAGCGCGCCACACTGCCAGCACTGCTCGAATCCGCCTTCGACCGTCTCGCCGCACTGGCATGCCCAGCGGCGCTGTGGCAAATCCTGAAGCTCCTGCAGCAGCGCGCGTGCGCGGGTGGCGTGTTCGTCGTAGTCCAGCCAGATTTCGGGCAGGCACTGGTCCGGCGGCAGGTGCCCCGCCGCGGCACCCAGATACTGGCGCTGCACGGAGGCCGTCATGCCCGCTTCGCACAACAAGTCCGCCCACAACGTGGCGATGGCGATGTTCGGGGCTTGGGTGAGGCGCAGCATGGGCCCACCATAGCCGTTTGACCGCCGGGCGTACAGCCCCCGTATGTTTGCAGCTTGCGAGGCGGGGCGACGTGTTGAAAAGAAAAGGAGCGGGTTACGCCGCGCCCGCTGGCGCCGGCGCTTTGGAAACCCCTTCGGCCGCCCGTTCTGCATAGCGGTTGAATCGCCACGCAGAGTGCTCCAGCGTGATGCGTCGCCACACCGCGCGTTTTTCGGCAGGGCCCATCGCGGGCCAGAACTGCACTTCGTCAAACGTGCGCCCACACCCCTTGCACAGGTCGTCGCCCTGGCTGGTGGAGCAGATGGCGATACAGGGCGTGTCGGGCGTGGTGCCGTACCAGGCATGCCAGGCATCCAGGGCATCCGGGGGCAGGCGGTCTTCTTCCACTACGTCCTCGCGCCGGAACACCATCTGCGCATAGACCTCTGCCAGCGCGCGGATCTCCGGGGCCAGGGAGACTCCGTCGGGCGAAGGCACCCGGCTGCGCCAGTGGTTGATGGCAGCTTCGATGTCGGTGATGTGGATGGCGGCCATGGAGGTTTGAGCGAAGGGGCTGGATCATAGCCGCGTGGACAAGGCAACCCTGGCAAAGGTGTTTTGCAGGGAGCTTCGGCCCCTTTTTGGCAGCCTTAGAGGGGCGTGTACGCAATAACCACAATCGTGCTGCCCTTGCGCGACCGTGCGGGCGATGTTCCAATCGACGCTTCGAAGGGGAGTAGCTCCCGACTTGCATTCCGGCATTGCCAAATTTTGGTGCGTGGGGGCGCGAGGCATCGGAACCGTCGTCAGTACGAAGCGAAACATCGCTTCCGGCGGTCCGGGTTCAGCGCATACCGCAAGGGCGCCGGGCTGAGCAAGACCTTTGATGGGCCCGCTGGGGCTGATCAAGGCCGTCCTTTCGTTGCTTGCCCTGTCAGGGCAGTCCTTGATCCCCCGACCGCAGGCCCTTTATCCCTTGGGTGGACTCGGCGCTACAGTGGCGGCGAACTCCCCCTTCGCGTGTATTGATACTGAGGAATTTATGGACTTTTTGGCTTCGCCCGAATTCTGGCTCGCACTCGGCCAGATCATCATCATCGACATCTTGCTGGGCGGCGACAACGCGGTGGTCATCGCGCTGGCCTGCCGCAAGCTGCCTCCGGCCCAGCGTACCAAGGGCATCATCTGGGGCACTGCCGGGGCCATTGTTCTGCGTGTGATCCTGATCGCCTTTGCGATGACCCTGCTGGCGCTGCCGTTCCTCAAGTTCGTGGGCGCGCTGTTGCTGGTGTGGATTGGCGTCAAACTGCTGGCTCCCGATGAAGAGGGCCACGGTGACGTGCAAGGCAGCGACAAGCTGCTGGCCGCCATCAAGACCATCATCGTGGCCGACTTGGTGATGAGCGTGGACAACGTGATCGCCATTGCGGGCGCTGCGCAGAATGCGGGCGAGCACCAGTTCCTGCTGGTCGTGTTGGGCCTTCTGATCTCTATCCCGATCATCGTCTGGGGTAGCCAGCTGGTCATCAAGCTCATGGAGCGTTTCCCGATGATCATCACGGCGGGCGGCATGCTGCTGGGCTGGATCGCTGGCGGCATGCTGGTGACGGACCCTGCTTTCTCGAACCCCGACAAGTGGCAGTGGATGCTGAAACTGCCACAGACAGACATGATCAAGTACGGTGCCAGCGTGGCGGGTGCGCTGCTGGTTCTGCTGGCTGGCAAGATCATCGTTGCGCGCCGCGCGGCGGCGGCACCTGCCGAGCAGCAGGGCTAAAGGCAGACATACGGAACCGACCATTGCAAAAGGGGGCTTTATGCCCCCTTTTGTCCTTGGTCCTCAATGGGAGTCGGTATGGACAGAGTCATCGTGTATGTGGACGACGCGGTTTATGCGCAGCAGGTGCTGGCACCTTTGTTCGCGCGCGACGCGGCTGCCAGAACACAATGGGTGCTGGTGGCCTGCGCGCCACGGATGACCCATCGCATCAGCAAGTGGGTAAGCCACAGCGCCCGTGAAAACTGGCGCGCCAAGTGGGCTGACAAGCTGTTTGCCCAGATCCTTCCCGTGCTGCGGGTGCCCACGGACAGAGTGACCACTGTACTGGCCAAGGGGCCGCTGGCGGAGCTGACCGATCAGTTGCAGGCTGCAGGCGCCTCCGTGGCCCAGGTGGTAGATGCGCGCCGGCCCAAGACGGATTTGGCACAGGAGCCTGCGCCTGTGCGCCCGGACAAAGGCTGGTCGCCAATGCCAGGAACGCTGGGCAGCCTGCTCACGGGTTGCGGAGCGTTGTGGATGCTGGCTTTCGAATAGGCAGTCAGCGCGGGGGGCTGACTGCCAGGGGCTTGGCTCCCGTTTTGCGCATTTCTTGGTTCCCTCGGCCGGTGCTATTCTCCGGCCATGAAACTCCTCCTGAAATGGCTTCTCAGCGCTGCATCGCTGCTGTTTGTGGCCTATGTCTACAGCGGTGTGGAAGTGCAGAGCTTCACCTCCGCGCTGATCGCGGCCTTTGTCATTGGCCTGTTCAACGTGGTGTTGCGGCCCGTGCTGGTGGTGCTGACGCTGCCGGTCACCATCGTCACCGTCGGCCTTTTTCTCTTCGTCATCAACGCGCTCATGTTCTGGGCCGCCGCCAGCGTACTGGACGGGTTCCACGTCAATGGCTTCGGCGCGGCGCTGCTCGGGTCGCTGATCTATTCGCTGCTGGGTGTGCTGATTGAATCAGCGCTCGGCGGCCTGTTCGCGAAGAAGTGACTCCATCGCGCGCAGCCGGGTGTCGATGATGGACGCTTCAATGTGGTCCACCTGCGGTCCACCCCGCCGTGCCAGATCCTGGCCCGCCTTGAAGCGGTCTACCGCAGCCGCATAGTCATAGCGCGCGGCGTGGGCCTCTGCCTCGGCGCGCACTGCGCGCAGTGCCTGGCCTTGAGCCTGCCAGGTGGACGCCAAAAGCTGCCACGCCGTCGCATCCCGGGGGTGCGTGGCCACCCAGGTCTGCAGGGCGCTGGTTCCTTCACCAGCGCGCCCGGCGCGCAGCAAGGCCTGTGTGCGCAAAACCAGTTCAGGGCGCCGGTTGCTGCTGCTGCCGCTGCTGGTGTTGTTCGCATCGGCAGCCAGTGCGTTGACAGCGGCCGCAGCGTCGCCTGCTGCCAGTTCGATCTCGGCGGCGAGCAGCTTTGCCAGTCGGTGGGCCGCGGCATCATTGCGCACCAGGTCCTCCAGCTTCTTTGCGGCAGCGCGTGCACCTGCAGCGTCTCGAAGCTGGTTGCTGCCCAGCGCAGCCGCGTACAGCACGCCCACGCGCCGGGAGGCGGGCAGGGCTGCAAAACCGGAACCTTGCGGCTCGGCAATCCACTGGCGCAAGGTGTCCACGCCGGGGTTGGCCAATACCCGGGCACGCGCTGCAACCATGGCGTGTTCCAGGGTCGATGGCACTGTGGCCGCTGCGGCAGCCTCTCCGGGCGGAAGGCGCGAATGCATGTCTGCCATGCGCTCGGTGGTCAGCGGGTGGCTGCGCAGATATGGCCACGAACCGTTGTCGTTGAGCCGGTTGGCCTGCTGGAGCTTGTCAAACATGCTGACAAAGCCCTGCGGCGCGAACCCGGCAGGAGCCATCAGGCCGTAGCCAATACGGTCCGCCTCCCGCTCCATATCGCGAGAAAAGTTCAGCTGGTTCTGCATGGCCAGCGCCTGTCCCCCCACCACCAGCGCCTGCGTGGCGCCCGGATTCTTGCTGGCCGCCAGCGCGCCCAGAATCATCGCCCCCAGCAGCAGGGGCGTCTGCTTGCTTTGCTGGGTGATGAGGCGCGAGATGTGGCGCTGGGTGACGTGGCTGAGCTCGTGGGCCAGCACCGAGGCCAGCTCGTCGCGGGTGGTAACGACCCCAATCAGGCCAAGGTGCACGCCCAGATAGCCGCCCGGCAACGCAAACGCGTTCACCGTGCGGTCGCGCCCCAGCAGGATCTCCCACGCGAAGCGCTCATCCAGCTCTGGCGAGAGCTCCCCACGCGCCTTGGCGGCAGCCATCAAAGGGCGCCAGATACCTTGCACATAGTCGGCAATGACGGGGTCGTCGATGTAGTCGGGGTCTCTGTAGAGTTCGCGGATGATGCGGTCACCCAGGCGGCGCTCGGCGCTGGTGGTGAGGTCGCTGGGGTCGCCGAGGGTGGGCAAGGCCGTCTGGGCACTCGCCACTGGTGCGTACAAAATGCTAATTGCTATAAAAATTATAGCTATTAGCGCTTTCTGAAAAAGCGCTACAAGCCATTTTTGTTGAAATTTTTGCACGAAGGTCCTTTGTCCACCCTCAGGGCCATGCACATGCGTTGCCCTGTACGGCTAACGCCTTATGATGCCTTCGCCCCAGAAACGTTTCGCTCCATTGTCCATGTCCACCCCCGCCTCACCCCTCACCCACTTCGATGCCCAAGGCCAAGCCCACATGGTGGACGTTGGCGCCAAGGCCGCCACCCACCGCGTGGCCGTCGCCACCGGCCGCATCGAGATGCAGCCGGAAACCTTGGCCTTGATCGAATCTGGGACTGCCAAAAAAGGCGACGTGCTGGGAATTGCACGCATTGCAGGAATCATGGCGGCCAAAAGGACGAGTGATTTGATTCCGTTGTGTCATCCGTTGGCGCTCACCCGCGTGGCTATTGAATTTGAAGCGACTAGCACCCGTCAGGTGGGCGCTATCGGCATATTTTGCTCTGCTACGGTAGAAACTGTGGGTCCCACCGGCGTGGAGATGGAAGCCCTGACCGCGGTCCAGGTAGCCTTGCTCACCATCTATGACATGTGCAAGGCCGTTGACCGGGGCATGTCCATCCACGATGTGCGCGTGGTGGAAAAGCATGGCGGGAAATCGGGGAGTTTTGTGGTTGGCGTGGCGGGCTGAGTTGTTACCGAGGCATTCGCGCCATCAGAAAAATCCATCAACGCGGGCGTAAGACACGGGCAAGGCAGATGCTTTGTGAAGCAAAACTACCCAATCAGAGCTACGCCCCGCTGTCAGCGGCAGCCAGAGCAGATCGGACTCAGGGGATTTAGCGGCTCGTACTGCAGCGTCTATTCGTTCTGCATCTGCTGGACGATTTGCTCTCAAGACGGCTATTGAACGCCCCGCCTTCAGCACTTCCGGAACCGACAGATCATATGTTTGCCACCAGTCCGGCCGCAGCGAAGGCTCCAGCCCTTTCAGTGACAGGTCGATGCTTTCCATCATCTCCTGATTGTCTTTGGGTTGCCGGATGCCTACGAGTACTGGCCCCGTCCAGGGGAGCTTATGAAGGCCCTTGACTGCAAGCTCCAACTGGGCGGGGTTGATTTCCGACGCCGAAACCAAGCGGATCCGGTCCACCTCGAACACCAAGCGTACTGGCCGGGTGTCCGTCACGGTGCTCATTCCGTAGGTCAGCGCTGCAACCTGCACCAAACCGACTAGTGACATGTCTAGGGTCAGTTCTTTTGCCGACTTAGCTGGATTCCACAACACCAGGGTCAGCAACGGTCCGCACACCACGTCCACCCCTATTACCAACCAAAACAGTTCACGGCCTGACACGATTTCATAGAACGGCCAGGGATACCAAACATAAAAAACCAGAACTGCGGCCAGCGTCGCTACCAAGATGGTCACGAGCAAGTGTGTGGCCGCAGCCTTCAAGGCCGCCCGGTAGCGGATACGCATTGGAGAAAAATAGGCCAACATCAAACGTAAAGAATGCAAACCCCTATAAACCACAGCCGCATATCAGAGGGGATAGCGGCAATTGGCCGGCACGTAGCGGAAGGCGGACGTCAAGGCCACTCCACAACCCCACACTACAGGAGCTCTTGCGGCTAGCGGCGCAGCAGGGACCGCCGCGTTACTCACCGTACCGCTGCCGGGGGTCAGAACCAGCGGAGTCCCCAATACTGAACCCACGCCACCCCCAAAGCTGATCGTAATGCGGCCTTCGGGCAACACGGGCGCGGCGACATCGGCGATGGCGCCAATGGCAATCGAGGTGACATGTGTGCCTGGGGTGTATTGGAAACCATAACTGCCCGCCACCGGGGCGCCTGTGCCGGGGTAGGGCAAGATGCCACCGCTTGGCACTGTAAAGAACGAATCCACCACCGCCGTCTTGGCCGTGCCTGCCAGGCTAAGGCCTTCCGTCACCCGGGCACGAATGGTGTAGTCTTGATACATGGGCAGAGCCACCGCCGCCAAAATGCCGATGATGGCTACCACGATCATTAACTCGATCAAAGTGAATCCCGATTGAAGGTGCTTTTTCATGCCCTCTTCCTCCATACAGCCGAAGTAGCACTTGACTTGAATGAGTGACGAATGAAAGCACAGCGGCATTCAAATGTGTTTCGCCAAAAAAAAGGCCGCACAAGGCGGCCTCTCTCATCTCGTCAATATTAGAGATTGTTAAAGCGGCAGTTTGCCGGAACATACTTAAAAGATGCGGTGGCAGCAATGCCGCAACCCCACACAACTGGAGCACCTGATACCAAAACGGCAGACGGCACGGCGGAATTGGTGACTGTGCCAGAGCCGGGGGTCAGCACCAGTGGGTTGCCCAGAGTGGTGCCAAGGGTGCCGGCGTAGGTAATGGTGATCCGACCAGAAGTGGCTGTGGGCGCAGCGACGGGAGTTGCCGCAATTGCAATCGTCGCCACATTGGTGCCGGCGGTATATTCATACCCATACGTTGTGTTACCAAGCGCGGGAGCGGTAATCGGACCGACGCCTGCATAGGCTTCAATAGTACCTTGCGTGGTATTCGCAAATGTTTCCGCAACTGCCGTCTTCGCGGCCGATGCCAAGCTCAGGCCTTCAGAAACCTTGGCGCGGATGGTGTAGTCTTGGTACGCAGGCAGCGCCACGGCAGCCAGAATACCGATGATGGCCACAACGATCATCAGTTCGATGAGTGTGAAACCCTTTTGCAGATTACGCTTCATAAGAAACTCCTTGGAGGTCGATTGCAATTAACAACCTGCAGAAGAATTCTCCAGGTGTGATCTGGATACAGCATTTCTCGTGCCAGCTGGATGCTCCTGCAGGCACCGGTCTCTACCCTTCATGAACCCGGCTCGCTGTATGGTCACATACGTCAATATCCGGTTGCAGCAGACTATAAGTGACATTTTTGTCCTGTCACGACTGTCGCTAAGTGCATATTTGGTTGCAAGCTGTGCGGGATTTGTCATTGAGGCAGAGCGGCCCACGAGAGGGCGGTGGCGCGAAAGACGCTGGCTACAAGGTGAATTCCTGCCCTGCCTGTAACCACTGAATGCTGAATGGGGAACTCTCGTCCGAAGGTTTGGCGGCCTCGTCTGCGAGCAGCTTGCGTATCTCGCCCATGATGACCTCCGTTTCAGCCGGCTTGGTGTGGGTGATGTACACCTGACAGCCCAGCTGTTCGCACAAGCGCAGTTCTGCCAGCAGCGTCCGTGGCGACAGGTGCAAGCTACGCCGGGCCAGTGCGCTTTCACGTTCGCTGAATGCGGTTTCCATGACGAGCATGGAAATGGGCAGCTGGTTCACACGCTCCCAGAAGGCCGGGTTTCGTTCAGTGTCGCCGCTGAAGACCCACCATCCTTTGAGTCCCTGAACGGCGTAGCCCACGGCGGGCACGGTGTGGACGGCCGGAAGGGCCTCCACGACCACTCCAGCGGTGGTGCATTGTTCGCCCACATTGAGCGGACAAAACCGCATGAATGGACAGTCTGCCGACGGGATGCACGAGAAGTCGGGCCAGATGATGTTGTTGAAGATGTGTGTGCGCAGCACCTCAATGGTCGGCGGCAAAGCGTGAATGTGTACAGGGGCTTGGCGAAGCGACGACACGGCATCGAGCATCAGCGGCAGCGCTGCAATGTGGTCCAGGTGTGAATGCGTAAGAAACACGTGGTCGATCTTGCGCATCTCGTCCAATGTGAGGTCGCCCACGCCTGTACCGGCATCGACCAAAATGTTGTCGTCGATAAGGAACGAAGTGGTCCGGCAATCTTTGGCGATGGCTCCGGAGCAGCCCAGCACACGAACCTTCATGGGCCAACCTGTCTATTTGGTGTCGAAATTGGTGGCGCCGTCCCATCCGGGGTTAACGCTCTGCCCTTGCAAGGTTTGTACTCGGGCGGCATACAGTTCGTAGAGGGTGGAGGGCGCGGTAGTTTGCTGTAAGTTCACCAGCAGTTTGCCGCATTGTGCCCAGTCCTGGGCGCGATAGGCGTCCAGGAAGTGTTTCCATATGGACAATTCCTCCACTTTGCGCGGCATTCCGGTCTGCAGCGGGGCAACTGGCGAATATATAGCCACAGCCTGGGCTTTGCCCTTGACGCGCACTAGGTCCAGCTCTTGCCAGATGAAATCCGGTGCCTGGGCATGGGTGGATTCACTCACCACGGTGCGCACGCCATAGTGTTTGGACAAGCCTTCCAGGCGCGATCCCAAGTTCACCGCGTCGCCGATGACCGTGTAACTGCGTCGGATGTCCGAACCCATGTCGCCCACGCACATGGTACCGGTATTCAGGCCAATCCCGATACCAATCTCGGGGAGCCCGCGCTCTCGGTGCAACAGGTTGATCTGCTCTACCGCACGCTCCATGTCCAGCGCTGCCTGCACTGCCAGTTGCGCGTGTTCTGCGGTGGGCACCGGCGCTCCCCAAAACGCCATGACGCAGTCCCCCATGTACTTGTCGATGGTGCCCCGGTGGCTGCGAATGATGTGGGTCAGCTGGCTGAACACGTCGTTGAGCAGGGCTTGCAGCTGCAGGGGCTCCATCTGCTCCGACATGGCGGTGAAACCCCGCATGTCGCAGAACATGACGGTCAGTTCGCGGCTGGTGGCCTGCATGCTGTAGTTTTCGGGCTGCTTGACCATCTCGTCCACCAACTCGGGTGGCACGTAGGTGCCGAACAGTGCGGCCAGTTCCCGCTTGGATCGGCTTTCCACAAAGTAGCCGTAGACCATGTTGAGCGCGAATGCCAGTACCGCCATCACGATTACCGTCGCCAGTGGCATTGCCAAGCCTTGGGCGAGATAAAGCCACAGGTTGAGGCCTGCCAGCGCTGCAACCACCCCCAGGCTGAGAAGCACCGCGGAGGTGGCTGACAGCGCGGGCAGGGCAACGGAGAGTAAAACACCTGCGCAGAGCAGTTGTGCAGCGTCAAAGCCTACCGCGTAGTCCGGTCGCACGATGCTTTTGCCATCGAGAAAGGCGGACAGCATGTTGGCGTGGGCTTCCACGCCGGGATAGGTTCTGCCAACGGGGGTCACGCGCAGGTCGAGCAGGCCTGGGGTTGTCGAGCCCACCAGAACCAATTGGCCTTGCAGGTTGTTGGCTGGCAGTTTGCCCTCCAGAACGTCTGACGCGGACACGTAGCGGAATGACCCGCCATTTACATCACCAGGGCCGCGGAAGGGGATCAAGGTTGCAAGCCGTGTGTCCACCGGTAGCGCGAAATCGCGGCCATCCTGGCGTAGCACGATGCTCTGAAGTATGTCGTGCTTCCCTTCTGGATTGGCATGGGCGTAGTGGGGATGGATTTCCGGCTGGTCGAGCAGGGTACGGTACATCGCCAAGGCCAAGGATTCGTAGTACTTTCCCTGATGCTCCGCCAGCAACGGTAGGGATCGGACGACGCCATCGTCATCGGTGATGGAGTTGAAGAAGCCCGCAGCGGGCACGGCGTGCGCCAGCTCTTCAATATTGCTGCCGTAACCTCCCCAGGTGGTTGCCAGCAACGGTAGGCCGCGAAGTCTTTCTGCGGGCAAGGCGGGTGCTGGCAAAACACCTTTTGTTCTCCCGTCCCGGTCACTGGTGAAGTAGTAGCCTAGAACCGCAGGTCGGCCTTGCAGAGCGTGGGCAAAGAGTGCGTCGTAGTCAAGAGTGGGAGCCAGGCGCGCCAGTTGTTCCTTGAAGCCTGTCTGCGCCCGCAAAGGCCCTTTGGCCAACCGCTCCAGGTTTGCGAGGCCTGAGCTTCCGTCTGCTTCGGCGAAGAGGACGTCGAACCCCACCAGCGCGACCTGTTGCCGTTCAAACAGCTCTTGCGTCAAAGCAGCAAGCTTGTCCCGTCCCCAAGGCCAGTGCCCCACCCTATCAAGGCTTTTTTCGTCAATATCAACGATGACGATACGCTCATCCAGGGTCCGCGGCATGGTCGCACGCAGCCGGGTGTCGTAGATGATGTTTTCGAGCCGCTCCAGCACCTGGAGATGAAGGGCGCCTGAAATGTGCAGCAGTGCAAACGCTAACGGAATCAGGGTGACTGCCGTGCGGCGAGCGTGCCGTCGGAACAGATGCAAGAGTCTGGATTGCATGGGTTCCGGCGACAAGGTCGGCAGATAAATTGCCAGCTGGGGCGCGAGGCCCGGGTGCGGCCGTCAGCTTTGTTCGAACTGCATTTCCGTACCTGCCAACTCCAGCCGATCACCGTGTTTGAGAGGTACAGGAGATGTGCCGATGGAAGCACCATTGAGCAGAGGCATGTCGGGGCCCTCGACATGGGCCAGCACAAAGCCCTGATGCCGCTTGGTAATGGAGGCCACAGCAACGCCAGGTTTGCCGATGGTGGTAACCACCTTTTGCAGCGACACTTCCCGCCCCGCAGCGGCACCAGACATCACACGGATGACCCCGGAGATGGGCGGGGCAGTGGCAGCACCCAGCGGGGCAGGCCGGGATGCCGTGCCCAACGGAGGCACCATTCCCGGTTTGAAGATCATGGTCTTCTCGAAGTTTTGCCCTTCAGCCTCGTGCATGAAACGGATCTTGTACTTGCCCACCTCAACGGTGTCGCCATTGCGCAGTTCCTGGCGCTTGACAGCCTTGGCGTTGACGTAGGTGCCGTTGGTGCTCCCCAGGTCTTCAATTTCCACATCCTGGCCTGCCATGTGAATGACGGCATGTTCGCCGCTCACGGCGAGGTTATCGATCACGATGTCGTTGTAAGGGCGGCGGCCGAGCGTAGTGCGCTCTTTGGTCAGTTGCACTTCCTTGATGACAACCCCGTCGATTGAAACGATCATTCTGGGCATGATCCACTCCTGATGTGATGAGTAATTGTTGTAGTCGGCGCCACTTACGCGGCCCCTAGCAATCGGGACATAAGGCCGCGTTTCTTGCCCCCCGCAGCCGCTTGCACCAGCAGTACGCTGACGTTATCACGCCCACCGTTCGCATTGGCAGTGTCGATGAGCAATGTGGCTTTTTCCTCCAAAGGCAGTGGTGTTCGCACCAGTTCCGCCAAGTCAGAGTCAGCGACCATGTCCGTGAGGCCGTCTGAACACATTAGGAACAAGTCATTGGGGGCCACCTGAAACTCGTTGACTTCCATCAGGACATTGGGCTCTACGCCCAGCGCACGGGTAACGAGATTGCGGTTGGACGACAGCGCGGCTTGCTGCGCTGTAAGCAGGCCGGCATCCACCTGTTCCTGGAGCCAGGAGTGGTCACGTGTGATCTGCTGCAGGGTGCCATCGCGCAGGCGATAGCAGCGGGAGTCGCCAATATGTCCGAGGATGAGGCGGCTGCCGTGGAAAACCCCGACCACCAGGGTGGTGCCCATTCCCGCATATTGGGGGTTGGAAAGCGAGGCACCCAGAATGGCATGGTTGGCGTTCTCGACGCAGATCTCCAGGGCTCGCCGCACGTCGGTCGATTGGGGAGTGCTGCCGGCCTGCCCCAACCAGCGGGCCATCTCGGTGCGGATGAACGTGGTGGCCATGCCGCTTGCCACTTCACCAGCGTTGTATCCGCCCATGCCATCGGCGAGGATGGCGACCTGAGCATCCCGGTCGACCGCCACCGCATCTTCATTGTTGGTGCGCACGCGGCCTTTGTCGGTGCGTGCGAAAAATTCGTAGGTCATGGATGTTGGGGCGAGCGTCATCGGGCGCCTGAAATCGGCGGGGATGCCGCGCCCCGCCCAGCGGGTTGCTCCATCACGGTTCTCTGAAAATCCGCCATTTCATGCCCTGTTGCATCGCGGTCCGCATCATAGACGACTGCTCCCGGCTCCGGCGATCCCGCCTGTCCGGCTGCCACGCCCGCCTGCCGCAGGTCGGCGGCAAATTGCCGGCCCGTCTGGTACCGGGCCTCCGGGCGTTTCTGAAGGGCCTGGGCCACCACGCGCGCCGCGGCGGGGGAAAGCTCGGGGCGCAGTTGCCGAATGTCGGGCGCCTCCGTGTTGGCGATTTTGTGCATCAGCTCCGTCATCGACTCCCCGCGCAGCGGCAGCGAGCCCGTCAGCAGCTGAAACAACGTGACACCCAATGAGTAGAGGTCTGACCGGCCATCTACCTTCTTGCCTGCGAGTTGTTCCGGTGACATGAAACTTGGGGTTCCCAGAACCAGTCCTGTGCGTGTCTTGCTGGAATCCGTGATGCGTGCAATGCCAAAATCCGTCACCTTCACGGCATCCGTGGCGGCGTCGAACATGATGTTGGCAGGCTTGATGTCGCGGTGCACCACGTTGTGTGCGTGGGCGTAGTCCAGCGCCTCGGCAACGCGTGCTCCGATGGAAAGCACCGTGGCCACCGGTAGAAGATGCCCAGCATGGCAGGCCCGCGCCAGGTCTGCGCCCTTGAGGAACTCCATGGCGATGTAGGCCAGATCGTGTTCCTCGCCAGCATCAAAGATCGTCACGATGCAGGGGTGCTGCAGGCGCCCAGCTGTTTCTGCCTCGCGAAAGAACCGGGCTCTGGCGTCGATGAGTGCGTCGCCCTCGAACTCTTCGCCGAGCGCCAGGGTCTTGATGGCAACCACGCGTCCAATCTTTGGGTCTCTTCCCTGGTAGACCACGCCCATCGCCCCTTTGCCAATCTCCCTGTCTATCTGATAGCGGCCCAGCATCGGTATGCCGGTTGCGGCATCACCTGGCAGGCGCGGCGCTGGGGTGGGGGGAATCGATGCGGGTGTGCTGGACGGGGCGCCAGTTTCCTTCTGCAAGTGCGCCCGCACACGCTTGTACCGTGCATGGGCATCCTTGTATCCCTTGTTGTGCTGCAGGATGTGTTTGTAGACGGACTTGGCCTTGGCAAAGTTGCGCTTGCGCTCAAAGTCTTGAGCCAGGTGGTACAGGTTGTCCATCAGTGCATCGCTGGGCGGCACTCGGCGCAAGCGCTCGAAGGCCATGTCCAATTGGCCCTGCCCTTGCAGCGCAAGCCCCATCATGCGATCGGTTTCGGCGGTTTCCGCTGATGGGGGCGTACCTCTTGCGCTGAGCTTGCCCAGCACGGCAAAGGCTGTGATGCCTCCCAACAAAGCCAGCACGCCGGGCGCCAAAGGAATCCAGAGCCCTGCGTAACGCAGCAGGCCCCACTCAGTGGCGACGAGCAGGAGCAGGAGCCCTGCGCCAAGCACTCCCCCGGCTGGACGAGAGAGTCTCGGAAGGGCCAGCGCAACAAAGAGCAATGCTCCCAGTGCGCTGCCCCAGGACGCCGTCCATGCCCACTCAGGCCGTTGCACCCCGAGGCCCAGCCTTATGGCGGACAGCGTTTGCGCCAGTACCTCCACGGGATACATCGTGCGCGTGCTGGACTGGACCCACGGGGTGACCAGCGCGTTGCTTGTCTCACCCAGCAGTACCACTTTGTCCTTGAAGTCCTGTGGCGGAATCTTGCCGCTGGATACCTGGACAAAAGACACCACAGGGAATGCGGAGGCACCGTCCGGCGCCGCGTGAAATCGCGGGTGCATCACCGCCGAACCGTCGGTCACAACGTGCAGCCCACCCATGCGAATGCCCTGAGGCTCCGTCTGAACCCGCAGTTCGTTTTGGCCCAGGTGCAGACTGTGCCTCGCCGCAAGCAAGGCCAAGGAGGGCACGCCGACGTCGTCGTACCGCAGCAGAAGGGGAATGCCGCGAAGGTGACCATCTTCGTCCAGGGCGACCGAAAGATGACCAACGCCTGCCGCCACCGAACCGATCTCAGCGACCGGGTTTTGCGCCGATGTGGCGGGGATCGCAAAACTCGCAGGGTTCGGCAAAACGCTGCGGTGCGCATAGGCGGGCAGCGGCGTGCGGGCACCGCCCGCCAGGGTGTAGCGCGAAGCCAGGAATACGTTGCCGGCCCGTTGGATGCTGGCGGCCAGGCGCGCGTCAGAATCCAGAGCTTTCTCCGCCTCGTCTACGGTGCGGCTCAACTCCGTCGCCAGCGGGGATGTGTCCCCCGCCCGCGCCATCGTGTCCCGCATTTTGCGAAGGTAGGCAAGGCCACGGTCGGACTGGGGTTCGGCAAAAGACGGGGTCAGGACGATAGTCTTGGCGCCAGCCGCCGAAAGCTGATCGATCAGCTTGGCGTAGACATCCCGTGACCAGGGGCCGTTGCCCAAGCTTTCAAGGCTGGCATCGTCGATGCCGATGATGGCAATTTCAGGCAGGGGGCCTGGCGTGTGGATGCTGGTCGCAGCGTCATACACGCGGTACTCCAGCCACTGGAACACACCCGTGGCTGCGCACAGTGCAACCAGCACCGCCGCAGCCAATGCGCCCCGCAAACCATCGGTACGCCACATGCCAAGCCACCGCCCCGAGGTTGTTCGTCCCACTTGCTGATATTCCACTCTCTGTATTGAGAGCTGTTCAAAGCAATATTTAAGCCGGGGCGCCAGGGGGCTTGGTGTGACCCCTAACCGCGTGCGACGGGTGGTTCATCGAGGATTCGATGGCGGTTCTTGTCGGGGCAGGCAGGATGCGTGAATCGGGTGTGCCATTTTTGTCACCCGAATGCGACGAGCCACCCAGGCACACTTTGGTCTTCCCATGCAAAAAGCGCCCGGAACCTTGGTTCCGGGCGCTTTTTTTGGGTACGCCTTCCTCTGCGAGCCCTCAAGCCCGAGGTGTCCGCAGTGACGCGGACGGGCGCAGCGAGATTTACTTCAGCTGGGCCTTGAGCAGCTTGCCCAGTTCCGAAGGATTGCGGGTGATGATGAAGCCCGACTCTTCCATGATCGCCAGCTTGGCATCGGCCGTGTCGGCGCCGCCAGAGATCAGCGCGCCAGCGTGGCCCATGCGCTTGCCGGGAGGGGCCGTGACGCCAGCGATGAAGCCCACGATAGGCTTCTTCATGTTGGCCTTGCACCACTGGGCGGCTTCGGCTTCGTCAGGACCGCCGATTTCGCCAATCATGATCACGGCATCGGTGTCTGGATCGTCGTTGAAAGCCTTCATCACGTCGATGTGCTTGAGGCCGTTGATGGGGTCTCCACCAATGCCCACGGCGCTCGATTGACCCAGACCGACTTCGGTCAGCATGGCCACGGCTTCGTACGTCAGCGTGCCCGAGCGGGACACCACGCCGATACGGCCCTTGCGGTGGATGTGACCGGGCATGATGCCGATCTTGATTTCGTCAGGCGTGATCAGGCCAGGGCAGTTGGGGCCCAGCAGCAGCGTCTTCTTGCCGCCAGCGGCTTCCTTGGCCTTCATCTTGTTGCGCACCATCAGCATGTCCTTGACCGGAATGCCTTCGGTAATGCAGATGGCCATGTCCAGGTCGGCTTCGACGGCTTCCCAGATGGCATCCGCAGCGCCTGCTGGAGGCACGTAGATCACCGACACGGTGGCGCCGGTCTGCTGGGCGGCTTCCTTGACGGAGGCGTAGATCGGGATGTTGAAGATCGACTCGCCCGCCTTCTTGGGGTTCACGCCCGCCACGAAGCAGTTCTTGCCGTTCGCGTATTCCTGGCACTTTTCGGTGTGGAACTGGCCAGTCTTGCCCGTGATGCCCTGGGTGATGACCTTGGTGTCTTTGTTGATGTAGATCGACATGTGTGTTCTCCGGGCTTACTTGACGGCAGCAACGATCTTGGTCGCAGCTTCGGCCATGGTGTCTGCAGCGATGATGGGCAGGCCAGACTCGGCCAGCATCTTCTTGCCCAGCTCTTCGTTCGTGCCCTTCATGCGCACGACCAGCGGCACGTTCAGGTTCACGGCCTTGCAAGCGGTGATCACGCCGGTGGCGATGGTGTCGCACTTCATGATGCCGCCGAAGATGTTGACCAGAATGCCTTCGACCTTGGGGTTCTTGAGCATGATCTTGAAGGCTTCAGTCACCTTCTCGGGGGTGGCACCGCCGCCCACGTCCAGGAAGTTGGCGGGCTCGCCGCCGAACAGCTTGATGGTGTCCATGGTGGCCATGGCCAGGCCGGCGCCGTTCACCAGGCAGCCGATGTTGCCATCGAGGCTGATGTAGGCCAGGTCGAACTTGGAGGCTTCCACTTCGGCCGGATCTTCTTCGTCCAGATCGCGGAAGGCCACGATTTCGGGGTGGCGGAACAGGGCGTTGGCGTCAAAGTTGAACTTTGCGTCCAGGGCCATCAGGTTGCCCTTGGAGTCGCAGTTCAGCGGGTTGATTTCCACCAGCGACGCGTCGGTGTCCATGTAGCATTTGTAGATCTTGGCGAAGATGTCCACGGCCTGATCGATCGAGGCACCGGTCAGGCCGATGGCTGCTGCCACTTTGCGGCTCTGCGCTTCGGTGATGCCGGTCAGCGGGTCGATCATCTCGGTGACGATCTTCTCGGGCGTGGAGTGGGCCACTTCCTCGATGTCCATGCCGCCTTCGCTCGAAGCGATCAGGGCGACCTTTTGCGTGGCGCGGTCGGTGACCAGCGACACATACAGTTCGTTCTTGATGTCCGCACCGTCTTCGATGTACAGGCGGCGAACCTTCTGGCCCTCAGCGCCCGTCTGGTGCGTGACCAGCTGCATGCCCAGGATGTCGCTGGCGCGTGCCTTCACGTCGTCAATGGTCTTGGCAACCTTCACGCCGCCGCCCTTGCCACGGCCACCGGCGTGGATCTGGGCCTTGACCACCCACACGGGGCCGCCGAGCTTCTGGGCTGCTTCAACGGCTTCTTGCACCGTGAATGCGGGAATGCCACGCGGAACGGGCACACCAAAATTGCGCAAGATTTCCTTGCCTTGGTATTCGTGAATCTTCATGAGGTCTCTCTCAGGGAAGGGTGGTAGTTACCCGTTTACCATGAACAGATGTCTGGCCGCGGGCTTGGGACATGGCAACCCGCGACTGTATCATGTTGCAATGCACCATCCTTGTGCCTAACTTACACCCTGGGCTGGGCTGGTAGCCTTCCCATCCCCCCTTTTCTCTTTTCTATTCCGGCAGCCGCTGCCGCCTTTTTTGCAGGAGCACCTCCATGTCCAAAGTCTTTATCGATGGCGAAGCCGGTACCACGGGCCTGCAGATCCGTGAGCGCCTGCAGGCCATGCCGCAGATCGAGCTGGTCAGCATCGCGCCCGAGTTGCGCAAGGACCCGGCCGCCAAGCGCGACCTGATCGCGGGGGTCGACCTGGTGGTGCTGTGTCTTCACGACGATGCAGCGCGCGACACCGTGGCCATGGTGGACGAGATCGAGCGCAGCTCGGGCCGCAAGGTCAAGGTGATCGACGCCAGCACGGCCCACCGCACGGCCGATGGCTGGGTGTACGGGTTTCCAGAACTCGCTGCATCGCAGGCGCAGGCGGTGCGCGACGCCACCCGTGTCTCCAACCCCGGCTGCTACGCCACGGGCGCGATTGCCATGCTGCGCCCGCTGGTGGACGCCGGCCTGATCCCTGCGGACTACCCTTTGAGCCTGCCTTCGGTGTCGGGCTACTCCGGCGGCGGCCGCACCATGATCGAAGCGTACGAGGCAGGCACTGCAGCGCCGTATGAGGCCTACGCCCTGGGCCTGACGCACAAGCACATTCCCGAGATCCTGCGCTACACCGGCCTCACACGCCGCCCGGTGTTCATCCCCGCCGTGGGCAACTTCCGCCAGGGCATGCTGGTGCAGTTGCCGCTGCACCTGGACCTGCTGCCCGGAGCCCCCAAGGCCAGCGACCTTCACGACGCGCTGGCCGGTCACTACAGCCGCACCAACACGCCCGAGCAGTGGGTCAGCGTACTGCCGCCCACCGATGATTTGAAGCTCGCCGCCGACACGCTGACCGACACCAACAAGCTGGAGCTGCGCGTGTTTGCCAACGAGCAATACCGGCAGGCCGTGGTCATTGCGCGCCTGGACAACCTGGGCAAAGGTGCCAGCGGCGCCGCAGTGCAGAACCTGCAGCTGATGCTCGGTCTCTGAACCGCTACGGGTTTCCCCACCCTCCTGTCTGCCCGGCAGGTTTTCGACGCGCCAGACCTGGCGCGTTTTTTCTATGGGCGTCCCCGGCGGAATCGTTTAAGCTGATTCCAGACCGCTGACCACGCCAGGCCCACTGGCGCACGCCGTATGTTTGGGGGGGGCTGATGGGTTTTCCACTGTCTTATGACATCGTGGCGCCGCAGATGCGGTCGCTGCAGAAGCTCGAAGCTGCGTTGCAGCGCCTGGATCTTCGCTGGGAGGTCATCGACACCACTGCACGCATCGTGTGCCCGGCCGAGGCGGCGGGTTTCCTGCATACCCTGGACCAGACGCGCACCGCATTCGCCACGCTGGCGCAGGAGATGGTGGAGCACATTGCCACCACCCACCTGAGCAACCGCATGGGCGACCTGGCGTCCCGCGCCCAGGTGGCCATCGATATTCTGGTGCGCAACCTTTTCGAGCGCACGGCCGATGTCGGCTTCATCGCCACCGATGGACCGCTGGTGGCTTTTGTGGAGGCTGCGGGAGTCGAAGGCGACCCCGATGCCGCCACGCTGCTGCGCCAGCGGTTGCAAGAGTACCGCGCCAAATACACCGTCTATGACGACATCCTGCTGCTGGATGCATGTGCCCATCCGTTGCTGGGCCTGCAAGACCGGCAGGTGACCGAGACCTTGGTTGTGCAGGAGCCCTCGTGGTGGCGGGGTGCGATGGACAGGCCCGGCTATGGCGAGCACTACGGTGCCTCGGACTGGTATCCCGGCGAAGGCGATCTGCTGCTGTATGTGCACCGCGTTGTATCGGCGCAGGGGCGCGCCTGCGGGGCCGTGGTGCTGCGCTTTGGACTCCATTCCGAGCTGGAGTCGATCTTTGCCGACCTGCGCGACCCCGAGGACCGCGTGGCGCTGCTGCTCGTGGATGGCAGTGATCGTGTCATTGCGTCCAGCAAGCCCGCTGAATTCTCGGTGGGCGAGGTCCTGGCCACTGGCTCTCTGCAGTCGCTTGACGCCCGCCCTTGCACCCACCGGGGCCACGACTACCTGGCGCAGGCGCGCACCACCCGGGGCTACCAGGGCTACCAAGGCCTGCCCTGGCGGGCGGTGGCGCTGGTGCGGCTGGATGCGGCGTTCAAGGGCGAGCAAGGTATGCAGGAGTCTGCAGGGGGCGGTGGCGCGCCGGCGACGGCTGAGGCGGCGCGCATGGAGGTGGATGATCCCATGCTGCGCGTCATTGTGGAACGCGCCCGCGCCATCGAAGAAGGGCTTACCCGCGTGATCTGGAATGGCAAGGTGGCCGAATCGGCGGTGAGCGCAGGCTCGTCGATCCATGCCGTGTTTGACCAGATCGGGCGTACGGGCAAGGACACCATTGCCGTCTTCGACGGTGCCATCCAGGAACTGCGCGGACTGCTACTGGCAGGGCGCCGCGCCGAGATGAAGGCCCATGCCGGCCTGGCGGTCCGCATCATGGACCGCAATCTCTACGAACGTGCCAACGACTGCCGCTGGTGGGCGCTGTCCGAAGAACTGGCCCATGCGCTGGGTGACATCCAGGCGCGGGGCGTGCCCGGGCAATCAGCCGCTGCAGCACAGCGCGCGGCACAGATCCTCGCGCACCTCAACAGCCTCTACACGGTGTACCGGCGCGTGGCGCTGTTTGACCGCCAGGGGCTCGTGGTGGCCGTGTCCTGCGATGCCAACACGCTGCCCGCCGACCTGAAACTGGATGCCGACCTGGTCCGGCGCACTCTGGCCTTGCAAGGTTCGCAGGCCTACGTCGTGTCGCCCATGCAGCCGCAGGCGCTGGCCGATGGGCTGCCCGCCTATGTGTACTGCGCCGCGCTGCGCGCTGCGCCGGGCGGCCCGGTGGTGGGCGGCATCGCGCTGGCCTTCAACTGCGCCATCGAGCTGAAGGCCATGCTGCGCGACGCACTGCCGCAGGGCCAGGGCATGCGCGGCTTCTTCACCGATGCGCAGGGGCGCGTGCTGGCCAGCGCAGACGAGGATGGCATGGATGCCGCTCAGGGCGGTGCGCAACCTGTATTGCCTTTTGTGGCGGATATTGCACGGGCCGCAGTGCCACCAGCGGCTGCAGGGCGGCAGCCCGGGCAAGGCGCACGAACGTCCTCTGCGGCGACTGCGTCTGTCCTGCCCGCCACCGCGCAGCGCGTGCACTGGCAAGGGCGGGACTATCTGGCGGGTGTGGCGGTCAGCACCGGATACCGGGAATTCAAGCGCGACGATGGATACCGGGAACCCGTGTACTCCGTATTGCTGATGCCCGTGCAGCCCGCCGTGGTCAGCGGCGGTGCCCTGGCCTTGCCGCAGTCATCTGTGCAGGGGGCGGGCGGCAATGTGCGCCGCTATGGTGTGGTGGCCTGTGGCGCCCTGCTGCTGGCCATTGACAGCATGCACGTGCAGCAGGCCATGTCGGCCGCGCGCCTGGTGCAGGTGCCGGGCCCGGCGCAGCTGGCCGGCATGCTGGAGATTGCCCACGAAGGCGGCACCCGCATGGCGCCCGCCTATGACGCCTGCCGCATTGCGGGCCTGTCTGCATTGGCCGACCCTCGGCGGGCCGTGGCGGTCGTGGTCAAGAGCCAGGGCCGCCCGGTGGTGCTGTTGGTGGAGCGTCTGGTGGGCGTGGTGTCGCAGGACAGCGTGCACCCTGTACCGGGTAGCGTGTCCGCACATGCCCCATGGATCACTGGCATCCTGAGCGACCGAGGCTCGGGCCAGGCCATCGTGTATGTGGTGGACCCCAATGGCCTGGATGCCCGGTGGGTACCCTTGCCACCCGAGGTGCTTGCGGCACCCTCAGCCAGCAGTACTGTTGCAGAGTTGACAACGCAGCGCTGACCGGGCCTGGCCTGGCCTAGCTTGCGGACGCTGCCTGGTTGGGTCAGGTGGCGCCAGGGTCTTCGTCATTCGTGTCGCCGTCCGTATCGCCACCAATGGCTTTCTGGATGGCATGCATCGTGAAGCCGCGTGCCATCAGGAAGCGGACCTGGCGCGAGCGTTCTTTCATGTCCAGCGGCACCTGGCCAAACTTGCGCTGCCATACCTCTCGGGCACGCTGCACCTCGGTGGCCAGCAGCGGGGCCGTGGCCTCGCGCACCAGCTCATCGGCCACTCCCCGGTTGCGCAGTTCCCGAACGAGGCGGGCTGCACCCAGGCGGGGGCCACGGCGGTGCACCAGGGATTGGGCCGCGCGCTGGTCGCTCAGCCAGTCCTGCTCCACCAGCAGGTCCAGCAGGGCGGCCAGCTCCTCGGGGCTCTCTGCATGGGGCGCCAGCTTGGCGGCCAGCTCGCTGCGGGAATGCTCCCGCTGGCTTAGCAGGCGCAGGGCCCGGCCCTTGAGCGAGAGCGTGGTGAACCCCATGAATCTATTTGCTTCAAATTTGATAGCTGCTAGCGCTTGCCAATCAAGCGCTAGAAGCCAATTTTGCTTGAAACTTCGGAGTTCACTCGTCCGCAGTGGCGGCAGGGGCCTGCAGTGCGCCAGGCAGCAGCGCAATGCCCAGGCCTTCGCGCACCTTGTTCTCGATCTCGCGGGCGAGGTCGGGGTTCTCGCGCAGGAACTCACGCGCGTTGTCGCGGCCCTGGCCGATTTTTTCGCCGTTGTAGGCGTACCAGGCACCGCTCTTTTCCACGATCTTGGCGGTCACGCCCATGTCGATGATTTCGCCCTCGCGGCTGATGCCCTCGCCGAACAGGATGTCGAACTCGGCCGTCTTGAAGGGTGGGCTCACCTTGTTCTTGACCACCTTGACCTTGGTTTCGTTGCCGATGGCTTCGTCGCCCTTCTTGATGGTGCCGGTGCGGCGGATATCCAGGCGCACGGAGGCATAGAACTTGAGCGCGTTACCGCCGGTGGTGGTTTCGGGCGAGCCGAACATCACGCCGATCTTCATGCGGATCTGGTTGATGAAGATGACCATGCAGTTGGTCTTCTTGATCGTGGCGGTGAGCTTGCGCAGCGCCTGGCTCATCAGGCGGGCTTGCAGACCGGGCAGGGCGTCGCCCATCTCGCCTTCGATTTCGGCCTTGGGCGTGAGCGCAGCCACCGAGTCCACCACGATCAGGTCCACGGCGCCGGAGCGCACCAGGCTGTCCACGATTTCCAGCGCCTGCTCGCCGGTGTCGGGCTGGCTGATCAGCAGGTCGGACAGCTGCACACCCAGCTTCTGGGCGTACTGCACATCTAGCGCGTGTTCGGCATCCACAAACGCGCAGGTACCGCCCAGCTTCTGCATCTCGGCAATCACCTGCAGCGTGAGCGTGGTCTTGCCCGACGATTCCGGGCCATAGATCTCGACCACACGGCCACGGGGCAGGCCGCCCACGCCCAGCGCGATATCGAGGCCCAGCGAGCCGGTGGAGACAACCTGGATGTCCTCGATCACCTCACCTTCACCCAAGCGCATGATCGTTCCCTTGCCAAACTGCTTCTCGATCTGGGCGAGCGCAGCGGCCAGGGCCTTGGCCTTTTCGGTGTTCACGGGCAATGCGGGGTTGGTGCCTTTGACTGCGACGTCCATGAGAAACTCCTTGAAAAACAACAGGTTGGATGCTTGCATCGCTCTGCGGTTAATCACAGGCTGGATGCTTGAACAGTAGTTTATGCGAGCTGTTGCAAGGTCTTCAAGGATAATTTGGTCAGTTTGCCTGACAATTCGGTGATGCCTGATTCGCCCCTTCCATCCCCTGTCGAAGACGGGTGGCGCCAGACCCACCTGGGTCGCCTCTTCGGCCACGCCATGCGGCGTTTTGACGCGCGCGTGCTGCAGCTCATGGCGCACAACGTGGAGGTGCCGCTGGCGCTGTCCAACCTGGCGGCGCGCGACCAGGTGACGGCCGCGCATGTGCACATCACCCGGCACCTGGCCTTGCAGGGCGACCGACTGACCGACCTGGCCCAGCGCGCGGGCATGACCAAGCAGGCCATGGCCAACCTGGTGGACCAGTGCGAGGCCTGGGGCCTGGTCACGCGCGAGGCCGACCCGCTGGACGCGCGCGCCCGCCGCGTGTGTTTTACGTCCACGGGGTTGGCCTGGCTGCAGGCGTTTCGCGATGCTGTGGCGCAGGCGGAGGCCGAGTTCCGGGCCGAAGTGGGCCATGACGTGGCCACTGTGGTGGCGATTGGGCTGGAAGCCTATGCGGGCGGCGATGGGGCGGGCATGTTGATGCGCTGAACCCGGCTAGTCGGCTGTACCCGTTGCGGTTGCTGTTGCCGTTGACACCTGGGCCTGCGCCACTGCCACCAGCTGGTCAGCGTCAATGCCCATGGCACGCAGCGTGCGTGCCGCCACGCCGTGCGGCATGGTGGCCACCGCTGCCACCACGTGGGCGCCCAGAAGGGGGCCGCCCTGGCTCTTGCGGGAGCGCGCCAGCGTCTGCATGACCTCCTGGCCCGATGGCTGTGCCCGGTAGAGGCCCGGGGCCGGTGGCGCGAGGGCTGGCGCCTGCGGCAGGGTTGCATCCAGCCCCACGCTGCGTAGCGCATCGCGGTACTGCTGCTCGATCGCATCCCGCACGGCGGCGGGTGCGACGCCCATGCTCTCCAGCGCACGCCGGGCCGACCCATCGGGAAGGTCGATGGCGGCCAGCAAAAAATGCTCTGCCCCCGGTGCGGCTTGGCCGCTTGCGCGGGCATGTGCCTCGGCGCCGGTGCACAGGCGGCTCAGGGTGCGCATGCTCTGGAAGCGGTGCTGCAATTGGCGAAACATGGTGATAACTCCTTCTCAAGAACGGGGGCGCTGTGGGGCCTGGGGCATGTGGGGTGACAGGCGCTTGTGCGCTGCCTGCTTGCTCACGCCCAGGGCCTGGGCAATCTGTGCCCACGACCACCCTTGCTCCAGCGCCGCAGCCACGGCGGCAGCTTCCAGCCGGTCGGCCATCAGCCGCAAGGCGACTACGGCAGCCAGCGCGGCCTCGGGGTTGTCGGGTGAGGGGAGTGCGGGTGGCGCTTGCATTCGTCAACTATAGTTGACGAATATCTCTCTCGTCAACCCATGTTGACGACGGCCTGTCGTCAGCAAGGCGTCACCGCGGAACGAGCGCGATCGGCCCTGCACCCGGTGTGGGTGGCGAAAGCACTGTCTCACCCCCGGGCGATTCACACGCCAGCAACCACTGTCGAAAGCACTGCAGCGCCTGCAGCTGCGTGCGGCCCTCGGGGTAACAAAACCAGTAGCCCATGTCGCTGCGGAAGCCGCCGCGCAGCGGATGGTCGGCAAGGGGCTCGCGCACCAGGCCCGCCGTGATTTCATCCTGCACCAAGCAGCGCGGTACCAGCGCCAGGCCCATGCCGGCCATCACCGCGCGGATCATGGTTTGGAACTGGTCGAACTGCGGCCCGGCCAGCGGGTCGATGAGGGCCTCCACCCCGTGTGTCTCGCTCCAGCGCAGCCAGGCCTCGGGCACCGTCACGTGGCGCATCAGTGTGTGGTGGGCCACATCGCCTGGCGTGTCGATGGTCCAGTCGGCCACGCGGGTGCGCGGGGCGATCAAGGCCACCTCGTTGCCCGTGATGTAGTGCGCGTGTGCGCCGGGCCAGTGGCCTTCACCGAACAGGATGGAGCAGTCCAGCTCGGGCCGCTCGAAGTCGTAGCTGTGCACGTAGGGCACGAAGTGCAGAGTGACCTGCGGGTGCAGCTGCTGGAACTGCGGCAGGCGCGGGATGAGCCACTTGGCCGCAAACGTGGGCAGACTGGACAGGTGCAGCGCCCCGCCACCGTCGTCGCTGGTGATCAGCTCCAGGGTGGCGGCCTCCAGCTGCGCCAGCACCGCGCGCACGGCTTTCTCGTAGCGTTCGCCCGCGGGCGTCAGCGCCAAGCGCTTGCGGCTGCGCTCAAACAATGCCACGCCCACCCAGCCCTCCAGCTCCTTGACCTGCTTGCTGACCGCGCTTTGCGTGAGGTGCAAGGCCTCGGCAGCGCGCGAGACGCTGCCAAACCGCGTGACCATGGAAAACGCGCGCAACAGGTGCAAAGGGGGCGACAGCCGACGAAGGGAGGACATGGTTGTTGGATTTAATCATTCCAGAATGGAATGTTATCAGGCGTATCCATTGCTTGGCGGTTGTGTATGCCTCACTTAACCTTGTGGCTCCTTATAAGAGAAGAACCCATGCAACGCCGTCACATGCTTTCAGCGCTGGCCGCTGTATCTTTCGTTCCTGGAATGTCCTTGGCGCAAGAGGTCAAGCCTCTGCGTATCATCGTGCCCTTTCCCCCCGGCGGGGCTACCGACATCACCGCCCGCAGCTTGCAGGAGTCACTGGCCCGCATCCTCAAGCAGCCCGTGGTGCTGGAAAACCGGGGCGGCGCAGGCGGCTCCATCGGCATGGCTGAAGTGGCGCGGGCCCCTGCGGACGGTTTGACACTGGGCGTGGCCACGCTGTCCACCCACGGCGTGAACCCCGCCGTGTACAGCAAGCTGCCTTACGATCCGATCAAGGACTTTGTGGGCGTGACCGAGATCGTGAAAGCGCCCGGCGTGGTGGTGGTCAACCCGGCCGTCCTGCCCGTCAAAGATCTCGCCGAGCTGGTGAGCTATCTCAAGGCCAACCCCGGCAAAGTGGCTTATGCCACTCCGGGCAACGGCACCATCGGACACATGTGGGGCGAGCTGTTCAAGCGCAGCGCAGGTGTCTCCATGGTTCAAATCCCTTACCGCGGTGCGGGTCCGGCCATCAACGACGTGCTGGCTGGCCAGGTGGGGGTGTACTTTGACCAGGTGGCTTCCTCGCTGCCCCACATCAAGGCTGGAAAGCTCAGGGCGCTGGCCGTGTCGTGGCCGGTGCGGCTGGAAGTCCTGCCCGATGTGCCCACCTATGCTGCGGTGGGCTACAAACAGGCCAACGAGCCCTCCTGGTTTGGCATGGTGGCCCCGGCGGGGACGCCCGCCGCGGCCATAGACCGCATCCAGCAGGCCGTGGCCCAGGCCCTCAAGGAACCTGCCGTGCGCGAGCGCCTGGCGGGTCAGGGCCTGTACCCCTCCGGTACAACCTCCAAGGAATTCACCGCACAGATCGCCCGTGAGATCGAGAAAATGAAGGGTGTTGCCGCCTACGCCAAGGTGGTGCTCGATTGAACCCACACCGGGCCCGCGGGCCCGGTGGCCATAGCCGGGGAAGACCGTCACAGGGATAACCATGGTCTTCGCCCGGTCTGGACGGCTAGGCCAGCCGCCCCATTTTGCGCACACTCTGCCTATGCATTCAGCCTTGAAACTGATCCACCACCGCTTTCAGCACGCCCAACCGGGAGCCACCGGTTCACCCGGGCAGGCCACGCAACCATCTGCCACCGTCACTGCGGTGTCCGGCAGTACACCGCTGGTGCTTGACTCTCCCCACAGCGGCACTCAGTACCCCGCCGACTTTGGCTCCGCCCTCGCCTTGGCCACCCTGCGCAGGGCAGAGGACACCCACGTCGAAAAAATCTACGCCTTTGCCCCGGCGCTGGGCGTGGCCTGGGTCGAGGCCCACTTCCCCCGCATCTACCTGGATGCCAACCGCGACACCACCGAGCTGGATACCAGCCTGATCGACGGCGAATGGACAGACCCCATTTCCACCGACCCCAAGGTGCTCAGCAAGGTGCGCCTAGGCAAGGGCCTGATCTGGAAGTTCACCGACGAGGGTGAGCCCATCTACCACCGACAGCTCACCGTGGCCGAAGTGCGTGCGCGCATCGACCAATGCTGGCGCCCCTACCACGCGGCAGTGGCCCAGGCCATCGATGCCGCCCATGCGCGCCACGGCTACAGCATCCACCTCAACTGCCATTCCATGCCCGCCGTGGCCGGGCGCTTTGCCACCGAGTTTCCGGGGCTGAAGCACGCCGACTTCGTGGTGGGCGACCGCGACGGCACCACGGCCAGCCCCTCGCTGTCCGCACTGATCTGCGATCACCTGCGCGCGTGTGGCTACAGCGTGGAATACAACCACCCCTACAAAGGCGTGGAGCTGGTGCGCCGCTATGGCAACCCTGCGCAGCACCGCCACAGCATCCAGGTCGAGATCAACCGCAAGCTCTACATGGACGAGCGCACGCTGGCGCAGGTGCCCGAGGGCATGGCGCGGCTGCAGGCCGACCTGCAGGCGCTGGTGCGCAGGCTGCTCGCGCACGATCCGCGCTGACGGGGGCGAGCCGCTTTCAGAAACGCTTCTCAGGCCAGCAGTACAGAAACGCTTTCGTACAGCAGCGCGATGCTGTCCTCGGTGGCGATGTTGCTGTGCGCAAAGGCGGCGCGCGACCCGTCCATTGCCACCAGCGACAACGCCTGAAACCCGCCGGTTTCGCCCGTGTGCAACAGCCAGCCTGCGCCCTGCATGGCGTGCGTGATCCACCCCAGCGCATAGCGGTTTGCAGGAGCGCGTGCCAGGTCTTGCAGCCCCTGCACATAGCTGCGGGGCAGGGGCGTGGCGCCGCCCCTGAGGGCGTGCAGGTGCCATTGCAGCCACAGGGCGTCGTCCCGCGCGGTCAGGCTCACGGCGCCGGCTGGGTTCAGGATTTCCAGCCATGCGCGCTCGGGCGCCCCGGCCAAGCTTTGGGGCTGTAGTTGCCCACCTTCCAGTGCATGGCCTGCGGGCTGGTCGCTACCCCTTCGCAAAGGCTCGCCGACGAACAGGGAGATGCCCAGCGGCTGGGCCACGCGCTGGCGCAGCAAGTCTGCCCAGTCCTGCCCCGTGGCGGCGCGCAGCATGCGGGCCGCAAGCGCATAGCCAGCGTTGGAGTACGCAAAATCCGGGTCGGCCCCCGTGCCCCGGACAGGGGCCTGGCGCAGCAGCCACTGCAGGAAGAAGTCCTCCACTTCGGCGGGCTCTTGCAGTCGGGTGAGCACGTCGGTGCCCACTTCGCCGAGGAACATCGCCACATCCTCCGGTTTGTTGAATGCCATCACACCCGCACGGTGGTCCAGCAATTGCCGCAGCGTGACACTCTGGTAGGCGGGCAGGGCCTCGCGGGCCAATCCGGGCAGCGTCTGCGCCAGCGTGCTGTCCCAGCGCAGCAGGCCCTGGTCCACCACGCTGGCGGCCACACACGCCGTCATGGCCTTGGTGTTGGAGCCAATTGCCATCAGGTCGCCGCGCTCCAGCGCGGCGGTGCCGCCCAACCTGCGCAGCCCGGCCACCGCCACCTGGGCGCGCGTGGAATCCGTCCAGCCGGTGGCCGCACCCACAACGCCTTGGGACACCAGCTTGCTGGCCTGCGACTGCAGGCGCTCCAGCAAGGCGTCAGCGCCATCATCGCTACCGCCGCCACAGGCGGTCACCAGGGTGCCCAGGCCAGCTGCGGCCAGCCAGCGGCGACGAGAAAGGATGGCGCCGCGCGCCGCAAGGAAATTCAGGAAGTTCATGGCATCTCGCAAAGAAAAGATGCCCGATTGTTGGAACGCGAACCTTGGGCCTACCCAAAGGTCTCAGCTGGCCAGCGCAGCGTGAAGCCCACGCCCCGGCCCTGCAGGCCCGTGCCGACAGTGACCCGCCCGCCCAGGTGTCCCATGGCCTGCTGCGCGATGGTGAGCCCCAGGCCGGAGCCGCTGCTGCGCGCGCGCGGCGAACGCCAGAACCGCTCGAAGACCCGTGCCTGCTCGCCGGCCTCGATGCCTGGGCCGTCATCGGCAATCCAGATCACCACATCGCCTGCCTCCTCGCCCACGCGCAACTGCACCGCGCGTCCGGCCCCCGGCCCGCAGCCATGCTTGAGGGCGTTGTCCAGCACATTGCCCAGCGCCGACCACAGCAGCTGGCGGTCAAAGGCCAGCACCCAGGTGTCGGGCCCTTCGAGCGACAGCTCCACGCCCATCTCATCCGCCCAGCGCATGCGCTGGGCCAGGCAGTCCTGCAGCAAGGCCATCAGGTCCTGCCGTTCGGCGCTGGGGGGCGGGGCTTCCTCCAGCGCAGCCAGCGTGAGCAATTGCTCGCTCAGGTGGGCCGCGCGCTCAACGGCGTGCATCAGCGCCTCGGAGGCCCGCGCCCGCGCGGGGCCCTCGGGCGCCTGGAGAAGCACGTGGGCCTGGGTGGCAATGACCGCCATGGGCGTGCGCAGCTCGTGGGCCGCGTCGTGCACCAGCGCCTTCTCACGTGCCAGATGGGCGCGCAGTCGGTTGAGCAAGTGGTCGAATGCCTGGGCCAGCCCGCGCAGTTCGCGCTCGGGCGGTAGGTCCTGCAGGGGGCGCAGGTCGTGGGCAGAGCGCGCCGCGATCTGGGCACCCAGCCGCGCCAGTGGGCGCAGGCCCGTGCGGACGGCCAGCCACAGCGGCAGTCCCACCAGGGGCAGCGCCAGCAGCACCGAGGCCGCGAGGTCTTCGCCCATGAAGCTGAGCAGGCGCGCGTCGGACAACAGGGGCTCTGCCACCAGCACGCGCCACGCGCCCGAGGTTTCCCACGCGGCCCAGTGCGGGCGCCCCGCAATCACCATCTTGGCGTGGCCGGACGGGCCGGCCAGGGCCACGGCGGGGAGGTCGGCGGCGCTGCTGTGAAACAGCTGCCCGTGCGTGTCCTGCAGCTGCAGCACGACTTTCTCGCCCTGCAGCAGTTCCACGTCCAGGCGCATGGCGTTGAACGTCTGTGCCGTGCCGCGCACCAGCGCGCGGGCTTCCACCGGGTCGGGCATGGAGGCCAGCGGCACTGCCAGCCCCTGTGCCAGCTGGCGCACGCCCGGGTTGGTGCCCATGGTCTCGTAGTGGGTGTAGGCCATCTGCGCCAGCAGCACCAGCCACACCAGCCCCATGGCTGCAAGCAGCGCCAGCAGGGTGCGCCGCGTGAGGCTGGGGCCCCACCAGCGGTTCCATGCGCCGTGTGCAAGGACAGGCCACTTCATGGCTGCAGCCGGTAGCCCACGCCGCGCACCGTGACCACGCGCTGGGCGCCAATCTTCTTGCGCAGGTTGGAGATATGCACCTCCAGCGTGGCGGCGTCCAGCGCATCGCCCAGCGGTTCGAGCCGCTGGGCGAGCACGTTCTTGGCGACCTCGGTGCCGGGCTCGCGGGCCAGTTCCACCAGCAGGCGGAACTCGCGCGGCGACAGGGCCAGCAGGGCGTCGCCCTGCCAGGCCTCATGTCGCCGGGGCGCAATCCGCAGTGTGCCCAGTGTCCATTCCTCGCAGGCCTGGCGGGCGCTGCGCCGCAGCACCGCGTGCAGGCGCGACAGCAGCTCGGGCACGTGAAAGGGCTTGAGCACATAGTCGTCCGCACCGGCGTCCAAGCCGTCTAGCCGGTCCTGCAGCGCCGTGCGGGCAGTGATGACGATCACGGGCACCGCGAGCCCCGCGCGCCGCCAGTGGCGCAGCAGCGCCATGCCCTGGCCGTCGGGCAGGGTCAGGTCCAGCAGCACGGCGGCAATCTCGTTGGCGTCGGGCACGGGCGGCGTGGCGGCCACGCTACGCAGCCATTGCACCGTGAAGCCGTCCAGCTGCAGGGCCTGCAGCAGCGCTTGTCCCAGGTCCAGATCGTCTTCAATGAGCAGGATGTGCATGGCGGTGATTGTCCCCGCCCAAGCTTGCACGAAACCAAAGACCAGGCGGGAGCCAGACGCCTAAAATCACAGCACAGGCGCGGCACCAGACCGCCGCCACCTCACCAGGAGACAACGCATGCGCATTCTCATTGCCGAAGACGACCAGGTGCTGGCCGATGGCCTGCTGCGCACCCTGCGCGCCTCGGGAGCCGTGGTGGACCACGTGGCCAGCGGCACCGAGGCCGATGCAGCGCTCCTGACCAACAACGAATTCGACCTGCTCATCCTGGACCTGGGCCTGCCCAAGATGCACGGGCTGGAGGTGCTCAAAAAGCTGCGAGGCCGAGGCTCCGCCTTGCCCGTGCTCATCCTCACCGCCGCCGACAGCGTGGAAGAGCGTGTGAAGGGCCTGGACTTTGGCGCCGACGACTACATGGCCAAGCCCTTCAGCCTGCAGGAGCTAGAAGCCCGCGTGCGCGCCCTCACGCGGCGGGGAATGGGCGGCACCAGCAGCGCCATCAAACACGGCCCGCTGGTGTACGACCAGGCTGGCCGCGTGGCCACCATCGACGGCAAGATGATCGAGCTGTCGGCGCGCGAGCTGGGCCTCTTGGAGGTGCTGCTGCAGCGCGCGGGCCGCCTGGTGAGCAAGGAGCAACTGGTGGAGCGCCTGTGCGAGTGGGGCGAAGAAGTCAGCAACAACGCCATCGAGGTCTACATCCACCGCCTGCGCAAGAAGATCGAAGGTGGCCCCATCCGCATCGCCACCGTGCGCGGCCTGGGCTACTGTTTGGAAAAGATTCCAGGTTGATATGAAGCACCCCCTGAGTCGCTTCGCGCCTTCCCCCTCTCCTTCGGGAGGGGGACGCACCCGATGGCCTGGCGGAGCCAGTTCCACGGGTGCACTGGCGTTGGCCGCGTCAGTTGCACATGCTGTGGACGGACATGACGTGCCGATTGAATACTTTAAAAATGATATCTACTAGCGCTTGATAGATAAGCGCTAGAGGCCAATTTCATTCAAAACCGCCACGGCGAACGCCTTGAAAATATTCCAGCGAGAGCAGCGATCCCTGTTCGGCGAAATCCTCGACTGGATGCTCACGCCGCTGCTGCTGCTGTGGCCCGTCAGCCTGGCGCTGACCTGGCTGGTGGCGCAGGGCCTGGCCAACAAGCCGTTTGACCGGGCGCTCGAATACAACGCCCACGCCCTCGCCCAGCTGGTGGGCGTGGCGGGCAACAAGGTGCAGTTCAACCTGCCCCAGCCTGCCAGCGAGATCCTGCGAGCCGATGAGTCCGACATCGTCTACTACCAGGTGCTGGGCCCCGGCGGGGAGTTCCTCTCCGGCGAGCGCGAGCTGCCCGAGCCGCCCGCCGACGAGGTGCCCATGTCCGGCGAGGTGCGCCTGCGCGACGGCGAAATGCGCGGCATTGAGATCCGCGTCGCCTACATCTGGGTGCGCCTGCCCTTGCCAGATACCCCCGTGGCGCTGGTGCAGGTGGCAGAAACGCGCGAAAAGCGCAGCGTGCTGGCCACCGAAATCATCAAGGGCGTGATGCTCCCGCAGTTCGTGATCCTGCCGCTGGCCGTGTTGCTGGTGTGGCTGGCGCTGGCGCGGGGCATCCAGCCGCTCAACCAGCTGGAGCAGCGCATCCGCGCGCGCAACCCCGACGACCTCTCCCCGCTGGACGACCGCACGGTGCCGCTCGAAGTGGCGCCCCTCGTTGCCTCGGTGAACGACCTGCTGCAGCGCCTGAACGACTCGCTGGCCACGCAAAAGCGCTTTCTGGCCGACGCGGCGCACCAGCTCAAGACGCCCCTGGCAGGCCTGCGCATGCAAGCCGACCTGGCCCAGCGCGAGGGCACCAGCACCGAGGAACTCAAGCGCTCGCTGCAGCAGATTGGCCGCTCCAGCATCCGCGCCACACACACCGTCAACCAGCTGCTGGCGCTGGCGCGCGCCGAGGGCAGCGGCGTGGGTTTTGCGCGCCAGCCCTGCGACCTGGCCCGGCTCACCATCGAGGTGGTGCGCGACTCGGTGCCCCGCGCCCTGGAAAAACACATCGACCTGGGCTACGACGGTGCAGAGCCGGGCTCGTCCGGCGTGATGCTCGACGGCAACCCCACGCTGCTCAAGGAACTGGTGCGCAACCTGGTGGACAACGCCCTCAACTACACCCCTTCCACGCCCGACAAGCCGGGCGTGGTCACGGCCCGCGTGCTGGCCGATACGTTTGGCCATGTGCTGCTGCTGCAGGTCGAAGACTCAGGCCCCGGCGTGCCCGAGGCCGAGCGCGAGCTGGTGTTCCAGCCGTTCTACCGTGCGTTGGGCAGCGAGGCCGACGGCTCCGGTCTGGGCCTGCCGATCGTGCTGGAGATTGCGCGCAAGCACGATGCCGAGGTCACCCTGGAAGACGCACGCCCGGGCCAGCAGCCGCCGGGCGCGCGCTTCAGCGTGCGTTTTGCCGCGCGCGATGAAGTGGCGGGCGGCTGAACAGCACTGCCCGAATACCGGCACGCCGCAGGGGCGATGCACTAGACCCCACCGCCCCGCACCGGGCTGCGGCATCATGCGACCTCTTTGACCCGAAGCTGCCACCATGACCCCATCACCCCGCCGTTTTGCCAACACCCACCCCGGCGTCGTCATTGGCAACTTCCCCTGGTACGAGATGGTGTGGCGCTCGCTGCGCGGCGATTTCAAACCCCGCTCGGACCCCGCCGGGGGTTATGAAGCCTTTGCCCGGCAGTGGAGCGCGCCCGTGGACCACGCGCGCCTGGCGCAGCGCCCGCAGGCACCGGTCGTCACCTGGCTGGGCCATGTGTCCATCCTGCTGCAGGTGGCGGGCCTGAACGTGCTCATGGACCCGACACTGTGCGGCTTTGCCGGGCCACTCGGCCGCTTTGGCGCACCACGCCGCGTACCGGCACCGCTGACCCCCGAGCAGCTGCCGCCCATCGACGTGGTGCTGATCTCGCACAATCACTACGACCACCTGTGCTACGGCACCTTGCGCCGCCTGCGCGACGCCGGCCAGTCGCCGCGTTTTGTGGTGCCCCGGGGCTTGGGAGACTGGTTCACCCAACGCGGCATGGGCCCCGTGACCGAGCTGAACTGGTGGGAACACACCGACATCGCCCCGGGTGTGCGGGTGCACTTCACGCCCGCCCAGCACTGGAGCCGCCGCACCCCATGGGATACCAACGCCTCGCTGTGGGGCGGCTACGCGCTGGAATGGGCGCGCCCGAACGCTGGGGACCCCTGGCGGTTTCTGTTTCCGGGCGATACGGGCTACAGCGACGACTTCAAGGCCATCCGCCAGCGCCTGGGGGCTGTGGATTTCCTGGCCCTGCCCATCGGCGCCTACCTGCCGCGCGATTTCATGAAACCCATGCACGTGAACCCCGAGGACGCCGTGCAGCTGATGCTGGATGTGGACGCCAAGCAGGCCATGGGCGTGCACTGGGGCACGTTCATGCTGACGCAGGAGGCGTTTGACCACCCTCCGCGCGACGTGGCCGCTGCACTGGCGCAGCGCGGCCTGCCGCAGGACCGGGTCTGGCTCATGCGCCACGGCGAGACGCGCGCCGTCCCGATGTGACAACCGGCGGCGCAAGCGATGGCCCCGCCATCGCAGCTGCTGCGGTCACGCGCAGTTGCGCAGCGTCTTGCCCGCCATGGCGCTGCGCAGCGCGTCGAACTGCGGGCGCAGTGCGTCGGTCACGGCGGGCAGGCGCAGCGTGAAGCCGGGGGACTCGGGCCGCTCCTGGATCACGCGGGCCGTGCGCACGCCCTTGTTGCCCAGGTTGGCCAGTTCGCGCTCTGCGGCCTCTTTGGACGAAAAACGGCCGAGCGAGAGGCCGTATTCCAGTGTGCCGCCTGCCCGATCGTGGTCTACCTTGCGGGCCCGCAGTTCGGCGCGTTTGCGGTCCAGCGTGTCCAGGTCTTCAAAGCGGCCCATGTAGACCATCCAGCGGCCCGGGATGGGCGTGGGCTCCAGCAGCCAGCTGCCCGGCGGCAGGTTGGCGGCGGCGGTACGCAGGGCGTCGGCCTGGCGCTCGTCAAATACACCGGCCTGCAGGCATTCGGCGGTATCGGCAGGGGGTGGGGAGGAAGCGGCGGAAGACGCCACGTCGGCCGATGCGGTGGCCGTGCCGGGGGTGGAGGGAGAGGGTGGGGGGGAGGACGAAGAAGAGGAGGAGGAAGATGTTTTACTGTGGTTCACACGCAGGATCTGCAGCGTCTCGGGCCGGATCTGCTGGTTCATGCGCTGCGGCTCAGCCTGTTCCTCGGGGGCAAAGCCCCAGTCCTTGAGCAGCCCTTGCGACCACGCGTAGTAGCCCGCGTTGGCCAGCAGCAGTGCGATCACGGCAAGACGGAGCATGGAGCGCGGCCTTTCAGGAACATCGAGATCAACAAAGGGAGCTTCTTCACACCGGAGGCACCGCAGTGGGCCGCACGCTGATTTCGGAACTCGTGATGGCTTGCATGCCGCCCGCAGTGTGCACCAGCAGCGCGCCATCGTCCCCCACGCCGTGCGCCGTGCCGGTGTGGCCGTCGCTCAGCGTCACGGCCCGGCCCTGCAGCACATCGCGGGCTGCAAAGCGGGGCTGCATGGGGCCAAACCCGTAGCCTTCAAACGAGCGCAGCATGGCCACCAGTGGCGGCACGATGCGCAGCAGCGCGGTGGGGGCGTCCAAGCCGGGCTCTACGTCCTGCAAGCTGCCGGGCGGCATGCTCATGCCCTCGGCGCTGCGCGGCAGCACGTTGATGCCGATGCCCACCACCACATACCGTGCGGTGCTGGCACTGGCTGTTGCAGCAGAGGCTGCTTGGGGCGCCACAAAACTCGCGGTCTCCACCAGGATGCCGCCAAGCTTGCGGTCACCCGCCGCGCCGCCCAGCCAGAGGTCGTTGGGCCACTTGAGCCCCACACGCGCGGGCTGGTCGGCGCCCAGAGCGGGCAGCACGGGCTGCAGGCTTTCAGCCACGCTCACCCCCACAGCGAGCGAGAGACCCGACCAATCCTGCGGCGCCAGAGGCAGCCCCAGCGACATCATGAGGGAAGCCCCCACATCGCTTTGCCACACCCGCCCCAGCCGCCCGCGCCCGGCGGTCTGCTGCTCGGCCACCAGCAGCGTGGGCTCGCACTGGCCGTTGCGCGCGCGGCGCATCAGCTCGGTGTTGGTGGAGTCGATGGTGGGCAGCACCTCGACGGTAAAGCCCGGTAACAGCGGTGACACCGCTTCCCAGATGGCCTCGGCGGGCCAGCGGATGGGGGAGGCGGCGCTCACTGGCTTCGGCCCCGCGGCTTGGTGGTTGAAGGCGCTTTGGGGGCTTTGGCTTTTTTGGCGGAAGACTTGGTTGGAGAGGGTTTGGATGGTGGCAACGGCACCGGTGGTGCCCAGCCGCGCTTGGGCGCCAGCAGCGTGCCCCGGCAGTTCTTGCTGCCGCACCAGCAGGGGTATTCGGCCTTGAGCTTCTTGGTGTAGCGCTCTTCGATGATCAGGCCGTAGTCGTAGTTCAGCTCTTCGCCCGCCTTGATATTGCGCAGCGCGGTGATGAAAATGCGGCCGTCCCGCTCATCGGCGTAGCAGTTGGGGTTGCAGCTGTGGTTGATCCAGCGCGACGAATTGCCGCCGAACTTTGCGTCGATCACGTGGTCTTCATCCACATGAAAGTAGAACGTGTGGTTGGGTTGCAGGGGGTCGTGTGGGTGCCGGTCCTGCGCTTCCTGCCAGCCAATCACTTCGCCCGTGTACTCCACAAGGACTTCGCCTTCCGCAATATCCTGCACGGCAAACACGCCCTTGCCATGGACGCCAGAGCGCCGGGTCTGGATGCGGCGGCCCGGTGCAAGGGTGGGGGCGGCAGGCGATGCGGAGCGGGGCATGGCAAAAACTCTGTTAACTTGATAGTGCACACATGTGTGCGTGCGCGTGTATGCGTGTGCATGCGCGTGAGACCCGAATTGTAGAAGCGCCCGGAACCCGGGCAACCAGAATGACTGGCGAGAGCCCCAAAATGACCAAGACCCTGGTAATTGCAGAAAAACCCTCTGTCGCGCAAGACATCGTGCGCGCATTGACCCCCGTGGCCGGAAAGTTCGACAAACACGAAGACCACTTCGAGAACGACCGCTATGTAGTCACCAGCGCCGTGGGCCACCTCGTAGAGATCCAGGCGCCCGAAGAGTTTGACGTGAAGCGTGGCAAGTGGAGCTTTGCCCACCTGCCCGTGATCCCGCCGTACTTCGACCTGAAGCCCGTGGACAAGACCAAGACGCGCCTGAACGCCGTGGTCAAGCAAGCCAAGCGCAAGGACGTGACGCAACTCATCAACGCCTGTGACGCGGGCCGCGAGGGTGAGCTGATCTTCCGCCTGATCGAGCAATACGCCGGGGGCGCCAAGCCCCTGGGCAAGCCGGTCAAGCGCCTGTGGCTGCAATCCATGACGCCCCAGGCCATCCGCGACGGCTTTGACGCACTGCGCACCGAGCAGCAGATGGCGGGCCTGGCCAGTGCAGCCCGCAGCCGGTCTGAGGCCGACTGGCTGGTGGGCATCAACGGCACCCGCGCCATGACGGCGTTCAACTCGCGCGATGGCGGGTTCTTCCTGACCACGGTGGGCCGGGTGCAGACGCCCACCCTGTCGCTGGTGGTGGAGCGCGAAGAAAAGATCCGCAAGTTCATCAGCCGCGACTATTGGGAAATCCACGCCACCTTCGGTGCGCAGGCCGGTGAATACCCCGCCAAGTGGTTCGACCCCAAGTGGAAGAAGGGCGAGGATGTGGAGGCCCGCGCCGACCGCGTGTGGTCTGCCGCCGAAGCCCAGGCGATTGCCAACGCCGTGCGCGGCAAGCAGGCCACGGTCACCGAAGAGAGCAAGCCCACCACGCAAGCCTCGCCCCTGCTGTTCGACCTGACCAGCCTGCAGCGCGAGGCCAACGGCAAGTTCGGCTTCTCGGCCAAGACCACGCTGGCGCTGGCGCAAAGCCTGTACGAGCGCCACAAGGCCCTGACCTACCCACGTACCGACTCGCGCGCGCTGCCGGAAGACTATCTGCCCGTGGCCAAGCAGACCTTCGAGATGCTGGCCGACAGCGGCATGCGCCACCTGGCGCCGCACGCGCTCACCGCGCTGAACAACAACTACGTGCGCCCGTCCAAGCGCATCTTCGACAACAGCAAGGTGAGCGATCACTTTGCCATCATCCCCACGCTGCAGGCACCGAGCGGCCTGAGCGAAGCCGAGCAAAAGCTGTACGACCTGGTGGTGCGCCGCTTCATGGCGGTGTTCTTCCCCAGCGCTGAATACACCGTGACCACGCGCATCAGCACCGTGGCCCCGCACAGCTTCAAGACCGAAGGCAAGGTGCTGGTCAAGCCGGGCTGGCTGGCCATCTACGGCAAGGAAGCGGCCGAGGAGGTGGAAGGCGGCAAGGACGGCGACAAGGGCCAGAACCTGGTGCCCGTGAAGCCCGGTGAAATGGTCAACACCCTGCAGGTGGACCCCAAGGGCCTCAAGACCAAACCGCCCGCACGTTATTCCGAAGCCACGCTGCTGGGCGCCATGGAAAGCGCGGGCAAGCAGATCGACGACGACGAACTTCGCGAAGCCATGCAGGAAAAAGGCCTGGGCACGCCAGCCACGCGCGCGGCCATCATTGAAGGTCTGCTGACTGAAAAGTACATGCTGCGCGAAGGCCGCGAGATCATCCCCACGGCCAAGGCGTTTCAACTGATGACGCTGCTGCGCGGGCTGGAGGTCGAAGAACTCTGCCGCGCCGACCTGACCGGCGAGTGGGAGTTCAAGCTCTCGCAAATGGAAAAGGGCCTGCTCAGCCGCGAATCCTTCATGGCCGAGATCGCCGCCATGACCGAGCGCATGGTCAAGAAGGCCAAGGAATACGACCGCGACACCATCCCCGGCGACTACGCCACGCTCGAATCGCCGTGCCCCAACTGCGGCGGCGTGGTCAAAGAGAACTACCGCCGCTTTGCCTGCGTGGGCAAGCCCGGCTCGGAAGGCTGCGGCTTCAGCTTTGGCAAGTCGCCCGCAGGCCGCACGTTTGAAACCGCAGAGGCCAACGCCCTGCTGCGCGACAAGAAGATCGGCCCGCTGGAAGGCTTCCGCTCCAAGGCGGGCTGGCCCTTCACGTCCGAGATCGTCATCAAGTACGACGACGAGGCGCACAACTACAAGCTCGAATTCGACTTTGGCGATGACAAGAAGGGCGAAGAATCTGGCGAGATCGTCGAGTTTGAAGACGCGTCGCTGGGTGCCTGCCCCATCTGCGGATCGGAAGTGCACGAGCACGGCAGCAACTACGTGTGCAGCAAGGCCGTGCCCACCGCTGCGCAGCCCACACCGAGTTGCACCTTCAAGAGCGGCAAGATCATCCTGCAACAGCCTGTGGAGCGCGAGCAGATGACCAAGCTGCTGGACACCGGCAAGACCGACCTGCTCGACAAGTTCGTGAGCATGCGCACGCGCCGCGCCTTCAAGGCCCACCTGGCGTGGGACAAGGAGGCGGGCAAGGTCAACTTTGAGTTTGCGCCGAGCAAGTTCCCGCCGCGCCCAGGCGCTGCTGCTAAAGCGATAGCTGCCAAGGCAGGCAAGACAAGCGCTGCAGCCAAAAAATCCGCCAAACCTGCCGCTGCCAAGAAGGCCCCGGCCACCAAGACCGCTGCCACCAAGGCACCGCGCAAGGCCGCCGCTGGCAAGGCCCCCAGTGCCGCGCTGGCTGCCGTGATCGGCAACGAACCCGTGGCGCGCCCCGAGGCCGTGAAGAAGATGTGGGAATACATCAAGGCCCACAACCTGCAAGACCCCAAGGACAAGCGCACCATCGTCGCCGACGACAAGCTGCGCGCCGTGTTTGGCAAGGACAGCGCGGGCATGTTCGAGCTTGCGGGCATCCTGGGCAACCACCTGGGCGGCGAATGATGCAGCCGCTCCACACGGAACACGCCGCATCTCCCGCACGGTTCGCACAAGGCTTCTGGCGCACCACGCTGGCGGCTTTGGCGGTTGTCGGTGTGCTGGGTGGTTGTAGCAGTACCGCAGGCTCTGCGCGCTCCAGCGACCCTGCCAGCCAGCAGCAGCCTCAAGGTGCCAGCGGCGTGACCGTGTTTGGCGACATCGATGTCGGCGTGACGAAAGAGCGCACGCGCTGACGGTGCTTGTGCTGCCGTCGGCTGAAGCCTGCCATCATCCGGCACAGCGCCGCGCAGATGATGGCGCTTGAGCCCCAGGGGAAAGAACGATGGGCGAACCCGCACTGTCCTTGCAGATTGCCACCACGGTCCACCACCGCATCCACACCGTCACCGTGCGTATGGATTCGGTGGGCTGGGTGGTCTCGGGCACCAAGCACCTGGTCACGCCCGGCGGCGGCCACCGCTACCCCCGCGGGCGGGTGTTTGTGCTGCCGCGTGGCGCGCAGTGGGAGGTGGTGAACGACCCGGCGCCCCAGGGCCGCTATGCGGCGCGGCTCCTGTGTTTTGCGCCCGAGCTGGTGGAGCAGTTCCACCGCCAGTTCGGCCAGTTTGCAGCCGTCCCGCCGGTGCAGGGCTGCGCAGGCCTGGCGGCCGACGCCACCTTTGAAGACAGTTTCACGCGCGCCGTGGCCGCGCTGGAGAGCGATGCCAGTTCGCAGGCACTGCGCGAACACCGCGCGCTCGAAGTGCTGCTGATGCTGGCCGAGACGGGCATCGTCTTCGCCCCGCCGGGTGAGCTGGGCTGGGCTGAACGCGTGCGCCGCCTGGTCGGCCCCAGCCCGCAGGCCGACTGGACGGTGGAGCGCATCGCCGCCGCCTTTGCCACCAGCGCGAGCACCCTGCAGCGCCGCCTGGCGCAAGAGGGCGAGACCGTGAGCCAGTGCCTGCGCGATGTGCGGCTGGAGACGGCGCTGGTGCTGCTGCAAAGCTCCACGCTGCAGGTGTCCGAGATTGCGGCCCGCTGCGGCTATGAATCGCACAGCCGCTTCAGCGCGACCTTTCGCGAACGTTTCGGCTTTCCGCCTTCGCAGCTGCGGCCCTGATGGCTGCGGCTGACGCGCAGCGCACAGCCATTGACGCCGCCGGGCCAATGCGAAGGCGCGGCGCGCAGCACCATCAAGCCCTTGTCTCACACCGCTACTGCAAGGAGCTTTTCAGATGACCCACCCACTTTCACGCCCCCTTCGCGTTGGCGCCGCCATCGCGGCATTCGCCACCATCGGCTTGGCCCCTGCCGCCCACGCCCAGGCCTTCGCGCTCACCAGCCCCGACTTTGCCGAAGGCAGCACACTGCCCCCGCGCTTCGAGTTCAAGGGCTTTGGCTGTGCGGGCGACAACCAATCACCCGCCCTGCGCTGGAGCGGTGCACCCGCAGGCACCCAAAGCTTTGCCGTCACCGCCTACGACCCCGATGCCCCCACCGGCTCGGGCTGGTGGCACTGGTCGGTGGTCAACATCCCCGCCAGCACCACCGAGCTTCGGCCCGACGCGGGTGCTGCCGGCGGCGCCAAGCTGCCCGCAGGCGCCAGCCATGTGCGCATCGACTACGGCGTGGCCGCCTGGGGTGGGGCCTGCCCGCCCGAAGGCGATGCGCCGCACCGCTACATCTTCACCGTGCACGCGCTCAAGGTGCCGCGCCTGGACCTGCCTGCCGACGCCACCGCCGCGCTGGCCGGCTACATGATTAACGCCAACAGCCTGGGCAAGGCCACGCTCACGGCGCGCTACGGGCGCCCTGCGGCCAAAGGCAAGCAGCCGTGATACCGCGTGGTCGGGTGGGCGTCGTGATGTTTTAAGCTTGGTGGTCACCCACCACACCACAGGCCCACCCCATGCGCAGCACCCGCGAACGCACCCTCTGGTCCATTCTGGCCGCACTGCTGCTGGCCGCCGCAGCCGCCGCATGGTGGACGGCCGACCAGTGGCTGCCCCACGCCGGGCCGTGGACCGAGCAGGCCTGGAAGAAGATCACCCGCCCCGGCCCCGACACCTTGCCGCCCGGCAAGCAGCAGCCTGCCGCACAGGCCCGCTCTGCGAACAGTGGAGCGTCTGAGCCCGTGGCCCCGCAGCCGCGCAAGTGCGTGAAGGACGGCCGCACGACCTACACCGACCAGCCCTGCCCCAAGGGCACGCAGGAGCTGCCGGTGGATGGCGCTGTGACATCGCTGCCGCGCGCGCAGTAAGTTCATGAAGATGGCGTGCAGCGGCTCGTCCGCCGGTGCGAGGCATGTCGTTTTTTTCCTAGCCCGCCAGGGGGCTGCGCGGATTCAATCGGTGCATTGATTCACTACCCAAGGCCTCTCTCTTTCTCTTTCGAGGGCCGCACGCACCGATGCAAAACCACACCCGCCTGCGCGCATTTTTTCTTCTGCTGGCCCTTCTGGGTCTGGCCGTCCCTTGGTACTTCAACACCGTGTATTTTTTGGCGGGTGGCAGCGTGATGCCCGACGTTTTCTGGCGCGATGCCTTTGCCAATGCATTGACCACCGGCATCACCTGCGACGTGTACCTGGCCGCCGTGGCGTTCTCCGCCTGGGTGGCGGCAGACCGCAGCCTGGGCGCGTGGCGCTGGGCTTACATCGCGGCCTGCTTTGGCATTGGCCTCGCGTTTGTGATGCCGCTGTACCTGGCTCAGCGTTTGCGAGTGGGCTCCAAGGGTGGGGCAGGTTGATTCGGTAGGGTCTGTGCCCCAATCTGCAAGGGCCAGTGTGCGGTCAGCGGGCTGCGCGTGCCCTGCACCAGGGCCTGCAGCGGGTGGCCCGCCAGCCTGCGCACATCGCGCGCCATGTGCGACTGGTCGTAGTAGCCCTGGTCGGCCGCCAGGTCCACCACCGTGCCGCCGGGCGTGGCGAGGGCGTTGCCCAGCGTGCTGTTCAGCCGCGCAATCACCTGAAACTGCTTGGGCGCCATGCCCCAGTGCGCCACAAAGCGTCGTTCAAACTGCCGCTGGCTCAGGCCCATGTGCTGATCCGCGCCTGGGGCATCGTCGTGGGCCGCCTGCAAGAGGGCCAGGGCTTGCAGCCGTCGTGCTTCACACGGTGACGGCGGCGCGACCAGCTGCCGGACGAACTGGCACAGCACCGCGATCCGCGCGCCATCATCCTGCGCAGCATGCACGCCGTGCTCCACCTCGGTCCATCCAGGGCCCACCAGTTCTGCCAGCGGCCGCAGCGTGTTCACCAAACCGCGTGCGCTGGCAAACAGCGCCGCCGCGGCTTCAGGCTGCAGCACCAGCCCCACGGCCCGCACCGGCCCACCGTGTTCGTACACCGTGGCCGTGGTGCTGGCGCTGATCCAGGCCGCTGGCGGCACCAGCGCTCCTTGGCAACACACCTGCCCGGCCAGCCGCACCACCAGCATGCTCGACACCATCGCCGGAAAACGCGACTGCGCCAGCTCCGCCGGGGCGTCGACCACCGCCCCCGCCATCAGCCAGGGCTGCAAATCAGAGGGCACGGGCACAAAACGCTGCATGCCCGGATTCTGCACACGGTCGCGCCCCATGCATTTCTCCAGCCACCCGTGCGACATGCGCCTGCCGCACTGCCCGACTATCCTTGTTGCTTCAGCATCCCTATCCACCGCACACCTGTGCCACGCACCATGCAGCAAGAGCAAGCCCCCACCCGATCCCTCCCCCTCGCAGGCGCCACCAACTTTCGGGACCTGGGCGGCTACACCGGCCAGGGCGGGCGGCCCGTGAAGTGGCGGCGCATCTTTCGCTCTGACCATCTGGCGGCCCTGACCCCCGAGGACCAGGCCCTGCTGGCCGAACTGGGCGTGGCCCGCGCGGTGGATTTTCGCGGCAAGGCCGAAAGCGCTGCCTATGCCTACGCGCTGCCCGGCATCAGCTACCACCCGCTCGCCATCGAGCCCACCGTGGTGCAGCGTGCGCTGGAGCTGCAGCGCACCGGCCGCCAGCTCACCGCGCAAGACGCCGTGAGCCTGATGCAAGACACTTACCGGGGCTTTGTGCACGACAACGCCGCGCGCTTTGCCGAACTGTTCAAGCTGCTGCTGGCCAGCGACACCCCCACCGTCTTCCACTGCACCGCCGGCAAAGACCGCACCGGCTTTGCCGCCGCCCTCATCCTGCTCACCCTGGGCGTACCGCGCGACGTGGTCATGCACGACTACCTGCTCACCAACACCCTCTACCGCCGCCCCGAAGGCATGGGTAGCCACGCGCCCGAGGAAGTGCTGGCCGTGCTGTGGCGCGTGCAAGAAGAATTTCTGGACGCCGCCCTGCACAAGGTAGACACCGAGTTCGGCGGCCTACAGCCGTATCTGGTGGATGTGCTGGGCGTGGATGCCGCCGCGCAGACAGAGCTGGCGGGGCGCTATCTGCAGGCGGCGGTGTAGCCAATTCGCACCAAGACCCCGAAGAATCGCGCGGCACCCTGTACGTGGGTTTGTGCCGTGCAAATTCCGTTTGCTATCAAAGCAGAAGCTGCCAATGCAATACAGCAAGGCGATAGAGCCATGTTGGCTGATTCTTTTTGCCGTACTCTCGCCCCGCACAACCCGCCGTACCTACCAACTTTCGCAGGTTGTGCCGCGCTCCCTCACCCCCTACAGTCAAGTAACAAATGCACACAAGGGCGGGAACAGGGAGGAGAGGCTGACAGCAAAGGCGACAGACAGGGTTGCTACTAGCACCGGGCGCATACCTTCGGGATGAAGGCATGCAGCCTGGTGAGAAGCGCCTTGCTGAGCAGCCCGAACACAGGGTCGAAGGCAACGACGACCTGCTCAGGGACCGCAGCTGCTACTGCGGTCCCGTGGGGCCCCGGCAGGTGCAGGCCGATAAAAAAATCGGGTTGCACCTGCCGGGGCCTGTTGAGCGAATGCTGCAGCGCTCAATTGCTCATAAATCAATAGCTTCTAGCGCTTGACTACCAAGCGCTAGAGGCCCATTTGATCAAAATTCTCAACGAAATGAAGGCGGCGCAGGGCTAGCAAGCCCCTAGTGCGGTGTTGCACGCTATCCGGCACTTAAAACCGCGTCTTTTCGGCCAGGGTTGCGTTGCAAATCCGCGCGATACCTACGGGTATCGCTGTGGTTTGCGCCTTGCCCTGACCAAAAATCCATCGGTTTTCAATGTGCCGTCAAGCGTGCAACACCACACTAGCGCCCGCCACACTCACCCCGCACTGGTCTGCACCCGCCCCCCAACCGCACCCTGGCGCCGCACCCGCCAGTACAGCCAGCCCATGATCGACAGGTTCAGCAGATTCCACCCCATGCCGTTGATGAACGCCGCCTGGTAGCTGCCTGTTACGTCAAAAATCCAGCCCGACATCCAGCCCCCCAGCGCCATGCCGATCAGCGTGGCCATGATCACCGCGCCCACCCGGGCGCCCGCCTCTTGCGGCGCGAAATACTCGCGGATGATGATGGCGTACGCGGGCACGATGCCGCCCTGGAACAGCCCGAACATCGCCGAGATCACATACAGCGGCACCAGCCCGTCAAACGGCAGAAACAGCATCAGCCCCACCCCCTGCAACGCCGAGCCCAACAGCAGCGTGCGCACACCGCCAATGCGGTCGCAGATCACGCCCGACACCAGGCGGCTGACAATGCCGCACGCCAGCATCAGCGACAACATCTCGGCCCCACGCGCCGCGCCAAAACCCAGGTCGGTGCAATACGCCACGATGTGCACCTGCGGCATCGCCATGGCCACACAGCACGCCACGCCCGCCACACACAGCAGCAGCTGCGCATGCACCGGGCGCAGGCCAAACGGGCGGCTGCGGTCCAGTGCCAAGGGAACCAAAGATGCGGACGCAGTCGCTGGTGAAGCAGCAGCACCCAGTGCAGCACCCCCTGCCGAAGGTGACGACGACGCAGGCACCGCAGACGCAGCCCCATCCATCAACACCAACGGCGCCCGCTGCCGCATGCGCAGCGCCAACAGCAGCATGCCCGCGCCACACACCAGCCCCATCAGCACATAGGTGTGGCGCCAGCCAATGGCTTCGATGCCGTGCTGCACGATGGGCGGCCACAGCGCACCGGCAATGTAGTTGCCGCTGGCGCAAATAGCCACCGCAATGCCCCGCCGCTTGTTCCACCACAGCGCCGTGTCGGCCATCAACGGCGCAAACGTGGCCGAGCTGCCCACCAGCCCCATCAACCCATGCGCCAGCCCAAAAACCCAGATGCTGCCCGACAGCCCCGCCCACACAAACCCGCCACACACCGCCACCGCCCCCACGCACAGCACCGGCATCAGCCCATGCCGGTCCGCCATCCGCCCCGTCCACAGCCCGCCCAGCCCCAGGCACACCATCATCAGCGTGTAGGGCAGCGACGCATCCGCGCGGCCCACGCCGAATTCGGCCTGCACGGCGGGCAGCACCACCGACACCACATACATGCTGCTGTTGCCCAGCACGACCAGACCCAGCGTGGTCAGCAGGCGCCAAGCGGCTTGGGGGGAATCGATAAGGGATGCCGGGGCGGCGATGTGTGCAGAAGCAGGGGTGGTACGCATGCGGTGCAATTTAACCCTGATCTGCGCATGACGCCGCTCCGTCAACGCATCCACATGGCCAATGATCCCGATCATCTTCCCGCTGGTATTCAGTGTCCATCGCGGTCAGCGCCATCTCCAGCGTGTTGTCATCCAGCGATCCAAAACCCGAGTCTCACAGCGCCACACCCACGGTGCTGACGGAGTCTGCCCCGGGCACCTCCTCCATGGATACCAATTCAGCGGTGACCAGCGCTTGCAATAAATGACTAGCCCCCAGGTGCATTGGGCTAAACAAGGTGCACCTGGGGCCCTGAAAGTGCCTGGGCAGGCACCCCTCTCAGATCTTGATGAACTGCGTGCTCGACAACGCGCCAAACGGCAGCTCCGACAAGCGCCCGCCCACCGCCAGCGTGCCCAGGTCTACCGGGAAGTAGCCGATGGCGTCCAGCACCTTGCGCACTTCGGCCTTGGCGGCGGCATCGTCGCCCGCATAGAACATGGCGCGCTGGCCGCCAGACACTTGGGGCTGGGCCAGCACGTTCACATCCAGGTGGTTGAACGCCTTGACCACGCGGGCGCCGGGCACGAATTCGCTGAACACTTCGCTGGACGAGCGCCCGCCCAGGTCGATGGCCTTGATGCCGTAGGCCGCCAGCGGGTTGGTGGTGTCTTGGGCGTCGGGCGAGTTGGGGTCCAGAAACGCCACGGGGTTGGTGCCGTCGATGACGATGCGGCCGTTCCACGCAGGCAGGGGGCCCAGGGCCTGGCCCAGGTCTTCCCAGCGGACGGCGATGAGCACGATGTCTGCGGCGGCAGCTTCTGCCACAGTGCCCGCCTTGATGGTGGGGCCCAGTTCGGCCACCAGAGCGGCCAATGATTCCGGACCGCGCCGGGTGGAGATGGTGGCCGACAGGCCCTTGTTGGCCAATGCGCGGGCCACGTTGGAGCCGAGAGCGCCAGAACCGATGATGCCGATGTTCATGATGTTTTCCTTGTTGAAATGAAGTGGGTTGAAGTGAGGTGGAAGGGGTGAGGTGAGAAAGCGTGATGGAAGGGCTTGACGACTAACCGAGCCGCCCGGCCTGGCGCAGTTGCGTGGCAATGCGCCGGATTTCTGTGGCGCCCTGTGCCAGTGCGGCCGGGCTGGTGTGCACCGAGTAGCGGCCCATGACAAGGTCGTGCGGGTGCGGCACGGCAGAGCCCAGCACAAAGCTGGTGGCCTGGGTGGCCACAAAGTCGATGCTCTGGCTGCTGGGCTCAAACGCCACCAGCTCGCCAGCGTCAATGGCTTCGCCTGCCGTCAGCGCGCCGGTGGCCACTGCTGCCCATGCCACGGTGTGGCCGGGGGGCGGGGTGTAGGTCCAGCGCTCGCCCTGGGCCAACTGCACGGCCAGATAGGTCATGCCCTCGGGCGCCGCCACCGGGCTGTGCGCTGCGCCGTACTCGCCCAGCAGCACCCGCACCGGGCCGACCTGGGGCACCAGCTCAGGGGCGAGGTACTGGCTCTGGGCGGGGGCGTTTTCCAGCGCGGCGGGCAGGGCCACCCACAGCTGAAAGCCCCGGCCCAGCGTGTCGCCCACGGGGGCGCCGGTGTGCCACACGCCGTTGCCAGCACGCATCCATTCGACGCCGCCCGCAGGCAGCAGGCCGGCTTGGCCGGTGCTGTCTTCGTAGCGCACATCGCCTTCCGACAAGAACGTGACGGTCGCGATGCCCGAGTGGGGGTGCATGCCAAAGCCCTGTTGGGCTGCACCGGGCTGAAAGTGCACCAGGTCCAAAAAGATGAAGGGCTTGAGCACCTGGCCCAGGTCCCCGGGGCTCATGAGACGGGTGATGGGGCCGTGCGCGGTGCCACGGGTGCGGTGGGCGATGGCGCGGGGGGCTGTGGCGGGTGCAGACATCAAGAGAACCTTGGAGGTGTTGAACTGATGCCTGTAGCTTAAAAATTCATCGATTGATTGACTAGATGGTGCAATATGATTGAACTCGTCCATTAATTGAATGAATGAGCACGACCATGCTGGATCTGAACGACGTGGCCATCTTTGTGCAGGTGGTGCGCTGTGGCAGCTTTGCCGAGGCCGCGCGCCGCCTGGGCGTGCCGCCCAACACCCTGAGCCGCCGGGTGCAGCAGCTGGAAGCGCAGCTGGGCACCCGGCTGATGCAGCGCTCTACCCGCCATCTCACGCTTACCAGCGCGGGCCAGGTGTTTCTGGAGCGCTGCAGCGGCGCGGTAGAGGGGCTGATGGATGCGGGCGAGGAGTTGCTGGCGGTTAACCAGGAGCCCAGTGGCCTGGTGCGGGTGGCGGCACCGGCCGATTTTTTTGATTTCTTTGCGATGGAGTGGCTGACCGAGTTTCTGGCAGCCCACCCCAAGGTGCGGGTGGACTTTGTACTGAGCGATGGGCGCGCCGACCTGATTGCAGACCGGATTGATGTGGCCCTTCGGGGCGGCATCCTGGAGGACTCAAGCCTCTTTGCGCGCAAGGTGCTGGATGCGGGCAACGACGGCCTGGTGGCCAGCCCGGCCTACGTGGCCCGCCAGGGCGTGCCGGACACGCTGCAAGACCTGGCAGACCACGACTGCCTGGTGTTCAGCCACCCCAGCGGCAAGGCCACCTGGCGCGTGACGGGACCGGATGGAGCGCAGGCCGAGGTGCAGGTGGCGGGCCGTTTCAGTGGCAACACGGCGCAGGCCTTGCGCAAGGCCGCGCTGGCGGGCCTGGGCATTGCACTGCTGCCCTCCACGCTAACCCAGCGCGATCTGCGCGCTGGCCTGCTGGTGCCCGTGCTCCCGCAGTACCACCGGCAGGGCCACGGCGTGCACATGGTGTACCCCAGCCGGCGCTACCTGCCTTTGGCGGTGTCTGCCTTCATGGACCTGGTGATCGGCAAGATGGGCGCGATGCAGGAACTGCAGCCGCAGACCTGCGGCTGATGCAGCATGAATCCGCTCATGCTCCTGCCCGCTATGCTCCCCCACCAACGCAACACGACACACGGTGACCGCCATGCACGACATCATCTGCCCCCACTGCAACAAGGCCTTCAAGGTGGACGAGACCGGCTACGCCGACATCCTCAAGCAGGTGCGCGACGCAGATTTCCATGCGCAGTTGCACGAGCGGCTGGAGCTTGCCGAGCAGGACAAGCGCAATGCGGTGGCGCTGGCGCAAGCCCAGGTGGCCAATGAGCTGCAGAAGGCGGCAGCCGCCAAGGATGCACAGATCCAAGCCCTGAAGGCGCAGTTGGATGCAGGCGCGGTGGAGCGCGACCTGGCGGTGGCGCACGCCCTGAGCGCGGTAGAAAAGCAGCGCGATGCGCTGGCCAATGAGCTGGAGCGTGCGCGGCAGGCGCAGCAGGCAGCGGACCAGTTGGCACAAGCGCGGCTGGCGCAGGAGCTGCAAGGTGTGGCTGCCCAAAAAGACGCGGAGATTCAGCAGCTGAAATCGCAGCTGGAAGCAGGCGAGGTGGTGCGCAGGCTGGCGGTGACCGAGGCAGTCACGGTGGTGGCGCGGGAGCGCGATGAACTCAGGAACGACCTGAACCTGGTGGTGGTGAAAAAGCAGCTGGAGGAGACCGCCATCAAGGAGCAGTTCGCCCTGCAGCTGCGCGACCGCGACGGCGAGATTGCGCGGCTGCGGGACATGAAGGCGCGCCTGTCCACCAAGATGGTGGGCGAGACGCTGGAGCAGCACTGCGAGACGGAGTTCAACCGCATCCGCGCCACGGCGTTTCCCCGCGCGTACTTTGAGAAGGACAACGACGCGCGCAGCGGCAGCAAGGGCGACTACATCTTTCGCGATGCGGACGAGGCGGGCAACGAGATCGTCTCGATCATGTTCGAGATGAAGAACGAGAGCGACGAGACGGCCACGAAGAAGCGCAATGAAGATTTCTTGAAAGAGCTGGACAAGGACCGCACTGAAAAGGGCTGCGAGTACGCGGTGCTGGTGTCGTTGCTGGAGCCTGAGAGCGAGCTGTACAACACCGGCATCGTGGACATGTTCTACCGCTACCCCAAGATGTACGTGGTGCGGCCGCAGTTCTTCATCCCCATCATCACGCTGCTGCGCAACGCTGCGATGAAGTCGCTGCAGTACAAGTCGGAGCTGGCGCTGGTGAAGGCGCAGAACCTGGACATCACCAAGTTCGAGACCCAGCTGGACGAGTTCAAGACGGCATTTGGGCGCAACTGGCGCCTGGCGTCAGACGGGTTTGAGGAGGCCGTGCGGCGCATTGACGAGGCCATCAAGGACCTGGAGAAGACGAAGGAGGCGCTGCACAAGTCGGCCAACAACCTGCGCCTGGCCAACGACAAGGCCGAAGACCTCACGATCAAGAAGCTGACCCGCGGCAACCCGACGATGGCGGCCAAGTTTGCAGAGCTCAAGCAGGTGGGGCTTTTGGACGGGGAGTGATGCAAGAGCATTGCGGCGCCAAACCTTGACCTCTGAGGTAATCGCCAAGCGGAGCGCCTTTTTCTACAGTGGTCCTCGCGGGTCGGTTGCCAGCGTAAAGCGGCATTGAAGACGCGCACTGCGTCTGTGCATACACACCGAAACCGCAGACAACCAACTCACTGAGAGACCAGAAAGGAGCCCCAGATATGTCTGCCTATGCCGTTGGCCTGTTGAGCAATCTGCAGTTCGGCCCCGATATCGTCACCTACCTGCAGCGCATCGACGCGACCCTCACGCCTTATGGCGGGGCCTTCCTCGTGCATGGCACCCGGGCAGAGGTCAAGGAAGGCGTGTTCGATGGGGACTGCATCATCATCAGCTTCCCGGCCATGGAGCAGGCGCGTGCCTGGTACGAATCGCCAGCCTATGCCGAGCTGATTCCACTGCGTGCGCAGCACGCGCAATCCACGGTGTTTCTGCTGGATGGGGTGGCGGAACCGAACTACCGCGCAGAGTCCTTGCTGGCCAAGCTGGGAGTCAAGGCCTGAATGCTCCTCCGGGCACAGACACGGGCCCGGGGCTACACCGTCACCGACGCCCCCGTCGCATAAAACTGCCTACCCGCCACGTAGTGCAGCGTGCGCAGCGCATCGGGCGCGGTGTCGAACTCCCAGTGCCCGTGGCGGAACACGCGCTCGTCCGCCCAGGCGGCCACTACTTCGCCGATAAACAGGTCGTAGGTCTGCTGGTTGTGGGGCTCGGGGATGACGCGGCACAGCAGCCAGGCGGCGCAGCCCTGTACCAGCGGGGTGGCATGGCCAGGGGCGTGGAACAGCTCCACGGCGTGCTGCTGCAGTTTGTGGGGGTGGGTCTTGGCGCTGTCGGTGCCAAGGGCTACGGTCATCGCCGCCATGGGCAGGGTGGGCAACTGCAATGCGAACTCGCCACTGGCTTCGACCAGCTCGCGCGTGCGTGTCGCTTTGTCGAGCACCACCGTCACCTTGGGCGGTGCAAAGTCCAGCGCACAGGCCCACGATGCAGCCATCACGTTGTGCCGGCCCGCATGCTCTGCCGACACCAGCACCGTGGGGCCGTGGTTGAGCAGGCGGTAGGCCTTGTCGAGGGGGACGGGGGCGATGTGGGGGATTCGGGGCGAATGTTGTGGGCTGGGTTTGCTCATGATTTCATAGCTGGTAGCGCTTGTTGGATGAGCGGTAGATGACATTTTGATCTGAAACCAGACTGCCGTGTGTGGCCGTGTCGCCAGCGTGCGCGCCGGGTGGGTGCAGGGCCGGTAACATCCCCGGGCCTATCAACCACTGCCCCCCGGGGGCACTACGGAGACAAGAAGCTATGTTCAGTCATGTGATGGTCGGTGTGAATGATCTGGAGGTGTCCCGGAAGTTCTACGACGCGCTGCTCGGCACCATCGGTGTGCCCCCGGGTGTCGCCAACAAAAACCGGTATTTCTACCGGGGCCCCACCGGCACCTTCTGCATCAGCACCCCCATCAATGGCGAGCCCGCCACCTTTGCCAATGGCGGCACCATCGGCTTTGCCATGCAGTCGCCCGAGCAGGCCGATGCTTTCCACGCAGCCGGTGTGGCCAACGGTGGCACCACCTGCGAAGACCCACCGGGCTACCGCGAAGGCCCTGGCGGCAAGCTCTACCTGGCGTACCTGCGCGACCCGGACGGCAACAAGATTTGCGCGCTGCACCGCCCACCCAAGCCAGCGGCGTGACGGCCGGGCCGACCGGCTCAGCGCATCGGTTTTCTGATCTTCAAGCGGGCGTGTGTGCGCCGGGCCGACGCACGGCGCGCACCTTGCCGCTGCCGCCACCACCGCAGTAGAACAGCCCGGCCCCATCCGATTCGAGCCCGCTCACACCCACGCCTTGCGGCATATCGAGCTGCTGCAGCACGGCGCCGCTCGTGGGGTCGATGTGGCGCAGAGTGCTTTCTTCGCCCTCCCAGGTGCCGTGCCACAACTCGCCGTCCACCCAGGTCACACCGGTCACAAACCGGTTGGATTCGATGGTGCGGCGGATCGCACCTGTGGCCGGGTCGATCTGGTGGATCTTGCGGTCACGGTACTGGCCCACCCACAGGCTGCCTTCAGCCCAGGTCAGGCCTGAATCGTTGCCGCCGCCCGGTGCGGGGATGGTGGCCACTACCCGGCCCGTGGCGGGGTCGATCTTGTCGATGCGTGATTCAGCGATCTGGTACAGGTGCGTGCCGTCAAACGCGGTGCCTGCGTCGCACACCACGTTGAGCGTGCGGGTGGTGGCGCCGCTGGCCGGGTCAAAACCCACCAGGTGTTCGCCCGTGGCGGCCCACACGCACTGGCCATCGTGCGTCACGCCGTGGATGGTGCTGGCGCCGCCAAACGGGCCGTATTCGCGCACCACCTCGGCGGGCTGGCGGGCCGCAATGGGCAGGTGTTTGCTGGACGGCGGGGTGCCCGCCATGTCGCTGCTGCAGGCGGTGTCGTGGGTGGCGATAGGGGTGGCTGTGGTCATCTCGGTAGCTCCTAAGGGTAGGTACCCGGTGCACCGCAAGGGCGCTGTGCGTTGGGCGGTGAAGCCACTTTAGGCAATCGGCTGCGCGGTGGGGAGTAACAAGATCGTCGTGAATCCCACCAGGGGCGCGGCCAGCCAGCGGCGTGCGCGCGCCTGGCCGATGGCGCGCACGCGGCCGGTGGATTCCAGTTCAGCCAGCGCGCGCTGCACGGTGCGCTGGCTGTCGCCCAGGGCCAGCGCCAGGGCGGATGTGGACCATGCTGCACCGTCGGCCAGCAGCGCCACCAGCGCGCCCTGCTCGCCCTCCACCGGCGGGGCCAGCACGGCCACAGTGCGTCCGCCGTGGGGCCGGAGCAAAAAGCCGCGCGGCGTGGCCTCCACCCCGGCCAGCGGCGCGATGAGGGCGCGCAGGCGGCCGATTTCCACCCGCAGGCGGGCGCGGTGGGTTTCGTCGGGGTGGCGGGTGCGGAACACGTTGGCGATCAAGGCTTCGCGGTCCACATCGCCCGGCCACGCGGTAGCCAGCGCGCGCACCAGCGCAAACAGCACAGGGCGGCGTGCCAGCGGGTGCCACACCTCGCCCGCGCGCACGCCGTGGCGACAGGCGTCCACGACCCACAGCGTGGGGGACGCCAGCAGCGCGGCCACGTCGTCCAGCCGCAGCGTGTGCTCGACGCCGTTCGCAAGGCAGCGTGCAGCGGGCTGTTCGAGCAACGCATGGGCCTGCGCCACCTCGGTCAGCAGCGCGGGCACTCCGGATTGGGCGGCAGCCTGTTGCGCGCGTTGCAGGGCGGTGCGCGCTGCGCCGATGTGCAGTGACCGCAGGGCCAGCTCTGCGGCGGCAAGTTCGGCCACCGCGACAAGGGAAGGGGGCAGTCGCGTTGTGGCGTCGGTGGTGGGAGCGCCTGCCAGTGCAGCCGATGCTTCGTCCAGCTTGCCCAGCAGGATCAGCGTGCGCGCTGCCACCAACCGTGCCTGCAGCGCATTGGCGATGTCGCCGTGGGCCTGCAGCGTAGCCCCTGCCGACATCAGCGCCTGCGCTCGCCCGCCCAGGTCGCGTTGGGCCAGGGCCACTTCAGCCTCGGCCACCACACAGCGGGCGCGGGCCACGGGCTCGTGCGTGCCAAAGCCGCGTGCGGCGCGGCGCAGCAGATCGCGGGCGCGCGGGTGCTCGCCCAGTTGGGCCATGGCAATGCCGCGCAGGGCCAGGGCCGGGGGGTCGTCGCGCAGGGCCACGCGCTGCAGGGCGGCCAGGGCGTCGCCTGCGGCCAGCGCGCGGGCGGCGGCGGAGATCAGCGAATCCATGGCGACAGACTACCGCAGCGTGCTGCTGCGATGGCACGCCAGCATGCGTGGGGGATACTTGGCCGCTTCGCTGTGCCGCCCGCCGGGTGGTGCAAATCCCCCCAAAAGACCCAAGGACCCGCCATTGAAATCCGCCAGCGCCACCACTTTTGACGAGGCCTACTACCAGCGCTTTTACTTCGACAAAAAGACCAGCGTGGTGGACCCGGCGCACATGGAGCGCCTGGGCACCTTCGTGTGCAGCTACCTCAAGTACCTGCGCGTGCCGGTGAACCGCGTGCTGGATGTGGGTTGCGGCATCGGGCTGTGGAAGGGCATCGTGGCGCAGCATTTTCCAGAGGCCATGTACCAGGGCGTGGAGTTCAGCCCTTACCTGTGCGAGCGCTTTGGCTGGCAGCAGGGCTCGGTGGTGGACTATGCCGCCGATGCGCCGTATGACCTGGTCATCTGCCAGGGCGTGCTGCCCTACCTGAGCCCGCCGGATTTGAAGGCCGCGCTGCTCAACCTGGGCCGCCTGACAAAAGGCGCGCTGTATGTCGAGGCTGTGTCGCGCGAGGATTTTGAGCGCGACATCATCGACGAAGAGATCACCGACAACCGTGTGTTCCGCCACCGTGCCGAGCTGTACCGGCGCGGCCTGCGCGAAGGCGCCATCGAACTGGGTGGCGGCGTGTGGCTCAGCCGCCGGGCCGAGCTGCCGCTGTTTGCGCTGGAGCAGGCGGGCGGGCAGTGACGGCGACCCCTGTGCCGCCGCCCCAGCCGCAGGCTGTGCCGCACCCGCCCCATGCGGTATCGCGCCTGCGCACCGAGCGCCTGGCCCGCAGCGCCAAGCCCTTCCTGGCCCGGGGCGGCCCCAAGGGCGAGCGCTGCGCGGGCTGCCGCCTGGTGCCCAGCCACTGCATCTGCGCACTGCGCCCCGTGCTGCCCACGCGCGCGGGCATGTGCCTGCTGATGGCCGACATCGAGCCGCTCAAGCCCAGTAACACCGGCTGGCTGATTGCCGATGTGGTGGCCGACACCTACGCGTATGGCTGGGCGCGCACCGAGGTGCACCCCGACCTGCTGGCGCTGCTGGCAGCCCCCCAGTGGCAGCCGTATGTGGTGTTTCCGGGTGAGTTTGTGGAGCCCGGGCGCGTGGTCACCCAGGTGGGCAGCACCGAGCCGACGGGCAAGCGCCCGCTGTTCATCCTGCTCGATGCCACCTGGCCCGAGGCGCGCAAGATGTTCCGCAAGAGCCCGTACCTGGACCGCCTGCCCGTGCTGAGCCTGCAGCCCGAGCAGCTCTCACGCTACCACCTGCGCCGCTCCACGCGCACGGACCATTTCTGCACCTCCGAGGTGGGCGCGCTGTGCCTGGAGCTGGCGGGCGAGCTGCAGGCCGCACAGGCGCTGGAGGCGTACCTGGACGTGTTCACCCACCACTACCTGCAGGCCAAGCACCAGCTGCCGCCGGACGTGAACGGGGCGGCGCACGCACGGCTCCGGCTTCTGGCGCAGGGCCGCACCTGAGAGGGCCTTCGGCCTGTCGGGCCGCGTGCGTGCATGACCTGTTGCCCAAAAAGCATGCGCTGTTACCGCGTTGTTACAAGCGCTGCACCTGGCCCCCCGCAAAATTCCGCGCTGGCGCCACCACCTCTGGCGCGGCCCGTCTGTCCGGGAGGGGCAGGGGCCTGCACACCCAAAGCCAACCCGTTGGAGAACCATGAAAAACAAGACCCCCCTGTTGCTCGTCGCAACCCTCAGCCTGGCTGTCGCATCGCTGGCCCATGCCGGCAAGGCCGAGCGCGACTTTTTTGTTGCCGAGGTGGCCCCCGCGCTGAAAACCGCCGCCAGCACCCTCAAGCAATCGTGCGGCTGCGATGTGAAGATGGATGTGAAACAGGACAGCTTTCAGACCGTGGACCACCTGCGCCAGGTGCGCTACGCGGCCGGCACCATCGTGGACAACGCCCCGCGCTACTGCAACGATGCCCCTTCCAAGGCCGCGGTGTGCCAACTCAAGACCCTGGAATTTGCCCGCACCGGCACCACCGCTTTCAAGTTTGCCGCAGGCAAGGGTGCGATCACTCTCGATGAAAGCTCGTACCCCAGCTGGGACATGCTGGCCGCCGAGCTGGACAAATAAGCGCAGACTCCTAGATCCAAGCAGCGCCCCGACACCACTGTGCGTGGTGCGGGGCGTTGGTGTTTGTGGGCGCCGTGAGGTGCCTGAATCAGGGTGCGGCAGTTGCGAACGAATCGCCGTTCTACGTGCCGGATAGCGTGCAACACCCCGCTAGCGTGGGGTGGCACCCGCAGCCACGCGGCTTTGTACCGCCTTGGTGACGCCATCTGGTTCCAGATACGGGCTGCAGGTCTGGTACAGCGCAAACTTCTTTTCTGCCGACGTACCAACCAGTTCGGCCGACACCTCGGGCGCCGATTTCTTGAGCGCGTCGATGTGGAAGTCGCCCTCGCCCGGGTGCAGCTCCACCGCTGCTTCCAGCATGGCCGCCGCAGCGGCGCGCATGCCTTCTTGCCGGGCTTTTGCCACGCTCAGCGACAGGCCGTTGAACACATTGCCGCAGCGGATCAGGTCGATGGCGACCGCCTTGCGTGCATCGGCCTGCGCAGGTGTCGCCATGCCGTGCGTGCCATCCAGGTAGGCCCACACGTCCAGGGGCGGGGTGCCGGGCGCACACGCCCCCTGGTAGGTGCCGAAAAAGGCCTTCTTCATCGTCTGCCGACCCGCCGAGGTCTGCATGCCACTGTCGATGACAAGCTGTTCGCCATCGGCGTGCACGGTGAACTGGTACAGGTGCGCGGCGCTGGCGCCTGCGGCCTGGGCAGGGGCGACGCAGCGGGCCTTCCAGGTCTCATGGCCGGGCATGGGTTGGTCAGACTCGCTGACCGTGCAGTCCATGCCGCGCTGCTGCATGGCGTTCTTCCAGGCGCGGGCCGTCAGGCTGGCCATGTGCTGCGCTGTCACGCACACCACGGCGGTGCTGCCCAAGGAGTCCGCATAGGCACCCTGGCGGAACCCGGCAGCCGCCGCAGGCTGCGAAACCGCAACGCCCCCGATCAGAAGCCCCGCCAACACAGCAGCGCGCGGGGCGGTGGCGGGGAGCGCAATGGTGAAGGGCATGGGGGTGTCTCCGGGCGGCAGCGCCTGGTACGGCGCAAGAAAAAGAGAAGGCGGTGGAACGGCGGCGTGCCTGGGGGCGGCCCGTCATCACACTGAAAAGCCGTCGGATTGTCGTTCAAGGCCCTGGGCACGCCGTGCTCTTGTGGCCTTGCAACGACAATGGACCATTCCCCCTCTACCGCACTGACCCGATGAAAGCTCCCCCCCGCCTGCAGTCCCTCATTGAGGAAGGCCTGATCGACACCGTGGTCCGGCAGCTCATGAGCGGCAAGGAGGCCATGGTCTATGTGGTGCGCTGTGGTGATGAAACGCGCTGCGCCAAGATCTACAAAGAGGCCAACAACCGCAGCTTTCGGCAGGCGGTGGACTACACCGAAAACCGCAAGGTCAAGAACTCACGCTCGGCCCGCGCCATGGCCAAGGGCAGCAAGTTTGGCCGGCAAGAGCAAGAGGCCGCATGGCAAAGTGCCGAGGTCGATGCGCTCTACCGCCTGGCCGCTGCCGGCGTGCGCGTGCCGCAGCCCTACAACTTTCATGACGGCGTGCTGCTCATGGAGCTGGTGACCGACGCCCACGGTGACGCCGCCCCGCGCCTGAACGATGTGAGCTTTACGCCCGAAGACGCGCGCACCCACCACGCCACGCTGGTGGCCGAGGTGGTGCGCATGCTGTGTGCGGGCGTGGTGCATGGTGACTTGTCGGAGTTCAACATCCTGCTGGCCCACCTGCCGGGCGCAGAAGGTGGAGAAGCCGGCCACGATGGCCCCGTCATCATCGACCTGCCCCAGGCCGTGGACGCTGCGGGCAACAACCACGCCCAGCGCATGCTGCTGCGCGACGTGGCCAACCTGCGCGACTTCTTCGGCCAGTTTGCCCCCGAGCTGCGCGCCACCCAATACGGCCCCGAGATCTGGAGCCTGTACCAGAGCGGCCTGCTGAGCAACGAGACGCCGCTCACCGGCATCTATGCGCCCACGCATGCCGATGTGGACATGCAGGCCGTGCTGCGCGAGATTGACGACGCACGCGATGAAGATGCAGCGCGCAGGCTGCGCATGGCGGCGGGCTGAGATTTCTTCACCGCGCTGCGCTGTGGCACCATCGCGCCCCTTTTTTCTCTGCAGTTCGCTCGCCATGCCTTCCTTCCACATCCGCAACTTCTGCCCTGGCGACGAACCCGCGTTGCGCGCCGTTTTTCATGCCTCGGTGCATGGCCTGGCTTGCAAGGACTACACCGGCGAACAGCTGGCCGCCTGGGCGCCGTTGGAGCACGACGCCGCGCAATGGGCCGAGCGCATGCGGGCCAACCAGCCCTTCATCGCGCAAGCAATAGACGGCGGGGCGATAGCTGGGTTTGCCGATCTGCAGGCCAGCGGCACCATCGACATGTTTTTTGTGGCCCCGGCGTTTGCAGGCCAGGGCGTGGCCCGGGCGCTGATGGCACACCTCCATGCGCAGGCGGCGCAGCGCGGCATCACCCACTTGAACGCCCACGTGAGCCTGACCGCCGAGCCATTTTTTGCCGCGCAGGGCTTCGCGGTGGAATCGCGCCAGCAGGTGGAGCGCGCGGGCGTGGTGCTGCACAACGCGCGCATGGCCAAGGCGCTGAAGGAGTGACTCCTAATTTGATAGCTGGTTGCGCTTGCCCATCAAGCGCTAGATGCCAATTTGGCATGTGATTCAGCCATCACGCTGTGTCTTTGCACCCGCAGGTGCCTTACAGTAGCCGCCCCGCAGCAGACAAACCCACCCACACCGGCCCACGACGGCTGACACCCCATGACCAAAGACCTGGCCCGACAGAACGAACTCAAACCCATGGCGCTGTGCGAGCCCTGCCAGGGCATCCAGCGCAACTGGCGCAAGGCGCCGGGCCACGCCGAGCTGGTGCAGCGCGGCAACCGCAAGGAAGACCGCGAGACGGGCTCCGTCACCATCACCCGCTATGTGTGCGACCGCTGCGGCACGGCGTGGGAGTATGAGAACGACAAGGGCAACCAGAAGGCAGGCTGGTCGGTGGTGGGGCGATAAGCAATCGCATCTCCATGGAGAGAGGTCAGCGCTTGTTGGATAAGCGCCAGCGGTCATTTTGGGTTCCAACCCATGGCTGCGAACGGCTTGCAGGGCTGTGCGAACGGATACACAGCCATGGCCCACAAATGGGGCACCTTTTCATCTCGTGCGTGTCACACAGGCCTATCAAGGAGATAGCCTCATGCTGCACCGCAGACGATTTCTGAGAACCACCGGCAGCGGCCTGGCCCTGGGCGCCGCCGCTTTGCTGCTGGCAGGGCGTGCCGCGTGGGCCCAGCCCAGCTACACCGTGCCGCTCGCGCAGCTGCAGGAGATGGTGGCCACGAAGTTCCCGCGCAGTGTGCCGGTGCAAGGCCTGTTCGATCTCACCCTGCAACCCCCGCGCCTGCGCCTGCTGCCTGAGGTCAATCGCCTGGGCGCCGTCATGGCGGTGGACGCGGCGGGCGCTGCGCTGCGGCGCAGCCACGCGGGCACGTTCGATGTGGAGTTTGCGTTGCGCTATGAAGCCAGTGACCGCACGCTGCGCGCCCACCAGATCAGGCTGGGGCGGCTGGATTTCCCCACGCTCAAACCGGCCGTCACCGAACTGATCAATGCCTATGCCCCCGTGCTGGCCGAACAATCCCTGCGCGAAGTCACCTTGCACCAGCTGCGCCCGCAGGACACCGCCATTTTCGACGGCCTGGGATTGCAGCCGGGGCCCATCACCGTGACGGCCAAGGGGCTCACCGTGGCGTTTGTGGGCAAGCAGCCATGACGCCCGCTGGGCACGGCCGCCTTCCATCGCCGCAGCGCCGGGGTTAACTCCCTTTCCCCTCGCGGGAGCGGGTGGGGGAGACGGGGCTTCGGGGGCGCCGCGCTTGTTCTCCCTCTCCCCGCCCTCTCCCACCAGGGCTGGGCCGAGAGTGGCGCAGGTTGCGCAGGTCAGTCTCGCGCAGGGGCTTGCGCTCAATCGCCCCGCACCCGCTGCGCAAACCCGCGCAGCGCGAACTGCTCCACCACAAAATCCACAAACACCCGCGTGCGCGCTGGCAGCAGCTTTTTGCTGGGGTAGTACAGCGATGTCGGCCCTGCATCCGCCCACCAGCCCGGCAGCACCCGCACCAGGTCGCCGCGCGCCAGCCAGGGCTGCGCAAACGGCATGGGCAGCACGGCCAGGCCCAGGCCCATCAGCGCGGCCTGGCACATGGCCTCGGGGTCGTCGAACACGATGCGGGGGCGGAACACCGCCGCTGCAGCGTCGCCCGCCTTGTTGCGCAGCGTGGTCACCGGCACGCGCCCCGTGCGGATGGCGCGGCGCGCAATGCCGTCCCACTGCGCCAGGTCTGCCGGGTGGCGCGGCGCCTTGCGGCCCTGCAGCAGCGCGGGGGCGGCCACCACCACCAGGTGGATCGGCCCCAGCGTGCGCGCCACCATGTCGGGGTTCAGGTTCAGGCCGCCGCCAATGCCGGCGTCAAAGCCCTCGCCGATCAGATCCACCTGGCGGTTCTCAAAGCGCCAGTCGGGCTGGATGGCCGGGTAGCGCTGCAAAAACTCGGTGAGCAGCGGCACGATGTAGGCACGGCCAAACGCCAGGCCCATGCTCACCTTGAGCGTGCCCGCAGGCTGCTGCTCGGCCTCGGCCGCGTGGTCCACCGCATCGGCCAGCGCGGTCAGCGGCGGGCTGATCTGCGCCAGCAGGCGCTGCCCGCCTTCGGTGAGCGTGAGGCGCCGCGTGCTGCGCTGGAACAGCCGCACGCCCAGGCCTGCTTCCAGACGCGCCACGTTCTTGCTCACGGCGGCAGGCGTCAGGCCCATGAGCCGCGCGGCGGCCGAGAAGCTGCCGCACTCGGCGGATTTGACGAACGATTCGAGGTGGCTCAGGGGTTGCATGGTTTGCATTTTCAACTGCAGGTTGAAATAGATCCAGCCCATTCCTGGCTACCCGCAAAGCAATGTTTTTCTGAAACTGCAGGTGTTCCTGGTTCCGTGAAGAACCTTTCAACCACTTGATTTTTGAGGAAAAACACCATGTCTTCTGTGCCCGATACATCCGCCCCCACCACGCTGCCTGCCAGCGCGTCACGCCTGTTGGCGGGCAAGGTGGCCTTTGTCACCGGCGGCGCGCGTGGCATCGGCGCCGCCATCGTCCAGCGCCTGGCGCGCGACGGAGCGGCCGTGGCCTTCACCTACAGCAGCTCCGAGGCCCCCGCGCAGACGCTGGTGGCGGTTATTGAAGCTGCCGGAGGCAAGGCCCTGGCGCTGCGTGCCGACAGTGCAGACGCCGCCGCCCTCACGCAAGCCATCGACACGGCCGCGCGCACGCTGGGCCGCCTCGACATCCTCGTCAACAACGCCGGCGTGGCGGTGGCGGGCGAGATCGACAGCTTTGCCCTCGCCGATTTCGACCACACGCTCAACGTGAACGTGCGCGCGGTGTTTGTGGCCACGCAGGCTGCCGTGCGCCACATGGGCCAGGGCGGTGCCTATGGCCGCGTCATCACCATCGGCAGCACCAACTCCGACCGTGTGCCATGGGCAGGCTTCAGCGTCTATGGCATGAGCAAGGCCGCCATCGTGGGCCTCACCAAGGGGCTGGCGCGCGACCTGGGGCCGCGTGGCATCACGGTGAACAACGTGCAACCCGGCCCGGTCAACACCGACATGAACCCCGCCGATGGCCCGTTGGCCAGCAACATGCACGGCATGATGGCGCTCGGCCGCCATGCCCACCCCGACGAGATCGCGGGCATGGTGGCCTATCTGGCGGGGCCGGAGTCGGGGATGGTGACCGGGGCCAGCCTGCTCATCGATGGCGGGTTTGCTGCCTGAGCCAAGGTAGCTCGGGGCTCTTTGGGCTTTGTGCTGGTGGGTGGCGTTGCGCGCGCGGGTTGCGCCCAGGGCGATATAGTGGCCCACCCTTCCACCTGGGACCCTTTTGTGAACCTCACCCTCCGCACTTTGCGCAATGCCTGCGCCCCTGCAGCAGCGTTGGCCGCGCTGACGGTCAGCGTCTCCCTGCACGCCGCCACGCCCGCCGAGTCGGGCTATGTGGGCGAATACCGGGGGCGTTCCGTGGACACCATCACGCAACTGGCGCTGCTGGACGACAACACCTTTTGTTTTGCGGTGACGGGCGGGGTGCTGGACATGCTGATGGCGGGCCGCTGGAAGGCGGAAGGCAGCGGAGTCCGGCTACAGCAGGTGCGGCAGGACCAGACCTTGTTCCCGGCCTACGCCCGCAAGGTGGCAGCGCTGGGCGCCATGGTGGAGTTCGACTTCCACGGCCCCACGCTGTCCAGTGCCCGCGCGCCGGTGTTTGCGGTGTCGGCGGATGACAAGGCCCCGGCCACGCTGCGCCCGCTGTTTGGCCCGGACCACAGCAGCTGGTCTGAAAACTACCCGCTGCCCCCACTGCCTGCAGAGGCCGTGCGCTACTTCTACTTGGGCGACGTGGTGGAGGAAGCCCCGGGCAAGCCAGCGGTCGTGAAGGTGGTGCAGTACCGGCTGGACGGTGCCAATTCAGTGCGTGTGGGGTTTGATCCGCTGCAGGCCTTGCCGCTGATGAGCCAGCGGGCCGAGCTGAAAGGAGACATGCTGTTTCTGTCGGGCAGCCGCCTGGGCAAACGCCGGGCGCTGGACCCTGAAGTGGTGCAAACGGTGCGCACGGGTTGCATAGCCCCCGCTCTGAATCCTGGCGCCCCGCGCCCTGCGCCGAAGCAAGGCGAGACCCCGCCCCTGGAGCCCCTGAGAACGTTTACCGTCAGCCCGTCGGCCATTCAGGGCACTCCATTCTTCGAAGCCAAAAGCAACTGAGCCGTGGTGGGTAGTCGTCGGGTCGGATGAGGGCCGCCTCAGGCTGAAATCGCTGGGCCTCCGGGCGCACGCAGTGGGGTCTCTATCTGCATCTTGGCCAGCCGCAGCGCCTTGCGCATGTAGCCGCGCCACAGCACGTTGGCCAGCAGCCAGAGCACCGGCGCGGCCCATTTGGAGCGGGGATGAAACGCGTGGCGCCAGCGCACCGTGGTCTGCGTGCCACCCGCCTGCGGGTCAAACCACCAGGCCCCATTGGCCCCGGTGGCCAACCAGCGCAGTGCCCCGGTGAAGCCGCTGACGGTGTAGCTGAAGTACTGCGCCGGGTGGTAGTGCTTGAGCCTTTCTTCGGCCACGCTGCCGTCGGACAGCGCCACGGTGCGCGTCTGCCCCGGCGTGTCCCAGGCGCCCGTCTGGTCGCGCGTTCCGATCACTGCGGGCAAAGGCCCGTAGCCGGTGAACAGGGCGCGCGGGTCAATGGGCGCGATGTGCTGGAACGCCAGTGCCGGGGAGGCCTTGATGTGTGTCTGGACCGTGGCAGAGAAGGTGGTCATGGGTGAATCCGGTGCGTTGCTTCCGCCCTCTCGGGCAGTCAAGTCACTGTAGGGCGTGCGACCACACCGATAAATACCCTTCTCCGCAACGGACTGTTTGCCAAATGACCCGCAATCGCCTCTTTCACGGGCGAAAACGCTGTGCGCCGACGCGGCGGGCGCACACGGCAGCCATCGGCGGCCTGCGCCCGTTCAGGTGGCCGATGCTTTGCGCCGCCGGGGCTTTGGAGCTGGGCCCCGCAGCTCCTGCACGCTCAGTCCGAACGCCCGGTTGTCGGCCAGCATCTCCACTGCCAGATCGATGAAGGCGCGCGCGCGGGCCGGCTGCGCTGCCCGGCTGCCGTAGTACACATACAGGCCCAAATGCTGGGGCACGAATTCGGTCAGCACGGGCACCAGTTGCCCGCTGCGCACCAGTGGCGCCGCCGTCACGCCGACAAGCTGGCCGATGGCGTGGCCCCCCAGCACCGCGCGCGCTTCCAGCTCGATGTCGTTGACGCAGAACGCTGGCGGTATGGCATGGGCCACGATGTCATCGCCCACCTGAAACTCCCACGGCATGGGCTTGCCGGTGGTGGGGTGGCGAAACCCGCTGCAGCGGTGCTGCGCCAGGTCTTCGATGCGGGTGGGGGTGCCATGGCGGGCCAGGTAGTCCGGCGTGGCGCACACCACCAGCTGTAGCGCCATCAGGCGCCGCGCAATCACGCCGCCCTCGGGCGGGTAGCCCGAGCGGAAACCCACGTCCACCCGGTCCTCCACCCAGTTGCCGATGCGGTCGTCCAGCTGCACATCGGGCTCCACGAGCGGGTAGCGGCGGCAGAACACGTCGAGCACGGGCCAGACCACCTCCAGCATGATGGAGCGTGGTGCCACGATGCGCAGCGGCCCCGCAATCTCCTCGCGCCCGCGCCGCGCGCCGTGTACCGCCCGCTGCAGGGTCGCGAGGCCCGGCAGCGCGGCCTCCAGAAACTGGCGCCCCTCCTCGGTCAGGCTCAGGCTGCGCGTGGTGCGGTGGAACAGCCGCACGCCCAGGTGCGATTCGAGCTGCCCCAGCGCCAGGCTGGCAGCCTGCGGGGTGATGCCCTGGGCCGAGGCCGCCTGCCGCAGGCTGCCCAGTTCGGCGGCTTTGGCAAACGTGGCAATGGCACGCAGTTCATTGATGGCCATGGTGTCCGTTCCTAGGTATTGACAAGTTTTACTTGTGAATGAAGTCAGCAATTATGGGCTAGTGCGATGGCAATGGTCTGCCTACAGTTCACCTCCATGGCCGCGCCTTTGCATCTCAGCGTGCTGCGTTTGCCAGAACCCCGCTTTCAATCCCTTTCAAGGACTTCCGCCATGACGGCTTCGACTGCTCTCCCTTCCTCCTTCCCCCGCGTCTGGATGATTACCGGCGCCTCGCGCGGCATTGGCGCCCGCATTGCCGAGGCGGCGCTCGCCCAGGGCGACGCCGTGGTCGCCACGGCCCGCGATGCCGCGTCGATTGAAAGGCGCCTGGGCCCCAGCGACGCACTGTTGCCGGTGGCGCTCGACGTGACCGACGAAGCCCAGGCCCGCCACGCAGTGGGCGCCGCGCTGGAGCGCTTTGGCCGCATCGACGTGCTGGTCAACAACGCGGGCTACGGCCTGCTGGGCGCTGTCGAGGAATCCACCGCCGACGAAGTGCTGCGACTGTTCGACACCAACGTGTTCGGCCTGCTGCATGTGACCCGGGCCGTGCTGCCCGCCATGCGCGCGCGCCGAGCAGGGCATGTGATCAACATCTCGTCGCTGGGTGGCGTGCGCTCCAGTGCCGGTTTTGGCGTGTACTGCGCCACCAAGTTCGCGGTGGAAGGCCTGACCGAGGCGCTGCATGCCGAGCTGGCACCGCTGGGCATCCATGCCACGGCGGTGCAGCCCGGGTACTTCCGCACCGAGTTCCTTGATGGTGCCTCGCTGGCCGTGGCGCCACGTGTGCTGGACGACTACGCCGCCAGCGCGGGCGCCGTGCGCGAGGCTGCGCGCCGCATCAACCTGAACCAGCCTGGCGACCCCGTGCGCCTGGCCCAGGCCGTGATGAAGCTGGTGGCCAGCCGCACACCGCCGCTGCGCCTGCCACTGGGCACCGACACGCTGCAGACCATTGCCGATACGCATGCCTTCGTGGCGCAAGAGACCGCGCAGTGGCGGGCCGTAGCGGCGTCCACGGATTTTCCGGTGCACGAGCGTGAGGAGGTCCAGGCGCTGCCTGCTGGATAGAAGCTCCTGATTTGATAGCTGTTAGTGCTTATGGGATAAGCGCTGGAGGCTATTTTTGATCTCAATCAGTGGCGATGGTGTGGTTGGATGGAATGGCGGATGCCGTGCCAGCCGCCCACCCCTGCAACGGTGTGCAGGGCCTCACACCGGCCGCGCAAACTCCATCACCCAGTTGACTTCCCAGGTGGCCCCACCGTCGTCCGAAAAAGCCTGCTGCCAGCGCGGTGCGCCGGTGTGCATCTGCGACCACTCGAAGCGCACATGCACGGGGCGGCCCTCGAAGTTCTCCTGGCCTTCGAAGATGCCCATGCCATCGCGAAACCCGCCCACCACGGGCGGATGCAGCAGCCCGGTGGCCGCGTCCACGCCGCCGGTGGTGTTGTCCAGCCAGTAGATGCTCCAGCGCTGTGCCTCAGGGCTGAACACGCGCAGCGCCATGCCCACAAAGCCGGGCTTCCAGGTGGCGGGGATGAAGTCGTCGTAGTTGCCGATGCCGCCGGGCAGCGGCCGCGCGCTGCCGGTGGCGTCGAACACCTCCCAGTCGTTGCAGCCCTGAAGCCGGTGCACCAGGCGCGTGTTGCGGATGTGCCAGGAGCCCATGAGGAAGTCGAAGTCGCGGGCGGCGTGGTGGCCGGTGGTTGGGGTGTTGTCTTGCATGGTGTTCGGTGATGGGGTTGCGTGAGGGGAGACGGATCAGAACGACGATCAGGGCGACGCCATGGCCTCGTTGGGATGAACCCAGCCGGGCAGCGCGCGCAGGGAGTCCAGCCAGCGCGACACATGGGGGAAGTCCTCTTCGGCCAGGCCCGCCTCGGGCAGCCAGAAGAGATAGGCCGAGCAGGCGAGGTCTGCGATGCTGGGGCCGGAAGGCACCAGGAACTCCGAGCTTGCGAGTGTTTCGTTCAGCGTGGCCAAGTCTGTGACGGCGCGTTCACGCAGGTACGCCAGAACCTCGGCAGGCTGGGGCGCCCAGCGCAGCGCAAAGCGCAGGTTGGGCACGCTGAAGCCAATGCGGTTCGTCTCCCAGAAAAGCCATTCCAGGATGGCGCTCCCTTCCGCCGCAGCGCCACAGAACGCGCGGGTGCGCTGCGCCAGATGGAGCAGGATGGCATTGCATTGGCAATAGGCGGTGCCGCCATCGACGAGGACCGGCACTTCACCGAAGTGGCTGGCTGCCACAAAGTCCGCGGGGCGCTCGACCCGGGGCGTATCGAGCGCAATCGGCTGGTAGCGGTGCGGGGTGGCAGTCAGTAAAAGCAGCGACCGAACCTTGTACGAGTGGCCGGAACCTGCGGCGCCGTACAGCAGCAGGGAGGCGGGTGTGGACATGGGCTCTTCTCCTTTGCGATCAGGCATGCAACGCCGAGCGCGCTGTGGGCTGCAGCCGGTGCGTCTCGGGCGCCCGGGCCAGCCAGGGGGCAAGGCCCGGGGCTACGTCCTGCGCCCAGGCGCCGCTGTTGGCAAAGGACTGCAGCGCCGCTGCATCGCCAAACAGCGCCAGCCCCAGCAGCACATGCTCGCCCGCGCGCACCGGCAGGCGGGGAAAGGTGTTGGGGCTGGCTTCGGTGCTGTACCACGCCACCTGGCGCGCGCCGCCGCGCTGCAGCGTGGGGGCCATGCGGTGGCGGCAATAGTCCAGCAAGGCCGGGGTGGCGGGCTCGTGCAGATAGAACACGGTGGCGTCCAGCACACCCGCCGCAGTGCCTGTGGCGCCCGGCGCGGGCCGGGCGTGTTGCGGCAACGTGGACGCCGCCCCGGGCCACGCGGGGCGTAGCAGCAGCACGTTGTCAGAGTCGATCATGGTGGCGTTGGCGGCAGCGCGGTGCGCCGCCCACACGGGGCCGCCGTAGAAGGCTTCGAGCGCGCGGCGGCGTACGTCCATGTCGGCAAAGCCGCGCAGCCAGACAAACAGGTCGGGCTGATCGAGGTCGCGGAACTGGCCCAGCACGCGCATGCCATGGGCCTCCTGTGTTTCAACGAACTCGCGGTCGAAGAGGTCGATCAGTGCGTCGCGCTGCCCTGGGTGCAGGGTGTATTGGCGCAGTTCGACGATGGGGTGGTGGTCGGCGGTGGGCATGCGGGCTCCGGGTTTGCGGGGGTAAGACAAGGTCAGGATCGGAGTCTGCGCCGCAATACCTGCCAACCCATGGCAGGTATTTGCGCTATCTTTTGTCTTTGCCCGATTACCCCCAGTTACCCCGCACAACCGCCTGCCCATGCGCGCCAGCCGCCTGCTTTCCCTTCAAATGCTGCTCGAAACCCAGGGCCGCATGAGTGCGCAGGCGCTGGCCGAGGCGCTGGAGGTCTCCGTGCGCACGCTGTACCGCGATGTGGACCAGCTCAGTGCGGCCGGTGTGCCCATCTATGCCGAGCGTGGGCGCAACGGTGGCTTTGCGCTGCTGCCAGGCTGGAAGACCACGCTCACCGGGCTCACGCCTTCCGAGGCGCAGGCCGTGTTCTTGAGCGGCCTGCCCGGCCCCGCGCAGGACCTGGGGCTGGGCGGCGATGTGGAGGGCGCGCGGCTGAAGCTTTTGTCGTCGCTGCCCGCTTCGTGGCGCGAAGACGCCCAGCGCGTGAGCACCCGCCTGCACCTGGACCCGGTGGACTGGTACCGCGAGAGCGACCCCACGCCCCACCTGCCCACCGTGGCCGCTGCGGTGTGGAGCGGTCACCAGATCGCGATGCGCTACGAGAGCTGGGCTGACACGGTGGAGCGCACGGTGAGCCCGCTGGGGCTGGTGCTCAAGGCGGGTGTCTGGTACCTGGTGGCAGGGCCTGCGGGTACGACAGAAGGCGGACCGCGCACCTACCGCGTGTCGAACATCCGGGCTGCCACGGCGCTGGCCACACCCGTGCGCCGCCCGGCGCGGTTTGACCTGGCCAGCTATTGGGCGCAGTCGATCCAGCGTTTTGAAGCAGGGATCTACACCGGCGAGGCGGCGTTGCTGGCCACACCGGCCGGGCTCAAGGGCCTGCGCGCGCTCAGCAGCGCCGTGGCCCGCGCGGTGGCTGCGGCCCCGCCGCCCCGCCGCAAGGACGGGCGCGTGGCCGTCACCATTCCCATGGAGTCGGTGGAACACGCCTGCGGCCAACTCATGCGGCTGTCTCCGCAGGTGGAGGTGCTGCGGCCTGTGGCGTTGCGCCGCGCGCTCATGGAGCGGGTGGTGGCCACGGCGCGCCTGTATGGAATGCCGTGATCTGGGTTGCAGGGAATTGCTATTAAATTTGCAGCTGTTTGCGCAATGTAGAGAAGCGCTAGGGCCTAAAAATCTTCTAAAACTGAGCAGGCACTTCACCGCAGACCGTGCCCTGCCACTGCAGCCGCCCCGCCGGTTGGGTGGTGTTGGTGGTGTCACATGCGCGACACGTACCCCCACTACCTTCGACAGGCTTTAACAATGGCCTGCGGTGATGCAAACAGTGATGGTGGTGTCGGGGGCGTCCGAGCGGTTCTGGAACCAGACCCCCTTTCGTTCGTATTTGTTCAATGCGTTTTCGCTGCTGCTGCCCTCGGGGGAGCAGTTTGTGATCCGGGCGATGGAAGACGCTGCCACGCGCCTGCCCGAAGGGGCACCTTTGCAGGAAGAGGTGGCCCAGTTCGTGCGCGAGGAGCGCGCCCACCAGCGCGCGCACCGCTTGTACAACACGCAGTTGGCGGCCCAGGGCTACAACGCCGTGGCCCTGGAGGCGCGCATCGAGCGCGCCGTGCAGGGCCTGGAGCAGGCCCTGGCCTGGAAGGAGCGCCTGGCCCTGGCGGCGGCGCTGGAATACCTGACGGCGCTGATCTCGCGTCAGGCACTGCGCGGCGAGGGCTGGCTGGTTCACAACGCGTGCCGCCAGTCCAGCCTGTGGCGCTGGCACTGCGAAGAAGAGGTGGCGCACCATGGCGTGGCGCTGCGCCTTCTCAATGAGGTGGGCCAGGTGGGCTATGGGCGCCGATTGGGGCTGTATGTGCTGGCGTCCCTGATATTGCTGGGCGATGTGGCGCGCCACACCTGGGACTTCTTTCAGACCGATCGCGCGCAGTGCCGGTTGACCTGGGGTGGTGGTGTCCGGTCTGCGGCGGAGTTTGTGCTGCGGCAGGGCATGGGCCTGGCCCGCATGGCGGTGGGGTGGCTGGGCTACGGGCTGCCGCTGCACCGCCTGGTGCCTGCGCCGCACGCGGGCCGAAACGCAGAGAAGACCCGCATCGAAGTGCGCCCGCTGAAGGCCCGCGACATTCCCCGCCTGCTGGTGCTGGAGCACCGGAAGTGGAGCGACGACCAGGCCGCCAGCGCGCAGGCCATGGCGCAACGCATCGCGGCCCACCCGCAGCTGTGCATGGGGGCGTTCTGCCCGCGCACGGGCGAGGCGCTGGCCTCGCTGTTCCTCAAGCCCATTTCAGCGGCACAGTTGCAAGGCGCCCGCACCTGGGCCGATTGCGCGGAGGTTGGAAGCCAGGACGGGGCACAGCCCAGCCGTGACCTGTTTGGCATCAGTCTGAGCAGCGTCAGCCCGCAAGGGGTGGAGGCGATCTTTGCGTTCTTCTGGCCGCGTGCGCTGAAGGCTGGCTGGCGCCAGATTTACCTGGGCTCGCCCGTGCCGGGCTTGGCCCGCTGGCGCAGGAGCGAGACCCATGCCCCGGTGGAGTCGTACGTCTACGCCACCCGCCGGGGCATGCCGCAAGACCCGCAGCTGCGCTACTACTGGCAAAAGGGCTTCAAGACCATCGTGGCCTGCAAGCCAGACTACTTTCCGCATGCCGCGTCGCTGGACTACGGGGTGGTGGTGCGGGGGCGCATCCCGTTGTCGTCCCTGGCGCCGCTGTGGCGCCATGTGCCGCTGCCCTGGTTGCGGGGGATGCAACGCTGCATGGCCAGGGTGCTGTGATGGCAGACCATGAAAGCGCGTGGGAGCCGTTGGGCGCGCAGGTAGCTTCCGTGGCAGAGGCCGTCGGCCGCCGCGAGCCCTGTGTGTTGCGCCAGCGCGCGGCCCATTGGCCTGCAGTGGCGCAGTGGACCTGGGAGCGCCTGGGGGCGCTGGCCCCCGACCTGCCCGTGCGGCTGGTGCAGGGCAACCGCGAGCTGGGCGCCACCGTGTTCCAGCCTTCCACTCTGGGCGCTTATCTCCAGTCCCTGCAAGGCCCCGCCACCGCCGGTGAGGCGCCGCTGTACCTCAAGGAGTTCAACCTTCTGGGTGCCTTTCCCACGCTGCGCGCCGATGTGCGTCCGCAGGAGCTGTTTCCGCCGGGGGCACTGCACGATGCCCAGACCTGGATCGGCCCCGCAGAGGCCAGAACGGGCTTGCACCACGACTACCTCGACAACCTTGCCGTGCAACTGGTGGGGCGCAAGCGCTTTTATCTGCTGCGCCCCGGGGCGGTGGAGCGGCTGGGTGCCGTTGCCGCCAAGCATGACCGCTGGGCGGCCCTGGCGTCACTGAATGCTGATGCCGTGGTGGACCGAGGTGTTGTTGCAGGCGACGCCTGGGTGGCGGACCTGGAGCCCGGGGACGTGCTCTATGTGCCCGCGCGCTGGTGGCATGAAGTGGTGAACCACACACCCAGCGTGTTGCTGAGCGGGTTTTTTGGCACCCGCGCGACGGTGTACGCGCAGTGGGCGTGGCGCCAGGCTGTGCAGGGCGCACATCTTGCAGGCCTGTGGCGGCGTGGGCACTGCACCTGCCATCCGGCGCGGGTCTAAATCCCCCGCTCCACCATGTCCAGCAGCCGCTGCCCCAGCCCGTCCAGCAGGGGCTGCGGCGTGCCGCGCAGTGGCCCGTCGATGCTGAGCAGCGCCATACCGTGCACGGTGGACCATGCCAGGTACTCCGCGCCGGGGCGGCGCTCGGGTGGCAGGGCGCCAGCGGTGACCAGGTCATCCAGCGCGGCGCTCAGGTGCTGAAAAGGATTGAGGCCCGTGGCGCCGCCCATGGCCGGGTCGGGATGGGTCTGCACGGTGAAGCGGCCTCCGAACGCGGTGCGGAACAGGCCCGTTTCGGCATGCGCAAACCGCATGTAGCCTGCGCCCACGGCGCGCACCTTGGCGTGGGCCTGTTCGGTGCGGGTGCCGGTGGAGGGTACCTGGGCCAGTTCGGCCTCCATGAAGTGCGCGGCAGCGGCCACGGCGGCGGCGCGCACGGCGGCCAGCAAATCGTCGCGGTTGGCAAAGTGGCGATAGGCCGCGTTGGGCGCCACCCCCGCGCGGCGTGTGGCCTCGCGCAGTACCACAGCGTCGGGGCCACCCTGTCGGGCCAGCTCGACACCGGCGTCCAGCAGCGCGCGCCGCAGGTCGCCATGGCGGTAGGTGGCGCGCGGGGCGGGGCCTGCGGTGGCAGTCTTGGCAGTGCTGGCGGCAGGGGCGTTGCGATTGGTTACGGGCATGGCGGACTTGGATGTGGACACTGTCCATTATCTTTGCTATTGTTTGTGGACGGTGTTCACAATGAGGTGAACACTTTCTTTTTTATGACCCTCCCAGGCCTTCATGCGATGAACGGCCTGGTTTGCAAGGAGACCCCATGAAAGTCGAGTCCTACCTGATGTTTGAAGGCCGTTGCGAGGAAGCGCTGGACTTCTACCGCAGCCCCCTGGGCGCCAAGGTCGGCACCCTCATGCGCTACAAGGACAACCCCGAGCCCGCTGCAGGACAGGGTTGCGCCGACGGCAGCGGCCCAGGCCCCACGCCCGAGATGGTCATGCACGCCGAATTCACCGTGGGCGAGACGACGCTGATGGCATCGGACGGCATGGGGTCGGGCAAGGCCAGCTTCCAGGGCATCTCGCTGGCGCTGAGCCCCGCGAGCGAAGCGGAGGCCCAGCGCCTGTTCAATGCGCTGGCCGACGGTGGCCAGGTGCAGATGCCGCTGGCCAAGACCTTCTTCTCGCAGGCCTTCGGCATGGTGGCCGACCGCTTTGGCGTGCCGTGGATGGTGGTGGCGCCCGAATGAGCGAAGCGCACCAGAGCTCCAACACAGGTACGGCCATGCTTGCCCTCTATGGACACCCTTTCTCGTCGTACACCCAGAAGGTGCTGACCGCGCTGTATGAAAACGGGACTCCCTTTGAATTGCGCAATCTCGACCCCGCTGCGCCGGGCAACCATGCGCCCGAATGGCTGCGCCGCTGGCCGTTGGCAAAGTTTCCGCTTCTGGTGGATGGCGATCACACGGTGGTGGAGAGCAGCATCGTGATCGAGCACCTGCAGATGGCCCACCCGGGGCCTGTGCAGCTGATACCGGCCGACCCTGCAGCGGCGTTGCAGGTGCGGTTCATGGACCGGTTCTTTGACCTGCACGTGATGGCGCCCGTCCAGCACGCGGTGAACGCTGCGTTGACTGGCGACCCCGCCAAGCGCGTTGACGGCGTGGCCTGGGCCGCTGACAAGCTGGAGAAGGCCTATGCATGGCTGGAAGGCGAATGGGCCCGCCGCACCTGGGCTGCGGGCGACGGCTTCACGATGGCCGACTGCGCAGCGGCGCCCGCGCTGTTCTATGCCGATTGGACGCACCCCATTGCCGCCAGCTACCCCCTGCTGCGCGCCTACCGCGCGCGACTGCTGGCGCGACCCTCATTTGCGCAAGCCGTGGAGGGCGGCCGCCCCTACCGCCACTACTTTCCGCTCGGGGCGCCAGACCGTGATTGACGGGATCGACCCCCAAGCTGACTGAATTGCCAAACCCCAACCACCAAGGAGACCGAAATGATGAATGCCGAACCCCACGCCATGCACCGCTGGCTGCAGCAGCTGATTGGCGACTGGACCAGCGACGCCAACTGCGACGCTCCACCCGGCGAGTCCGGCGCCCCCGCTCAAGAGCAATCCACCGGCTCCGAGCATGTGCGCGCCCTGGGCGACCTGTGGGTGCTGTGCGAAGGCACGGGCACCATGCCCGGCGGGGGCGAAGCCCACATGCTGATGACGCTGGGCTACGACCCCGAGAAGAGCGTGTTTCGCGGCACCTGGGTGGGCTCGATGATGACCCACATGTTCGTGTACGAAGGCACGCTCGATGCCGGCCAGAAGGTGCTGACGCTGGAGACCGAAGGCCCCAGCTTCAAGGACGACGGCAAGACCGCCCGCTACCGCGACGTGATCACGCTGGTGAGCGCAAACGAACGCACCTTGACATCGTTCGGGCTGCAGCCGGATGGCAGCTGGTCGCAGATGATGCAGGCAACGTACCGGCGCAAGTGATGGGGGCGGGCTCCGGTCCGCGTTCGCCGAACGAATACCTGGCGCCCACAGGCGGGCGCATTCCTTGGTCAACCTCACAGGAGTCAAGCTATGTCCTACATCGATGGTTTCGTGATCGCGGTTCCCACCGCCAACAAGCAGAAGTTCATTGAGCACGCGCGCCATTTCGACGCGATGTTCATCGAGCTGGGCGCGATCCGTGTGATCGAAGGTTGGGGCGACGACGTCCCCGACGGCAAAGTCACCGATTTCCGCCGCGCGGTCCAGGCCACGGCCGAGGAGACGGTGGCCTTTTCGTGGGTCGAATGGCCCGACAAAGCCACGCGCGACGCGGGCATGAAGAAGATGATGGAAGACCCGCGCATGGACCCGTCCCAACCCGGCAACCCTCCCATGCCCTTTGATGGCAAACGCATGATCTTCGGCGGCTTCGAGCAGGTGGTGGAGGTGAAGGCTTGAACAGCTGTTGACGTCGCGCAGACCGCGCCCGCTTCGCGGAGCAGCGCCCTCCCACCGCACGCCTTCTCGGTGCAGTGCGCAAGCTGGCAACGGAATGCCTCGTTGCAAGCTGCGCAATGCGAATTGGTTTCGCTGCTCACGTGGTCAGCTTTGGGCTGCAAAGAGCCCTAAGCAGCCGGTGGACGAAACGACCCCAAAGCTGCCGTTGACTGCTGGCTTGCCGTCCAAACCGCGCTGTCTCAGTGCCTGGTGCCTGTCTACTGGCAAGCTATAGTTTGCCGAATTGATGTTTGCCGGGTTTGGCGGAAATTTTATACCTGTGCTTTTAGACAGCGCACTGACCGCAAGCCTAATCTGCAAGCGACTTCCCGGAGGAGTCCGTGTCCAGAATATCCCGCAAGGTCCACGTTATTTCGCAAGGTTTGCGGGATACATCACGTTAGGCATCAGATGGCAACGACCGAGAAAGATTGGCCCAGTTGGCTAGAAAGAGCCCTGCAAGGGCTTACCTACTGGACAGGCCATCGCAGGTGCTTGTATCGCAACTACCCGTTGGCTGAAGCGGCCTTCGTTGCCGAGTTATGTAACCTCATTCACGCAAATCTTCCAGACAAGTACAGCCTGCACTGCGAAGAGCAATACAGTGAATTCCTTCATCAAGACGCTCGTCCGTCGCTACTTACCGAAAGGTCACGAGCTGACTTGGTTGTTTACGAAACAGTTAAGACGCGACGTGGAGAAAGAGAGCTTCACGCAAAATTCATCATCGAGGTCAAGCGCGCCATGGCACCGAAAGCACAGATCGACGCAGACTTAAAGCGATTGATGGCTGTCCGAGCAGCGTGTCCCGAAGTCAAAACTTACCTTGTCGTTGTCGCAGAGGCGCATCGTCCAACTCGATTCGTTTCCGATGCTGGCGCCTCAATCACCAAGCGACAACGACTTGAAGACTTCGAAGGCTATTTCAAGGTACGTAGAACGCTCAAGGCAGCACATGCATACACCAGAATTGAGCGGGCGCAATACGCCTGTCTTGTCGAGGCCTTCGCTGACGCCTAACCCGTCATTGCAGCGGACTGCCTTCGGCAGCCGCTGAACTCCAACGTTATGCCTAAATAATTTCGCACATGGAGGGTTAAATGAAAAGCTCAAAAACACTTACCATCGACGAACTTAAAGAAAGAGCTATTAGATTTTTTGACAGGTACGGAAAAGATTTAGAACAAATTAGACAGCTGCTGAATATTAGGCTTAATCAATTAGCGCTTGCCTACACAATTGACAACAATCTTCCACCTGAAGCTGTAATAATTTCCACGCGAGTAAAGACACTAAAAAGCTTTTTGAAAAAACTGGAGAAAAAAGACTGGCCACAGTTCTACTACCCTACAGAGGTGGTTCAGGATCTAGTTGGCGCAAGAGTTACGTGTTGGTTTATCGATGATTGCGAAGGAATGCGTCAGCTTATATCGTCGTCAAATCATCTAAAAGTTAAAGGAAATGTAGAGGATTACATAAAAAACCCCAAACCATCCGGCTATCGCTCCATTCATCTTTCAGCCAACGTTGGTTACGACAGCGTACAACGTAGTGATGAGAAGGTCGTTATCACTGACGAGGAAATGGTGTGTGAAATTCAAATTCGAACAAAGCTTCAAGATGCTTGGGGAGATGTGACCCACGAATTTCACTATAAAGCCAAGAATGCCGGTGTCGACAATAAAGTGTACGAAAAGATTCTTTCTGAAATTGCGAGCAGATTGGCAAATGAAGATCAATCATTACTCACTCTTCGCGATGCATATCAATCCCTTGCGGATGAAAAGCTTCAGAACAAAACCCGTGAAGGCTTCCGCGATGAATAACGGAGGCATAACCATGCGCTCAAGCGGGACTGCGCAAAAGCGCGCAGCCCCTTAGCTCCACGTTGGGCATCGTGATCACTGAGTACGCGACCAGCAGGGCCGTTCACAGCACGCTGAGGCGACTGTTGGCCCCTTGGTTTTTAGCAAATGGCTGGAAGAAGCGTCCGGGTTCATCCTGCGCGTTCGTACGTGAGGCCTCATCAGGGCACTGGTGCCTTTGGGTCCTGGTAAGCCAATGGGGCAGCAGCCTTGGTGGGAACTCATTCACGCTCAATCTGGTTCCGCAGGCAGTGGCAGATTCGGCCTTATGTGGAGGTCCGGACGCACGAGTGCTTGTCACCCTCAGCGAAGAGGACAAAGCACTTGGCTTTGAGATCGCCCAACAGATTGCTGCCAGAGTTCCAATCCCGCCGCCGTCCCACCAGGTTTATGAGTGGGCGCAACTCCCGGGGAAGGAGGGAGAGCAGTGGCAACACACAATCGCTAACCTTCAGAAAGCGAACCCAGAAGCCTGGCAGCCAAACATCGATATTTGGCTCAACTACTACGCCGTTGCTGACATCGAACAGTGGGCAGGGTTTCTTCTCGCACGGCTTCCATACCTGCTGCTTCAGAGCAATGATGCCCAACAAGTGCTTCAAGCCGACCATCCCGCCTTCGGCGGACCGGCGGCTTAAGCTTGGAGTTGAAAGTCACCTGTCGTGGAACTCGTCCTCACGCTTGCTGTTCTTTCCATCCCGATGGGGCTCAATATTTGGGCCACGTGGCTCGTAGTGAATGACTCGCTGACGGAAGGAAAGCAGAAGGCTGCTCAACTTGCGGTGGTGTGGCTTCTTCCGGTTATCGGTGCCATCGTCACCCTGGCTGTGCATCGAAAGAATGAGCCGCCTTCACGTCGATATCGGGAGCCAGCGGAAGCAGGCGATGACTTTGCACGGTCTGGAATGGCGGTCAAAACTCTTCGGCAAGCGATTGATGATGAGTAGGCCGACCATGACATCCCACTTCACGTTGAACGTCAGCTTTCGCTAGCCGCCACCGGCAGTCTGGCCGCAAGCTGCCGTTCGAGCGCTAAAAACCTTAGCTACCAGCGATTGCCAGATAAGCGCTCGACCCGAATTTTCCTAAATTGTTCTGACAGAGCACGAGACGCAGAGCCCCCCACTGTCCCGCCCGCCGCACCGCACTGTTCCACCCACAGCACTTTTGCTCAGGCACCATAGGCTCCATATTCCACAGGCATACCGCCCGATCGTGGCGGTGCACAACATGAGGAGCCCCCGTATGTCGTCGCCCACACCTGCTGCTACTGCAAGCACCGCTCTGGTGCCCATCGTGCGCGCCCAGCTGCTAGGTCCGCAGTGGCCCACGCTCGACCCGTTTCTTTTCTGCGCCCACCACGACGATGCCTACCCCGCAGGCAACGCAGCGTTCGGCCCCGCCGTGCCGATTGAAGACCGCCAGATCGGCAGCGACTTCAGCGGCAAGGACGGCTGGAGCATGTACCACGGCGACACCGTGCCGGGCTTTCCGGGCCACCCGCACCGGGGTTTTGAGACGGTGACGCTGGTGCGCAAGGGCCTCATCGACCATTCCGATTCGCTGGGCGCGGCCGCGCGTTTTGGTGGCGGCGATGTGCAGTGGGTCACCGCTGGCAAGGGCATCGTGCATTCCGAGATGTTCCCGCTGCTCAACGCCACGGAGCCCAACCCTCTGGAGCTGTTCCAGATCTGGTTGAACCTGCCCGCGAAGAGCAAGATGGTGGCGCCGCACTTCACCATGCTGTGGAACGAGCGCATCCCGCGCCTGGTGCACCACGACGCTGCAGGCCGCGCCACCACGGTGACGGTGGTGGCCGGTGCGCTGCCCGGCGCGCCCGATCCGCTGTCGCCGCCGCCCGAATCCTGGGCCTCCGAGCCCGAAAGCGACGTCGCCATCTGGACGCTGCACCTGGAGCCCGGTGCTGAATGGACACTGCCTGCGGCGAAGGGTGAGACCACGCAGCGCATGCTGTACTTCTTTGTGGGCGACAGCCTGCGCGTCGGCCCGCAAGACGTGGACCGCCACGCGGCGCTGCAGGTGCGGGCCTCCGAGGACTGGACCCTGACCAACACCGGTACCACCGCCGTCGAATGCCTGGTGCTGCAGGGCCGCCCCATTGGCGAGCCCGTGGCGCAGTACGGCCCGTTTGTGATGAACACGCAGGCGGAGATCATGCAGGCCATGAACGACTACCGCCGCACCCAGTTCGGCGGCTGGCCTTGGCCCGACCAGGACCCGGTGCATGGCACCGAGGCACGGCGGTTTGCGCGGTATCCGGGGCAGGCGGAAGAAGAGCGGCCGGCAGAGGCGACGGCTGGCGCGTAAGCCGGGGCGGCGCGCCCCGCCCCCGAGGTGCCCGGCGGCCACCGGGCGCCTCGTGGACAATGCACGCTTTTAGCGCAAGCAGATACCACCATGGCCACCACCATCACCAAAGACACCGCCGTCACCATCACGTACAAGGTCACTACACCGCAGGGCAAGCCGCTGGACGCGGGCAGCCTGTCATACCTGCACGGCGGCTATGAAAACATCTTCCCCAAGGTCGAAGCCGCCCTCGAAGGCCAGGCCGTCGGCTTCACCACCGCGCTGGACCTGGCCGTGGAAGACGCCTTCGGCGCCCGCGACGAAAGCCTGGTGCGCACCATCCCCAAGACCGAGTTCCCCCCGGGCGTGAAGGTGGGCGGCCAGCTGCAGGGCATGGGCACTGACGGCCAGCCCGCCCTGTTCAACGTCGTCAAGATCAAGGGCCCCGAAGTGCACCTGGACGGCAACCACCCGCTGGCCGGGCAGGCGCTGAAGTTCAGCTGCAAGGTCACCGAAGTGCGCGCTGCCAGTGCTGAAGAAGTTGCACACCGGCATGTGCACGGGGCGCACGGACACCAGCACTGATCACGACAGATTGCTACACGGCCCCCAGCACCGTCGCAATCCCCTGCCCGCCGCCTATGCACTGCGTTGCCAGCGCATAGCGGCCCTTCTCCCGCTGCAGCAGCGCCGCCGCCTTGCCGGTGATGCGCGCACCTGTGGCGCCCAGCGGATGGCCGATGGCCAGGCCGCCACCGTCCAGGTTGATCGCGTCCTCGCGCAGGCCCAGTTCGCGGATGCAGGCCAGGGCCTGTGATCCAAACGCTTCGTTGATTTCCACCACATCCAGGTCCTGCGCCGCAATGCCTGCGCGCGCAAGTGCCTTGCGCGTGGCGGGCACCGGGCCCATGCCCATGTAGGCGGGGTCCACGCCAGCGGCCGCCATGGCCAGGATGCGGGCCAGGGGCGCCAAGCCATGGCGGGTGGCATACGCTTCGGTGGTGACCAGCACGGCCACGGCGCCGTCGGTCAATGGCGATGAGGTGCCTGCGGTGACCACGCCATCGTCCCTGAACGCGGGGCGCAACGCGGCCAGGGCTTCGGGCGTGGTGCCGGGACGGATGCATCCGTCCTGCGCCACCATGTCGCCGGATGCCAGCGTGATCGGCACGATCTCGGCCTGCAGGCGGCCTGCATCGCGCGCGGCGGCCGCCTTGCGGTGCGATGCCACGGCCAGCGCCTCCTGGTCGGCGCGCGTCACCGCGTAGCGTTGCGCCACGTTCTCGGCCGTCTCGCCCATGCTGATGTAGGCGTCGCTGTGTTCGTACAGCGCGGGGTGGGGCGAGAAGTTGAAGCCGCCCTGCGGCACCATGGTCATCGACTCGACGCCGATGCACAGGTATGCCTCGCCCAGGCCCGCCTCGATCTGCGCGGCGGCGATGTGGATGGCTGACATGGACGAGCCGCAGAAGCGGTTGACCGTCATGCCGCCCAGCTCCTGCGGCAGGCCCGCGAGCAGCGACACGATGCGCGCGATGTTGTTGCCCTGCGCCGCCTCGGGGTAGGCGCAGCCGGCAATCACGTCTTCGAGTGTGGCGGGGTCAATGCCGGTGCGCTGCAGCAGGCCGGTGACCACCTGTGCGGCCAGAGTGTCAGGGCGCATGTCGGCCAGCGCGCCCTTGCGCGCAAAGTGAAAGGGCGAGCGGGCATAGGCGGTGATCAGGGCTTTCATGGCGATGCCTTTCGGGGGTGACGTTTGGTGGGGTGGGTTGCGGGTTAGGCGACAGCGGCGGCCAGGTAGCGGCGTGCCGGGTCGCGCAGCGACAGGAAGGGGCCCAGCGCGCGGCGGGCGTCTTCCAGTGCGGTCCATTCATGCACGGCTTCTAGCGACGGGATGGTCACCTCTTCACCTTGGTCCAGGCCTGCCAGCGCTGCGTCCACCATGGTGTCCACATCCATCAGCATCTCTTGCGGCAGGTGGGCGATGGGCGTGCCCGCGCGATCCCAGATCTCCGTGCGTGTAGCGCCCGGCAGCACAGCCTGCACGCGCACGCCATGGCGGCCCAGTTCGGCCTGCAGTGACTTGGAGAGGTTGAGCACATAGGCCTTGGTGCCGCTATAGGTGCCGCTGAACATCTCGGGCACCAGCGCCAGCACCGATGCGATGTTGATCAGCGTGCCCGCCTTGCGTGCTGCAAACCCCTTGGCCACGGCCGCTGCAAGCCGCGTGGGCGCCACCACATTGAGCGCAATCATGCGTTCCACCGCATCGATGTCGGACTCGAGGAACGTGCCGCTCACGGCCATGCCTGCGTTGTTGAGCAGCAAGGTGATGCTGGCGTCCGACTGCAGGCGCTGCTCCACGCGGGCCCGGTCGGCGGGGTTGGTCAGGTCGGCCTGCAGCACCTCGGTGCGCACGCCGGTCTCGCGGGCCAGGCGGTCGGCCAGTGCCGTCAGGCGTGCAGCGTCGCGGGCCACCAGCACCAGGTCATAGCCGCGCCGGGCCAGGCGGTCGGCATACACCGTCCCTATGCCGGACGATGCGCCGGTGACAACAGCCGTGCCCAGGGAGGGCATAGAGGTGCGGGATGAATGGGATGCAGCAGTGGACATGAAGGCTCCTGAAGAAAACAGAAAAAGGCGAAAGATGTTTTACATGACGATCATCATGTTTGAATTATATGACGATCATCATTTAAAATGTCAAGCAGGTGATTTCAGGCAGCGCAGCAAACAAGGGGAATGCGATGAAAGTCAGCAAGGAACAGATGGCAGAAAACCGCGAGCGCATCCTGGAGACGGCCGCGCAGCTGTTCCGTGAGAAAGGTTTCGATGGCATTGGCGTGGCCGACCTCATGAAGAGCGCGGGGCTGACGCACGGTGGCTTCTATGGCCACTTTGCATCCAAGGACGACCTCATGGCGCAGGCCACCGAACGCGCGCTGGGCAAGCTGCACACCGCTTGGGCTGCGCTGGCGCGCGACGCTGCACACAACGGGAAAGACCCGCTGGGAGCGGTGGAATCTGCCTACCTGTCAGCCCGACATCGCGACGCGCCCGGCCACGGCTGCCTGCTGGCCGCGCTGGGCAGCGACGCCGCGCGCCAGGGCCCCGCCGTGCGGCAGGCCGTGACCGATGGGGTGCAAAAACAGGTGGACGCCCTGGCTACGCTGATGCCCGGCCGCACCAAGGCGGCCAAACGCCAGCGCGCGCTGGCCGACTACGCGAGCATGGTCGGCGCCATGGTGCTGGCGCGCGCGGTGGACGATCCGGACTTTTCGGACGAGATCCTGCAGGCCACGGCGGCGGCGCTGCGCGTCTGTGCACCACCTGCAGCTTGAGACCCTGGAGGGTTGTTCATGTGATCGCGGTTGAGAAGGCGGCGTGATCGGCCTGCATCTCAGGGCGCGGTGGGCGTGGCTGGAGCGGCCGCAGTGGGCGAGGACGTTGGCGCGGCGTCCACCTTGCGCCGGGGGACGAACTGCTCGTCGAGCAGCGCCTCGATGCGGGCAAAGATCTCGTGGCGCGAGAACGGCTTCTTCATGAAGTCGTCTGCGCCGATGCGGTTGGCGTAGAACTGCTCGGTGGCATGTTCGTTGCCGCTGATCATGATCACGGGGATGTGCTGCGAAGCGGGCAATTTGCGGATCGCGCGCAGCGCGTTGAACCCGTTCATGCCCGGCAGGATGATGTCGAGGAAGATCAGTTCGGGCGCTTCCTCTGCGATCAGGGCGAGGCCCTGCTCGGCGTCGAGCGCCTCGCGGGTGTCATAGCCTGCAGATCGAAGTGCCTTGCGCAGCACGGCCACAACAGTCGGCGAGTCGTCAATGATCAGCACCGTGGTGCCCTTACGGGCGTTGACGCGTTTGCGCTGGCGGCGTTCCACGGGTGCCGCTGGTGGGACGGCGGGGGCTTCGGGCTTCCCCGTCGGTTTGCGCACACTGCCCAGAAGCCGGTCGAAGATGCTCATGGTGCTGTCTCGTTTCTTTCGTTCTTGGATGGCGGGCGGCGGGTCATTGCGTTCGCTGGGTTCCAGCGGATGGCCGCTGAATGGGTGAGTGACGGGCGCGTTCGCACATCTCGTGTCCACAGGGCGCAAGTATTCCAGATGCGGCCGCCGCTCCGGGCGGCGTGTTCCGTGTCATGGTGAAAGAGCGGGCGGCGGTCCCATCCCAGTTGAACAACGTCGCCTCGCAAAAACTTCAAAATTGATAGCTGCCGGCGCTTGATAGATAAGCGCTAGAGGCCAAAAATAATCGAAGTATGGCCTGTCACTGCGCACCGCCGCGCACCAGCCCACGCCCGCGCAGCACCGGCTCTGCCGCCAGCCGCTCGCGCGCAAACTCCACAAACGCGCGCACCTTGGCCGGTGCGCGCCGCCCGGCGGGGTAGACGATGTGCACGGGCACGGGCGGTAGTTCGTGCTCGGCCAGCACGATGCGCAGCCGCCCCGCGCGCAGGCTGGCGGCGGCCTGGTAGGCCAGGCAGCGCGTGAGGCCCAGGCCTGCTTCGGCAGCGGCGATGTCCACCTCGTTGCTGTTGCTGATCCACGCAAACTGCGGCTGGCCCGTGGCGCCGTCCTTGAACTTCCAGGGCGCCACGGCCCGCGCATCGAATGAGAAGCCGATGGCGCGGTGCGCGGCAAGCTCGTCGGGGTGCCGGGGCTCGCCGTGTTGCGCCAGGTAGGCGGGTGACGCCACCACTAGGCGGCGCAGTGCGCCCACCTGCACCGCAGTGAGGCCGGAGTCGGGCAGGTGGGCGATGCGGATGGCCACGTCCATGCCTTCATCAAGCAAATGCACCAGCCGGTTGACGAACAGCGTGCGCACCTGCACACGCGGCTGGGCCTGCAAAAAGCCCTGCACGATGGGCGCCACATGCTGGATGCCGAACATCTGCGGTGCGGTGATGGACAGCAGCCCCTGGGCCTCGGCCTGTGCACCGCTGGCTGCCTGCTCGGCCTCGTGCAGGTCGTTCAGGATGGGGCGGCAGTCTTGCAAAAAGCGCTCGCCCGCCTCGGTCAGCCGCACCAAACGTGTACTGCGCTGGAACAGCAGCACACCCAGCCGCGCCTCCAGCGCCGCAATGGCGCGCGTGACGGCCGTGGCGGAGCAGCCCAGCCGCCGGCCCGCCACGGCAAAGCCGCCGGCGTCCGCCACGGTCACAAAACAGCGCAAGGTGTCGAGATAGTCCATGCACCCCATTATTGCGAATGTGGCAATTATGAAAAGCGGTGATTGGTTATTCACATCGCAGATTGCAATAGATATCGTCGAGCTATCTTTTCACTCACCCACCGACGAGGCTTCACCATGTTCCCCTCCACCCCGCTCCAGCTGTACCGCATGCCCATCTCGGGCCATTGCCATCGCGTGGAGCTGATGCTGTCCCTGCTCGGCTTGCCCTATGAACTGATTGATGTGAATCTGCTGCGCGGCGAACACCAGCGCGCGGAGTTTCTGGCGCTCAACCCGCTGGGCCAGGTGCCCGTGCTGGTGGACGCGGGCCAGGTGCTGAGTGACAGCAATGGCATCCTGGTTTATCTGGTGCAGCGCTACGCCCCCGGCAGTGCCTGGCTGCCACAAGACGCCGTGGGGCAGGCTCAGTTGCAGCGCTGGTTCAGCCTGGCGGCGGGCTTTCTGGCGCCGGGCATCGGGGGGCCGCGCTTTGCGACGTTGACGGGCCGTGCCGTGAACGAGGTGGCGCAGGCCACCGGCAAGCGCCTGCTCGCCTTCATGGAGGGCGAACTGCAAGGGCGGGCCTGGTTGCTCGGGGGTTCAGCGCCTAGCCTGGCCGATGTGGCCATGGTCAGCTACACCTCGCAGGCCCACCTGGCGGGGCTGCCGCTGGATGCCTACCCGCGCATTGCGGCCTGGGTGGCGCGCATGCAGGCCTTGCCGGGCTATCCGGTGCTGGCCGACCAGCTGCCCGCTGCCGAGCAGGTGGCGGCATGACAGCCACCGTGCCCGCTGCATCGGTTGGGGTGCCGGTGCCGCCCGAGGCATTCCACCCCGGTGAGCAGGCCTTACAGGCGCGCGTGGGCGTGCGCGAGCGCATGGCGGCCGTGGGTGCCATGGTGTTGCGCGACCACATGCCCGACCAGCACCGCGAGCTGTTTGAAAAGCTGCCCACCTTGCTGCTGGGGACGGTGGATGAACAAGGCCAGCCGTGGGCCACGATGCTTGCCGGACCGCCCGGGTTTGTGCACACCCCCGATGCGCAGCGCATGCAGATCGCGACCGCGCCGGATTCCAAGGACCCGGTGCTCGCACACCTGGCGCCAGGTGCGGCCGTGGGCGTGCTGGGGCTGGAGCCGCACACGCGGCGGCGCAACCGCATGAACGGGCGGGTGGCAGCGTTTGGCGATACCGGCCTGGGCGTGCAGGTGGTGCAGAGCTTTGGCAACTGCCCCAAATACATCCAGGCGCGGCAGCCAGGCCTGCGCGCTGCGCTGGTCGCTCCGGGCCCGGTGCAGTGGCTGGGGGCCGGACTGGACGCCGACGCCATCGCGCGCGTGCAGCGTGCCGACACCCTGTTCATTGCCAGTGCCTCGGCGCCACGCCCTGGTGCCGGGCACAGCGAAGGCGTGGATATATCGCACCGGGGCGGTGAGCCGGGCTTTGTACAGGTGGCGCACACGGAGGCCGGCGTGGTGCTGAGCCTGCCGGACTACCCTGGCAACCAGTTCTTCAACACCCTGGGCAATCTTGCGCTGCACCCGCTGGCAGGCCTGCTGGTGGTGGACTATGAAGAGGGCGGCTTACTGCACATTGCCGCACAGGCCGAGGTGCTGTGGGACCGTGCAGCGCGTGCTGCCTGGCCCGGCGCACAGCGTGTGCTGCGGCTCACGGTGCTGCGCGCCCTGTGGCGGCCGCAGGTGCTGCCATGGCGTTGGACGTCGCCGGTGTCAGCCCCTCAGTTCCGGGTGATGCGCGAGGCGGCGCTGGACTGAGTGGGGCACCACCAGCGGGCCGCGCACGGGGTGTTGTTGTCCCCGCGATGCGCCTGCGCGGCACGGTGGCCTCGGCCTCCACCATCTGGGCGCTGCGCTCGTGCGCTGTCTGCGCCAGCTCGGTGATGAGCGCGGCCTCGGGCAGGTTGTGCCAGTAGCGCGTGGGCATCTCCTTTTTCATCATGGCCAGCTTGAGCCGCGCGGGGTTGAAGATGTGGCGGTAGTAGGTGAGCCACAGCGCCTCGCCCGCATCGGGCGGCGGCGCGTCGCTGCGCTGCGCGCCGGGGCCGGTGTGCAGCTGCTGGCCGTCCCAGCGCACGCTGGCGTCGGGGGTGAGGATGGCCCAGCGCATCTGCGTGAAGCGGCGGATGAAGAAGCCCGCGTTGGCCATGGTAATGTAGTGGTCGGGCTCGAACCAGGCCATGTGCAGGGTCTGGCCGTCGGGTTCCACCACGGGCCGGAAGCGCACAAAGGCGTGCATCTTGTGGATGTCCCGCCGCACGCTGCGGACCATGTGGTGGGCCAACATGCGGTCGGCGTCCAGCGGGTCGTGCCGCGCGCTGTCGGCTTCATGGCCGCCCTGCGCCATGCGCCACAGCAGGCGGTACATCAGCGCAAAGCGGGCGGGGTCGCGGTGCAGGATGAGCTGCTCGCACAGGTGCACAAAATCGGGCGGTACGCGCAGCGGTGGCGCATCGGGGGCTGGGCTGGGCAAGGTGTGGCTGGCAGCAAGCTCGGGCGCGAACAGGTCTTCAGCGGCATCCGCCTGGCAGCGCCAGTCCACAGCCTGCGGAGGCACGTTGGCTTGCACCAGGGCGCGTGCCGCTTGGCGAAAACCGGGCCAGTCGGTGGCGTGGTCCAGCGTGATGGTGTGGCGCTGCATGCGGGCCTCTCCAGCTCAGAACAGGCTGCGCTGCACCGGCGGCGGCGTCAACTGCGCGGCGAGGTCGGCAGCGTCCAGCGCACGGCCGGGGCGGTAGTCGGCCGCCTCCACAAAGGGCAGCACTTTCTTCAGCGGCACATGCAGCCGCGCCAGGTCCGCATGCCGCAGGCGGCGCACGCGGCGCGCGGCCAGCAGGCGGTCCACCGTCTGCACGCCAAAGCCGGGCACGCGCAGCAGCAGTTCGCGCGGGGCGGTGTTGAGGTTGACCGGAAAACGCTCGCGGTGCGCCAGCGCCCAGGCCAGCTTGGGGTCCATGTCCAGCGCCAGCATGCCGGCCTGGCTGCCTGGGTTGCCTTGGCTGGGCGGCACGATCTCGTCGTGGGTGAAGCCGTAAAAGCGCATCAGCCAGTCGGCCTGGTACAGCCGGTGCTCGCGCACCGTGGGTGGCGCGGCCAGTGGCAGGGCGCGGGCCGCGTCGGGGATGGGGCTGAAGGCCGAGTAGTACACGCGCCGCAGCCGGTGCACGCCGTACAGCCGCGCGCTGGTGGCGAGGATGGTGCGGTCGTTGGTCGCATCCGCCCCCACGATCATCTGCGTGCTCTGCCCGCCGGGCGCAAAGTGCGGTACGCTGGCGCGGCGTGTGGTGCGCGACTGCGGCATGGACACGATGGGCAGTGCAGCCTGCTCCTTGCGCGCGGCGCGGGATTCTCCAATGTGCACCGCCATGCGGGCCATGGAGCGGTCAATCGCGGCGCTGTCCTTTTCTGGCGCCAGGGCCGTGAGGCCTTCGGCCGTGGGCAGCTCGATGTTGATGGACAGGCGGTCGGCATAACGGCCAGCCCGCTCCATCAGCTCCGGCGCTGCATCGGGGATGGTCTTCAGATGGATGTAGCCGCGAAAGTCGTGCTCTTCGCGCAGCACGCGGGCGACCTCCACCACCTGCTCCATGGTGTAGTCGGGGCTCTGGATGATGCCGCTGGACAGGAACAGCCCCTCGATGCAATTGCGGCGGTAAAAGTCCAGCGTGAGCTGCACCACCTCATCGACCGTGAAGCGTGCGCGGGGCACGTTGCTGGTGACGCGGTTCACGCAGTACAGGCAGTCGTACTGGCAGAAGTTGGTGAGCAGAATCTTGAGCAGCGAGATGCACCGCCCGTCCGGCGCATAGCTGTGGCAGATGCCCATGCCCTCGGTGGACCCCATGCCACGCCCGTCCACGGAGTTGCGCGGCGCAGCACCGCTGGATGCGCACGAGGCGTCGTACTTGGCGGCATCGGCCAGGATGGCGAGTTTGGACTGTAAATTCACTGGATGAATTTACAGTATTTCGTATGCCTGACGCCAGCCTGGGGAGAATTCTGGAGAGATGGGTATTCCTGAATTGATAGCTGCTTGTGCTTTATGGATGAGCGCTAGCAGCCAAAAATGGCCGAAATCGACGAGGTCAGACCGTTTCCAGTGCCATGACTGCGGTCGCCGTGTTCGAGATCGGGATGTGGTAGTTGCTGTGCACCCGGCGCACTCCCGCACTCGCAGTGGCCAATGCGCCCCGCATGGCCACCCACATCAGCAATTCCACGCCCTGGGTGCCGGTCTTTTCCACCAGCTCGTGCACGCTGAACTGCGTGGCCCATTCGGGGTTGGTGGTCAGGCTCTCGATGAACTGCAGGTCAAACGCCTTGTTGATGAAGCCCGCGCGCTCGCCGTCGAGCTGGTGCGAAAGGCCGCCCGAGGCAATCACCGCCACTTTCTTGTCGCTGTCCCAGCTCTGGATGGCCTGGCCCACGGCCTTGCCCAGCGCGTAGCAGCGCTTGGCCGAGGGCAGCGGAAACTGCACGGTGTTGATGCACACCGGCACCACCGACACCGGGCAATCGCCCTCGGGCCAGAAGAGCTTGAGCGGCAGTGTGCAGGCGTGGTCCACCAGCATCTCCTGGCAGGTGGTCACGTCAAATTCCTGGTCGACCAGCGTGTTGATGAGGTGCCACGACAGGTCCACCTCGCCCGGGAAGGGCGGCAGCGTGGGGATGCCCCAGCCCTCGTCGGCGTTGTTGTATTGCGCCGCCGCGCCCACGGCAAAGGTGGGCATCTTGTCGAGGAAGAAATTCAGGCCGTGGTCGTTGTAGAACATCACCACCACGTCCGGCTTCTTCTCGCCCAGCCACTGTCGGATGGGTGGAAAACCGTCGAAGAAGGGCTTCCAGTACGGATCGTTTTGCAGGCCCTTGTGGATGGCGTTGCCAATGGCCGGAATGTGCGAGGTGCCAAGGCCGCCGATGAGTTGTGCCATGTGATGTCTCCTTATTTGCCCGCTGCGACCAGCATGGCTTTGAATTCGTCCTTGGTCATGCCCGTCTGCTGTGCGCCGATGTCCTGCATGTCCAGCTTGAAGATGCCAGCAAACTTGGCCAGGTAGTAGGCGTTGCCACCTGCGGCAATCAGTTGCAGCACGTTCTTGGCGCGGATGGCGGCGGCCTGCTGCTCGTTCAGGCCGTATTGCTTCATGTACGCCTCTTCGTCGGCCACAAAGGCCTTGCGATTGGCCTCATCGTTGAACGAAAAGCACATCTTGTTCAGCGCATAGCCCTTGCGGGCCTGGTCGCCATCGAACGGCGTGGTGCCGGGGATCGGGGGCAGTGGGGAAGGCATGGAAGTCTCCGGGGCTTGATGTAAGTCAGCCCGCAGTGTCGCGACGGCATTGCCAAAGATGAAGCCTCAAAACATCATCGAATGCATGAGCAATTTCGATGGATCAGCGCTGGACGGACACCTGCTGAAGCTGCTGCTGGCCGTGCTGGAGACGGGCAGCATCACGGCGGCGGCTGATCGCCTGGGCGTCACCCAGTCGGCCGTGAGCCACCTGCTCGACAAGCTGCGCGCCATTACCGGCGACCCGCTTTTTGTGAAGCGCGGGCGTGGCATCGTGCCCACCGCCCGGGCCGAGGCCCTGGCCCAGCCCGCGCGTGACATGCTGCACCAGATGCAGCTGTTTGCCCAAGGGGCCGAGTTTGACCCGAGCGCCTGGCAGACCGAGCTGACCATCGCCGCCAACGACTTTCAGCGCGACCTGCTTTTGCCCGCGCTGGCCGCGCGCCTGCGCACTGCCGCACCGTGCGTCACGCTGCGCATCGTGCCCAGCGGCGCGCCCAGTGCCGAGCTGCTGCGGTCTGACGCGTGCCAATTGGTCATCAGCCCCCGCCCGCCCGAGGGCACCGACATCGTGCAAAAGCGTCTGTTTGAAGACCAATACCGCGTGTTCTATGACCCGGCCGTGCGCAGCGCTCCGGCCTCAGAGGCGGAGTACCTGGCGGCGGACCACGCCACGGTGGCTTACGAGGCGCACCGGGGGCTGGAACTGGACCGGCAGCTGGAAGCACGTGGTGTGCGCCGCCGCCTGGTGGTGCGCGTGCCCGGCTTTGCCGCGCTGCCCGCGTTTGTGCGGGGCACCTCGCTGCTCACTACAGCGCCGTCGCTGATGGGGCGCACCGCGTTGGCCGCGCTGGCGGGTGTGCCGGTGCCCGTGGCCTGCCCCAGTCTGCCCATGTACCTGATCTGGCATGTGCGCTACCAGCAAGACGCGGCACACCGCTGGCTGCGGGCGCAGCTGCAAGAGGTCTTGGCCGCTGTGTTGCCTGTGGAAGGAGCCTGACCCGCGGGGTCAGTCGCGCTGCCGTGACAGCGCCTTTCGCAGCCGCCGCGCCGCCCGTTCCCGCAACGAAGGCGCGGGGCGCAGCACCGGCCGTGGGTGGGCCTTGGCCTGTTCGCACGCCGCCAGAAAGTCATTCAGGATGGCCGTGTCGTCCAGCGTGTCTGAACCCTGCTTGTGGAACTCCGGGTGCCATTGCGTGGCGGCGATGTAGCCGCGCCCCGGCGCGGGCTTGAGGCGAATCGCCTCGGGCACGCCGTCGGGCTCGCTCAGGGCCTCGACCACAAACTCGGGCGCCACTCGCTTGATGCCCTGGTGGTGAATGCTGTTGACCCGAGCGCGTGGCGTGTTGGGGTACAGCGTGGCCAGGTGCGAGTCGGGAAGGATCTGGATGTCGTGGAAATGCTGGTCGTAGGTGCTGGCGTTGCGGTGCTGCTGCGCACCGGGGTGCTGGGTCTCGATGTCCTGGTACAGCGCGCCGCCAAAGGCCACGTTGATGAGCTGCAGGCCCCGGCACACGCCAAAGATGGGCTTGCCCACCTGGGCAAAGGCTTTCACCACGGCCAGGTCGTACAGGTCGCGCACGCGGTCGCCCACCCACTCTTCGCGCAGGGGCTCCTCGCCATAGTTGCCCGGCCACACGTCGGCGCCACCGTGCATCACGATGCCGTCGAGCCACTCGGCGTAGTGGTCCAGCGTCACGTCACCGCGTGCCGTCTCGCCCGTGGGGCAGGGCACCATCACCACCATGGCACCGGCCGACATGAGCCAGTGGGCGATGGACTGCTCGACGTACTGCAGCGTCTTGCCTGTGAACAACGGGCGGGCGGGGTCGGCGTGTTGAAAGCAGGCGGACAGGCCAATCTTGAGGCGGGGTGCGGCGGGCATGGGTGGTGGGCTCCAGGGAACACGCGCGGGGCGTGTGATCAATGCAATCTTGGGTTACCAATTTGTAGCACCGCCCCCGCGCCACGTCTGTAGGAAGGGGCCGTGCAGGGCTGCGCGAGGCCTGCCGCCGGTAAAGCAGTGCTACGAAATGTGGCTTTCTTCATGAAAATGCAACCGTGCGGTGTCTCGCAAGAGGCCGGTTGGGGCGGTGGGCTGGCCATAATTTCTGCTCGCCGGGCGCCAGGGAGGCTGCGCCAGGTGGTGCCCCTCCAGCCTTCCCCGAAAGCCCACGACATGTCCCACAAGAAGCATTGCCTGCCCGCGCTCACGGCGCTGGCCACGTTGACTGCCCTGGCCTGGCCGCTGCTGGCCCAGGCCGCTGTGCCCGCAGGTGCTGCCGCCGAGATCGTCAGCCTGCAGGGCACGGGCGACCAGCGTGCCGCCGCTGCAGCCGACTGGCAGCCCGCTCGCCCGGCCCAGGCCCTCGCCACGGGCGATTTCGTGCGCACCCGGCAAGCGGCGCGGATGGCCCTGCTGTTTGCCGACGACACCCAGCTGCGCCTGCACCAGAACACGGTGCTGCAGGTCAAGGGCGTGGCCACACCCGCTCAGCCGGTGACCACGCTGCTGCTCAACGCGGGCCGGGCCTGGACGCAGACGCGCCGCGCCGATGGCTCCCGGCTGAACCTGGAGACCCCGGCGGCCACGGCGGCGATCCGGGGCACCGACTGGGACATCAGCGTGGAGGACGACGGCCGCACCTTGCTGACCGTGCTGTCGGGCACGGTGGAGTTCTCCAATGCGCAGGGGCAGGTGTCGGTGGGCGCCAACGAGGCCGCCTATGCCGAAGTGGGCAAGGCACCGGTCAAGCTGGTGCTGAGCCAGCCGCGCGACCGCATCCAGTGGGTGAACGCCCTGAGCGCCGACCCGCTGCCGCACCTGGCCGCCGAGACCGTGCCCGAAGCGCTGGCCCCGGTGCGCACCGCGCTGGTGGCCCGCGATCTGCCCGCCGCGCGTGCCGCGCTGGCGCAGGCGAAAGCAAACGGCAGCGCACCCGCACCCTGGGTGGCCGTGATGGAAACCGCCATCGCACTGCAGGCGGGCGATGTCCTCGCTGCGCGCGAACAGCTGGCCCGCCAGGCGGCCACGCCGGCCGCCCCGCTGCCGGTCTGGCTCATGCAGTCGGACGTGTTGCTCATGGAAGGCGACGCGGCCGCTGCGGCCACCACGCTGCGCACCGCCCTGCAGCGCTGGCCCGCGCACCCGGCCCTGGTGGCCCAGCTGGCCCGGGTGCAACTGCTGAGCGACCGCGTGGACGAGGCCACCGCCACGCTGGCCCCGGCACAGGGCACGGCGCATGCAGAGCTTGCGATGGTGCGGGCTGAATTGGCCCGCCGCCGGGGAGATGCCCCCGGCACGCTGAGCGCGTACACCGAGGCCACGCAGCTCGCGCCGCAAGACGCCCGGGGCTGGCAGGGCCTGGGCAGTGCCCACACCGAACGCGAAGACGCCCGCCCCGCCCGCGCCAATCTGCAGCAGGCGCTGGCGCTGTCGCCCCAAAGTCCCGGCGCCTGGGGCGAACTGGGCACGCTGGAAACCTTCACCAACCAGTTCACCGAGGCGGGCCAGGCCTTTGCCACCGCTTTGGGCGACAACCCGGCGGACTACGTGGCACTCACCGGCCAGGGGCTGCTGCACCTCAAGCAGGGCTACCCTCAGGCCGCGCTGGATGCCTTTTTGCGCGCGGGCGTTATGGAGCCCCGCTACGCCCGCGCCAAAACCTGGACGGCCGTGGCGTACTACCAGCTCGGCCGCCACCAGGACGCACTGGCCACGCTGCGCCAGGCCAGCAGCCTGGACGACAAGGACCCCGTGCCCTACATGCTGCTGGCACAGATCCACACCGACCTGTTCCAGCCCGGCGAAGCCGTGGAGGCTGCGCGCGCAGCGGTGCAACGCATGCCCTACCTCAAGTCGCTCAACCAGATCGCCAACGACCAGAAAGGCAGCGCCAACCTGGGTGCCTCCATGGCCTTCTTTGGCATGGAAGACTGGGCGCTGGAACTGGCGCAGCAGAGCTTCTATCCCTACTGGGGCGGAAGCCACCTGTTCCTGGCGGACCGGTATGCGGGAGAGTTCAATAAGAACTCGGCGCTGTTCCAGGGTTTCCTCACAGACCCGATGGCGTTTGGTGCGAGCCAGCGCTATTCGTCGCTGCTGCAGCAACCCGGGGCCCATGGGGCGGTGGGGGTGACGCTGGACCGCGACCAGTACCGCATGCGAGCCCCTGCGGTCACGCTCAACGGCATGGACAACAGCCGTGTGCCCGTGTCGTGGTTCTTCAAGGCGCAGTCAGCCAATGCCAGCGAGTTTCCGTTTGACCTCCAGGTCAACGATGCGCCTGCCGTGCGCGGTGGCTATGGCGACGTGCGCGCGCGGGCAGTCACGGTGGGGGCCGGCATGCAGCCTACCGAGCGCATCAACCTGTTTGCCTATGTCAACCAGTTCGACATGCGTTTGCGCAGCCAGAACCTGCTTGAGACGTCCATGGACAACGAGAGTACACAGGGCGCCCTTGGAATGGCGTACCGGTGGGGGCCGACGGAGCAGACCTGGATCAAGCTTGGACGGGGTGTCGAAAACAGCGTTCTGCGGAACTACCCCACGCTATATTTCGCACCTCCGTTCGTGAGCGTCATGGGCGTGGGCAGCGAGCCAAGCAAGCAGCTCAGCGATGTGCAACTGCGCCATACGGTGGACCCTGCGCCGGGAAGCCGCTGGAGCGTGGCGCTGGAACACGTGCGCGAGCGCCAGAACAATCTGATTGGCGGCATAGCGGGGGTCGCTGCGGATATCCCTGGGTTTGGGCGCTACACCGACTACCTTCTCGTCGATGGCTACAACCACATCGATCGGCGCTACACGGCGTTGACCCTGGCCACCAACCAGCGTCTGAACACGGCGCTGAACCTGGATGCCGCACTGGGGTTGCAGCAAATCCGGCACCGTGTCGATGGACGGACCCAAAGCCTCCTGGTCAATCTTGAGGAGTTCACCGACGAAACAGCGCGCCGTGCTGAGATGGAGCGCGTCGTCACCCCCCGCGTAGGCATGGTGTGGCAACCCGCCGCAGGCACCACCGTGCGCATGGCCTACCAGGACTGGCTGCGGCCACTCAGCGTTTCCACCCTCACCAGTGTGGAAACGGCCGGCATTCCCGTGGAAGACCGGCTGGTGGAAGCCGGTGGCCGCCACAAGCGCACCGTGGCGCAACTGGGCATGGAACTGGGAGCCAATACGTTCCTGAGCCTGCGTGCAGACCATCTGCGTGTGCGCAACCCCGGTACCGTGGGCGTAGACCTGCGCACCCCCAGCCTGCCGTTCCTGGAAGAAATGCGCAACGTCCAGCTGGTCAACCTCTCCACCACCGATCTGCTGGAAGACACGCCCAGCTTCGACGCTGGCACCCTCAAGACACTGGGTGCCGGTGTCAACCACATGTTCAACCGGCGCTGGTCGGGCTACGCCAAGTACCTCTACCAGGGCAGCGAAAGCCATATCTACGACACGGAGGGGCCGGCAGGGCGCATCCCCTACATTCCGCGCCACACCGCAGTGCTGGGCGCCACCTGGGTCAGCCCGCAGCGGTTTTATGTCAGCGGCCGAGCGGTGTACCGGTCGGAGCGTTTTGAAGACAAGGAAAACCTCACGCGCATGGCACCCGGCTGGGGCCTGGACCTGATGGGTTTCTGGGAATCGCAGGACAAACACTGGGTGGTGGGCGTGGCCGCATTGAACCTGTGGGCGCCGAAGTCAGACCGCAGAAAGACCCGGTATGTTCTGGACGCGCGCTACCGCTTCTGATTCCGCATCACCAGCGGTCCGGCGCCAGCAACAGATCTATGCGCTGGCAGCCTGCGCGCTGGCGCTGCTGCTGGTGGGGGCGGCCACGTTCAGCCGCACTTGGCACGCGCTGGAGTTCAAGACCTTCGACGTGCTCACGGCCTGGACTGCGCCGCAGCGCACGGCGCTGCCCGTGGTGATCCTGGCGATTGACGAACCCACGTTTCAAGAGCTGCAACACACCTGGCCCTTCCCGCGCAGCGTGCATGCAGCGCTTTTGCAGCGTTTGCACGACGAGGGTGCCGCCGCCGTGGGCCTGGACATCGTGTTCGCCGACCCATCAACCGAAGCCGAAGATGCCGCACTGGCGCAGGCCATCGCTGAGACCGGCCCCGTGGTGCTGGCCGCCACCCGTGAAAAGATCGACAGCAGCAACGCTGCGCTGTGGCTGGACGTGATGCCACTGCAGCGGTTTCTGGACGCCGGAGCCGATGCGGGCGATGCCGGGGTGGAGCCCGACGATGACTTTGTGGTGCGCCGTGTGCCCGTGGCGCGCGAGGGTTTTGCCCTGCGGCTGGCCCAGCGCGCGGCCGAGGCGCGCGGCAAGCTGCCGGTGCTGCGCCACTTCGACTGGATCGGCTACCGGGGCCCGCGCGGCACGTTTGACACGCGCTCGTACTACCAGGCGCTGGAGCCGGGCCTGCTGCCTGCGGGCTTCTTCAAGAACAAGATCGTGCTGGTGGGGCGCTCGGCGCGCACCGCGACCGAGTTGTCGCGGTCGCAGGCCGACCTGTTCAATTCACCGTTTGGCACCGCAGGGGGCGAGCGCCTGTTTCCCGGTGTGGAACTGCAGGCCACGCTGGTGGACAACTACCTCACCGGCGGCGGGCTGCGCACCGTGCCCGAAGGCTGGACGCTGGCCCTCGTAGCGCTGCTGGTCCCCTTGCTGCTATGGGGCAACCGCAGGCTGCACCCGGCGGGCGCCGCAGCGCTGGCGGCGGCGCTGGTGGCGGCGATAGCGGGAGCCTCGTGGTGGCTGTTCGGGCGCTTTCAGCTGTGGTGGCCGCCCTTGCTGCCTGCGGCGGCGGCAGTGGCGGTCTACGGCGCAGCGGCGCTGGCGGGTTATGCCTTTGTGCGCCGGCGCGCGCGCCAGACGCGGGCGATGTTTGCACAGTATGTGCCGCCTGCCGTGGTCTCGCGCCTCATTGCGCAGCCCGAGCTGATGCGCCTGGGCGGCGAGGCGCGCGAGGTCACGCTCATGTTCACCGACCTGGCCAACTTCACCACGCTATCGGAGCAGCTCAGTGCCGAGCAGACGGTGGAAGTGCTCACCGCGTATTTCAACGCCATGACGCCCATCGTGCACGCCACGGGTGGCACGGTGGACAAGTTCATCGGCGACGCGGTGATGGCCTTTTGGGGGGCGCCGCTCGACGACCCGCAGCACGCCGAGCACGCGGTGACTGCGGCCATCTCCATGCAGCAGGCCATGCAGGTGCTGGTGGCCGCCCTGCGTGCGCGGGGCCTGCCGCCCATCCACATGCGCATTGGCCTGCACACGGGGCGGGTGGTGGTGGGCAACGTGGGGTCGGAGCAGCGCTTTTCGTACACCGCGATTGGCGATGCGGTGAACCTGGCCGCACGGCTGGAGGGCGCCAACAAGGCCTTTGGCACTGGCATCCTGCTCTCTGCCGCCACCGCCGCGCAGCTGCCTTCCTCGGTGGCTCTGCGCGCGCTCGATGATGTGGTCGTGAAGGGCAAAACCGAGCCCGTGCGTGTGTTCACACCGTGTGACGATGTCGCTGTGCGGGATGCCAGCCTGGCCGCGCTCAATGCCTTCCACGCGCGCGATTGGGACGGTGCCAGCGGCTATCTGGCGCAGGTGCTGGCACGCGTGCCTGGGGATACGGCGGCGCTGCGCCTGCAGCAGCGCGTGGCAGAGGCGCGCGCCTTGCCCGTTGGCAGCGACTGGTCGCCCGCCGTGGCGCTGGACAAGTTGTAGGAGCCTGTTCAAGGTCTTTTCGGGGTCGCACAAGGCACTTGCCCGAAGGGTTGGAGTGAAATCGGGCCGATGAACTCGGAGCTTTGGCGCCCCGGCTGCTTGCATGGGCACGAGCCCATGCGGCGCATCCGAAGCTTCCACTCCTCCCGATGGCACTCCAATGCGATCCCCGAAAAGACCTTGAACAGGTTCTGAGGATGTTTTGACATGTGTTTTCCGGGGTCAAGGCCTGCGGTGCCATCATGGACCCCTGAGCAACGTCATCTGAAAGGAACTCTGATGCAAGTACAAGTCAACACCGACGACCACATCCACGGCGGCGAGTCGCTCGCGCAATGGATCACGGACGAGTCCAAGAGCCGCCTCACGCGCTTTCAGGACCACATCACGCGGCTGGAGGTGTTTCTGTCAGATCTGGATGCGGGCAAGTCCGGCGCCAATGACAAACGCTGCCGCCTCGAGGCCCGCGTCACCGGCCGCCAGCCGGTCACTGTGACCGACGAAGCCGACAAGATGGCCAACGCCTTCATCGGCGCTGTGGACAAACTGGCCCGCGCGCTCGACACCGACCTGGGCCGCGTCAAAGACCGGCACGGCCGCGACACGATCCGCACGGCCGTGGAAGAGTGAGTTTTGAGTGAAATTGGCTGCTAGCGCTTGATGGATAGGCGCTAGCAGCTATCAATTCAGGAGTTTTCAGCCAAACCCCCGCGAGCCCCACGCGGGGGACGCCGCCGCAGGCGACTCAGGGGGTGTTCAACTTCACAAATCCAACACGAGCAGCTTGCTGCGCGCGCGCGAGCAGCAGGGCATGAACTGCTCGTTGGCTGCCTTTTCTTCGTCCGTCAGGTACATGTCGCGGTGGTCCACCTCGCCCTCCAGCACGCGCGTGAGGCAGGTGCCACACACGCCCTGCTCGCACGAGGTCAGGATGTCGATGCCCTCCTTGCGCAGGGCTTCCACCACCGACACGTCGGGCGCAATCGCATAGACCTTGCCCGTGCTGGCAATGCGCACGTCAAAGCCCTGATCGCCCGAGGTGTCCTGCGCAGGGGCGCCAAAGTATTCGAGGTGGATGTGGTCCTGCGCCCAGCCCAGGGCCTTGGCACTGTTCACCACATGGTCGATGAAGCCTGCCGGTCCACATACATACAGGCGCTTGTCGGGCCCGGGCGCGGCCAGCACGGCGGCAATGTCCAGCTTCTGTTCGGCCGGGCCCGCATCGAAATGGAAATGCACACGCGGTGCCATGGCCGATGCGGCGATCTCGGCAGCAAACGCCGTGCGTTCGGCAGAGCGTGTGCAGTAGTGCAGCGCAAAGTCGGCGCCCGTGCGCGCCAGCCGGTCGGCCATGCACAGCAGCGGCGTGACGCCAATGCCACCGGCCAGCAGCACCGTGCGCTGCGCTGGGTGCAGCGCAAAGTGGTTGCGGGGTGTGCTGATGGTGATCACATCGCCCTGGTGCACGTTGTCGTGCATGGCGACCGAGCCGCCACGCGACGCCGGATCGCGCAGCACGGCAATGCGGTAGCGGTGCGATTCGTGCGAGGCGTTGCACAGCGAATACTGCCGCGTCACACCTCCGGGCAGATGCACATCGATGTGCGAGCCCGCGCTGAACGGGGGCAGCGCGGCGCCGTCCACGCTCGCCAGCTCGAAGCTGGCAATGCCTTCGGCCTCGGCCTGCTTTTTGACGACGCGGACCTGGATCGTTTCCTGCGCGGTCATGCGGCCACCGCCTGGGGTGCAGCGGCGGCCTGCTCGGCCGCGATGATGCGGTCCAGGATCTTGCGCGACTGCACCCCGCCTGCGTCGATGTTCAGCATGAGCAGCTTGCGGTCGGGGTAACGCAGCAGGTTCTGCTGCTGCTGTTCCAGCATGTCCTGGTCTTCGGCAAAGATGTTGCCCTGGCCCTCGCGGATCTGCGTGGTGAGCGAGGGGTCTTGCGGTTTGAAGTTGCGCGCCATGCCCCAGAAGTAGTGGATCGAAGTCTCGGTCTCGGGCGTGATGAAGTCCACCACGATGCTCGATGCCTTCTTGTCCGCCGGGGCGTCATAGCCGCCGTTGCCCGCCAGCGCCACGCCCACCTCGATCAGCACATGGCTGGGTGGTGTGAAATGGCAGATCTGCCAGCGGTCCACCGGCTGGTCGTCGGGCAGGCCGTTCATGCGCAGCGCCATCTTCCAGAAGGGCGGCGCTTCGATGCCGTCCATGAAGCGGCTGGTGATCACCTCGTCGCCCTCCACGCGGGTCTTGCAGGGCACCTCGTCGATTTCCTTCTGGCCGATGCTGGTGGAGTGCACGTAGGTCTCGTGCGTCAGGTCCATCAGGTTGTCGATCATCAGGCGGTAGTCGCAGGCAATGTGGTACAGCCCGCCGCCATAGGCCCATTCGGGGTTGTTGGCCCAGGGCAGGTGGTGGATGGTGGCGGGGTCGGCCTTGTCGGCGTCGCCGGGCCACACCCAGATGAAGCCGTAACGCTCCACCACCGGAAAGCTGCGCGCCTTGGGGAACCCTTGCACGCGCTGGCCGGGCATGGACACCGACTTGCCCGTGCATTCCACCCTGAGGCCGTGGTAGCCGCATTGCAGGTGGCCTTCGCACACCGTGCCCAGCGACAGTGGAGCGCCCCGGTGGGGGCAGAAGTCGTCCAGCGCGGCGACCTGGTCGGGCGCGGGGCGGTAGAAGACGATCTTCTCGCCGCAGATGGTGCGGCCCAGGGGCTTGTCGGCGATCTCGTCAGGGGTGCAGGCTACGTACCAGGCGTTTTTGGGAAACATGCTTGTCTCTCTCCGTGGGGTGGTGGGATGTTGTTGGCCTGGCCCGCAGGCCGCCTTCAGCGCTTTGGTGTTGTGAACCGGATTGTGCAAAAAAGGCCGTTCGATGTATACATTCAATCGTTGAAAAGCAGCTATTGCGAATTGGTATATCGCATATGTCCTTGTTTTTGAAGATATTTTTTGAATTTTTTAGTTGGGTTAGTTTTTGTTTGTATACATTAATGGGTTGCCGGGCTGACCCCAGCCTTGGTTGCATGGTTTTTTCTGATCACCTCTCCGCACACTCCACATGAACCTCTCTGAGCCCCTCCTCGCGGATTCCACTCCGGGCGACGCTGCCGAAGGTGGCGCTTCGCAGTCGGTGAAGGCGCAGCTGCGCCTGCGTGAAATGATCCTGGCGGGCGAGTTGCCGGGCGGTGCGCGCATTGCCGAGCTGGCCATCGTCGAGAAGCTGGGGGTGTCGCGCACGCCCATCCGCGCCGCGCTCATGCGGCTGGAGCAAGAGGGCCTGCTGCAGCTGCTGCCCGGGGGCGGGTACGCCGTGCGCACCTTTTCCGAAACCGATGTGGCCGACGCCATTGCGCTGCGCGGCACGCTGGAAGGGCTGGCCGCGCGCCTGGCGGCCGAGCGCGGGGTGGATGCCGCCGTGCTGGCCGACGCCCATGCCTGCCTGGATGCCATCGACACCACCTTGGCCCCTTCCACGCTGGACGACGTGGGTTTCTCGCGCTATGTGGAGCTGAACGCACGTTTTCACCTGCTGCTGGGCCGCATGGTGGGCAGCGATGTGGTGGCGCGGGAGCTGGAGCGGGTCAAGGGCTTGCCGTTTGCGTCGCCCTCGGCCTTTGTGATGGTGCAGACCCATTCGCCGCAGGCGCGCGACTTGCTGGTGGTGGCCCAAGACCAGCATCGCCAGCTGCTGGACGCCATCGAGCACCATGAGGGCGCGCGGGCCGAGGCGATCATGCGCGAGCACTCGCGCCTCGCGCAGCGCAACCTGCGTGCAGCCTTGTCGGGCCAGGCCGGTGGGCAGGTGCATGCCGACATGCCCGCCCTCACGCTCATTCGGCGGGGGTGACGGACAACCCACCAAGCGCGAGGGTTGCAGGGTCTGCGGGTTTCACCGGTTTCATAACGTTACGGCATAGCTGAAAGTCCGTCATAGAACTGGCATGTGGATGCGACTGCATGCACAGTGGGGGAGGGACAGTGTCCCTCTCCATGCCGCAGGTTCTCTGCGGCCCTGGGGTGTGGCCTCGCAGATGTGCAGATAAATCGAGACCGGAGACAAAAAATGAACTTCTTCAAGCGACGCGCCGCATTGACGGCACTGGGGGCGGCGGCCCTGGCAACGGTGGCTGGCAGTGCCATGGCGCAGACCGTGACCTTGCGGCTGCACCAGATGCTCCCACCCCAGGCCACCATCCCGGCCAAGGCCCTGGTGCCCTGGGCCCAGAAGGTCGAGGCCGAGTCGGGCGGCAAGATCAAGGTGCAACTGTTCCACGCCATGCAGCTGGGCGGTGCGCCGCCACAGCTGTTTGACCAGGCGCGCGACGGCGTGGTGGACTTCACCTGGACGGTGCTGGGCTACACCCCGGGCCGCTTCCCCAAGACGGAAGTGTTCGAGCTGCCCTTCATGAGCGGCAACGCTGAAGCGTCTTCGCGCGCCATCCAGGAATACGTCGAGAAGTTCGCGGCCGATGAGTTCAAGGACGTCAAGCTGATCGCCGTGCACACCCACGGCCCTGGCCTGTTCCATACCAAGACGCCCGTTACCGGCCTGGAAAGCCTGCGCGGCATGAAGGTGCGCGGTGGCTCGCGCATCATCAGCAACATGCTCACCAAGCTGGGCGCCACGCCGGTTGGCATGCCTGTCCCTGCCGTGACCGATGCGCTGAGCAAGGGCACCATCGACGGCACCACCATCCCGTGGGAGGTGACGCCGTCGCTCAAGGTGACCGAGCTGGTGCGCAACCACACGACCTTTGCTGGCAAGGAAGGCCTGTACACGCAGACCTTTGCGTTCTCGATGAACAAGGCCAGCTATGACAAGCTTCCCCCCGACCTCAAGGCCGTGATCGACAAGAACTCCGGCATCGAGACCGCAGCCATGTTTGGCCGCGCCATGGACGAGGGCGACAAGGTGGGCCGCCAGATTGCCGAGCGCGCCAAGAACAACATCGTGGCCCTGGACCTGGCCGAGACGCAGCGCTGGCGCCGCACGGCTGCCAGTGTGGAAACCGACTGGATCAACGAGGTGAAGGGCAAGGGCATCGACGGTGCCAAGCTTGCTGCTGAGGCGCGGGCCCTGATCGAAAAGCACAGCCGATAACCTCGGCGGTGTCGCCAGGCGCACCCGGTTGCGCTGCTCCATGCCGATCCGCTCTGGTGGGTGCCGGAATGGATCGGTTTGATTTTTTGACAGGACCCTGCCTTGAAGTTCCTATCATTTCTCGCCCAGGCTTGCGCGGTGCTGGCCGGGGTCATTCTCACGGGGGTGACGCTGGTCACCTGTGCAAGCATTGTGGGCCGCAACACCACGGGCTGGACTGTCCTGGGCGACTACGAACTCACGGCCGTGGCCGCAGGGGCCGCGATCGCGCTGTTCATGCCCTGGTGCCAGTTGCGCCGCCAGAACATCATCGTGGACTTTTTCACCGCCCGGGCCTCCTCGGCCGTGAATGCCCGGCTGGACCGCTTCGGCGCACTGCTGCTATCGGCTATGTTCCTCGTGCTGGCCTGGCGCACGGCCACGGGTGGGCTCAGTGCCCGCAACTCCATGACCACCACCATGATGCTTGGGTTTCCTGAATGGATCACGTACGCTGCCATGGTGCCGCCCCTGTTGCTGACGGGGGTGATTGCCCTGGTGCAGGCCTTCGGCCCGGCGCACATTGAAATTGAAGAAGAGGATGCCGCATGAGCCCGCTGGCCCTCGCTCTTTCGATTTTTGGTGTGATGCTTGCGCTCATGGTGGTGCGTGTGCCCATTGCGGCGGCGATGTTTGGCGCAGGTGCCTTTGGCTACCTCTACCAGGTAGGGCTACCGCCGTTTCTCAACAACCTTAACGGCCTGGCCTTTGCGCGGTTTGCGAGTTATGACCTGTCGGTGATCCCCCTGTTCATCCTCATGGGCAACTTCGCCACGCAGGGAGGCATCTCCAAGGCGCTGTTCCAGTTTGCCAGCGTGCTCATGGCGCGCTTCAAGGGCGGGCTGGCCATGGCAGCGGTGGCGGCGAGTGCGGCCTTTGGCGCCATTTGCGGCTCGTCCATTGCCACCGCAGCCACCATCACGTCGGTGGCGCTGCCCGAGATGAAGCGGCACGGCTACTCCGGCCGCCTGGCCACCGGCACGCTGGCGGCGGGAGGCACGCTGGGCATTCTTATCCCGCCCTCGGTGCCCCTTGTGATCTACGCCATCCTGACCGAGCAGAACATCGCCAAGCTGTTTGCTGCGGCCACCATCCCCGGCATCATCGCCATGCTGGGCTACATGATCGCGATTGCGATCTACGTGCGCATCCGCCCCGGCCATGCGCCGGACCACACCGTCGATCTTCCCAAGATGTCCTTGCAGGCCGTGCTGGGCGTGCTGCCCATTGCCATCGTGTTCCTGGTGGTGTTTGGCGGCATCTATGGCGGCCTGTTCACACCCACCGAGGGCGCGGGGGTAGGCGTGGCCTGCACCTTCCTTGCGGCGCTGCTCAAGCGCGAACTGACACTGGAGAAAATCAAGCAGTGTTTCCTGTCCACCGCGTCTGCCAGCGCCATGATCTTCATGATCTTCATTGGCGCCGACATGATGAACACGGCGCTCGCATTGACGCAGGTGCCTGGTCAGCTGGCGGGCCTGATCCAGGGCTGGAACGTTTCGCCCTATATGGTGGTGGCCGGCATCCTGCTCTTTTACGTGGTGCTGGGTGCGGTGATGGACGAGTTGTCCATGATCTTGTTGACCATCCCCATTTTCTTCCCGGTGATCATGGGCCTGGACTTCGGCATGTCGCAGGAGCACACAGCCATCTGGTTTGGCATCATGGTGCTCATGACGGTGGGGTTTGGCTTGCTTGCGCCGCCCGTGGGCCTGAATGTGTACGTGGTCAATGGCCTTGCGAAAGACGTACCCATCGCTGAGAGCTACAAGGGCGTAATGCCTTTCCTCGCCAGCGATGTGGTGCGGACCACGCTGCTGCTGGTGTTTCCGCCCATCTCCTTGTGGCTGGTGCAGTTCGTCGGCTGATGGATCGCCGGGCAGCACTCCTCGCGCTGGGCCTCACCCCCTGCACCGTGCTGCGTGCGCAGCCCGCATTTCCAACCAAGGCGCTGCGCATCGTGGTGCCCTTTGCGGCGGGCGGCGTGGGTGACCTCACTGCACGCGCCGTGGCAACCGGGCTGGCCGCGCGGCTGGGGCAGCCCGTGGTCATCGACAACCGCCCCGGCGCCGGGGGTGTGGCGGCTGCCGATGCGGTCGCACGCGCGGAGCCCGACGGGCATACGCTGTTCCTCCTGTCCAACGGCACGGCGGTATCCGCAAGCCTTTTCAAGTCGCTGCCCTACGACACGCTGGCCGACTTCGCTCCGGTCAGCACGCTGGGTTTCTTCGATATCGCGGTGCTGGTACCTGCCGATTCGCCCCACCGCACGCTGGCCCAGCTGCTGGCGCATGCGCGGGCCCATCCAGGCCAACTCAATATCGGCAGCATCAACATCGGGAGCACCCAGCACCTGGCGGCCGAGCTGTTCAAAAGCAGCGCGGCCATTGATGCGCAGGTGGTGCCGTTCAACGGCACGCCAGCACTCATCACCGCGCTGCGGGGTCGGCAGGTGGATGTGGGCGTGGAGATTCTGGGCCCCACCTTGCCGCAGGTGCGCGCCGGGGCGTTGCGCGTTCTGGCGGTCACGGGCGAGCAGCGCTCTGTGGTGTTGCCCGATGCGCCCACAGCGGTGGAGCTGGGCGTGAAGGGTTTTGTGGCCGCTTCATGGAACGCGCTGGCCGTGCCCTCGCGCACACCGCGCGCGGTGGTGGACCGGCTGCAGCGCGAGGTGGTGGCCACCGTGGCGACACCCGCCGTGCAGCAGCAGCTGCGCGCGCTCAACGTCGAGCCCCGCACCTCCACGCCCGAGCAGGCCGCTGCCCTGCTCAAAACCGACATCGACCGCTGGCGCGCCGTGATGGAGCGCGCGGGCATCCCCAAGCAATGAAACCTGATAGCACCATGCAGACCGAAGAGAACCCAGTCTTGCCCCCTGTGGACCGCGTGGACCGCCTGGGTATCGTCGGCTACGGCGAAGTGGGCCGCATCTTTGCAGCAGGCCTGCGCAAAGCCGGTGTGAGCGATCTGACGGTATGGGACCTGAAGTTCATCGACCCTGCGAAGGGCCCCGAGCCGCTCGCCCACGCACAGGTGGCGGGCGCGGTTGCGGCCGACAGCGTTGCGGCCCTGTGCGCCGGGCGCCAGCTCATCGTGTCGGCCGTGACGGCCAGCAACACGCTGGCGGTGGCCGAGGCGGTGGCGCTGCACATTGCGCCTGGCGCGTTCTTTCTGGACCTCAATTCCGCATCCCCCGGCACCAAGCAGCAGGCCGCCGCGTTGATCCATGCGCGTGGCGCCCGGTACGTCGAGGCGGGGGTGATGACGTCGGTGCCGCCCTATGGCATCGCCGTGCCCATGCTGCTCGGAGGCCCCCACGCCGCCACGCTGGCGCCTGTGTTGCACGGGTGGGGCATGGACGCCAAGCCGGTCAGCGACCAGCTGGGCGTGGCCAGTGCCATCAAGATGTGCCGCAGCGTGATGATCAAGGGGCTGGAGGCGCTGGTGATGGAGAGCTATGCAACGGCCCGCCACTACGGTGTGGAAGACCATGTGCTGCCCACCTTGGCCGAGACCTTTCCGTCCATCGACTGGCAAAAGCAGGGCAGCTACTTCTTCAGCCGCGTGGTGCAGCACGGCCAGCGCCGCGCCGAAGAGATGCGCGAGTCGGCCCGCACTGTGGGTGAAGCAGGCATGGCGCCGCTGATGGCATCAGCCATTGCCGACAAGCAGCAGTGGGTGGCCGACCTGGCGCGCGAAGGCATCTTTCAAGGTCTGCCCCAGGACGCGCGCTGGCAGGACTATGCGGATCGCTTGTTAGAAAGTTTGTCATCACCTGGGGCCGCGGGCTGACGCCTCGGTCCCTTTGATGGGCCTCTGCTCCAAGCCTGCTTGTACAGGCTTGGACGTTCGCGAAGAGCTGCCACCTCGGGCGGCTGCACCGGGGCGCGCAGCGCCTCAGGGGGGGCTCCTGTACAACGCTTGCAAGGTGCTGCGAATCAGCTCCGCCATCGCCTGCTGCGTGAGCGTGGCCGGGCGCTGCGAACTCACTGCCAAGAAGAGCTTGCTGCGCAGCCTTGCGCTGTCCTCGCCATCCATGCTCGCACCCAGAATCGGCCGCGTAATGAACACCTCGGGCTTGCCCGACGTGGTGACCGCATTCATGGGCAGCACCGCGCAGCCCGCGCCATCGGCCACCAGGTCCAGGATGGCGGCCACACCGTCGATCTCCAGGCTGATCTGGGGGCGTTTGCCGCGCGCGGCCAGTTCCGATTCCACCAGCATGCGGATCGAGTTGGGGCGTGTGGGGATCACCAGCGGAAAGCGGGGCAGCTCGTCCAGCGGCAGGGGCGTGCGGGCCAGGGCATCTGCCTCCGCCTCGCTCTGGCCCACGGCGCGGCGCTGTACCAGGAACAGGTCTTCCTCCAGCAGCGCGGTGATCTCGATGCCCGGCGCAGGGGGCGTGTTGTAGAGCAGCGCAATGTCGAGCAGCCCTGTGGTCAACGACTCGCGCATGGCCACCGACAGCCCTTCGCTGATGGCCAGCGCCGCATCGGGCAGCTTCACGCGGAAGGCGCGGGTCAGCGGCACGGTCAGCACCTTGGCAATGCTGGGCGGCAGGCCAATGGCCACACGCCCGGCGAGGGCGCCCCGCACGCGGCCCAGCTCTTCGCGCGCACGCTCCACCTGGTGCAGGATGCCCCGCCCATGCTCCAGCAGCAGCTTGCCCGCCTCGGTGGGCGTGGCACCCCGGCCATTGCGCACCAGCAGGTTCTGGCGCAGCTCCACCTCCAGCAGGCGCACCTGGCGGCTCAGGGCGGGCTGGGCAATGTCCAGCACCACCGAAGCCCGGGTAAAGCTACCCAGCTCGGCCACGCGCACAAAGTATTCGATCTGCTTGAGGTCCATGGGGAATGCTCTCTGCTATTTGAATAGCTCCAAGTCAACGATCACGGAATGATATATCTGGTAGTGCCGGTGCCGCCTTCTTGTTTGGCCCTGCGCTGACCACAATCAGCGCCATGGAACCCCAGCGCACGCAACGCGCGGGCCACCCGCAGCCCGGCAGGAGACACAGCATGACCCCCCCAGAAATTCGCGGCATTTCGTCCATGGCCACGCGCCAGGTGCTGGCCGAACTGGTGTCCGGGTTTGCGCAGCAATCGGGCACGCAGGCCGCCATCGAATCGGTGGGCGGCGTGGACGCGGCCAAGCGTGTGGCGGCCGGTGAGGCGTTCGACGTCGTCATCCTCGCCTCCGACGCCATCGACAAGCTTTTGGCTGCGGGTCACCTGCTGCCCGGCAGCAAGGTGGACTGGGTGCACTCCGGCGTGGCCGTGGCCGTGCCTGCAGGCGCACCGTTGCCCGACATCCGCACCGAAGACGCAGTGCGCCAGGCCGTGCTGGCCGCGCCCAGCATCAGCCTGTCCACCGGCCCCAGCGGCGTGGCACTGGCCAAGCTGTTCGAGCGCTGGGGCATTGCCGAACAGATCGCACCGCGCATGGTGCAGGCGCCCCCTGGGGTGCCGGTGGGCTCGCTGGTGGCCAAGGGCGAGGTGGCGCTGGGCTTTCAACAGTTGAGCGAGCTGCTGCACGTGCCGGGCATCCAGATCGTGGGCCCGTTGCCGCCCGCCATCCAGATCACCACCACTTTTTCAGCGGGCATCGGCGCGTTGACGCAGCAGCCGGAAGCTGCCCGCGCCTTGCTGGCCTACCTGGCTTCGCCCGCTGCGGCCGAAGCCAAACGCAAGCAGGGCATGGAGCCTGCCTGACCGATCACAAGAACACCTTACAGGAGCACCCAAAAATGAGCCTCATCATCGACTGCCACGGCCACTACACCACGGCCCCCAAGGCGCTGGAGAATTGGCGCAATGCGCAGATCGCCGGCATCAAAGACCCCGCGGCCATGCCCAAAGTGGCAGACCTGCACATCAGCGACGACGAGCTGCGCGAGTCCATCGAGACCAACCAGCTCAAGCTGATGAAAGAGCGCGGCAGCGACATCACGCTGTTCAGCCCGCGCGCCAGCTTCATGGCCCACCACATCGGCGACTTCAATGTGTCCAGCACCTGGGCCGCCATCTGCAACGAGCTGTGCTATCGGGTCTCCACGCTGTTCCCCGACCACTTCGTGCCCGTGGCCATGCTGCCGCAAAGCCCCGGCGTGGACCCCGCCACCTGCATCCCTGAGCTGGAAAAGTGCGTGCACGAATACGGCGCCGTGGGCATCAACCTGAACCCTGACCCTTCCGGCGGCCACTGGACCAGCCCCCCGTTGACCGACAAGCACTGGTACCCCATCTACGAAAAGATGGTGGAGTACGACCTGCCCGCCATGATCCACGTGAGCACCAGCTGCAACGCGTGCTTTCACACCACCGGCGCGCACTACCTGAACGCCGACACCACGGCCTTCATGCAGCTCATCCAGGGCGACCTGTTCAAGGACTTCCCCACGCTCAAGTTCCTGATCCCGCACGGCGGCGGCGCGGTGCCCTACCACTGGGGCCGCTTCCGTGGCCTGGCGCAGGAGATGAAGAAGCCCCTGCTCGACGAGCACCTGATGAACAACGTGTACTTCGACACCTGCGTGTACCACCAGCCCGGCATCGACCTGCTCAACACCGTGATCCCGGTGAAGAACGTGCTGTTCGCCAGCGAAATGATCGGCGCGGTGCGGGGCATTGATCCCACCACCGGCAACTACTACGACGACACCAAGCGCTACATCGAGGCGTCCACGATCCTGAGTGCCGAAGACAAGCACCAGATCTACGAAGCCAATACGCGCCGTGTGTTCTCCCGACTCGATACCCGTCTGAAAGCAAAGGGGCTCTGAAATGTTTGAACTAGGCGTTGTCTACCGCAACATCACCCGTGCCGACCGCGCAGCCGCTGACGGCCTGGCTGCCCTCGGCTCGGCCACCGTGCACGAGGCCATGGGCCGCGTGGGCCTGCTCAAGCCCTACATGCGCCCCATCTACGGCGGCCAGCAGGTCAGCGGCACAGCCGTCACCGTGCTGCTGCAGCCCGGCGACAACTGGATGATGCATGTGGCGGCCGAGCAGATCCAGCCCGGCGACATCGTGGTGGCAGCCGTCACCTCGGAGTGCACCGACGGCTATTTTGGCGACCTGCTGGCCACCAGCTTTCAGGCCCGTGGCGCCCGCGCGCTCATCATCGACGCCGGTGTGCGCGACGTGAAGACGCTGCAGGCAATGAACTTCCCCGTGTGGAGCAAGGCGATCAGCAGCAAGGGCACCATCAAGGCCACGCTGGGCTCGGTCAATATCCCCGTGGTGTGCGCTGGTGCGCTGGTCACGCCGGGCGACGTGATCGTGGCCGACGACGACGGTGTGGTGTGTGTGCCTGCCGCCCGCGCGGTCGAGACCCTGGCCGCCGCGCAAAAGCGCGAAAGCTTTGAAGGCGAAAAGCGCGCCAAGCTGGCCAGCGGCGTGCTGGGCCTCGATATGTACAACATGCGCCCCGGCCTGGAGAAGGCAGGCCTCAGGTACATCGACTGAACTCCGGTCTTAAGTCTTTTTGGTCTCTAGCGCTTATTCAACAAGCGCTAGTGGCTATTAATTTTATAGCTATCGTTTTTCTTCTGTTCTGTATTCCATGACGTTCTCTGTGTCTCCCTCTTTCCGTCTCCGCCGCACGTTGTCCCTGGCATTGGGCGTGGCCGCGGCCGCAGCTTTGGCGCCGCAATTCGCTGCCGCGCAGCAGTTCCCCACCAAGCAGGTGCGCATCATCAGCCCCTTCCCCGTGGGCGGCGGCCCCGACGGCGTGGCCCGCCTGGTGGCCGACAAGCTCTCGCGCACCTGGGGCACGGGCGTGATCGTGGAAAACCGCCCCGGCGGCAACGGCTTCATCGCCATCGACGCCTGGAAACGCGGCGCCAAGGATGGTCACGACCTGCTCATCCTGGACAACGTGCACCTGGCCGCCTACCCCAGCCTGTTCAAGAAGCTGCCCTACGACGTGGCCAAGGACTTCGACACGCTGCTGCCGCTGTTCAAGACGCACTTCTTCTTCACCGTGGGCACGGGCAGCAAGTACAAGACCGTGGCCGACATCGTGGCCGACGCCAAGGCGCGACCTGGCAAGCTCAACTACGGCAGCTGGTCGGTGGGCAACCCGGTGCACCTAGGCTCGGAGCTGTTCGAATCGGCCACCGGAACGCAGATGGAGCATGTGATCTTCAAGGAGACCACGCAGCTCTACACCTCGGTCTCCACCGGCGAGATCGACTTTGCGCTGGGCAGCGCCGCCACTGCAGGCCCGCTGTACCGCGCGGGCAAGCTGCGCCTGCTCGCGTTTGCAGGGCCCCAGCGCTCGGCCGAGTTCCCCGATGTGCCCACCGTGGCCGAATCGGGTGGCCCCAAGGACTTTGCCGTCACGGGCTGGAATGCCATTGCCGTGCCGCCCGGCCTGCCCGCCGCCGTGGCCGACAAGATCCGCAAAGACATCGAACAGGCCCTGACCGGCCCCGAAGTGGCGGAGAAGTTCAAGACCTTTGGCTACGAGCAGTTCCCCACCACGCGCGCCCAGTTCAACCAGTTCGTCAAGGACGAGAGCCAGCGTTTTGGCGACGTGATCCGCAAGGCCAACGTTTCCCTCGACTGATCTGCGAGCCTGCAAGAAACCAAGGAGTACGCGCATGAGCGAATTCACAAAAACCCCTGGCTGGCTCGACTGGTACGCGGGTCCGAGCAAACCCCGGTTCCAGGTGCCTGTCGGTGCGGTGGACGCGCATTGCCACGTGTTCGGCCCCGGGGCCGAGTTCCCCTACGCGCCCGAGCGCAAGTACACGCCCTGCGATGCCAGCAAGCACCAGCTGTACGCGCTGCGCGACCACCTGGGTTTTGCGCGCAACGTGGTGGTGCAGGCCACCTGCCACGGCGCGGACAACCGCGCCATGGTCGATGCGCTGGTGCACTCGGGCGGCAAGGCGCGTGGCGTGGCCACCGTCAAGCGCTCGGTCACTGACGAAGAACTGCAGGCCATGCACGACGCCGGTGTGCGTGGCGTGCGCTTCAATTTCGTCAAGCGTCTGGTGGACTTCACGCCCAAGGACGAGCTGATGGAGATTGCCGCGCGCATCCAGCAGCTGGGTTGGCATGTGGTGATTTACTTTGAAGCGGTGGACCTGCCCGAGCTGTGGGACTTCTTCACCGCCCTGCCCACCACGGTGGTGGTGGACCACATGGGCCGCCCCGATGTGAGCAAGCCGGTGGATGGGCCGGAGTTCGAACTGTTCCTGAAGTTCATGCGCCAGCACCCCAATGTGTGGAGCAAGGTGAGCTGCCCCGAGCGCCTCTCCGTGACTGGCCCCAAGGCCCTGAACGGCGAGCAGAACGCCTACACCGACGTGATCCCCTTCGCCCGCCGCGTGGTGGAAGAGTTCCCCGACCGTGTGCTCTGGGGCACCGACTGGCCCCACCCCAACCTCAAGGACCACATGCCCGATGATGGCCTGCTGGTGGACTTCATCCCGCACATCGCAACGACACCGGAGTTGCAAAAGAAGCTGCTGGTGGACAACCCCATGCGCCTGTACTGGCCCGAAGAAGTCACCGTGGAGGACTGACACCATGTCTCTCGATAAACCCTACCTCGACGTGCCCGGCACGACCATCTTCGACGCCGAGCAAAGCCGCAAGGGCTACTGGCTCAACCAGTTCTGCATGAGCCTGATGAAGGCCGAGAACCGCGTCCGCTTCAAGGCCAACGAACGCGCCTACCTGGACGAATGGGCGATGACCGAAGAGCAGAAGCAGGCCGTGCTGGCGCGCGACCTGAACTGGTGCATTCGCCTGGGCGGCAACATCTACTTCCTGGCCAAGATCGGCTCGACCGACGGCAAGAGCTTTCAGCAGATGGCGGGCAGCATGACCGGCATGACCGAAGAGGAATACCGCAACATGATGATCAACGGCGGCCGCAGCGCCGAAGGCAACCGCTACGTGGGCGAAGATGGCGACGCCCAGGCGCACCGCCAGCCGCAAGGCAGCGCGGGCAAGAAAGGAATTTGACGATGGCCAAAATCACCGCCTCCGTGTTCACGTCGCACGTGCCAGCCATTGGCGCGGCTATGGACCTGGGCAAGACCCACGAGGACTACTGGAAGCCCGTGTTCGCGGGCTATGACTTTGGCAAGCAGTGGATCAAGGACAACAAGCCCGACGTGATCTTCCTGGTCTACAACGACCACGCCACGGCCTTCAGCCTGGACCTGATCCCCACGTTCGCCATCGGCACCGCTGCCGAATATGAAGTGGCCGATGAGGGCTTTGGCCCGCGCCCCGTGCCCAAGGTCATTGGTCATCCTGACCTGGCCGCGCACATTGCGCAGTCGGTCATCCAGCAGGACTTTGACCTCACCATCGTCAACAAGATGGCCGTGGACCACGGCTTGACCGTGCCCCTGTCGCTGATGTTTGGCGAACAAGACCCGGTGAAGGGCGCCTGGCCCTGCCCGGTGATCCCGTTCGCCGTCAACGTGGTGCAGTACCCGGTGCCCAGCGGCCGCCGCTGCTACAACCTGGGCCAGGCCATCCGCAAGGCCGTGGAGAGCTATGACGAAGACCTGAACGTGCACATCTGGGGCACGGGTGGCATGAGCCACCAGCTGCAGGGCCCGCGCGCCGGCCTCATCAACAAAGAGTTTGACAACGCCTTCCTCGACAAGCTCATCAACGACCCCGAGGCCGCAGCCAGCATCCCGCACATCGACTATGTGCGCGAGGCGGGCAGCGAGGGCATCGAGCTGGTGATGTGGCTCATCGCGCGTGGCGCGATGACCGATGTGGCCGGTGGCAAGCCACCCAAGCTGGCGCACCGCTTCTACCATGTGCCCGCGTCCAACACCGCCGTGGGCCACCTGATTCTCGAGAACACGTAAAAGGACACACACCATGACCATCAAAGTCGCACTCGCAGGCGCTGGCGCCTTCGGCATCAAGCACCTGGACGGCATCAAGAACATCGACGGCGTCGAAGTCGTCTCCCTCATCAGCCGCGACCTGGCCAAGACCCAGGAAGTGGCCGACAAGTACGGCATCAAGCATGTCACCACCGATCTGGCCGACAGCCTGGCCATCAAGGAAGTGGACGCCGTCATTTTGTGCACACCCACGCAGATGCACGCCAGCCAGACCATTGCCTGCCTGGAGGCGGGCAAGCACGTGCAGGTCGAGATCCCGCTGTGCGACGTGCTGGCCGATGGCGAGAAAGTCGTCGCCCTGCAAAAGCAGACCGGCCTGGTGGCCATGTGCGGCCACACCCGCCGCTTCAACCCCAGCCACCAGTACGTGCACAAAAAGATCACGGCAGGCGAGTTCAACATCCAGCAGATGGATGTGCAGACCTACTTCTTCCGCCGCACCAACATGAACGCGCTGGGCCAGGCGCGCAGCTGGACGGACCACCTGCTGTGGCACCACGCTGCGCACACCGTGGACCTGTTCGCCTACCAGGCCGGCAGCCCCATCGTGAAGGCCAACGCTATCCAGGGCCCTATCCACCCCACGCTGGGCATTGCGATGGACATGAGCATCCAGCTTAAGGCGGCCAATGGTGCCATCTGCACGCTGAGCTTGAGCTTCAACAACGATGGCCCGCTGGGCACCTTCTTCCGCTACATCGGCGACTCGGCCACGTACATCGCGCGCTACGACGACCTGGTGAATGGCAAGGAAGAAAAGATCGACGTGAGCAAGGTCGATGTGAGCATGAACGGCATAGAGCTGCAGGACCGCGAGTTCTTCGCCGCCATCAAGGAAGGCCGCGAGCCCAACGCCAGCGTGGCGCAGGTGCTGCCGTGCTACCAGGTGCTGCACAACCTGGAACTGCAGCTCAACGCAGGCTGATTTCGAGCCAAATTAGCTGCTAGCGCCCATCCATAAAGCGCTAGCAGCTATGTATTTAATAGCTTGAAGGGGCGTGCTGCTTCATCCCTTCAAAGCCGCCTTGTTCTCGATGATGCGCGAGACCAGGCCGTAGTCCACCGCCTCTTCGGCCGACAGCCAGTGATCGCGTTCGATGTCGGCCAGCACCACCTCCAGCGGCTTGCCCGTCTGCCGGGCAATGGTGCGCGCAATGCGCTCGCGGGCTTTCACAATCTCTCGCGCCTGGATGGCAATGTCGCTGGCCGGGCCACCTGCGCCGCCGCTGGGCTGGTGGATCAGAAAGCGTGTGTTGGGCAGGCAAAACCGCCGCTCGCGCGGCGCCGCCAGGTACAGGTGCGTGGCCGCGCTGCCCACCCAGCCGGTGCCGATCATGTTCACCGGCGCGGTGATGAAGCGCACCAGGTCATGCATCGTGTCGCCCGACTCCAGGTGCCCACCGGGCGAGCTCACCAGCATGTCGATGGGCTCGGCGCTCTCGGCATCCAGCGCAATCAGCCGCCGCGCCACATCGGCGGCCAGGGTGTCGGTGATGGTGCCGAAGACCAGCAGGGTGCGGGCCTTGAAGGCTTTTTCCTCCAGGTACGATGTGCGCGGCTCGGAGCCTTGGGTGGAGGATGGGTTGTTGGTGTCTGGCGTGTCCATGGGGGCAGGTCCTTGAAAAGAGTGACAGGACTGCCATGACGAACGAGACACGCCGGGCGTGACACCCCTCAGCCTGCGGCCACGCGCTGCCCCGGCGCGATGGTGGGCGGCGCCGCATTCAGCGTCTCGATCGCAAACCCCGCCGCCGCCTTGTAGCGCGCCATGAAGCCTTCGCGCTCTTCGCGCGGCAGCACGTCGTCGATGTGGTCGAACACCCCGCCGCAGCGTTCGTCCACCAGCCCCAGCAGGCCAAAGGGGCCGGAGCCCCGGTTGCGCAGCACCAGCGCCGAGATGTCCTTGCACAGCTGGTCGTCATAGGCACGCAGCGCCTGCGGGCCCACGCCCTGCGCAATCAGCTGCGCCCCCAGCACGCGCGCATCCACGATGGCCTGGCTGGCGCCGTTGGAGCCCACGGGGTACATCACATGTGCGGCATCGCCCAGCAGCGCCACGCGGCCGTCCACCCAGGTGGGCACTGGATCGCGGTCGATCATGGGGTACTCAAAAATGTCCTTGGCGCCGCGCAGCATGGCGGGCACGTCGAGCCAGCTGTAGTTCCAGCCATCAAAGTGGTGAGCGAATTCCTCCAGCGCCACGCGCCGGTTCCAGTCGCCCTGCTGCCAGCCGCCCTGGTTGTCCACCGTGATCTCAGCGATCCAGTTGATGGTGGCGAGGCCCGTGGCCGGGTCGGGCGGTGTGATGGGGTAGAACACCACACGGTGCCGCAGCGAGCCCACGCCCACAAACGAAGCACCCGTGCGCACCGGCACCCCCGGCGTGGTGCCGCGCCACATGATGGCGCCACCCCACTGGATGGGCGGCTGCGTGGGGTGCATCTGCGCCCGCACGGCCGAGTGCAGGCCATCGGCGGCGATCAGCAGCGAGCCTGCCACATCGCGCCGCTCGCCATTGCGCGTCTCGATGATGGCCGTCACCCCATCGGCATCCTGCCGGTAGCCCACCACGCGTTGCCCCAGTTGCACGGCATCGTCGCCCAGGCGCTCGCGCACGGCGTTGTAAAGCATCATCTGCAGCTGCCCCCGGTGCACCGAATACTGCGGCCAGTGGTAGCCCGCCTCCAGCCCGCGTGGCTCGGCGTACACCTCGTTGCCGTTGCGCCCCACCAGCGCCCATTCGCGCGCCTGCAGACCAATGGTGTCCAGCACTTCGTTGCCAAACCCCAGGTCGTGCAGCTCCCGCACAGCGTTGGGCTGCAGGTTGATGCCCACGCCCAGCGGCTGCAGCTCGGGCACCGATTCAAAGACGACGCAGGGAACGCCGATCTGGTGCAGGGTCAGGGCAGTGGCCATGCCACCAATGCCACCACCGGCGATCAAGACGGGGTGGGCGGAAGAGGGATGTGAAGTGGTAGTAGGTGCGCCAGACATGCCGAGATTGTCCATGCAATGGCGGGCGGAGCTTGTCGCGGACGCCGCAGGCGAATGTGGCGCTGGTGTATGCCGGGGCGGGGGCCGCAGGCAGAGGCCACCCGTTCAGAAAGCCGTTCTTGTCAGGCGTAGGTATCGACGTTGTTGCCCAGCCCAGCAGGTGGATTCTTTACCGATTGGGCCTTCTGCTGCTGCGCGGCACTGGCCGCCGCGCCTTCGGCCTTCGCCGCCTGGGCCCGTTGCTGCTCTTGCTGTTGCGCGCGCTGTATCGCCGTGATCTGGGCCTGCACCATCTGAATCTGGGCCTGCAGCAACTTGGCTTTCTGTTGCTTGGCCTTGGCATCCATGTCGGAGCTGGCCAAGCCCTTGAGCTGCTCGGTCAGCTCGCGCAGCTGCTTTTGCAGCTTGGCGATGTCGCTGCTGCCACTGGAGGAAGAGACCGGGCCGGTGGTGGAGGTGGTGCTGGCAATTTGCATCCCTGGTTATCGGCAAGGCGCAGGGAAAGTTGACTGGCGGCCCTCTCGCGCTGCGGGCTGTTGAACGCCGCCAACCCATGTGACGGAGGTAGTGACAACAGCCTGCGAGCCATTGTCTGCCGATGTGTGGCCGGCTTCAGCCTGTGGCACCATGCCCCGATGCAGAACGATGAAAACCTGATGGCGCTGGTGAACGCCAGCCGCAGCACCTTGCTGCGTGCCGCAACGCGCCTGCTGGGCCCGGTCGAGGCCGAGGACGCCGTGCAGGACGCCTATGTGCGTGCGCTGGAGGCCAACGCCCCGGCGCTCAATGCGGCCCAGGCGTGGCTGCTGACGGTGGTGCGCAACCTGGCCATTGATCGACTGCGTCGCCGTCAGTGGATGGCGCAGTGGGCGGCAGAGACCATCCAGGCAGCGCAAGGGGATGCCCTCGTTTCGGTCGCGCCTTCGGCAGAGGCCGATGCCGCGCTGGCGCAGCAAGCCACGCTGGCGTTGCGGCGGCTGGCGGCGTGCGTGACGCCCGTGGAGGGGGCTGCGGTGCTGCTGCATGCTGTGTTCGATGCCAGCCACGCCGAGCTGGCGCAGGCCACCGGCCGGACGGAGGCGGCCAGCCGCCAGCAATTGCGCCGCGCGTTGCAACGCCTGCGGCGGGCCGAAGAGGAGGCCCGCCGTGGTGATGGGCGCGATGAATCCAAGGACGCCGACCCTGCGGTGCTGCGCCTGTACCTGCAGTCGCTGCAATCGCGGGACGCACAGGGCCTGTGGGCCCTGCTGCGCCAGCCGCCGGTCAGTGCATTGGCCATACATGGTGCGGTGCATGCCGTGCTCCCGTTGCAGCACCAAGCCCGACGCCCACGGGCCACGGCGGGTGGTGTGGTGCAGGTAGGTGGGCAACTGGGTTTGGTGCTTACGCTGGATGGCGTGACACTGTGCGTGTTGCCCCTGGGGCCATGCGCCGAGCTGGCGCACGAAGGCGTGGTGGCCTAGCCGACGCACCCGCACAACAGCAATTGCCAGCCGCCCGCCTGCACAAAAAGACGTTCGCAGCACCATGGCCTCCCAGACCACCCCCACCTTCTTTGCCACCCCGAAGGCGTTCCGCCAGTGGCTGGAGCGCCATGCAGACAGCGCGCCGGAGTTGCTGGTGGGCTTTCACAAGGTGGGTTCGGGCCGCCCCAGCATGGGCTGGTCGGAGTCGGTGGACGAAGCCCTGTGCTTTGGCTGGATCGATGGCATCCGGCGGCGCATCGACGAGCACACGTATTCGATCCGCTTTACCCCGCGCAAGCCGTCGTCCATCTGGAGCGCGGTCAACATCGCCAAGGTGGAGCAGTTGCAGGCGGCAGGCCGCATGACGCCTGCGGGGCTCGCGGCCTTTGCCCATCGAAAGGCGTACAAGTCGGCCATCTATTCCCACGAGCTGGCGGCAGTGGTCGAGCTGCCGGCGTCGCTGCAGAGCGCCTTCCAGCGCAACAAGGCCGCGTGGCAGTTCTTTCAGGAGTCCACGCCACCCAGCTATCGCAAGAGCATGCTGCACTGGGTCGCATCCGCCAAGCGCGATGCGACCCGCGAGGCACGGTTTGCGGAGTTGGTGGCCGCCTGCGCTGCGGGTGAGCGCATTGAGCTGTGGGCAAAGCGGCCATCGGCCGCAAAATCTTAGGCTCCGCACCCAAGCCCGGGCCACCCGCTGGGTTGCCGCGCTTGCCGTAAGCTCGCGACATGCAACAAAGAAACCTTGGACCTTTCTCCGTCTCGGCCATCGGCCTGGGCTGCATGAACCTGTCGCACGCCTATGGCGCGCCTGTGTCTGCCGAGCAGGGCGAGCGCGTGCTGCTGGCTGCACTTGATGCGGGCGTGACGCTGTTCGACACCGCCACGCTCTATGGCTTTGGAGCCAACGAAAACCTGGTGGGCCGTGTGTTGAAGCAGCACCGCAGCCGCTTCACGCTGGCCAGCAAATGCGGCATGCAGGGCGTGGATGTGGCGGGTGACGGCAAGCTGGTGCGCGTGATCGACGGGCGGCCCGATACGCTGCGAAAGACCTGCGAAGACAGCCTACGCCGCCTGCAGACCGATGTGATCGACCTGTATTACCTGCACCGCTGGGACAAGAGCGTGCCGATTGAGGAAAGCGTGGGCGCACTGGGCGAGCTGGTGCGGCGCGGGCACATTCGCACTGTGGGTCTCTCCGAGGTGTCTGCTGCCACGCTGCGCCGCGCGCATGCCGAGTTCCCGATCACGGCGGTGCAGACCGAGTATTCGCTGTGGACGCGCAACCCCGAGATTGCCGTTCTGGACGCCTGCCGCGAGCTGGGCGTGGCCTTTGTGGCGTTCAGCCCGGTGGCGCGGGGTTTCTTGTGTGGCGGCTTGACCGATGTGAGCACGCTGGACGCCAAGGACATCCGCCGTGCCATGCCGCGTTTTGCACCCGAGGCGTATGCGGCCAACCTGAAGCTGCTCGATGGCTACCAGGCGATTGCACGCGATGTGGGCTGCACACCCGCCCAGCTGGCCCTGGCGTGGCTGCTGCACCAAGGCGAGCACATCATCCCCATCCCTGGAACCACGAACGTGGAGCATCTGCACGACGACCTGGGTGCCGTGAACGTGCGACTGGATGCGGCCACCATGGAGCGTCTGGGCGCGCTAATCAATGAGCGCACGGTGGTGGGCAACCGCTACAACGCCCAGAGCGCGCGCGAAGTGGACACTGAAACGTTTGAAGACCGCGCGGCGTAAGCGGCGCGGTCTTTGACGCGTTTATTGATATAGGCCGCAGAAACCGGCGTGGCTCAAGCCAGTGGCCGCCGCGCAATGGCCGCCAAGCCGCACGGGCGGCGCTTCGTTAGCGTGCGATGGCGGCGTCCCCCTGCCCGCAACGCGCAGCGATGCGAGAGCGGAGTGAAGGCGCGTGGCGCCTCAGGGGGGCGCTTTACCTGCCGCGCAGGTTGCCCTTGTCATCGGCGATCACGATCTCCACGCGGCGATTCATCGCACGGCCTTCGGGCGACGCGTTGTCGGCCACGGGGTGGGCCTTGCCGTAGCCGCGTGCGGTGATGCGGCTGGTGTCCACGCCGCGCTGCACCAGCGCGTCGCGCACGGCTTGGGCGCGGCGGTCTGACAGGTCCTGGTTGTAGCTGTCGCTACCCACGCTGTCGGTGTAGCCCTCGATCAGCAGTTTGCGGTCCGGGAACTGTTTGAGGAAGTTGGCCAGCTTGTCCAGGCGCGGGCCGGCCTGGGCGGAGAGCTCGGCCTTGTTGAAGGCAAACAGCACATCGCCCAGAGTGACCAGCAGGCCGCGTTCGGTTTGTTGGGCTTCGAGTTCGCGCAGTTGTGCTTCGAGGGCGCGCACACGGTCTTGTGCGGCGTTGGCCTGGGCCATGGCGGCCGTGGCCTGGGCCTGCTGTTGGGCTGCACGTTGCTCTGCGCTCATCGCCTGTTGTTGGGCTTGCTGGGCGCGCAGGCGGGCTGCGTCAGCCTCTTGGGTGCGGGCCTGCAGGCGGATGCGGTCGGCTTCGCTGCCCGCTTGCTGGATGTTGGCATCGAGCTGGCGCGCGCGGGCCGCGTTGGTGGCGATCTCGGCGCGTTGGCGGGCGATGTATGCCAAGTGGTTGGTCTCGGACGTGTCGCGGTCATCGGCCCACACGCGGTCGGCCTTGGCGAGTGCGTCGGTGGCTTGCTTCAGTTCGAGCTGCGCGTACTGGTTGACGGCCGGGTCTCCTGCAGCGGTGCTCACTGCGGTACGGGCCTCTTCCAGCGCGGGCGATGGGGTGGTGCTGGCGCAGGCGGCCAGCAGGCCTACGGCAATCAGGCTGGTGCACAGGGCGGTGGTTCGGTGAAAAAAGCGATGCATGGTCAGGTGTTCCTTGAGATTTTGGGGGAGGTCAATCGCGGGGCCCCAGCGGTGTTGGGCGTGAGTCCAGGTTGGGCGCTAGGGCTCCAACGTCTGGCGCTGGCCTAGCGCGGCGATCGGCGGTTGATTTCTTCTTGCAGCGCTCGGATGCCGTCTTGCACTTGCGTCAGGTTGGCGGCATTGCTGGCGGCGTCGGCGCGGGTTTCGGCCACGCGGGCATCTACCTCGGCCTCAGCGGCCAGGCGGCGCGCGGCCACATAGTCCTTTTCAGCCATGGCTTTTTCGGCCTGCATGAGCTTCTCGCGCGCTTGTTGCAACTGCACGGGGGCGCTGGTGGCCACCGCCGGGGCAGCCGCAACGCGGTTCACGGTGGTGCGGCTCACGGCCATTTGCTCGGTGGGTGCGGGGGTGGAGGAACAGGCGGCCAGTGCGCCCAGTGCGAGTGCCGCTGTGGCGGTGCGGATCAGTGCGGATGAATGCATGGTGTGGTGGACTCCTGTGGAGGTTGTGGGATGTGCCGCACCGAGATTTCGGGCGGGCAGCCAGCGGTGCTCTGGTGTTGATGCATTGTTGGGGCCCGCGCAGTACCGGGGCGTAGGCCCTGCCTCTGTATTGCTGTGGGGCATGTCTTACGAACACTTGCAAACGGGGCAGACCAGCGGCGCATTGGCCGTTGCCTGATCAACTGCGGAACTCTGACTTCCACGGGGTCTCGATCAAGGACGTTGCGCACCTCAGCGCTCCATTGCGGGGCTGAAGCGCCCTGCATGGCCGATGTCACGGGTCGACCCCGTGTATCAGCCCCGCCCCCGCGCCCCCCATCCCGTCACTGCACCACGAAGAGGAGAGCCCCCGCATGCAGCCATCCACCTTTATGACCTGGGTCCAGGAGACCACCTTTGCCGGCGTGCCGTTGTGGAGCCTGTGCGTGGCCCTGGCAGCCACCACGGCCACCTATGCAGCCATCATTGTGGTGCTGCACCTGCTGACCCGCCGCGCCAAGGTGTGGGCCACGCAGTCGCACAGCGGCATGGCGCTGACCATGGTGGATGTGCTGGAAGGCACCAGCCGCACACTGATGCTGGTGGTGGCTCTGCTCGTGGGCGCGAGCCTGCTGGACCTGCCCGGCCGCTGGGAGAGTCGCCTGAGCCAGCTGTGGTTTGTGGCTGTGGCGCTGCAGATGGGCCTGTGGGGCATGCGTGCCATTGGCATTGGCGTGCGCCGCTATGTGGAGCGGCACTCGTCCAGTGGCATGACGCAGGTCAGTGCCTCGGCCACGCTGATGTCCTGGGGGCTGCGCACGCTGTTGTGGAGCGTGGTGCTGCTGGCCATCTTGTCGAATGTGGGTGTGAACATCACGGCCTTCATCGCCAGCCTGGGCGTGGGCGGCATTGCGGTGGCGCTGGCGGTGCAAAACATCTTGGGAGACCTGTTTGCCTCGCTCGCCATCGCGGTGGACAAGCCGTTTGAGGTGGGCGACTTCATCGTGGTGGGCAATGTGTCGGGCACGGTGCAGGTGATTGGTCTCAAGACCACACGCATCCGCAGCCTGCAGGGCGAGCAGATCGTGATGTCCAACACCGACCTGCTCAAGCAGACCATCAGCAACTTTCGCATGCTGGAGCGGCGGCGCATCGTGTTCACGTTTGGCGTGGCCTATGACACCACCCCAGAGCAGGCTGAGGCCATTCCGGGTGTGGTGCGCAAGCTCATCGAAGCCCAGCCGCAGCTGCGTTTTGACCGCGCGCATTTCAAGGCGTTTGGCGCCAGTTCGCTCGACTACGAGGTGGTCTATATCGTCGAAGACCCGGCCTTCAACGTGTACATGGACCTGCAGCAGTCCATCAACCTCGGGCTGCTGCGCGAGTTCAAGGCCATGGGGGTGGAGTTTGCTTTCCCCACCCGCACGGTGCACATCGCAAGTGCTCCAGGGCAGGTGCCGGGGCCTGCGCCGCTGGCTGTGGCGGTCTCAGCAGCGGCAGCTCTTGGGGGGGGTGACCGTTGAATGCCAGGTGTTCCGTACCTGCTATGCGCGGAGGGCGGGCAAAAAAAAGCCGGTGGCCTTGGCAGGCGACCGGCTTGAACAGGGTAGTTGCTACTAGCGCTTCTTCATCTTCAAAGGGAAAACTTTTCAAGACCTGCGCAAACAGGCCTGAGTCCGCCGTTGCGTTCCGGGGACAAGCATGGCGCCTGATCCCCTTTTGCGCAAGTCGTACTTACTTGGATACCACGCGCACCATTTCCAGGCACTTGTTCGAGTAGCCCCATTCGTTGTCGTACCAGCTCACGACCTTCACGAAGGTGCCGTCCAGGGCAATGCCAGCGTCGGCATCAAAGATCGAGGTGCGGGTGTCGCCACGGAAGTCGGTGGCCACCACCTTGTCTTCGGTGTAGCCCAGAACGCCCTTCAGGGCGCCTTCGGACTGGGCCTTCATCTCGGCCTTGATCTCATCGTAGGTGGCAGCCTTGTCCAGTTCCACCGTCAGGTCCACCACCGACACATCGGAGGTGGGTACGCGGAAGGACATGCCGGTCAGCTTCTTGTTCAGCGCAGGGATCACCACGCCCACGGCCTTGGCAGCACCGGTGCTGGAGGGGATGATGTTTTCCAGAATGCCGCGGCCGCCGCGCCAGTCCTTGTTCGAAGGGCCGTCCACGGTCTTTTGCGTGGCGGTGGCGGCGTGCACGGTGGTCATCAGGCCGCGCTTGATGCCCCACTTGTCGTTCAGCACCTTGGCCACGGGGGCCAGGCAGTTGGTGGTGCACGATGCGTTGGAGATGATGGCCTGGCCCGCGTAGGTGTCGTGGTTCACGCCGAACACGAACATGGGGGTGTCGTCCTTGGAGGGGGCCGACAGGATGACCTTCTTGGCACCAGCGTCCAGGTGCTTCTGCGCGGTGACCTTGTCCAGGAACAGGCCGGTGGATTCGATCACCACGTCGGCGCCGACTTCGTTCCACTTCAGGTTGGCGGGGTCGCGCTCTTGCGTGAGGCGGATCTTCTTGCCGTTGACGACCAGGGTGTTGCCCTCGACCGAGACTTCGCCCTTGAAGCGGCCATGCACCGAGTCGTACTGCAGCATGTACGCGAGGTACTCGGGCTCCAGCAGGTCGTTGATGCCCACGACTTCGATGTCGCTGAAGTTCTGGATGGCCGAGCGCAGCACGTTGCGGCCGATGCGGCCGAAGCCGTTGATACCAATCTTGATCGTCATAGGGAGCCTCTTCAAAGTTGCAAAGTCGAAATCGGGAATCTGCCGCCGCGCACCCGCTGGCAGCGGGGCACAGCGGGCAGGAGAAGTTTTAGCGGGCCTTCTTGGCGGGCTTCAGACGTGCGGCGCCGATGGCGACGAGCACCGCATCGGCCACGTTCTCTTCGGTGAAGCCGAAGTGCTTGAACAGCACGGGCGCAGGGGCCGATTCACCGTAGGTGTCGATGCCCACCACGGCGGCGCAGCCGTATTTCCACCAGCCGTCGGTCACGCCCATTTCCACGGCCACGCGGGGCACGCCGGCGGGCAGCACGCTGCTCTTGTACTTGGCGTCTTCGCGGTCGAAGGTGGTGGTGCTGGGCATGGAGACCACGCGCACGCCGATCTTCTTGTCGGCCAGCAGGCGCTGGGCCTTGAGGGCCAGTTGTACTTCAGACCCGGTGGCGATGATCACGGCCACGGGCTTCTTCTTGATGCCCACGTCGGCGGGCTCGCTCAGCACGTAGGCGCCGCGCGAGATGTCGCCCAGGTCGCGCTTGGGCGCATAGGGCAGGTTCTGGCGCGACAGGGCCAGCACGGTGGGCTTGTTGCGGTTGGACAGGGCCACGCTCCAGGCCACGGCGGTTTCGGCCGTGTCACCGGGGCGCCAGACGTCGAGGTTCGGAATCAGGCGCAGGCTGGCCACGTGCTCGATGGACTGGTGCGTGGGGCCGTCTTCACCGAGACCAATGGAGTCGTGCGTGAACACGTGGATCACGCGCTGCTTCATCAGCGCGGCCATGCGGATGGCGTTGCGGCTGTAGTCGCTGAACGTGAGGAAGGTGCCGCCGTAGGGGATGAAGCCACCGTGCAACGCCACGCCGTTCATGATGGCGGCCATGCCGAATTCGCGCACACCGTAGTTGATGTGGCGGCCACCGACCTTGTCGCCATTCGCGGCTTCGGTCTTGACCACGTTGCCCTGCATGTCAAAGCGCAGGTTGGGCGTGCTCTTGGTGTTGGTGAGGTTGGAGCCGGTCAGGTCGGCGCTGCCACCCAGCAGCTCTGGCAGGGCGGCGGTGAAGGCTTCCAGCGCCAGCTGGCTGGCCTTGCGGCTGGCCACGGTTTCGCCCTTGGTATGGGCGGCCACCACAGTGTCCACGGCCACCTGGGCAAAGTTGGCGGGCAGGTCGCCGTTCATGCGGCGAGTGAGTTCGGCGGCCAGCTCGGGGAAGGCGGCGGTGTAGGCGGCAAAACGCTCGTTCCAGGCGGCCTCAAAAGCTTGTCCGTTGGCCTTGCAGTCCCAGCTGGCGTACACGTCTTCGGGGATCACGAAGGGTTCGCTGGCCCAGCCCAGGGCTTCGCGGGTCAGCGCGATTTCTTCGGCGCCGAGCGGTTCGCCGTGGGCCTTGGCGGTGTTGGCACGGTTGGGGCTGCCCTTGCCGATGTGCGTCTTGCACACGATCAAGGTGGGGCGCTCGGTCTGCTTCTTGGCTTCTTCGATGGCGGCGGCCACCTTGTCAGCATCGTGGCCGTCGATGGGGCCGATCACGTTCCAGCCGCTGGCCACAAAACGCAGGGGGGTGTTGTCGGCAAACCAGGGTGCGACCTGGCCGTCGATGCTGATGCCGTTGTCGTCGTACAGGGCGATCAGCTTGTTGAGCTTCCAGGCGCCGGCCAGAGACACGGCTTCGTGGCTGATGCCTTCCATCAGGCAGCCGTCGCCCAGGAAGGCGTAGGTGTGGTGGTCCACCACGGCATGGCCTTCGCGGTTGAACTCGGCGGCCAGCAGCTTTTCGGCCAGCGCAAAGCCCACGGCATTGGTTATGCCCTGGCCTAGGGGGCCGGTGGTGGTCTCGACGCCAGCGGTGTAGCCCACTTCGGGGTGGCCGGGCGTCTTGCTGTGCAGCTGGCGGAAGTTCTTCAGCTCGCCAATCGGCAGGTCGTAGCCCGTGAGGTGTAGCAGCGCGTACAGCAGCATCGAGCCGTGGCCGTTGGACAGCACAAACCGGTCGCGGTCAAACCACTGGGGGTTGGTAGGGTTGTGCTTGAGGTGGCGGCTCCACAGCGCCACGGCCATGTCGGCCATGCCCATGGGGGCGCCGGGGTGGCCGGAGTTGGCTTGTTGAACGGCGTCCATGGCCAATGCGCGGATCGCATTTGCCATCTGTTGGGATTGCTGGGTGTTGGCCATGGGGGGAGGGTTCAGGGTGGGTGATTCGGGGGAAACCCGGCATTTTACCGGGGCGGCTTTCGCCCACCTGAATTCGCAGGCTGCAAGCCGGAAGCCCGGTGGCAATGCACTACAGTGCGGGCCATGCAAGGACTGCACCTCACCGCCGATCTCCATGGCTGCCGCTGTGCCCCTGCCTGGCTGCTGGACGCCGCCGCCCTGGGCCACGTCTGTACCGATGCGGTGCACGCCGCCGGGCTGCAGCCCGTGGGGCATTTGTTTCATGAATTTCCGGCCACGGCGCATGGCCCTGGCGGAGTGACTGCTACTGTTTTGCTAGCGGAATCCCACCTGTGCGTGCACACATGGCCCGAGCAGCGCGCGGTGACGCTGGATGTGTATGTGTGCAACTTTGGCGCCGACCATTCGGGCAAGGCGCGGGCGCTGATGGACGCGCTGCTGGCCCTGTTCGACCCCACCACGGTGGAACGCCATGCGCTGCAACGGGGTGCTGTGAATGAGGTGGCGGCATGAGTTCTAGTGCCGCCTCCCATCACCAGGTACCCGCGTTGCTGCTGGCCGCCGGCCGTGGCGAGCGCATGCGCCCGTTGACCGACACCACCCCCAAGCCTCTGCTGCCGGTGCAGGGCCAGCCACTGCTGCAGTGGCACTTGGCGGCGCTGCAGGAGGCGGGTGTGGAGCAGGTGGTGATCAACACCGCGTGGCTGGGGGCGCAGATCAGCGACCATTTTCTAGGTGTTTTCGGCCTTCAGCGCTTGATGGATAAGCGCAAGCAGCTATCAATTTCATACTCGCGCGAAGGCGTGGACTTTGGCGGTGCGCTGGAAACCGCTGGTGGCATCGCGCGCGCGCTGCCCCAGCTGGGGCCCGTGTTCTGGCTGGCGGCAGGTGATGTGTTTGCCCCCGACTTCGTGTTCGACAGCGCCGCCGTGGCGGCCTTTGAAGCCAGCCACCACCTGGCCCACCTGTGGCTGGTGCCCAACCCCGCCCATAACCCGCGCGGCGACTTTGGCCTGTCGGCAGACGGGCTGGCGCTGAACCTGCCCGCCGACGACCCCGCGCCACGCTACACCTACAGCACCATCGCCCTGTTGCGCGCCGAGCTGTTTGCAGCGCCGTGGTGCGACATTCCGCCCGGAAACCCCAGCGGCATCAAAGCCCCGCTGGCGCCGCTGCTTCGCCGTGCAATGGACAATGGCCGCGTCAGTGCGCAGCTCTACACCGGCCGCTGGACCGATGTGGGCACGCCCGAGCGGCTGGCCGAACTCAACTCCTTTTCTTCCAACGCGCCATGAACAACACCGTGCCTGCCTCTGTCTACGCCCAGCGCCGCGCGCACCTGGCTGCCCAGCTGGGCCCCGGGGGTATCGCCATCATTCCTACGGCGCTGGAGCGTCCGCGCAACCGGGATAGCGACTTTCTGTTTCGCCACGACAGCTACTTCTATTACCTGACCGGTTTCACCGAGCCGGGTGCCTGTCTGGTGCTGGCCCAGGATGGCCGCAGCACGCTGTTCTGCCAGCCCAAGGATCTGGAGCGCGAAATCTGGGATGGCTACCGCCTCGGCCCGGCCGCTGCGCCCGCCGCGTTGGGCGTGGACGCCGCGCATTCGATGGCCGAACTGGACAGCAAGCTGCCGCGCCTGCTCGAAAACACGGGCTGCGTCTGGTACCCGTTCGCCACGCACAGCGGTCTGGCCGCCCGCGTGGAGGGCTGGCTCAATGTGGTGCGGGGGCGCGTGCGCTACGGAGCCATCTGTCCCGCCGAGCAGAACGATTTGTGCACTTTGCTTGACGAGATGCGCCTGTTCAAGGACGCGCACGAGCAGGACATCATGCGCCGCGCCAGCGCCATCAGCGCGCAGGCCCACATCCGTGCCATGCAGCGCTCGGCCCGCATGCTGCGCGCCGGGAAGGATGTGCGTGAATACCACCTCGATGCCGAGCTGCTGCATGCGTTCCGCGACGCGGGCTCGCAGTATCCGGCCTACAGCTCCATCGTGGCGGCGGGCGCGAATGCCTGCGTGCTGCACTACCGGGCCGATACCGCACCGGTGCGTGATGGCGAGCTGGTGCTGATCGACGCGGGTTGCGAGCTGGACAGCTACGCCAGCGACATCACGCGGACCTTCCCCGCCAACGGAAAATTCACGGGCCCACAGCGTGCGCTGTACGACCTGGTGCTGGCCAGCCAGGACGCGGCCGTGGCTGCCACCAAGGCGGGTGCCCGCTTCAACGACCCGCACGACGCCACGGTGGCTGTGCTGGCGCAGGGCATGCTGGACCTGGGCTTGCTTGACAAGAACAAGGTGGGGTCGGCGCAGGACGTGATCGACAAGCGCGCGTACTTCCAGTTCTACATGCACCGCACCAGCCACTGGCTGGGCATGGATGTGCACGACTGCGGCAGCTACGTGGAGCCCGGCGAAGTAGGCCAGGTGAGCGAGCGCAAGGACCCGCTCTCGGGCGAGACCATCACCAACCGCCCCAGCCGTGTGCTGCGCCCGGGCATGGTTCTGACCATCGAGCCCGGCATCTATGTGCGCCCCGCCGACGGCGTGCCTGAGCAGTTCCACAACATCGGTATCCGCATTGAAGACGATGCCATCGTCACGGACACGGGCTGCGAGCTGATCACGCGTGGCGTGCCCGTGAAGGCCGACGAGATCGAAGCGCTAATGCGCGCCTGAGCGCGTGGGCAAACCCATGGCCGTGGACAACGCTGTGTTGGCGGAATCGGCGGGTGCCCCGGGGCAACCCGCGAAGTGGCGACTGGGCGGTGCGCTGTGGTTGTTGGGCATGCCTGGCGTGGTGGCGGTGGTGTGGGCGCTGCTGCCACCGTTGAAGGCCAACGAGGCGCTGCTGCCGTTGCCGCTCTGGGCGGTGGTGCTGCTCAGCGGGCTGCAGACGGCCGTGCTGTTGGCGCTGGCTGTGGCGGTGGGCGTGTGGCTGGCGCCCCGCGTGGGCCTGCGGGCGCCCGTGGTGTCTTCCTGGCTGGTCGGCCAGCCCATCGGCCCCGCGCTGCGTGTCCAGTCCCTGCCTGGCATCGGGGGCGGTGTGGTGGGTGCCGCGTGGTTGTGGGTGCTGTCCCAGGTGGCGCCCGCAGCGCTCCAGCCGTCGGACCCTGCCAGCGCCATGCCGCTGGTGGTCAAGCTGCTGTATGGCGGCATCACCGAAGAGCTGCTGTTGCGCTGGGGCGTGATGACCTTGCTGATGTGGCTGGGCTGGCGCGTGGTGCAGGGCGGACAGGGCCAGCCGGGCAAGGGGCTGGTGGCTGGCGCGGTGCTACTCAGTGCGCTGCTGTTTGCGCTGGGGCATCTGCCTGCCGCGCAGGCGCTGGCGGGCGCATTGACGGTGCCCGTCGTGGTGTTTGTGCTGGTGGGCAACACGGCCTTTGGCCTGGTGGCAGGCTGGCTCTACGCGCGCCACGGGCTGGAGGCGGCGATCCTGGCGCATGTGCTGGCGCATCTGTTGTCATCCCCGTTGCTCTGATGGGGCTTTTGGACCGCAGGGCGGATGCAAGGGGTAACTCGCCTGTAACCGCTTCGTGTGAGAATTGAAACTCGATTACATCCACCAGACAAACGAGAGAAAGAGACAAACCCATGCCTACCCGCCGCGCCACCAAGATTGTTGCCACCCTAGGCCCCGCCTCTAGCGACCCGGCACTGCTGGAGGCCATGATCCGAGCGGGGGTGAACGTGGTGCGGCTGAACTTCAGCCACGGCAAGGCGCAGGACCATATCGACCGCGCCGCCACCGTGCGTGCCGCTGCCCAGCGCGCTGGCCGCGAGGTGGCCATCATGGCCGACCTGCAGGGCCCCAAGATCCGCGTGGGCAAGTTTGCCGAGGGCAAGGTGCAGCTGGAGTCGGGCGCCAAGTTTGTGCTGGATGCATCGCGCACCGAACTGGGCGACATCGAAGGCGTGGGCCTCGACTACAAGGAGCTGCCACGCGACGTGAAGGCGGGCGACCTGCTGCTGCTCAATGACGGCCTGATCGTGCTCACGGTGGATGCGGTGCGCGGCGAGGAAGTGCACACCACCGTCAAGGTGGGTGGCGAGCTGTCGAACAACAAGGGCATCAACAAGAAGGGTGGCGGCCTCACGGCACCGGCCCTCACGGCCAAGGACATGGAGGACATCCGCACGGCGATGAGCTTCCAGGCCGACTACGTGGCCGTGAGCTTTCCGAAGAACGCGACCGACATGGAAATGGCGCGCCAGCTGTGCAATGTGGCCGCGTCCGAGTACCGCCACAAGCCGGGCCTGATCGCCAAGATCGAGCGGGCCGAGGCCATCCCGCACCTCGAAGCCATCCTGCGCGTGAGCGACGGGATCATGGTGGCGCGCGGCGACCTGGCGGTGGAAGTGGGCAACGCGGCCGTGCCCGCGCTGCAAAAGAAGATGATCCGCATGGCGCGCGAGCTGGACAAGGTCGTCATCACCGCCACGCAGATGATGGAAAGCATGATCACCAACCCCGTGCCCACGCGCGCCGAGGTGAGTGACGTGGCCAACGCCGTGCTGGACGGCACCGACGCCGTGATGCTGAGCGCCGAGACGGCCGCAGGCCGCTACCCGCTCGAAACCGTGGAAGAAATGGCCACCATCTGCGCAGCGGCCGAGGCGGCGGAAGACCATCACCTGGACGCGGACTTCACCGGCCAGACCTTTGGCCGCATCGACCAGTCCATTGCCATGGGCGCACTGTTCACCGCCCACCACCTGGGCGCCAAGGCCATCGTGGCCATGACCGACAGCGGTGCCACGGCGCTGTGGATGAGCCGCCACAGCATCCGCATCCCCATCTATGCGCTCACGCCCAAGGTGACCACGCAGCGCAAGATGGCCATGTACCGCAACGTGCGCCCCCTGCTCATGGACACCAGTGCTGACCGCGATACGGCCCTTGAGCAGGCCGAGCGCCACCTCAAGAACCGCAACATCGTGCAAAAGGGCGATGTCTACGCCATCACCTGCGGCGAACCCATGGGTGCGCCGGGCGGGACCAATATGCTGAAGATCTGTGTGGCGAGCTGAATAGCCAGGTTCTGAGTCGTTAGCTGGCCGCGTGTGGCGGGTCGTTGGCGAGAGACAACGCCGCCAGGCGTGGGCGCAGTGCCAACGCTCCCAGGTCGCACAGCCAGCCCACCGTCCAGCAGAGCCAGCCCGTCCACAGCGTGTGGCTCATGAAGTGCGCGCCCCGCACCTGTTGGGCTCCACCCAGCGCCAAGCCTGCCAGCACCGCCGCAGCCAGCCACCAGCGCGCGGCAGCCGGTGCCTTGTGGCGCAGCGCGAAGTAGCCCCCCACGAAGGCAAAACCCGCCGAGGCATGGCCCGCCGGAAAGCACCGCCCACCGCCGCCATCGACCACGCCCAGCGCCCAGTGGGAGGCATACCGCGCCACACCGCCGAACTCCGCCAGGTCCCAGGGGCAGCTGGTGGTGCTGAGGTTCTTGCCCACGCTCACGGCCGCCAGCGCCAGCAAGGCACTGATGGCCATCTGCAGGCGCTCACCCATATCCAGACGCCGCAGCACCCCCCAGGGCCACCACACGCCCAGTGCCAGCAGCAGCACCAGCAGCCATCCCAGGCGGCGGGCCCCTTCGTGGAGCACCTGCACGAAGAACCATTGTTCTCGCAGTGGGAACCCGTTGGCCGAGCCAAACGCGCGGGCCAGGGGGATGTCTTGCCCGCCAGCGTCCCATGCCACTATGGCGATCAGGATGCCCAGGGTCCACAGGAGCAAGGTACGGTGGTCGTGGGCGAAGCGGCGGGGCGAGGAAGGCGTGGACAGCATTCCACCGACCATAGGGCGCGCCACTTAACGCCGCCTTAATGACCCTGCGCAGGTGGCCGCGCCCGGCGACAATCGCTGCATGCGAATACTCGTTGTCGAAGACGATGCCGGCATTGCCGCAGGCCTGCGCACGAACCTGCAGCAACGTGGCTATGCGGTGGATGTGTGTGAGGGCGTGGCCAGTGCCTGGGGGGCGTTGCGCGCGGAGCGCTTTGATGCAGTGCTGCTCGATCTTGGGCTGGTCGACGGTGATGGCGGCGATCTGCTGCGGCGGTTGCGCCTGAGCCCGGCGCCGGGGGGGGCGGCTTCTGCGCAGGTTTTGCCCGATCCCTCCACCCCTGTACTCATCGTGACCGCCCGTGACCAGGTTCACCAGCGCATTGCGGGGCTGGACCAGGGGGCGGATGACTACCTGGCCAAGCCTTTTGACATGGACGAGCTGGATGCGCGCTTGCGCGCCCTGCTGCGCCGGGCCGCCGGGCGTGCCTCGCCCACCATCCGCTATGGCGATATCGAGATGGACCCTGCGGCGCGCACGGTGCACCAAGGCGGCAAGCTGGTGGAGATGTCGCCCCGGGAGTTTTCGGTGCTGCTGGTGTTGCTGGAGGCGCGGGGGCGGGTGCTCTCGCGCCAGCAGATCGAAGAGCGCCTGTACAGCTGGGATGCTGCCATCGAGAGCAATGCGGTGGAGGTCCACATTCACCACCTGCGGCGCAAGCTGGGCAGCGCATGTATCCAGACCATGCGCGGTGTGGGCTACTTCATGCCCCAGGAGGCGGCCGCATGAGCGCTGCTGCCGCAACGCCCGGGGGAACTGCGCGCAGGCCGTCGCTGACCCGGCAGCTGCTGCTGTGGTCCCTGGGCGCGCTGGTGCTGGTGTGGGGCAGCTTTGTGTTCATGGGCTACCAGACGGGGGTGCACGAGGCGGATGAACTGACCGACGGGCACCTGGCCAGCGTGGCCGCCCTGTTGCTGAACCTGCGTGCGAACGAGGCTGCCGAGGGGCCCCACGTCACCCAGCGGGTCGCCACACCCTGGCTCAAGTCGCACGACTACCAGCAATCGCTCAGCGTCGTCCAGTGGGATGCGCAGGGGCGTCTGCTCCATCACAGCGGTACGGCGCCCGTTCCTGCTTTCAGCGCCGCCGAGGGGTTCGCCAACATGGCGCTGGGGGCGAAGGGTGTGGTGTGGCGCAGTTTTTCCCAGTGGGACGCGGCACGCACGCACAAGATCATGGTGCTGCTGGAGCTGCGCGAGCGCGACGAGCTGGCCCAGGACATTGCCGAGCAGATGATCGAGCCTGGCCTGTGGTTGCTGCCCGTGGTGTCCCTGGCCCTCGGGCTTGCGCTATGGCGCGGTCTGCGCCCGCTGTATGCCCTGTCGGCCGACGTGGCGGCGCTCGACCCCGCCAGCACCCAGCGCCTGGCGTCACGCCATGCCTGGAACGAGTTCGAGTCCGTGGTCGTATCGATCAACACCCTGCTGGACCGCCAGCAGGCGGCGATGGTGCGCGAGCGCCGGCTGGCCAATGAAGTCGCGCACGAACTGCGCACGCCCCTGTCCTCCATTGCGCTGCAGGCCAGTGCTTTGGGCGGCGAGCTGGATGCGGCCGCCCGGGCGCAGGCCATCGCCCGCATTGGTCAGGATGCCCTGCGTGCAGGGCATGTGCTCAACCAGCTGCTGGCCCTGGCGCGCGCGAGCCGGGCCGAACTGCATGAGGCCAAGGCGCCGGTGGATCTGTGCGCGGTGGCGCGCCAGGTGTGTGCCGACTATGCCCAGGCGGCCTGGCAGCGGGGCAACGACATCGCACTGTCGGCGCCACCGGCGCTGTGGGTGTCTGGGCATGCGCTGCTGCTGGACATCGCGGCACGCAATCTGGTGGAGAACGCGCTCAAACACACACCAGACGGCACGCACATCGCCGTGCAGGTAGGTGCCTCTGACGGGGCGGGTGCATGGCTGCAGGTGTGCGACGACGGCGCGCGGCGCCAGGGCGATGCGTCTGTCGCTCCGGGGCCGAGAAACCCCTCGGACAGCCTGCATCTGGGCCACGAGATCCTGCGGCGGGTCGCAGACATCCATGGTGGCTATTTCGGGCCAGCGCCTGCCGCCCCGCCCTTTACCACCTGTTTTCGGTTGGATTTGCCCCCTTCGGCGGTCGCGCCCCCCGGTTAAAATTGCGAGTTACCAAGCGGTTACCACCGCCAAGCCCGGCTTACAGCGCCTTCCCCAACCCTCAACGGACCCTACGACCATGCCCCTCGTTTCGATGCGCGAACTGCTCGACCATGCCGCTGCCAACAGCTATGGCATCCCTGCCTTCAACGTCAACAACCTGGAGCAGGTCCAGGCCGTCATGGCCGCCGCCGACGAAGTGGGCGCCCCGGTCATCCTGCAGGCCAGCGCCGGTGCCCGCAAATATGCGGGTGAGCCCTTCATCAAGCACCTCATCCAGGCAGCGGTCGAGGCCTTCCCACACATTCCGCTCGTCATGCACCAGGACCACGGCACTTCGCCCAAGGTCTGCCAGGGCGCCATCGACCTGGGCTTTGGCTCGGTGATGATGGACGGCTCGCTGATGGAAGACGGCAAGACGCCTTCCTCGTTCGAGTACAACGTGGAAGTGACCCGCAAGGTGGTGGACATGGCGCACAAGGTGGGCGTCACGGTCGAAGGCGAACTGGGCTGCCTGGGCAACCTCGAAACCGGCGAAGCCGGTGAAGAAGACGGTATTGGCGCTGAAGGCAAGCTCGACCACAGCCAGATGCTGACCGACCCTGAAGAAGCCGCCGTGTTCGTCAAGGCCACGCAACTGGACGCCCTGGCCATTGCCATCGGCACCAGCCACGGCGCCTACAAGTTCAGCCGCAAGCCCACGGGCGACATCCTGGCCATCAGCCGCGTCAAGGAAATCCACCAGCGCATCCCCAACACCCACCTGGTGATGCACGGTTCCTCGTCGGTGCCCGCCGAGTTGCTGGCCATCATCAACCAGTACGGCGGCAAGATGAAGGAAACCTACGGCGTGCCGGTCGAGGAAATCCAGGAAGCCATCAAGCACGGCGTGCGAAAGATCAACATCGACACCGACATCCGCCTGGCCATGACCGGCGCGGTGCGCAAGTTCCTGGCTGAAAACCCCGACAAGTTCGACGCCCGCGAATGGCTCAAGCCTGCCCGCGAAGCTGCCAAGCAGGTCTGCAAGCAGCGTTACCTGGAGTTCGGCTGCGAAGGCCAGGGCAGCAAGATCAAGGGCCTGAGCCTCCAGGTTGTGGCAGCCCAGTACGCTGCGGGTACGCTGGCCCAAGTGGTGAACTGATCGTTGGCATGAGGCCCTGCGGGGCCGCTGCCCAGCCTGGCTGCGTTGTGCTGCCAGGCTTTTTTTTGCCTGTCTGCATGCAGAGACTGGGGAGTTCCCTCTACAGCAGACAAAGGTGACAGCGACAACATCTTCTTCATGTAAGCTCGCGGTCAGCTTGCCCACCGGCAGCGCCGCAAGAAGTGTCCGATACCAGGGCGCTTTCAACACATTTCTCACCGGCTACACCGAGCTGGTGGTTGCATGGCAGAAACCGTCGATGGACGGACTCGGGTGCCGTGGGATGATTGAAGGCGAATTCGTATGAACCTTTCTCTATGACTCTGACAATTTCAAAGTTCCGGCGGCTGTTGCCTCTCTTGCCTGTGTTGGCTGTGACGGTGTTCACGGTGGCGTGCGCGCCCCTGACCGTTCCTCCCAAGTCCGAATATCCCGTGGGTCGCGCCCGTCTGGTGTTGCCGCCGGGGGCGTGGCAGGACCTGGGAACCTCCGAAGAAGCCACATCCAGCCCCGCAGGCCGTACCCCGCTCCAGACGCGTGCGGTGGCGCTGCGGGGTGCACAAGGCGAATGGCTGGCTGCGGTGCGCGTGCAGACCAACCGCACAGGCGATCTGCGCGGGTCTCCGCAAGGGGTGGGGTACTGCCCGCCGCAACAGGACGTCGTGGTCAAAGATCCCGCGGATGGCAGTCCCGTGCGCGCCGACTGCCTGCGCTTCAAGCTTTGGGCGAGCAGCCCCAAGTGGCTTGAAAAGAACCGACCCGATCTGGGCCAATGGATGGCCAGCCGCCAGATCGCGCTGAGCACCCCCTATGCGCATGTGAGCTACCGCTACGTCACCGAAGCGGGTGTCTGGGTGGCGGTGGATGCCCTGGTGGACCAGCGGCTGATCAGCGTCCGGCCGCGCAACAACGAAGAGTTCCTGCTCGCAGGCCTGCCCTTCCAGCAGTGGGCCTATGACCTGGCCCAGGCTGTACGCCTGAGCGCCGGCATGGTGGACGGCCACCTGGCCATTCCGCCTTTCCCGTTTGCCGAAGCCGCATCCCGGAAATGAGCGGCGCCAACAGATAACAAAACAACAAAACTACAAGACAACACAAGAGAGGGAGATTCACCATGGGCGTGATCCTGCAAATCCTGGGGCTCATCATCACCTTCACGATGGCAATGGAGGCCCTGCGCCGTTTTGGCATTGACGTGGGCTGGCTCAATCCCCTGGCCTTTTTCCGTCGCCGTGCTTGGGCCAAGAAGGTCACAACGCCGCCGCTCTACACGCTGGAGCACCCTGTGGATGTGGTGGCTGTGATGGCCTTGGCCGTGGTGCAGGCGACCGGCGCCGTGACCGTGGAGCAGAAAGCAGGCGTTCTGGCACTGCTGCGCCAGCACCTGGGTCTGGGCGATTCCGATGCGAACAACCTTTGGGTTGCCAGCTCCCACATGCTGCGCAACCGCCCGCTGGCGGTGAGCGAAGTGCCTGCTGTGCTGGAGCGCAGCATCGAAAAGTTCACTGATTACCACGTGCAGACCCTGCGCTCCGTGATGCAGGGCGCAGCGCAGATCGTGCCCCCAGCCAGCGCAGAGCAGCACCAGCTCCTGGAGGCTGTGGACGCCTGCTTTGCCAAGCAGCAGGCCGCCGCACGCCCCTGGGCGGGCTGACGCAGCGGCAGATACGCCAGCCCCTGACACAACCATTCCACAACTTCGAGGAGACCTCCCATGCAGACCAGCCCCGTCCCGCAGCCGCAGCGTATCGGCGTGCCCAGAGAGACCTTCCCCGGTGAAAAGCGCGTGGCCACCGTGCCCGATGTGGTGGAAAAGCTGATCAAGCTGGGCTTCGCGGTCACTGTGGAGTCGGGGGCTGGGGATGGCGCCAATTTCAGCGATGACGCGTACCGCGCCGCCGGGGCCCAGATCGTGGGCGACGCTGCCGCGCTGTGGGCTGCATCCGATATCGTCTTCAAGGTGCGCCCGCCCAGCAGCGACGAAGTGGCGCTGATGCGCGAGGGTTCGACGCTCATCGATTTCATCTGGCCCGCCCAGAACCCGGAACTGATGCAGCAGTTGGCCGCGAAGAAGGCCACGGTGCTCGCCATCGACTGCCTGCCACGTACGCTCTCCCGCGCGCAGAAGATGGACGCGCTCACCTCCACCGCAGGCGTCAGCGGCTACCGCGCCGTCATCGAGGCGGCCAACGCCTTTGGCCGCTTCTTCAACGGCCAGATCACGGCGGCGGGCAAGGTGCCGCCCGCCAAGGTGTTCATTGCAGGCGCTGGCGTGGCGGGTCTTGCGGCCATTGGCACGGCGGCCAACCTGGGCGCCATCGTGCGCGCCAACGACACACGTGCCGAGGTGGCCGACCAGGTCAAGTCGCTGGGCGGTGAGTTCGTCAAGGTGGACTATGAGGAAGAAGGCTCGGGTGGCGGCGGTTACGCCAAGGTCATGAGTGAGGGCTTCCAGGCCGCGCAGCGCAAGATGTACGCGGAGCAGGCGAAAGACGCGGACATCATCATCACCACCGCGCTGATCCCCGGCAAGCCCGCGCCCAAGCTCATCACGGCCGAGATGGTGCAGAGCATGAAGCCCGGCAGCGTGATCGTGGACATGGCCGCCGAGCAAGGCGGCAACTGCGAGCTGACGGTGCCCGGCCAGGCCGTGGTGCGCCATGGCGTGACCATCGTCGGCTACACCGACCTGGCTTCGCGCTTGGCCAAGCAGTCGTCCACCCTGTATTCCACCAACCTCCTGCGCCTGACAGAAGAGCTGTGCAAGGCCAAGGACGGCGTGGCCGTGGTCAACATGGAGGATGACGCGATCCGGGGCCTTACCGTGGTCAAGGATGGTGCCATCACCTGGCCTGCGCCACCGCTCAAGCAGGCCCCTGCACCGGCACCCAAGGCTGCGGCGGCACCCGTGGCCGCCAAGAAATCCAGCCATGGCCCCGGTGCACCCATGTCCGCCAAGACGCTGACCATTGTTTTTGCCGTGCTGGCCGTGCTGTTCTGGGCCATCGGTGCCTATGCGCCTGTGGCCTTCCTGGGGCACTTCACGGTGTTCGTGCTGGCCTGTTTCATCGGCTACATGGTGGTGTGGAACGTCACGCCCGCGCTGCACACGCCGCTGATGAGCGTGACCAACGCCATCTCCAGCATCATCGCCATCGGCGCGCTGGTGCAGATTGCGCCGCCCGATGCGGGCATCAATGGGCGCCCTGATGGGCTCATCCTGTGGCTTGCCTTTGCCGCCCTGGTGCTCACGGCCGTCAACATGTTCGGTGGCTTTGCGGTCACGCGCCGCATGCTCGCCATGTTCCGCAAGTAATCCGATAACGACAAGAACAACGAGGAGCACAGAACATGTCCCAAAGTCTCGCTACCGTGGCCTACCTGGGCGCGGCCATTTTGTTCATCCTGAGCCTGGGCGGGCTCTCCAACCCCGAAACCTCGCGCCGGGGCAACCTGTTCGGCATGGTCGGCATGGCGCTGGCCGTGCTGGCCACGGTGTTCGGCCCGCGCGTCAGCCCCGCAGGGGTGGCCTGGATCGTCGGCGCGCTGGTCATTGGCGGCGGCATTGGCCTGTATGCGGCCAAGGTCGTCAAGATGACGCAGATGCCGGAGCTGGTCGCGCTCATGCACAGTCTGGTGGGTCTTGCGGCCTGCCTGGTGGGGTTTGCCAGCTATGTGGATACCTCGATCCAGCTGCAAGGCGCGGAGAAGATCATCCACGAGGTGGAGATCTATGTCGGCATCCTGATCGGCGCCATCACGTTCAGCGGATCACTGATCGCCTTTGGCAAGCTCAACGGCAAGATCGGTGGCAAGCCGCTGTTGCTGCCCGGCCGCCACTGGATGAACCTGGCTGCGCTGCTGATCGTGATCTGGTTTGGCCGCGAGTTCTTGCGCGCCGAGACCATTGAACAGGGCATGGTGCCGCTGATGGTGATGACGGCGATCGCATTGCTGTTCGGCATTCACATGGTGATGGCCATTGGTGGCGCCGACATGCCGGTGGTGGTGTCCATGCTCAACAGCTACTCGGGTTGGGCGGCGGCGGCCACGGGCTTCATGCTGTCCAACGACCTGCTCATCGTCACGGGCGCGCTCGTGGGCTCCTCGGGCGCCATTCTGTCCTACATCATGTGCAACGCGATGAACCGCAACTTCATCAGCGTGATCGCGGGCGGCTTTGGCTCGGGCGCTGGAACTCCCGCCAAAAAAGGCGAGGCCACCGAGCCGCAGGGCGAGGCCGTACCCGTCAGCTCCGCCGAGACGGCCGAGCTGCTGCGCGACGCCAAGAGTGTGATCATCGTGCCCGGCTACGGCATGGCTGTGGCCCAGGCCCAGCACACGGTGTACGAGATCACCAAGACCCTGCGCGAGAAGGGCGTGGAGGTGCGCTTTGCCATCCACCCCGTGGCAGGCCGCATGCCTGGCCACATGAACGTGCTGCTGGCCGAGGCCAAGGTGCCCTACGACATCGTGATGGAGATGGACGAGATCAACGAGGACTTCCCGAATGCCGACGTGGCCATGGTCATCGGCGCCAACGACATCGTGAACCCGAGCGCGCTGGACGATCCGTCCAGCCCCATCGCCGGCATGCCGGTGCTCGAAGTGTGGAAGGCCAAGACCTCGATCGTGATGAAGCGCTCCATGGCGTCGGGCTATGCGGGGGTGGACAACCCTCTGTTCTACAAGGACAACAATCGCATGCTGTTTGGCGACGCCAAGAAAATGCTCGACGAAGTTCTTACCGCGCTCAAGGGGTGACGGGCATAATTCCACCGCAAAAAAAGCACGACCGTGCTGTTAGCCGCAGCACGGTTTTCACGACCTCAATAAAACTTATCAGGAGACAACAATGACCCATCGCCCCTGGCTGACAGCCTATCCGCAAGGCGTCCCCGCAGACATCGACACCACGCAATATCCGTCGCTCGTGGCCCTCATGGACGAGGCGTTCACCAAGTACGCTGGCCGCGTGGCCTACAGCTTCATGGGCAAGGAAGTGACCTATGCCCAGACCGACTCCCTGAGCAGTGCGTTTGCGGCCTACCTGCAGGGCCTGGGCCTGGTCAAGGGCGACCGTGTGGCCATCATGATGCCCAACGTGCCGCAGTATCCCGTCACGGTGGCTGCCATCCTGCGCGCAGGTTTTGTGGTGGTCAATGTGAACCCGCTGTACACGCCGCGCGAACTGGAGCATCAGCTCAAGGACTCGGGTGCCAAGGCCATCGTCATCATCGAAAACTTCGCCACCACGCTGCAAAGCTGCATTGCGAACACGCCCGTCAAGCACGTGGTGCTGTGCGCCATGGGCGACCAGTTGGGCCTGCTCAAGGGCGCGCTCGTCAACTATGTGGTGCGCAACGTCAAGAAGATGGTGCCCGCTTACAACCTGCCGGGTGCCGTGCGCTTCAATGACGCGGTGGCCCAGGGCACGCGCGGCACGCTCAAGAAGCCCGATATCAAGCCCGACGACATCGCGCTGCTGCAATACACCGGCGGCACCACGGGTGTGAGCAAGGGCGCCGTGCTGCTGCACCGCAACGTGATCGCCAACGTGCTGCAGTCCGAGGCGTGGAACGACCCCGTGATGAAGAAGGTGCCCGCAGGCGAGCAGCAGACCAGCATCTGCGCGCTGCCGCTGTACCACATCTTTGCGTTCACCGTGAACATGATGCTGAGCATGCGCACGGGCGGCAAGACCATCCTGATCCCCAACCCGCGCGACCTGCCTGCCGTGCTCAAGGAACTGTCCAAGCACACCTTCCACAGCTTCCCGGCCGTGAACACGCTGTTCAACGGCCTGGCCAACCACCCCGACTTCAATACCGTCAACTGGAAGAACCTCAAGGTCTCGGTAGGCGGGGGCATGGCCGTGCAGGGCGCCGTGGCCAAACTGTGGCTGGAGAAGACCGGCTGCCCCATCTGCGAAGGCTACGGCCTGTCGGAGACCAGTCCCTCGGTCAGCTGCAACCCCGTGACCGCCAAGGAGTTCACGGGCACCATTGGCGTGCCGCTCCCCGGCACCCTGATGAAGCTGATCGACGACGACGGCAAGGAAGTCACCACCCTCGGCCAGCCCGGCGAGATCGCGATCAAGGGCCCGCAGGTGATGGCCGGGTACTGGCAGCGCCCCGATGAAACCGCCAAGGTCATGACCGACGACGGCTTCTTCAAGTCCGGCGACATCGGTGTCATGGACGAGCGCGGCTTCTTCAAGATCGTGGACCGCAAGAAGGACATGGTGCTGGTCAGTGGCTTCAACGTCTACCCCAACGAGGTGGAAGAAGTCGTGGCCAACTGCCCCGGCGTGCTCGAATGCGCCGTGGTGGGCGTGCCCGACGAGAAGACCGGCGAAGCCGTCAAGCTCGTGATCGTCAAAAAAGACCCCGCGCTCACCGAAGCGCAGGTCAAGGAGTTCTGCCGCGCTGAACTCACGGGCTACAAGCAGCCCAAGGTCATCGAGTTCCGCACCGAGCTGCCCAAGACCCCCGTGGGCAAGATCCTGCGCCGCGAGCTGCGGGACAAGAAGTGACCCGTGGGGCCGCGTGCCCTGCTTGACAATCTAGGCGGCCTCGGCCGCCTTTGTTTTTCAGGGAGAACCCATGACCACCGCCATCCTCAGCGCCTTGCCCGAAGAGCAAAGCTCGCTGGTTGATCACCTCTTGCACCCTCAGCGGGTGATGCACGCAGGCCGGGCTTTCTGGCTGGGTGATCTGCAGGGCCGCCCGGTGGTGTTGGCGCTGTCGGGTATCGGCAAGGTGGCGGCGGCCACCACGGCCACGGCGCTCATTGAGCGGTTCGGTGTGGCGCGCATCGTCTTCACCGGGGTTGCGGGCGGTGTGGGCGATGGCGTGAATGTGGGCGACGTGGTGGTAGCGCAGGACTACCTCCAACACGACATGGACGCATCTCCCCTGTTCCCCCGCTGGGAAGTGCCGGGCTACGCACGCAGCCGCCTGGTCTGTGATGCGGCATTGTCTGCTACGCTTTTGGAAGCTGCTCACGCTTGTGTATCAAGCGCTAGAGGCCAATTTGGCTTGGAGTATGTGCCGCAGAGTACATCGGAAGATGCCCTGCACCGCGCGCACCACGGCCTGGTTGCCAGCGGGGACCGCTTTGTTTCTGCCGCCGATGAAGCCCACCGTCTGCGCACCACGTTGCACGACGCTGGCCACAATGTGCTGGCCGTAGAAATGGAAGGCGCCGCCGTGGCCCAGGTGTGTCACGACTACGGCATCCCCTTCGCCGCGGTGCGCACCATCTCCGACCGCGCCGACGACACCGCGCACGTAGACTTCCCCCTCTTCGTGCAGACCGTAGCCAGCCGCTATGCCGAGCACATGGTGCTTGCCCTCATGCATAAACTATGAAATTGATAGCTGCTAACGCTTTATGGAAAAGCGATACAGGTCAATTTGACTCATATTTTGCGTTGAGATAAACGACGAACCGATCACCAGCTTCGCTTCGGTTTCGACAGGCTCAGCCCGAGCGGTCGGGAGACCGAATTCATGGAGTCCGCTATAGCGCCGGGGCTACAAGTTCGACAACTGTGCCGTGAAACCGGCGCACCCCAAATACCAGCGCCACCGCGGAACCGGCTCTGCCGGGCCGCTGGAGGCGTCCCTCCTCGGGGGGGAAGGCGCGCAGCGCCACAGGGGGGCTACTTCAACCAGCCGCGCTTGCGGAAATACCACATGGGCCCGAGCGCACTGGCCACCATCAGCGCAAGCGCATACGGGTAGCCCAGCGACCAGTCCAGCTCGGGCATGAACTTGAAGTTCATGCCGTACACGCTCGCAATCAGCGTGGGCGGCAGCAGCGCCACGCTGGCCACCGAGAAGATCTTGATGATCTTGTTCTGGTTGATGTTGATGAAACCAACCGTGGCGTCCATCAAGAAGTTGATCTTGTCGAACAGGAACGCCGTGTGGTTGTCCAGCGATTCGATGTCGCGCAGGATCTGGCGGGCTTCCTCGAACTGCTCGGAGTTGAGCATCTTGCTGCGCATCATGAAGCTCACCGCGCGGCGGGTGTCCATCACGTTGCGGCGGATGCGGCCGTTCAAGTCTTCCTGGCGGGCAATGGCGCCCAGCACCTCGCCAGCAAGGGCGTCGGTCACGTCGCCGGCCAGCACTTGCTTGCTGACTTTCTCCAGCTCGTCGTAGATGTTTTCGAGCGTGTCGGCCGAATACTCGGCGTCGGCATCGAACAGCTTGAGCAGAACTTCCTTGGCGTCTTCGATGAGGCCCGGCGCGCGGCGTGCGCGCATGCGCAGCAGGCGGAACACCGGCACGTCTTCGTCGTGGATGGAAAACAGCACGCCCCGGCTCTTGAGGTTGGCGTTGTGCTGGTTCAGGATGAAGGCCACGCGCACCGAGCGGGGGTCTTCGTCGTCGTCGATCAAGAAGTCGCTGCGGATGTGCAGCTCGCCGTTGTCTTCTTCGTAGAAGCGGGCGGATTCCTCGATGTCTTCGTCCATCGCATCCTCGGGGATGGACAGGCCGTAGTGCTGCTTGATCCAGCGTTTTTCTTCGAGCGTGGGGGCTTCCAGGTCCACCCAGATCGGCTGGAACTTGGTCAGCTCTTCCAGCGATTCAATTTCTTCCTGGAACAGCCGGCCATTGGCGAGCGTGAAGATGTTGAGCATGGGCTCACTCCCTTGTTGTATGGCATCTGCGGTGTGGGGGATCGGGTGCTTTCAACCCCACAGCGGCAGGCCGGGGAGCTGAAAGCTACCAACTCGGGTAGGTTTCCAAGGAGCTTTCTCCGTAAAAAAATGGACAGGCGGCGGATTATTGCACTGCAAGCGCATCAGAGCCCCATGAGGCTGTTCAAAAACTCTTCTCAGCTAGCGCCCTGCCAGGACAATCTAGGCAACCCCACCGACCAGACAGACAAGCCAGACATGCGCGGAGCCGACATCTTCACCGAGAGCCTGGTTACCATGCGCCACCTCGATGACATCCTGCCCGCAGCCCACCCTCTGCGCGTGATCTGTGTCATGGTCAACAAGGCCCTGGCGAACATGGACGAGCGTCAGATGTATGCCGCCGCCGTCAAAGGCGGGCGACCCAGCATTGCCCCCGAGAAACTGCTGCGTGCCATGCTGTTGCAAACCTTGTTCAGTGTGCGTTCATAGCGCCAGTTGATGGAGTAGACCCAGTACAACCTACTGTTTCGCTGGTTCATAGGCCTCGCCATGGACAATGGGGTCTGGGTGCCCACTGTCATCAGCAAGACCCGCGAACGCCTGATCGAGCACGATGCGGTCATCGAGTTCTTCAACCAGATCGTGCAGCAGGCCCAGTAGCAGGAATTGTTATCGGGCGAGCGCACTTGGGAGTGGCAAAGGCTACGATGTCAAGGAATCTATCGAAGCCCTGTAGGACGTGCGACCCCATGCGGAACAGAACATATCTGGGCGCCAATCTGCGGTGCCCAATACGATTGCAGGTAATTGTCGCATCCCGGACGATCATATGGTCGCTTGAGAAACAGGTGCGGGTGGGTCTGGTACCACTCTTTCATCGCCTGCATCGGCGTACTGCTCTTGAGCGCTGACAGCGGTAGCTGGTGGTTGTACAA
>NZ_JAHUWW010000004.1:0-540324 GCF_019218805.1 Acidovorax sp. sif0632 | reverse complement strand
CCCTGGGCCTCGGCCATGGCGGCTTCGGCCTGGGCCACGGCGCCGTCGGCCTGCGCCTGGTCCGCGCGCGACAGGTCGCCCGCACGCACGCGGCGCGCCACGTCGGCGGCCAGGCGCTGCGCGTTCAGCAGCCGGTCTTGCGCCAGTGCCTGATCGGCCTGCGCACGCTGCGCGGCCCACCACGCTTCGCGCACGGTGGCGGCCAGTTGCAGCTGCGCGGCGCGCTGACGGCTGTTAAGCGCCTGCGCTTCCGCATCGGCCAGCGCGGCCTTGCGGGCGCGCTCGCCGGGCAGCCACAGCGGCAGGGCCAGGCCCACTTCGGCTTCGCGGCTGCCCTGGTTGCTGCCGGGGCGGTCGGTTTTGGTGGACAGCTCCAGCGCTGCGGGCTCGGCCGTCCAGGCTGCCGCCGCGCTGCGTGTGGCCTGCGCGGCCTCGCGCCGCAAAGCTGCAGACTGCGCTTCGGGCTGGCGTTGCCAGGCCTGCTCGAACAGGGCCTGGAGCGTGAGCGGCGCTGTGCCGGGGTGTGCGGTCTGGGCCTGTGCGGCACTGCCCAGCAGTGCCCAGCCCAGTGCCATCACCGCCAGCGCGGCAATGGACGTGTGTTGTCGTTGTTTCGTTGGTTGCATCCGATTCCTCTGCAGTGGCCGGGGCCACAGGTTGAAATCGGCGAGGCGCGATGGATGAAGGGGACGGTCAGCAGTGCACGCACGCCAACAGCAAGACGCGCACCGCTACTGCCAGGGAAGGCAGGTCTCCAACAGCATCAGGAAAAGAAACGGAGCCACCCAAGCCCCCGCCTCGCCGCTCAGGCGAGAGCAGGCCAGTTGGGGCGTTCGGGGCGCGTAAGGGGGGCAAGTGGCCAGGCGGGTGCGGCCAAGCCCGGCGGGTGCACCACGGCCACCACGATGGCCTGGGCGCTGGCACTGTGCGCCAGGCCGCCGCCTGTGCCGTGGCAGGCATGGCAGTCCATGTCTGCCAGGGTGCTGGGGCTGGCGCCCGGGGCCGAATGATCGGCCCCTTCGTCGCCATGGTGCTCGTGCACATGGTGGCCAAAGTGCGAAGCCTGCGGTGCTGACTCGTGCCCGCAATAGGGCGAGGCCGCCGCCCAGATGGACTGGAGCGGCATGAACACCAACAAAAAGAGGAGCAACAGGCGGCGCATGGGTTGCGGCATTCTATGCAAGCCGTGCCAACCGCCCCGGGCCATAGCCTGACGCGCTGAGGGGCCTCCTCGTGCCGGGTCCGGGGCCGGGTGCCAAGAGCCTGCGCGGTAGCGGGAATAGGAATATCGGCTGCGAGACGCGATCCAACGGTCTCGCGCGGCACAGCCACCTCGACCCGCGGGCCCGGGTGGCCTATATTGGCGCTGGCGCGACTCCGGCAAGGCTTATGGCGCCAGCGGCCTTTATCATCTCGGCGCCATGCCGCCGCCCGCCCAGCCTCTGCCCTCTACCACCTTTGCCACCACGCAGTCGTCCGGCGAGGACCGCTTTGAAGCCTGGCGCAGCGGTATCTCCGTACTGTTTGACGTGGCCCCGCTGGTGCACAGCGGCCCGCCGAAAGGATTTCACGCACAGGTTGATGCCGTTCACCTGGGCCAGTTGCTGCTGGGCGACCTGCGCTTTGGCGCCCAGCGCTTTGCACGCAGCCAGGCGCGTGCCGCGCAGGATGGCCTGGACCACTATCTGGTGCAGTGGTACCGCGAGGGCGGCTTCATCGGCCAGCACAGCGACAGCGACGACCTGCAGGTGCGCGCGGGGGATGTGGTGGTGTTTGACATGGCCCGCACGCAGCACACAGCCGCCCAGGACTCGCGCGTGCTGTCGCTGATCGTGCCGCGTGCGCTGGGCGACGAGGCTTTTGGGGGTGGGGCCAACCCCCACGGCACGGTCCTGCGCTCAGACAACGTGCTGGGCGGCCTGCTGGCAGACCACCTGGGCGCCCTGCACCGGCGGCTGCCTTCCATCGGCATGGACCAAGCCGATGACGTGGTGCGCGCCACCACGCAGATGCTTGCCGCGTGCCTGCGCCCCAGCCAGCGCACCCTGGCCGAGGCCCGTGCGCAGGTGGAGGCTGTCACGCTGGAACGCATCCAGCGCCACATCGGCCACCACCTGGGCGCCCCCATCACGCCCGAGGCGCTGTGCCGCACCTTCGGCATCTCGCGCCACCGGCTGTACCAGCTTTTTGAGCCGCTGGGCGGCGTGGCGCGCTACGTGCAGCAGCGCCGCCTGCAGCGCGCATTCCAGACCCTGTCGAACGCGGCCTACCGGCACCTGCGGGTGGCAGACGTGGCCACCCGCCTGGGCTTTGCCAGCGAAGCCCACTTCAGCCGCGCCTTCCGCGCCACCTTCGGCCACACGCCCCGGGATGTGCGCGCTGCCGCCGAATCGGCCCGCAGCAACGGCCAAGCGCCAGCCCTCTCCAACGCCCTATCGGTCGAGTACGCAGACTGGCTGCTCGGGCTCTGAGCAGACGCGCAGTCAAGCGGCGCACAAACGCGCGGTCAAGTTGCGGGGGCACCGTCCCTGCAAGATCGATCACAGCGTGCTCCATCTGCGCCGTTTGCGCCATCTGCGCCGCTTGCTCCTATAGAGATAGCTGCTTCCGCTTGCCACACAAGCGCTAGCGGCATTTTTTATGCGAAATGCAGGCAGGGGGGGCCGCACTACCTACCACCTGATCCCTTCGCCATGAAAATCATTGCCCTTCAGCTCGCCGCCCTGCTCTCGGCGGCACTGTCGGTGGCGCCTGCGACCGCCGATGTTCTTTTCGACAACGTCAACGCCACATCAGGAAGCGTGTCTTGGAGTGAGTCATACCTCCCTTACTACTCTGACCGCCGCAACGCCAACCGCATCCCGGTAGGCACCACGCCCATGCGCATCGAGACAGTGGCGATGTACATAGAGAGGTTCGACGGCTTTGAAGTGCAGGTGTGCGAAACGACTGCCGACAGCACAACCCCCTACTCCGGCGAGTGCAGCGACTTCACGCCCGACGCGACCGGCTATGGTCTGCGCACGTTCACAGGCGTGCGCACCGTCGGCTGGGGCAATGCCGCTTGGGTGGTGATGAGAAGCCGGGGCACGACATTCAGCTCCGTTCGCACGCAAAGCATTAGCGACTTCTCCGGGCTGGGTCAAACCACCACCGATGGCACCAACTGGTACGCCTCGAAAAGCACTACGTTCGGCATGCGCGTAGAAGGCACCTCACTGCCAGTGACGGGCAGCTGCGGCAGCGCCGATGGCACCACAGCTTTCCAGTTCGCCCCCACCGGGACCGCCGCCTGCAACCCAGGCTCGCTGAGCGGCATGAACACCCAGGTGGACCGCTTCACCTGGCAATGCCTGGGCCGGGCCGGTGGCACCGATTCGCCGCAATGCAGCGCACCGCGCGGGTACAACGCCTACACCCAAGCCAGCGGCGGCGGCAGCATCGAGCCGGGCTATCTGGTCACTGCAGGCCAGACGGCCACCTTCAGGCTCACCATCCCAACGGGGTACTCCGCCTCGGCCAGCGGCTGCGGCGGCTCGCTGGCGGGCGACACCTACACCACGGGTGCCATCTACAACACCTGCCTGGTCAGCGCCAGCTTTGCGCCCATCACCTACCCCATCTCCACGCCCCCCACCCTGGGCGGCAGCGTGGGCTGCACACCCAACCCCGTCAACCACGGGCAGGACGCCGTTTGCACGGCGACGCCCGACACGGGCTACCAGCTCACCGCCTGGACGGGCGATTGCACCGGCAACGGCGCATGCCATTTGACCAACGTGACCGGCACGCGCAGCGTTTCGGCCATCTTCACGCCCCTCTCCTACGCAATATCCACACCCGCCACCACAGGGGGCAGCGTGGCGTGCACGCCCAACCCCGTTGCCCACGGCCAGGCTGCCAGCTGCACCGCCACGCCCGCCACGGGTTACCAGTTTGTCGGGTGGACAGGGGACTGCACCGGCAGCGGCGCCTGCGTTCTGCCCAGCGCCAGCGGCCCACAAAGTGTGTCGGCCACGTTTGCGGCTATTACCTACGCCATCGCCACCCCTGCCGCCACAGGGGGCAGCGTGGCCTGCACGCCCAACCCCGTGCCCCACGGCCAGACCGCCACCTGTACCGCCACACCCGCCGCGGGCTACCAGTTCACCGCCTGGAGCGGCGACTGCACCGGCAACGGGGCCTGCCAGATGGCCAACGTGACCAGCGCACGCAGCGTATCGGCCACGTTTGCCCTCAAGACCTATGCCATCACCGTGCAACCCGCCACCGGGGGCAGCGTGACCTGCACGCCCAACCCCGTGACCCATGGCCAGGACGCCAGCTGCACCGCCACACCCGCCACGGGCTACCAGTTCACGGCCTGGACGGGCGACTGCAGCGGCAACGGGGCATGCCAGTGGGCCCAAGTGTCCGCAGCGCGCAGTGTGGGCGCCCAGTTCACCCTGTCCCCCATCAATGGCAACTGCGGCACCGCAGCGCTGCAGCCACGGGCCACCGTGCCTACCACCCACCTGTGCACCGCCGGCACAGCCAGTGCGGTGCAATCTGCCAACGGCCAGTACACCTGGGAGTGCGCGGGCGAACATAGCGGTGCGGCGCAGCAGTGCAGCGCGCCATGGGCGAACGCAGGCCAGGGCACGGGCGCTGTGCAGGCCGACAACACCGGCGGCTGGCAAATCACCAGCGCCAACTTCTCCACCCTGCCCGCCCCGCTGCCGGTCGGCGCGCAGACCGCGCACGTGCCGCTGGCGCTGGTGCTGGACGGCGGTGCGCCGGGTGCCAGCGCCCAGGTCACCGTCAACTTCACCACGCCCGTGCCCGCAGGCGCCGTGTACCTCAAATACGGCCCCAGCCCCGAAGGGCTGGGCTGCACGGGCGCGGCCGCCTGCGCCCGGCCGCACTGGTATGTGCTGCCAGGTGCCCAGTTCTCAGCCGATGGCCTGAGCGTGACCTTGACACTGACCGATGGTGGCGTGGGCGACAGCGACACCATGCCCGGCCGCATCACCGACCCCGGCCTGCCCGTGCTGCTGGCAGTGCCGCCTGGCGGCGCACAAGCCATTCCGACGCTCGGCCCCTGGGCCTTGGCCCTGCTTGCGCTGCTGGCTGCCGCTGTGGCAGGCCGCAGGTTGACACCGTGGCAATAGTGCAGCGCCCGGTGCGACGGTGCAACGGTCAACCCGAATACCGGCGGGTTCAGGGTGCACCGGTGTGGCCCGGTCTGCTCCGGTGCCGTTGGAACAAAGGAAGGCGCGCTTTGCCTTTGTTTCGCATCTGTTTTGCGTCAGCTGCGCGTATGTTTTGTTTTGGCGTTTTTCATTTATTTTCTGACAGGGACCATTCCAATGACCAACACCCCCTTGCTTCGTTTTCGCCCATGGGCCAGCCTGCTGGCCACTACCGCCCTGGCGGCGTCCGGCTCGGTCTGGGCACAGGCACAGCCCCCGGTGGGCGCCATCACGTATGTGGCCGGGCTGGCAGGCCCTGCGCAGCCGGTGCCCACGCTCGCAGAGTGGGGGGTGCTGGTGCTGTCGCTGTTGATGGCACTGATGGCCTGGCGCGCGGCACGCGGCAGCCTGGCAAGCCTGATGCTGGCCATTGCCCCCGGCGTGCTTGCGGCTGCCATGCTGACGGCTACCTCCTGGAGCGGCCCGGCCGAGGCGGCGCCCGCACCAGACGATGTGCAGTTGAGCAATCCTTCAGGCGGTACGGCGGACATCCCTTACCACACCTCGCTGGATCGGGCTGTTGCTGACTACATGCACCAATACCAAGTGCGCAACACCACCGGGCAGAGCGTGCGCATCACCGGCATCAGCCTCACCCCAGGGCACAACGACCGCGATCCACGCGACCCACCACGCTGCACCGTGGGCTCGGTACTGGCCGCTGACGAGAGCTGCAACTTGCTGGTATCGAAGCCACACTGACAGGGCGCCCGGGCCGCACGCAGCAGGTGAACGGCGGGCTGCACAGCAGTGCACCCGGCTTGGCACAGTGCCACGGCGCGACCGCAATTTGCTATTAAATTCATAGCTTATAGCGCTTAACATATAAGCGCTAGCGGCCATTTTTACCAATTTTTATCGATCTACCGAGCCGCCACCAGGTACTGCGGCACCCCATCGGCCGCCAGCACCGGCGTGCTGTGCACGCCCCACACCTGCGCGATGGTGGCGGGAGTGAGCAGGTGGGTCGTGGCGTGCACGCTGCGCGGGCCTGCCAGGCCCGGGGCGAGCAGCAGGCTGTCGTGGGCGTAGCGCAGGGCCAGGTTCAGGTCGTGCAGCACCGCGACCACGCCCACGCCCTGCTCCACCGCCCAGCGGCGCACCAGGGCCAGCGTGTGGTGCTGGTGCGCCAGGTCGAGGGCGGCGGTGGGCTCGTCCAGCAGTAGCCAGCGGGTGGCGCCATCGGGCAGAGGCTCCCAGATCTGGGCCAGCGCGCGGGCCAGGTGGCTGCGGGCGCGTTCGCCGCCCGACAAGGTGTTGATGCTGCGCCCGGCCAGGTGGGCCACGCCGGTGGCCTGCATCGCCTCGTTCACGATGCGCGCCTCGTGGCGGCTGGGCTGCTGGCGGTGGGGAAAGCGCCCCATCTCCACCACCTCCTGCACCGTGAAGTCGAAGGCCACGGCCGTGTCCTGCGGCAGCACGGCGCGCTGGCGGGCCAGGGCCTGGGCGCCTTTGCCAGACACCGGCTGCCCGCCCATCCACACATGGCCCGAGCGCGGCGCGCGCTGGCCCGAAAGCATGGCCAGCAGCGTGGACTTGCCCGCGCCGTTGGGCCCCAGGATGGCCGTGACGCGCCCGGGCACCAACTGCGTATGCACGGTGGCCAGCAAGGGCCTGCCGGGCACGCCCACACCCAGCTGGTCGCACACCAGCAGATCGGCGGTGGTGGTGACCGGGGATGCGACGGCGGCATTCATACCTTGCTCCGGAACTGGCGCAGCATGGCCAGAAACAGCGGCACGCCGATGAACGCGGTGAGCACGCCCAGCGGCAGCTCTGCAGGCTGCACGATGGTGCGCGCCACGCCGTCGGCCGCCAGCACCAGCGCGGCGCCCAGCAGGGCCGAGCCCGGCAGCACCACGCGGTGGTCCGGCCCCGCCACCAGGCGCACCCAGTGCGGCGCCACCAGGCCGATAAAGCCGATGATGCCGGTGGCCGCCGTCACCGCGCCCACGGCCAGCGCCGTCACCAGCACGGCCAAGCGCTTGGTGCGCTCCACCGGCACGCCCAGCAGCGCGGCCTGCGCCTCGCCCAGGGCAATGGCGTTGAGCGGGCGCGCCAGCGCCAGGCCCAGGCCGCAGGCCAAGGCCACGATGAAGCCGACCAGGGCGACAGCGCTCCAGCGCGCGCCGCCCAGGCTGCCCAGCAGCCACATCTGGAGGTTGCGCAGCTGCTCGTCGGTGGAGATGAAGTTGAGGTAGCCCAGCCCCGCCAGCGCCAGCGCATTGACCGCCACGCCCGCCAGCAGCATCAGCCCCATGCGCGTGCCGCCATCGGCCTGCGCCAGTGCATAGATCAGCGCCGTGACCAGCAGGCCGCCGCCAAAGGCCATGCCCACCAGTGTCCAGCTGCCCAGCGTGCGCGGCAGGTCGGGCAGCCAGTGGCTGCCCAGCACGATGGTGACGGCCGCCGCCAGCGCGGCCCCGCTGCTCACGCCCACCAGCCCGGGGTCGGCCAGCGGGTTGCGGAACAGCCCCTGCATCAGCGCACCGGCCAGCCCCAGGCCGGCGCCAGCGGCCACACCCATCAGCAGGCGGGGCAGCCGGATGTTGATGAACACCAGATATTCGGGCGCCTGTTCAGCAGATGGTGCAGCGCCCAGGGCCTGCAGCAGCACCTGCCACAGCTGGGTGGGTGCAATGGCGTAGGCGCCCCGCGTGCTGGCCCAGACCAAGGCCAGCACGACCAGCACTGCCCCTACACCTATCGCCGTGCGGGGAGACAGGCGCCCGGGACTCCAGCGCGCACCCGGCTGCGCCACGGCCACGCTGCTCACGCGGTGATCGCCTGGGTGCGGGTGTGCAGCTCGCGCACGGCAGCAGGCAGGCGCGGGCCAAAGCCCAGCAAGTGGCTGGCCTCCATGGCCACCAGGGCCTTGCGGCGGAATGCGGGCGTGAGCGCCAGCTCAGGCCGCTGCCAGAAGGCGGCCTCGCCGCCCAGTGCCTCGATGCCCTGCGTGCTGTTGAGCAGCACCTCGGGCGCGGCGCTGGCCATGGCCTCGGCCGTGAGGGGCCGGTAGCCTGCGAACTGCGTGATGGCATTGGTGGCGCCCGCAAAGCGGATCAGCGCATCGGCAGCCGTGCCAGTGCCCGCGACCATGGGGCTGCCGCCGTGCGACAGGATGAAGATGGCGCGCGGGCGTCGCGTGGCGGCCGCCACCTGCTTTTGCACCGCCGCCCACTGCGCATCCAGGTCCGCCTGAAGAGCCTGGGCCTCGCGCTCGCGGCCGGCCACGCGGCCCACGGTGGCCACCTTGCGGCGCACTTCGTCCCAGGTGTGGTCGGCCTGCACCAGCTCCACGCGCACACCGGCGCTGCGCACCTGGTCCAGCACCACGGGCGGTCCGGCTTCGGTGGTGCCCACCACAGCGTCGGGCTTGAGGGACAGCAGCCCCTCGGCCGACAGCTGGCGCATGTAGCCGACCTTGGCGGTCTTGAGCGCGGCCTCGGGGAACAGGCTGGTGGTGTCGGTGCCCACCAGCTGGCCTTGTGCGCCCAGCAGGTAGACCACCTCGGTCAGCGCGCCGCCCAGCGAGACGATGCGCGCCGGGCGGGCGGCCCAGGCGGCCCCTGACCCCATCGCAGACAACCAAGGCAAAGCCGCCACACTGCGCAACAGCCGCCGACGCGCGCCACCTGGCCCCCAGCTCTGCACGGCCATTGGATCACGCAGCATGGGCCAGCTCCTGCACGCCGGGCAGGCGTGCCACCAGGTCGCGCCAGCCCTGCAGCTCGGGCTTGCCGGGCTTGCGTGCACCGAAGAACATGGCCATCAGCTCGCCCGCGTGGTCGAACGCCTCGACCGAGGTGACAACACCATCGGCCGTGGGCTTTTCCACCACCCACACGCTGGCAATCATGTCGGTGCGCAGGTGCAGGTTGAAGCCCGCGTCCAGCACGTTGATCCACTGCGCATGCGGCGTATCGAGCGGCTGGATGTTGCGCACCGGACCGGTGTGGATCTGGATGCAGCCGCCGCTGCCCACGAACACCATGATGGGCAGGCCGTCCACCGCCGCTTCGTCCAGCAGGCGCGCCACGGCCTGCGGTGCGGCGCGCCAGGCAAACTGGCCTTCGACCAGACGAAAGCTCTGCTGGCGCTCCACGCCGAATTTCTTGGTCAGGCCGAAGAACTCGTGCGTGTCCTGCATACCGGCCCAGGCATCGCGCAGTCCGTCGGCGTCGATGTCTGCGTCAGGCAGCACGGCCGCTGGCGCGGGCGCCAGGCCAAAAACATAGCCAGCACTCGGCTGCGCGAAGCGGCTCACCACTGCGTCGAACGCGGCCAGGTCGGTGGCATCGCGCGTGAAGATCTTGTGCACCGCACGGCCCTGCGCGTTGTAGAACTGCAGGCTGCGCGATGGCGGCTTGGCGGGGTCGTTGGCCAGTTCGGTCACGGCAAAGCCGGCATGCCACTGCGCAAAGAACAGGCGCAGGTCGATGTCTTCGCCCAGCGCAATGCCCACCGGCCCGGTGGCCGACACGTGCGTGTACACGCCGGTCTTCTCGTGCACCGTGCCTTCGTTGCGCGTGAGCGCCATCAGCGGGCCGCAGGCTTCGAGCGACTGCAGTAGTTCCAGCCACGAGCCCTGCAGCGGCTGGGCCTTGAGCGGGTGGCCGTGCTCGCCCGCATGGGCGGCCACGGCGGCGCCTTCCGACAGCCCCAGGCTCTCGGCTGCGTCCTTGGCACGCTTGCCCGCTGCGCGGGCTGCGGCGAACCGCTCACGGATGTCGGGGGCGGCCTGCGGCGGATGGGCCGGAGCGCTTGGGGGGTTCGTCACTGCGGCATTCATTGCACGGCCTCCGGCGCGGTGTGCCACAGCACGCGGCGTTGTTCGGCAGCCACCATCGCGGCGCTGGCGGCCACGTCCTGGCGCGCCTTGCATTGCTGGTCCCAGCGGCCTTGCAGGCTCCAGACCACGGTGCGGAAGTGCGGCGTGAAGCCCTGGGCGTCGGCCAGCATCTGCAGGTTGGCCGCGATCTTGCGGCCCATGGCGTCGCGGTGGCTGTCGCAGCAGGCTTGCACATAGCCCGTCATCAGGGCCAGGGTGCCCGCCAGCAGCGCCTCGGCGCAGGGCAGGCTGTATTCCTCGTCGCAATGGGCGCCAGACGTGTGCGTATCGGGCGTGTCAGGTGCATGGCTCATGAACTGTCTCCTTGATGAAGTGCCTGAAAAGGTGCCTAGGGAGGTAACTTAGAAATCCGCCACCAGCGAGACACGCACGGAGCGGCCCGGCTGGCTGTAGGCGTCGATGAAGCTGGCGTTGGCAGCGAGGCCGCGCACGTCGGCCCAGCGCCAGTGCTTTTTGTCGGTGAGGTTGTAGATGCCCGCGTTCAGGCGCAGGTCCTTGCGGATGCGCCACTGGGCCGCCAGGTCCAGCACCGTGTACGACGGCGTGAGGAACTGCGTGCTGCCCGTGGCCACGCTCACGTCGCTGGCCTTCTTGGCGGCAGCATGGGTCATGTCCAGCCGCGCCATCCAGCCATCGGTGTCGTAGCGCAGGCCCGCCGTGAGGCGCGATGGATCTACCGTGTTCACTGGCTTGCCGGTCGCGGTGTCGCGACCGTGTGTCTGGCCATAGGCAAACGGAGAGCTCCACTGCCCGCCCGCCCACTGGCCCCAGCGCATGTCGCCCTTGACCTCGAAGCCGCTCAGCTTGACGCGGCCGATGTTGACTGACTGGAACACCAGCGGGTTGCCCGGTGCGCCTGTGCCGCTGACCTGGCGCAGGTCTTCGATGAAGTCCTTGTAGCGGCCAGTGAACGCGGCAGCCTCGATGGACAGGCGCTCCAGGCGCCCGCGCACGCCCAGCTCAAAGTTCTGGCTCTTCTCGGGCTTGAGGTTGGCGTTGGGCACCGTGCGGTAGTTGCCCACCGGGTTCTCGAAAAAGGCGTTGACCTGCCCCGCATTGGGCGCACGGAAGCCCGCCGCGTAGTTGCCAAACACGCTCCACTGCTCGCTGGCACGGTACAGCACGCCGAACTTGGGCGAGGTGGCATTGCCCGACAGCGACACCGCCTGCGCGCCAAAGCCCGCCTGGTCGGCCTTGATGCGGAAGGTGTCGAAGCGCACGCCGGGGGTGATGCTCCAGGGCCCGCTCACGAACTCGTCCTGCACATACAGGGCCGTGCTGGTCTCGGTGGTGTCGGGGAATCGCTTGAGCGGGAAGGTCTCGCCCGTGGGCGGCGTCACGCCGGTCTGCAGGTTCTCGACCTTGGCCGCCGTGTAGTCCAGGCCGTAGGTGATCTTCTGCACCCATGGCCCGCCATTGCGCAGCACCTTGCTGCCCTGCAGGTTGGCCTGCCAGGTGCGCTCGTCATAGGTCACGTCGCGCACGCGGTCGGCGGCGGTGCTGCGGTCTTCGGTGATGTACTCGCGCGAATGGGCGTCCTGCCAGCTCAGCGTGGCCTTCACATCATCGGCAAACGCGGTGTTCACGCGCCAGTTGCCTTCCCACGTCGCACGGCTGCGCTGCATGTCGGTGAACGAGGTAGAGCCCAGCACCGAGGTCGCGGCCAGCGGCGGCTTGGAGGGTGCGGTGAGGAGTTCGTAGTCGGACGTCTTGTCCACATGCTCCAGCGTGAACACATGGCGCTGTCCGCCGCCGGGCGTCAGCACCACCTTGCCCAGCAAAGCGCCGCTTCTGTCTTTCTGCGGATTGGGCTTGGTGCGGTCGGCATTGGCCGCATCGTTGGTGCCCATGTTGTCCAGCTCGCTCGCACGCGTGACGTTGCCGCCCAGCAGCCACTGCACCGTGTCGCCTGCCTTGCCTGCCACCGTGGCGCCCACGCGCTTGCCGTGCTCGTCGCCGTCATATCCCAGGCTCACCCGGCCGCCGATGTGCTTGTCGCCATCGAGAAACGCCGAGGGGTCTGCCGTGATGAAGTTGACCAGGCCCGCCATGCCATCGGAGCCATACAGCGCCGAGGTGGCGCCGCGCACCACCTCAATGCGCTGCAGCAGCCCGATGTCCAGATAGTCGCGCCCGAAGGCGTTGGCGCTGAAGACATAGCTGCGCGGCAGGCGAATGCCATCCACCATCATCAACACGCGGTTACCGTCCAGCCCCCGGATGTTGAAGCCCGCGTTCTGTTCGCGCCCCGTGGAGCCACTGGCCAGCGAGAAGCGTGCGGGCGAGCGCGTGACCGACACGTTGGGCAGCTCGCGCGCCACGTCGCGGATGTCGCGCACCTGGCCTTCTTCGATGGCCTGCGCATTGATCACGTCGATGCTCATGGGCAGCTCGTCGCGGTCCTGTTCGCTGCGAGAGCCGCTGATGACCACTTCTTTGAGCTGCGGCGCTGCAGCCACCAACTGGGCCGCATCTTGCGCATGCGCGCTGCCAATGGCCACACATGCACAGGCCACCAGCCATGCAAGCGGCCGCAGACGGCCTTGCAGCCATTGATCGGAGGGGTGCGCCTGTGCGCGCCGGGAAGAAAACGGAGGGGAACGGAATGCCTGCGCCACGGAGGGGAGTCCTTCTCTGAAACGACAACGAATACAGAGCTGGCTCCATGCAGACGGCCTTGGCTTCTGCGCGCAGAAGATCGGGCGGTTGTGGCTGGCTGGTGGGATGAAATTATATGAGAATAATTCTCAATAGCAACAATTTAAAACCCCATGCGGCAACTCTTAACAAGCCCGATGTGGCGTGCGCGGCGTGTGGCAACATCTCGCAGCAACCCTTGGCGTGCGCACGAGCGATCTCCTGGACGCCGCAATCGTCATACCCAAACAACTCAAAAGAGGAGTGCATGGACGTTCGCCGAATTGACCCCTCGGAATTAAACAGCCTCCTGGACTTGTATCAACACCTTCACAAAGATGACGACCCATTGCCGGGAGCATCAACGGTTGAAGCCATCTGGCGAGAACTACAGAGCAACCCACGCTACCGATATTTCGGGGTCTACGTGGCTGACAAGCTCATCTGCAGCTGCACCATCACCGTGGTTCCGAATCTGACCCGTGGCTGCAAGCCCTATGGTTTGATCGAAAACGTCGTGACCCATGCAGCACATCGCAATCGGGGGTATGGCAAGGCAGTACTCGCGGAGGCTCTGTCGTTTGCTTGGTCGCAAGGCTGCTACAAGGTCATGCTGATGACCGGCAGGAAGGATGAGGCGACCTTCCAGTTTTATGAATCGGCGGGCTTCAATCGCCATGACAAGCAGGCGTTTACAGCAAAGGAAAGCAAGTGCCAGTCAATATGATCCTTGCCGAGGTCCATCGGGTCAGCAACAGCCCGTCTATGGCCGATTAAGCCTGCGTCATCTATGCGTCAAGCAAAGCCTCCAGACATTGCAGGCTACCGGGCTGTTCTTTTCGACATGAATGGCACCTTCATGTTCGGAGGGGATCGGTTCGACCCGCAGCAGGACTACTACACCAGCTATCGTGCGGTCGGTGGCGGGGGCCTGTCGTTCGCTGATGTGCAATCGGCTGTAAGCGCATGCTACGCAGCCTTTCTGCGCGACTATGAGGATCCCCGGCTGGTGGAGTGCTTCCCTTCCTTGGCCGACTTCATCACCACCCACTCCGGGGTTCCCGCCAGCGAGCATGAAGCGATCGCCATGACGATTGCCAGGCACGAGGTCGGAAAAGTGCCAGCTTGGGCCGCTCTTGCACTGCGCTCTGTCGCAGAACAAAGTGCTATCGCCATTGTCAGCAACGTGTGGGCGCCGTCGCATTGTTGGAAGGAAGAACTAGTAGCGAGTGGTGTTGCCCCCATTCTTGCCGCCGCCATCTTCTCCACAGAGGTCGGCGCCATCAAGCCATCCGCGCGGCCGTTACTTGCGGCGCTCGACGCCACAGGCGCATCTCCGGACGAGGTGCTGTTTGTGGGAGACAGCCTGGAGCGCGACATCATTCCAGCCAGAAAGTTGGGCATGACCACCTGCTTGGTAGGCACCAGCACGCCTGGCGTAGCCGCAGACTTTCACATTCAGTCCATTGCCGAGCTTGCGAGGTGATGTGAGCAACGGCCGCGCTGTAGCAAACTATCGCGAGCTCCGACGAAAGTGGATGAGAACCCTCTCCACCGTGCCACTGACTTGACGATTCCATGCCTCCATGATCGGCACCAAAAGCAAAGCGACCGGATGCTGAAACATCCAGTCGCTCTTGTTTTGATAGCTACTAGCGCTTTACTAGCAAGCGCCAGAGTCCGATTTGCTTGAGATGCCCCCTGCATGACTCCCTCTCCCCTCGCGGGAGAGGGTTGGCGAGAGGGGGGAAACTGGCGCGGAGGGAATGCGCCCCCCTCTCCTCCGGCCCCTCTCCCACGAGGGGAGAGGGGAGTTGGGGTGTGCCTCGAAAGCACTGGCCCTAACCAGCTCGCCCCCGCCGCCCTGCCCCGTCCTACGCTGCCACGGCTTCGCGCTGCGCTTCGGGAGCCTTGGCGCCTTCGGCCGCAGCCACCACCGGCATGCGGATCAGGTGGTCGAAAGCACTCAGCGCCGCCTTCGATCCATCGCCCGCAGCAATCACGATTTGCTTGAAAGGCACCGTGGTGCAGTCGCCCGCTGCGAACACGCCGGGGATGTTGGTGCGGCCGTGCGAGTCGACGATGATTTCGCCGAACTTGGACAGCTCCACCGTGCCCTTGAGCCACTCGGTGTTGGGCACCAGGCCGATCTGCACGAACACGCCTTCGAGCGGCACCAGGTGCTCCACGTTGGTGGCGCGGTCCTTGTACTTGAGGCCGTTGACCTTGCCGTCGGCGCCGGTGATTTCGGTGGTCTGCGCGTTGGTGTGGACGCTCACATTGGGCAGGCTCTTGAGCTTGTTGACCAGCACGGCGTCGGCCTTGAGCTGGTCGGCAAACTCGACGAGCGTGACGTGGGCCACGATGCCGGCCAGATCGATGGCAGCCTCGACACCCGAGTTGCCGCCGCCGATGACCGCCGTGCGCTTGCCCTTGAACAGCGGTCCGTCGCAGTGCGGGCAGTAGGCCACGCCCTTGTTCTTGTACTCGGCTTCGCCGGGCACGTTGACATTGCGCCAGCGGGCGCCGGTGGACAGGATCACCGTCTTGGACTGCAGCGTGGCGCCGTTGGCCATCTGCACGCTGATGAGGCCACCTGGCTCGGCCGCGGGGATGAGCTTGTCGGCGCGTTGCAGGTTCATGATGTCCACGCCGTAGGCGCGGGTGTGGGCTTCGAGTGCGGCGGCAAACTTGGGGCCGTCGGTTTCGAGCACCGAGATGTAGTTTTCAATCGCCAGCGTGTCATTGACCTGACCGCCAAAGCGCTCGGCAGCAACGCCGGTGCGGATGCCTTTGCGGGCGGCGTACACAGCGGCCGCGGCGCCAGCGGGTCCACCGCCGACGATGAGCACGTCGTACGGTGCCTTGGCGCTGAGCTTGGCGGCTTCGCGGGCGGCGGCGCCGGTGTCGAGCTTGGCGACAATTTCTTCAATCGTCATGCGGCCGGAGCCGAAGACCTGGCCGTTCAAAAACACCATGGGCACGGCCATGATTTCGCGCTCGGTCACTTCCTGCTGGAAGGCGCCGCCTTCGATCACAGTGGTCTTGACCTTGGGGTTGACGATGGCCATGAGCGACAGCGCCTGCACCACGTCCGGGCAGTTGTGGCAGGTCAGGCTCATGTAGACCTCGAAGTTGAAGTCGCCATCCAGCGCTTTGATGGAGTCGATCACGTCCTGCTCGACCTTGGGCGGGTGGCCGCCGGTCCACAGCAGGGCCAGCACCAGCGAGGTGAATTCATGGCCCAGGGGCAGGCCGGCAAAACGCAGGCTGTTGGTGGCGCCCGCGCGCTGCAGGCTGAAGGATGGCTTGCGCGCATCGTTGCCGTCGGTGCGCAGGGTGATCTTGTCGCTGCGCAGGGATTGGATGGTTGTCAGCAGCTCGCGCATGTCGCGCGCAGTCTCGCTGTCGTCCAGGGATGCCACCAGCTCAAACGGCTGCTGCACGCGCTCCAGGTAGGCGGCGAGTTGGGTCTTGAGTTGTTCGTCGAGCATGGTGGTGTCCTTTGAATTTCGAGTTGTATGTGGGGAGCGTGATGGCAAGCGTGGTTCGGATCAAGCCTGCGGGTCAAACTCCGGGCGTAAAAAAGCCGGACGGCACGGCGCACAGGCGCCATGACGCTGTCCGGCTTCAGAGGCCGAGAAAAGCGAATGCTTAGATCTTGCCGACCAGGTCCAGCGAAGGCGTCAGGGTCTTGGCGCCTTCCTTCCACTTGGCGGGGCAGACTTGGCCAGGGTTGGCGGCGGTGAACTGGGCAGCCTTGAGCTTGCGCAGGGTTTCCGACACGTCGCGGGCGATTTCGTTGGAGTGGATTTCCAGGGTCTTGATCACGCCATCGGGGTTGATCACGAACGTGCCGCGCAGTGCCAGGCCTTCTTCAGGGATGTGCACGCCGAAAGCGTTGGTCAGCTGGTGCGTTGGGTCGCCAACCAGGGGGAATTTGGCCTTGCCCACGGCGTCCGATGTTTCGTGCCACACCTTGTGCGAGAAGTGCGTGTCGGTGGTCACGATGTAGACCTCGGCGCCGGCCTTCTGGAACTCAGCGTAGTTGTCGGCAGCGTCTTCGATTTCGGTGGGGCAGTTGAAGGTGAAAGCTGCGGGCATGAAGATCAGCACGGACCACTTGCCCTTGAGGGACTGCTCGGTCACTTCGATGAATTCACCCTTGCCGTCACGGTTGACGAAAGCGGTGGTCTTGAAGGGCTGAACTTGCGTATTGATCAGGGACATTGCTGTTTCCTTAGTGGTTGGTTAACTGAACAGGACTGAAGTCTAGGCCTTTCGAGACCATCAATCCAATTAATTGATTTGATTGAATCAATTGCCTGTGACTATACAGTGACACCCTGCCCTCAGGCCGGGGCGGGCATTTTGCCCCCTTTTAAACCCCCAAAGACCGCCACGAAGCCGCTGCACGAACCACCGCCCACCTGGTCAACCCTTGTGCCATATCAAACATTCAAATACAACTGATTCGCGTTTAGTTTTATCATCTGCCGCACTGCAGCAACGCCACCCAGGCCAATTTGCTGCAGTGGGTCAGCCAAAGCTCGACGCCTCTGAAATATCGGTCAAAACGGCCTGTAGCGCTTTATTGATAAGCGCAAGCAGCTCATAAATTTATAGCAAAGACCTCAAACACCATGTTCCAAACACTTCTGATCTGTTTCCGCGAAGGGCTGGAAGCCCTGCTGGTGGTGGCGATTGCCACCCTGTACCTGCGCAAGACCGGGCGCCTGCACCTGTTGCTGCCACTGCGCGCGGGCGTGGGCGTGGCAGCCCTGCTCTCGCTGGTGCTGGGCTGGGTGCTCTCGCAGGTGGGCGCGCTGTCGCCCGCAGCCGAGGGTGGCATGGCGCTGGTGGCTGCCGCCACCGTGGCCTGGTGCGTGGTGCACATGCGCCGTGCGGGCCAAGGCATGGGCCAAGACATTGCCCAGCGCATGGACCGCGCCAGTGTGCTGGAAGGCCCGCGCGCCTGGGTGGCGGTGTTCCTGTTTGCCCTCTTCATGGTGGGCCGCGAAGGCGTGGAAACCGCCACCATGCTCGCCGCCCTGGCCCGGAGCGCCGAGCTGGGCTACATGGCCTGGGGCGGCCTGGCGGGCCTGGCGCTGGCCATTGCCATCGCCTGGGCCTGGACGCGCTACGGCCGCGCAGTGAACCTTGCGCGGTTCTTCCGCGTCACGTCGTGGTTCATGGCGGTGTTTGCGGTGCAACTGGTGGTGTATGCGTTCCATGAGTTCACCGAAGGCGCAGCGATACCCGGCATCGACAACGCTTACTGGCATGCGGCCACCGAAGACCTGGCCGAAGGCACTATTGCCCAGGCCATCTCGCTGGCCCTGGTGCTGGTGCCCACGGTATGGCTGGGCCTCGCGCACTGGCGTGAGCGGCGCACGGTGCCATCGTCTGCAGCCGCAACCGCCATGGGCACACAGGCTGCCGCGCCACGCGCCGCACAATAGCCCCGCGCCCGGCCTGCGCAGCCCCATCGGGCCTACCGGGCCGGATGGGGTCGGCCGGGGTGAACGCGAACGCCTATCAACCTCACACGCAGCCAGCGCGCTCTAGCAGGGATATGCCTTGCGCGTGTTGATATGGCTCACGACAATCGGGGCCGAATCAACACATCACAACAAGGAGTCCCCATGAAAGGTGACGCACAGGTCATTGGCCATCTGCAGGCCCAGCTCAAGAACGAGCTCACCGCCATCAACCAGTACTTCCTGCACTACCGCATGCTCAAGCACTGGGGCTTCGACAAGCTGGCCAAGAAGGAGTATTCGGAATCCATCGGCGAGATGAAGCATGCCGACTGGCTCATGGACCGCATCTTCACGCTGGATGGCCTGCCCAACCTGCAGGACCTGGCCAAGATCCAGGTCGGCGAAGACGTGCCAGAGATCCTGGCCTGCGACCTGCGCGCAGAACAAGGCGCCCAGGCCACCATCAAGGATGGCATCGCCCACTGCGAAACAGTGCGTGACTATGTCTCGCGCGACCTGCTGCAAAAGATCCTGGACGACACCGAAGAGCACATCGACTTCCTTGAAACCCAGATCGATCTGATCGGCAAGGTGGGCTTGCAGAACTACCTGCAATCGCAGATGGGTGACGTGGAGTAACGCCAAGACTGCACCAGAGCGCTCCACGAAAAGTACCAAGAAGAACAACAAAAAACGGGCCGAGGCCCGTTTTTTTGTGCCCACGCCATCACCAAGCTCCCCCGATTGCACGGGGCTGCGAAGCACAGCCCTACCCCCATGTCACAAGCTGTTGCAAGCACACATCAAACCAGCGCAAATAGCATTTTTATAAATGCGAATGCTTCTCAACAAAAGTAGAATGCGTTCTTACGACCAAGGCCATTCCTTCATGCAGCTCCCGATCTGCAAGGGCAGGTCCCGTGATTCCCTTTAACACCTAGCCAGCCAGTCAGCCGGGCTCTCCGCCGCTGCAGCCAGCGTTTGTACGTTTGCCGTACGACACCTACTGCCTGGAGCCTTTCTGATGCCGCGCAGCACCGCCAGCCCCTGCCCTGCAGGAGTTCTGCTTCTCTCCTTTTTTGAAGGCCGCACCGCCCTGGGTGCCGCCGCAGGTCGGCCATGAAGGCGGCCCGCGTTGACTGGCGCTACCGCCTGGTCATCACCTCCCGCGCCATGGCGGCCATCGCTGGCGGCTATGCGCTGGCGGCAGGGTTCACCGCTGCGCTTTCGCTGGTGTTGGCGCTGTGGATGCCGCGCGTGGAGGCCGTGCTGACCGCCACCATGCTGGCCTGGCTGGCCTATGCCATGGCGGCGGGATGGGCGTTTTATGCGCGCACGGCCTGGGGCGCCTGGGGCGGCACACTGCTGCCCGCCCTGGCACTGGGCGCGTGCGCCATGGCGCCGCAATGGATGAGGGGCACGCCATGACAACAGCGACCTCCACCGTGCGCAAGAGCGCCGACCGCGAAGGCTTTCGCCAGGCGATGTCGTGGCTGCACACCTGGGCAGGGCTCATCCTGGGCTGGCTGCTGTTTGCGATCTTCCTCACGGGCACGCTGTCGTTCTTCAAGAACGAGTTCAACCTGTGGATGCGCCCCGAGATGCACGGGCTGCCGCGCACCGACGCGGCCGATGCGCAGGTGGCCCAGAAGTCCGTGGACGCGCTGGTGCGCAAGGCCCCTGACGTCACCCAGTGGATCCTGCACCTGCCCGATGACCGCGACCCAGCCGTCAACATGCTCTGGCGCGGCACCGGCAACGGGCGCTTTGAAACGCTGCGCATGAACCCGCAGACGGGCGAGCCCATCGAGGCGCGCCAGACCATGGGCGGTGATTTTTTCTACCGCTTTCACTTCGAGCTGCGTACCGCGCAAAAAGGCCGCTGGACTATCCAAGGCCGCTGGGTGGTGGGCGTGGCCACGATGCTGATGTTTGTGGCGCTGATCACCGGCGTGATCACACACCGCCGCATCTTCAAGGACTTCTTCACCTTCCGCCCTACCAAGGGCGGGCAGCGTGCGTGGCTGGATGCGCACAACGTCAGCGGCGTGCTGGTGCTGCCGTTCTATCTGATGATCACCTTCAGCGGGTTGATGATCTTCCACACGCTGTACATGCCCGCAGGCATTGCCGCCAACTACAAGAACGAGAAAGGCGTGGACTCCAACGCGTACTTTGCCGACCTGCAGGGCGAGAAGCCCGAAAGCCGTCCCCGCCGTAGTGCGGGCGACAAGGTGGAACCCCTGCCCGCCATCACCCTGCAGCCCATCATCGACGCGGCCACCACCCGCTGGCAGGGCGGGCGCATCGGCAGCGTGCAGGCGCGCCGCGATGCCAACGGCCGCGCCGTGGTGGAGGTAACGCGCCACGAAGGCGACCGCCTGCAGTACCGCCCGCCGCGCCTGCTGTTTGATGCCACCACCGGCCAATGGCTGGACCAGGCCGACGCCACCAGTCCCGCCGTCAAGACCTATGGCGTGCTGTATGGCCTGCACATGGCGCGGTTTGCCGATGTGGGCCTGCGCTGGGCGCTGTTCGGTTTTGGGGTGCTGGGCAGCCTGATGATTGCCACGGGCATGGTGCTGTGGTCGGTCAAGCGCAGCGCCAAGTCGCAGACACAGGCCAGCCGCCAAGGGGCGGCCAAAACGACCAGCAACGCGCCCGCTGCGCACCCCAAAGCGCCGTTTGGCGAGCGCCTGGTGGCTGGTATCAACATCGCGACACTGGCCGGGCTGCCGCTGGCGTGTGGCGTGTACCTGGCCGCCAACCGCCTGATCCCTGTGGGCATCGAGGGCCGAGCGGATGCAGAGCTGGCCTGGTTCTTCAGCGCCTGGGGCATCACGCTGCTGTGGGCGCTGGCCTGCGCGGTGGCGCGCCCGCACCGCCTGGGCTGGACGGTGCCGCTGGCCGCTGCGGGCCTGGTGTGGGCCGCGCTGCCGCTGATCAACGCGCTGACCACACACACCCACCTGGGCGTGAGCCTGCCCGCGCGCGAATGGGTGTGGGCCAGCATGGACCTGTCGTTTTTGGCCACCGGGCTGCTGCTGGGCTGGCTGGCGTGGCGTGTGCGCCCTGGTCGCACGCCCCGGCGCGGTGCGCCTGCACGGAGTGCGCGACCCGCGCGGCCTGCCCCGTCGGTGCCCGGGGCGCCCGCCGAAACCTCCACCTCGGGAGCCTGAGCCATGTCCGCCTTTCTTCTGTGCTTTGCCGCCTGGTCGGCCATTGCGCTGGGCATGGATCGCCACCACGAAGACGCCCTGGGCCAGGAAGGCGCCGTGCGCCGCCTGGTGGCGTTGCGCCGCTCGGGCTGGCTGCTGCTGGTGCTTTCGCTGTGGCTGGCAGTGGCGCACCCGCCAGGGGGCGTGCCTGCATCCCTGGGCGTAACGGCATGGTCCGTGGCCCTGTCGGTGGCCGCGGTGGCGGTCACGGCCACCGTCACCTGGCAGCCCCGGCGCACGCCCGAACTGGCTGTCGCCGCCCTGCTGGCGGGCCTGCTGGCGCGGGCGCTGGGGTGGTGATAGCCAGGCTCCACGCTCCCGCAGCCGTGCGCTGAGCCCGCTCGGGCTCGAACTCGCTTTTCTGTTTTCACGGCCCCACCACATCCCAGACAGCGGGCCTTCGCGGCACGCGCCAGGCCACGAGGTGCAAGGGCTTTTCGCCAACCGCGTTGCGCTCACTCCAAGGAAAACCATGCACGCTTACACACCAACCCCCTATCGCCTCCACCCGCTGGTGGCCGCCCTGCTTGCCACGCTGTGTGGCACGGCACTGGCGCAGACGACGGCGCCGCCCGCTGCAGTTGCGCAGACCACGCCGCAGACGCTGGGCGAGGTCACCGTGCAATCCAGCGCGGACGACGACGGCTATTCACCCGCCGCTGCCAGCACGGCCACCAAGGGCAGCGCGCCGCTGCGCGATGTGCCCCAGGCCGTGAACGTTGTGCCCGCGCAGCTCCTGCGCGACCAGGGTGCGCGTTCCATGGAAGACGCGCTGCGCAACGTGCCCGGCGTGGCCATGAGCCACGGCGACGGCCAGCGCGACCAGGTGGTGATACGCGGCTTCACCGCCATTGCCGACCAGTTTGTGGATGGCGTGCGCGACGACGCGCTGTACTTCCGTGACCTGGCCGACATCGAGCGTGTGGAAGTGCTCAAGGGCCCTGCCGCCGTGCTGTACGGGCGCGGATCGTCGGGTGGCCTGATCAACCGCGTGACCAAGAAGCCCAAGTTTGGCGAGACCTCGGGCGAGGCATCGCTGGGCCTGGGCAATTTCGACTACCGCCGCGCCACGGCCGACGTGAATGTGGGCATCAGCGATACCGCCGCCTTCCGCATCAACGCCGCCGTGGAGGACTCCGGCAGCTACCGCGACCAGCAGTTCGTCAAGCGCCACAATTTCGCGCCGTCGCTCGCGCTCAAGCTCGCGGCGCAGACCGACCTGCTGCTGCAGTACACCAACGCGCGCGACAAGCGCCTGACGGACTTCGGCATTCCTGCGCTCAACGGCCGCCCCGTCAACGTGCCCGCCAGCACCTACTACGGCTCCAGCAACGCCGCGCAGGACGACACCACCACCAGCACCATGCAGTCGTTCGCAGCCACGCTGAACCACCGCTTCAACGACGACTGGTCGGTGCGCAACGTCACGCGCCTGTACGACTACACGCTGGACCGATACAACACCTTGCCCGGCGGCACCACCGACCCGGTGAACCTGACGGTGGGCCGCACGCGCTCGTTCATCCTGCGCGACGAAAAAGGCTTCTTCAACCAGACCGACGTGACGTGGCGCAACCAGCTCGGCGGCTTCAAGCAGGAGTGGCTGATGGGTGTGGAACTGGGCCAGCAAAAGAAACGCTCCGAGTCCGTCACCGGTGGCGCAGACCGCGTGCCACTCTTCAACCCCGGCAACCGCCCTGCTCCCGCCATCCCAGCGGCCAACTACAACGCCGACAGCGCCATCCCCAGCCACACCACGCAAGACACGGCCGCGCTGTATTTGCAAAACCAGATCACGCTGGCGCCCCAATGGAAGGCGCTGGTGGGCGCCCGCTACGACGTCTTCGGGCAAGAGACCACGTTCGACCGCAAGCTCTCAACGCTCTCGCGCACCGACAAAAAGTTCAGCCCTCGCGCGGGCCTGGTGTGGCAGCCGAGCGATGTGGTGTCGTACTACGTGTCGTACAGCAAGTCCTTCCAGCCCTCAGCCGAAGCGTTTGCGCTGGCCGCCAACAACACCGGCGCCGAACCAGAGATCACCGAGAACAAGGAAATCGGCGTCAAGCTCGACCTGCTCGATGGCCGCATGAATGTGACCGGCGCGCTCTTCAACCTGGAGCGCACCAACATCAAGAACACCGACCCCGCCAACCCTGGACGCCAGATCAACGTGGGCACCCAGCGCACCAACGGCCTGGAGCTGACCGCCAACGGCCGCCTGCCCGGCCGCTGGGACGTGAGCACCGGCTACGCCTGGCTGGACGGCCGCATGACGAAGTCACTGGCCACCACCACATCCACACAGCTGCCCACCGCCGCCATCGCCGCCCAAGGCAAGGTGCCCGCGCTCACGCCGCGCAACTCCGCCTTCCTGTGGGCCATGAAAGACCTGGGCCACGGCCTGCGCGTGGGCGGCGGCGTGAACTACGTGGGTGCGCGCTTCACCTCGCTGACCAACCTGGTCACCCTGCCCGGCTACACCACGCTGGACGCGGCCCTGCAGTACACGCTGGGCCAGTGGGATGTGGACGTGAACATCAAGAACCTGGCCAACCGCAAGTACTACGTGTCGGCCCACGGCAGCAACGACAACCTGATCCTGCCCGGCTCGCCGCGCGCGGTGCAGGTGACGCTGCGCACGCGGTTCTGACGCTGCGCCTGCAGGCACAGCACGCAAATTTGAACAATTTTTGGCTGCTAGCGCTTTATGGACAAGCGCTAGAAGCTATTAATTTAATAGCAGATATCAAACACCGAGGAGGAGAAGCACCATGCAAATGCACCCACTGGCCCTTGCCGCCCTGCTGGCCACCGTGGCAACGGCGCAAGCACAGACCAGCTCCGGCCCCACCACGGGCAACCCCACCACGGCAGCGCTGCCCGAAGTGAAGGTGACCGACGAGGCCAACAGCGCGGCGACCGAAGGCTCGGGCCAGTACACCGCCCGCGAAGTCAGCGTGGGCAAGCTCCAGCAGGCACCGCGCGAGACGCCGCAGTCCCTCAGCGTGGTCACGCGCCAGCAGCTGGATGACCGCAACCTGACCAAGGTGGAAGACGCCATCAAGCTGAGCACCGGCATGACGGTCACGCGCTTTGATGGTGCGGGCAACTACAACACCTTCCAGGCGCGCGGGTTCGATCTGGGCTCCATCCAGCTCGACGGCGTTCCGATCCCCCAGGGCAACTACAGCACGCTCGACACGGCCATGTATGACCGCATCGAAGTGCTGCGCGGCCCGGCCGGCCTGCTGCAGGGCGCGAGCGAGCCCGGCGGCACCGTGAACATGGTGCGCAAGCGCGCCCCGGCCAAGCTGGCCATTGGCGCCGATGCGGCGGCGGGCTCCTTCGGCCTGCGCCGGGGCACCGTAGACGTGGGCGGCGGCCTCAATGCCGAAGGCACGATCCGCGCGCGCGCCGTCGCGGTGGTGGAAGACAAAGACAGTTTTGTAGACACCCTGTTCAACAACAAGCGCCTGGGCTACGGCACGCTGGAATGGGACATCACTCCCTCCACCACCGTGTCGGTGGGCGCGGCGCAGCAACGCGTGCGCGCCGCCATCGACCAGGGCCTGCCCACCTATGCCGATGGCCGCCTGGCCGACCTGCCCCGCAGTGCCTTTGCTGGCCTGCGTGCCAACCGCCAAGACCTGGAGACCACCGACGTTTTCGCAGAGCTGGAGCACCGGCTGGATGGGGGCGGCTTGGTGCGCCTGTCCGCGCGCGACATCGACCGCACGGCGTTCTACCGCTCGGCCCGCGCCAACAGTGCCCTGGCCGCCGACGGCAGCTTCACCATGGAAACCGTGGACGGCGACTTTCACGTGCGCACCCGCAACTACGACGCCTTCCTGGCCACACCGGTGCAGGTGGCAGGCCGCACCCACAAGCTGCTGGTGGGCGCGAGCCATAACGAGGGCAAGAGCTGGGACGGCAACTACGCCTATGGCCCCCGCCTGCCGTTCAACCTGCTGCAGCCCCACTATGACCTGGCCTACCCAGACATCCGGCTACCGGGCTTCACCTCGATCGTCACGCGCCGCGAGAACGCGCTGTACGGGCAGGCGCAGATCGGCCTGACCGACACGGTCAAGCTGCTGGCAGGCGGGCGTCTGTCGTGGGCGGAGGTGGTGACGCGCAGCACCAGCACGGGCGCAGTCACCGCATCGGCAGACCCTGGCCGCCAGTTCATGCCGTCGCTGGCTCTGATGTGGGACTTCCACCCGCAGTACACCGGCTACGCCAGCTATGCAGAGACCTTCGTGGTGCAAAGCCAGCTCAACGCGGCCAAGCAGTTGCTTGCCCCACGCACAGGCAAGCAGGTGGAGCTGGGCGTGAAGAGCGAGTTTTTGCACAAGCGCCTGCAGGCCCATGCAGCGCTGTTTCGCATCATTGACGAAAACCGCGCCATCGCCGACCCGGTGGTGGCAAACGCCTACATCGCCGGTGGCAAGGTGCGCGCGCAAGGCTTCGAAACCGAGGTCAGCGGCCAGCCCCAGCCCGGCTGGGACATCGTGGCGGGCTACGCCTACAACGACACCCGCTACCTCCAGGCCCCCCTGGCGCAGCAGGGCCAGGTGTTCAGCCCCGTCACGCCGCGCCACAGCGTGAACCTGTTCACCCGCTATGCCTTCACCAGCCCGGCGCTGCGCGGCTTCAGCGTGGGCGGCGGCATGACCTACCGCAGCGAGTTCTTTGCGCAAAGCGGTGCGTTGCGCATCAACGCACCGGGCTACGCAGTGTTCAACGCCCAGGTGGGCTACCAGATCAACGACCACCTGTCTCTGAACCTGTCGGTGGACAACCTGCTGGACAAGACCTACTACGAGAAGGTGTCAGGCATTTCGCGCCAGAACTTTTATGGCGAGCCGCGGCGTGTGACGGTGGCGCTCAAGGCGCGGTATTGAGGCGGGACGAGGGAAAAGACATAGGCATCGGTGAAGATGCCATGCACCTTGAGCCGATTCCGCGCGAGGCACTCTCGCACTGCGCCCGACCGCTCGGCCAGGCTGAGACTGGGTGTGTTGTGCTGGGCCACGACGATTTCAACGCGGCCCAGCTTGAGCTCTGCAAAGGCGAACTGACTGAGTGCCTGAACGGCGGCGAGCGCTGCGCCTTGGCGCTGCCAGGACTGGCGGACCCAGTAGCCCAGGTTGCAGAAGCCGTTGACTAGGTTGAATTGATTGAGGCCGCAGCCGCCCACAAGGGTATTGGACCCGGCGTCGAAAATGCCGAACTCGTAGCTGGAACCGCGCTCCCACTCGGCCTCGCAATGCGCAAACCAGGACGCAGCATCAGCCGTTGAGTAATTGGGATGGGCCCAGGGCATCCACTTCCCGACGGTGGCAGTGGACTCCAGAACGGCCTCGACGAAGGAGGGGAGATCGGATTCAGCGAAGGGACGGAGCTCGAAACGACCGGAGGCAAGCATGGGGCAGGAACTGCAGAGGTTTAACGTCGAAGCTGACCGGAACGCAGCGCCTTGCGATAGCGTTTGAGGTTCTTCGCCTTGCGTCCCGTCGGAAACTGAGTTAACTCCATGCCGCAGCCAGCGACCGCCAGCGCCGCAATCAGGTCGGCGGGAAAATGGTCAGACTGTACGACCACATCGCGCATAGCGATCCCAAAGTCCAAAGTCGCGTGCTCCACGCCTGCGACTTCGCTCATGTTCTTCAAGATGCTTGAATGGGCACGGAGAAACTGGATTGCATCGGCCTGTTGCTGCTCGAGGTCTTCAAACTCAGCGTCACTCACCACCAAGGTCAGCCCAGAAGTCACTGCAGGCCGACTATTCGGCCGGGAACTGCGCGGCACACCGCGCCACCAAACGCGGCACGGCTCAACCGGACTCAGCGTGACAAGGCTTTCCACATCTGCCTCGCGGCCCACGAAATGAATGATGCAACCCATGCGATTCAAGGTTTGTTGAAAGGAGATGAGAGGCGTGACCAGACCGATGGATTATTTTGCGACATTCGCTTTTTGCTTAGGAATGCGCGCGGACGACACATGCGACTGCAGCTACTAATGCAACGGCAGCAAGCGTAGAAATGAGGTACCACAGTACGCGAAGCCCCGAGATCGACCGCTGCTTGGTTTTTTGCTCAACAAACTCATTAGCGTGGCGGAGACCTGGCAAACGGGAGTAGACAAACCCCAGTAGATCCCCGGCCGCGCTGAGCAGGAGGTAGGCCGGTGGAGCAAACATTGCGAGAAGCAGCCAACGGAGCAGACCTTCGGGATGCCCTTGCCACAGGAAAACTCCAGCGCACACAGAGAGACCTAGCCAAAAAACGAGGAGCAAGCGTGGTTTCGACATTGATATGCGCTAGGACTGGCTTGGTGCCACTTAACGAATGAGAGTGGCGTCCCCGCCCCGAACGATGCGCGCAGTTGCAGGGTACGGCACCAAGCGCCACGATGGGAAGTATGGAGTCTCGTCGACGCAGCCGTTGTTGGAGGGGGCGCCCATGACAATCAAGCTTGTCGAGCTTGTCAGGCACCGTCCACACCACCCTCGATGATTTCTTGAAGTTGCGAACGCAAACCTTCATAGAGTTCTGTGACGTCCACCTTCTCGCCCCGCTCAATCCGTTTAATGAGCATGTCCTGCGGATGAAAAGTCAAGCTTGACTGCAGATACCGGACGGCCGGGTCTCGACCATATTCATCGTCAATCATCCACCAGTCGTAGTCTGGCTCGGCGTTAACGAAGACTTTTCCAAAGGCTATGCCAAGGGCGTGAATGGTGTATTCCGCCTCTGCATCAATAACGCCGGAGTCGAGCGCTCGCTGAATCAGGTCAAGGTCGCGCTTTGATCCATCGAGTTCAGCATGAAGAATATCCACGATAGCTTGCCGGGCATGAACCAGGGACAGAGCAATCTTTTGCAAGTCGTCCGGAGTCGGGGCTTCAATCATCTGCTTACTCACCTGTGGCAGTAAAAATGTGTCCGGCGACACTTAGGGAACCATTCCCCGGCGAAGCCGAGCGCATTCGATATGTGAACCGCTTTCATCCCTGTCCACCGTGTGCGTTCTTTCGTTTGCTTGGCGGCTCACGATCGAAAGTCTCTACGGTGGACACCCCCCTGAAAAGTCAAACTTTCCCCGGCCCAGCCGGGGGCCTCCCTTTGGAAGCTTGAAGTGCTTTTCGGTAGAAGATTCTGTCGTAGCCCGTCATATGCTTGCGCTCGTACTCGACGTAGCCGATCTTCGTGTAGAGGGCCTGGTTCTCAACCATCTTGGAATTCGTGCACAGGTACAAGCTGTCGAAGCCGCGACGCAGCGCCTCGTGCTCTGCAAACATGAGCAACTCCCTGCCGACCCCGTGGCCGCGCAGATGAGGGACGGTGGCTACTGTGTCGATGTAGAAGCCCTCTGTTGTTTCGTACTGAACGAGCGCGCCGACGATCGCGTTCTCGTACTGCGCGACCCAGACATGACCGTCCTGGGTGTGTGCGTTGAAGTCGAGCAGCATCGGCGCTGGAGGCCTGCCGATCCTAGCGATATAAGGGCTGAAGGCCTCTACGACGCATTGGCGTGCGGCAGGAGCATCGCCTGCAAGTGCTTGACGGACGATCAGGTCCAAGTTGGGCCTCCAGTGCTCGTTGTGACGGCTAGCTCGCCGTATCCCGCAGAACTTGCGAGACAAGCTCGACGGAGTGGAATATTTTGACATGGAGCCATCCTGAAAACGGCGTCCAGCTGGGGCTGCAGCCAAGTTCCGTGCTTGGGCCAACTTTGGGGCTCAGCTTCAACATGCGTCTATCTAAAGCAGCGGCCATCGTTCGCTAAACCGCTTCGATTTCACGCGTTGCCGGTAGACGGTGAAACACGCTCTGATCGGTTTGTGCCGCACGCGAAGCGCAAACAGATCGTCTAGCCCGTGGGGGGCAACAACACCTATCGATTCGTCATCGGTCAGGTAGACACCAACACAGGTCGCGAACTCTGGCCAGGTTGCCACGCCTTCTTCGAGGGACCCAAGAGGATGCACCACCTGCCCCAGGTTGCTGACGAACCATTGATGCACCGTGGCTTGGTTGGTGACTTCCCACTGCACCGTCGGCATGATCGCGCGGAGGCGGTTTTCGAGATATGCATCTTGCTCCGGGCCGAGAGCTTTGCGGTCAAAGTGGACGACATCGACGTCCTCAAGCACCGAGGGGGTTTCAAAGCCATGGAGAGCATCCCACACCAGAGACCGCACGGCGCCAGCGCCAATGCACCAAGAGTCCAATCCAAGAGAACGGGCTGCCAATAGCGCTGCCATCAAGTGGCTTGAAGAGCGCACCATGGCCACAAGCCGCCGTTCAAGCTCCGGTCGTGAAGTTTCGTTTCGGTGCATGGCTCCACAGGAAATTAGGCGGAAATGTCTGGTGCATGGTTCTGGCAGGACGTAGCACTTTAGCCCTTGCGCAGAGGCCACCGACCGCCAGCTCTGCAGAGGGTTCATCCAGCCTCGCGAATCACTTTTCTGCACCATCTACTTGCGGTTTTCGCAACTGCCTGAATCACAACATCGCCACAAATACAAACAATTCCTATTTGCAATGTAAAATTAGGTACACGCAAGCCACAGCCTCCCCCTTAGACCTGCTCTAAGGCTGCAGCCAGCACCCACCGTCCTTCGATGTTTTCGGGTTGTCTGGCTTGAACCACTCCTTCCTCTGCCCCCTCTCTGTTGCCGCCATGCCCGCTCCGGGTGCCGGCGAGGCGGGTGTGCGCCAGCCCAGCCCCTGCCAACCCACCTCCACACCATGCTGAGCCCCACCGCCCTGCGCCGCTGGAGCTGGACCCACAAGTGGTCCAGCCTGGTGTGCACCGTCTTCATGCTGCTGCTGTGCATCACCGGCCTGCCGCTGATCTTTCACCACGAAATTGGCCACCTGCTGGGCACCGAGGTAGAGGCGCCTGCGATGCCCGCCAACACGCCACGCGCCAGCCTCGACAAGGTGCTGGCCACTGCGCATGCGCTGCACCCGGATCGTGTGGTGCAGTTCGCGTCGCACGCGGAGGACGATGACAACGTGTGGTTCGTCACGCTCACGCCCACACCGGCGCCCACGGACGATTTCCGCTCCGTGGCGGTGGATGCGCGCACGGGCCAGGTGCTGGCGCAGCCACGGTTTGACGAGGGCTTCATGTACGTGATGTTCAAGCTGCATGTGGACCTGTTTGCGGGGCTGCCGGGCAAGCTGTTTCTGGGCTTCATGGGCTTGCTGCTGCTGGTGGCCATCGTCACGGGGGTGGTGCTGTATGCGCCGTTCATGCGCAAGCTCGCGTTTGGCGAGGTGCGGCGTGATCGCTCGACCCGCGTGAAGTGGCTGGACCTGCACAACCTGCTGGGCATCGTCACGCTGGTGTGGGCGTTTGTGGTGGGCGGCACGGGCATGATCAACACGTGGGCCGATCTGCTCATCAAGTACTGGCAGTACGACCAGTTGTCGGTGCTGCTCAAGCCCTATGAGGGCCAGCCCATCGTGCCCGCCGCAGAGCGCGGGCCGCTGCAGCAAGCGCTGGAGGTGGCGCAGGCCCAGGCGCCGGGCACCAAGCTGTCGTTCATTGCGTTCCCGGGCACGGCGTTCTCCAGCCCGCATCACAACACGTTTTTTCTGCGTGGCAACGAGCCGCTCACCTCGCGCCTGCTCAAGCCCGTGCTGGTGGATGCGCGCACGGCGCAGGTCACTGCCGCGCCCCAGCTGCCGTGGTACCTGACTGCGCTGCTGGTCTCGCAGCCGCTGCACTTTGGCGACTACGGCGGCATGCCGATGAAGATCCTCTGGGCGCTGCTCGACATTGCCACCATCGTGGTGCTGGGCAGCGGGTTGTACCTGTGGTTGCGCAAAGGTGCGCAGGCGGGCAACGCCAGTACCAGCACCGCCACGGCGGCCGCCACCGTGCACGGCCACACCGGCCTGCCGCCAACGGCTGCCGCACGCACTGGCGGCGCGCTGCCAAGCACGGAGGGCCGCGCATGAAGGCGAGCCCTTTCTGGTCGCTGTGGGGCTGGCCCCTCGTGATGGGTGTGCTGACCACCACCGGCCTCATCACGGCATTGGTGTCCGACACCTGGGGCGACTGGTGGTCGTGGGTGGGTCTGGGCATTCCGGTGGCGGTGATGGGCTGGACCTGCTGGCCGCGCACCACGCCAAAGGCCACTGCGCAACGCGCCCATGACAAACCCCACACCGATGCCGACGAAGCGGGCACCAACGCCAACGCCACGCCACTCTGAACATTCCCCGCACCTTCACCACGCCATGCGCAATCCCCATTCCCCTCGCCGCCCTGCCCTGACCCCAGCCGCACTGGCCGCCGCCCTGCTCTTCACACTGGGCGCGCCTGCCGCTTGGGCGCAAGCGACGGCCAGCGGCACCGAGCCCGACGGCAAAACCCTTTCCACCGTCACCGTCAACGCCAGCGCCGACGCATCGGCGCAAGGCCTGTCGCCCGCCTACCCCGGCGGCCAGGTGGCCCGTGGGGGCCGTGCGGGCATCCTGGGCACCAAGGACGCGATGGACACGCCGTTTTCCATCACCAGCTACACCAACGAACTGATCCAGGACCGCCATGCCCGCAGCGTGGGCGATGTGCTGCAGAACGACCCCACGGTGCGCGTTGCACGTGGCTTTGGCAATTTTCAGGAGGCGTTCTTCATTCGGGGGTTCATCCTCGATTCGGATGACACGGCCTACAACGGCCTGTACAGCCTGCTGCCGCGCCAATACATTGCCACCGAACTGTTCGAGCGTGTGGAGGTGCTGCGCGGTGCATCGGCCTTTTTGAACGGCGCCAGCCCCAACGGCGGCGGCCTGGGCGGCAGCATCAACCTGCTGCCCAAGCGCGCGCCCAACGAACCCTTGAACCGCGTGACCTTTGGCGTGGCCAGCGGCGGCCAGACGCAGGTGGCGGCCGACATTGCCCGGCGCTTTGGGCCCGATGGCAATACGGGCATCCGCGTGAATGCTGCTGCCCGCAATGGCGGCACGGCGGTGGACCACGAAGACGTGCAGCTCGGCCTGCTGGCCGTGGGCCTGGACTGGCGCAGCCGCGATGTGCGCCTGTCGGGCGACATCGGCTGGCAAGACCACAAGCTCAAGAACACCCGCACCAACGTCACGCTGGGCAGCGCTGTGACCACGGTGCCGAGCGTGCCCGACAACCAGACCAACTTTGCCCAGCCCTGGAGCTACTCCAACGAGCGCGATGTGTTCGGCACGCTGCGTGGCGAGTGGGACCTGTCGCCCAGCACCACGGCCTGGGCTGCGGCGGGCGCGCGCCGTGGCGAAGAAGCCAATTCACTGGCCAACCTCACGGTGACCAACGCCGCCAGCGGAGCCGCCACCACCTACCGCTTTGACAACACCCGCAAGGACAGTGTGAACACCGGCGAGCTGGGCCTGCGCGGCAAGCTGCAGACCGGCAGCGTGGGGCATGAATGGGTGGCGGTGGCGTCGCACTACGACTTCGAAAAGAAGAACGCCTACGCCATGGATTGGCGCAACACGCACGCCACCATTCTTTACAACCCCATAGCCACCAACCTGCCCGGCTTCAGCGCCAACGCCCTGTTGGGCGGCGACCTGGCCAATCCCCTGCGCACCGGCAGCACGCGCCTGTCCAGCTTTGCGCTGGGTGACACGATGGCGTTCATGGACAACCGCATGCTCTTCACCGTGGGCTTGCGCCACCAGAAGATGGAGATCGCCAATTACGACTACGGCACCGCGCTGCAGACCGACCGCTACGACCAGAGCCGCACCAGCCCGCTGCTGGCGGCTGTCTACAAGGTGGACAAGGGCCTGTCGGTGTATGCCAACTATGTGGAAGGCCTGAGCCAGGGCCAGACCGCGCCCAGCACGGCGACCAACCGTGGCGAGATGCTGGCGCCGTATGTCTCCAAACAAAAGGAAGTGGGCATCAAGTTTGACGCCGGCCGCGTGGGCGGCAGCGTGGCGCTGTTCTCCACCACCAAGCCGCGTGCGTTTTTGAACACGGCCAACCTCTTCAGCACCAGCGGCAAGGACCGCCACCAGGGCATCGAGCTGGCCGTGCAAGGCGAGGCCACCAAGGGCCTGCGCCTGCTGGGCGGCCTGACCTGGCTGGATGCCAAGCAGCTGACCACCGGCGCTCCCGCCACCGACGGCCAGCGCGTCATCGGTGTGCCCAAGCTGCAAGCCAACCTGGGGGCGGAATGGGACGTGCCCGGCGTGCCGGGCCTGGCCGTGGACGGCCGCTGGGTGCACACCGGCGCCAGTTATGCCAACGCCACCAACACCCTGCGCGTGCCCGGCTGGAACCGGCTCGACGTGGGTGCCCGCTATATGACGGAAGTGCAAGGCAAGCTCGTTACGCTGCGCGCGCGCATCGACAACCTGACCAACCGCAATTACTGGGCCTCAGTCGGCGGCTACCCCGGCTCGGGCTACCTGGTGGTGGGTGCGCCGCGCACCTTGTCGCTGAGCGTGAGCGTGGACTTCTAAAGCGGCAACCCGCGCCACACAGGCACTGCCAAGACCCGTTTCAGGGTCAAAAAGCCACCCAGCGCTTATCCAACAAGCGCAGGCAGCTATCAAAAAATGAGTATTTTTCCCCTGTAGCGCCGGGGGTGTGGAGCACTGCGCTCCGCTGTTTTTGCTGTCACTAAACCACTGAAAGGAAAACGTCCATGTCCTCGAACCAACGCCTCCAAGCCCCGCTGCTGTCCACCCTGCTGGCCTGCGCCGCCCTCACCGCGGTGCCCTCCGTCCATGCCCACCAGGTCTGGCTCGAAAACGCTGGCGGCCAGGCGCGCCTGCACTTTGGCGAGTTCAACGAGAACCTGCGCGAGACCTCGCCCGGCCGGCTGGACCAGTTCAAGGGTGTGCCTGCACTGGAACAACAACGCGCAGGTGCCGCCGCACAGCGCGTGGAAGGCCAGCTCGCCAAAGACGCTTTTGTCTACACCACCACGGGCACGCCCGACACGCTGTTCGCCGCCGCCAGCTACCCGCTGATCGACCGCAGCAAGCGCAACCTGCCTGCCATGATCTGGCAGCCCTCGGCCCGCTGGGTGGCCAGCCTGGCCAAGCCCGTGGCACCCACCGCGCCGCTGGACCTGGTGCCCACCGGCAAGCCCGGCGAGCTGAAGGTGGTCTACAAGGGCGCGCCGCTGCCCAAGGCCAAGGTGCAGCTGGCCGCCCCGTCGGGCTGGACGCGCGAGGCCGAGGCCGGTGAAGACGGCACGGTGACCTTCGTCACCCCCTGGAAGGGCCAGTACGTGGCCGAGGTAAAGCACAGCGACAAGACCCCCGGCGAAGTGCAAGGCGAGAAGTACGGCGAAGCCAGCTACGTGACCACGCTCACCTTTGTGCTGGCCGACGGCATGGCGTCGCCTGCCCTGCCCGAGCCGCCCAAGGCCCACTGAGCCCCGGCTGCCGCCACCGCCGATTTGCTAGCCGCACAAACCACCGCCCTCTCGGGGCGCGTGGTACTGCCTTGGCACGCTCGGGCGGCTGGCATTCATATCACTAAAAATGGGCTGTAGCGCTTTACGTAAAAGCGCCGACAGCTATTACTTCGATAGCGCCATGATTCACCCCAATCTCTTGCGCACCGCGGTGGCGCAAGCCGCACTGCTGGCTGTGTGCGGCACCGCGTTCGCGCAGAACAGCACAGCACCCGCACCTATACCCTCCGACGCTCCAGCAGCCGCCCCCTCCTTGCGCCAGGTCGATGTCATCGACTCCACGGCAGGCGAAGCCGCCACGCCCGCACGGCGCGCGCAAAGCAGCTCGCGCCTGGGCCTGTCGGTGCTGGAAACGCCGCGCTCGGTCAGCGTGATCGACAACGCGCTTCTGGAGCAGCAGATGGCCACCACCGAGCGCGATGTGCTGCGCAATGCCTCGGGCGTGTCCTCGCGCAGCGAGTACTACGGCTCGTACTCGCAGTTCTCCATCCGGGGGCTGTGGGCCAACAATACCTACAACTTCTTGCGCGACGGCGCCAAGTTCATCCACCTGCTGGACCCACCGCTGTTCAACATCGAGCGTGTGGAAGTCATCAAAGGCCCGGCCGCGCTGGAGTTTGGCCAGGTCGCGCCTGGCGGCCTCGTCAACTACGTGAGCAAGCGGCCCCAGGCCGATCCGCTGCGCACCGTGAAGATCGGCGCCGGCAGCCACGGCTGGCGCAGTGCCGAGTTCGACCTGACTGGCCCGCTCAACACCGATGGCACGCTGCGCTACCGCCTGGACGGTGGCGCCAGCCGGGGCGGCAGTTTTGTGGATGGCAACACCCCGCGCAAGCAAGGCATTGCAGGCAGCCTGGAGTGGCAGGTCACGTCCGACACCGTCTGGCGCGCGCAGGCCGAGACCCAAAGCATCGACGGCACTTCTACCTCCGGTTTGGCCGTGCCCGACCCCAAGAATCCACGCAGCGCGGACGTGCTGCCGGTGGGCGCGTTCTACGGCGAGCCCTGGTTGAAAACCGATGGCCATCTGCGCTTTTACTCCACCGAGCTGCAGCACCGCTTTTCGGACCAGCTGGAAGGCCGCGTGCACCTGTCGCGCAACGAAACCTTTCGCAACGTGAACATCGTGTCGCCCATGGGCCCGGTGACCAACGGCCGCGTGGCGCGCGGCTACTGGATGGCGCCGGGGCAAAAATACACGTCGGACACGGCTCTGGCCGAACTGCGCGCGCAGCTGCAGACCGGCGCGGTCAAGCACACGGTTCTGGCAGGCCTGGACTGGCGCGCCATTGCGGGCTTCTATGGCGCGCGCACCACAGGCAACCTGGGCGCCATCGACCTCTACAACCCCGTTGCAGGCCTGGTGCCACCCGTGGCCTCCACCGGCGTGGGCAAGCTCTCCTCCGACGCCCGCAACACCGGTGTGTTTGTGCAAGACCGGATTGTGCTGGGCGATTTCGGCCTGCTGCTGGGCCTGCGCCACGACCGCTTCAAAGACGCCTACACCACGCCCGTCACCGACGTGAGCAAGACACAGCCGAGCGCGGCGATCAGCTGGGAGCCCCGCCCGGGCAGCATGCTCTACGCGAGCCATGCGCGCTCGTTCCAGGCCAACTCGGGCACGCTGGTGTGGGGGGCGCAATCGGCCCCGCCCTCAGAGGGCAAGCAGCTGGAGGTGGGCTGGAAGCAGGAATGGCTGAACCAGCGCCTGATGACCACCGTGTCGGCGTTTGACCTGGAACTGACCAACGCCCCCGCCACCGACCCGGCGCACCCCGGCTACTCGGTGCTTACCGCGCGCCAGCGCATCAGGGGCATCGAGCTGGAGCTGCAGGGCCGCATCACGCCCGGCTGGACGGTGACGGCCAACGCCAGCTTCCACGACCCCAAGGTGCTGGCCAACACCACGGCCGGTGCCAACGTAGGCAACCGCGTTGCGCTGGCCACGCGCCGCAACGCATCGCTGTGGACACAGTACCGCCTGCCCCAGCTGCCCGGTTTGTGGGTGGGCGGCGGCCTTGTGCACCAGGGCGACAAGTTCACCGCCAACGACAACAGGTGGCGCCTGCCCGGCTACACCGTGGTGGACCTGGCCGTGGGCTACCAGTTTGCAGGCGGCGTGCGGCTGCAGGCCAACCTGAAGAACGCGGGCAACCGCCGCTACTACATCGACGGCACCACCACCGCCGCCGGTTTTGGCGCCGTGGTGCCCGGCACGCCGCGCAGCCTGCAGGTGTCGCTGGACTACACGTTCTGAAGACAGGCGCCAAGGCTGCGCCTGTCCCATCGCCAGCCCCGAAAGCCAAGCGCTCCTGGCACTCCAGGCGCGCCACGCGCCGTGCCTGGCCTTCGGGCCCGCCCCCTATTTTTTAAACCATCGGAGAAACAGCACCATGCAATCTGGCATCACCGTTTGCCGCACCGCCATCGCGCACGCGGCCCTGCTCGCCCTGTGCGGCGCCGCCCATGCGCAGCAGGCCACACCCACCGCACCCACGGCGCCCGCTGCAGAGAAAGCCCTGGCCCCCGTCACCGTGAGTGCGGGCGCCGAGCAGGAGAACCCCACCGCACCCGTCACCGGCTTTGTGGCCAAGCGCGCCCTCAGCGCCACGAAGACCGACACCCCGCTCATCGAAACCCCGCAGGCCATCAGCGTGATCACCCGCGACCAGATGGAGGCCCAGGGCGTGCAGACGCTGCGCCAGGTGACGGCGTACACGGCGGGGGCCGTGTCCAACTATTTCGACAGCCGTCAGGACACCTTCAAGGCGCGCGGCGGTGACGTGACGCAGTACCTCGATGGCATGGTGCGCTTCATCGGCTACTGGAACGACACCCGGCCCGACCCCTACACGCTGGAGCGTGTCGAGTTTCTGCGCGGCCCCTCGTCGGTGCTGTATGGCCAGGGCAGCGTGGGCGGTGTGCTCAACCTCACCAGCAAGCGCCCGCAAGCCGAAACGCAGCGCGAAGTGCAAGTGCAGCTGGGCAGCAACGCACGCAAGCAGATCGCCGCCGACATGACCGGCAAGCTCACGCAGGATGGCGAATGGCTCTACCGTCTGGTGGCCGTGGGCCGCGACAGCGACACGCAGGTGGACCATGTGCGCGACGACCGCGTAGTGATCGCCCCCACCGTCACCTGGAAGCCCAGCGCCGCCACCTCGCTCACGCTGCAGCTCACGCACCAGAAGGACAAGAGCGGTTCGCTCATCGGCTTCTTCCCCTGGCAGGGCACGCAGCTGCCCAACCGCTACGGGCAGATCCCGACCAACACCTTCATCAGCGAACCCGGCTGGGACCGCTACAACTCCGAAAGCACCTCCTGGGGCTACCTGTTCAGCCACCAGATCGACAGCGCCTGGACTGTGCGCCAGAACCTGCGCCGCAGTGTGAGCGACGTGGACTACCGCACGCTGTACACCAGCTTTGCCGCCAATGCCGCACTGGGCCGCCCCGCGCGCCCCGTGTTCAACGCCGACAACCGCACCGTGCTGCGCGACGCCTCGTGGACGCTGGGCAACGCGCGCATGCTGCTGGTAGATACGCAGGTCGAAGGCAAGCTGCGCTGGGGTGAAACCGAGCACACCGTGCTGGGTGGCCTCGATGTGCAGCGCAACCATTGGGGCCAGCAAAGCTGGCGCGCCGTGGCACCGGCCATCGATGTGTACAACCCCGTGTACGGCAACTTCACGGCGCCGTCGGCATCGGCCCTGGCACGCGTGCCCAGCGTCGAGCAGCGCCAGCTGGGCTTCTACGCCCAGGACCAGATCAAGTGGGGCCGCTGGACCGCCACGCTGGGCCTGCGCCACGACAACGCCAAGAGCGACACCGAAGGCCGACCCGCCGCTGCAGCCGACGACAAGGCCTGGAGCAAACGCGCGGGCGTCACCTACCAGATGGATGGTGGATGGGCACCGTATGCGGGCTACTCCGAGTCCTTCCAGCCGCTGGGCGGCGCCAATGCCTACGGCACCCCCTTCAAGCCCCAGCGCGGCGAGCAGTGGGAGGCCGGTGTGAAATGGCAGCCGCCTGGCCAGGGCATCAACGCCTTCGCCGCCGTTTACCAGCTGCGCGAAAAGAACCGCAAGACCACCGACCCGGGCAACCCGCTCAACAGCCTTCAGATCGGCGAGGTCAAGGTCAAAGGTTTTGAGGCCGAAGTGCAGGCCAGCCTGGCGCGCAACTGGGACTTCACGGTCGGCTACGCCTTTACCGACGCCAAGATCAGCCGCAGCAACACCGGCGACCAGGGCCAGCCCGTTGCCAGCACCCCGCGCCACACCGCATCCGCCTGGTTGAGCCACCGCTTCGCCAGCGAAGGCCGTGGTGGCTGGACGGTGGGCGCGGGCGTGCGCTACACCGGCTCGCAGTGGAGCGGCACCAGCGCCATCAGCACCCCGGCCGCCACGCTGGCCGACGCCATGGTGGCGTATGACGCCGGCGACTGGCGCGTGGCCTTCAACGTGGTGAACCTGGCGGACAAGGTGCACATCACGCAGTGCCTGGCGCGAGGGGATTGTTTCTATGGGCAGGCGCGGACGTACACGCTGACTTCGACGTACCGGTTCTGACGACTGGAAGGGGCGCCCCAAGCGCACTGAGAGTACGCCGTGGGGTGCCCCAACTTAGCCCCCACTCTGCCTCGGCATTCATGCACACAGCAGGCGTGAAGTGGAGGTGGGCGGGTTACCGCACCGCCCACCTGTTCAGTCCCACTACACTGGGCGTTGGCGTTCACTTCACCCAACCCATGCAACCCCATTCAAAGCCCTCCAAAGTGGCCGCGCTGGTTCCGGCGTGGCAGTCTTCGGCGTTCATTCAAGCAACCCTCGACTCTCTCTCAGCCCAGACTTACCCACACCTGGAAGTCATCGTCTCTGTCGATGAGTGCAATGATTCGACCTATGAGATTTGCATCGCCCATGCTCAGAAAGATGCTCGTTTCCGAGTAATCCGCCAATCGCAGCGGCTAGGGTATGTGGGCAACTGCAACTTTTTGCTCAATCAGGCCGAAGCTGATTACGTACTTTTTGCATTTCATGATGACATCCTGAACCCTGACTACATCACGCTGCTGGCAGAAGTGCTTGACGCACGGCCAGAGGTCGTCATGAGTTATTCAGACGTTCACCTGACAAACACCAACGGAACGGAAGAACACTGGGTATTCACCGAACTTGAAGGCGTTTGTGACCCGGTTCAGCGGGGTGTTCTCATGATGAGTGGAAAAAATAAATGGTGGGTGCCCAACCGAGGGTTATTTCGCCTCGGTCAAGCTCGGCAAATCAACGGCCTCAAAACCCACCATGCGGGAGAATTTTCGGCAGACTGGCCATGGCTGTTCCATATGAGCCTTTTGGGAGAATTCGCACGGGTTCCCAAAACCCTGTGCTACAAGTATTACAAGCCTGGAAGCTTATCGAGAAGCTGGCAGTTTTCCAAGCACCAGATCTATGAAGTTTACGCGGCCATAATGCGCGAAATCTGGATATCCGGCCTTACCACTGAGCAAAAGCTCACGCTTGCCAGTCCCTTGGCAAGATGGCTCTACCACAATAATCCTGATCGACTCGGCGAGGGCAAGTGATAAATACCACCGACCCGGCTTCCTGTTCGAGCTGGTTTGGAGGGCGAGCTCGCCTGGTTGATCTCCCCATTCATTCAGACGAGCGTGGCGACCTGCTACCGCTCGACTTCGACCGCCTTCCGTTCATGCCACGCCGCGTATTCACCGTAACAGGCGTCCCCGCCGGCTCCATCCGGGGGGAGCATGGCCACCACAGTGGGGAACAACTGTTGGTTTGCCTGCAAGGGAAAATCGACCTTTTGCTCAGAAAGGGGGACGAAGAAGCCACTACGGCGCTCACCCCAGCGGGGCCAGGCCTCCTTTTGGGCGCAGGCGTGTGGTGCCGCCAGACTTACCTCGTCTCGAATTCCGTGCTATTGGTATTGGCCAGCGAACCGTATGATCCAGAGTCATATATATCCACCTGGAACTGATATAAATGCGAAAGACTTCCCGAATTGCCATCCTTGGCGCCGGAATCATGGGCTGTTCGACTGCGATATTTCTGGCCCGCAAAGGAATCGAAGTATCTGTCTTCGATATGGCAGAGCAACCATTCAGCGCAGCGAGCCGATGGAATGAAGGGAAAATCCACTTAGGCTGCCTCTACAGCGCAGATCCGTCCCTGAGCACTGCGGACCGTGTCATTCCCGGCGGGCTCAAATTTCGCCCCTTGATCGAGGAATTGGTCGGCACATCCCTCGCTCCAGCGATCACTTCCGAAGATGATCTGTACCTGTGTCACCGCAAATCCGTGACATCTGCAGCAGAAATGAAGACGTACATGGAGAAGGTCGTCGAGCGTGTACGCAATCACCCAGATGCGGCGCAATACTTGGCAGATGCGTCTGGCAGTCGGGTTCACCCGCTGAGCACTTCTGAACTGGCTGGATTGACCTCATCGACAGATATTGTTGCGGGCTTTCGGACTCCTGAGAGATCCGTTGACACCAATTGGGTGGCTGAACGATTCATACCTGCGATGGACGCAGAAGCATCGATCCAGCAGTTTATGAAAACCCGCATCACGGCGGTGCGCCCCGCAAAAGATGGAATCGACGGCAAGTGGGAAATTGAAACTTCCGAAGGCATCTTTGGACCATTCGACTACGTCATCAACTCGCTGTGGCAAGGCCGATTGGCCATAGACCGGACTGCTGGGCTGGAGCCCACGGGAGTTTGGTCACACAGATACCGCCAGTCACTGTTCTTGCGCACCAAAGAACCGGTTCATACGCCTTGCGTGGTCATTGCCACCGGCCCCTTCGGAGACATCAAAAATTACAATGGGCGGGATTTTTATCTCTCCTGGTATTCCGATGGCTTGCGCGTGGACAGCTCCGATATTTCACCACCGGAGCCTCATTTGACTGCCCAGAACTTGGAGAACTTGCCAAACTCCATTTTCGACCATCTCCAATCCTTGTTACCGTGGGTAGCGCAAATTCGCGAGCAAGCGGAGCGCTCCACCATTCAAGGCGGATGGGTCTTTGCTGTCGGGCAAGGTGTGCTTTCGGACCGAGATTCCACACTGCACTCCCGTTCGGAATATGGCATTCAAAGATTCGGAAACTATATATCCGTCGACACCGGCAAATACTCAACAGCACCCGCCATGGCCCGCGCCCTGGTAGAAGCGATTATCTAGCCACCTCAGAAATATCGTTCCTGATGGGCACCATATCAATCCGAGCATTTGATTGGTCCCAAAATCTCTGAAGCCTGTCACGACTTGATCGTCGGAACTGCACGCGATCAGGCTTACACCACCCACACGCCGCGTTCTGGGCCTGCCGCCACAGAGCCCCCGTGCGCCGCATCGGTGCTCGCCCGCACGGGCCTGCACCATCGGCCTCGACGAAGCGCCCGAGAGCCCAGCCGGGGCGCTCCAGGAAAAATGTTCCACTTTGTTGCACAGCACCAACACCCCCACGGGTAAAAGGTGTTTACCCCTGTGGCGGACATACAAATAGGCCATTAGCATCCCCCTCCGTTGCAAAGTGCAACGATCACATCACCACAGGCATCAAACTTGCTTGTAGCGACGGCCCGAAAGCATCACCCCTGTGCGTTTTTGGCCGGTGATTATTTGTCATCAAACAAAATTTGATTTAAGGAAACCTTGCTAATGAAAACGATTAACCGCTGCGCCCTCGCCGCGCTGGCCCTGGTGGGTACGTCTGCTGCCTTTGCACAGAGCAGCGTCACCCTGTACGGCCGGGTCAACACCACGTTCGAGCACCAAAAAGAAGGCAATGTGTCCAAGACCGGCCTGTTCAACAACTCCTCCCGCTTCGGCTTCAAGGGCCAGGAAGACCTGGGCGGCGGTTTGATGGCAGGCTTCCAGCTGGAAAGCGGCTTTGACTCCAGCACCGGCGCCACAAGCTCCACCTTCTTCGGCCGCCAGAGCGAAGTGAACCTTGCCGGTGGCTTCGGCATGCTGCGTCTGGGCAACTTCACTTCGGAGTCCTACTACGCCACCGCTGACTTCATCAGCAACCACAACCACGACACCGGTTCGTCGTCGGATGCGCTGTACGCCTACCCTGCCCGCGACGCAAACAAGATCGCCTATCGCGCCCCCAGCCTGGGCGGCGCCACGTTCGAAGCCGGCTGGGCCATGCATGAGCAAGCCAGCGGCACCGGCGGCAAGAACAGCCTCGACCTGGCTGCCAACTACGAGATCGGCAAGCTGGGCCTGGGCGCCGGTTACTCCAAGCTGGACGACCAGAACCAGTTCGCGGTGCGTGCTTCGTACTCGACCGGCCCCTTCGTGGTGGGCGCCTACGTGCAGCGCGACAAGAACGTGTTCTTCGCCAACGGCGGCAACCGCACCAACGTGCGCCTGTCGGGTGCCTACATCATGGGCGTGTCGGAATTCCACCTGAACGTGGGCCGTGCCGGCAAGTACTCCAACGTGGCCGACAGCGCCGCCACCCAGTACACCGTGGGCTACAACTACAACCTGAGCAAGCGCACCAAGATCTACACGTACTACACCCGCATCAACAACAACCACAACGCCAGCTACGGCGTGGCCACTGCGGGCAACGACTTCAGCTCCTTCGCGATGGGTGTGCGCCACAACTTCTGATGGCCTGATCCCGCTGCTGCCCTAACTGGTGGGAGGGCAGACATACAGCTATTTGCCCCCGCACTTCTTCGGAGTGCGGGGTTTTTTTACGCTACAGCATCCGGCCTTTTTGCAGCGGTTTTATTTGGCAATATTCTGCCGCACGAGTTTCGACGTGACAGGATCGAAATAGGCCTCAACCATATTGCCACTCTTGAATCCGTATATTTCGTAGCAACTGCCATTGGCGATTTTGAACGTGGCGATTTTGTAGCCACGAAACTCCGCCAGCAGGCGCATTTCCGCCTCAGGCAACCACTGGCTTCGCGGCTCCCGCGTACACACATCTTCAGTGCGCTCGCGGCTGAAACTGGATGGCCCCGCCGACTGGACGGGCGGCTTGCCGGCCTCCGCGGCCAGCGCGGACACAGCCAAGGCCAAGGCTCCCACCGCACTCGCAGCGACGTTTCTCACAGCATGGTTCATCGACAGGCCTCCAATGGAATGATGGTTTCATGCTAGCCATGCCAGATTAATTTTTGCTTAACTCAATTGATCCCGCAAAAAATATCAATGGTTCGGCGCATTTTATTTTCACTCTTCAGAATTTCATTATCCCAAGTCCGCTTAGCCCCTTGAGATGGCCAGCATAAAATGCGGCGGTCTGGGATGGCGTGTCCTCAGCCGGTCTACTGCCTTATTTTCCCAAGACAGCCACCTGCACCTCCGTGCGGATTTCAAACCCCAGGCTTTCGTACAAGGCAATGGCGGCTTCATTCGTGGTCCACGCATGCAAAAAAGGCTGGTCCCCCCGCTGTTGAATGGCGTGGGCCACCACGGATGAAAGCCGGCGGGCATAACCGCGCCCTCGAAACTCGGGGTGGACACACACGCCGCTCACTTCGGTGCCGCCTTCAAAACGCATGCGTTCACCCGCCATGGCCACCAGCAGACCTTCGGACCGGATGCCCACAAAGCGGCCCATGGTGTGGGTGCGCGCAAGGAACGGGCCGGGCTCAGTCAACTGCGCCAGGGCCAGCATGGCGGCAGCATCGGCATCACCCAGCACGACGACGGCCTCCGCGCCGGGCTCGGCTGCAATAGCCCGCCCGGCCAGCATCTGCACGCCCACGGCGCGGCGAAGGGCCTGCAGCCCCTGGGGCACCGGCATGGGCTGCGCTTGCAGCACGAAGACCGATTCCCCCTCGGCCACCAGACCGGCCAGCGCGGCAAGGCTGGCGTCATCGGCGTCATCCCGGGCCGAAGCAAACAGGTTGACGTCCCGCCGGTAGCGCTTGGCCAAGTCGCCACCTTCTGCCAGGCCGGGAGTGGAGGTCAGCGATGCCCAGACGGGCCGGTCGAAGGGGTTGGTGGTGGTCATCGTGCTGTTTCCTTTCCTGGGGCACGCGGAGTTTTTTGGCGACGGCCTGTGGCGTGCTCTGCGGCAATGGTGGCAGCTGAGCGCTGCAGCAGCGAGGTGCGCGCAAGCCCCGCCTCCAGCGCCTCCAACTGGTCCAGCAAGGGGCCTTCAAGCGACGCACACACCTGGGCTACGGAGGCTTCCAGCACGGGCCAGACATCGCGTTGCGCCCGCTGCACAAGTGCCTGGCCTTGCGAGCTAAGCGCCACGCGGCGCACACGCCGGTCACCCTCCACCGCCTCCGACTGCACCAGCCCGCTGTCTTCCAGCCCTTTCAAGGAGCGCGTGACCACCGGCTGGCTGACGCCGACGGCCTGGCTCAGCTCGCCCACCCCCAGCGCACCATGCCAATCCAGCGCCGCCAACAGCGGGAAGTGCGCTGCAGGCATGTCGATGCCGTGCTGGGTGAGCAGTGCCTGCGTTTGCGCCTGCAGCGCCTCGCCAATGCGCTTGAAGCGGGTGCCGAGCGTGAGGAATCCGAGTTCCTTGACGACGTCTTTGATCATTTTTATTGTTTCTAGATATATATCATGATATGTAAATTGACCATTATGTCAATGGTTTCCTTGCTGCTTTGTGCTGTCTGAATGTGTGGGAATGGACGAACGATGCGCGCGGCGACGAGCAGCGCACGATGGGCGGGTTCTGGTGGTACCCCGCGTCACAGATGCGCGCGGGTGCGGACGCCTGGAAGCCTGCAGACTTTTATACGGTGTAAATCGGCTTTCGCTGTGTGTACGACCCGGTGAATCAGCGCCGAGGGGTACCGCGCGTCAACATCCCGTGCAAAGCTCTGCGGCGGCCTAGCAAAATCACAGCGCCGGTTCGCGAGGCATCTCAATGCCCGCCAAACGTTGCGACCTGCCGTAGCCCGCCCGTCAGGCTCCACAGCGAGATGCACCAGCCATCGCACCCCTCCGACACCACGAGGCCCGGCAGGTCGTTGCCGTCGATGTCAACATAGCTGTCGAGCTTGCCGGGCACCTGGCCCATGTAGGCGTACCCGCCCGTCCCGCGCACAAAGACATGGTGCCGCTGAGCTTCGTAAAAAGCATTCAGGTCGCGCACCACTTGGCCAGGCACCACCACGGTGGTGCGTGCACCCTGGGGCTGGTGAATGGTGATTGCCGATTCCAGCTTGAGCTGGCGGTGCAACGCGCCAAACCTGCGGTCGTCCGACTGCAAGAAAGACTTTAGCGCGCCCAGCTGTTCGGCGTCGGGGGTTCCAACAAGCCATTGGGGCGTGCGCGGCGGCGTGAGTGCGAAGAGTCGGTACTGGCGGGTGTCTGCCTGGGGCACCGGCCCTTGCACGGTCAGCCCTGCTGCATACGGATCTTCCTGTCCTGCAGACCTCGGCGGCAGTTCGGCCTTGCACTGATACCGGATGCCGGCCTGCAGCGCAAAAACCGGTGCACCCTTGTTGCAGTGCTGCACCAGTTGCTGGAGGTGCGCCGGTTGATCAAAATGCGCCCAGACCGGTCCATCGTCGGGCGACAGCCAGGCAAAGAAAAATCCCGGGCGGGAGCTGGCGCCTTCCTTGTCCATGCCCGCCCAAGCGGGGGGCACGCAGGCCAGCGCGAATATGAAGGCAAAGCATTGCAGTGGCAGCATGGGCTCACTCTCCTGAAGAGGGACGCTTGGCGACAGCCCCCAATGGCTCTGGCTCTTCAGCGCACCGCCATTGTGCAGCGCGGCACGGTCGTCAGCATGGCCCCTGACGCGCCTGGCACCAGCAGCGAGTGACCACCGCACTCGCCACACCCTTACACATTCATGATCGACACCAGGCGCGTGTTCAGATGCGCCTCGATGGCCTCGGGGCCGCCTTCCGAGCCATAGCCCGAGTCCTTCAGGCCGCCAAACGGCAACTCGGCCGCAGGTGCGGCGGCCTGGTTGATCCAGAGCATGCCCACTTCCAGGCGCTGCGCCAGCAGGTGCGCATTCTTCAGAGACGATGTGAACGCATAGCCGGCCAGGCCAAACGGCAGGCGGTTGGCTTCGGCAATGGCGTCTTCGATCTTTTCAAACCCACGAATCGCAGCCACGGGGCCAAAGGGTTCTTCGTTCACGATGCGGGCCGACAGGGGCACGTCGTTGAGCACCGTGGGCTGGAAGAAGTTACCTTCGGTGCCGATGCGCTCGCCACCCGTCACCAGCGTGGCGCCCTGCTGCACGGCGTCGGCCATTAGGTCGGCCATCGCTGTGATGCGGCGGGGGTTGGCCAGCGGGCCCATCTGCGTGCCGGCCGTGAGACCATCGCCCACCTTCAGGCCCTGCGCGTACTTGGCGAAGGCAGCCACGAAATCGGCCCGGATGCTCTCGTGCACCAGATAGCGGGTGGGCGAGATGCAGACCTGGCCTGCGTTGCGGAACTTGGCCCCGCTGCCGATCTTGATGGCCAGTTCGAGGTCGGCGTCTTCGGCCACGATGACCGGTGCATGGCCGCCCAGTTCCATCGTCACGCGCTTCATGTGCTTGCCGGCCAGCGCGGCCAGTTGCTTGCCCACGGGCGTGGAGCCGGTGAAGGTGACCTTGCGGATGATGGGGTGCGGAATCAGGTAGCTCGAGATTTCAGCCGGGTCGCCATAGACCAGGCCCACGGTGCCTGCGGGCACACCGGCATCGGCAAACGCGCGGATCAGCTCGGCGGGGCTGGCGGGGGTTTCTTCGGGTGCCTTGACCAGAATGGAGCAACCGGCGCCCAGCGCGGCGGCCAGCTTGCGCACCACCTGGTTGATGGGAAAGTTCCAGGGCGTGAACGCGGCCACGGGGCCCACCGGGTCCTTCAGCACCATCTGCGTGGCCTTGAGGTTGCGCGAGGGCACGATGCGGCCGTACACACGCAGCGATTCGTCGGCAAACCATTCGATGATGTCGGCCGACGCCATGGTCTCGACCTTGGCCTCGGCCAGGGGCTTGCCCTGCTCTTGCACCATGATGGCGGCTATTGATTCGGCGCGCTCGCGCATCAGGGCCGCTGCGCGGCGCATGGTCTTGGCGCGCTCGGCGGCAGGCATGTCGCGCCAGGCTTCAAAACCCTTTTGTGCGGCGTCCAGCGCGCGGTCCAGATCGACCTTGGTGGCATGGGCCACGCGGCCGATTTCCTTGCCCGTGGCGGGGTTGAACACGGCAAGGGTCTTGCCTTCAGCGGCGTCTTGCCACTGGCCTGCGATGAAGAGCTGGGTGTTGGGATAGGTCATGAGCGTTGGTTGGTCAGCCAAGGTGGTGAAAAAATCAAAAAAACGACTATACGCCTGCGATGATGGCTGTGTATTTCAAGGAGATTGCATGCGAGAAGTAGTCCAAAGCCTCGAAGAGTCGCGCATCCGCGAAGTGGCCAACGAGGGCCTGGGGCGCAGCGATGTGCTGAAGTTCTGGTTTGGCGAGAGCGACGAGGTGACGCCCGATTTCATCCGCGACGCGGCCATTGCGTCGCTGCAAAAGGGCGAGACCTTTTACGCCCACAACCTGGGCCTGCCCGAACTGCGCCACGCGATTGCGGGCTACATGCACGGTCTGCACCCGCAGCAGCACACCGATGCGTGGTTCGACCGCATCGCAGTGACGTCCGGCGGTGTGAACGGCCTGATGGTGGCCGTGCAGACCCTGGTGGACGCGGGCGACGAAGTGGTGCTGGTGACGCCCGTGTGGCCCAACCTGGTGGCGCAGCCGCGGATTCTGGGGGCGCAGGTGCGCGCTGTGCCACTGGTGGCCGACGTGCACGGCGCTTGGCAGCTGGACATGGATACGCTGCTGGCCGCCATCACACCTGGCACGCGCCTGCTGGTCGTCAACGCACCCAACAACCCCACGGGCTGGACGCTGACGCGCGAGGAACAAGCCACCATCCTGGCGCACTGCCGCCGCACGGGCACGTGGATTTTGGCGGACGAGGTGTACGAGCGGCTGTACTACGAAGGCGACACGGCCAACGGCGCCGCGCCCAGCTTTCTGGACGTGGCCGAACCGGAGGACCGACTCATCGTGACGCACAGCTTTTCGAAGAGTTTTCTGATGACCGGCTGGCGCCTGGGGTGGCTGGTGTTGCCGCCGTCACTGACGCACGCGGTGGGCAAGCTGATCGAGTTCAACACTTCGTGCGCGCCGGTGTTCGTTCAGCGCGGGGCCACGGTGGCGCTGCAGCGCACGGATGAGGTGACGCCTGCGCTGGTGAACCATCTTCGCAACTGTCGAGACACGCTGGTGCCGCTGCTTGCCGAGGTGCCGGGGGTGTCGGTGGCCACGCCACGTGGGGGCATGTATGCGTTCTTCCACATCGACGGGCATGACGAGTGTTTGACGCTGGCCAAGCGGCTGGTGCGGGAGGCGGGGTTGGGGTTGGCGCCGGGCAGTGCGTTTGGGGGGGAGGCGTCGGGGTGGTTGCGGTGGTGTTTTGCGAGCCGGGATGCGGGGCGGTTGGGGGAAGGGGTGGGGAGGTTGCGGGGATGGCTGAAGGGGTGATTTGAGGTTTTTGAGCCCTTTTTGGCCGCAGGCGCTAGTGGGATATGCGGTGGTAGCTATTGATTTTGTAGTGTCTGGTTGTTGTGCTGATGGGGCCACGTGCCTGGGTTGAGGGCGGAGGCCGGGAGTCGCCCGGCAGGCGAGGTACTTTTCTTTGCTTCGCCAAAGAAAAGTACCCAAAAGAAAGGCGACCCCACTGTCTGCGTCCCCTGCGCTTCGCTCCGGGGCAACCTGCGGTGCTCAGGTTTGGCGGGGTCTCGCTCAACTCGCGCCGCTGCGCGTCGCTCAGACACACGCGAGCCCTGATCCGCCAAACCCTGCGCTCCTCGGCGCATCCAGAGGGGCACGAGGGACAGAACATCCACACGGGCCATCGCTGCGCTCGGCCCCGGATCGCGGGCGCAAGCGCCTCGCGCTGCGCAGGCGCGGCCGAGCGCAGCAATGGCCCGAATGGTTGTGCGGCTGTTGGATGTTCGGCTGTCCACCCCCTGCTGGCTGCGCCTGCGGCGGGGCGGTTGCGGGGTGGCACGCGCGTCGGAGCGCGCGTGCTTAGTGAACTGACTCGCCGTGGATGTCTGAACGAAGCTGCAACGCAGCGCAGTGAGTTCCACGGCGCACCCCGCAGCCGCCCCGCCGCAGGTTTGCCCCTTCGCAACGCGAAGGGGTCGCAGACTGGGGGTCGCCTTTTCTTTGGTGACTTTCTTTTGGCGAAGCAAAAGAAAGTTACTCGCTCGCCGGGCGACTCCCGGCCTCCGCACTCAAGCCAGGCGTACGGCCCAATCAGCACAACAACCAGACACTACAAAATCAATAGCTACCTAGGCATGTTTCACTAGCGCAAGCAGCCCAAACCGCTCAAAAACTACTGCGGCACAGCAGCCATCTTCACCACAGGCTGATCCCCCCACCCTCCCCCGAGCGCACGAATCAACCCCACCGTCGCCACATACTGCGCCGTCCGCACCTGCAGCTCCTGCCGCCGATTGCGCAACTCGCTGCGGCGCGCGTCCAGCAACTCCAGCTGGCTCACCAAGCCATTGCGATACCGCACATCCGACAACTGCGTGGCCCGCCGCGCAGCCGTCACCGCCCGCCCTTGCGCCTCGGCCTGGCCAGACAACAAACGCAGCGAGGTCAGCTGATCCTCCACGTCACGAAACGCATTGAGCACCTGCCCCCGGTGGTCCGCCAGCGCAGCCTCCAGGCGGGCCTTCGCGCCCTCAATCTGTGCATCGCGCTGGCCGCCGTCAAAGATCGGCAGCGACAGCAGCGCACTCACGCCCCAGGCACGGGCCGACCACTTGAACAGGTCACCCAGCTCGGGCGACGCATGCCCCGCATTGCCCGTGAGCGTGACGGCCGGGAACCACGCCTTCTGCGCCACGCCCACGCGCGCTTGCGCGGCCAGCACGGCAGTTTGCGCGGCCGACACATCGGGCCGGCGCGCCAGCACCGTGCCGGGCACGCCAGGCGGTATGACCGGCAGCGCGGCGTCGCCCGTCGCGGGCGGCAGCACAAAGCCGCTGGCCACCTCGCCCGCCAGCACGGCCAGCGCGTTGGTGAGCAGGGCCTGCTGGCGCTGCAAGGCCAGCGCGTCGGACTCGGTGGCCGCCACCTCGGTCTGCACACGGGCCACGTCCAGCTCGGCCACGTCGCCCGCCTGCAGGCGGCGCTGGGTGAGGCGCAGGGTGTCCTGGTAAGCGGCCAGGCTCTCTTGCACCAGCACCTGCTCGGCCTGCACGGCGCGCAGCTGCAGGTAGGTTTGCGCCACATCGGCCTGCACCATGAGGCGCGTGCTCTGCAGCAAGGCCTCGCGCGTGTCGGCGTCCAGGCGCGCGGCGTCGCTGGTTTGCGAGAGGCGGCCGAACAGGTCCAGCTCGTACGAGGCATTGAGCCCCGCCGTGCCCAGCGTGGATGGCACCACGCTGCCCGTGCTGTTGGCACCGGCCTGGCGTGCAACGCCCGCCGAGGCGCCCACTTGCACCGAGCGCGCGGCGTCGGCAGAACGCAGCAGCGTGCGCGCTTCGGCCAGCCGCGCGGCGGCCTGCTGGATGCTGGTGTTGGCCTGGCCCGCACGCTGCACCAGGTCGGCCAGCACCGGGTCTTGAAAGCCCAGCCACCACTCGCCGCGTGGCTGTGCCTCGGCTGGGGCGGCGACCGTCCAGGGGGCGGCGGGCAACGCGTCGCCTCCTGCGGTGAAACTGGTGGGCACGGGCACGCCCGCATGCGGCGCGGGAGCCACGGGCTGGGTCATGCAACCGGCCAGCACCAGGGCGGCGGCCAGGGGCGCTAGCAGGCTGCGCTTGCGCGCTGCGAGGGCACCGTTGGAGGAGTTTTTCTTCAAAAGCAAATCGGTCATGGTTGTTCTCCTGCCCCAGTCGTTACGCCCGCTGCATTCGGCAGCGCGGAGCACGTGGCGAGGGCCACAAAGATTTTTCTTGTCACCGTTTTCAAAAGCATCATTCGTGCTCCTTGCGCGGCGCTGCCAGCACCGGGTGGGCAATGCCGCCGCTGCCCGGGGTGTGCGAGATGGGCGCCACATGCGTGCCATGCTCCACCAGCGGGCGGTTGCCTGCCAGCTTGCGCAGCAGCACGTAGAACACGGGCGTGAGGAACAGGCCGAAGGCCGTCACCCCAATCATTCCGGAGAACACCGCCACACCCATGGCGCTGCGCATTTCGGCGCCGGCACCGGTGGACAGCACCAGGGGCAGCACACCCATGACGAAGGCCAGTGAGGTCATCAGGATAGGACGCAAGCGCAGACGGCTGGCTTCGATGGCGGCCTGCACGGGGGTGCGCCCGGCAAACTCCAGTTCGCGCGCAAACTCCACGATCAGGATCGCGTTCTTCGCTGACAGCCCCACCAGCACGATGAGCCCGATCTGCGTGAACACGTTGTTGTCGCCGTTGCTCAGCCACACGCCGATCATGGCCGCCAGGATGCCCATGGGCACGATCAGGATGATGGCAATCGGCAAGGTGAGGCTTTCGTACTGCGCGGCCAGCACCAGAAACACCAGCAGGATGGCCAGAGGGAACACCAGCACGGCGGAGTTGCCCGCCAGGATTTCCTGGTAGGTCAGCTCGGTCCACTCGAACGTGATGCCCTGGGGCAGCGTCTCCTTGGCGATGCGCTCGATGGCCGCCTGCGCCTGGCCCGATGAATAACCGGGCGCTGGGCCGCCGTTCACATCAGCAGCCAAGTAGCCGTTGTAGCGCATGGCGCGTTCGGGGCCGAAGCTGGGCTCCATCTTCATCAGCGCCGACAGCGGCACCATCTCGCCGGTGGCAGAGCGCACCTTGAGCAGGCCCACATCTTCAGCCCGCGCGCGGTAGGCCGCATCGGCCTGCACGCGCACGCTGTAGGTGCGGCCAAACTGGTTGAAGTCGTTGGCATAGAGGCTGCCCAGGTAGATCTGCAGCGTGTCAAAGATGTCCGTCACCGGCACACCGAGCTGGCGCGCCTTGGTGCGGTCGATGTTGGCATACAGCTGCGGCACGTTGACCTGCCAGCTACTGAAGATACCGGTCAGCTCAGGTGTCTGGTAGGCCTTGGCCATGAAGGCCTTCACGGCGTTGTCCATGGCTTCGTAGCCCAGCGAGGCACGGTCTTCGATCTGCAGCTTGAAGCCGCCCGTGGTGCCCAGGCCCGCCACCGGGGGTGGCGGGAACATGGCGATGAACGCGTCCTGAATGCTGCCAAAGGCCTGGTTCAGCTGGCCTGCCACGGCGCCGCCGCTCTGGTCGGCGCGGGTGCGCTCGGCAAAGGGCTTGAGCGTGGCGAACACGATGCCGGCGTTGGAGCTGTTGGTGAAGCCGTTGATCGACAGGCCCGGGAAGGCGATCGCGTCCTCGACGTTGGGGTTCTCCTTCATGATCTCGCCCATGCGGCGGATCACGTTCTCGGTGCGGTCCAGCGTGGCGCCGTCAGGCAGCTGGGCAAAGCCGATGAGGTACTGCTTGTCCTGCGCGGGCACAAAGCCGCCGGGCACGATCTTGAACAGACCCATGGTGGCACCCACCAGCGCGAGATAGATCACAAACATCAGCGCCTTGCGGCCGATGACGCGTTTGACACCGCCGCTGTACGCCTCGGAGCCACGGTGGAACAAGCGATTGAAGCCCCGGAACAGGCTGCCAAACACCTTGTCCATGCCGCGCGTGAGCGCGTCCTTGGGCTCGTTGTGGCCTTTGAGCAGCAGTGCTGACAGGGCGGGCGACAGGGTCAGCGAGTTGATCGCCGAGATCACCGTGGAGATCGCGATGGTCACCGCGAACTGCTTGTAGAACTGGCCTGTGAGGCCACTGATGAAGGCCAGCGGCACGAACACTGCCACCAGCACCAGCGCAATCGCGATGATGGGGCCGGACACTTCACGCATGGCGCGGTAGGTGGCCTCGCGCGGGGTCAATCCCGCCTCGATGTTGCGCTCCACGTTCTCAACCACCACGATGGCATCGTCCACCACAATGCCGATGGCCAGCACCAGGCCGAACAGGCTCAAGGCGTTGATCGAGAAGCCCAGCAGGTGCAGCACCGCAAACGTACCCACCACCGACACCGGCACAGCCAGCAGCGGGATGATGGACGCGCGCCAGGTCTGCAGGAACAGGATCACCACCAGCACCACCAGGGCGATGGCTTCGAGCAGCGTGTGGATCACGGATTTGATCGAGGCACGCACGAACTGCGTGGGGTCGTACGCAATGCGGTACTCCACGCCTTCGGGCATGTTCTTCTGGATCTCGTCCATGGTGGCGCGCACGTTGGCCGAGATGTCGAGCGCGTTGGAGCCCGGCGCCTGGAACACGCCCATGCCCACGGCAGGGTCGTTGTTGAGCAGCGAGCGCAGCGAGTAGTCGGCCGCGCCCAGCTCCAGGCGGGCGATGTCGCGCAGGCGCGTCACCGCGCCGTCGGCACCGGTCTTGACGATGATGTCGCCGAACTCTTCTTCGGTCTGCAGACGGCCCTGCGCGTTGATGGACAGTTGCAGGTCCACGCCGGGCAGTCCGGGCGATGCGCCCACCACCCCGGCAGCGGCCTGGACGTTCTGGCCGCGGATGGCGGTCACCACGTCGCTGGCCGACAGGCCGCGCTGCGCGACCTTCTGCGGGTCGAGCCACACACGCATGGAGTAGTCGCCGCCGCCGAAGATCTGCACCTGGCCCACGCCGCCAATGCGGGCGAGGCGGTCCTTCACATTGAGCACCGCGTAGTTGCGCAGGTAGTCGATGTCGTAGCGGTTGTTGGGCGAGACCAGATGAACCACCATGGTCAGGTCCGGCGCGCTCTTCACAGTGGTGACGCCCAGGCGGCGCACTTCCTCGGGCAGGCGCGGTTCGGCCTGCGAGACGCGGTTTTGCACCAGCTGCTGGGCCTTGTCGGGGTCGGTGCCCAAGGCAAAGGTCACGGTCAGCGTCATCACTCCGTCGGTGGTGGCCTGGCTGCCCATGTAGAGCATGCCCTCCACGCCGTTGATGGATTCCTCGAGCGGCGTGGCCACGGTCTCGGCGATCACCTTGGGGTTGGCGCCCGGGTACTGTGCGCGCACCACCACGGAGGGCGGCGCGACTTCAGGGTACTCGGAGATGGGCAGACCGCGCAATGCGATCAGCCCCCCGAGGAAGATGAGCACCGACAGCACCCCGGCAAAGATGGGGCGGTCGATGAAAAAGCGGGATAGGTTCATGGATGCAAATTCCTCCAGTCGCTCTGGCTCAGGCCGCTGGCGACTTGGCTGCGTTCTTGGCTTCCTTGCGATCACCCGCAATCTCGGCCTTGGCGGTCATGGGGACAGGCTGCGGCGCCACCACTGCACCGGGACGCACGCGCTGCAGGCCGTTGACGACGATGTTCTCGCCCGCCTTCAGGCCCGAGGTGACCACGCGCAGACCGTCAATCGGCGCGCCCAGGGTGACCTCGCGGTACTCGGCCTTGTTGCCCTCGCCCACCACCATCACGAACTTCTTGTTCTGGTCAGTGCCCACGGCGCGCTCGTTGATGAGCAGCGCCTGGGTGTTGCGGGCCTGGCCCATGCGGATGCGGGCAAACTGACCGGGGATGAGCGAGCCGTCTTCGTTGTCGAACACGGCTCGCACGCGCACGGTGCCGCTCTTGGCGTCGACCTGGTTGTCGATGAGCTGCAGGCGACCGGCGTGCGGCGTGCCGCCCGTGGTGCCCGTGCCCATCTGCACGGGGATGCGCTCGATGAGCTGGCGGGCGCTGTTGCCGCTCTGGCCGCTTTGCAGGTCGGCCAGGGCCTTCACCACGATCTGCTCATCGGTGTCGAAGCTCGCGTAGATGGGGCTCACGGACACCAGCGTGGTCAGCACGGGGGCGCCCGCGCCGGCCGCCACCAGGTTGCCCACGGTGACTTCGATGCGGCCCACACGGCCCGCCACAGGGGCACGCACCTGGGTGTAGCCCAGGTTCAGCTTCGCGGTCTGCAGCGCGGCCTGGGCGGCGCGCAGGTTGGCATCGGCCTCGCGCTGGGCGTTCAGGCGCTCGTCATGTTCGCGCTGGGCGATGGCTTTTTCTTCGAGCAGGCGCGAGGCGCGCTCCAGTTCGCTGCGGGTGTACGACACGCGTGCCTGTGCAGCCACCACCTGGGCTTCGGCGCGGTCCACTTCGGCGGCGTAAGGGGCGGGGTCCACCGTCACGAGCAGCTCGCCCTGCTTGACCAGCGAGCCTTCGCGGAAGTGCACGGCCTGCACGGCGCCCGAGACGCGCGGGCGCACGTCCACGCGCTGCACGGCTTCGAGGCGGCCGGAGAACTCGTCCCACAGGGCGATGTCTTTTTGGAGCACGGCTGCCACCGACACCGGCATGGCCGGGGGCGCAGCAGGGGTGCCATCAGCCTGGGCGGCGGGCGCCTGGAACACAAGGATGATGGCGGCCACGGTGGCCGTCACAGCAGTGGCAAGGGTGGCCAGGCCCAGCGGGCGGCTCTTGGAGAGAGGATTGGAGTTCATGGTCGTTTCAATCGTTAAGGCCGCCCTTGTGGAGCGAGCCAGTGGAGGTTTTCTGCCGCGCCCCGGTAGGTGGCGTTGTGCCGACAAGAGTCAAAAAAGGTGTCACAACCGTGGGCAGATGGGCAGTCTCGGCAATGACACCGTGGCAAAGTCAAGGCCCCGGCAGCACACCGCCGGGACACTGAGAACCGACGTCAGAAGACGCGGCAACACTGTGTGTTGTGACAGCCGTGGCTGCAGACAGGCAAGTCGCCCAACGGGTTGTTCATGGTGTGATTTCCTCCGTATGTATCGTTGACATCAATGGCACCTGCCCGCCGTCTGCGCCCTGATGGGCCCGGCGTGCAGAAATACGTGGGCAAAGCTTCTCCCTCCGGCACGTGTGGGCCGGAAAAATCAGCGTTGATAACCAGGTGGTTGGCGGTAAGGCCGCAGTATCAAACCTCAACCAAAGTTGAGGTCAATGACTTTCTGGAGACAGCCTTGCCGGGTTCAGGGTCTCAGGAAGGCACCGGACATCGGGTGGCTTCAAAGAACAGGCGGAACTGTTCCTGCGCACCGGTTGCGCAAGGGCATTCGTGGGGGCCGGTTTGCAGCAAGGCATCTGGCCACTGCGCCGTTTTCGAGAAAACATGGCGGGTCACCTGCAGGCCCGCCGCCTCCAGCCGGGCGGCATAGGCCAGTGCCTCATCGTGCATGGGGTCGGTGTCGCCCACCAGCACCAGCGTAGGCGGCAAGCCGGCCAGACGGTGTGCTGCGGCAGGCACCGCATAGGGGTGCTCGGCATCGCGCGGGCAACGCAGAAAATTGCGCCAGCCTTCGGCCCATTTGCAGCCAGTGGCATTGCCCGTGGCTTCGCGCAGCGAGGCTGTGCCCACACACGGGTCCAGCATGGGCGAGAGCAGGATCTGCCCGGCCAGCGGCGGGTGCGACTGGTCGCGCGCCATCAGCCCCACAGCCGCTGCCAGATTGCCGCCCGCTTCTTCACCCGCCAGGTAGACCAGTGCACCTTGCCCGCCGAGCTTGGTGCGGTTGCGGTGCACCCACTTGAGCACGTCGTAGCCCGTGTCCACCGGCTGCGGGAACGGGGTGAGCGGGTACGCCACCGACACCACAACGGCCCCCACACCTTCCAGCAGCGAGGCCACGGTGCAGCCGTTGTCCAGCCCCCCCGAGGTAAATGCGCCTCCATGAAAATGCACCACCACCGGCGACGCCTGGCCCGTCTTCTTGCGCCCATACATGCGCACGGCCACATCCTGCCCCTTGGTCACTTCAATAGTGGAGTCGGAGCACACGGAGGCGGCCTTGCCCCCTTCGGTGGGTTTGGCAACGGGTGGCAATGTGGAAGATAGCGAGGACGGCTGGTCGGGCTGCATGGCATGTACCCATTGGATTGACGATGGATGAAATGTAGTGGCTCGGGCCTTTCAGATAAACAGGTCAAACACCACCGCACTGTTTCCAAAAGCTCAACAATCAAATGGCAGTGCCCGTGTGAGAATTCCGCAGCACCCACTGGTGGGTGCTGACGTTCCAGATTCAAGGAGAAGCCATGGACCAAATACAGGCCATGCGCATATTCGTGCGGGTGGTGGAGGCCGGCACGTTTACCCGGGCAGCGGATTCGCTATCGCTGCCCAAAGCCACCGTGACCAAGCATGTGCAGGCGCTGGAGGAGCGCCTGCGCGTAAAGCTGCTCAACCGCACCACGCGGCGCGTGACGGTGACGCCCGACGGCGCCGCCTACTACGACCGCACCGTCCGGCTGCTGACCGACCTGGATGACATTGAGGCCAGCATGACCAATGCACGCGCCAATCCGCGCGGTCGCCTGCGCATCGATGTCGGCACGTCGGTGGCACAGCTGCTCATCATTCCGAACCTGGCAGAGTTTCATGCGCGGTACCCGGACATCCAGGTGGACCTGGGGGTGAGCGACCGCATCGTGGACCTGATCGGAGACAACGTGGACTGCGTGATTCGCGGTGGCGAGCTCAGCGACCAGTCGCTGGTGGCGCGGCGGGTGGGCAACCTGGAGTTCATCACGGTGGCATCGCCCGACTATCTGGCGCGCAAGGGCACGCCCACCCATCCGCTGGAGATCGAGGAAAAACACGCCAGCGTGATCTATTTTTCTCCGCAAAGCGGCCGGCACTACCCGCTGGAGTTCGTCAAGGGCTCCGAATCCATCGACATCACGGGTCCCTACCAGTTGAGCGTGAATGAAGCCAATGCCTATGTGACGTCCGTGCTGGCGGGGCTGGGTATCGGGCAGATCACCAGCTACCAGGCGCAACAACACCTGCAAAATGGCGCCCTGGTGCGGCTGATGCCCGAGTGGACCCAGCCGCCACTGCCTGTGTACGTGGTGTATCCACCCAACCGCCACCTGAGCGCCAAGGTGCGTGCGTTTGTGGACTGGGCGGCCGAGCTGTTTCAGCGCGAGACCCACCTGCAACGCACGCAGTGAAGGCATTCCACAAAGGCAGGCAGGGGCCTTTATGCTTGGGCCCATGAACGCTACCGAGTCCACCCCCACCCCTGACGCGCGCACCACCGAGGGCAGCCACACCGCGCAAGCTGCTGAACCCACACCTCCAGCAGCTTCTGCCAAACAGCCCCGCAACCCCCTGCACGGCGTAACGCTGGAAGCCATGGTAGTGGGCCTGGCAGACTATTTTGGCTGGGACGAGCTGGGCCGACAGATCCCCATCCGCTGTTTTCAGATCGACCCCAGCGTGGGTTCCAGCCTCAAGTTTTTGCGCAAAACCCCCTGGGCGCGCGAGAAGGTCGAGAGCCTTTACCTCTTCATGCTGCGCGACCAGCGGCGCAACGCGCAAGAATGACTGGCAATGCGCGCTACCACGCCCCAAACATCGCCAACCCCGAATGCGTATTCGGCACGGCTGAGCGCGCGGTATCGCAATTTTCTGGTACCTCTGCTAACGCTGGGCGTCATCGGTGGGTTCAATGCTCTGCTGACGGTTCAGTCTGGAAGGGGTGATGCGGGATGGTGGCCTGTGGCGTGGCTGGCCACCATGTTCTTGGGGGTTTTCTTCAGTGCAGCCTTCATGGCCATGGCGGGTCGCCGCAAGCTGCCGGTGGCCTACGGCATCGCTCTGGGTGCGACTGTAGGTCTGGGGCTCACGACCTATGGGTTTCTGCAGACGAGCCTGCACGCCCCTTGGGGCGCAGTGATGCCCGACTGGCTGCGTGGCGCGCAGGCAAGAGCCTGGCTGGGCTCTCCCTGGGCACCACTCCTTCCCTACGCAGCGGGGCTGGCCTTGCATGGCGCCGCCATGCTGGTTTTCAATCGCCGGACGTCACCAGAAAATCGCGGCTGATGCCGCCACCCAGGTCGTTGACCCGGTCCAGGAACTGCGTGAGGAACGCGTGCAGGCCCGTGGTCAGGATCTCGTCGATGCGACCGTACTGCAGGTCGGCCAGCAAGCGCCCTGCCCTGCGGCTGGTTTCGGCGGACTGCCCGTTGGCCAGCACGGCCAGGTTGTCCACCACCTCGCGCAGACAGGCGTGCAGCGATCGGGGCATATCGCGGCTCAGGATCAGCAGGTCGGCCACGCGCCCCGGCGTGATCACATCGCGGTAGACCTTGCGGTACACCTCGAACGCCGACACGCTGCGCAAGATGGCGCTCCAGTGGTAGAAGTCGCTTTCTTGGTTGCGGTCGCTGGGGCGGCCAAAAAAGTCATTCTTCACGGCGTGGAACTTCACATCCAGCAGGCGCGCAGTGTTGTCTGCGCGCTCCAGGAAGGTGCCCATGCGCAAAAAGTGAAACGCCTCGTCCTGCAGCATCGTGCCGAGCACCACGCCGCGTGAGAGGTGCGAGCGGTACTTCACCCATTCAAAGAACTGGCCTGGATCGCGCTCAAAGGCGCCGCCTTCCAGCTGGCGGTGCAGCTCCAGCCAGGTCTGGTTCTGCGTTTCCCACACCTCGGTGGTCAACGCACCGCGCACGGCCCGCGCGTTCTCGCGCGCGGCACGCAGGCATGACAGGATGGACGACGGGTTGTTGCCATCGTGCACCATGAACTCCAGCACGTTGGCGGGCGTCACTTCGCCATGCTTGGCGGTGTAGGCAGGAATCAGCTCGCTGATGGACAGCAGGCCCTCCCAGCCTTTCTGCGCCACATCGGCAGCCTGGGGCAGCAGGGAAGTCTCGTAGCTCACATTGAGCATTCTTGCTGTGTTCTCAGCCCGCTCGGTGTAGCGGGACATCCAGAACAGATGGTCGGCGGTGCGGCTCAGCATGTTCAGAGACTCCCTTGCGATTGACTTTGCGACTGGCCCTGGGATTGCGATTGCGACTGGGATTGCACGGCCTTGGGTTGCGCGGCAGGAGCACCCTCGCCCAGCACCCAGGTGTCCTTGGTGCCGCCGCCCTGCGAGGAATTCACCACCAGCGAGCCCTCTTGCAGTGCCACGCGCGTGAGGCCCCCTGCGGCCATCTGCACCTCGCGACCGCTGAGCACGAAGGGGCGCAGGTCGATGTGGCGCGGGGCGATGCCGCTTTCCACATAGGTCGGGCAGCTCGACAGGCTGAGCGTGGGCTGGGCGATGTAGCCCGCCGGGTTGGCCAGCAGCGCACGGCGGAAGTCCTCGATCTCGGCCTGCGTGGCGGCCGGGCCGATCAGCATGCCGTAGCCACCCGCGCCGTGCACTTCCTTCACGACCAAGTCCTTCAGGTTGGCCAGCACATACTGCAGATCCTCCTGCTTGCGGCACATCCACGTGGGCACGTTCTTGAGGATGGGCTCCTGCCCCAGGTAGAAGCGGATCATCTCGGGCACGTAGGGGTACACCGACTTGTCGTCGGCCACGCCCGTTCCCACGGCGTTGCAGATGCCCACGTTGCCTGCGCGGTAGGCCTCCATGAGACCGTGGCAGCCCAGCGTGGAGTTGCGGCGGAAGACCTGCGGATCGAGGAAGTCGTCGTCCACCCGGCGGTAGATCACGTCCACCCGCTGCAGGCCGCGCGTGGTGCGCATGTAGACGAACTTGTCCTTGACGACGAGGTCCTGCCCTTCGACCAGCTCCACGCCCATCTGCTGCGCGAGGAAGGCATGCTCGAAGTACGCGCTGTTGTGCATGCCGGGCGTGAGCACCACCACCGTGGGCTCGTCGGCCGCTGCGGGCGCGCTGGCGCGCAGGGTTTCGAGCAGCATGTCGGGGTAGTGGGCCACGGGCGCCACCTTGTGCAGGCTAAACAGCTCGGGGAACAGCCGCATCATCATCTTGCGGTTTTCCAGCATGTAGCTCACGCCGCTGGGCACGCGCAGGTTGTCTTCCAGCACGTAGTACTCGCCCTCGCCCTGCGCGTTGGGGGCGCGCACGATGTCGATGCCGGCAATGTGCGCGTAGATGTTCTGCGGCACATGCAACCCGGCCATCTCGGGCCGGTACTGCGCGTTGTTGAGGATGAGGTCGGCAGGCACGATGCCGGCGCGGATGATGTCCTGCCCGTGGTACACGTCGTGGATGAAGCGATTGAGCGCCGTGACCCGCTGCACCAGCCCCTGCTGCATGCTGCTCCACTCATGGGCCGGAATGATGCGCGGAATCAGGTCAAACGGAATCAACCGCTCATTGCCCGCGCCGCCCTCGTCCTTTGCGCCGTAAACGGCGAAGGTAATGCCCACGCGCCGGAAGATCATCTCGGCTTCGGCCCTGCGGGCCTGCATCACATCAGGGGGCTGTTTGCTCAACCACTGCGCGTAGCGCTTGTAGTGTTCCCGCACATCGCTGCCATCAAAAGGCAGCATGGCGTACATCTCGTCAAATTTCTGCATGAACTGGCCTCCTGAAGACAGGATAGCAAGTTGCGCGCCCACACTCTGCAAACGGCCCCTGGTGGCACTACGGCATCGCGCCTGCTGAGTCCGCCCGGGGCACCATCTGGTGCTGCCAGTAGCGTCGGCCCGCATCGCGTTCACACCCTATTGCTGCGGGTTTGGCAGAGGCCCAGGTCGCGGCGCCACAGCGCGAAGACTCCACCACCTCGATGTCGCGAAGGCGATAGCGCTGCAACACCTGCGGGGCTGGATGGCCAAAGCGGTTGCGGTACCCGGCTTGCACCAAAGCAGTGCGCGGCTGGACGGCATCCAGAAACGCCGGGGACGATGATGTCTTGCTGCCGTGGTGGGGCACCAGCAGCAGGTCGGCCTGGAGCGCCGCACCGCGCGCCAGCAGGGCCTGTTCCTGCGGGGCTTCGATGTCGCCCACCAGCAAGGCCGACACGCCCTGCGGCCCGGCGGAGGTGATGCGCAGCACACAGCTCAGCGCATTGGGGCGCACGCTGCGCACCGCCGCGTCGTCCGGCTGCGGGTGCAGCACTTCGAAGGCCACACCATCCCATTCCCAGCGCTGGCCCGCCAGGCAGGGCTGGACTGGGCGCAAGGCCTGCAAGGTGTTCTCTGCCTCGATCGAGCCCACCAGCTCCGCATGCGGCTGCTGCGCCAGCACCGCGGCCGCACCGCCGGTGTGGTCTGCATCGCGGTGGCTGAGCATGAGGGTGTCCACGCGCTCCCCCAGTGCCCGCAGCAGCGGCACCAGCACGCGGTGGCCCGCGTCGCTCTCGCGGCTGAAACGCGGCCCTGCGTCGTACAGCAGCGTGTGGGTGGCGGTGCGCACCAGCACCGCATTGCCCTGGCCGATGTCTGCGGCCAGCAGTTCAAACTGCCCTGCCGCCGGGCGCACCGGCTGCCACCACAGCGCGGGCCACAGGAGGGGAAATGCCAGCAGCCGCAGCCGCCAGGGCAGGCGCGTGGCCAGCAGCGCGCCTCCGGCCACGGCCAGCATGCCTGCCCACAACGGCGCGGCAGGCAGGAAGACCACGGCCCAGGGCCACAACGCCAGCCATTGCAGCAGGGCTGCCAGCGGCTGCAAACTGAGGGCGGCCAGGCTCCACAAGGGTGCCCACAGCACGCCGCCCAACGCCAGCGGGGTGATCACCAGGGTGACCCAGGGAATCGCCACCAGGTTGGCGGCAAAACCCACCACCGACACCTGGCCAAACAACAGCAGGGTCAGGGGCGTGAGCGCCAGCGTCACCACCCACTGCTCCCGAATCAATACATAAAAATGGTGCCTAGCGCTAGTTGGATAAGCGCTACCAGCTATTGAATTAGTAGCGAACAGAATACCCACCGCCACAAAGCTCAGCCAGAAGCCTGCCTGCGCCAGCGCCCACGGGTCTGCCGCCACCACGGCCGCACACGCCCACAGCCACACCTGCGGCCAGGGCCAGCGGCGGCCGCTGAGCTGCAGCACGGCAATGGCAGCCAGCATGATCACCGTGCGCTGTGCAGGCACGCCCCAGCCGCTGAACAGCGCGTAGGCTGCCGCCAGCACCACCCCGGAGGCCAGTGCTGCAGAGGGCGCGGGCACCGCCAGGCACAGCCGGGTGGAACGCCGCCACAGGGCACCCACCACCAGCGCGGCCAGCCAGGCAAACAAGGTGATGTGAAGCCCGGAGATGCTCATGAGGTGAGCCACGCCCGTGGCGCGGAACACATCCCAATCGGCACGGTCAATGGCGCGCTGGTCACCTGTCACCAACGCCGCCACCACGCCCGCAACGCGCGTGCGGGCAGGGTCACTGCCATCCTGGTCGCCCGCCAGGCGCTCCAGGATCGCATCGCGCACCGACTGCCGCGCCCGCTCCACCGGATGCAGCCAGGTTGCTGTCACAAACTCGGGCGGCTCGTCCTTGGGCCCTGCACGCACGTAGCCTGTGGCCTGCACGCCCTGCTCCCACATCCACAACTCGTAGTCAAAACCATGGGGGTTGCGCAGCCCGTGCGGCGCCTTCAGGCGCACCGTCAACGCCCAGCGGTCGCCGGCTTTCAGGGCGGGCGGTGGACGCTGCAGGTCCAAGGTTCCGGCCGCATCGCGGAACGGGCCGCCGTACCAGGCCACATCGATGCGCGGCGGCAGCGTCACCGGGGCACCGTTCAGGCGCGCGGCCTCCACGTCCACGCGGATGCGGGTGCCAGCCTCGTTGGTCTGCGGCATGGCCGCCACCACGCCGGTCACCCGGATGTCCTGGCCCTCCAGCGCGGGCGCAAGGCCCTGGGCCGCATAGTCCACAGCGCGCAGCCCACACAGGGCGAACATCACCAGCAATCCGGCGCCCACGGCCAGCGCGGTGGCCGCATGAGCGCCCCATCTGCGTCGCCTGGACGCTGCCCGCGCGCACCCGCCCACCACACACGCCGCCACCAGAACCGCCCCGTAGACCACCCCGGGCCACAACACCGGCTGCTGCAGCTGCAGCGCGGCCCCCAATACGGCCCCCAGCAGCCACGCAGGCAAGCGCCAAGGAACGGCGGCGACCATCGCGGAGCTTTCGCTGGCCACGGCGCCATCCAGGCCCCCAGGGGCGGATGAAATGGCATTAGGGGCGCTTATGGCGGGCATGGGCTGATGCTAATGCGATGCCTGGGGGCTGGCCGCTGGATTCTGCACACCAGGCTGTGTAACACTCGCGGCCATCCGGGTGCCGCCGGACCGCGAAGCCACCGCGCTGACCAGCAGGCCGTGCCGGCGCACCTGCACCGGCCAGCCCCCGCCATCCACCTTCACGCCAAACCGAGGAAAGACCATGAGCGTTTACGACAAGCTGAAAGAACTCAACATCACCCTGCCCCCCGTGTCGGTGCCCGCTGCCGCCTATGTGCCCTATGTGCAGACGGGCAACCTGGTGTTCCTGTCCGGCCACATCGCACGCAAGGACGGCAAGCCCTGGGCCGCGCAGTTTGGCCGCGATATCGGCACCGAAGAAGGCAAGGAAGCTGCACGCTCGGTAGCGATTGACCTCATGGGCACGTTGCAGGCTGCCTGTGGCGGCGACCTCAACCGCGTCAAGCGCATCGTCAAGGTCATGAGCCTGGTGAATTCCACGGGTGATTTCACCGAGCAGCACCTGGTGACCAACGGTGCCAGCGAACTGCTGGGCCAGGTCTTTGGCGAAAAAGGCGTGCACGCCCGCAGTGCTTTTGGCGTGGCGCAGATCCCCCTGGGCGCCTGCGTGGAAATCGAGCTGATCGCAGAGCTGGCCTGACAGACCCCACCCCCCTCACCAAAAAAACCCATGGCATGACTGCCATGGGTTTTTTTGTTTTCTGCGCTGGGCGGTGACGGATACGCCCCTCCCAGCCGCCATGACACCATGGCTGCCAGTTGTCAGAGCGTCAAAAAGACTCCCAGTCCTCTTCCGATCCCTGGGCCACCGCGGGCTTGCGGCTGGCGGGTGCAGGTGCGGCAGATACCTTGGCAACAGCGGCCGCTGCAGCCGGAGCCTTGGCCACCGCAGCGGGCGTGCCGTGGAGTGCCTTCGCACCAGAACCCGGTGCGGGCCGTGCGGGTGCCTGTGGCCGCTGGGCAGCCGTGGCGCGCGCCGCACCAATGGCCGCCTGCGCGGGCCCATAGCTGGCGGCATTCACCTTGAACATGGACACCTCGCGCGCCAGGTGATCTGCCTGCTCACGCAGGCTCTGGGCGGCGGCGGCGCTTTCTTCCACCAGCGCCGCATTCTGCTGCGTCATCTGGTCAAGGTTGCTGATCGCCTTGTTGACCTGCGACACCCCCGCACTCTGTTCGGACGATGCTGCGGTGATCTCGCCAATCATGTCGGTCACGCGCTGCACCGACTGCACGATGTCGGTCATGGTGGTGCCCGCGTCCGACACCAGGCGCGAGCCCGTCTCCACCTTCTCGACCGACGCACTGATGAGCAACTTGATCTCCTTGGCGGCCTCGGCGCTGCGCTGGGCAAGGCTGCGCACCTCGCTGGCCACCACCGCAAAACCCCGGCCCTGCTCACCCGCGCGGGCTGCTTCCACAGCGGCGTTCAGCGCGAGGATGTTGGTCTGAAAGGCTATGCCATCAATCACGCCAATGATGTCCGCGATCTTCTTGCTGCTGTGGTTGATGTCCTCCATCGTGGCCACCACCTGGTTCACCACCTCGCCGCCCCGGCGCGCCACGCCCGTGGCGCCCGCCGCCAGGCTGCTGGCCTGCTGCGCACTGCCTGCGCTTTGCTGGATGGTGCTGGTGAACTGCTCCATTGCGGCCGCCGTCTCCTGCAGGTTGCTGGAGGTCTGCTCGGTGCGGGCCGAAAGGTCGTGGTTGCCCGTAGCGATCTCGGCGCTGGCGATGGCGATGCTGTCGGTGCTCTGGCGCACCTGGTGCACCATGCGACCCAAGGCGCTGCTCATGGCATACAGCGAACGCAGCAGGTCGCCAAACTCGTCGCCCCGGGTCACGGATTCCTGCATGCTCAGGTCGCCCCCGGCAATGCGTTCGGCCAGCCCGTTGGCCTGCTCCAAGGGCCGCTGGATGCTGCCGATCAGGTAGTAGGCACCCACAATGATGGCCAGCAGCAGCAGGCCCACGGCCACGGCAGCAATCTTGACCGTCAGCATGCGCTCTGCCGCCATCTGCTTCTGAACGGCCTCGGCACCTTGCTGCTGCTGCTGAACGAACTCACGCAGCGTGGTGGTGTAGGCCGCCACCGAAGGGTTGTACTTCTGGGTGATCAACGTCACAGCCTGTTCTTGCTGCCCATCGCTCTTGAGTTTGCGGGCCTCGCCGCGCAGGTCGATCATGGTCTTGCGCGCAGCGGCGATCTTGGCCATCTGCTGCTTGTCGGCCTCCGACAGGGCCATGGATTCCAGCGACTTTTGCACTTCGCTGATCTGCGCCGATGTGGCCGTGATCACGTCCTTGAACTCGGCTTCGACGGCCGGGTCGCTGCTGACGATCAGGGCCTGGGTTCTGGCGGCATTGGTCTCGGTAAGACCCGACCAGCGCAATGCTGCCTGCACGCGCGACTCCATGTCTTTGCTCACCGCATCAGCATGGGCCTGTACCTTGGCAGACCGGTAGGCCGCAAAGCCCACCACCGCCACCAGCATGACCACAATCAAAATCACCGCCAGCCAGAGCTTGTGAGCCATCCGAAGATGCTTGGGCATGGTTGCCTCCTGAAGCGTTGTGTTTGTGTACAGATGTTGCACGCTTTTTCACGATTGCACAAACTCCGTCACTGCACATCAGGGTCTGCCCTGCCTGCATGGGTCCCACCACACCTCCCGGGGCGGGCATCATCGCGCCGCCAGAGTTCGGCCACGGGGTTTCAGCAGGTCGTGTCGCTCGGGCAAATGCCCCATTCGCATGCCATCTGTACGCCCACCGTCGACAAAAGCGCGGTGCCAGCGGCCCCTGTCGCCCGCTGCAACACCCTGAAAAAAACTGGCGACAGGTGCTAACTCGCAGGCCCGGGGTGCCGGGTGCATGAGCGGGCTGTCAGGCTGCGGAGCCGAGGAAGGCCTCAAAACGCGCCAGTTCCTCGCCCAGCGCGCGCCGGAACCCCGCGTCGCGTGGTGGGCGCCCGGCCACAAAACCCAGAGCATGCTGCAGCCGACCACGCTCCACGCGCAGGTTGGCCCAGCCCACCATCTGTTCGCCCCACAGCACCGGCAACGCATAGTGGCCCATGGTGCGCTTGGGCGCCGGTACATACGCCTCGAACCGGTACGCCCAGCCCCACAGCATCTCGAAGCGGCGTCGGTCCCACACCACGGGATCGAACGGTGCCAATAGCCGCACGCCGTTATCCGGCTGGTGGCGGCGCGATGCCGGACTTTCAGCGACAGGCCAAAACCAGGTGGTTCCATCGACCACCGCATGGCCGTAGCGTGACGGTGCGGCCTTGGCCACCGCGCGCGCCTCGGCAGCCAGCTGCGGTGCGCCGTAGCGCAGCAGCGTGACCAGGTAGCCCAGGCTGGGTGCAGGCAACGGGGCATACAGCGCCACGATGCGATCCACCAGGGCTTCGGCGCGGGCCAAACGTGCGGCGGGGCTGACGTCCTGCTCGGGGTGCGCAACGGGTGCATACACCCGAGTGCCCGACTCGCGGCGGCACACCCGCAACCAGCCGTGGTGGTGCATCGCATCCAGCAGGCGTGTGCTGGCATTGAGCTCGCCGCCCCAGTAGCCCGCCACGCGGCCATGGTGCGCAAACGCTTCGCTCACTTCGCGCGGGTGCACCATGCCCCGCTCCTGCACAAACGCCAGCACCTCACGCGCACGTTCGGTAGTGGCGGCGTCCCACGGCCTGCGCGGCGTGCGCGGGTGCAGCAGCGCCAGCATCTCGCGGGACACAAAGCCGTAGTTAACGAAGGCGTCTTCTTCAATACCTAAGCGCTCGTAGCGGCGTTCCAGGTCACCCGCGCGGTAGTCGCGCACCCGCAGACGCAAAATCAGGTCCTGCGCCCGCGCGGGTGCTCGCATCGGGTCAGCCTGCACAAACCCCAGCTTGCGGATTGCGCCGGGCAGCGTCAGCGGTTTGAACAGGCTGCGCGCAATCGCGTAGCGGCGCAGCTCATCCAGCGTGGGTGAGCGCGACGCCACAGTCTTACTCCACGCGCGTCACTGCGTTGGGCTTGAAGCCCAGATCCGCCGCCTTGCCCTTGCGGCCTCGCGCGGCGCGGGCGTTGTTCAGGCTGCGGATCTCGAGCGTCTCGTCGCGCTGCTTGCCGCCCCGGCCAATGCCATCCAGGCGAATGCTGCGTGTGTAGGCTGCGGCTCCCGCCAGCTGGTCCTTGTCTTCCAGGTCAATCAGCATCAGCCCGCGACCGCCGTTGACCATGGTTTTCAGCTCGGTGATCTCGAACGTGAGGATGCGCCCGCCCGTGGAGGCACAGGCCACATGCGTGGCAGGCAGCACGGGCTTGCTGCCCGTGGTGCCCGCAGCATGCGAAGGCACACACACCGTCTCGCCCTCGCCCAACGTGAGGAAGGCCTTGCCGCCCTTCTGGCGCGAGACCATGTTCTCCACCGCCGCCAGAAAGCCGTAGCCACCGGAGTTGGACAGCAGCAGCGTGGCGTTGGCGGGCCCTGCAAAGTAGTGCAGCAGTTGGGTGCCGGCTTCCAACTCAATCAGCGTGGTCACCGGCTGGCCGTCACCGCGTGCGCCGGGCAGCAATGACACCGCCACCGAGTACACGCGGCCATTGCTGCCAAAGGCCAGCAAGGTATCGACCGTACGGCATTCAAACGTGCCATACAGGCCATCTCCCGCCTTGAAGGCAAAACTGGCAGCCTCGTGGCCATGGCCGGTGCGAGCGCGCACCCAGCCTTTTTGCGAGACGATCACCGTGACGGGCTCGTCCACCACCTTCACTTCGGCCACAGCCTTTTTCTCGGCCTGGATCAGCGTGCGGCGCGCATCGGCAAAGGTCTTGGCGTCGGCCTCGATCTCCTTGACCATGGTGCGGCGCAGCGAGCCGGGGTTGTTCAGAATGTCTTCTAGCTTGCCCTGGCTTTCGCGCAGTTCTTTCAGTTCCTGCTCGATCTTGATGGCTTCGAGCCGCGCAAGCTGGCGCAGGCGAATTTCAAGGATGTCTTCGGCCTGTCGATCGCTGAGGTTGAAGCGCGCAATCAGCGCGGCCTTGGGCTCCTCGGCCGCACGGATGATGGCGATCACCTCGTCGATGTTGAGCAGCACGGTCTGCCGCCCTTCGAGGATGTGGATGCGCTCGAGCACCTTGTTCAGGCGGTGCTGGCTGCGGCGCGTGATCGTTGTCTGGCGGAAGGCGATCCACTCTTCCAGCATCACCCGCAGCGACTTTTGCACCGGCTTGCCGTCGAGCCCCACCATGGTGAGGTTGATGGGGGCCGAGGTCTCCAGGCTGGTGTGCGCCAGCAGCGCGGTGATCAGCTCCTGCTGCGGGGTCTTGCCCGTCTTGGGCTCGAACACCAGGCGCACGGGGGCGTCTTTGCTGGATTCGTCGCGCACGACATCCAGCACGGCCAGGATGCTGGCCTTCAGTTGCGTCTGGTCCTGGCTCAGCGCCTTCTTGCCGGCCTTGACTTTGGGGTTGGTGATTTCCTCGATCTCTTCGAGCACGCGCTGCGTGCTCACGCCCGGTGGCAGCTCGTTCACCACCAGTTGCCACTGGCCACGCGCCAGTTCCTCGATCTTCCAGCGCGCGCGCACCTTGAGGCTGCCCCGGCCGGTGCGGTAGGCATCGGCAATGTCACCGGGGCTGCTGATGATCTGGCCACCGCCGGGGTAGTCGGGCCCGGGCACGATGGCCAGCAGCTCGTCCTGGCTCAGCGAAGGTGTCTTGATGAGCGCAATGCAGGCGTCGGCAATCTCGCGCAGGTTGTGGCTGGGGATTTCGGTGGCCAGGCCCACGGCGATGCCGCTGGCGCCGTTGAGCAACGCAAACGGCAGGCGGGCGGGTAACTGGCGCGGCTCCTCGGTGCTGCCGTCGTAGTTGGGCATGAAATCCACTGTGCCTTCGTCGATCTCGTCGAGCAGCAGGCTGGTGATGCGCGACAGGCGCGCCTCGGTGTAGCGCATGGCAGCGGCGCCATCGCCATCGCGGCTGCCGAAGTTGCCCTGGCCGTCGATCAGCGGGTAGCGCTGGGCAAAGTCCTGCGCCATGCGCACCAGCGCGTCGTAGGCCGACTGGTCACCATGCGGGTGGAAGCGGCCCAGCACATCGCCCACCACGCGGGCGCTCTTGACCGGCTTGGCGGCAGTATTGCGCGTAGGGCCGCTGTAGCCCAGGCCCATGCGGTCCATCGAATACAGGATGCGCCTCTGCACGGGCTTGAGGCCGTCGCACACATCGGGCAACGCACGGCCCTTGACGACCGACAGTGCGTATTCAAGGTAGGCGCGCTGGGCATAGCCCGCAAGGCCCAGGGAGTCGCCCCCGTCATCGCCTGCGGTGGTGAAATCCAAAGTCGGTTGGTCGCTCATTCGTTAACTACAGGTTCTTGATTCAGGTTCTGGTCGCGTGTCTGCGCGACGCGGGTGGGCGGCAGGTTGCCCCTGTTGGTGGCACCGCCCGAGAGCTCCATGCGTACGCGGCCAGGCGCTGCACGCTGTGCCAGCACGGGTGCCGGGGGCTTGAGCTGGGCATACAGGCCCAGCACGGTGCGCACATAGCTCTGCGTTTCCTTGTACGCGGGGATTTGGTTGCCCGCGCGCTGTACCGCACCTTCACCGGCGTTGTAGGCCGCCACGGCTAGGTCCATGCGACCGGGGAACAGGTCCAGCAGGTGGCGCAGGTAACGGGTGCCAGTGGGCACATTCACCGCCGGGTCGGTCAGCTTCTGTTCCACCGTGCGCTTGGCGTCGCTGCTCACGCCAAAGCGGTTGGCGGTGGCGGGCATCACCTGCATCAGGCCCACGGCGCCCTTGGGCGACACGGCGGTGGCGTCAAAGCCGGACTCGGTCGCGATCACGGCCTGCAGCAGCTCGTAGTCCACACCGTGTTTGGCGGACGCAGCGCGCAGGTGGTGTTTGACGCGTTTGTAGTCGGGGGCGATGTCAAAAAAGGCCAGCAGGCGCGCGCCTGCTGCGGGCAGCGCGTAGGGCATGGGCGACGCATTGGCAGGCGCGTCGCGGGTGGAGTCAAAGTCGTTGCCGCGAAAAAACAGCTGGTAGCGCGCATCGACCTGCTCGGCCGCAAAGTGCGTCACGCCGCGCTCGTCCACATGCGCCCACAGGTCCGCATGGGCCATTTGCTGCACAAAACATAGCAGCAAACCCAATACAGACAAGCGCAGGGCACTATTTTTGTTCATATTTTGATCACAAACACCGGGCGGAGCGCGTCGATGCGGTCAGATATCGATCTCGACCGCATCGCCATGCAGCTCCATCAGCTCACGGCGCGCGGCGGCTTCGCCCTTGCCCATGAGCTTGGTGATGAGGCCTTCGGTGGCGGCAAAGTCCATGTCGCCCAGTTGCACGGGCAGCAGGCGGCGGGTGTCGGGGTTGAGCGTGGTTTCCCACAGCTGCTCGGCGTTCATCTCGCCCAGGCCCTTGAAGCGGCTGATCTGGCACTTCTCTTTGGGCACGCCGTCCTTGGCGCACTTGTCGAGGATGGCCGTCAGTTCGCCATCGTCCAGCGCATACATCTTGGCGGCGGGCTTCTTGCCGCGCGCGGGTACATCCACGCGGAACAGCGGCGGGCGCGCCACATAGATGTGGCCGGTTTCGATGAGCTTGGGGAAGTGGCGGAAGAAGAGCGTGAGCAGCAGCACCTGGATGTGCGAGCCATCCACGTCGGCGTCACTCAAGATGCAAACCTTGCCGTAGCGCAGGCCGCTCAAATCCGGAGTGTCGTTGGGGCCATGCGGGTCCACGCCGATGGCCACCGAGATGTCGTGGATTTCGTTGTTGGCAAACAGGCGGTCGCGCTCCACCTCCCAGGTGTTGAGCACCTTGCCGCGCAGCGGCAGGATGGCCTGGCTTTCCTTGTCGCGGCCCATCTTGGCGCTGCCGCCGGCCGAGTCGCCCTCGACCAGGAAGACTTCGTTGTGGGCGATGTCCTTGCTTTCGCAGTCGGTGAGCTTGCCGGGCAACACGGCCACGCCCGAGCCCTTGCGTTTTTCGACCTTCTGGCCCGCCTTCTGGCGCGTCTGCGCGGCCTTGATGGCCAGCTCGGCAAGCTTCTTGCCGTATTCGACATGCTGGTTGAGCCACAGCTCCAGCGCCGGGCGCACGAAGCCGCTGACCAGCCGCACCGCGTCGCGCGAGTTCAGGCGCTCCTTGATCTGGCCCTGGAACTGCGGGTCGAGCACCTTGGCACTGAGCACATAGCTGGCGCGCGCAAACACGTCCTCGGGCAGCAGCTTCACACCCTTGGGCAGCAGGCTGTGCAGCTCGATGAAGCTCTTGACTGCATTGAACAGGCCGTCGCGCAGGCCGCTCTCGTGCGTGCCGCCCGCGCTCGTGGGAATCAGGTTGACGTAGCTCTCGCGCACGGGCTGGCCGTCTTCGGTGAAGGCGACACACCAGGATGCGCCCTCGCCTTCGGCAAAACTTTCGTTGTTGCGGTCGGCAAAACCCTCGCCTTCAAACAGCGGGATCACCGGGTCGCCGTTGAGCGTCTGCATGAGGTAGTCGCGCAGGCCGCCCTTGTACTGCCAGGTTTGCGTGTCGCGGGTTTTCTCGTTGACGAGCTGCACCGTGACGCCCGGCATGAGCACCGCCTTGCTGCGCAGCAGGTGGGTCAACTCGCCCATGGGCAGCGCGCTCGACTCGAAATACTTGGCGTCGGGCCACACGCGCACCGACGTGCCCTGCTTGCGCTCGCCCGCCTCCAGCGGCCGGGCCACCAGGGGTTCGATCACGTCACCGGCCGAGAACACCAGGCGTGCCGCCTTGCCTTCGCGGTAGCTCGTTGCCTCCAGTCGTGTGGCCAAAGCGTTGGTCACACTCACGCCCACGCCGTGCAGGCCGCCCGAGAAGCTGTAGGCGCCGCCCTTGCCCTTGTCGAACTTGCCACCCGCGTGCAGCCGGGTGAACACCAGTTCGATCACCGGGGCGTTTTCCTCGGGGTGCATGCCAAACGGAATGCCCCGGCCGTCGTCCTCCACGCTGACCGAGCCGTCGGCATGCAGCGTGACGCGGATCTTCTTGCCGTGCCCGGCCAGCGCCTCGTCGGCCGCGTTGTCCAGCACCTCCTGAACGATGTGCAGGGGGTTGTCGGTGCGGGTGTACATGCCCGGGCGTTGCTTGACGGGCTCCAGGCCCTTGAGCACGCGGATCGAGCCTTCGGAATATTCGCTGGCGGATGCAGAAGACGGTTTGGCAGACATGGGGCGGATTGTAGTGCGGCAACGCAGCAATAGCTGGATATAAAACCAGCCCCACCTTCGCCCCTGCTACCAACTGTATTGGTCCCCGGTGTATCAGCACGTTTCACGCAATCTGGCTACATTCCTGCGCATGCATACGAATCCTCCCAAACTGTCCATGTTCCAGGTGCTGGCCTGCGGCGCGGCCATCGTGACCCTGTCGATGGGCATCCGCCACGGCTTCGGGCTCTGGCTCTTGCCCATCACCCAGGAGATGGGCTGGACGCGCCAGTCGTTCGCACTGGCAATTGCCATCCAGAACCTGTCCTGGGGCCTGATCGGCATTTTTGCGGGCATGGTGGCCGACCGGTTTGGCGCGTTCCGCGTGCTGATGGGCGGTGCCGTGCTGTACGGCCTGGGCCTGGCGGGCATGGCACTGTCGCCCACGCCCACGCTGTTTGCGCTGACGGCGGGCGTGCTGATTGGCGCGGCCCAGGCAGGCACCACCTATGCCGTGATCTACGGTGTGCTGGGGCGCCAGATTGCACCCGAACGCCGGTCCTGGGCCATGGGTGTGGCTGCTGCGGCAGGCTCGTTCGGCCAGTTCCTCATGGTGCCGGTGGAAGGCTGGCTGATTGCCGGACTGGGTTGGCAGCAGGCGCTGCTGGCGCTGTCCTTGATGGTGCTGCTCATCGTGCCGCTGGCCTTTGGGCTGCGCGAGCCCAACTTCGCGGGAGCGGCCCCGGTCAAGCGCGAGCAGACGATCCTGCAAGCGCTGGGCGAGGCGTTCCGCTACCCCAGTTTCAACCTGTTGATGGCGGGCTACTTCGTCTGTGGATTCCAGGTGGTGTTCATCGGCGTGCACATGCCCAGCTACCTCAAGGACCACGGCCTGTCGCCCCAGGTGGCCAGCTATGCACTGGCGCTGATTGGCCTGTTCAATGTGCTGGGCACCTATGTGGCCGGCACGCTGGGCCAGCGCATGCCCAAGCGGTTCATCCTGGCTTTTATCTACTTTGCGCGGGCTGCGGCCATCAGCGTGTTCCTGCTGGTGCCGCTGTCGCCGCTGTCGGTGTATGTGTTCTCGGCGGTGATGGGCACGCTGTGGCTGTCTACCATCCCGCCCACCAACGCCACCATCGCGCAAATCTTTGGCGTGCAGCATCTGTCGATGCTGGGCGGCTTCGTGTTCTTCAGCCACCAGATCGGCAGCTTCCTGGGCGTGTGGCTGGGGGGCTATCTGTATGACGCGACGGGCAGCTACGATATCGTCTGGTACATCGCCATCGGCCTGGGTATTTTTGCCGGGCTGGTAAACCTGCCGGTCCGGGAAAGCCCCATCCAGCGCGGCGCAGCCCAACCTGCCTGACCATCCCCTGCAAAGAACTTCTTCATGCCCACCGTCAGCGCATCCACCACCCCGCCCGGCAGCAGCGTGCCACGGGTATGGCGCTGGCTTGGCTGGATCACGGCGGTAGTGCTGTGCCTGGCGGTGTTTGGCATGTACACGGTGCCGGACTTCATGGTGATGCTGGCCGACCAGATGTGGGCGTGCTTCTGAGCCCGCGCCTTCCTCTTTCAAGTTTTTTGGCCGCTAGCGCTTGATGGACAAGCGCTGATAGCTATATTTTCAATAGCACATGCACGGTAACGAAGCTCCCTCCGACTGGGTCCGCCGCTGGTCCCACCTGATTGCGCCGGGCAGCACGGTGCTCGACGTGGCTTGCGGCGCCGGGCGCCACCTGCGCTGGCTGCGCGGCCTGGGGCACTCCGTGGTGGGGGTGGACCGCTCTGCCGAGGCTCTGGCCGCTTGCGAGGGTCTGGGTGAACTGGTACTGGCCGACATCGAGAGCGGCCCATGGCCCTTTGCAGGCCGCCAGTTTGGTGCCGTGGTGGTCACCAACTACCTGTGGCGGCCCCTGCTGGCCACCCTAGTGGAAAGCGTGGCCCCAGGCGGTGTGCTGATCTACGAGACCTTTGCACACGGCAACGAAACTGTGGGCCGCCCGGCCCGGCCGGAGTTCCTGCTGCGGCCCGGAGAACTGCTGACCGCCTGCACGGGGCTGCGCACGCTAGCCTATGAAGACGGCTTCCAAAAAAACCCCGACCGTTTCGTGCAACGCATCACGGCCGTGCGGGAACTCCCGCCGCCTGGGGGACCCTCACGACATCTTCTGCCCATGTGGGCTAGTTAGAATGCTCTTTTACCGTTTACCACTGCGGACATGACCTCTTCCTCCGTCGCTCTCACCGGCAGCATCGTCGCCCTCGTCACTCCCATGCACGAGGACGGTAGCGTGGACTACCCGGCCCTGCGCAAACTGATCGACTGGCACATTGCCGAAGGCACCGACTGCATCGGCGTGGTGGGCACCACGGGCGAGTCGCCCACCGTCAACGTCGAAGAACATTGCGAGATCATCCGCGTGGCCGTGGAGCAATCTGCCAAGCGCGTGCCCATCATGGCGGGCTGTGGCGCCAATTCGACCGCCGAAGCCATCGAGCTGGCCAAGTTCGCGCGCGGTGTGGGGGCCGACAGCCAGTTGCAGGTCGTGCCGTACTACAACAAGCCTACGCAAGAGGGCCAGTTCCAGCATTTCAAGGCGATTGCCGAAGCCACGGGCGACCTGCCCATCGTGCTGTACAACGTGCCCGGCCGCTCGGTGGCCGATATGCAGCACGACACCGTGCTGCGCCTGACCCAGGTGCCCGGCATCATCGGCATCAAGGAAGCCACCGGCAACATCGAACGCGCCCAGTGGCTCATCCGCGATGTGCCCCAGGGCTTTGGCGTGTATTCGGGCGACGACCCGACCGCTGTGGCGCTGATGCTGTGCGGAGGCCACGGCAACATCAGCGTGACGGCCAACGTCGCCCCGCGCCTCATGCACGAACTGTGTGTGGCTGCCCTGGCGGGCGATGCACGCCGGGCCATGGAAATCCAGTTCAAGCTGATGCCGGTGCACAAGAACCTGTTTGTCGAAGCCAACCCCATCCCGGTCAAGTGGGCCATGGCCCGCATGGGCCTGTGCGGTGGCACGATGCGCCTGCCCATGACGCCGCTGACCACCAGCAACGAGGCTGTGGTCGAATCTGCGCTGCGCACCAGCGGCCTGATCTAATCCGGGCTGCGCCCGCTCCCCGAGACACTCTCCAAGGATTTCCGCGTGAAAGCTGCTACCACCCGCCTGAGCCTGCTGGCCCTTGCCATGGCCCTGTCTGCCTGTGCCGCCCTGGAGGGCGACAAGATCGACTACAAGAGCGCGACCAAAGGCTCGACCCTGGAAGTCCCGCCAGACCTGACCCAGCTGTCGCGTGATTCACGCTACAACGTCCCAGGCGGCGCCGTCTCGGCCGCCGCCATGCAGGCCGGCCAGGCTGCTCAGCCATCGGGCACCGCCAACGCCGCAGCCCTGCAACTGGGCGACGTGCGCATCGAGCGCGACGGCAACCAGCGCTGGCTGGTGGTCAACCGCCCGGCCGACAAGCTCTGGGAACCCGTGCGCGACTTCTGGCAGGAAAGCGGCTTCAACCTGGCGCAGGCAGACGCCAACGTGGGCATCATGGAAACCGACTGGGCCGAAAACCGCGCCAAGCTGCCGCAGGATTTCATCCGATCGACCCTGGGCAAGCTGCTCGACTCGCTGTACTCCACCGGTGAACGCGACAAGTTCCGCACGCGCCTGGAGCGCAACGCCAATGGCGGCACCGAGATCTACATCACCCACCGCGGCATGATTGAGGTCTACGGCAACGTTTCCAAAGACAGCACCGTGTGGCAACCCCGCCCCTCCGACCCGGAACTCGAAACCGAATTCCTGCGCCGCCTGATGGTCAAGCTGGGCGTGAGCCAAGAGCAGTCCAAGGCAGTGGCTGCTGCCCCCGCCCCACGCGCTCAGTCGGCCCGCATGGCCACGGTAGACAACAAACCCGTGGTCCAGCTTGACGAGGGTTTTGACCGCGCATGGCGCCGCATCGGCCTGGCCCTGGACCGCACCGGCTTCACGGTGGAAGACCGCAATCGCAATGAAGGCACCTACTTTGTGCGCTATGTGGCTCCCAATGCCGAGAAGAAGGAGCCAGGGTTCTTCGGCAAACTCTTCAGCTCGTCCAACGCCACACCTCCACTCAAGTACCGCATTCTGGTGCGCAGCCAAGGGGAGTCCACCACGGTATCGGTGCTCAACGAAGCCGGCGTCCCCGAATCGTCCGCCAATGCCGAGCGCATCGTCCGCGTGATTGCCGACGATCTGAAATAAGCGACGAACCGCGCGCCTCTTCGCTCCCCCTGACTGGGCCCGGGGTCCAGGCTACAGAGGTGCTGCGCGGCAAGCGCCTTCAACCACGACATGCTGCGTTTCAAGAACCTGGGTAGCGGCAGCACGGGCAATGCCACGGTGGTGGAAGGCAGCAGCGGCACACAGGTACGCCGCCTGCTGATCGATTGCGGATTCGGCATCCGGCAACTGCAGACCCGCCTGGCGCAAGCGCAGTTGCAGATCGAAGACCTGGATGCCGTCTTCATCACCCACGAACACTCGGACCACATCGGCTGTGCACTGGCCGTGGCCGTGCGCTACCGCATCCCGGTATGGATGAGCCAGGGCACCTACGCCGCCCTCGGAGCCCCCGACTTTGATGGCATGCTGCGCATCGCACACGACATGGAGGCTCTGGACCTCGGCACCTTCAGCGCCCTGCCCTTCACGGTGCCCCATGATGCGCGCGAGCCGCTGCAGCTGCGCTGCTCGGACGGCGCATCCCACCTAGGTGTGCTCACCGACCTGGGCCACGCCAGCGACCATGTTCTGCAGCAACTACAAGGCTGCCATGCGTTGATGATTGAAGCCAACCACGACCCCGCAATGCTCGAAGCATCCCGGTATCCGACCTTCTTGAAACGCCGCGTCGGGGGACCGTATGGGCACTTGGCCAATTTTGCGACAGCCGACATCCTGCGTGCCGTGCGGCACCCTGGCCTGCAGCGTGTGGTGGCCGCCCACCTGAGCGCACAGAACAATGCACCCAGCCTCGCTCAACAGGCGCTAGGCCTTGCACTGGAGTGGTCCGCCGAGGAAATCACCGTCGCCAGCCCAACGGTGGGAACGCCCTGGCTTGCAGTTGCAGGATGAAGTGACTCCGGTCACGCCGCAAACGACCAACTCCGGGGAAGGAAAACGCCCCAAAAAAGAAAAAGCCCCGACCTTGCGGTGCGGGGCTCTCGGTCGATAGCAGGTTTTGCAACCTGCTGCGGCCTGCAGCGAATTACTTGGCTGCGGAAGCGCCAGTAGCAGCGGTGGCAGCAGCGTCAGCGGCAGCCTTGGCAGCATCGGCAGCAGGAGCCGAGGCAGCGTCGGAAGCGGCAGGAGCGGCTTCAGAAGCGGCAGGAGCTGGTGCGGGTGCTGGAGCTGGGGCTTCCACGGCAGCTGGTGCTGGAGCAGGAGCGGGCTCTTCCTTCTTGCCACAAGCGGCGAGTGCAGCAGCGGCGATCAGGGCGGCCAGAACGAGAGAGTTCTTCATTTCGATTTTCCTAGTTGGACAGACAGAATCTTGAAAAGCCACGGCGTCAGGCTTTTTGGAAGCCCCGGTACGCTTTGGCACAATGCGCTTGGCTTGCACCTTTTCGGCGCAGCCGCTGATTATATTGGTATTTAGTCAATACAGACTAACACTGACGAAACCTTTACGCCCAATTGACAAGGCGCAAAGCGCGCATTTGGCTCATAACCCCAGCGTCGATGCGGGGAAACCGGGCGTGCTTTTGCTGCGCACCCACTCGTTGAGCGTCTCGCGCAGCAGCACACGGCGATCTGGTTCAAAGCCTGCAACCCCCACGCACCGCTCCGGGTCCAGCCGTTGCATCACCCAGTGCGGGGACCACAATGCACTGGGAATATCCAGTGGATCAGCCGCCGGGCTGCGACGGCAATTGATGATGTGGTCCCAGGTGCCCCGCCAACGCACAAAACGCGCGTGCCGACGGATCACATCATCGTAGCTGCACGCCAGCATGGTGAAACGCCGACTTCCATGGGCCCAATCCTGCAAGGCCTCCACCACACTGCGTTCGCCCAGGGGCCAGTCATGGAAATTCGCATCGCTGATCACAATTTCCTTCCAGCCATCCCGGGCGGCTGTGGCAATCGCGTCGCGCACCATTTGCTGAAACGCTTCACGGCTGCTGAAACGACCCACCGGGAGATCGGGCCGCGAATCGGCGGAACTGGCAGAAGTCTCGGTCATGGCGGTGTCTCCCGGCGTGCTTCGATCTATCCAGCCCAGACGTGGGCCCAGCCCGCATCACACCAGGACGACAGCAGTTCCAGCGCGTCGTCACTGGCGCGCGCAAGCTCGCGGGCGGTCAACTGACGTTCATCAGCCAGCCGGCGCATTAGCGTCGCATCGCGGCCTGCTGCGCGGTAGCTCTCGCCATTGATGAACACATGGTGCGTGTCGTACATCATGCGGCTGCGGCGGTCCAGGCGCACCCCTTCCAGCATCACGCCTGTATCGCCGGGTTCGAACCACACATTCGGCTTGGGCTCAGTCAGATACTCCCCCAGTGCGCGCTCCAAAACAAGGGGCTGCGCCAGTGCGCGGCTCAAAGCATCCCGCGCAAAGTCCTGCAAACCCGCCGGAATGGCCGCAGGTTGAGACACAGCTTCCTGCTGGGCATCGCGGTACAGCAGGGGCTTGTCTTGATCCGCAGCATCCTCGGCCAGGCGCACCAACAATTCCTGGCCCAGTTCGGCGCGGGACGGCACCTTAAAGCCGATCGAATAAGTCATGCATTCGCCCTCGGCGATGCCATCGTGGGCATAACGCGGCGGCAGGTACAGCATGTCGCCCGGCTCCAGCAGGTACTCCTCTTCAGGCTCGAACTGCGCCAGCACTTTGAGGGGAATACCTTCGCGCAGCGTGAGATCCTTCTGGCGGCCAATGCGCCAACGCCGCGTTCCGTGGGCCTGCAACAGAAAGACGTCGTAACTGTCGAAATGCGGGCCCACACCACCGCCGTCGGACGCATAACTGATCATGAGGTCATCAAGCCGCGCCTCCGGCACAAACCGGAACTGCTGCATCAGCGCATGCACGGCGTCGTTGTGCAGGTCAACGCCCTGCACCAGCAAAGTCCAATCGGGCTGCTGGAGCGCAGGCAGGGCACGCCTTTGAAAGGGTCCATGGCGCAGCTTCCACACCCCTTTGGCCAGTTGCACGAGGCGGGACTCCACGCCCTCCTGGGCGGCCAGCGCGAACAGCTCCGACCGCAACACAGGGGGAGCAAACTGGGGAATGGCCTGGCGCACCAGCAAGGGCTTCTTCTGCCAATGGCGGCGCATGAACTGGGCGGGGGTCAGGCCACCGAGCAGGGTAAGAGGTTGCTGGATATCCATGGGAACTGGTCTGCCCCTTTGCGGAGCCGTTGGTCAAACTGCGACAATTCTCCTATGGAAATTACCCAACAATGTGTGGTCGCACTGACCTGGACACTGAAAGACACCCTTGGCGAAGAACTGGATGTGCTCGACGATCCCGTAGAGTTTCTGGTGGGCGGCGACGACCTTCTACCCCGCATCGAAGAAGCCCTGCAAGGCCACGGCCCCGGTGCCACGCTGGCGTTGCACCTGGAGCCCGAAGATGCGTTTGGTGACTTCAACGACCAACTGCTGTTCCTGGAGCCACGCGATCTTTTTCCGGCAGAGATCGAAGAGGGAATGACGTTTGACGGCGCCGCGCTGCCCGAGGGCTGCAATCCCGATGCCCCCCGCACGGGGCTCTACACGGTCACGGAGATCTATCCGGAGCATGTGGTCCTGGACGGCAATCACCCGTTGGCGGGGATTGCGCTGCGCTTGCAGTTGACCGTACAGGCCGTGCGGGAAGCCACCGAAGAGGAAATTGGCCGGGGCAGCGCCGGCACAGGCTTTTTTCGGGTACAGCCGCAGGCGCCTGGCAGTAACCTGCTCCACTGAGCTGGGCGAAAGGAAGGCCCTGAACGGTTTTCAGAGCCTAGCCAAGCCCGAATGGTCGATTAAAGGCGTGAAATCTGGCCGTTGTACAGGCGTACACGGTCGCCAATGCGCAGATCGCCGGGGCTGCTTACGTCGTAGACGCGGTAGCCGCCGTGATCGAGTTGCACCGACAGGCGGTAGCCCTGTACTTCCTGGCTGTTGTTGCGGCCCTCAATGGCATTGCCTGCTACTGCGCCTCCAACAATGCCCACGCCGGTTGCGGCGGCACGACCGGAGCCCTTGCCGATCTGGTTGCCCAGAACACCACCGACGACAGCACCGATCACAGCACCAGCCCCGGAGGTCTGGCCTTGCGACCGCCCCTGCAGCACTTCGATATTGGAAACCCGACCGTACTCCGTGCCAGCCGGATTGTTCGGGTAGGCCGGCGCCGTTTGGTAGCCGCCCGAATATTGTGGCGCGGGGGCCGATCGGTTGTGGCCGCAGGCGGCCAACGAGCCCACAAGGACCACGGCGCCAACGATGGCGAAAGAACGGGTAATTTGCAGCATTTTCGTACTCCTAAAGTCAGGGGGTGCACACGGCTTGCAGGGAATCCGGCCTTGGTGCGCATACCTAGATTGGAACAACGCCCCAGCCCCCTGTCCCGTAGACGCAGGGGCTGCGCCTGCGTCAGTAACAAACCCATCCAAAGGTAAGCGGCGTCTTACAACCCCAACCTGCCACGACCCCATTCAGCCCGGTGCTCAGGCCTTCCCGGTTGACCCGTAGCCACCCTCGCCCCGCTCCGTCGCTGCAAACTCAGTCACCACATTGAACTGCGCCTGCACCACCGGAACGATCACCAGCTGTGCGAGCCGCTCCATGGGCTCCAACGTGAATGCGGTGCTGCTGCGGTTCCAGGCGCTCACCATGAGCTGCCCCTGGTAGTCGCTGTCAATCAGGCCCACGAGATTGCCCAGCACGATGCCATGCTTGTGGCCCAGACCCGAGCGCGGCAGGATCAGCGCGGCGTACCCGGGGTCTTTGAGGTAGACGGCAATGCCCGTGGGCACCAGTTGCCAGGCATTCGGCTGCAGGGTGAGCGGAGCATCCAGGCAAGCGCGCAGGTCCAGGCCAGCACTGCCGGGGGTGGCATAGGTGGGCAATTGGTCCGCCATGCGCGGATCCAGAATCTTCACGTCAATCTTCACGGCTATTTCTTCTTTCCAGTTGTGCGCTGCTGGGCCACTTGCCGCAGCCGCTCCTGCAAGGGCTCCACGCCAGACGCGGCCCCGAAGGCTGCGGATGATAGGGCCTTGGGAGCCACGTCGATCAAACGCCCCAACCCCCACCAGGTGGCCGCCATGACCGCGAGCCCCGGCAAAGACCCTTGACTAAACATGAACAGCGCCACCCCGTGCAAGGCAATCAACACCAGCAGCACGGCGCGCACCGCACGCACAACGCCCAGTAAAGGCTTCAGAACCAGAGCGAGATCCGGCGGACCGGACTGGGGCGCCGGGCGCACCCCACCCGCCCCAGCGGGCTTCTGGGCGGTGGTGGAGCCAGGGGCTGGAGCCTGTACACCTCTGGCAGGTGCAGGCGCGGTCAGCCGTTCCACGTAGCGTGCAAAGTCGCCATCGGGCGGCGTATCCCATTCAGGCTTGGTGGCACCAGTCTTCATACGGCCTCCCGGCAAAGACCTCTAGGAACCCACAGGGGACAACCGCGCCGCAATCTCCCCGATCAGCTGCTGGGCCAGCACCCGCTTGGAAGCCCGGGGCAGCTCGCGGTGCCCTTGGGCGTCCACCAACAGCAGGGCATTGTCATCCTGCCCAAAGGTGGCAGGGCCAATGTTGCCCACCAGCAGCGGCACCCCTTTGCGCGCACGCTTGGCCGTGGCGTGGGCCAGCAGATCATGGCTTTCAGCAGCAAAACCGACGCAAAAGAGATCACCCTCCAGGGCATGCGATGACTTCGCGACCATGGCCAGGATGTCGGGGTTTTCCACGAAACCCAGTGCCGGTGTCTGGCCCGATCCGTCTTTCTTGATTTTCTGGGAGGACTGGCTGGCGGGCCGCCAGTCCGCCACGGCAGCGGTGGCAACGAACACCGACGCCGCCTGCACATGGCGCTGTACAACCGCCAGCATCTCCTGGGCCGACTGCACATTCACACGCTGCACCCCACGTGGCGTGGGCACATGCACAGGCCCGGCCACCAAAGTGACTTCGGCACCGGCCTCGCGGGCCGCACGGGCAATGGCAAAACCCATCTTTCCGCTCGAGAGGTTGGTGATGCCACGCACAGGATCGATCGCCTCAAAAGTGGGCCCCGCCGTCACCAGCACCTTGCGCCCCGCCAGGACCTTGGGCGCGAAGAAGGCAATCAACTCTTCCAGCAGCTCCACAGGCTCAAGCATGCGGCCATCCCCAGTCTCGCCACAAGCCTGGTCTCCGTTGCCCACACCCAGCACCACCGCGCCATCCTGCGCAACCTGGGCCAGGTTGCGCTGCGTGGCCGGATGGGCCCACATCTCGCGGTTCATGGCCGGAGCCAGCAGCAACGGCACCCGCTGCGCAGGGCGGGCCAGGCACAGCAAGCTGAGCAGCTCATCCGCCCTGCCCTGCACCAGCCGCGCGATGAAATCGGCGCTACATGGCGCTATCAGGATCGCGTCGGCCTCACGGCTCAGGTTGATGTGGGGCATGTTGTTGGGCTCGCGCGCATCCCACTGCGAGCCGTACACCGTGCGGCCAGACAGCGCCTGCATGGTGACCGGCGTGATGAATTGTTCAGCTGCCTCGGTCATCACCACCTGCACGGTGGCGCCCTCCTTGATGAGCTGGCGGCACAGATCGGCCGCCTTGTAGCAAGCCACGCCCCCACTCAGACCCAGAACAATGTGTTTGCCAGCAAGCTCATTCATGGCGCGAATTTAGCAGACGGGGGTGACCCTGCCCTCGGGGGTGTCGCCGGGGTGCCATCTATAATCCCAATTTCCCACCACCAAAAAAGACATGACCAAATTTGTCTTCGTCACCGGCGGTGTGGTGTCTTCCCTCGGTAAGGGAATCGCCTCAGCCTCCCTTGCCGCGATCCTCGAATCGCGGGGACTCAAAGTCACCCTCATCAAGCTTGACCCCTACATCAACGTAGACCCGGGCACCATGTCGCCGTTCCAGCACGGCGAGGTTTTCGTGACCGACGACGGCGCAGAAACCGACCTGGATCTGGGCCACTACGAGCGTTTCATCGAAACGCGCATGAAGAAAACCAACAACTTCACCACGGGCAAGATTTACCAGTCCGTGCTGGAGAAGGAACGTCGCGGCGACTACTTGGGCAAAACCGTGCAGGTCATTCCCCACGTCACCAACGAAATCCAGGAATTCATCAAGCGCGGCGCCGGCATCGGCACGCCGGATGCCGTGGATGTGGCCATTGTCGAAATCGGCGGCACCGTGGGTGACATCGAATCGCTGCCGTTCCTGGAAGCCGTGCGCCAGATGAGCCTGCGCATGGGCCCGAACAACGCAGCCTTCGTGCACCTGACCTACCTGCCCTGGATCGCTGCAGCGGGGGAGCTGAAAACCAAGCCCACCCAGCACACCGTGCAAAAGCTGCGCGAAATCGGCATCCAGGCCGACGCCCTGCTGTGCCGCGCCGACCGCCGCATCCCTGAAGAAGAGCGCGCCAAGATCTCGCTGTTCACCAACGTGCCCGAGTGGGGCGTGATCAGCATGTGGGACGTGGACACCATCTACAAGGTGCCCCGGATGTTGCACGAACAGGGCCTCGATGGCCTGATCTGCGACAAGCTGCGTCTGAACACCCCACCCACCAGCCTCAAGCGCTGGGACGACCTGGTGTACGAAACCGAACACCCCCAGGGCGAAGTCACCATCGCCATGGTCGGCAAGTATGTGGACCTGTCGGACAGCTACAAGTCCGTCAACGAGGCCCTGCGCCACGCGGGCATGCGCAACCATGTGCGCGTGAAGATCGACCATGTCGATTCCGAGACCATCGACAGCGCCGACGCGGCCGCCAAGCTGGCCAAGTACGACGCCATCCTGGTGCCCGGCGGCTTCGGCCAGCGTGGCGTGGAAGGAAAGATCGCCACGGCGCAGTTTGCCCGCGAACGCAAGGTGCCCTACCTGGGCATCTGCCTGGGCATGCAGGTGGCCACCATCGAATACGCCCGCCATGTGGCAGGCCTGGCCAACGCCAACAGCACCGAGTTCGACCCCACCACGCCCCACCCCGTGATCGCACTGATCACCGAGTGGAAGGATGCAGACGGCACCATCAAGAAGCGCGATGAAAACTCGGACCTGGGCGGCACCATGCGCCTGGGCGCGCAGAGCTCGGACGTGTCCAAGGACACGCTGGCCCACAGCATCTACGGCGACGTGGTGACCGAGCGCCACCGCCACCGCTACGAAGCCAACGTGAACTACCTGGACCAGCTGCGCAAGGCGGGCCTGGTGATCTCGGCGCTGACCCAGCGTGAAGAACTCACCGAAATCGTGGAGCTGCCGCAAACCGTGCACCCCTGGTTCATCGGCGTGCAGTTCCACCCCGAGTTCAAGTCCACGCCCTGGAACGGCCACCCGCTGTTCAACGCCTTTATCAAGGCCGCAGTGGAACACCAGCAAGCCGCAAAAAAAGCATAAGGGGACTCAAGCATGCAGCTGTGCGGATTCAACGTTGGCCTGGACCAGCGCTTTTTCCTGATCGCGGGCACCTGTTCCATTGAAGGCCTGGAAATGTCGCTCGACGTCGCAGGCCAGCTCAAGGAAGCCTGCGCGCCGCTGGGCATTCCGCTGATCTACAAAGGCTCGTTCGACAAGGCCAACCGCTCCTCCGGCACCAGCAAGCGCGGCGTCGGCATCGACGCTGGCCTCAAGATCCTCGATGAAGTGCGCCGCCAGCTGCAGCTGCCCATCCTGACCGACGTGCACGACACCTCGCACGTGGCCGAGGTGGCCAGCGTGGTGGACGTGCTGCAAACGCCTGCGTTCCTATGCCGCCAGACGGATTTCATCCGCGCGGTGGCGCAAAGCGGCAAGCCGGTGAACATCAAGAAGGGCCAGTTCCTGGCGCCCTGGGACATGAAGAACGTCATCGACAAGGCCCGGGCTGCAGCGGCCGAAGTTGGCCTGTCGGAAGACCGCTTCCTGGCCTGCGAGCGCGGTGTGAGCTTTGGCTACAACAACCTCGTGGCCGACATGACCAGCCTGGCCGAGATGCGCAACTCCGGTGCGCCCGTGGTGTTTGACGTCACCCACTCGGTGCAAAAACCCGGCGGCCTGGGTGCCGTGAGTGGTGGCGCGCGCGACATGGTGCCCGTGCTGGCCCGCGCCGGTGTAGCCGTGGGCGTGGCGGGCCTGTTCATGGAAACCCACCCCCGCCCTGCTGAGGCTTGGTCGGACGGCCCCAACGCCGTGCCGCTCAAGCACATGAAGGCGCTGCTCGAAACCCTGGTGGCACTGGACGACATCACGAAGAAAAGCGGATTTCTCGAAAGCAACTTCAACTAACAGGACGACCCCATGCCAGCTGCCTACATCATCGTGGACATGAAAGTGTCAAACCCCGAACAGTACAAAGACTACATGGCGGCCGCGCCCGCAGCCGTGAAGGCCCACGGTGGCGAATACCTGGTGCGCGGCGGAAAGTTCGAGACCCTGGAAGGCAACTGGACGCCCGCGCGCGTGGCGATGCTGCGCTTTCCCAGTTTCGATGCCGCCAAGGCTTTCTACGACGCCGAGCTGTACCGTGCCGCGCGCAGCAAGCGCGCCGGTGCGACCGAGTTTTTCAATATGGTGCTGGTCGAAGGCGTTGACGCCCCGGTCTGACCTCTATCTATCCAAAGGAAAAAAATGAGCGCAATCGTTGACATCGTAGGTCGCGAAATTCTGGACAGCCGCGGCAACCCCACCGTCGAATGCGACGTGTTGCTCGAATCGGGCGTGATGGGCCGGGCCGCCGTGCCGTCGGGCGCCTCCACCGGCAGCCGCGAAGCCATTGAAATGCGCGACGGCGACAAGAGCCGTTACCTGGGCAAGGGTGTGCTCAAGGCTGTGGAATACATCAACACCGAGATCAGCGAAGCCGTGCTGGGCCTGGACGCCTCCGAGCAGGCCTTCCTGGACAAGACCCTGATCGACCTGGACGGCACCGAGAACAAGAGCCGCCTGGGCGCCAACGCCATGCTGGCTGTGTCGATGGCCGTGGCCCGTGCTGCCGCCGAAGAGTCCGGCCTGCCCCTGTACCGCTACCTGGGCGGCATGGGCAGCGTGCAACTGCCCGTGCCCATGATGAACGTGATCAACGGCGGCGCGCACGCCAACAACAGCCTGGACCTGCAAGAGTTCATGATCATCCCGGTGGGCGCTCCCACGTTCCGTGAAGCCGTGCGCTGGGGCGCCGAAGTGTTCCACGCGCTCAAGAAGATTCTGCACGACAAGGGCATCAGCACCGCCGTGGGCGACGAAGGCGGCTTTGCCCCCAGCGTTGAAAACCACGAGGCGGCCATCCGCCTGATCCTGCAAGCCATCGAAGCCGCTGGCTACACGGCGGGCGAACAGATCGCCCTGGGCCTGGACTGCGCCGCGAGCGAGTTCTACAAGGATGGCCACTACGTGCTGGAAGGCGAAGGCGGCCTCAAGCTGACTGCGCAGCAATGGACGGACATGCTGGCGGCCTGGGTGGACAAGTACCCGATCATCAGCATTGAAGACGGTATGCACGAAGGCGACTGGGACGGCTGGAAACACCTGACCGAACGCCTGGGCGACAAGGTGCAGCTGGTGGGTGACGACCTGTTCGTGACCAACACCAAGATCCTGAAGGAAGGCATCGACAAGCGCATCGCCAACTCGATCCTGATCAAGATCAACCAGATCGGTACGCTGACCGAAACCTTTGCCGCCATCGAGATGGCCAAGCGCGCGGGCTACACCGCCGTGATCTCGCACCGCTCGGGCGAAACCGAAGACAGCACCATTGCCGACATCGCCGTGGGCACCAATGCGGGCCAGATCAAGACCGGCTCGCTGTCGCGCTCGGACCGCATCGCCAAGTACAACCAGCTGCTGCGCATTGAGGAAGACCTGGGCGAAATCGCACAGTACCCCGGCCGCGCTGCGTTCTATAACCTGCGCTGATCCCCATCCAGCCCGAGCGAGCCATGGGCTCCCGCCTTGTGCCTGTGATCCTGCTGGCCCTGCTGGCAGCGCTGCACGCCCAGCTCTGGCTCGGGCGGGGCAGCGTGCCGCGCGTCAACGAGATGCAGCGGCAAATCGATGTGCAAAAGGCTGCCAATGACCAGGCCAAGCTGGCCAACGAGCGCTTGTCGTCCGAGGTGCATGACCTCAAGGAAGGGCTCGACATGGTGGAAGAAAAGGCGCGCAGCGAACTGGGCATGGTCAAGCCCAACGAGGTCTACGTGCAGTTCACGCCACGCTGAGTCCTTGTGCTCACCCCTCCGGGGTTCAGTGCCCCGGCCCCCAAAAACTGCCCTTCGGATGTCTTGATGGTGGATTGGGGACGACGCCCCACCTTCTGCCCCCCTGCCACCGTGCCCCTCCCGCCCACAATTGTTCTCCTCGGCGCGCCCGGCACCGGGGCCCAGGCGCTGCGCGATGCGCTCCACGCGCAACTTGCCCCCGGCTCCGCGCAAATTCTCTGCAACCCTGGCCTGCCCTCTGAGGGGGTCGTGGATGCCAGCCTGATTCTGCTCATGGGGCTGGATCTGCCCTGCCCCACCAGCGAGCGGGCCGCACAGGAAGCCGCCGATGCACGTTTGCGTGCGGATCTGACCCAAGTGGGTATGGGCTATCGCGTTGTGTATGGCCACGGTGAGCAGCGCATTGCCAATGCGCTGAATGCTATAAAAAACATAGCTTCTAGCACTTACCCATCAAGCGCCAGAGGCAATTTCGATTCAGATTCTGGCTCCAGTACCCGCACAGCGCCCCGCCTGCGCGCCTGGAACTGCGAAAAATGCAGTGATCCCGAATGCGAACACCGACTCTTCACTGCACTGATGGGGCGGGACACAGGCTCCACCTAAAACCCGCGACCCGAGGCATATCCCCAAACAACGTGGAGGGGATGGAGGTAGAGGGATGAGATCAGGCCTGCTGCACCAGTCCGCGCTTGAGCTCCTTGAGCAGCAGCACCACTTGGCTGGAGCCATAGCGGTAGCCGCCATGGAGCACCTGCACGGCCTTGTCCCACTCGCCCTGCTGGGCCAGCTCCACCAGCATCGCGGCCTGTTCGTGGAAATACTGGTGGCGTGCCATCAGCACCGCATACGCAGGCTGGTCGCCCAGCAATTCACCGCCCACCCCATGCAGCCAGCGCCCGAGGGCACCCCGGTCACTGCGGCGCACCTCCGCAGGGTCCAGACCCTCGGTGGTGCGGCCTTCCAGGTAGTCCATGAGATGGGTTTTCCAGCGCTCGTGGGCATTGATAGCGGCGTCGATGTCGAGGGCCGCCAGCACGGTGTCCGCGCGCAGCGAATCCTGCGTGCCGGAAGCCCGGCTGCTGTCGCACAGCTCCAGGGAAGGCACAGCCTCTTGCCCCCGGGCACCCCCAAACACACGGCGTAGTAACCCCATAGCTCCTCTTGCACTTGCAGCACCACACCAAGAAAGCGGTGCGGCTGCGGGCCTGCCCCTGGGGTGGCCTTGCAGAGAACCTGCCGTGTGGAAGGCGACATCTTAGGGGCGCACAGCGTGATAAAGCGCGTGCGATTGTCAACGATGGTCATCCGCCCGGCACGTCGGCTGGCCCGTGGAGCGCAGGCAGCCGTGGCTGCGACGGGCGCCGGAAGACCTACCGGATGCCCTACTGGATGCCGGTGGGTCCCGGCGGCTGGCTGACGGTGGGTGGCACAAAAATCTGCGCGGCATCGACCGCGTCAAAGCGGTACTGCTGCCCGCAGAACTCGCAGCCCACCTCGATGTCTTCGCGTTCGGAGAGGATGCTCTCGGCTTCTTCGACGCCCAGGTTGCGCAGCATGTTGCTCACACGTTCACGGCTGCAGGTGCAGGCAAACCGAGGGCCGCTGGCGCCCTGCTGGGGCTCGAAGCGCAGCAGCTTTTCCTCCCAGAACAGGCGGCGCAGGATGGTGTCCACGTCCAGGGTCAGCAGCTCTTCGCGCGTGAGGCTGGCAGCCAGGTGGGCGATCCGGTTGTAGTCTTCGTTGTGGCCGATCTGGTCTTCGTTCTCGCGGTGCGTGAGGCCTGCGGCCAAATTGCCCTCGCCCTTGATCGGCATGCGCTGGATCAACAGGCCTGCAGCCACCTGGTCATTGGCGCCCAGCACCAGGATGGTGTCCAGCTGCTCGGACTGCAGCATGTAGTGCTGCAACACGTCGGACAGGCGCTCCAGCTTCTCGTGGCGGTCGCCATACAGCGGCACCACGCCCTGGTAGGGCTGCTGGCCTGGGTGGCGGTCCTTGGGGTCGAGCGTGATCGCGCAGCGGCCGCCACCGCCCACATTCACCATCTGGCTCAGGGCTGCGCCCTCTGGCACCTCGCTGTTCACGGTCGCCGTGGCTCGCAGGCTCAGGTCCGACTGCACTTCGGCCACGGCGAGCTTTACGGGGCCATCGCCAAACACCTGCAACACCAGTGCGCCGTTGAACTTGATGTTGGACTGCATGAGCACACCGGCGGCGGCCATCTCGCCCAGCAGCTCGCTCACGGGCGCAGGGTAGGCACCCGTGCTGGTGTTGCTGGCGCGGCGGCGCAGGATTTCGGTCCAGGCATCGGTCAGGCGCACGATCATGCCGCGCACGGGCAGGCCGTCGAAAAGAAACTTGTGGAGTTCAGACACGCAGGGGTTCCAGGAGAAAAGTGGACGGCAGCAACGAAAAAAAGTGGCCGCCGCTCAGGCGAGCTTGTGCAGGCCGTTGTGATAGCGGCGCGCGTTGTCGATGTAGTGCTGGGCGCTCTGGCGCAGGCCTTCAATCTGCTCGGGAGTCAGTTCGCGCACTGCCTTGGCAGGGCTGCCGATGATCATGGAGCCATCCGGGAACTCCTTGCCCTCGGTCACCAGCGCGCCCGCGCCCACCAGGCAATGCTTGCCGATCTTGGCGCCGTTGAGCACCACGGCGCCAATGCCGATGAGTGATTCGTCGCCGATGGTGCAGCCGTGCAGCATGACCTGGTGGCCCACCGTCACACGCTCACCCACCACCAGTGGCTTGCCGATGTCTGCATGCAAGACACTGGCATCCTGGATGTTGGAGCCAGCGCCGATGGTGATCGTCTCGGTATCGCCGCGGATCACCGTGCCGAACCAGACGCTGGCGTCTTCGCCCAGCACCACATTGCCCATCACTTGGGCACTGTCCGCCACCCAGGCCGATGCCGCCAACTGGGGCACCATGCCATCGAGTTCGTAAATCGCCATGCACCACTCCAAAAAAGAGGAAAGGCCAGCGTTTGCACAGGCCCAGGGAGGTCGCCAGACGTTACAAAGCGTGCGCCGTGTTCCGCATGGCAGGGCCTAGAATTGTAAGGATGGAGCTTCGCCACCGTGCACTGCAGGTCTTGTGCCTTGCAGACCCTGAACAAAAAGCAGCTGCAGCGCTTGATCTGCAAGCGCAATCAGCTACTCTTTCGATAGCAGAACAATCCCCCACTCCTCCATCTGACGCCAATGCACTGCCTGGCCGTCCCGAGCGGCCGGAGTTGCTTCGCCATACCGACGTCGCCCGCCGTTCGCCGGCCACTCCACAGGGGCGCGCCATTTTGATCCACGCCATTGCGCACATCGAGTTCAATGCCATCAATCTGGCACTCGACGCGGTATGGCGCTTTGACGGCATGCCCCGCAGCTACTACACCGACTGGATGCTGGTCGCTGGGGAAGAGGCCCGGCACTTTCGCCTGCTGCGCGATCACCTGCGCAGCCAGGGCCATGACTATGGCGACTTCCCGGCCCACCAGGGCCTGTGGACGATGTGCGAGAAGACCCAGCACGACATCCTGGCCCGCATGGCGCTGGTGCCGCGCACCCTGGAGGCGCGCGGGCTGGACGCCACGCCGCAGATTCAGGCCAAGCTGCGCCAAGTGGGCACGCCCGATGCGCTGGCCGCCGTGGGCATTCTCGACACCATCCTGCGCGACGAGGTGGGCCATGTGGCCATCGGCAACCACTGGTACCGCTGGCTGTGCGAGCGCCAGGGGGTAGACCCTGAAGCCCACTATGGCACCCTGGTCAAGCAGTACGAAGCCCCCCGCCTGAAACCCCCGTTCAACGAAGCCGCCCGCCGCAAGGCCGGGTTCACTGACAACGAGCTGCGCTGGCTCCAGCAGATCTGACATGGCTTGCGCAAAACAAGGCTCCGTCAAGCGGCCAGTCCCAGGGCGAGAAGGCTGGCGCATCCCGATGTATGCAAGCCCTGTCTGAATTCCTGGTTACAGCGCGCGCCCGCATCGGCTCCTACAATTTGCCGCGCCAGCCCCGCCCGCTGACACTGGCCCCTCTTTCTTCGATACTCCCTCCATGACTTCACCCACTGCCCCCGGCACTCCCACCGCACCGCCCTCCGGCAACCAGTCCTCGGTCGCCATGATCGCGCGGCAGGCCATCGTGAATGCGCAGCAGGTGGTGGTCGGCTATGAGCTGTTCAACCGCTCGCGCAGCGGCGCCGCACACACGGCCGCCACCGACGTGATCCTGGTCTTCACCGCCCTTTCGCACGCTGGCACTGAAGAGCTGGTGGGCAAAAAGCTCATCTTCGTGAACTGCACGCATGAAAGCCTTTCCGGTGGCCACCTCGAACTCGTGGAGCCCGACAAGGTGGTGCTCGAAATTCCTCCACTGGGCCACACTGCGGCCGAAGAAGTCGCCACGCGCCTGCCTATCTTGACCGAGCTGCGCGACCGGGGCTTTCACCTGGCGTTCAACCACACGGTGTTGCAGTCCGCGTATGCCCCGTGGTTGCCGCTGGCGGACTACATCAAGCTGGATCTTTCGGTACTGGCGCCCGACCAGCTGGCCGTGCTGATCAGCTACGCCGGGCGCCACTGCCAGGCCGAACTGATCGCGGAAAAAGTGGAAACTGCTCAGCAGTACGACATGGTCTCCAGCCAGGGCGTGCAGATGTTCCAGGGCTACTGGTTCGCACGGCCCGCGCTGGTCGAGGCCAAGCTGCTGACCCCGTCGCAGGCCAGCATCATTGAACTCATCAACCAGGTGCGCAAACAGGCCAGCACCGATGACATCGAAGAAACGCTCAAGAAAGACGCTGGCCTGGCCTTCAACCTGATGCGGCTGATCAACTCGGCAGGTTTTGGCCTGTCGCGCGAGATCACGTCTTTCCGCCAGGCCGTGATGCTCATGGGCCTGAAAAAACTGTTCCGCTGGGCAGCGCTGCTGCTCACTGCCTCGCGCACGGGCGGCACCCCATCGTCTGTGGGCCAGACCGCCGTGGTGCGGGGCCGCCTCATGGAACTGCTGGCGCTCGAAACCCTTCCGCCCGAAGAAGCCGACCAGGCCTTCGTCGTAGGCATCTTCTCGCTGCTGGACGTGATGCTGTCCATGCCCATGGAATCCGCGCTCGGCCTGCTCAACGTGCCTGAGCCCGTGGCGGCGGCGCTGCTGCGGCGAGAAGGCTTCCTGGGAGACCTGCTGACCCTGGCCGAAGCCTGCGAATCCAGCGACGATGTGGTGTTCGACCGCACGGCGGGCCTGCTGCACCTGACCAGCCAGCAGATCAACTTTGCGCACCTGCAAGCCCTGGCCTGGGCGGACCAACTCACCGACTGAAGCTCATATTGATTGATAGGCGCACGCCACGTGCAGGTCTAGAATCATTGCAGACCCCAGCACATCACTCCAGCAGACCCCATGTCGACCACACCTGAACAAGACGCCCCCGAAGCTGCATCGCCTGCGGTTGACCCTGTAGACGAGAACATCGCCATCATTGCGCGCCAGGCCATCGTGGACGAATCCCGCGCTGTCTATGGCTATGAGCTGTTTGACCGGTCCACCGCCTCCGACGCTCACACAGCGGCCAGCGACGCTGCCCTGCTGTTCAACGCCCTGTCGTACGCCGGCACCGAGGCCCTGGTCGGCAAGAAGACGGTGTTTATCAACTGCACGCACGACAGCCTCTCGGGCGGCCACCTGGAACTGATCCACCCCGAAAAGGTGGTGCTGGAAGTCCCCCCTCTACCCGACGGCGCCACGCCCGAGGAGATCGAAGGCCGCATTCCCACGCTGGAAGCCCTGCGCACGCGCGGTTTTCGCCTGGCGTTCGACCAGCAGGCCCTCAAGCGCGCCTACACCAGCTGGTTGCCCATGGCCTCCTTCATCAAGCTCGACATGCAGGCCTTCAAGCCTGAACTGGCTGGGCCGCTGGTCAAGTTCTCCACCACCCACAGCAAGGCCACGCTGGTGGCCGAAAAGGTGGAAACCGCCGAACAGTACGAGCTGATGCGCGGCCTGGGCGTCAAGCTCTTCCAGGGCTACTGGTTTGCCCAGCCTTCGCTGGTGAAGGCCACCACCATCCGCCCCTCGCAGGCCACGATCATCCAGCTCATCAACCTGGTGCGCAAACAGGCCAGCACGGCCGAGATCGAAGATCTGCTCAAGAAAGACCCCACGCTGTCTTTCAACCTGCTGCGCTTCATCAACTCCTCCGGTTTTGGCCTGTCGTGCGAGATCACCTCGTTCCGCCATGCGGTGATGATCCTGGGCCTCAAGAAGCTGTTCCGCTGGGCGGCCTTGCTCATGACCACGTCCCGCGCCGGCGGCGCGCCCCCCGCCGTGGGCCAGACCGCCGTGGTGCGCGGCCGCCTGATGGAGCTGCTGGCCGCCGAGCTGCTGCCACCCGAAGAATGTGACAACGCCTTTGTGGTGGGCGTGTTCTCGCTGCTGGACACCATGCTGGGGGTTCCGATTGAAAAGGCGCTCGAATCCGTGGCACTGCCCGAGCCCGTGATGGACGCCCTGCTGCGCGGCACCGGTGTGTTCGCGCCCTTCCTGGAACTGACCAAGGCCTGCGAAAGCGGCGACGAAGTGGCCTTTGCCAAGAACGCCGATGCGCTGCACCTGTCCAACCGCCAGGTCAACTGGGCCCACCTGCAGGCACTGACCTGGGCCGAGAGCCTCAACGAAGACTGATTCGTCCCAGAAACACCTTTGCCTGCACGGGCCCTGGTCATCCAGGGCCCGTGGTTTTTCAGGCGGTCATTGATTTCCCTGGATACCCGCCGCGCGGATGATGCGCGCGTTGTTCTCCGACTCCTGCGCAATCTGGCGCGCGAACTCGGCAGCCGTGCCGCCGGTCGGTACGTTGTCCGTGGACTCGAGCTTGTTGCGGATGTCGGGCAGGGCCAGCGCCTTGTTCACCTCGGTATTGATGCGCTCCAGCACGGCCACAGGCGTCTGCGCTGGCGCATAGATGCCAAACAGGGAAGACAGGTTGGCTGCAGGCTGGCCCAGCTCTGCCAGCGTGGGCACCTGGGGCAGCGAGTCGAGCCGCGCTGGTGCGCCCACCGCCAGCGGCTTGAGCTTGCCCGCCTTGATGTGCTGCAGCACGGCAGGGCCCGCGTTGGAGGACAACACCTCGTACTGGCCGCCCAGCGCGTCGTTCATCTGCTGGCCGCCGCCCTTGTAGGGGACATGGGTGATCTGCACCTGGCTTTTGCCCATGATCTGCTCCAGCATGATGTGACCCAGCGACGCCTGCCCCGAGGTCGCCCAGCGCACAGCCCCCGGCTTGGCCTGTGCGGCGGCGATGAGGTCCTTGAAATCCGCCGCCTTGCTGGCGGATGTGCCCAGCAGCAGCACGGGTGAATACATCACGCTCACGACCGGCGCAATGTCCTTTTGGGGATCGAACGGCGACTTGCCCAGGTGCGGATTGAGCGCCAGCGGGCTCACCGCCGCAAAGCCCAGGGTGTAGCCGTCGGGAGCCGCCTTGGCCACCGCGTCCACGCCCAGGCTGCCACTCGCACCGGCCTTGTTCTCGATGACCACGGGGGTGCCGAGTTGCACAGCCAGCTTGTCGGCCAGCGCTCGGGCCACCGTGTCGCTCACGCCGCCGGCGGGGTAGGCCACCACGATGCGAATCGGTTTGGCCGTGGGCCAGGCCTGCGCCATGGCCAGGGTGACCGTGCTCAGCAGCAACGCGCCGACAAATAGTTTTTTCATGAATGTTTCCTTGGGTGAAAGGGCGTGTATCCGCAGGGGCACCACAACCAGGGCGCCTGCGCTACCCGCGCGGATGGTGTTGCGCATGAAGCGATTTGAGCCGCTCGCGCGCCACGTGGGTGTAGATGGTGGTGGTGGAAATATCGGCGTGGCCCAGCAGCAACTGCACCACCCGCAAATCTGCACCGTGGTTGAGCAGATGCGTGGCGAACGCGTGCCGCAGCGTGTGGGGCGACAGTGGCACGGTGATGCCCGCCACCTGCGCCCATTTCTTCACGATGACCCAGAACATGACCCGCGTCATGCCGCCGCCCCGCTGGGTGACGAACAGGTCGTCTGTCTGCTGCCCGCCCAGGATGGCGCTGCGGCCCTCCTGCAGATAGCGGTCCAGCCACTGGCGGGCCACTTCGCCAAACGGCACGAGCCGCTCCTTGCTGCCCTTGCCCATGACCCGCAGCACGCCCTCGTTCAGACCCAGCTGAAAGGTCTTGAGCGTAACCAGCTCCGTCACGCGCAGGCCGCTGGCGTACATCAGCTCCAGCATGGTGCGGTCGCGCAGCCCGAGCGGGTTGCCGACGTCTGGCGCATTCAGCAGGGCTTCCACCTGCGCCTGTGACAAGGTCTTGGGCACGCGCAGGGGCTGGCGCGCAGCCTGCAACCGCACCGTGGGGTCGACCGTGATGCGCCGCTCCCGCAGCGCCCAGTGAAAGTAGCGGCGCAGCACCGTGAGGCGCCGGTTGGCAGACGTAGCGCGGGTCTGCGCATGCCGGGCGGCGAAGTAACCCTGCAGATGGTGCTCGGCCGTGCCGTCCAACGCCTGCGGAGGCTGCTGGTCGGCCAGCCACTGCGCGTACAGCGTCAGGTCACGCCGGTAGGCGGCCAGCGTGTTGCGCGAAAGCCCGTCCTCCAGCCAGAGGGCGTCCACAAAGGTGTCGATGGCGGTCAGGCTGGTGGCAAGCATGCAAAAAACGATAGCACGTAAAAAAGCCGCCCGTGGCAACGGGCGGCTTTGACTGAGAAGTATGGAATACGGCGCTTGCTTATTCCAGCGTCAGCTTCTGCTTGGCGACCACCTGCTTGTAGACCGCGAACTCGGCCTTGATCTGCTCGGCAAACTGCTCGGGCGTGTTGCCCACCACGATGGAGCCGGTGTCTTCGATGCGCTTCTTCACGGCCGGGTCTTGCAGTGCGGTGCGCACGGCGGCGTTGATTTTGTCAACGATGTCCTTGGGCAGTCCCTTGGGGCCCAGGATGCCGTAGTAGGCCATGCGGTTCACGGGCTCCAGGCCCAGTTCCTTGAACGTGGGCACATTGGGCAGTGCGGCAACGCGCTGTGGCGCGGCCACAGCGATGGCCACGAGGCGGTTGTCCTTGATGAAGGGCAGCGCGGATGGAATGTTGTCAAAGATGATCGGCACCTGGCCGGCCACGGTGTCGTTCAGCGCCGGGCCCGCACCGCGGTAGGGGATGTGCGTGACGAAGGTGTTGGACAGGCTCTTGTACAGCTCCATCTGCAGGTGGCCAATGCCGCCCGTGCCCGACGATGCATACGAGTACTTGCCGGGGTTCTTCTGCACTTCGGCCACAAACGACTTGTAGTCCTTGGCGGGGAAGCTGGGGTTCACGGCAATCAGATTGGGCGTGGCCGCAATGTTGATAATGGGCGTGAAGTCCGTCAGCGGGTTGTACGGGGTCTTGGGGTTGATGGCGGGGTTGGCGGCCGTGGTGGACACGGTGGCCACGCCCAGCGTGTAGCCGTCTGGTGCCGAGCGTGCCGTTTCTGCCGCACCCACAATGCCGCCGCCACCGGCCTTGTTCTCCACGATCACGCTCTGGCCCAGGGCCTTGCCCAGCGGGTCGGCGATCACGCGCGCAATGATGTCGGTGGTGCCACCGGGTGCAAACGGCACCTGCAGCTTGATCACCTTGTTGGGGTAGCCCTGGGCGGCTGCGGTGCCTGCGGCGGCAGCCAGTACGGTCAGCGCGAGCCATTGACGACGATGCATGGAGTTCTCCTTCGAGCGGGGGTAACAAACAGCGCTGATGGTATGCGCAATGGCTGCCTTGGAGCCCTGCGGATTCCACATAAGGGCTAACCCGAAGAGACTGACACGGATCAAGTATTCTCGGCACGTGAATTACGCCCAGCTCCTGATCCCGGACTTCTCCCTCATCCTCTGCGGATACCTCATCTGCCGGTACACCGCCCTCAACCGCTCGGTATGGCAACCCGTGGAGAGCCTGGTGTACTACCTGCTCTTCCCTGTGCTGTTGTTCCAGTCCATCGTCAAGAGCCCGGTGGACATCGGCGCTGCGTCCGGCCTCATCGCTGCGGGCTTGACCATGGGCATCACGGGCATTGCGCTGGCCTACAGCCTGCCACACTGGCCCTGGCTGGGCAAGCACATCGACGCACGCGACCACGCGGCCAGCGCGCAGGTGGCGTTCCGCTTCAACTCGTTCATTGGCCTGGCCATTGCCGAGCGCCTGGCGGGCGCTGAGGGCTTGCTGATGATTGCCGTGCTGATCGGCGTGTGCGTGCCGCTGTTCAACGTGGCGGCCGTGTGGCCCATGGCGCGGCATGGCCAGCACAGCTTTGCGCGCGAGCTGGTGCGCAACCCGCTCATCGTCGCCACGGTGTCGGGCCTGGTGGCCAACCTGCTGGGCTTTCAGATTCCGGAATGGGCCAGCCCCACGGTCAGCCGCATCAGTGCGGCGTCGCTCGCGCTGGGGCTGATGGCGGCGGGCGCAGGCCTGCAGTTTGGCCTGCTCTCGCGCGGCAAGGCGCTGAGCGTGGCGGTGTTGTCCATCCGGCACCTGGTGCAGCCCCTGCTGGCGTTTGCGATGGCGCGGCTGTTTGGGCTCAACGCCGTGCAGACCACCATGCTGCTCGCGTTCTCGGCCCTGCCCACTGCCTCTACCTGCTATGTGCTGGCAGCGCGCATGGGCTACAACGGGCCGTATGTGGCGGGGCTAGTGACGCTATCCACATTGCTGGGCATGGTCAGCCTGCCGTTTGCGCTGGGGTTTCTACGATGACCGATTCCCGCAGAGCCCTGGGTTCCGACCCGTTGGCACGCCGCCGCGCGCTGATGGCAAGCCTGGGGGCACTGGCGCTTGTGCCGTTGGTGGGCTGCGGGCGCAAAACCCCGCGCGCGCAATCGTTGCCGCCCGATGCCACCGTGCTGGCCCTGGGCGACTCGCTGACATCGGGCGTGGGTGCCTCGGCCGACACCGCCTACCCGGCCGTGCTGGCACGCCTGACAGGCTGGAAGGTGGTCAATGGTGGAATTTCGGGTGACACCTCGGGCGATGCGCTGACGCGCCTGCCGGGGTTGCTGCAAAAGCACAAGCCGGCGTTGGTGATCGTGAGCATTGGCGGCAACGACTTTCTGCGCCGCCAGAGCGCCACCGCCACCCGCAGCAACATCCGCCAGATCTGCACCGATGCCCAGGCCAGCGGCGCACAGGTGCTGCTAGTGGCGGTGCCCGAGCTGACAATGCTGGCGGCGGTAGGCCGCCTGAGCGACCACGCGATGTACGAAGAGATCGCCGGCGAACTGAAAGTGCCGCTGCACAGCAAAGGCTGGTCGGGTGTACTGGGGCAGGAGCGGCTGCGGGCGGACCAGATCCATGCCAATGCTGCGGGGTATGAAGAATTTACCCAGGGGCTGGTGTTGACCCTCAAAGACACAGGTTTGCTGGCGCGGTAGCCGCAAGAGCAAAAGCAACACGCCCCAGCAAAGCTGGCACCAATGCTCTTATTTTGATAGCTTTTTGCGCTTATCCATCAAGCGCTAGGTGCCAATTTCACTCAAAATTCAGCGCCCAGACCACATGTTCGCGCACCAGCTCGCTGGTGTCGTCGGCGCGGGACTGCAATGCCGCACGCACCGCCTCATCCCCCGTCGCCCGCAGCGCATTGCCCAGCGCCACAGCCACATTGCGCAGCCAGCGCTCGTGGCCAATGCGGCGGATGGGGCCGCCTTCGGTCATGCGCAAAAAGGTGGGCTCATCCCACGCAAACAGGTGCACCAGCTGCTGGCCCGCCAGGCCCTTGCGCTCGTCAAAGTCCGGCAGGCGGCTCACCTGGGCAAACTTGTTCCAGGGGCAAATCAGCTGGCAGTCGTCGCAGCCGTAGATGCGGTTGCCCATCAGGGGCCGCAACTCCACGGGGATGGGCCCGGCGTATTCGATGGTGAGGTACGAGATGCAGCGCCGCGCATCAACGCGGTGCGGCGCAATGATGGCCTGCGTGGGGCACACGTCAATGCACGCGCTGCAGCTGCCGCAATGCGCGGTGACGGGCGCGCTTTTGGGCAGGGCCATGTCCACATAGATTTCGCCGAGGAAGAACATCGACCCCGCCTCGCGGTTGAGCACCAGTGTGTGTTTGCCGCGCCAGCCCTGGCCGCTGCGCGCGGCCAGCTCCGCCTCCAGCACGGGGGCCGAGTCGGTAAACACGCGGTGGCCAAACGGTCCAATCGCCTCGGCGATGCGGTCACTGAGTTTTTGCAGGCGCGCGCGCAGCACCTTGTGATAATCCCGGCCTCGGGCGTAGACCGACACGATGCCCTCCTGCGGGCGCTGCAGGCGCGAAAGCTCCGCCGTCTGCCAGCCATCGGGCGCGTCCATGGCGGTATCGCGCGGCAAGTAATCCATGCGCGCCGTGATCACGCTCACGGTGCCGGGCACCAGTTCGGCCGGGCGTGCGCGCTTCATGCCGTGGGATGCCATGTAATGCATGTCACCATGGAAGCCCTGCGCCAGCCAGGCCTCAAGCCCGGGCTCTGCCGCAGACAAGTCCACCCCCGCCACGCCGATTTGGGAAAATCCCAGCTCGCGGGCCCACTCCTGCATTTGAGGAACGAGTTGACTGTTGCACCACATACCGGCCAGATTGTAGGAAGCGGCAACCATGCTGCTGCCGAAACTGCGCGCCATTTCACCTGGCACAGCGAGGACGACACCACCGCCTTCGCGCAGCGCCTGGCCGCGCAGCCCCTGCTGGCCAATGCCTTTGTAACCCTGCACGGCGACCTGGGCGCGGGCAAGACCACGCTGGTGCGCCACCTGCTGCGCGCGCTGGGCGTAGAGGGCCGCATCAAGAGCCCCACCTACGCCGTGGTGGAGCCACACGAGGCCCCGGGCCTCGCCATCTGGCACTTTGACTTCTACCGCTTTGACGACCCGCGCGAGTGGGAGGATGCGGGTTTCAGGGACATTTTTGCCAACCCCGGTCTCAAGGTGGCAGAATGGCCGGAAAAGGCTGCAGCGCTTACCCCGCTTGCGGACCTTGCTATCCACATTGAAGCAATCGACGACACCGAAAGGAAAGTCACCGTGCACGCCCATACCCCCATCGGGCGTGCCTTGCTGCAAGCACTCTGAGACGCCGTGAACGAACCCACCCTGCCCGCTCATCCCCCCGCTGCCCCCCTGCCCTCGCGCCGCGCTGTGCTGCAGGCGGGCAGTCTGGTGCTGTTGCTGGGCACGCAGCAGATTGCACGCGGCGCCACCATCCTGGCCGTGCGCGTGTGGCCCGCCCCCGAGTATTCGCGCGTGACCATCGAATCCGACGGTGCGCTGGTGGCCAAGCAGTTTTTCGTGACCACCCCGCCCCGGCTGGCGGTGGATATCGAGGGCATCGACCTGAGCCCCGAGCTGCGCGAGCTGGTGGCCAAGGTCAAGCCCGACGACCCCAACATCGCCGGCATCCGCGTGGGCCAGAATGCGCCCGGTGTGGTGCGTCTGGTGGTCGACCTGAAACAGGCGGCCATGCCCCAGGTGTTCACGCTGCCCCCCGTGGCGGCCTACCAGCACCGGCTCGTGTTTGACCTGTACCCCGCCGCACCGGTGGACCCGCTGGAGGCGCTGATTGCCGAACGCCTGCGCGAGGCCCCCGCCAAGCCCGCCCCCGCACCCAATCCGCCGCTGACGGCCGCTGCTGCGGCCAACGCCGCCGCAGCGCGCGTCCCCACAGCGCCCGAGCACGACCCGCTGGGCGACCTGATTGCGCAGCGCAGCCAGCGCCCTGGCCCGCCCGAGCCACCACCCATGGTGGCCACCGCGCCGCCACCGCCAGAACCCGCGCGCCCCGGCAACCGCGCCACATCCACCCAGACCGACCGCATCATCATCGTGGCGCTGGACCCTGGCCACGGCGGCGAAGACCCCGGCGCCATCGGCCCTGCAGGCACGCGCGAAAAGGACGTGGTGCTGCGCGTGGCGCACCTGCTGCGCGACCGCATCAACGCCACCACCGTGGGCGGCAACCCCATGCGCGCCTACCTGACGCGCGACGGCGATTACTTTGTGCCCCTGGGCACCCGCGTGCAAAAGGCGCGGCGCGTGCAGGCCGACCTGTTCGTCAGCATCCACGCCGACGCGTTCACCACCCCCGCCGCCAGGGGCGCCAGCGTGTTTGCGCTGAGCCAGGGTGGCGCCTCCAGCACGGCTGCCCGCTGGCTGGCCAACAAGGAGAACCAGGCCGACCTGGTGGGCGGGATCAACGTGCAGTCCAAAGACCAGCACGTGCAGCGCGCGCTGCTGGACATGAGCACCACCGCACAGATCAACGACAGCCTGAAGCTGGGCACCGTGCTGCTGGGCGAGATCGGCGGCATGGCCAAGCTGCACAAGCCCCGCGTGGAGCAGGCAGGTTTTGCCGTGCTGAAGGCGCCCGATATTCCGAGCGTATTGGTCGAAACCGCCTTTATCAGCAACCCCGAAGAAGAAAAGCGCCTGCGCAGCAGTGCCTACCAGGAACAACTGGCCGATGCGCTGATGCGCGGCATCACGCGTTACTTTGCCAAGAACCCGCCGCTGGCGCGCAGCCGGTCGGTGTAAGAACCTGTTCAAGACACCCCAATGGTGACTCCCCCGCCTTGCGCGGGCCGCGAAGTGCAGGCACAGTAGCCTTCATCGTCCCAGCCCGGCGCGCACCGCGCACCGGCAGGAAAGGAGGAAGTCATGGCACTACCCCACGCCCAATCCGGCCAGATCGTCAGCATGCGCCCCCTGGGCGACCGCTTGCCCGAAACCGTCACCACCGCCATCCTCAAAGCAGGTCAGCTTGAAGTGATACGCGTGGTGCTGCCAGTGGGCAAATCCATGAAAGAACACCAGACCCCCGGCGAGGGCACCGTGTTGTGCATTGAGGGCATGGTGGAATTTGTCAGCGAGCACGGCGTTCAGCAACTGCGCGCGGGCGATTTTGTGCACCTTGCGCCCCGCGCACTGCACTCGCTCAAAGCCGTGGAGGATGCATCGCTGCTGGTCACCATGTGCCTCAAGCCTACCCAAGCAGCATAGGCCCATCCGCCGATCCGCCCCCGCTCAGCGCCCCAGCCGGAACACACTCACAATTTCGGCCAGCTTGGCAGCCTGGTGCTTGAGGCTGTCGGCCGCTGCGGCGCTCTGCTCCACGAGCGCCGCGTTCTGCTGCGTGACCTGGTCGAGCTGCGTGACGGCCTCGCCCACCTGACTGATGCCAATGGTCTGCTCGCCCGTGGCACTCGATATTTCGCCGATCAGGTCACTCACGCGTTTGACCTGGGCGACGATGTCTTCGATGCTCTGCCCCGCGTTACCGACCAGGTGCGTACCAGCATCCACCTTCTCCACGCTGGCACCAATCAGCGCCTTGATTTCCTTGGCAGCCTCGGCACTGCGCTGGGCCAAATTGCGCACCTCGCTGGCCACCACGGCAAAACCCCGGCCCTGCTCGCCCGCGCGGGCGGCTTCCACAGCGGCATTGAGCGCCAGGATGTTGGTCTGGAACGCGATGCCATCAATCACCGCGATGATGTCGGTGATCTTGCGCGATGCGGCCGAAATGTCCTGCATCGTGGCCACCACCTGCCCCACCACCTCGCCGCCCTTCACGGCCGCAGCCGATGCGGTGCCCGCCAGCACGGCGGCGCGCTGGGCAGTGTCGGCATTGTTCTTCACGGTGCTGGTGATCTCCTCCATCGAGGCTGCGGTCTGCTCCAGGTTGCTGGCCTGCTCCTCGGTGCGCTGGCTCAGGTCGGCATTGCCCGAGGCGATTTCGCTGGAGCCGGTGGCAATGCTGTCGCTGCTGTGGCGCACATCGCTCACGATGCGCACCAGCGAGGTCTGCATGGCCTCCATCGCCCGCATCATCTCGGCCACCTCGCCCCGCCCGCTGGCATGGATGGGCTGCGACAGATCACCCTCGCCAATGCGCTGGGCGACGGCGCTCACTTCCCCCAGCGAGCGGCGGATGCGCTGTACCACCACCCACGACAACACCGCCAGCAGCGCCAGCCCCGCCACACCCGCCACCAACACGGTCATGCGGTAGGACTGGATCAAGCCCGCCGCCTCGGCCGCCTGCTCGGCCGAGCGTTGCACCTGGTAGTTCACCATCTTGTCGGCCACGGCGTTGTACTTGTCCAGCACCGGGGCAAAGCTGCCCAGCGCATAGGCGCGCGCCTGGGCCATGTCGCCCGCCTTCTTCAGCGCGAGCGACTTGTCGCGCGTCTCCAGGTAAGACTTGCGGATGGTGGCCAATTCCTCCTGGATGAGCAGCCCCTGCGGGCTGTTTTCCAGCTCGGTGTAGCGCTTTTGCACCTTGCTGGTGTCAGCGGTGGTGGCCGCCACCACGTCCTTGAAGTAGTTCTGCAGGTCATCGCCCTCCGTCTGGACGATGGAGAACACCCGCGTGGAGTTGACGGCAATGTTGCTGCGCCAGCGCAGTGCCAGCTGCAGCCGCTCGACCTGCTCGGTGGCCAGGCGGTCCACCGTATTGCCCAGGGTCTGCACCCGCACCAGGCTCAGGGCCAGGATGAGCACCAGCGCAAAAACAGCCACCCCCACAATCAATCCAATCTGTTGCGCCACCGTCAGCTGCGCACCCATCCCCCGTGGTTGCTGGTCCATGGTGTCCCCTTTTTTAGATGTATGTGATGGGTTTGCAGAGAGAAGAAATGATCTTCCTGCGCCCGCCCGTTGGCAACCACCCCACGGGCCACGTAAACCCTGATCACCGGCCTCTGGCCCATGGGCCAAGGACGCCTTACGGCCAACCGCAGCGCCCGCCCCGCACGAGGCCCCATGTCCTACAGACGCTTGCCACAGCTGCCTACGCCGGGCCCCAGCCGCCGAATGGATAGTGAAGCCACAGGTCGAGCCCCGACGCACCCGCTGCTGGGACCCCAGGCCTGACTCCATTCACAAAGGACTCCTGCCATGAAAATCCGTCACATCCTTCTCGCCACCACCTGCACTGCAGCCCTTGCTCTGGGTGGTTGCGCTTCCAATCCGTCGGGCGCCCAAGTGGGCACCGGTGTAGGCGCCGTGGTCGGCGGTGTAGCCGGCAACGCTGTCTTTGGCGGCCCCGTGGGCACCATTGGCGGCGCGGCGGCCGGCGCCCTCATCGGCCATGAGATCGGCGAAGACCGCGATCAACGCAAGCCCTACCGCCGTTAATTCCCCCTCTGTGCCTGACCCCCTGGGAATCAGGAAAAAAATAGCTGCTAGCGCTTATTTTGTAAGCGCCAGCAGCTATATTTTTTATAGCATTTGCAATTGATAAATCAGGCCGCCTTGGCCTGCCGCCCAGCCCGCCAGGCGCCAAAAATCGCGATCAGGCCGGGCACAAAAATCATCGCCCAGATGATCTTGTCCAGGTTCTCCTTGACCCAGGCAAAGTTGCCAAAGAAGTAGCCAGCGGAGCAAATGCCCAGCACCCAGATGAGTGCCCCGGCCACGTTGAACGCTGTGAACTTGGCCCGGCTCATCTCGGCCACGCCCGCCACAAAGGGCGCAAACGTGCGGATGAAGGGCATGAAACGCGCGAGGATGATGGTGATGCCCCCATAGCGCTCGTAAAAATCGTGCGCCTGGTTAAAGGCCCGGCGGTTGAACCAGCGCGAGTCCTCCCACTGGAACACCTTGGGGCCAAAGAAGCGGCCAATCGAATAGTTGCACTGGTCCCCCAGAATGGCCGCCGCGATGAGCACCGCGCAGGCCAGCGGAAAACTCATCATCCCCGCGCCGCAGAGCGCGCCCACGATGAACAGCAGCGAGTCGCCGGGCAAAAACGGCATGACCACCACACCGGTTTCGACGAACACGATCAGGAACAACAGCGCATACACCCAGGCGCCATAGGTTTGCACAAAGGCTTCGAGGTACTTGTCGACATGCAGGATGAAGTCGATCAGAAAGGTCACCAGTTCCATGGGGTAGCCGGTGGGGCACCGGACGCAAAAAAGTTGCGGGCATTATCCCCATCGGCCAATAGGCACCGGCCGATACCCCTGCGCGGCCCCCGCCCTAAAATTGGCCGGGTGAACGACACCACCCCCACCCTTGCAGCCGCAGAGCCGGCCTCTTTTACGCACCTCACCACCCGCCGCCCCATCCGCGACCTGCCGGACGAGCTGATCAGCCAGATCGCCGCCGGTGAAGTGGTGGAACGCCCCGCCTCGGTGGTGCGCGAACTGGTGGACAACGCGCTGGATGCGGGCGCCACGCAAATCACCGTGCGCCTGTCGGCCGGTGGCGTGCGCCTGATCACCGTGGAAGACGACGGCGACGGCATTCCACACGAAGAGCTGCCCGTGGCCCTGCGCCGCCACGCCACCAGCAAAATCACCAACCTGAACGACCTGGAAACCGTGGCCACCATGGGTTTTCGGGGCGAGGCGTTGGCGGCCATTGCCTCGGTGTCGGAGATGTCGCTGCTCTCCCGCCCCATCGCCCAGTCCAACGCCTTTTTGCTGAACGCCCGCAGCGGCGAACTGCGCCCCGCCGCGCGCAGCACCGGCACCACCGTGGAGGTGAAAGAGCTGTTCTTCTCCACCCCCGCGCGCCGCAAGTTCCTGAAGACCGACGCCACCGAGCTGGCGCACTGCATCGAATCGGTGCGCCGCCACGCACTGGCCCGGCCCGATGTGGGATTTGCCATCTGGCACGAAGGCAAGCTGGTGGAGCAGTGGCGCGCCACCTTCGTGCCTGGCCAGGGGGATGCACAAGATGCGCTGGCCCGCCGCCTGTCGGACGTGCTGGGCGAAGACTTCGTCACCCAGTCCGTCGCCGTGCAGCACCGCGTGGGCCCCGTCATCGTGACCGGCCGCGCAGGCCTGCCCGACGCTGCCCGCTCGCGCCCCGACCACCAGTATTGCTACGTCAACGGGCGCTTCGTGCGCGACAAGGTGCTGACGCACGCCGCCCGGAGCGCGTATGAAGACGTGCTGCACGGCCACAAGCAGCCCATCTACGCGCTGTATGTCGAGATCGACCCGGCGCGCGTGGACGTGAACGTGCACCCCACCAAGATCGAAGTGCGCTTCAGAGACAGCCGCGAGGTGCACCAGGCCGTGCGCCACGCCGTGGAGAACGCGCTGGCAGCGCCCCGCGCCGCAGCGCTGGCGGCGGCTGCAGGGGCTGCCGCTTCAGCAGACACGGGCTCCACGGCACAGGCCCCCATTGAGAATTTCAAGCCAAATCAGCCTCTAGCGCTTAACAGACAAGCGCAAGCAGCTATCAAATTTGAAGAACGTGGCCACCATGTGGCGGACCTGCAGGCGCTGTGGGGACCAAGGAAAGAGGACGTAGCCACACCGTCTGCAGAGCTCACCGCACCGCTGGTGAACTGGGGCGCTGCGGCCAACACCTGCGAGGCAGATGCCATGCCGCAGCCCGTGACGCCCACGTCATTCACCCCCCCTGCTGCGGCCGGGGCCAACAACAGCACCGCGAAAGAAACCACCTGGCCCCAGGGCCAGGGCGGCAACGACACCGCCTGGCCGCTGGGCAAGGCCGTGGCCCAACTCCACGGGGTCTACATCCTGGCCGAAAACGCCCAGGGCATGGTCATCGTGGACATGCACGCCGCACACGAACGCATCGTCTACGAACGCCTCAAGTCCCAGGTGGACAGCGGCGCCCGCATTGCCAGCCAGCCCCTGCTGATCCCCGCCACCTTTGCCGCCACCCCGCAAGAGGTCGCCACCGCCGAAGAATCGGCCGAGGTATTGGCCACGCTGGGCATGGAAGTCGTGCCGTTCTCCCCCAAGACCCTGGCCGTGCGCGCCGTGCCCACCACGCTGGCCCAGGGCGACCCGGTCGAACTGGCCCGCAGCGTGCTGGCCGAACTGGCCGCCCACGACGCCACCACCGTGGTGCAACGCGCGCGCAACGAAATCCTGGGCACCATGGCCTGCCACGGCGCCGTGCGCGCCAACCGCAAGCTCACCATCGACGAGATGAATGCGCTGCTGCGGCAGATGGAAACCACGGACCGCAGCGACCAGTGCAACCACGGACGGCCAACGTGGCGGCAGCTCAGCATGAAGGAACTGGACGCGCTGTTCCTGCGGGGCCGGTAAGGTAACCGCAAAAAAATCGGCCCGAGGGCCGATGGACCACCTGCACATCAAGCCCAGGGGCCGCCACAACCGGCACAGCCCCAGGCCAGAGCACCCGTGGAACCGGCCTTGCCGGCCCACCGGGTACGTCCCCCTTTGGGGGAAGGCGCGCCGGGCCTCAGTGGGCTTCAGTTATCCCGCGCCGCCTTGGCATGGTCCGGGAAGTCGCTGAACACGCCATCCACGCCCAGCTGATAGAACAGCTTGTATTCCGCCTTGGGGTCGCCCTTGAAGTCCGACGCCAGGCGCTTGGCTTCGCTGCGGAAGGTGTAGGGGTGCACCAGCAGGCCCGCGGCGTGGGCGTTTTTCACCACGTCGGTGGCGGGCATCATCACGCGGTCGCGTTCGTCGATCTTGCCGTCGCCATTGAGGTCGTCGGCCTTGCCGTCCTTGTTGGCGTCCACCTGCTTGGAGGGGATCAGGTAGGGCTTCCAGGGGCCGATGCCGTCGGCGTAGGTCTTCACTTCCTTCAGGCCCGCAGGCGTGAGCAGGCTGGCGAAGGTGCGAGTGTCTCCCGCCACGGCAAAGTCGTACGGTTTGTCGTAGGGGGCGGTCAGGTCCATGCTGCCGTCGGGGTTCACGTCGTTCGCGTCCACCAGTTGCACCAGGCGGATCTGGGTCTTGGTGCGCAGGTACTTGAGGTTGGAGACCTCAAACGACTGCACGATGACCGGCGAGCTCTTGGCGGTGTAGCTGTACTTGGCCAGGATGGTGAGGAGGCGGTCTTCGAGTGGCAGGCCCAGGCGGACGTGGTAGGTGGGGTGCTTGGTTTCGGGGTACACACCCACGGTGCGGCCCGCCTTGGCGCCTTCGCTCTTGGCCAGGTCCAGCACCTCTTCCAGCGTGGGGATCTGGTACTTGCCGTTGTGCGACTGGTCGCGGTCGGCCAGGGGCTGGATGGCGCGCAGGGTCTTGATTTCGGCCAGGGTGAAGTCCGAGGCGAACCAGCCTTCTTCTTCCACGCCGTCGACCACTTTCTTGGTCTTGCGGCTGGCAAATTCGGCGCGGGTGGACACATCGGTGGTGCCGGTGATGTTGGGCTCGTGGCGTGCAATCAGCGCACCGTCCTTGGTGGCGACCAAGTCAGGCTCGATGAAATCGGCGCCCATCTCGATGGCCCGCTTGTAGCCTTCGAGCGTGTGGTCCGGCAGGTAGCCCGCGGCACCCCGGTGGCCAATCACCAGGGGCTTGTCGCCACTCAAAGTGGGATAGGGGTTGTCATCGCTGCCACCGCAAGCAGCCAGCGTGGCCACCAGGGCCAGCGCACCCAACTTAGCACCGGAAATGTGCATGCTCTTCTCCTCGTTGTGTTTAGAACCGCCGAACTGTGGGCGCCCCCTGTGACAAGGCGATGACGCCCGTTTTGCGAATGGATGACAGCTTCACCGCACCATCCAAACGCACCAAAAAGTGGCAATCACCCTGCCACATTCCCCACCATTGTGCAGAGTCATGCGCATAAACGTATAACTTTTAGACATAATTCGATGTTGCAGCGCGCCATGGCGTGCCACCGCCCCTTGATCTTCAGAAAGTTTTTTGAAATATGAAACACGCGTCCGCAGGCAGCTTCCTCTCACACGTCGCCCTTCGCAACCCAGGACAGCCCGAGTTTCTGCAAGCTGTCACCGAGGTGATGGAAAGCCTGTGGCCCTTCATTGAAGAACACCCCCGCTACGCCGAGCACGGCCTGCTGGAGCGCCTGGTGGAGCCCGAGCGCATCGTCATGTTCCGCGTGTCGTGGGTGGACGACCACGGCAGCGTGCAGGTCAACCGGGGCTACCGCATTCAGCACAGCATGGCCATTGGCCCGTACAAGGGTGGCATCCGGTTCCATCCGTCGGTCAACCTCTCGGTGCTGAAGTTTCTGGCGTTTGAGCAGACCTTCAAGAACGCTCTGACCACCCTGCCCATGGGCGGCGGCAAGGGCGGCAGCGACTTTGACCCCAAGGGCAAGAGCCCGGGAGAAGTCATGCGCTTTTGCCAGGCCTTTGTGTCCGAGCTGTTCCGCCACGTGGGTGCCGACACGGACGTGCCAGCGGGCGACATCGGCGTGGGCGGCCGCGAGGTGGGCTTCATGGCCGGCATGATGAAAAAGCTCAGCAACCGGGCCGACTGCGTGTTCACCGGCAAGGGGCTGTCGTTTGGCGGCTCGCTGGTGCGCCCCGAAGCCACGGGCTACGGCACGGTGTACTTTGCGCAGGAAATGCTCAAGTCCAAAGGCCGCTCGCTCGACGGCTTGCGTGTGTCGGTCTCCGGTTCGGGCAACGTCGCGCAATACGCCGTCGAAAAGGCCATGGAACTGGGTGCCAAGGTCGTCACGGTCTCGGATTCGAGCGGCACCATCGTGGACGAAGACGGCTTCACCCCTGCCAAGCTGGCCGAACTCATGGAAGTGAAGAACCATCTGTATGGCCGCGTGAGCGACTACGCAGCCCGCACCGGCGCCACCTTTGAAGCCGGGGTACGCCCTTGGCATGTACCAGTGGATGTGGCCCTGCCCTGCGCCACCCAGAATGAGCTGGACGCGAACGACGCGGCGGTGCTGATCAAGAACGGCGTGGTCTGCGTGGCCGAGGGCGCCAACATGCCGTCGACCATCGACGCAGCCAAGGCGTTTGAGGCTGCAGGCGTGCTCTACGCCCCGGGCAAGGCCAGCAACGCAGGCGGCGTGGCCACATCGGGTCTGGAGATGAGCCAGAACGCCGCGCGCCTGTCCTGGCCGCGCGAAGAGGTGGATGCGCGCCTGCTGCAGATCATGCAGGGCATCCACGCTGCCTGCCTGCACTATGGCAAACGCAGCGATGGCACCGTGAGCTATGTGGACGGCGCCAACATCGCCGGTTTTGTGAAGGTGGCCGACGCCATGCTGGCGCAGGGCGTGGTGTAACCCCGGTTCCAAAGGCAAGGCAACCGAAGATGGGACAAGAAGGCGCGTTGCCCGCCATTTCGCTCCATTTGCAGGAAACGGGCACAAACCCTGCTTCGCCGGTCAGAACTTTCTGACGCGAAGCCGAGTCTGTCTCCACCATGAAGCGCACCCCCCTCCTGGTTACCCTGACCTTGGCCATCGCCGTGACGGCGGGCTGCGCCACCCTCGACGCCAAGCAGCGCGAATGGATCTTCCAGCCCAGCGACCGCAGCTGGGGCGGTGCACAGTCCACGGCGGACATGCAGGATGTCTGGATCGACTTCCAGTCCGACGCCAGCGGCAAGGCCGAGCGCCTGCATGGCCTGTGGCTGGCCCATGAGCGCGCCGATGCGCCCGTGCTGCTCTATTTGCACGGTGCACGCTGGAACGTGGCGGGCTCGTCGGGCCGCATCCGGCGCATGCAGGAGCTGGGCTTTTCGGTGCTGGCCATCGACTACCGGGGCTTCGGCCAAAGCAGCGCCGGGCTGCCGTCCGAGGCGACCGCCAGCGAAGATGCCCGCGCCGCGTGGGACTGGCTGGCCCAGCAGCAACCGGGCAAGCCCCGCTACATCTTCGGCCACTCGCTGGGCGGCGCCATTGCCATCGACCTGGCCCGCCAGGTGTCCGACGAACAGGGCACCATGGTGGAAGGCACGTTCACCAGCATCCCCGATGTGGTCAGCACCTTCAAATGGGGCTGGTTGCCGGTGTCGGGCCTGATCACGCAGCGTTTTGAATCCGTCCGCAAGGTGGCCGAGATCGGCTCGCCCCTGCTGGTGGTGCATGGCAGCCAGGACAGCCTGATCCAGCCCGCCCTGGGCCGCAAGCTCTTCGAGGCGGCGCAGGAGCCCAAGCAGTTTGTGCTGGTGGAAGGCGGGTCGCACCACAACACCAACTCGGTAGGGCAACCAGCGTATCGGCAAGCCATGGCATCGCTGTTCAAGCTGAGGTAGAGACACCCCCCTGAGGCGCTGCGCGCCTTCCCCCCGCTCTCGCAGCGCTGCGCGCTGTGGGCAGGGGGACGCAGCCCTCGCTGCGGGGCGGCCCTTGCTCGGCTGCCCTGGCCTGGGCCGCGCCGGTATCGAAGGCCCTGTCTGGTACGCTCCAGCGGTTATGTCCGCTCCCTCTACCGCAGCTGCTGGCGCTGCTCCCCCTGCCTCCATCAACCCAGGCATGGCCATCCTGGTGCTGGCCATGCTGCTCTCCATTCAGCCCGTCACCACTGACCTGTACCTGCCCGCATTGCCCGCCCTCACGCGCAGCCTGGGCGCTCAGATGGCCGCGGCACAGCTCACGCTCAGCGGGCTGCTGCTGGCGTTTGGCTGCTCGCAAATGGTGTGGGGGCCGTTGTCAGACCGCTTTGGCCGCCGCCCCATCCTTCTGGCGGGGCTGGGCATCTACACCGTAGCCTCGCTGGGTAGCGCCTTTGCGCCCACCATGACACTGCTCATCGTGTGGCGCATTGCCCAGGGTGCCGCCATGGGCGCGGTGGTGATGTGTGCCCGGGCCATCGTGCGCGACCTGTACACCCCGCTCGATGGCGCGCGCGCCATGTCCAAGGCACTCACCGGGCTCGGGATTGTGGCCTGCATCTGCGCACCACTGGGTGGGGTGCTGAGCGAGTGGCTGGGCTGGCGCGCGGCGCTGATGGCGCTCACGGTGTATGCCGTGGCCACGCTGGCACTGGTGGCGCTGCGCTTGCCCGAGACCCTGGCGCACCGCAACCCCAAAGCCCTGCAGCCCCGCGCCCTGGTCGGCACCTGGATGCATGTGTTGCGCAGCCCCACATTCTGGGCGTTCTCGCTGCAGACCACAGCCACCTATGGCGGGCTGTTCACCTTTCTGGCCGCGTCCTCGTTTGTCTTCATCGACGTGCTGGGTCTCACGCGCACGCAGTTCGGGTGGACGATGGCGTCGGCCTGCGTGGCGTACCTCGCGGGCACTTTCCTGTGCCGGCGCCTGCTGGTACGCCAGGGCCTGCTGCGCACCGTGGCCATTGCTGGTGCGCTGAGCGCGAGCGGCGGTACGCTGATGGCGGCCGTGGCCTTCATGGGCTGGCACCAGCCGTGGGCGCTGCTGCTGCCCTTTTACCTGTTCATGCTGGGCCACGGCATCCACCAGCCCTGCGGGCAAAGCGGTGCGGTGGGGCCCTTCCCCAAAGCGGCTGGCGTGGCGTCCGCACTCAATGGTTTCATGATGATGCTCGCCGCGTTCGGAATCGGCGGCTGGCTGGGCATGCGGCTGGACGGCACGGTGTGGCCGCTGGTCAACGGCATCTGGTTCTGGTCGGTGGTGCTGGCCCTGATCTCGTGGACGCTGGTGCAAAAATTTGGAGCGCCGCGTGAGCATGCCTGAGCCCCTGCTGCACGCCGCTCTGCCCGCCATCGCACTGGCAGGCCCCACAGCCTCGGGCAAGACGGCGGGTGCCCTCGCGCTGGCGGCTGTGCTGGGCAAGCAGGGCACGCCGGTGGAGATCATCAGCGTGGACTCGGCCCTCGTTTACCGGGGCATGGACATCGGCACCGCCAAGCCCACGCCCGACGAGCTTGCTGCCGTGCCGCACCACCTTATCGACATCCGCGACCCGCTGCAGGCCTACAGCGCGGCCGAGTTCGTGCAGGACGCCACGCGGCTCATCGCCGAGATCCGTGCGCGCGGCGCCCTGCCGCTGCTGGTGGGCGGCACCATGCTGTACTTCAAGGCGCTGTTTGACGGCATTGACGACATGCCCGCCGCAGACCCTGCCGTGCGCGCACAGATCGAAGCCCAGGCCGCCGAGCAGGGCTGGCCCGCACTGCATGCCGAGCTGGCCCGCGTAGACCCCGTGACGGCCGCACGCCTGGCCCCGGCCGACAGCCAGCGCATTCAGCGCGCGCTGGAGGTGTGGCACGTATCCGGTCAACCCCTGTCGAGCTTTCACACTACTAAAAAGATAGCTGGTAGCGCTTATGGGATAAGCGCTAGAGCCTTGTTTTCCTTAGAACCTGACGACCGCGCCTGGCTGCACGGCCGCATTGCCCAGCGTTTTGACGCCATGCTGGCCAGCGGCTTCATCGACGAAGTGCGGGCCCTGCGCGCGCGCGGCGACCTGCACCCGGACCTGCCCTCCATGCGCTGCGTGGGCTACCGCCAGGCGTGGGAAGAGCTGGACTTCCAGGCGGCCAAGGGCCCCGACGCGCCGCTGAACCTCGCCTTTTTGCGCGAGCGCGGCATTGCGGCCACACGCCAGCTGGCCAAGCGCCAGATCACCTGGCTGCGCAGCATGCACGAGCGCCACACCATCGCCTGCGACCAACCCCACGCCGTCGCCCAGCTCGTGCAGGCCGTGCTGCAGCGGCTGCTGCAGCAGCCGGGCGGACAAGAACCCGCCACCCCATGACACTGCTGCGCGCTGAACAACTGGGCAAACACTACGGTGAAACGCCGGTGTTCTCGCACGTGAACTTCACTGTCGAGCCGGGCGAGTTCGTGGCCATCGTGGGCGATTCGGGCGTGGGCAAGTCCACCCTGCTCAACTGCCTGGCGGGGCTCGACACCTGGGACACCGGCCGCATCACGCACGGCGCCACCGACCTGGGCCAACTAAGCGACACAGAGCGCGCCCTGTGGCGCCGCGCCCATGTGGGTTTTGTCTTCCAGGCCTTTCATGTGCTGCCGCACCTGGACGTAGCGCAGAACGTGGCCCTGCCGCTGATGCTGCTGGGCCAGAAAGACCCGACGCGCGTACAGCAGATGCTGGACGCCGTAGACATGGCCGACCTGGGCGCGCGGCTGCCGCAGCAGCTCAGCGGGGGGCAGCTGCAGCGCGTGGCGATTGCCCGTGCCCTCGTGCACCGCCCCGCCCTGCTGCTGGCCGACGAACCCACCGGCAACCTCGACCCCACCACCGCCGCTCGCGTGATGGACCTGCTGCTGGCGCAGACACGCGGGCATGGGGCGTCGCTGGTGCTGGTCACGCACTCCGACGCGGCGGCAGCCCGGGCCGACCGGGTGCTGCGGCTGCGCAGCGACGGCATCAGCGCGGGCGGCTGACTGAGAGGCCTGCCTGTTCAGGGCTCCAGGCGGGGCGCCCGGAAGCGCCCGTTCTGGTGCAGCACCACGGCACGCACCTCGCCGCTGGGATAGCGCTCAAACTCCAGCTCGGCCCGTACCGCGTCATACGCAAACCGGTCTGGCTGCCCCGGCAGCGGATAGACCGTGAAGCGCGGCTGCGAGCCCAGGCGCACCTGCAGACGACCGTCTTCAGCCTGCACATCCAGCACATTGCCGCCCCGCAGCCGGTAGCGGCCCAGGTAAGGGGCCAGCACACCCTGGGCCTGGGGTGGTACCAGGCCAAGCACCGGCTCTTCGGACCGGATTGCTGTCAGGCGTGCCCCAAAGCGTGTGTAGTGAAGCACTGTGGGTCGGCCTTCCGTATTGCGCTCCAAGCGGAACTGGCGGCCGGTGGCTGGCTGCGTGAACGCATCCGGCCCCAGCACCTGCAGCGGCTCAAACACCCCACCCGTGGGGCGGGCTTGCAGTTGCCCATCCACCATGGCAAGGCTCAGGGCGACGGCAGGAGATACGCGGTACACCCCTTCGTACGGGGTAAGCACGGTCGCATCGGTGGCGGGCTGACCGGGCGGCACGGGGTAACGCTGCTTCAACAGTGGCGTCATCACATCCTGCTGTGCGGCACGCGCGTTGCCCACCAAGGCGATCACCGCCTCACCCCTGTCGGGCGCCAGCAACCACACGCTGCGAAAACCCCCGGTACCGCCGCCATGCAGCCAGGTGCGCACCCCATCGCGCTCGCGCAGCATGATGGCGTAGCCGATCTGGCCACCGTCGTGGTCCGCAAGCGGTGTGAACAGGCGCTCGGCCGCTGGGCCCAAGGGCCCTTGCGCGCCCGCCAGCAGCGCGCGGCTGAGCACCAGCATGTCGGCCGTGGTCGAGCGCAAGGCGCCCGCACCGGCAAAGGCATCAAACTCCCACACCGACACCCGCGTCTCGCCCTCGTGCGGTGCAGCAAGGCGGGGTGCCTTGTCGCCCAGCGACTGCACCGTGTCCTGCATGCCCAGCGGGCCGGTGATGCGCTCGTGCACCAGCACCGCCCAGGGTTTGCCGTAGCGCTGGGCCAGCAGCTCGCCCAGCACCGCAAAACCGAAGTTGCTGTATGCGCCAGCGCACGGCGGCGACTGGGTCAGCCGTGCATCGGCCAGGGCTTGCCAAAGGCGGGGGCGGTCGTAGCGCAGATAAGGATTGGCGGGATCGGAATTGTGGCGGAAGTCCGCCGGCAAGCGTGGCAGGCAGGAGGTGTGGGTCACGAGTTGGCGCAATGTGATGGCGGCCACCGGGGCGGGCAAGGCGGGAGCCAGTGCGGATGAGCCATTGAGCAGCCGGCCCAACGTGTCGTCCAGCGCCAGATCGCCGCGCTCTACGGCCTGCGCCAGCAGCAGGCCGGTAAACACCTTGCTGATCGAGCCCACTTCAAACAGAGCCTGCGCGGGTGCATCCGCCGTGCGGTTGCGGGCTGTGCCGAAATGCGCCCGCCCCCCGTGCCACACGCCCACCTCAGCCGCGCCGCGCAACGGGCCCAGCGCTGCAGCCGCCATGGCGTCCGCAGGGCCCGACCAGTCGAAACGGGGTTGAGGGGCAGGCACAGCGGGTGTGGTTGCAGCGTGCCCGGCAAACGCTATCCACAGCGCCCCGGCAGCAAGGGCTTGCCACGCAAGGCGGCGTACCGGGGCAAGGACTCCATCACTGCAAACCATTTGATCGCCTCCCTGAAACGCACCACGGTTCGGGTGCCATGGCCGACATGGTCGCATGCACTGGCTGTGGGCAGGCTTAAGAAGTGGTTCAACATCTATTGGGGAGCGCCATCCGGCGGCGCTCCGGACGGCCATCCGACGCTCCACGGGCCACAGAGATCCCGGCCACGCAGCCCCATGGATCTGCATGCGGCAGGCCGTTGGCGGGCGACCCAACCGCCGGTTGAGGTTCGTCTTGCGCCCACGGAATCAACCAACCCACTCGCCCTGGGAGGGGCGGTGGATTGCATTTTTTCGCGCAAGTCCGATGGAGTTACTCGATGTTCAACCGCTGCGCCGCCTTGTTCACCTTCTTGGGCAGGTTCAGCGTCAGCACACCGTTGTCGTATTTGGCCTTGGCTTGTGCAGCGTCCACATCGGCGGGCAACTGGAAGCTGCGGGCCACCGCGCCGTAGTAGCGCTCCGAGCGCAGCACCTTCTCGCCTTCGCGCTTTTCATCGTGCTGGCGCACCTCGGCGCGCAGGCTGACCACATTGCCTTCGAGCGAGACATGGATGTCTTCCTTGGCCACGCCGGGCACTTCGGCCAACACGGTGTAGCCGTCCTCGGTTTCCTTCACGTCCACCTTGATCTGGCCGGGGCTGGGCAGGTTGTCGCCGTGCAGCGGGCGCACGTAAAAGCCCGGTGCAATGTCCTTGAAGAAGTCGTCAAACAGACTGCCGCGTGTCACAAGAGAGTTCATGGTTTTGCTCCTGAAAAGGGGTTGAGACAAACAACTGGGCCTGCGCAGGAGGGCGGGCCCCTGAGAAGGTGTGAACGAACCCCACATGCCCTCACATCCCGCCAAAACGCTCCCGCTCGTTGTGGCAAATGCTCGCCATGGCCCGAGCTATGGCTGCGCTTTGCGCCTAGATCGGAAACGTTTTGGCAGCCTGCTCGGGCACGCGGGGCTCATTCACACCTTCTGGCTCCAAGATAGGCGCAGCCTTTCGGCACTTCAAGAGGATGCAAAACGCAAGGTTGACCTGCATCAAACGCTGCTGGGACCAGCCCCTGCGGCCACAATGCAGGCCATGCTTGCATTGCTCCGCACCTTCTCCTGGCAGGACCTGCGCCACCACCCCTGGCGCAGCGCTGCAGCGGTGGCGGCGGTGATGCTGGGCGTGGCGCTGGCGTTTGCGGTGCATGTGATCAATGCGTCGGCGCTGGACGAGTTTTCGCAGGCGGTGCGCGCCGTCAACGGTCAGCCCGACCTGGAATTGCGCGCCATGCAGGGCGATCTGCCCGAGGCGTTGTATGGGCAGCTTGCCACGCACCCCCAGGTGGCGCGCGCCAGCCCGCTGCTGGAGCTGTCGGCCGTGGCGCGAGCCCTGCGGCCACAGCCAGGTGCTGCAAGCGTGCCCTCCCCCACCAGCGCCCCGCTGCGCGTGCTGGGCGTGGACGCCCTGCTGCTGCCCACCATGGCGCCCGCGCTTATGCCACGGCCTTGGGCGGGCGCTGACCGGCTGGCCCTCTTCGCACCGGCCACCGTGTTCCTCAATGCGGCGGCGTTGCAGGCACTGGGTCTGCCCACCACGCCCACCTCATCGACTGAACCGGCACCGCAACTCCTTCTGCAGGCCGGGCTGCAGCAATGGCCGGTGCAGGCGGCGGGCACGGTGGCCGCCGGGGGCGCACCCCTGGCGGTGATGGACATCGGTGCGGCGCAGGATCTGTTCGGCCGCGCGGGCCAGCTCAGCCGCATCGACCTGCAGCTGCAGCCGGGCACCGACCGCAGCGCGTGGGAGCAAGCCGTGCGCGCGCTGCCCGGCTGGCCGTCGCAGGTGGTGTTTGCGCAGCCGGGCGACGCGGCGCAGCGCATCAGCAATCTGTCGCGCGCCTACCGCGTGAACCTCACGGTGCTGGCGCTGGTGGCCTTGTTCACGGGCGCATTTCTGGTGTTCTCGGTGCTGGCGCTCAGCGTGGCGCAGCGTGCGCCGCAGTTTGCGCTGCTGGCCGTGCTGGGCGCGACACCGCGCCAGCGCCTGGCGCTGGTGCTGGCCGAATCCGCCGTGCTGGGCCTGGTGGGCAGCGCCGCCGGCATTGCCCTGGGCACGACCCTGGCCGCCGCCGCGCTGCGCCTGCTGGGTGGGGACCTTGGCGGTGGCTACTTTGCGGGGGTGCAGCCGGCTCTGCAGTGGAGCGCGCCAGCAGCCCTGGCCTATGGCGCACTGGGTGTGCTGGCTGCACTGGTGGGGGGCTGGTGGCCCGCGCGCGCCGCGCAGACACTGCCGCCCGCGCAAACCTTGAAAGGCCTGGGCACCGTGTCCAGCCAGGCGGGCAAAGGCTGGATAGGTATTATTTTGATAGCTATTGGCGCTGTACTGACGAGCGCTCCGCCCATTTTTGGCATACCACTTGCCGCGTACCTGGCCATCGGCCTGTTGCTGGTGGGCGGCATTGTCGTACTGCCCTGGGCCATGGCCTGGCTGTTGCACCACCTGCAGCCGCTGGCCGCACGCCACACCCTGGCGCTGCTGGCACTGGAGCGCGCGCAGCGCATGCGTGGCACGGCAGCTATCGCAGTGGGCGGCGTGGTGGCCAGCCTGAGCCTGGCCGTCGCACTGACGGTGATGGTGTCGAGCTTTCGCGGCTCGGTCACGCAGTGGCTGGACGCAGTGCTGCCATCGCCCCTGTATGTGCGCTCGGCCCTGGGTGTGCCGGGCAGCGAGGCTGCACTGCTGCCTGCGGGCTTCGCCGAATCCGTCGCGCAATTACCTGGACTGGCGCGTGTGCAAGCCCTGCGCGCGAGCCCGCTGCAGCTGGATGCGACGCGCCCCGCGCTCACGGTCATCAGCCGCCCGCTGGGTAACGATCCGGCGCAAAGTCTGCCACTGGTGGGCGAGGCCCTGCGCGTGCCCGCGGGGCGCACTGGCGTCTACATCAGCGAGGCGGTGGTGGACCTGTATGGGCTACGCCCTGGTATGGAGTGGCCTGCACTTTCTGATGCTTTTAGCCCCCTGGCGCTTGATAGACAAGCGCAACAAGCTATCTTTTATATAGCAGGCGTATGGCGCGACTACGCCCGGCAGTCGGGCGCCGTGGCCATGGACCGCACCGTATGGCTGCGCCTGACCGGCGATGCCCGCACCAGCGATCTGGCGCTGTGGCCCGCCGAGGGAGCAGACATCGCAGCGTTGCAGGATTCGATCCGCGCAGTGGCAGCCGCGCAGGCGGGCCGTGTGCCCACGGCCCGGGAGAGCGCCAGCGCGGTGGACGGGGCCCTGGTGGAGTTCGTCTCCGCAGGCGCTATCCGTGAACGGTCGCTGCGCATCTTCGACCGCAGCTTTGCCGTCACCTACTGGCTACAGGCCGTGGCCATCGGCATCGGCCTGTTTGGTGTGGCCGCCAGCTTCAGCGCCCAAATCCTCGCGCGCCGCAAGGAGTTCGGCCTGCTCGCCCACCTGGGCCTCACGCGGCGCCAGATCCTGGCTGTGGTGGCCGGCGAAGGCGCCGCCTGGACGGGCGTGGGCGCGGCCGCAGGCTTGCTGCTGGGCCTGGGCGTATCGGTGGTACTGGTGCACGTGGTCAACCCGCAGAGCTTTCACTGGACCATGGACCTCAGCCTGCCTACCGGGCGGCTGCTGGTCTTGTGCGTGGCCGTGGTCGCATCGGGCACCGTCACGGCGTGGCTTGCAGGGCGGGCTGCGGCGGGGCGGGATGCGGTGATGGCTGTGAAGGAAGACTGGTAGCCAGCGGAACACAGCCCTGCAACGGCCCACCAGGCCCATGCAACAAATTGGTGCAGACACGTCACACCGACCAAATTTTGTTTGCAAATTGCAAACTCTTTCACGAAGATAGTAAACACGCTACAAAAATCATCGCGCTGTAACCCGCACACAGGCCGCAGGCATCCGCCCGAAACGCGCCTCACTGTGGTGCAGCGTTTGCCTGATCAACGAGGGAAAATCCAATGCAACGAAAGATTTCACGCCTTTTGGCCGGTTGTGCCATGGCCTTGTGCTTGTGCGCCCCTGCGGCAGCGCAAATTGTCATTCCACCCGGCGCCTCGCTGGACGCTCCAAGTGGCTCCATCGTTGATTTGAGCTGTAGCACCGTGGATATGCAAGGCACGCTCAACATCGGCGGCACGCTGAGTGTAGACAGCGACGTTACCTTCGGCTCCAGTGCCATCGTCTCCGGCAGCAACGGGATCATCTCGGTGGGTGGCAATCTCTCCGCCACAGGCCCCATCGACACCGGCAACAACACAGTGGTGCTGCGCGACGGCTGCATCGGCAACACCAGCCAGATCAGTGGCAATTTCGTGTTCCAGAACCTGACCCTGTCCAGCACCACGGGCCGCACCTTTGTCATCCCCGCAGGCGCCAACATCACCGTGCTGGGCACCCTGACGCTGCAAGGCGCGCCCGGACAAAACATCCAGCTGGTGTCCTCGGGCGGCGGCACTGCCGTCATCAACCTGGGCCCCGGCGCAACGGTCACCCGCAACAACGCCACTGTCAATGGCGGCGTGCAAATCGGCGGCGCGGCAGCAGCCACCAACATTCCAACTTTGAGCGAATACGGCCTCATGCTGATGGCATTGTTGATGGGCTTGGCAGCCTTGTGGCACCAACGCCGTGTCCCAGGCGCAACGGGCAATCGACGCATCTGAAACTGCCGGAACCAGGAGTTTTCATCCATGAAGTCATCGTTTCATCCTCTGCGTCTGATCTGCGCCCTGAGTGCTGTCTATGCGCTGCACACGCCCCTGGCCCTGGCTGCCGATATCAGCTTCACCCCGCCCAGCGGCGGCGGTTTTGTGATCAAGAGCCCGGGCGGTGCCCAGGAACGGTTTCGTGTGCAGGGCACTGGCGAGGTTACCGTCCCCGGCCTGAACGGTGCCCCCACCGCCAACAACCTCACCTGCTTTGATGGCGCCGGGCGCTTAGGGCCTTGTGCGGCAGGTATTGGCTCTGGCGCCACGGGTGCCACAGGCCCCACCGGGGCGACCGGTGCAACGGGTGCATCCGGCCCCACCGGGGTCACTGGCGCCGCAGGAGCTACAGGCGCAACCGGCGTCACAGGCCCAACCGGTGCCACAGGGGCTACTGGCGCTTCTGGCACCGGTGCCACTGGCGCAACAGGAGCCACCGGGGCCACTGGCGCTACCGGCGCAACGGGTGCTACTGGGGCCACCGGGCCAACGGGTGCCACCGGTGCCGACAGCACCGTGCAGGGGCCTACGGGGCCTCAAGGTATCCAGGGCATTCCTGGGCCTACCGGCGCTACCGGTGCCGACAGCACCGTGCCCGGGCCACAGGGTAACCCCGGCGCGACTGGTGCCACAGGGCCAACCGGCGCTACGGGCGCCACAGGGGTTGCTGGACCACTGACGCTGACTACGGTCACCGCCAATGGCTCCTGGCTCGCTAATGCTGGTGCGGTTTCGGTGACTGCAACGTGCACGGCAGGAAAAACGGTGGTCAGTGGGGGATGTCGTATGACGTTAAACGCCGCTGATCACTACTTTGGGGGGGGCTACCCAGCTGCAGCCGACCAATGGACCTGTGAGTACAGTGTTTTCGCAAACCCGGCTGAAGCCACGGCCTACGCCATCTGCCAGTAGTTGAGGACCTTCCCCACCGCGTAACGCACACGGGGCATGGATGCAACAACGCACATGCCCCGTCCAACGCACGGGATGGAATGTCTTGTGACGAGCCCTGCAACCCACCGGTGTGGGGCCGTCGGCTTCATCACGACTCGGTTCGCCTTCGCGGTTGCCGACAAGCAGCGGCTTGCATCACGGGGTGATGCCTGACTTGGCATTGTCCCGCCACTCTTCCCAGAGCTTCATCCAGAAGCCATATCCTCAACAAGCCCAGCACACCACCATGAAGCCCAAGTACCAACCACGCTACCTGTTCGCTGTGCTGGGAGCCGCCTACGCACTGCACACCCCCCTGGTCTTGGCTGCCGATCTCAGCTTCACCCCGCCCAGCGGCGGCGGTTTTGTGATCAAGAGCCCGGGCGGTGCCCAGGAACGGTTTCGTGTGCAGGGCACTGGCGAGGTCACCGTCCCCGGCCTGAACGGTGCCCCCACCGCCAACAACCTCACCTGCTTTGATGGCGCCGGGCGCCTCGGGCCTTGTGCGGCAGGTATTGGCTCTGGCGCCACCGGTGCGACAGGCCCTACCGGGGCTACCGGACCCACAGGCAATGCCGGACCCACGGGGGTCACCGGCGCGGCCGGAGCCACGGGCGCGATGGGCGCTACAGGCCCCGCAGGTGCCACCGGAGCGACTGGCGCCTCTGGCACAGGTGCCACTGGCGCAACAGGTGCGACCGGAGCTACGGGGGCGACTGGCTCTACCGGGGCCACCGGAGTAACAGGCGCCACTGGCGCAGACAGCACGGTGCCCGGCCCCCAAGGTGTTCAGGGCGTTCAGGGAGTCCAAGGACCTGTCGGGCCTACTGGGGCAGACAGCACTGTGCCAGGGCCACAGGGCATCCAAGGGCCTCAAGGGATTGCAGGCCCCACAGGGCCAACGGGGGCAACCGGAGCAACGGGGGCAGGAACAGTGACACTGACCACCTACACGTCTACCGCTGAAACGCTTGTCGGCGCTTGGTACAACGTTACCGCGACCTGCGGTGCAGGCAAAACCATAGTCACTGGCGGCTGCAATACCACCGATGGCGATGTAGTGTCGAAAGGCGATGTCTTGGGCGCAAGCTATCCAGGATCCACCACCACATGGGTTTGCAAGTTCGCCATTACTGACCCGCAAGTCACGCATACAGCGTTTGCTATATGCCAGTGATTTTGAGTTTCTAGCCTGAGCCGATTTCCAGTCGATCACAACCTCAGCAACGCGGGCAAAAAGCGCATTCAAACCATGAAAACCTCATTTCACCCTCTGCGTCTGATCTGCGCCCTGAGCGCTGTCTATGCACTGCACACGCCGCTGGCCCTGGCGGCGGACTTGTCCTTCACGGTACCCAGCGGTGGTGGGTTTGTGGTCAAGAGCCCCGGCGGCCAGGAACGGTTTCGCGTGCAGGACAGTGGCGAGGTGCGCGCACCCGGTCTGAGTGGTGCCACACCCAACACCAGCCTCACCTGCTTTGATAGCGCCACAGGTCGCCTGGGCCCTTGTGCGGCAGGTATTGGCTCTGGCGCCACGGGTGCCACAGGCCCTACCGGTCCGACCGGCGCAACAGGCGCTTCCGGCCCCACTGGGGTCACGGGCGTCGCGGGAGCTGCAGGCGCAACCGGCGTCACAGGCCCAACAGGTGCCACAGGGGCTACTGGCGCTTCTGGCACCGGTGCCACTGGCGCAACAGGAGCCACCGGTGCTACCGGTGCAACGGGCGTCACAGGGCCTACCGGAGCAACGGGTGCCACCGGCGCCGACAGCACCGTGCAGGGGCCTACGGGGCCTCAAGGTATCCAGGGCATTCAAGGACCTGTCGGGCCAACGGGTGCCGATAGCACGGTGCCCGGCCCCCAGGGCATCCAAGGGACTCAAGGGATTGCAGGCCCCACAGGGCCAACGGGGGCAACCGGAGCCACTGGGGCCGCAGGCGGCGGAGGCGGCGGCATCCTGTTCGGCACCGCGGCGATCATGCCAGCGACGACCGATTCGGCCGCTTTTGTGCCTTTTGGCATCGGAGGCATGTCTGGCGGCAACTTTGACTATTCGCGATGTGCGTTCACTGCAGGGTCGGCCTGCACCATCGACCCAACGGTGTTCGCCAATGCCTCGTCCCCAGCCTTTGCGACCTGCACCACCACAAAGCTGCACGTGAGAAACTACACGGCCGTGCCAACGATTCCCCTGACGGTGACGCTCTATAAGAACGGTGCCTCGACGGGTCTGAGTTGCACGGTGGGCGCTACACCTGCTGCCACCTGCACCAGCACCACGGCGGTGGCCCTCTTGCCCACTGACAACATTGCGCTGCAGATGAGCACAACCAACGTTGGCGGCTTTACCTCTGGGGGAAGCGCGATCGAAGGAACCGCCATCAGCGCCGTGCATTGCGAGTGATTCAAGAGCCCGGCCCCGGCATAACCGGCCCCAGTCAATGCGATCCGTAGCTTTCTGGTTGCTTGCTTGCAGATAGGATGGAGACACCGCCCCCGCCAGAGGACAACTGGCGGGGACCGCGCCGACTGCCAACACCGGCCTGCGCGCAATCTGCCGGGGTCCGGATTCCCCGCCTCTAAAGCCCACGCTGAAGACCTATGCGACACATGCCCCCCGTCGTGCTCAACATGATCATCAAGAACGAGGCCCCGGTGATCACCCGGTGCCTCGCTTCGGTCAAGCCCTGGATAGACCACTGGGTCATCGTGGACACGGGCTCCACCGATGGCACGCAGGACATCGTCCGCGAGTTCATGCACGACGTTCCCGGCACGCTGTTCGAGCGCCCCTGGAAAAACTTTGCGCACAACCGCAACGAAGCACTGGAGTTGGCACGCCCCTATGGCGGCTACCTGCTCTTCATTGATGCCGACGAGCAACTGCGTGTGCCGCCCGACTTTTCCTGGCCCGCGCTCTCGGCCGACGGCTACACCCTGACCTGCCACATGGACGGCTGGGAATACCAGCGCAACAGCCTGATTGCCACACGCATCGGCTGGCACTGGGAGGGCGTGCTGCACGAGTACCTGACCGCCAAGCAGCACGGCCCCTGGCAGACGCTGCAGGGGCCGGTCATTCACGTCTCCCATGATGGCGCCCGTGCACGCGACCCGGAGACTTACCTGCGCGACATGGCCTTGCTGGAGCAGGCCGTGCGGGACGACCCCACCAACACGCGCAACGTGTTCTACCTGGCCCAGAGCTGCCGCGATGCCGGGAAGATCGAGCCCAGTTTGTTGTGGTACCAGCGCCGGGTGGACATGGGGGGCTGGGAAGAAGAGCGCTGGTACGCCCTGTTCCAGATCGCCGTGCTGCACGAGCGCAACCAGGCCCCCACCTCCACCGTGCGCGAGGCCTATCTGGCCGCCTACGCAGCCCGCCCCCAGCGGGCTGAACCGCTGTGCGAACTGGCCCGCTACCACCGCGAACGTGGCGAACATGCGCTCGCCACGGTGTTTGCGCTGCAGGCGTCGCAGATCGCGCAACCCGCAGACATTCTTTTTGTGGACACACAGGTGTACGCCTGGCGTGCACTGGACGAGCTGGCCGTCAGTGCCTTCTACACCCCCCACCGTGATCTGGGCCGTGCCGCGCTGCAGCGGCTGCTGGCCGAACGCCGCTACCCTGAGGCACAAGCCCAGCGCATAGAGGCCAACCAGGCGTTCTACGGGCTTTGACCACCCTGGTGACCCGATGAGGGCTGCGACAATGCAGCCCATGCAGAAACAGCCCTCCGCTTCTCCCTGGCTCCACGAAGCCATCGCCCGCATCGAAGCCGACTACCAGCGCAGCGCCGACACGCACCTGATCCCACTGCGCCTGCCTGCCTTTGCCGTGCATGGCATTGACTTGTACCTCAAGGACGAATCCACCCACCCCACAGGCAGCCTCAAGCACAGGCTGGCACGGTCGCTGTTTCTGTATGCACTGTGCAATGGCTGGGTGCATGAGGGCTCGACCATCGTCGAATCGTCCAGCGGCTCCACCGCAGTGAGCGAAGCCTACTTTGCGCGGCTGCTAGGGCTGCCGTTTGTGGCGGTGATGCCGCGCACCACGTCACCCGAAAAAATTGCGCAAATCGAGTTCCATGGCGGGCGTTGCCACTTTGTGGACAGCGCGGGTGCGGTGTATGACGCGGCCCGGGCGATTGCCGAGGAAACGGGCGGCCACTACATGGACCAGTTCACCTATGCCGAGCGGGCGACCGACTGGCGGGGCAACAACAACATTGCCGAAAGCATGTTCACGCAGATGGCGCGCGAGCCGCACCCGGTGCCGCGCTGGATTGTGGTGGGTGCGGGCACGGGCGGCACCAGCGCCACCATTGGCCGCTATGTGCGCTACCAGCGCCATGCCACGCAGGTGTGTGTGGCCGACCCGGCGGGATCGGTGTTCAGCGCCTACCACCGTACGGGCGATGCGCAGCTCACGGCGCCGGGCTCGCGCATCGAGGGCATTGGGCGGCCACGGGTGGAGCCAAGCTTTATCCGCACGCTGGTGGACCGCATGGTGGATGTGGCGGACTGCGAATCCATCGCGGCCATGCGCGCGCTGTCGCAGTTGCTGGGGCGGCGTGTGGGGCCGTCCACGGGCACCAACTTTGTGGCCATGCTCACGCTGGCCAGCGAGATGCGTGAGCGGGGCGAGCGCGGCTCCATCCTGTCGCTGCTGTGTGATGCGGGCGAGCGGTATCTGCCCACGTACTTCGACACCGAGTGGGTGGACCGCACGTTTGGCGACTGTTCGGCGGCGCAGCAGAAGGTGGATGCGTTGATGGGCTGAGCGCCCTGCCCCGTCCCGTAATTCCATCCCGTACATCGATCCCCACACCATGCACAGCTCCACACGCCGCCAGTGGCTGATGGGGGCCAGCCTGCAGGCAGCCGGGTTGGGCGCGCTGCTCTGGCCGGGTGCGGCGCAGGCGCTGCCCGCGCGCACGCTGGCCTTTCCGCGCGACCACGGCAGCCACCCGGAGCTGCGCACCGAGTGGTGGTACATCACCGGCCATGTGCAGGCGCAGGGCCAGCCGTGGGGGTTTCAGCTCACGTTTTTCCGGTCGCGGGTGGACGCCACGCAGGGCCTGCAGTCGGCGTTTGCGGCCAAGCAGCTGTTGTTTGCACATGCAGCCATCACCGACGTGAAAGGCCAGCGCCTGCGGCATGACCAGCGCATTGCGCGTGCGGGTTTTGGCGTGGCGCAGGCCAGCGAGGCGGACACGCGCATCCGGCTGCAGGACTGGACGCTGGAGCGCAGTAATGTGCCGGGCAGCACTCCCGGTGAGGCGCCGCGCAGCCGCTACACCACGCGCATCACCGGCAGCGAGCTGGGGCTAGAGCTGCAGTTCGACAGCACGCAGCCCGTGCTGCTGCAAGGCCAGCAAGGCCTGTCGCGCAAGGGGCCGGAAGCGACGCAGGCGAGCTACTACTACAGCCAGCCGCAGCTGGCCGTGAGCGGGCACCTGACAGTGGCGGGCCGCCGCATGGCGGTCGAGCCGGGCACCGGCCGCGCGTGGATGGACCACGAGTGGAGCGAGGCACTGATGCACCCCGAGGCCCAGGGCTGGGACTGGATCGGCATGAACCTGGCCGACGGCAGCGCATTGACGGCCTTCCGCCTGCGGCGCGCGGATGGGTCGGCGCTGTGGGCCGGGGGGTCGTGGCGGGCCCCCGGGCAGCCCGTGCAGGTGTTTGGTGCGCAGGCCGTGGTCTTCACCCCGCTGCGCACCTGGGCCAGCCCGCACAGCGGCGCGCGCTACCCGGTGCAGTGGCGGGTGCTGACGCCGGTAGGGCAGTTTGAGGTGCGCGCGCTGTTGGACAACCAGGAGCTGGACAGCAGTGGGTCCAGCGGCGCGATTTATTGGGAGGGGCTGTCCGACCTGCTGGACGGCAGCGGACAGCCCGTGGGCCGGGGCTATCTGGAGATGACCGGATATGCAAAGCCGCTGCGCCTGTAAGGGCGGAAGCGGCTTTTTGAGCAGCATCCAGGTAGCAGCCCGCCGTTGCGGGCCATGACGGGGTCAGTGCTTGGCAGTGTTGCCCGCGCGGCGCTGTGCCAGCCAGGCAATGATTTCGCCCATGATGCCCCGGCGGAAGGCCAGCACGCAGATCACGAAGATCAGCCCCGTGACCATGGTGACGGATTCGCCCAGGGTCTTGAACCACTCCACGCTGGTCAGCGCCGCCAGCAGGTTGCCGAATTCACCGATCTTGTTTTCGAGCAGAACCACCACGGCCGAGCCGATGAGCGGGCCCGACAGTGTGCCCAGGCCGCCCACCAGCGTCATCAGGATGACCTGACCCGAGGCCGTCCAGTGCACGTCCGACAGCGTGGCAAAGCCGAGCACAAGCGTCTTGAGGGAGCCCGCCAGCCCCGCCAGCGCAGCCGACAGCACAAAGGCCAGCAGCTTGAAGCGGTGTGTGTCGTACCCCAGAGAGATTGCGCGGGGCTCGTTCTCTTTGATTCCCTTGAGCACCTGGCCGAACGGCGAGTGGATGGTGCGCACGATAACGAGGAACGCAGCCACCACGATGACCAGCGCCACGTAGTACATGACCAGATCGTCCTTCAGATCGATCAGGCCAAAGAGCTTGCCGCGCGGCACGCCCTGCAAGCCGTCTTCACCCCCGGTGAAGGGCGCTTGCAAGCACACAAAGAACAGCATCTGGGCCAACGCCAGCGTGATCATTGAAAAATAAATGCCCTGGCGGCGGATGGCCAGCCAGCCAAACAGCAGGCCCAGCAAAGCCCCCCCGGCCGTGCCCAGCAGCAGGCCCACCTCGGGCGTGAGGCCCCACACCTTGATGGCATGCCCCGCCACGTAGGCCGCCCCGCCCAAAAATGCTGCATGCCCGAATGACAGCAGGCCGGTGTAGCCCAGCAGCAGGTTGAACGCCGAAGCAAACAGTGCAAAGCACATGAGCTTCATCACAAAGATGGGATAGGCACCAAGGAAGGGGGCGGCAATCAGGCCCAGCAGTAGCAGGCCGTAGCCGATGGTGGCAGTGTTCTTGAGATTCATGCTGGCTGCCCCTTATTTTTCTTTGCCGAACAGGCCGGCGGGGCGGATGAGGAGAACGATGACCATGATGACAAACACCACGGTGGACGATGCTTCGGGATAGAAGACCTTGGTGAAGCCTTCGATGACGCCCAGGCCCAGCCCGGTCAGGATGGAGCCCATGATGGAGCCCATGCCGCCAATCACCACCACGGCAAACACCACGATGATGAGGTTCTGGCCCATGAGCGGCGTGACCTGGTAGACCGGGGCCGCCAGCACGCCAGCGAAGGCAGCCAGCGCGGCGCCAAAGGCGTAGGTCAGGGTCACCATCACGGGCACGTTGATGCCGAAAGCTTCCACCAGGCGTGGGTTTTCAGTGCCCGCGCGCAGATAAGCGCCGAGCTTGGTCTTCTCGATCACATACCAGGTGGCCAGGCACACCACCACCGAGGCCACCACCACCCAGGCCCGGTAGTTGGGCAGGATCATGAAGCCCAGGTTGGTCGCGCCTTCCAGCAGCTCAGGGGTGTCATAGCCCAGGCCCGACACGCCATAGATGGAGCGGAACACGCCTTCGATCAGCAAGGTGAGGCCGAGCGTGAGCAGCAGGCCATAAAGATGGTCCAGCTTGTAGATCCAGCGCAGCAGCAAGCGCTCGATCAACACCCCAAACAAGCCCACCACCAGCGGCGCCAGCACCAGCATCCACCAATAGTTGATGCCGAAGTAGTTCATCGCCATCCAGGTCATCAGGGCGCCCGTCATGAACAGCGCCCCGTGGGCGAAGTTGATGACGTTGAGCAGGCCAAAGATCACGGCCAGGCCGAGACTGAGGATGGCGTAGAACGACCCATTGACCAGCCCCAGAAGGAGCTGGCTCAACAGGCCCGGCAATGAGACACCAAAAATTTCCATGGGAGGCAGCGGCAGGTGGAGGGGGTTCAGGTCAGGGGGCACAACGCGCCAGGCCAGCCCATCTGGGCGGCTGAGCGCGTTGAGTCCGGCTCAGGGCTTTACTTCCAGAGCGCGCACTTGCTCTCAGCCTTGGTGGTGAACACCGTGTCGCCGGGCAGCTTCTTGACGAGCTTGTAGTAGTCCCAGGGCTTGGTGGACTCCGAAGGCTTCTTCACTTCCATCAGGTACATGTCATGCACGTAACGGCCATCGGGGCGCAGTTGGCCAGACGCAAAGAAGTCGTTCATCTTCATGCCCCGCCATGTGGCCATGACCTTGTCGGCATCCACCGTCTTGGCTGCTTCCACGGCCTTGAGGTAGTTCATCGTGGCGGAGTAATCGGCCGCCTGGATTTCGGTGGGCATGCGCTTGGTCTTCTCGAAGAAACGCGCGGCAAATTTGCGCGTGTCGTCGTTCAGATCCCAGTACCAGCTGGTGGTGAATTGCAGGCCTTCGGTGTTGCGCAGGCCCAGGCTGTGCACGTCGCTGATGAAGATCAGCAGACCCGCCAGCTTCATGCTCTTGCCAATCCCGAACTCCTTGGCAGCCTTGATGGCGTTGATGGTGTCGCCGCCAGCATTGGCGAGACCCAGAATCTGTGCCTTGGAGTTCTGCGCCTGCAACAGGAAGGACGAGAAGTCGGACGCGTTGAGCGGGTGGCGCACGGTGCCCACCACGGTGCCGCCCTTGGCCTTGACCACCGTGCTGGTATCGGCTTCGAGTGCATGGCCGAACGCATAGTCTGCCGTGAGGAAGTACCAGGACTTGCCGCCGGTATCCACGATGGCCGAACCCGTGCCCTTGGCCAACGCCACGGTGTCATAGGCATAGTGCACGGTGTAGGGCGTGCACTGGTCGTTGGTCAGCGCCGAACTGGCGGCGCCGTTGTTGATGTACACACGTTTCTTTTCGGCCGCCACCTTGGCCGATGCCAGGGCCGTGCCAGAGTTGGTGCCACCAAACAGCATGGTCAGGCCCTGGGTGTCGATCCACTCGCGGGCCTTGGAAGCCGCGATGTCGGCCTTGTTCTGGTGGTCTGCGGTGAGCAGCTCGATGGGCATGCCCAGCACCTTGCCGCCAAAATCATCAATCGCCATCTGGATGGCCACCGCACCGTTCTTGCCCTCCACGTCGGCGTACAGGCTGGACATGTCGGTGATGAAGCCGATCTTGACCTTGTCTTGCGCATGCGCGGCCGAGGTGGCCAGGCCAGCGGCGCCCAGCACCAGTGCCAGCGTTTTGAGTTTGTTCTTCATGGATTGTCTCCTGTGGGTGTGGTTGAAGAAAACGGGAAGCAAGACTTCGGGGCGCGTTCAAACGCCCAGCAGTTCGGTGAGCACGGGCATCTTTTCTTCCAGCTCCGACGCGCCAAATTTTTCGACGATGCGGCCGTGCTCCATGACGTAAAAGCGGTCGGCGAGCGGTGCGGCAAAGCGGAAGTTCTGCTCGACCATGACCACGGTGTAGCCTTTCTCGCGCAGCATCATGATCATGCGGGCCAAGGCCTGCACGATGACCGGCGCCAGGCCCTCGGAAATCTCGTCGAGCAGCAGCAACTTGGCGCCAGTGCGCAGAATGCGGGCCACGGCCAGCATCTGCTGTTCGCCGCCCGACAGGCGTGTTCCCTGGCTGTTCTTGCGCTCGGCCAGGTTGGGGAACATGGCATAGATCTCCTGCACCGACATGCCGGGCGTGCCGGTCTTCAGTGCCGGGGGCAGGAGCAGGTTTTCTTCGCACGACAGGCTGGAGAAGATGCCGCGCTCTTCCGGGCAGTAGCCCACGCCCAGGTGCGCAATGCGGTGCGTGGCCATGTGGATGGTCTCCACACCATGGATCTTGACCGAGCCCTTGCGCGCACCGGTCAGGCCCATGATGGCGCGCATGGTGGTGGTGCGGCCCGCGCCGTTGCGGCCCAGCAGCGTGACCACCTCGCCGGGCTGCACAACGATGTCCACACCATGGAGCACGTGCGACTCGCCGTACCAGGCTTCAAGGTTCTTGATTTCGAGGGCGGGAGCGGCAGCCATCAATGCGCTCCTTGGAGTTGACCGTCGGTGGTGCCCATGTAGGCTTCCATGACCTGTGGGTTGTTCGAAACTTCTTCGTAGGGCCCCTCAGCCAGCACTGCGCCGCGCTGCAGCACGGTGATGCGGTCCGCAATGGTGGAGACGACCTTCATGTTGTGCTCGACCATCAAGATGGTGCGACCGGCAGAGACCTTTTTGATCAGCTGGGTGACGCGGTCCACGTCTTCGTGGCCCATGCCCTGGGTGGGCTCGTCCAGCAGCATCAGCTCGGGTTCCATGGCCAGTGTGGTGGCGATCTCCAGCGCGCGCTTGCGGCCGTACGGCAGGTTGACCGTCACTTCGTCGGCCAAGTCTTCCAGGCCCACTTCTGTCAACAACTGCATCGCGCGGTCGTCCAGTTGCGACAGGGTGCGCTCGCTGCGCCAGAAGTGGAACGAGGTGCCCAGCTTGCGCTGCAGGCCCAGGCGCACGTTCTCCATCAGCGTGAGGTGGGGGAACACCGCCGAGATCTGGAACGAGCGGATGACGCCGCGGCGCGCGATCTGTGCGGGCTGCTCTCGCGTGATGTCGTGCCCGTTGAACCGGATGGTGCCCGAGGTGGGTGTGAGAAACTTGGTCAGCAGGTTGAAACACGTGGTCTTGCCTGCGCCGTTGGGGCCGATCAGCGCATGGATGGAGCCCCGGCGGACGGCCAGATTCACATCGCTGACGGCGGTGAAGCCCTTGAACTCTTTGGTCAGGCTGTGGGTTTCAAGAATGACGTCGCTCATTGCGCCTGGGTCGCTCCGTTGGGTGCTGGGGAAAGAAGCCTTGGCCAGCAAGGTCCTCATACATGCGTTGTGATCGCAGTGCATCGTATGCCCCCCTACCCCGCAGTAGATACTGGGACTAATGCCTATGTATAAACGCCTACGCTTTCGGACATCGCGACCTGCGGCGGTGCCCATGGCAACGGTGCACAGGCACGGCATCGCCCGCCCTTGCTGGTTTTGGAGGCGATACCCCGCACAAAGCGGTCTGTGGCTCGCCCCCGCTCACGCGTCAGCCCGCCAGGCAGAACACTGACTTTTTTCTTACATCTTGTCTTGCCAGTGCCACGATGGCGCGCCCAGCGGCGCATGGACGGTCCCTCTACACTGACCCCCATGGCTTCCACCCCCACTCAACCCTCCAGCGGCGCCCCACGGTCCCTGACGGGCCTCCTTCCCTTTCTGCGACCGTACCGCGCACGCATCGCGCTGTCGGTGGTGTTCCTGGTACTGGCAGCGCTTGCCACCCTGGCCTTCCCCCTGGCCTTGCGCAACCTGGTCGATGGTGGCCTGGTGAACCCCGACAAGGGGGCCCAAACCATGGCACTGCGCAATCATTTCGAGGCGCTGTTTGCCGTGGCGGTGGCACTGGGGGTGTTCTCCGCCGCGCGGTTTTACATGGTGAGCTGGCTGGGCGAGCGGGTGACCGCCGACCTGCGCAACGCGGTATACGGACATGTGCTGCAACAAAGCCCGCAGTTCTTTGAGACCACCCAGACCGGCGAAGTGCTGTCGCGCCTGACCACCGACACCACGCTGGTACAGACCGTCGTCGGCTCCTCCCTGTCGATGGGACTGCGCAACGCCGTGATGGGGGTCGGGGCGCTGGCCATGCTGGTGTGGACCAACCCCTACGTCATGTCGGTGGTCATGGTGGCCGTGGTGCTGGTGGTGCTACCCACCATGTGGATCGGCAGGCGCGTGCGGCGCCTGTCGCGCGACAGCCAGGACCGGGTGGCCGATTCCAGCGCCATAGCGGCCGAGGTGCTCAATGCCGTGCCGGTGGTGCAAAGTTACACGGCAGAACCCCGCGAGACCACCCGCTTCATGCAGGCCACCGAGAACGCGTTCCAGGTCGCCATCAAGCGCACCGGGGCCCGCGCCCTGCTCGTGGCCTTCATCATCATTGCAAACGCCGCACTGCTGCTCTGGGGGCTGTACCGGGGCACGGAGGCGGTGTTGGCGGGCAAGATGACAGCCGGGCATCTGGGGCAGACCGTGGTGTATGTGATCTTGCTGGCCGGTGCCGTGGCCGTGCTGGGCGAGGTCTATGGCGATCTGCTGCGCGCTGCGGGCGCCACGGAGCGGCTGATGGAATTGCTCGCGACCCGATCGCCCGTGGCAGACCCGATCGCGCCGCAGGACCTGCCTGTATCGGAACGGGGGCTGGAGGTGGAGTTTGAGAACGTGTGGTTCCACTACCCCTCGCGCCCCGACCAGCCCGCGCTGCACGACTTTACGCTGCACCTGGCGCCGGGCGAAACGGTGGCGCTGGTGGGCGCCAGCGGCGCGGGCAAAACCACGGTGTTCCAGCTGCTGCAGCGCTTTTACGACGTGGACACCGAGGCACAGGGCCAACCCCAGGGCGCCATCCGCCTCAACGGTGTGGACATCCGCCAACTGCGCCTGGAAACCCTGCGCTTGCACACGGGCACCGTACCGCAGGACGCCGTGATTTTCTCGGCATCGGCCATGGACAACATCCGCTACGGGCGCCCCCAGGCGACAGACGAAGAAGTCATGGCAGCCACACGTGCCGCCTTTGCACACGACTTCATCATGGCGCTGCCCGAGGGCTATGGCACTTTCCTGGGTGAACGGGGCGTGCGGCTGTCCGGCGGCCAGCGACAGCGCATTGCCATTGCCCGGGCCATGCTCAAAAACCCGCCCCTGCTCCTGCTAGACGAAGCCACCAGCGCGCTGGACGCAGAGAGCGAACGCATGGTGCAGGCGGCGTTGGATACCGCCATGCAGCGCCACACAGGTCGGCGCACCACGCTGGTCATTGCCCACAGGCTGGCCACGGTGCAGAACGCGGACCGCATTGTGGTGCTGGAACATGGGCGCATCGTTGAGCAAGGCACCCACACGGCCCTGCTGGCGCAAGGCGGCGTCTATGCCCGCCTGGCGGCGTTGCAGTTCACGGTGTAACGCCCGCACTGTCAGATCGCGGCCAACAGTGGGGGTTTACGGAGGGTTTCCGGCTAATCCCAGGCCGCCCGTCATATTGATATCAAATTGATAGCAATACTGTCTTACCCATCAAGCGCCAGCAGCCTAAAACATTTAATATTTTGGGCCCAAGCATCGATGGCCTACTGGAGCGTTTCCTTGGCGGCGGCGGGCAGAGGCAAGGGCATGACGGCGATCCCCTCCTCCAGCAGCTCCATCGCCTCATCCGGAGTGGCCTGCCCGCGAATCGCACGCTCCTGCACCTCACCGTGGTGCATGCGCCGGGCCTCTTGCGCAAAGCGCGCACCCACATCCTCAGTATTCGCGACGATCTTGCGGGCAAGGTCCAGCCAGGCAGCCTGTAATGCGGGGGGAAGTGCCGGAGAGTTTCCGACCTGAAGACTGCCGCCCTCGGGTGCGGCAGACGGTGTAGGCACGGCTGACGGTGCAGCTGGCTCGCGCGCCCCCAGGTTCAGCCGGGGAGCACTCAAGCGTTTTTCAATGTGATCGTCCGCGCACAGCGGGCATTGCACCAATCCACGTTGCTTCTGGCCCTGGAAATCGTCTTCCGACGCGAACCAGCCTTCAAAGACATGGCCCTGCCGGCATTGGAGATCAAGCACCTTCATGGCAAACCTTGGGCACGCTGGCCATCAGCCGTGGCGGCGCAGCAGGTAACGATAAACAAAACCTGGAAAGGCGAGTGTAAGGAACAGCGTCCCGGTGATCGCATAGAACTCCCAGCCTTGCGAAGCAATCTGCCCGGCCCTGCGCTCCAGCAACAGCGCCAAGCCACCCACCAGAAAGTACAGCAGGATCAGCTCGCCCAGGCGGCCCACCAGCGGCTTTCTCGGATTGGACTGTGGCCCTACCGCCAGCCAGCGGTGGTTGACAAAAGGCAGGTTGGCAGCAATGAACGCTGCCACGATGACCAGCCAGACGGACCCGGTAAGCGACACAGGAACAGCAGGCAGTGGGGAACGCTTAGGTGGCCAGCGCGCGCACGACAGCGTCAGCGCAAAGGGCCATCAAGCCGCCGGGCAGAAGGCCCAGCACCAGCAAGAGCGCGCCGTTAAGGGTCAGCACCACACGCACATCCGCCGGGGCGGACACGTTCGAGGCCGTCAACGGTGCGTCGAAGTACATGACCTTCACCACCCGCAGGTAGTAGAAGGCGCCGATCAGCGACATGATCACCGCGAACACCGCCATCGCGATGTACAGGGTCTGGCCTGAGGCCACCAACGCCTGCAGCACGGCCAGCTTGGCGTAGAAACCGACGAGCGGCGGAATACCGGCCATCGAGAACAGGCAGACGGCCATCACACCGGCGTACAGGGGGCTGCGCTGGTTGAGGCCGGCAAAGTCCGAAATTTCCTCGCTTTCGAAGCCTTCGCGGGCCAGCAGCAAGATCACGCCAAAGGCTGCCAGCGTGGTGAGCACATAGGTCACCACGTAGAACATCGAGGCGCTGTAGGCGTTCTCAACGGCCGTAGCATCCACATTGCCGTTCACCACACCCGACATCAGACCCAGCAGCACAAAGCCCATTTGCGAGATGGTGGAGTACGCCAGCATGCGCTTGAGGTTGGTCTGCGCGATGGCGGCCAGATTACCCACGAGCAGTGAGCCAATCGCCAGCACTGCCAGCATTTGCTGCCAGTCGATGGCCAAGGGCAACAACCCGTCCACCAGCAGGCGGATGGTGATGGCAAACGCCGCCAGCTTGGGCGCGCCACCGATCATGAGCGTGACCGCCGTGGGAGCGCCCTGGTAGACGTCGGGAATCCACATGTGGAAAGGCACGACACCCAGTTTGAAGGCTAGGCCGGCCACCACGAACACGAGGCCGAAAACCAGCACCTGGTGGCGAATCTGGCCCGAATTGACGGCCTTGAACACCTGGCCGATATCGAGCGAACCCGTGGCACCGTAGATCATGGACAGGCCGTACAGCAGGAAGCCGCTGGCCATGGCGCCAAGCACGAAATACTTCATGGCCGCTTCTGTGGCCGTGGCGTTGTCACGGCGCAGGGCCACAAGCGCGTAGCTCGACAGGGTCAGCAGTTCCAGGCCCAGGTAGATCACGAGGAAGTTGTTGCCCGAGATCATGATGAACATGCCCAGCAGCGCAAACATCGACAAGGTGAACATTTCACCTCCGCGCATCATGCCGCGATCTGCCGCGTAGGGTCGGGCATAGACCAGCGTGATCATCATGGCCACCGTGGCGAAGCACTTGAGCCAGTTGCCCATGGCATCGCTCACCACCATGTTGCCAAACCCATAGAAGGTGTTGCCGCTGCTGGCGTACATGGCCTGCAATCCAGCCACCACGGCGAGCGTGAGCAGGGTGAGCACGTAGGTGGCGGTGCGGCGGGCGCTGTGCACGCCCAGGTCGACCAGCGCGATCACGCAGGCCATGGTCAACAGCACGATTTCGGGGTAAATCGCGAGCCAGCTGATGTTGTCAATCATCTTCTTGAATCTCTTAGTTCAGCTTGGACAGCGCAACATGCTTGAGCAGTTCCGCCACCGAGGTGTCCATCACGTCCGTGAACGGACGGGGATACAGGCCCATGGCCAGTACGGCAATGCCCAGCAAGGCAAGCACCAGGAATTCGCGGCTGTCGATGTCGGTCAGGCCCTTGACGTTGTCATTGCCCACTGGCCCCAGGTATACGCGCTTGAACATCCACAGCGTGTAGGCGGCACCAAAGATCAGCGCAGTGGCGGCGGCCAGACCGATCCAGAAGTTGGCCTTGACAGCACCAAGGATCACCATCCACTCGCCCACAAAGCCGGCAGTGCCTGGAAGGCCGCAATTGGCCATCGCAAACAGCAGCGCAAAGGCCGTGAAGTTGGGCATGGTGTTGACCACACCGCCGTAAGCGGCGATTTCACGCGAATGCACGCGGTCATACAGCACGCCAATGGACAGGAACATCGCGCCCGAAACAAATCCGTGGGCAATCATCTGCACCAGACCGCCAGACACGCCCAGATCGTTGAAGATAAAGAAGCCCAGCGTCACAAAGCCCATGTGCGCCACAGACGAATACGCCACCAGTTTCTTCATGTCCTTCTGGACCATGGCCACCAGACCCACATAGATCACGGCAATCAGCGACAGGGCAATCATCAGCCAAGCCCACTCGCGCGAGGCATCGGGGGCGATGGGCATGGAGAAACGCAGGAAGCCGTATGCGCCCAGCTTTAGCATGATGGCTGCCAGCACGGCAGAGCCTCCGGTGGGCGCCTCCACGTGCACGTCGGGCAGCCAGGTGTGCACCGGCCACATCGGCACCTTCACAGCAAACGCCGCAAAGAAGGCAAAGAACAGCAGCGTCTGCGCCGTACGGCTCAGCGGCAACTGGTGCCACGTGGCAATGTCGAAGCTGCCGCCCGACTGGTTGTACAGGAAGATCAGCGCGATCAGCATCAGCAGCGAACCGAGCAGCGTATACAGGAAGAACTTGAACGCCGCGTAGATCTTGTTGGGGCCACCCCAGATACCGATGATCAGGTACATCGGAATCAGCGTGGCTTCGAAGAACACGTAGAACAGCATGCCGTCCAACGCCGTGAATACGCCAATCATGAGGCCCGACAGGATCAGGAAAGCCCCCATGTACTGGTTGACGCGCTCGGTGATGGACTCCCAGGAAGCCACTACGACGATGACTGTGATGAATGCCGTCAGCGGCACGAACCAGAACGAGATGCCATCCACACCCAGGTGATAGTGGATGTTGAAGCGTTCGATCCAGGCTGCCTTCTCGACAAACTGCATCGCCGCCGTGCCCAGCTGGAACCCATCGTACAGGGGTAACGTCACCAGGAAGCCAACCACGGCCCCCACCAGCGCCAGCCACCGCACCGCGCGGGCATGCTCATCCCGCCCAATGGCCAGCAGCAGTACACCGAAGGCAATCGGTGCCCAGATTGCAAGACTCAACAGACCCATTTGTTGTTTTCCTTATTTGATGAGCTGCAACAGAGCATCGCCCCAGACAAACCAGGTCATCAGCGCGAAGACACCCAGGATCATCACCAGCGCGTAGTGGAAGATAAAGCCCGACTGCATCCAGCGCACGATGCCGGAAACTCCACGCACCAACTTCCAAGAACCGTTCACGAGAGCGCCGTCGATGATGGCCTGATCGCCTACCTTCCACAGCCCGACACCCAGCGCACGAGCACCACGGGCGAGGATGTTCTCGTTGATCCAATCGAGGTAATATTTGTTTTCCAGCAAGGTGTAGAGCGGCTGGACACGTGCCTTGATGCCCGCAGGCAGCGCAGGATTGACCATGTACATGTAGTACGAAGCAGCTACCCCCGCCAAAGCAAGCCAGAAAGGCGCTGTCTGCAGACCATGCAGTGCCATCCCCACCGGACCGTGGAAGATTTCTGCCAGCTTCGCCATGGCCGAGTGCTTGGCCGCATCGACAAAGATCACGTCCTTGAAGAAGTCACCAAACAGCATGGGCTGGATGAACATGAAGCCCACCACCACCGAAGGAATGGCCAGCAGCACCAGCGGCACCGTCACCACCCAGGGGGATTCGTGTGGCTTGGCATCGTGCCCGTGGTGATCATCATGACCATGGTGGTCGTCATGGTGCGCATCCGGGTTCTGGTCGTAGCGCTCCTTGCCATGGAAGACCAGGAAATACATGCGGAACGAATAGAACGCCGTGATGAACACACCTGCGAGCACGGCAAAGTGCGCAAAACCGGCTGCGGGCAGTTGGCTGAAGTGCACGGCCTCAATGATGCTGTCCTTAGAGTAGAAGCCCGAGAACAGCGGAGTACCGATCAACGCCAGCGAACCCAGCAGTGAGGTGATCCAGGTGATGGGCATGTACTTGCGCACGCCGCCCATCCAGCGGATATCCTGGTTGTGGTGCATGCCCATGATGACCGAGCCGGCCCCGAGGAACAGCAGCGCCTTGAAGAACGCGTGGGTCATCAGGTGGAACACTGCCACCGAGTAAGCCGATGCGCCCAGCGCTACGGTCATATAACCCAGCTGCGACAGCGTGGAATAAGCCACCACACGCTTGATGTCGTTCTGGATGATGCCCAGGAATCCCATGAACAACGCCGTGATGGCACCAATCACGAGGATGAAATTCAGGGCCGTATCAGACAGTTCAAACAGGGGCGACATGCGCGCCACCATGAAAATGCCCGCGGTCACCATGGTTGCCGCGTGGATCAGCGCCGAGATAGGGGTTGGACCTTCCATCGAGTCGGGCAACCACACGTGCAGCGGGAACTGGGCCGACTTGCCCATCGCACCAATGAACAGGCAGATGCAGATCACGGTGATCAGCATCCAGTCGGTGCCGGGGAATGGCAGACCACCCAGCTCACCCGTCTTCGCGAACACTTCGCCGTAGTTCAACGTGCCAGCGTAAGCTGCGATCAGGCCAATGCCCAGGATGAAACCGAAGTCGCCCACCCGGTTGACCAGAAAGGCCTTCATGTTGGCAAAGATCGCCGAAGGCTTGTTGAACCAGAAGCCGATCAGCAGGTAAGACACCAGGCCCACAGCTTCCCAACCGAAGAACAGCTGCAGCAGGTTGTTGCTCATCACCAGCATCAGCATGGAGAACGTGAACAACGAGATGTATGCGAAGAAACGGTTATAGCCGTCGTCCTCTTCCATGTAGCCAATGGTGTAGATGTGCACCATCAGCGACACAAAGGTCACCACGACCATCATCATGGCGGTGAGGCTGTCCACCAGGAAGCCCACTTCCATCTTCAGACCACCAACAACCATCCAGGTGTACAGCGTCTCGTTAAAACGCGCGCCATCGATCGCAACGCTCTTGAGCGTCATCGCAGACAACACGAACGCCACGAGCACGCCCAGGATCGTCAGGGTATGGCTCAGGCGTCGGCCTATCCAGTTACCACCAAAGGTCGTACCAAAGATGCCGGCCAGCAAAGCACCCGCCAGCGGAGCCAGTGGCACGGCCAGGAGCGTTGAAGCAGAGAGGGTTTGACTCATTCTTGAGAACCTTGGGAATACGGGTAGCCCATCAACCCTTGAGGGTGTTGAGGTCTTCCGCGTTGATGCTGGACTTGTTGCGGAACAGCAGCACCAGGATGGCCAGGCCGATGGCCGATTCGGCTGCCGCCACGGTCAGGATGAAGAACACAAACACCTGGCCGTGCATGTCGCCCAGGTAGTGGGAGAAAGCCACGAAGTTCATGTTCACCGCCAGCAGCATCAATTCGATGGCCATCAGCAGCACGATCAGGTTCTTGCGGTTCAGGAAAATCCCGATCACCGCGAGCGCGAACAACATCGCACCCAGCGAGAGAAAGTGTCCCAATGTCAGCGTCATGCTTTTTTCTCCTCGACGGCCGGCTCTGCCTGTGCTTCGTCCACCGGCTTCTGGGTCGCTGCGACCTTCACCACTTCCAGGCGGTCCGCAGCACGGACGCGGATCTGCACCGAAGGATTGATGGCCTTGCTGTCCTTGCGCTGGCGCAGGGTGAGCGCAATGGCGGCAATCATGGCCACCAGCAGAATCACAGCTGCGATTTCAACGGGATAAAGGTATTCGGTGTAAAGCAGCTTGCCCAACGCCTTGGTATTCGAATACGGGACCACCTGCCCCGCAGCATCCACCATGGTGGCGACGGCCTTGGGCTCGTCCATGCCACGAAACCCGCCCATCAGCACAGCGGCCATTTCCAGCGCAATCAAAGCGCCTACCGTGGCGGCCAGGGGAAAGTGCTTCCAGAAGCCTTTGCGCACCGTGTCGATGTGAATATCAAGCATCATCACGACGAACAGGAACAGCACCATCACCGCGCCCAGGTACACGAGCACCAAGGCAATGGCGAGGAATTCGGCTTTGAGCAGCAACCACACCGCTGCCGCCTGCGAAAACGCGAGGATGAGATAGAGCACGGCATGCACAGGATTGCGCGCGGTGATCACCCGGAAGGCTGCAAACAGCAGCACAACCGAGAAGAGGTAGAAGAAACCAGTCTTGGCGTCCATGAATCGGGTCTTTATAGAAAGTCTGGCAAAGAGGCTGAAGCCTGCACCGCTCAGCGGTACTTGGCGTCCGCAGCCTTGGCTGCCGCAATTTCACCTTCGTACCGGTCGCCCACGGCCAGGAGCATGTCCTTCGTGAAATACAGATCGCCACGCTTTTCGCCGTGGTATTCAAAGATGTGCGTCTCCACGATGGAATCCACCGGGCAGCTTTCTTCGCAGAAACCGCAGAAGATGCACTTGGTCAGATCGATGTCATAGCGAGTGGTGCGGCGGGAGCCATCGGCACGGACGTCCGACTCAATCGTGATCGCCATGGCGGGGCAAACGGCCTCGCACAACTTGCAGGCGATACAACGCTCTTCCCCGTTTTCATAGCGGCGCAGCGCATGCAGACCGCGAAAACGGGGTGAAAGAGGCGTTTTCTCTTCCGGGAACTGCACAGTCACCTTGCGGCGAAAGGCATAGCGGCCCGTGAGGGCCATGCCCTTGAGCAACTCCACGAGCATGAAGCTCTTGAAGAAATCCTTGAACGAAAAAGGTGCAGCAGCAGCAACAGCAGTCATTTGTGTCCCCGCTTATTTCCAGATATTCCAAGGCGAGAGCAACCACCCGCCGACAAACAACAAATACACCAGCGTGACTGGAATAAAGATCTTCCAGCCCAGACGCATGATCTGGTCATAACGGAAACGGGGGAAGGTCGCCCGGATCCAGATGAACATGGACACCACAAGGAAGGTCTTGATACCCAGCCAGATCCAGCCGGGAATCCAGTTGAACAACGCACTGTCGATGGGGGGCAGCCAGCCGCCAAGGAACATCAGTGCAGCCAGGATGGAAACGAGCCACATGCTGGCGTACTCAGCCAGGAAGAAGATCGCAAAGCCCATGCCGGAATACTCCACCATGTGGCCGGCCACGATTTCCGCCTCGCCTTCCACCACGTCAAACGGGTGGCGATTCGTTTCAGCAACCCCAGAGATCAGGTAGACCAGAAAAATGGGCAGCAGCGGGAGCCAGTTCCAGGACAGGAAGGTCAGGCCCTTATCCGCAGCCATGCCACGCCCCTGCCCCATCACGATTTCGGTCAGGTTCATGCTACCGGAGACCATGATCACAACCAGGAAGCAGAAGCCCATGGCAATTTCGTAGCTCACCATCTGTGCGGAAGCACGCAGCGCACCGAGAAAAGCATACTTGGAGTTCGAGGCCCAGCCTGCAATGATCACACCATAGACCTCAATCGAGGTGATGGCCATGACCAGCAGCAGACCTGCATTCACATTGGCCAAGGCCACATCGGGGCCAAAGGGAATAGCCACCCAGGCAGCCAGTGCCGGCATGATGGCCATGACAGGTCCCAGGACAAACAAGCCCTTGCTGGCCGCCGTGGGCTGGATGATTTCCTTGGTCAACAGCTTCAGCGCGTCAGCGATAGGCTGCAGCAACCCCATGGGACCCACGCGGTTGGGTCCATGGCGCACCTGCATGAAGCCCAGGAGCTTACGCTCCCACAGCGTGAGGTAGGCCACCGCACCCATCAAAGGCGCCAGGATACAAACGATCTTGATCAGGATCCAGAGCACCGGCCAGACGATGCCAGTCCACCACCCAAAAGAAAGCAGGTTCAGGCCCGCGTTGTAGATCGCGTCGATCATGCGGCCACTCCTTCACGTGCCATGCGCGCGTCGGCAGTGAGCTGCAACGACGTGGAACGGCGCACCAGGCCGTCCAGTTGATAGATGGATGCGACCACGGGTTCACCTGCTGCGGCTGTCGCAGCGACTGGCACCGTCCTCACAGCGTTCGACATCTGAGCAGCCGCCAATTGCGTGACCGTGCCCGCTGGGGCATTCGTGGCACGGGCCAGCACGTCCTGCGAGGTTTCAAAGTCGAAGCCCGGTACACCCAGCAGATTGGCCAGAACGCGCAGAACCTTCCATGCAGGACGGGCGTCACCCAGAGGGCGCACCACGGCGTGGAAGCTCTGCAGACGGCCTTCCGCATTGACGAAGCTGCCAGACGTTTCGGTGAACGGGGCAATTGGCAACAAAACGTCACTGAACTCCATGTTGGCCTTGAAGGGGCTCAACGTGATCACCATGTCTGCACCAGACAGCGTGGCAGCAGCGCTGGCGCCCGCAGCGGAGTCGTACACCGGCTCAGTATTGAGCAACAAGGCTGCCTTCAGACCACCGGAAAGCATCTGGCCCGCATTCAAGCCACCATTGACAGGATGAGCCCCCACGAACTGAGCACCCACCGTATTGGCGGCTTCCGTCAGGTAGCCGACGGATGCCCCCGTGTTCTCACCAATCCAGTTGGCCAGCGCCAGCAATTGCGTAGCCTGTGCATGGTGCGCAGCTGCGTTGCCCAACAGCAGCGCCTTGCGTTCGCCACCCAGCAGGGTACGGGCGATCGCCAAGGCACCCTCGGTCACGGCACCTGCCCCCGCAGGCGCAGAAGCACCCTTTTCCTGCGCCACCGCAGCAGCGATGCCGCCAAGCGCCGCCACCCATTGGGCAGCAGGCTGCAGCAGGGAGTGTTTCACCGGCATTGCCCAGTCAGCCAGGGCCGAATCAACCACACTGACCTGACAGCCGTGGCGTACTGCCTGGCGAATGCGCTGGGCGAACAACGGATGGTCCTTGCGCAGGTTGGAGCCCACCACAAGCACACTCTGCAACGTGGACAACGAGGCAATGGACGTGCCAAGCCAGCGGATACCTTCGGGCGCTGCAAAATCAGCATTGCGCAGGCGGTAGTCAATGTTGTCACTGCCCAGACCACGCACCAATGCAGAAGCCAGGTACAACTCTTCGACCGTGCTGTGCGGACTGACCAGAGCGCCAATGCTGTTGGCGCCGTGGTCATTCTTGATGTTCTTCAAACCGTTGGCGACGTATTCCAGTGCGGTCTGCCAATCGACCTGCCTCCACACCCCGCCCTGCTTGAGCATCGGCTGGGTCAGGCGTTCGTCGCTGTTGAGCGATTCGTACGAGAAACGGTCACGGTCGGCAATCCAGCATTCGTTGACAGCCTCATTCTCGAACGGCACCACGCGCATGACCTTGTGGTTCTTGACCTGAACAATCAGGTTGGAACCGGTCGAATCGTGGGGGCTCACCGAACGGCGGCGCGACAACTCCCAAGTACGGGCGCTGTATCGGAAAGGCTTGCTCGTGAGCGCACCGACGGGGCAGATGTCGATCATGTTGCCCGACAGCTCGGAGTCCACCGTATCACCGGTGACCGTTGTGATCTCCGAGTGCTCGCCGCGATGGATCATGCCCAGCTCCATCACGCCAGCCACTTCCTGGCCAAAGCGCACGCAACGGGTGCAGTGGATGCAACGGCTCATTTCCTGCATGGAAATCAACGGGCCAACATCCTTGACAGGTACCACGCGCTTTTCTTCTTCGTAGCGAGAAGAAGAGCCGCCGTAGCCCACGGCCAAGTCCTGCAACTGGCATTCACCGCCCTGGTCGCAGATGGGGCAATCCAGCGGGTGGTTGATCAGCAGGAACTCCATGACCGACTGCTGGGCTTTGATAGCCTTGTCGCTCTTGGTGCGCACGATCATGCCCTGCGTCACCGGCGTAGCGCACGCAGGCATGGGCTTGGGAGCCTTTTCCACATCCACCAAGCACATACGGCAGTTGGCAGCGATCGAAAGCTTCTTGTGGTAGCAGAAATGCGGAATGTAGGTGCCCGCCTTCTCGGCCGCATGCATCACCATGCAGCCTTCGGCGACTTCCACTTTCTGACCGTCCAGTTCAATTTCAACCATATGTTTTCTCGCGATCAGACGGAGGTCGCGGCCTGCGGGGCCTTGTTCCGGATCAGTGCCTCAAACTCGGGACGGAAATGTTTGATCATGGCGCGCACAGGCATGGCAGCGGCATCGCCCAGCGCACAGATCGTGCGCCCCTGGATGTTGTCTGCCACAGAATTGAGCAGGTCCAGATCGCCTTCGCGCCCCTGACCGTGCTGAATACGGTCGATCACGCGCCACATCCAGCCCGTGCCTTCACGGCATGGCGTGCACTGGCCACAGGATTCGTGGGAATAGAAGTACGACAGGCGCAGCAGACTCTCGACCATGCTGCGGGAATCGTCCATCACGATCACAGCGCCCGAACCCAGCATGGAGCCAGCCTTTGCAATGGAGTCGTAATCCATCGTGCATTCCATGATGATGGAGGCAGGCAGCACCGGGGACGAGGAGCCACCGGGAATCACTGCCTTGAGCTGGCGCCCCTTGCGCACGCCACCGGCCAGTTCGAGCAGCTTGGCAAAAGGCGTGCCCATGGGCACTTCGTAGTTGCCGGGCTTTTCCACATCGCCCGAAACCGAGAAGATCTTGGTGCCACCGTTGTTGGGCTTGCCACACTCCAAGTAGGCTTGGCCGCCATTGCGGATGATCCACGGCACGGCCGCGAAGGTCTCCGTGTTGTTGATGGTGGTGGGCTTGCCGTACAGACCGAAGCTGGCAGGGAACGGCGGCTTGAAGCGCGGCTGGCCCTTCTTGCCTTCGAGCGATTCGAGCAGCGCAGTTTCTTCGCCACAGATATAGGCACCGAAGCCATGCGCCGCATGCAGCTGGAAGCTGAAGTTGCTGCCAAGGATCTTGTCACCCAGGTAACCGGCTGCGCGCGCTTCTTCCAACGCTTCTTCAAAGCGGTCGTAGGTCTGGAAGATTTCACCGTGGATGTAGTTGTAGCCCACAGAGATGCCCATCGCGTAGGCCGCGATGATCATGCCTTCGATAACGATGTGCGGGTTGAACTGAAGGATGTCGCGATCCTTGCACGTGCCAGGCTCGCCTTCATCGGAGTTGCACACGAGGTACTTCTGGCCTGGGAACGAGCGGGGCATGAAGCTCCACTTGAGGCCGGTGGGGAAACCCGCACCGCCACGGCCGCGCAGGCCGGATTCCTTGACAGTGGCGATGACCTGGTCCTGCGTGAGCGGTTCACCGCCATCGGTGCCCAGGATCTTGCGCAGCGCAGCATAGCCGCCGCGCGCTTCGTAGTCCTTGATGCTCCAGTTCGCACCATCCAGGCCCGCGTAGATCTGCGGGTTGATGTGGCGGTCGTGGAAGCAGGTCTGGACGCCCGTGGCCTGGAACTGCGAGAGGATCTGTGCAGCGGTGGTCATGCTTGTCCCTCCGCCGCACGCAGGCCGTCGACCAACTGGTCGAGCTTGTCGTTGTCCATGAAGCTGCACATCGTGCGGTCGTTGACCAGCATCACGGGCGCATCGGCGCAGGCGCCCAGGCACTCACACTGCTGCAGGGTGAACAGGCCATCGGCCGTGGTCTCGCCCATGGTCACACCAAGCTTCTTTTCAAGGTGGTGCAGCGCCTTCTGTCCGTCGCGCAGCTGACAAGGCAAGTTGGTGCACACGTTGAGCTTGTACTTGCCCACCGGCTGCTGGTTGTACATGTTGTAGAAGGTCGTGACTTCATGCACGGCGATCTGGGCCATGCCCAGATACTCGGCAATCACCGCTTCACTTTCAGCACTGACAAACCCCTGCTCCTGTTGCACGATAGACAGGCAGGCCATCACTGCAGACTGCTTCTGCTCGGCGGGGTACTTGGCCACTTCACGCGCAAAACGCGCGCGGGTCGATTCGGTAATCATCGGTCAATCTCTCCGAACACGATATCCATGGTGCCAATGATGGCCACGGCGTCCGCAATCATGTGGCCGCGAGCCATTTCGTCCAGCGTGGCCAGGTGCGCGAAACCAGGCGCACGGATCTTGAGGCGGTACGGTTTGTTGGCGCCGTCGCTCACCAGGTAGATGCCAAACTCGCCCTTGGGATGCTCCACCGCAGCATAAGCCTCACCCTCGGGCACGTGAAACCCTTCAGTGAAAAGCTTAAAGTGGTGGATCAACTCCTCCATGTTGGACTTCATGGATTCACGAGCGGGCGCAGCCACCTTGTGATTGTCAGTAATGACAGGACCCGGATTGGCTTTGAGCCAATCCACACACTGCTTGATGATGCGATTGGATTCGCGCATTTCCTGCACGCGCACCAGATAGCGGTCGTAGCAGTCACCTGTCTTGCCCACGGGTACATCGAAGTCCACACGGTCGTAAACATCGTACGGCTGGGTCTTGCGCAGGTCCCAGGCAATACCGGAGCCACGGATCATGGGGCCGGTCATGCCCAGGTTCAGCGCACGCTCGGGTGGCACCACACCAATACCCACGGTGCGCTGCTTCCAGATACGGTTGTCGGTCAGCAGGGTCTCGTACTCGTCTACGCAACCGGGGAAGCGCTTGGTGAAGTCGTCGATGAAATCAAGCAAAGAACCTTGGCGGTTCTGGTTCATGGCCTCCAGGGCCTTGGCGTTCTTGATCTTGCTGACCTTGTATTGCGGCATGGAGTCCGGCAGGTCACGGTACACACCGCCTGGACGGAAATACGCTGCATGCATGCGCGCGCCAGAGACGGCTTCGTACATGTCGAACAGGTCTTCGCGCTCGCGGAAGGTGTAGATCAGAATGGTGGAGCTGCCACAGTCGTTGCCATGCGAACCCAACCACATCAGGTGGTTCAGCAGGCGCGTGATTTCCGAAAACATCACGCGGATGTACTGCGCACGCAGGGGCACTTCCAGGCCCAGCAGCTTTTCGATGGCCAAGCAGTAGGCGTGCTCATTGCACATCATCGAAACGTAGTCCAATCGGTCCATGTAGGGCAGCGACTGGATGTAGGTCTTGTGTTCGGCCAGCTTTTCGGTGGCACGGTGCAGGAGGCCGATGTGCGGGTCGGCCCGCTGTACGACTTCGCCATCGAGCTCCAGCACCAAGCGCAGCACACCGTGCGCCGCCGGATGCTGCGGACCAAAGTTCAGGGAATAGTTCTTGATTTCAGCCATGGTGGTTCACATGGGGCGCGGGCGCCTTAGTGCAGGCCTCCGTACTTGTCTTCGCGGATGATGCGCGGCGTGATCTCCCGCGGCTCGATCGACACGGGTTCGTAAACCACCCGGCGCAGCTCTGCGTCGTAGCGCATCTCAACATGACCAGACAGCGGAAAGTCTTTGCGGAAGGGATGGCCAATGAAGCCGTAGTCGGTCAGGATACGGCGCAGGTCATTGTGGCCGTCGAACACAATACCGAACAGATCAAACGCTTCGCGCTCGTACCAGTTGGCGGAGTTCCACAGGTCGGAGACCGAGGCCACCACCGGAAAATCATCATCGGCGCAGAACACCTTGACCCGCACACGCTGATTCAGACTGACGGACAACAGGTGCGAGACCACGCAGTACCGGGGGCCTTCACGCACGGCATCGGCATATGCCGAATAGTCCACGCCACACAAATCGATCAGTTGCTCAAAGCGGCAACCTTCAGCGTCACGCAACACGCGCATGGATTCGAGGTAGTCAGCCGCATCAACGACCAAGGTGACCTCATCCAACGCCACCGTGATCTGACGCACCATCGCCCCCAGGGCGGCGGCAATATTGTCTTTGAGTTTTTCAGGCCGAATGGCAACAGCGGTCATCATCAACCCTTCAGACACGAGCAATGGTGTTGGTACGGCGAATCTTCTGCTGCAGCTGGATGATCCCGTAGATCAAAGCCTCCGCCGTGGGCGGGCAACCTGGCACGTAGACATCCACCGGAACAATGCGATCGCAACCACGCACCACGGAGTAGCTGTAGTGGTAGTAGCCGCCGCCGTTGGCACACGAGCCCATCGACAACACCCAACGCGGCTCGGACATCTGGTCGTACACCTTGCGCAACGCAGGCGCCATCTTGTTGCACAGCGTGCCGGCCACAATCATGAGGTCAGACTGGCGCGGGCTCGCGCGGAACACCTCCGCCCCAAAACGACCGATGTCGTAACGCGCCGCCGCAGCATGCATCATTTCGACGGCACAGCAAGCCAAGCCGAATGTCATCGGCCACAGAGAGCCGGTCTTGGCCCAATTCACCACCGAGTCGTAACTCGTGGTGATGAAGCCTTCCTTCATCACGCCTTCAATCATTGCATCATCCTTGTTGAGGCTCGCTCATTCCCAATCCAGGGCACCCTTTTTCCACTCGTAGGCAAAACCCACAACCAGAATGGCCAGGAAAATAACGACCGCCACGAAACCAGCGACCCCCACCTCATGCAGCGTCACCGCCCATGGGAAGAGGAATGCAATTTCGAGATCGAACAGAATGAAGAGAATGGCCACAAGGTAGTAGCGCACATCAAACTTCATGCGCGCATCCTCGAAGGCTTCAAAGCCACATTCGTAGGGAGAGTTCTTCGCGGCATCCGGGCGGTTGGGGCCCAGTATGTAGCCGAGTACAAGGGGGACAACGCCTACGGCGATGCCGACCAAGATGAACAAAAGGACGGGGAGGTACTGATCGAGGTTCATCTTGAGGATGTGCTCACCGCTGTGGCCTTGCCCGTCAGGACCCGAGCCGGGTCATGCAGGCAGGCCTTTGTTTTGGTGCCGTCGGCGAGACTCGAACTCGCACAGCTTTCGCCACTACCCCCTCAAGATAGCGTGTCTACCAATTTCACCACGACGGCTGATTTTTGCATCTGGATGGCATGAGGAACCTTGCGGTTTTGGCTTTCCAGACAATCCAGAATTCTACTCCGGAAAAACCCTGCTTCGGCTTACGGAGCCCAATTTAGTGCAGATTATTTGGTGGGGATCTGCGCTGCACCCGAGGCGGGCACGGCAGGAGCCACAGCAGCATCCGAAGCCGACAACGAAGGCGCACCTGCAGGCACTGCAGCAGCGGGATTTTCCAGCACGCTACCCGAACTGGCAGGACGCGCATTGCCGAAATAGGCCAGTGCCAGCGTTGCCACAAAAAACACCGCAGCCAGCACCGCCGTAGTGCGCGACAAGAAGTTGGCGCTACCGCTGGCACCAAACAGGCTTCCGGAACTGCCACTGCCAAACGCTGCGCCCATATCGGCACCCTTGCCATGCTGGATCAGGATCAGGCCAATCATCCCCAAGGCCGTCAGCATCTGCACAGCCAACACCACATTCACGATCACGTTCATTCTCTGTTCACTCCTGATTGAATAGTTTGAAGGGCAGCCTCAACGGGCGGCCGCAATGATTTGAAGGAAATCGGGCGCTTTCAGCGAGGCACCGCCAACAAGGCCGCCATCGATATCCGGCTGGGAAAGCAACTGGGCGGCATTGGCCGCATTCATGCTGCCGCCGTACAGCAGGCGGATTCGATCCGCATGCTCGCTGGCCGCAGACAGCTGTGCCCGCAGCACTGCATGCACTGCCTGCGCCTGCTCAGGCGACGCCGTGCGGCCCGTGCCAATGGCCCAGACCGGTTCGTAAGCCACCACCACTTCGCTGATGCAGTGACCATTGAGGTGGATCACAGCCGCCAATTGACGCTTGACCACCACCTCGGTCTGCCCAGCTTCGCGCTCCTGAAGAGTCTCGCCCACGCAGACGATAGGCGTGATACCTGCCGCCAGTGCGCGCTGCGCTTTCTCGGCGACCACCACGTCGGTTTCACCATGGTATTGGCGGCGCTCTGAATGCCCCACGAGCGCGTACCGCACACCAAAGTCTTTCAACATGGCGGCCGACACCTCTCCGGTGTAGGCACCTGCTTCGTGCTGCGATACATCCTGGGCAGCCACCGCCACCAAAGACCCCAACGCAGCAGCCTGCACCTGCGCCAGATAAGGCGCCGGCACCGCAACGGCCACGTCACAAACCGCGTAAGCCAGCCCCGCCAAGATGCCTTTCAGCAAAGCATCGTTGGCAGCCAGACTGCCGTTCATCTTCCAGTTGCCTGCGATGAGTTTTCTCTTGTTTTTCATGATCACCACGTCAAAACAATCTTGCCAATGTGCTGATTTGACTCCATCAGCGCGTGGGCCTTAGCAGCCTCTGTCGCCGCAAATGTGCTGTGAATGACGGGCCGCACACGCCCCGCCACCAGCAGAGGCCACACATGCTCGCGCAATGCACGCGCAATCGCCCCCTTGAATGCCACAGAACGCGGACGCAAGGTGGAGCCAGTAATGGTCAACCGGCGGCGCAGCACCAAACCCGCATTGAAGTCGCTCTTGATGCCCCCCTGCACCGCAATGATGACAATGCGGCCGTCCTCAGCCAGGCACTGCACCTCGCGCGCCACGTAGTCACCTGCCACCATGTCCAGCACCACATCCACGCCTTTGCCCTGCGTAATGCGATTGGCTTCTGCCACAAAATCCTGCGTCTTGTAGTTGATGGCCTCGTGGGCCCCCAGCTGCAGGCATGCCGCACACTTTTCGTCGCTACCTGCAGTTGCAATGACCGTTGCGCCAAAGGCCCGCGCCAATTGAACAGCCGTCACGCCAATACCACTGGTACCGCCTTGCACCAGCAAGCTTTCACCCGCCTGCAGATGCCCCCGGTCGAACACATTGCTCCACACGGTGAAGAACGTCTCGGGCAGTGATGCAGCCTCGACATCGCTAAAGCCATCAGGCACCGGCAGGCACTGCACCACAGGCGCCACGCACCATTGGGCATAACCACCACCCGCCACCAGCGCACAGACGCGGTCACCCACCCGGATACCCGCCTCGGCCATGGCTGCAGCATCCCCCGACTCCACCACTCCCGCAACTTCCAGGCCCGGCAGGTCAGACGTTCCAGACGGAGGGGCATAGTGCCCCATCCGCTGGAGCACATCGGGGCGGTTGATACCGCTGGCAGCCACACGGATCAGCAGCTCACCGACACCCGCCTGCGGCACGGGGCGCTCACCCAGGCGCAAGACCTCGGGTCCACCAAAGGAAGTGATCTCGACAGCACGCATATTGCGATTCATGGGACGGTCAATTTTTGAGTGATTTTGGCTGCCAGCACTTTATTTAAAAGCACAAGCAGCTACAAAATCAATAGCAAAAATCCGATCAACCGACAATCTGCCCGGAACCGCTGTCCGAAGGCAAGGACTGTTGCTGTTGCTGTTGATCCGCGGGCTGACGGCTCCCGTCACGACCATGGTCACGGCGTGGTTCGCGGTCGCCGCGCTCTGCTGGAGCAGGACGGTCGCTGCCGCCGGCAGGACGATCGGCCAGCACCTTCATCGACAGCTTGACGCGGCCCTTCTCGTCGGTTTCCATGACCTTGACCTTCACGATCTGGCCTTCGGTCAGGTAATCGCCCACGCGTTCAACGCGCTCGTGGGCAATCTGGCTGATGTGCAGCAGACCATCCTTGCCGGGCAGCAGATTGATCAGTGCGCCGAAGTCCAGGATCTTGGTCACAGGGCCTTCGTAGATCTTGCCAATTTCGACTTCGGCCGTGATCTGCTCGATGCGCTTCTTGGCCTCGTCGGCCTTGGCTGCGTCAGTGGCGGCGATGGTGATGGTGCCGTCTTCCTCGATGTTGATCTGGCAGCCGGTTTCTTCGGTCAGCGCACGGATCACCGCGCCGCCCTTGCCGATCACGTCACGGATCTTCTCGGGGTTGATCTTCATCGTGTAGAGCTTGGGCGCAAAGTTCGACACCTCAGTCTTGGCTTCACCCATGGCCTCTTGCATCTTGCCCAGGATGTGCATGCGCGCTTCCTTGGCCTGGGCCAGGGCGACCTGCATGATCTCCTTGGTGATGCCCTGGATCTTGATGTCCATCTGCAGCGCAGTAATACCAGCCGTGGTACCCGCCACCTTGAAGTCCATGTCACCCAGATGATCTTCATCACCCAGAATGTCGGTCAACACGGCAAAACGGTTGGCATCCTTGATCAGGCCCATGGCGATACCCGCCACATGCGCCTTCATCGGAACGCCCGCGTCCATCAGCGACAGGCAGCCACCGCAGACCGAGGCCATCGACGACGAGCCGTTGGATTCGGTGATTTCGGACACCACGCGCATGGTGTAGGGGAATTCTTCCTTCGTCGGCAACACGGCAATCAGAGCGCGCTTGGCCAGACGACCGTGGCCGATTTCGCGGCGCTTGGTCGAACCCATGCGACCCACTTCACCGGTGGCAAAGGGAGGCATGTTGTAGTGCATCATGAAGCGGTCTTCATACTCGCCAGCCAGCGCATCAATGCGCTGAGCGTCGCGCTCGGTGCCCAGCGTGGTCACCACCAGCGCCTGGGTTTCGCCACGCGTGAAGAGCGACGAGCCATGGGCGCGGGGCAGTACGCTGCCACGGATTTCGATAGGGCGCACGGTGCGCGTGTCGCGGCCATCGATCCGGGGCTCGCCGGCTAGGATCTGGCTGCGCACGATGCCAGCTTCGATATCGAACAGCATGCCTTCAACCTTGACAGCGTCGAACTCGACACCCTCAGCCTTCAAGGCTGCCATCACGGCCGCATAAGCTTCGCGGCAAGCCTGCGTGCGGGCTTGCTTGTTGCGGATCTGGTAGGCAGCGCGCAGCTTGTCGTCGGCCAGGGCCACCACTTTGGCGATCAGGGTTTCGTCCTTGGCAGGGGCTTCCCACTGCCATACGGGCTTGCCAGCATCGCGCACCAGTTCGTGGATGGCGTTGATGGCCACATTGCCTTGCTCGTGGCCAAACACCACAGCGCCGAGCATGATTTCTTCGGACAGTTGTTGCGCTTCGGATTCCACCATCAGCACGGCGGCCTCGGTACCTGCCACCACCAGATCCATCTGCGAGTTCTTGCGCGCAGTCTGACCAGGGTTGAGCACGTATTCGCCCTTGATGTAGCCCACGCGTGCGGCGCCGATAGGACCGTTGAACGGGATGCCAGAGATGGCCAGGGCTGCACTGGTAGCGATCAGGGCTGCGATGTCAGCGTCCACCTCTGGGTTCAGCGACACCGTGTGGATCACCACATGCACTTCGTTGAAGAAACCTTCGGGGAACAGCGGGCGGATCGGACGGTCGATCAGACGGCTGGTCAGGGTTTCGTGCTCGCTGGGCTTGGCTTCGCGCTTGAAGAAGCTGCCAGGGATCTTGCCTGCAGCGTAGGTCTTCTCGATGTAGTCCACCGTCAGGGGGAAGAAGTCCTGTCCTGGCTTGGCACCCTTGGATGCCACCACGGTGGCCAGCACCACGGTGTCATCAATGTTCACCAGCACAGCGCCGGAGGCTTGGCGGGCGATCTCACCCGTTTCCATGATGACGGTCTTGTCACCCCACTGGAAGGTCTTGGTGACTTTGTTGAAAATGCTCATGTTCAGCTCCTGTTTTAATAGCTGGTAGTGCTCTACCAGATTGGCTTGGAGAGCAATTCAGAACACGATGCCATTCCAGGGAACCTGCACACCAACCCATGGCGGCAACTTCATTGGAATGACACAGCTTCGCTCTGTTTTGCGACTCCGAAGTAAAAAACGCCTGAGCTAGCGGACTAACCCAGGCGTTTTCGCATGCGATTGCAATTACTTGCGCAGACCCAGCTTGGCGATCAGCGCGGTGTAACGGTCAGCGTCCTTGGCCTTCAGGTAGTCCAGCAGCTTGCGACGACGGCTCACCATGCGCAGCAGGCCACGGCGACCATGGTGGTCCTTGGCATGCGTCTTGAAGTGGGGGGTCAGTTCGTTGATGCGGGCGGTCAGCAGGGCCACCTGCACTTCTGGGCTACCAGTGTCATTGGCAGCACGGGCGTTCGCCTTGACGACTTCGGCCTTGATGGAGGATGCGATCATTGTTTTTCCTTGATAAGGCCCGCAAAGGAAGCTGGGCCGTGGTTTTTACTTGCGCCAGCGGCTGGAACGGCTGCAGGCGTGCGTCTTGCACCATGCAAAACCTAGTGATTATAGCCCCGGTAGCAATTGGACCTTGCCAAGCAGGACACGATCTAGAACACTCGCACCCAACTCGCACCCAACTCGCAACCAACACCACAATCACCCAGTGACACAGAAAGCCTCCAATGACGCAAGCCTATGCAAACAGAGCGCGCAGACTTTTCCGACTCTCCCGGCAACACATTGCTCTCTCCACAGCTCCTGTCGCAATGGCCTTCTGCTTGCTGGCCAGCCCCGAAATCACTTGGGCCAAAAGCACCCAAAACAACCAAATTGCCACGACCAGCAGTTCTACGAAGAAAAAAGGTGTGACCAAAGTAACCCACCAACGAAGTGCCTCTGAAGAAACACCTGCCGAGCGCGATCGAAGGATGTATCGCGAATGCAAAGGCATGCACAACGCTGGGGCATGCAGGGGTTACACGCGGTAGTTCTCCCGTCAGACGCCGCTCATCGCCAAGTCAATGCCACTCATCAAGTGCAGACGAACGGTATCAGAAAAATCCAAATAGTATTTCGCCATGCAGCAAATGCAAACCTCTTATCGCGCTCGCTTCCTGTGGCGCAACCTCAGCACAAGCTACTCACGGGCCAACCGTGGGTTCACTATCGTTGAGTTGATGGTGGTCGTTTTGATAGTGGCCATTCTGGCCGCACTGGCACTACCCAGCTTTAATCCAATCATTGAGCGCTGGCGCGTACAGCAGGCACTTAAAGGCCTGGAATCCAGCATCTACTATGCACGCGCGGAAGCTATCAAGCGAGCGAGTACCATCTCAATCCGCAAGAACCCTACAGGCACTGACGGCTGCACACTTGCTCCAGGTAATGCTGATTGGGATTGCGGTTGGTTCGTTTTTGTAGACACGAATAGCAACGGAGTTTTCGACGCAGGCGAAGAAGTTTTACAGAGATTTACTGCCCCACGGAACACTCAGGTTACGCGCACAGCCAATTCTGCAAGTATGCAATTTGATCGTTGGGGCCGGATCACAGGCCCCTTCGTCGGCTTCAGCCTAGTTCCCCACAATAAAAACATTTCTGATCTGGCTGCTCGCGGCCTTTGCGTAAGTTCTGGGGGACGAATCAGAACCATCAAATCCGAAGAACTGCCATGCACAGCCGGCTAAACCCCATGCCACACATCGCCCCACGTCAGCAGCGCGGTATCACGCTTATCGAATCCCTTGCCGCCATAGTAGTTGCAGCACTGGGCATCGTTGGCGTTCTGGGTATGCAGATGCGAACCCTCAGCGACACCCAAACGAGCGCCTACCGCGCACAAGCCATTCGCCTGATTGAGGATCTGAGCGAGCGCATGAAAACCCATCCCAATGCACTGGGGAATATTGACAGCTATACCGTCGGCTGGCGCGCCGGTCCCGCCCCCACCCCGCAAGCCGCCAAGCTCTGCCAGGGCGCCACCGAGTGCACACACGCAGAGTTTGCGGCTTATGACTTGCGCGAATGGAAACGCACACTGGAGCGAAGCCTCCCATTGGGTGATGCCGCCGTTTTTTTTGCGCCAGCCGAAACCGTAGCCGGTAGCCGCCGCCAATTGGGCGTGATGATCCGATGGCGCGAAAACGAGCGCAGCACCGACAACGCGTATCTCGCAGATTTACTGACAACGGCAAACAATCTGGGGGGCGATGCGGGGGCACCTCTCTGCAACGCCAGCCCCACATCTACACCTAGGTACACCTGCCACCTCCAATACATACCTGTCGGTAGCCGTTGCGCCCCTTACTTTGCCGACTTCACTGTGAAGTATTTCTGCCCAGGGCCGCAGTCCTGACATCGTCTGACTCTACTCGCTTCATTTTTCTATCAGGCAAGCCCGGCATGAAATACTCCACTTTAAGGCCCAACACTCAGCGCGGCGTGACGCTGCTTGAGCTGCTGGTTGGCATCACAATTGGCCTGCTCACGATCGCCGTGGCGATGGGTGCGCTCATGGTGTCGCGCGGCGTCACTAGCAGTGTGGGTGATGTCAGCGACCTTCAGCAGCAAGCCTCCTACGCCTTTCGCGTCATTGGCTCACAGCTGCGGCAGTCTGGGTCCATCAAGCTCAAGTTATCGGCGGCCCAACTGGATGACAACACTCCAGTGCTAGCAGGCGAGGCAGTGGCGTTTGAGACTGACTACACCGACGGCACCAGCTCATTCACCTTGTCGTCAGATACGCTGAGCGGGCTGGACTCCCCCGGAGCCAGCGAATACAAATTGACCACAGGTTATCGCAACTACAAAGAAAACGTTTATCTACGCAAGGATCCTAGTGCGCCCCCGGCGCCTGAATCCGTGTTGCGCGACTGCCTGGGTGAAGAGGGCACCTCCACCCTGCTTCGAAGCCAATTTGTGTTGAATGCAGCAACGAACGAATTGCGTTGCGCTGGCACCGGTGCACCTCAGCCGATTATTAGGAACGTAGCCAACTTCCAGGTTCGTTACCTGATGCAAACGGCCGCAGGCACAGGCAACCCCAACCTGCGTTATGTCAATGCGGCTACCGTAGGCGCTCCCGGCACCCCGGGCTGGGCCCAGGTGTTTGCTGTGGAAGTCTGCCTGGTACTTTACGGCAGTGAGAAATTGAATCTTCCTGCAGGAAGCACCTACACAGACTGCGACGGCGCCACGCCAGTGGACCTGATCACATTGGCAGAACCCCGAAACCAGCGGGTGCACATGGTGTTCCGGAACGTCTACCAACTGCGCAGCCAAGGGCTGTCAGGCTAACCCACCCACAGTATTGCCATGCAACGCATGCCCTTCCCCCATTACTACTCACGACAGCCGCAACGCCAAAGAGGTGTAGCACTGTTTGTTGTTATTGTTTTTGTGATGCTTTCGATGCTGCTAGCACTATGGGCATCGCGCACCTCCATGTTTAGCGAAATGGTGGTTGGGAACGATGCCGATTACCAGCGCGCTTTTGAGGCTGCACAGGCACTGATACAGGATGCCGAACTCGACATCCGCGGAGAAAAGGCGGACGGTAGCGACTGCCGCATTCCAACACCTACAGCGTGTCGCGGAGGAAGATCTAACGTTGCGCAAGTTCCCTTAGAAACATCCGAGGCGGCCGTATTGTTGGCCGATCTAGAAAACATCACCACCGGGCCTCGCTGCATGAATGGACTTTGCCTGAAGCGGACAGGGCGTCAGGATTTCTGGAATAACGCCAGCGACAAAGCAGACCCCCTAGTTGACTTCACGCTGGCTGAAATGACCGTCGATACAGTGGGTGCGCGCTACGGCCAATACAGTGGTGCGCAACTGAGCTCCGACCCCAACGAGCCCAAAGGCAATCCTATTTTGAGAGACCAGTCAGCCAACAACCGGGGCGGCTGGTACTGGATTGAGGTTTTGCCCTACATATCGGATTCAGATAAAGGCGCTTTGATTTCCGGAGGTCCAAATCATTTGCCACTGAATATGCGACCCAATGTCGTATACCGCATTACCGCTATAGCCTATGGACGCAAAGTAAGACGCCAAGCAGGGGTCGACGTCCCGGTAACGATGGCCGTGCTGCAACAGACCTACGCCCGCCAAAAGGTCAAGAACTAGCTGCAAGTTCAAAAATGATAGTTTTTGTCGCTTGATGCAAAAGCACTAAAGCTTAACTTACCTCCATTCGATCAGGAGCACACCATGCCCCAAGCCGTTCGCAACCATAGATATTTCAAAAAGAACCTGATTGCCATGGCCGTTGGCGCGGCGTTGGCACCACACGCCAGTTGGGCGTTGGATTTTTCCCAGTCCCCGCCTGGCACCAAGGAGCCCTATGTGGCACCCAACATCATCATCTCGCTCGACGATTCGACGAGTATGAACGCTAAGGACATGATTGGGAATACGAAGACCCGCACGCAGGTACTCAAGGAGTCGCTGATAGAAGTTTTCAGTGACACCAGCTTACTGCCTGATGGGAAGATCCGGTTTGCATGGCAAACCATGGGCAACTGCACAAAAGTGGGAGGGGTAGCTTGGGCGCCAGATTTGAATGCAGCTGCAGCGTCGGCCACTACAGCCACCAACAAGAATGTCATGCGGAAGCTGGATACGACACACCGGTCGAATTTCCTCTCGTACATGAACAATTACACGGCCTGCACCAACACACCTACCCACGATATGGTGCAACGGGCCGACCAATACATGCGGGCTACATTGCACCAGAATGGCCCGTGGGCTTCTGTACCGGGAACAACCAGCACGCCATATCTTGGATGCCGGCGTAACTTCCACATTTTGTTGACCGATGGTGGCTGGAATGGCACAGAGCGGCAAACAACGCCGCGCAACTATGACAACCAAAATATCACTTTTGCAGGTGATAACACGCAGTACAACAGTGCGAATACTGACACCCGGGTTTATCGCGACACCGAAAACTACACCACCATTGCTGACTGGGCATTCAAAAGCTGGTCGGACCCGTTGAAAACCAGTGGTCTGACAGGCTCTGTCACGCCACGATCTGATTACAACACCGCTCCAGCTACAGAAACCTTTAAGAACAGGGTGACCAACTCCACTGCCACACTGAATAAATATTGGAATCCACGCTACAACCCTGCCACCTGGCCACACATGGTCACCTACACCATTGGCTTTAGTACCGATGCGGCTCCCAAGAGAAACTACAACAATGCAGGCACTGATCAGGGAACAATTACCGCGCCTTCCTCCTTGCTGCCGTACGACTTTGACGGAAGTTTTGCTGAATACGCAAATGGTACCTACTCATGGAAAGCCCAGAGTAAGGACAGGGGCCACGACATGTGGCACACCGCAATCAATGGCCGAGGTCGTTTTTTCTCTGTAGAGAAGGGTGAGGATCTGGCCAAAGCATTTCGCCTGATCATCGGCGACATCAGTACGGCCACTGAACCTGATCGAGGGTCCACGGCCACCAGCGGGAGCAATGCCTCACGGAATGATGTTGCCAAATATATTGCAAACTATATACCAGCAGAAGCTTGGAGAGGTTATGTCACTGCCGAAACAGTGAAGCCGGACGGAACTACGGTTCCTACGCCCGGCTGGGCTGGAAAAAACACGGCAGAACTTCTTGACGAAGCAGGATTCAGCGTTAGTAGCCGCCTGATTCTGAGCTATAGCACCCAAACTAACCTGGCGACTAGTCAGGAAAAGGGAGGTATTCCTTTCCGATGGGCAGCCGACGAAAGCAATCTCAGTACAGCACAGAAGAACCTCTTAAATCTCAAGAAGGACGGTAGTAGCGATACGCTCGGACAAGATCGGCTTAACTATATCCGCGGTGATCGCACCAAAGAGGGCACGGCCACGCCTCCCAACTACACCGCCACCAAACCATTCAGAGAAAGAAAATCACGCCAGGGCGATATCGTTAACTCGGAAGTATGGTATGTCGGAGCGCCATCAAGCAACTATGCATGGAAGGGTTACGCGGCCTTCACTCGGGCACACAAAACCCGTCTGCCAATGATCTACGTTGGTGGGAACGACGGCATGCTGCATGGCTTTTCAGGGGTAGACGGTGTTGAAAAGTTGGCTTATGTGCCCAAAGGGGTGATCCCTGTATTGGGGCGTTTGGCAGATACCGACTACAACGACAATCATCGCTATTATGTGGATGGTTCCGCCATGAGTGGCGATGTGGATGTCAACGGGGGCAAAGACCCTAGCGACCCCGACTACGGCATTTACGCTCCGGATTGGCGCACCCTGCTGGTGGGCACCCTGGGAGCGGGCGGCAAGGGCTACTTTGTACTGAACGTTACGAACCCAGGCACTACAGCACCAGCCCCAGGCGACTTTACAGAAGCCAATGCCCAACAGATTGTAGTGATGGACAAAACGCGCCATGCGAGCGAATCCGTGGCGACCGTCGCAGCTTGCGAAGACACAGCCATCACCCCTGCGGCGAATAAAGAGGCTTGTTTGGCAGCCGCCGACATGGGTCACATCTTCGCCAAACCTGTGCTTGACGAGAACAACCCACAGCGCACCACGCAAATTGTGCGCATGAACAATGATCGCTGGGCTGCGGTGATGGGCAATGGCTACAACAGCAAGAGCGAACGGCCCGTGCTGCTAGTGCAATACCTGGACGGTGGCAAGGAGTTGTTGCGGCTGGTAGCAACGGGCACAACAGCAACGGGCAGCCACACCAACACGACCGACAACGGTCTATCTGCCCCGCGCTTGGTAGACATCAACAGTGATGGCCGTCCTGATGTGGTCTATGCGGGCGACCTGAAAGGCAATGTATGGAAGTTTCTCATTGCGGACAGGGACGAGAGCAAATGGGGCGTAGCACGCTGGGGCAGCCTGGCCGATAGCACCACCAACCACACCACCAACGGGGTGCCGCTGTTTACCGCCAAGGGAGGAACAGAGGGCTCGCCCAACTCTCGTACCCTGGCGCAGTCCATTACAGCAGTGCCTACAGTGCGCGCCAATGATCGCAAGAAAGAAATTGACGCTGGGGGCGGCAAAAAGAAGACTGTGGCCGTGGGCGGCATGATGGTGGCTTTTGGAACCGGACGCAACATCGCTACCGACGACCCACAGAATGCCAACAAACAAACACTTTACTCTGTGCTAGACAACACGAGTTACAAGCTGACTGGGGCTAAAAAGGATCGCGTAGCAGTCTGCGCTTCCACTTCAGACACCGCGTGTGAGGAGCTGGTGAAGTCCACCGACGACTTACCAACACCTGTAACCCAGGCGAGTTTGGTACAGCGCCAGATTCCCACTACATCCGTCTTTACGCGCGATGGTCGTCAGTTCTGGACTATCGATGCAACTACGGCGTTGGACTGGACCACCAACAAGGGTTGGTACATGGATCTGCCTGAAACACGCGAACGCCTGCTCAAGCCTATGGAGTTTTATGACAGCAGCAACATGCTGTCGGTGTTCTCTCAAATCCCCGCCAAAGGCTCACTGGTGGACAACAGTGTGGAGACTTGCGAAGCGGGCTCTGTGGAAAAGGAACGTCAGTATTGGACTCTGATCAACATCATGGACGGCAAACGCCCGAGCGTGCAGATCATGGACACCAATGGGGATGGCAAGTACAACCTAACCTCTGACATGGGAGCTTCCCGCATGTCAGTGGCCGCAGGCTCGCACACAATGATTCAACGCGGAGACAAAATTCGTATCAGTGGCAAAAAGGCCGACGGCACCGAAGACGGCGAGGACAACGCAACGTTCCCAGAGCAGAGCATGCGCCCAAGCTGGCGGCAACTGCGCTAAGCTCAATCTCCATCAGGAGTAGTTTTTATATGAAACGACAACACCGTGGCTTTACGCTCGTCGAGATCATGGTTGTGGTGGCCATTATTGGCATTCTCACAGCCATAGCCATGCCTAGCTACAATGAGTACATTCGTCGTGGGCACCGTGCAGACGCCCGTGCCGGACTGTTACAAGCACAGCAATGGCTCGAGCGTGCGTCAACAGCCACTGGAACATATCCAGTCGTACTGCCGGCACACCTTACGTGGGTTGGGGACACCACCAAGCGATACACGATTAGTTTTCAAGCAGGAAATACCAACTCAGCCTACACCTTGATTGCAACCCGCCGAGCACCTGGCCCTCAAGCAACAGATCGGTGCGGAGACTTCACTCTCACCAGCACAGGTATGCGTGACGCAATCAATCTGACCGGTATCACTGCGGCAGAATGCTGGAACAAATAGCCTCTGAGCTACTATCCCGGGCGCCATGATTGATTTAGCGCCATCCCACACCCACCAAGCGCTTGGGCTCGCAACCCAAGCGCTTTTTGTTTCCAACCCCAACCCGCGTGTTGGTTGCGTCCTTGTTTCTCCCGGTGGCGAGGTCATAGGCCAAGGCTCGACGCAGCGCGCTGGCGGCCCGCACGCTGAAGTCATGGCGCTGCGTGATGCCAAGGATAGGGGACTGGACACCCTGGGCGCTACGGCCTGTGTCACCCTGGAGCCCTGCTCCCACCAAGGGCGAACGGGACCTTGCTGTGATGCGCTGATCCAGGCTGGCATTGCCAAAGTGGTTGCTTCGTTGGCAGACCCCAACCCCCTGGTAGGCGGGCGCGGGTTTGACCGGCTGCGTGCGGCAGGGGTGGAGGTCGTGGTCGGCCCGGGGGCTGAAGAATCCCGAGAACTCAACATTGGTTTTTTCAGCCGCATGATCCGGGGTACACCCTGGGTGCGGCTGAAAGTTGCAAGCTCGCTGGATGGCACCACCGCCCTGAACAATGGCGCCAGCCAGTGGATCACGTCACGCGCTGCGCGGGCGGATGGACACGCGTGGAGGGCCAGGGCGTGCGCTGTATTGACGGGCATTGGCACCGTGCTGGATGACAACCCCCGGCTAGACGTCCGCGAAGTTCCCACGCCACGCCAGCCCCATGTGGTGGTGGTGGACAGCCAGTTGCAGTTGCCGACCGACGCCAATCTGCTGATGAAAGGGCGCGATTGTTATGTCTACACAGCCTCTGACAACGAAACCAAGAAGACAGCTTTGCAAGCCTGTGGTGCTACGGTGATCCACCTGCCCAACGCGAACGGCAAGGTCGATCTTTCGGCAATGCTCCAGGACCTGGGCCAACGGGGCATCAACGAGCTGCATGTAGAGGCTGGGCACAAGCTCAATGGCTCTCTGGTCCGAGAAGGCCTTGTCGATGAGCTGTTGCTGTACCTGGCACCACGGCTTTTGGGTGCGGGACGGGGAATTGCAGACTTTGGCCCGTTGACGGCCTTGGCCGATGGGCTGGCGCTGGAATTCAAGTCCGTAGAGACCTTGGGCGCGGACTTGCGTGTTGTGGCACGGGTGCAGGGACGCGACAGTTTCTAACTCCCCCACCCCACACTCCCGACAGGCACGGGCTTCGCCATGCGGAAGGTAAAAAATGGGTGGGGCAACGACCGAACAACAGCAGCTGGTGGGCTCTGCGGGCGCAGCCAAGTGGGAAGTGCCTGCAAAACAACGCAAGCCCCCAGCCGCAAGGGGCACTCACCCTCGCAGCACAAAGATGACCCGCCACCACCACCCAGCTCAGCCCACCTCCGCAGAAGACGACAGCCTCGGCAAGGCGGCTGCGTTTTGATACTAAAAAAACTCTCACAAAGACACCAGCGCCAAACTCGCTCAAAACTTGGGCTTTGCACAAGCCAGATACCTCGCGACTTTCACTGGATGGCAGTTGCGCGCTCGCGCCGTCGTCATCGCTGCTGGGCGGCGACGACCCTCGCGGCACGGCCCATTGCCACCTCTCCTCCCCAGTCCTTTCCGCACCACACCAAAACAGTGCAAAACAACGCACCATTCTTTGGCGCGATTTTTGCTTCAACTTGGTGCAAATCTGGTAGCTAGGCTCGAAACGCACCAGAACAGATCAACCAATCGCGCGAGGACGTTATGGAAGCACTCAAACAGGGCACTGATGCCCTGTTCATTCTTCTGGGGGCCATCATGGTGCTGGCCATGCATGCAGGGTTTGCCTTTCTGGAACTGGGCACGGTTCGCAAAAAGAACCAGGTGAATGCGCTGGTCAAGATCCTGGTGGACTTTTCGGTGTCCACCGTGGTGTATTTTGTGGTGGGCTACAGCGTGGCCTATGGCACGCATTTCTTTGTGAGCGCGGAATCGCTGGCGCAGCAAAACGGCTACGCACTGGTCAAGTTCTTCTTCCTGCTCACTTTTGCGGCTGCCATTCCGGCGATTGTGTCGGGCGGGATCGCGGAGCGGGCCAAGTTCTGGCCCCAGCTGATGGCCACGGCGGTCATTGTGGGGTTTGTCTATCCGTTCTTTGAAGGCATTGCCTGGAACCAGCACTTTGGGGTGCAGGCCTGGATCAAGGGACTGACGGGCGAAGAGTTCCACGACTTTGCGGGCTCCATCGTCGTGCATGCCATGGGCGGGTGGATCGCCCTGCCGGCCGTGATCCTGCTGGGCTCGCGCGCCAACCGCTACCGTAAAGATGGCGCCATCTCTGCCCACCCGCCTTCCAACATCCCGTTTTTGGCGCTGGGCGCCTGGGTGCTGGTGGTGGGATGGTTCGGCTTCAATGTGATGAGCGCGCAAACCGTGGACAAGCTCTCCGGCCTGGTGGCCGTGAACTCGCTGATGGCCATGGTGGGCGGCACGTTGGCGGCGTTGGTGCTGGGCAAGAACGACCCGGGCTTCGTGCACAACGGCCCGCTGGCCGGGCTGGTGGCTGTGTGCGCGGGCTCCGATCTGATGCACCCGCTGGGAGCGCTGGTGGTGGGTGCCGTGGCAGGAGCAATCTTTGTGGTGATGTTCACGCTCACCCAGAACCGCTGGAAGATCGATGACGTGCTCGGCGTGTGGCCGTTGCATGGCCTGTGCGGCACATGGGGCGGGCTGGCTGCAGGCATTTTTGGCAGCAAGGCGCTGGGTGGGCTCGGTGGTGTGAGCTTCTCGGCCCAGTTGATCGGCAGCACCCTCGGCGTGGCCTGGGCGCTGGTAGGTGGCCTGGTGGTGTATGGCATTCTCAAGAGCACGGTGGGCCTGCGGCTCACGCAGGAAGAGGAATTTGACGGGGCTGACCTGTCGATCCACAAGATCAGCGCCACGCCAGACCGCGAAGTGAGCTGGTAAGCCCGGCGAGGCGCTGAGAAGGCCACTGCCAACCTGGCAGCCGCTGTGGCGGAGTTGGCGCCGCGTCTGACAAGCGCGGCCACCGCCACAAGGTCACAATCGCGCCATGCTTTTATCGACCCCTGCCATTCCAGCGTTTCTGGGCAACACGGCCCGCTACGGCTGGCTGGCGCTTTTGGCCGTCATCGTCGCAGGCGCAACCAGCGGCTGCGCCGGCCTGCCCAAGGACGTGGAGCGGCCGGTGTCGAGCGCCCTGGCCTCCCCCGCAGGGACGCCCCTGGGCCAACTCGTGGAGGAGCGCCGGGCATCGGCAGGCGGCCGCCACCCCTCGGGGTTCCTGCTGCTCAGCGGGCCACAGGCAGCCTACAGCAGCCGCTTGGCGCTGGTAGATGCCGCGCAGAAAACGCTGGACCTGCAGTACTACGCCATCCATGCCGACGCCAGCACCGAGCGCCTGCTGCTCAGTGTGGTGGCCGCAGCCCGGCGCGGCGTGCGTGTGCGGGTGTTGCTGGACGACTTTCACAGCGTGGGCCGGGATGCGCAGGTGATGCGCCTGGCCTTTGTACCCAACATCGAGATGCGCATGTTCAACCCGCTCACCGGGGCACGGGGCTCGCCGCTGGGGCGCATGTTCAGCGCGTTGAGCGACTTTTCGCGGGTGCAGCAGCGCATGCACAACAAGCTCTTCATCGCCGACAACGCCATGGGCGTCACCGGGGGCCGCAACTTGGGGGATGCCTATTTCGGCAATGCCGACTCCGGCAATTTTGTGGACCTGGACGTGCTGGCCGCAGGGCCTGTGGTGCAGGATCTCTCCCGCAGTTTCGACAGCTATTGGAACAACGAGCGCGCCTACCCCGTGCAATCGCTGGTCACGCGGGAGGAACTGGACATTCTGCGCGAGCGCATGCGCAACTCGGATGCCGTGCAGCGCGAGCGTATCGCAGGCCAGGGTGGCGCCCTGGCACCGGACAGCCAGCCCGTGCAAGACGGCCGGCGAACCACCGCCGCCCAGCGTGCGCGCATCTGGGACTACCAGCCCATGGACCTGGCGCAAGCGCAGTTCACCTGGGCCCCTGCGGCGGTGCTGGTGGACAAGCCTGCCAAGATTCCGCCCGATGGCACCTCCCTGGCCGCGCTGCCTGAAAAGCCTCCGTCCCGGGCCACCCCCCTCGCCGTCGTGTCGCGGGGCGCTGCGCGTGCGCCAGCCAAGGCCCCCACCGAAGCCCTGACCGTGGCGGCCGGTGCCGCTGCCACCCCCGAATCGTCAGCGTCCAATCCCGCCAACGGCATCCCATCGGCCACTGCAGCAGTGTCTACCCCCGACCCTGCAACTCTTGATGCCCAGACCGATACCGTGGTGGATGGACTGCTGCACCTCATGGGACAGGCGCGGCGCGATCTGCTCATCATTTCGCCCTACTTCGTGCCAGGGCCCGACATGAAGCAGGCCTTTGCAGCCGCACGCGCGCGGGGCGTTCGGGTGCGGGTGCTCACCAACTCGCTGGCCTCCAACGATGCACCCATTGCCCACGCAGGCTATGCGCGCCACCGGCCCGATCTGCTGGCCATGGGCGTCGAGCTGTACGAAATGCGCAGCGAGCTCACGGGCGTGCTGCGCGGGGCACTGGGCTCCACGGGCAGCACGGGGGGGCGTGATGGTATCAGCGGTGCGGCCAGTTCTGTCGGCAGCTCACGCGCCATGCTGCACTCCAAGATTCTGATCATGGACGGCCGCCTGCTGGTGGTGGGTTCGATGAACCTGGACATCCGCTCGCAGCGGCAGAACACGGAGATCGCGCTGCTGATCCGCAGCAGCGACCTGTCACGCCGCGCCACCACGCAGATCGAAACGGCATTGCGCGAAGCCGCTTGGCATGTGCAGTTGCGCGATGGCGGCCAACTGGTGTGGCATGCCCCCGAGGGCAGCGGCCTGCCAGATGCCACCACCGAACCCGATGCCAGCGCGCCACTGCGGCTGATGCTGCAACTGCTGGGCCCGCTGGCGCCGGATCACCTGCTCTAGGGATGGCCTGCATAACTCCCTGCGGTCGGTGATAGCGCGGCCTCGGGCGGTTCGCTGCGTTGCTTTTCTTGCCAATAGCTGGGCTATTGGCTGCAAAAAGACGCCTTGCGGCCCATCCCGATCCGCACTACCACCGACTCGCGAGGGTTATGCAGGACATCCCTAGATCAACCCTCGGCTGGCTGCAATGCATCCACCCACGCGGTGATCGCCCGCTGGTCCGTCATCGTGCGCACGTGCTGGTAGGCGACCTCGGCCTCCGGAAAGCGCCTGCGCAGGAGGTTGAGCCATTGTTTGAGCCGCCCCGCGCGCTGGCGTGGTTCCAAGTCGTCACACACCAGTTGCCAGAAGGCCGCCAGGTGCGGCAGCAGGTCGGCCCAGGCCACCGTGTCCGCGCCGGGCTGCCCCGCATCCGACGCGCGGATGGCCCGGGCCAGTCCGGGGTCAGCCACCATGCCGCGTCCGAGCATCAGCGCATCGCAGCCCGACACTTCGCGGCAGCGCTGCGCGTCGGCCACGGTCCAGATCTCGCCATTGGCCACCACGGGGATGCCGACCGCCGCGCGGATGGTGGGGATGTGCTCCCAATACGCTGGGGGCCGGTAGCCGTCGGCCTTGGTGCGGGCATGCACCACCAGCTCAACAGCGCCGCCCGCCTGCATGGCCTGCGCACATTCGCGCATCAGCCCGGTGTCGTTGAAACCCAGGCGCATCTTGGCGGACACGGGCAGGTGCAGAGGCACGGCGCGGCGCACAGCGGCCACCACGGTGGCGATGCGCTCGGGCTCCTGCAGCAGCGCCGCGCCCCCGCCGTGGCGGTTGACAACCTTGGCCGGGCAACCAAAGTTCAGGTCGATCCCCTCGGGCCCCAGGGACGCCAGGCGTGCGGCGTTCTCAGCCATGCAGACGGGATCAGAGCCCAGCAGCTGCGCACGCACCGGCACACCGGCCAGCGTGCGGCTGCCGTTGTGCAACTCCGGCACGTAGCGCAGAAACACCTTGTCCGGCAGCAGCGTGCCGGCGATGCGGATGAACTCCGAGACGCAGCGGTCCACCCCGCCCACGCGGGTCAGCACATCACGCAGCACAAAATCCAGGAGCCCCTCCATGGGGGCAAGCAGCAAGGTCATCGCGAGAAAGGCCACCGGGCCCAGCACCCCAGAACAGAGCGCAGCCCGCACACAGCCAAAATATGAATCAAAAAGGGCCCTAGCGCTTGATGGATAAGCGCAAGCAGCTATTAAATATATAGCAAATACTGCTTTTGCAGCCATGCTACGACCAGTGGCAGCCCGCCATTGTGCGGCAGCGAGGTCATCACAGCGTCATGGCGGCTTGCTGCAATCACCGCCATTCACCCGTGAATGGAGAACCCCATGCTGCTACAAAAAACCGAAAAAGCCCGCCTGGAACTCTTGCCCGGCGTCCGCACCCTGAGCCTGCGGGAGCGTTCTCTGCTGCTCCTGGTGGATGGCAAACCGCTGTCCGACTTGCAGGCCATGTACAACGGCATCGGCGCGCAGATTGTCGACAACCTCATGCGCCAGGGTTACCTGGCCGGCCCGGCCGAGCTACCGCCGCCCTCCGTCGCGCAAACTGCTGCACACAACAAGCCATCCATCCAGCGCCCGGAGCCCGGCGATGCCCTGCGCTCGCTGGCCGGCGCACGCATGTACCTGTTCGACACCTGCGAGCGTCTGTTTGTGCGCCGCGACCCCGTGCTGGCGCAGCAGTTTCGCGAGGCGTTGCGCGCCGCCAAGGACCGCGCGAGCATGCTGGACGTGGGCGAAGCCATGTTTGAAGAAGTAGCGATGACCGCGGGGGCCGAACGTGCTGCCAGCCTGCGCGAAAGGTTCGAGCAGTTGATGCCTTCTGCGCCTTCGGCCTCCGAGCCGTTTGACTCGACCCAACCCTCAGCACTGGCTTGAGTGGCAGGTTTTTTGAAACATGACTTGCGCAAAGCGGGGGTCAGGCAAGCGGTTCACCCCATGCCGAGGCGGCTGTTGCATCCCGACTTGCGTAGGTCCTGTGAAAATGATGCCGTGATCAGGCCGCAGCCAGCCGCCACAACGAAGTGACCTCCGCCGCACGGGCAGCGTGCAGGGCGTCACCCGCATCGGCCGCCTTGGCATGGTGCGGCTTCACATCGTGCCGGCCACGCACCACCAGCCCCGCATCGGCAATCCATTCGAGCAGTTGCGCGCGTGGGCGCAGGCCCAGGTGTTCGGCCAAGTCCGACAGGATCAGCCAGCCCTCGCCGCCAGGCTCCAGATGGTCGGACAAACCCGCCAGAAAGCCTTTGAGCATGCGGCTGCCTTCGTCGTACACCGCGTGCTCAATGGGCGAACTGGCCCGTGCGGGCACCCACGGGGGGTTGCACACCACCAGGGGCGCGCGGCCAGGCGGAAACAGGTCGGCCTGCAGCAGCTCAACCTGTGGCATGACACCGAGGCGCTGCAGGTTCTCCCGCGCGCAGGCCAGGGCGCGCGGGTCCTGGTCGGTGGCCACCACGCGCTGCACCCCACGGCGTGCCAGCACGGCAGACAGCACCCCCGTGCCCACACCAATGTCAAAGGCCAATGTCTTGCTAGGCAGAGCCGTGTCGGCCACCAGGCCCACGTATTCGCCGCGCACGGGCGAGAACACGCCGTAGTGCGGGTGGATGCGGTTGAGCGGTGGAGCGCCAAGCGCTGGCACTTCTACACCCTTTTTGCGCCATTCGTGCGCGCCCACCAGGCCCAGCAACTCACGCAGCGTGGCCACCGAGCGCTCGCCCGTGGCCGGGCCCCAGGCCTCGGTGCAGGCCTGGCGCCAATCGGGCGCACGGCGCAGGTCAATGCTGTAGTCGCCTTCGAGCGGGATGAGCACCGACGCCAGCACCCGCGCGCGCTGCGCCTGCGCCTGGCGGTGCAGATGAAAGGCTTCGGCGGGGGTGGCGGCAGCAGCTTTTTCGGCGGCCTTGGCAGCGGACTTGCGGGGTTTGGCCGATTTGCCCGCCTTGCCGGACTTGGCATCGGCCCGGCGCATCAGCGCCTGCAGCAGCATGCGGGCGTTCTGGAAGTCGCCCTGCCACAGCAGACCCGTGCCTTCACAGGCCATGCGGTAGGCCGTGTCGGCGGCCAAGGTATCGTCGGCGGTGACAACCCGGCGCGGGGCCGGGGCACCACTCTCGGAGCGCCACTGGGCTTGTTGAATCTGGCCCTGGCGGCTCCATTCGATCATTGAGTGCCTTTGCGTGACTACGCGTTGATGGGGCGCTTCAGGCGCACTTCTTCGATCTTGACGCCCCCCACCACAGCCGTCTTGGCGGTGGAGAGTTCGCGCTTGAAGCCCGCCAGTTCGTGGAACCGGATGGCGCGCTCGTTGCGCAGCGGCACCCACGCCGTAACGTTGGTGCAACCTTCTTCCTGCAGGCCGTCGCGGGCAGCATCCCACAGAGCCAGACCCACGCCTTGGTTCCAGTGGGTAGGTGCAGCGTAGATGGCCCAGATTTCACCAGTGGTGGGGCGGGATTTTTCATCGCGCGAGCGGTCGTAGCCGACAAAACCGACGATCTTCTCGCCGTCCACGGCCACCTGGACCTGGGGCTCGCAATATTCAATGGCCTCGCGCCAGTAAGCCTGGCGCTTTTCGACCGACATGGATTTCAACTGCTCGTCTGGCACCAGCCCTTTGTAGACCTCTTGGGCTGAGACGGTATGGATCTGGGCAATGGCTTTGGCATCGCGAAGCGTGGCGGGACGAACCTGGATACTGGACATGAAAAAACCGAACGAAAACAGGGAAAGAAAAAACGAAAGGACCGGCATTGTCGCCGCAAACGGTTTTTCCCCCTGTCCGGCCCCCTCGCAAACCCTCTGTGGGGCCCTCTCAAATGCCTGTGTACGTAGCATTGCGGCGCCGGTAAAGCGGCTGCCGCTGCGGGCTGCGCCGCAAGCAACACCCAGCAGCGGGCGCCAAGCAGGATCTCAGGCCAGCGCCATGGAGCCCGAGAGCGAAGTCCCCGCCGCACCGGCTGCCGCCGCTGCACGCTGCACCAGCGCACGCTTGTTGCGGGGGCGCGGCACATGCACGGCAGGAGGCGCGCCGTTGATGGCCGAGAGCCCCAGCACCAGCGTGACGGTGCGCGAACACCCTTCCTCGCGCTCGTCGCTCGCATAGGCACGGTAGCTGCCGTTACCTTGCCCGTGGCGGCGCTGCACCGTGTGGAAAGCCACACGCACGCCGCTGACGCGGTGGCCCCCAAAAGGCAGCACGCGCAGCCGCGCATCGCAGTCCAGCGCCAGCCCCAGATTGCCATCGCGGTTGATGAGATCGGTGCGGATGGCACGCCATGTCTGCCCCTCGTCCATTGAAAACTGCCAGGTGCCTGCCTGGGCGTCCAGGTGCTCGATCACCACGCCAGCCGACGCCTGCGTGCCAGGGCAGTTTTCTTCCACGATCTGGGCCAGCGTGTTGCCCCCCAGCCCCGTGCTGCCCTGCGGCGAAGCGATGGCCGCCGGTCGTCGTTCGCCGTGGTGGCGGGACACATCGGAAGCGGCTGAACCTGGGTGAAGTGCATTGGCAGTCATGGGAAACCCTTTGAAAAACGAAGGTTGCGCATTGATGGATGGTTGGTACGCACCCCCTCAGGTGCTTTTCAATGCTTGACGGAAAGTCTAGAAAGTGCACAACGGAGCGTCCATCGCACAAATGGACTAGTCCGCAACAGTGTGTTGTGCGCAATACTTGCTCATGACTTACGCAAAACAGAGCTCAGGCAAACGGTTCATCCCAAGGCAAGGCGGGTGTTGCATCCCGGTTTGCGCCGGGGCTGTTGCTGTATGACTGCCCGCCTTTTGCTGGTGGACGACCACAACCTGTTTCGCACCGGGCTGCGCCTGATCGTGCAGGACCACCCCCGCGTGGGCACGATTGCCGAGGCGGGCTCGATTGCCGAAGCCTGCGCACTGCAACTGGCCGATGCCGACCTGGTGCTGCTGGACATCCAGCTGCCCGGCATGAGCGGCCTGGACGGGCTGCGCCTGTTGCGCCAGGCCTGCCCCCGGGCGCGCATCGTGCTCGTTTCGGCCAGCGTGGCGCCCGATGCGATCCATGAAGCACGCGCCCGGGGCGCCGATGGTTTCCTGCCCAAATCCGCCAGCGCCGAAGACATCCTGGAGGCCATTTCGTGCGCCTTGTCGGGGCAGCCGTGTTTTCCGATCAACAGCGGCAACAGCGCCACCACGCGCGGGCCGGACACGCCGTCGCTGACCGCTCGCCAGCTCGACGTGCTGTCGCTGCTGTGCACCGGCAAGCCCAACAAGGTCATAGCACGCGACCTGGGCCTGAGCGAAAACACCGTGCGTGTGCACGTGGCGGCCATCTTTGCGCAGCTGGGCGTCAACAGTCGCAGCGCCGCCTTGCTGGCGGCCCAGCGCCTCGGCCTGTCCACCCCCCAGCTCCATGACTCCCTCTGAGGCCCTGCCGGTGCAGCCGGATGCCGCCCAGCCCCCCACCCGCTGGGGATGGCCGGCGTGGGAGCGCGATGAGGTGCTGCGCGAGCAGGTGGCCCTGCTGCGGCACAACTTTCCGATGACGCTGCTCGCATCGCTGGCCACCGCGCTCGGCACGTTGTGGGTCATGGCGCGGGTGGCCGAGCCCCAGGCCATCACGGTGTGGCTGGTGTCCCACGCACTCGTGGTGGCCGGGGTGTACCTCACGCTGCGCAGCATTGCGCCTTTCACCGACCCGGCGCAGCAGGCGGCGCGCAAACTGATCGCCTGCATGGCCGCCATGGGGCTGAGCTGGGGCAGCCTGGGGTATGTGGTGCTCTACTGGGGCACCCCCGAAAGTGTCATCTACGCCATCGGCATCATCAGCACAGTGTCGTCGGGCGCACTCGGGCTGGGGGCCCCGCTGTACCGCGCCTATGTCACCTACCTCACCTGTGCCATCGGCGGCGTGATGATGGCGGTGGCGCTGGCTGGCGGGCCTGTGATGTGGCCCGCGCTGTTTCTCACCGGTGTCTACTATGCGCTCACGGGCATGCAGGCGCGCACCGCCGACCGGGCCACACGGCGCAGCATTGCGCTCAAGCTGGAAAACGACCGGCTGGTGAACCAGCTGCGCGCCGAATCGCAACGCGCCCTCGCGGCCCAGGAGGCCGCCGAGAAGGCCGACCGCGACAAATCCCGTTTCCTGGCCGCTGCCAGCCACGACCTGCGCCAGCCCTTGCACGCGATGGGCCTGTTCCTCGAATCGCTGCAGCGCAGCCCGCTCAACGACCACCAGCTCACCGTGCTGGGGCATGCCCATGCCGCCTCGGGCGCGGCGGCCGAGATGCTGACCACCCTGCTCGACTATTCGCGGCTGGAAGCCGGTGTGGTGAAGGTGCGGCCCGATGCCTTTGCCGTGCAGCCGCTGCTGACGGCGCTGGAGCAGGAGTTCGGCGTACAGGCCGACACGGCGGGGCTGGTGTACCGCACACGGGAGACTTCGGCAGCGGCCTTTGCCGACCGCTCGCTGGTTGGGCTGGTCATGCACAACTTCATCTCCAACGCGCTGCGCTACACCGCCAAAGGCGGTGTGCTGATTGCGTGCCGCACGCGCGGCAAGCGCCTGGCGCTGGAGGTCTGGGACACGGGGCCGGGCATCCCCCGGAGCCAGTGGGACAACATCTTCAAGGAGTTCCACCAGCTCGGAAACCCCGAGCGCGACCGCCGCAAAGGTCTGGGGCTGGGGCTGGCCATCGTGCAGCGACTTGCGCGCGAGATGAACACCTCGGTCGAGGTGCTGTCGCAGCCGGGGCGGGGTTCGGTGTTCCGGCTGTGGCTTGACCGCTGGCAGGGTGCGCTGGAGGACGACACCGCGCCTGCGCCCGATACCGTCAGCCTCGTGGGCCTGAAGGTGCTGGCCATTGACGACGATGAGGCCGTGCGCCTCGGCATGCAATCGTTGCTGCACAGCTGGGGCTGCCAGTGCATCACCGCAGAGTCGAGCGCCGATGCGCTCGAATGCCTGGAAGACATCACACCCGACATCATCATCACGGACTTCCGCCTGCGCCACGAAGAGACCGGCAAGCAGGTGCTGCAGGCCCTGCGCGCCTACCTGGGCACCAGCGTGCCCGCCATCATCATGACGGGGGATACGTCACCCCAGCGCCTGCGCGATGCGCAGTCCACCTCGGCCCTGCTCCTGCACAAGCCGGTGTCTACAGGCCAGCTGCGCGATGCCATGGTGCAGCTCATCACCCAGCCGCAGCCCGTGCCACCGGACAGCATGCCGCAGGACGACGACGAGGGGACGGCTACAACCAGCGCCGCAGCATCCCCATGACCTGGTCAAACCGGGCGCCATAGGGCGGGTAGAACAGCGAGCCCATGGACCAGCGCGACTGCACCAGCACCGACTTCTGGTGGCAAAAACGCAGGAAGCCTTGCTCGCCGTGGTAGGCGCCCCAGCCGCTGTCGCCCACACCACCAAAGGGCAGGTTGTCGTGCGCAATGTGCATCAGCGTGTCGTTCACCGTCACGCCGCCGCTCACGGTGCGGCGCAGCACATCGTCGCGCACGGCCTCGCTCTGGCCAAACCAGTACAGCGCCAGCGGGCGCGGCCCGGCATTGATGTGGGCGATGGCATCGTCCAGCCGTTCGTAAGAGATCACGGGCAGGATGGGGCCAAAAATCTCTTCCTGCATGAGCTGCATCTGCGACGTAGCGCCAAACACCAGCGTGGGCAGCATCTGGCGGCTGGCGCCGTCGCCCAGGGTACCCACCGTGTTCACAACGGGCTTGCCAGCAGCGGGGTCAATGGTCTGCACTTCGGCCCCCTGCGTCTGTGCCTGCTGCAGCATGGTGCGCAGGCGGGCGTGGTGGCGCGGCGTGATGATGGATGCGTAGTCGGCGTTGCCCTCGATGGTGGGAAACAGGCGCGCTACCGCGGCCCGGTAGGCCTGCGCAAACTCGCCCTCGCGGCCGCGCTGCAGCAGCACATAGTCGGGAGCAATGCAGGTTTGCCCCGCATTGAGCAGCTTGCCGTGCGCAATCTTGAGCGCCGCATCCGCCATGTCGCAGTGGCCGTCGATGATGCAGGGCGACTTGCCACCCAGCTCCAGCGTGGTGGGTGTCAGGTTCTGCGCCGCCGCTTGGGCCACCTTGCGGCCCACGGCGGTCGAGCCGGTAAACACCAGATGATCGAACGGCAGGGAGGCAAACAGGGCCGAAAGGTTGGCATCGCCCTGCACCACACAGAACTCGTCAGGTGAAAAAAACTGGGCCACCAGCAACGCCAGCTGGGCCGAGGTGTGGGGTGTCAGCTCGCTGGGCTTGAGCATCACGCGGTTGCCCGCCGCCAGCGCCGTGATGGCGGGCGCCAGGGCCAGCTGCACCGGGTAGTTCCACGGGGCAATCACGCCCACCACGCCCAGCGGCTGGCGCTGGATGTGCGCACTGGCGGGCTGCAGGAAGATGGGCGTGCGAACCTTGCGGGGCTTCATCCACCTGGCCAGGTGGCCCAGCGTATGCGACAGCAGGGTGCGCAGCACAAAGAAGTCGGCCACCTCGGTCAGGCGCGGAGAACGCATTCCAAAGTCGGCCTGCACGGCCGCTGCCAGCACCGGGCCATGCTCATTGAGCATCTTGGAGATGCGCAGCAGCCGCTCGCGGCGCACCAGCAGCGGCACATCCACATGCGCGCGGCTGGCCTGGCGTTGAAGATCGAAATGGGCGTGGATATCGGCGGGTGTCATGGTTGGATCATAGAAGACACCCCGACAGGCGCGTCACGAAAAAAGCAGAGGCGACACCGGTGCAGGCTCCCTGTGGCTCCGCGCTGGATGGGGCATGGTGCGGGGCAGCGCCCGGTCAGGAGCGCCCCCTTCAGCGCACTTCGCGCGCCTCGACGTCCGTGACCTCAGCGGCGCCAGGCAGGATGCCACCTCGGCGCGATGCTGCGGTCTCTTCGCTGGCGTCAGGTGCCGCTGGCGCGGCGCCACGGCGGCCTGCGGACCAGCGCTCGGTAGAGCGAAACACCGTGCTGAAGCCCGTGCGCGGGTCCATGCGCATGACCCACGGGGTCACGGGGCGGCCAGTCAGGCGAGCCCAGCCCGCGCGCAACGCCCAGACCAGCGCGAGCACCATCACCGCCACCAGCAGGCTGGCAAACAGCACCAAGCCCATGGCGACGACCACTACCCGCAGCAAAAGGCGCACAACGCCCGCAACAAAATCATTCAAACGTCACCTCTCCTTCACATCTGGGAAGAGGGGAAAAGGGGTTACCCCCTTCTCCCCTGGTCCCGATCAACCCTGCGGCGCGGCGCTGAACTGGAACACCCCCGGTTCCAGCACCGGGTTCACGCTCACAGCGATCACGCTCTTGGGAGGGAACTGTCCCTCCAAGAGCAGCTTGGACAGCGGGTTTTCAATGCGCTGCTGGATCGCCCGCTTGAGCGGCCGCGCACCAAACACCGGGTCGAACCCCACCTTGGCCAATTCTGCCAAGGCAGCATCGGACACCTGCAATTCCAAATCCATCTTCGCCAGCCGGGTTTGCAGCAGTTGCAGCTGGATCTTGGCGATCGAGGCAATGTGCTGCGCATCGAGCGCGTGGAACACCACGGTCTCGTCGATGCGGTTCAAAAACTCGGGCCGGAAGTGGTTCTTGAGCTCGCCCCACACTGCTTCCTTGATGTCGTCCGAGTCCTGCCCCACCATGGCCTGGATCAGGTGCGAGCCGATGTTGCTCGTCATCACAATCACCGTGTTCTTGAAGTCCACCGTGCGGCCCTGACCGTCCGTCAGACGGCCATCGTCCAGCACCTGCAGCAGCACGTTGAACACGTCGGGGTGCGCTTTCTCCACCTCGTCGAGCAGCAGCACGCTGTAGGGCTTGCGGCGCACGGCCTCGGTCAGGTAGCCGCCCTCTTCATAGCCCACATAGCCGGGCGGTGCACCGATCAGGCGGGCCACGGAGTGCTTCTCCATGAACTCGCTCATGTCGATGCGGATCAGGTGGTCTTCGCTGTCGAACAAAAAGCCCGCCAGCGCCTTGCACAGCTCGGTCTTGCCCACGCCCGTGGGGCCGAGGAACAGGAACGAGCCCGTGGGCCGGTTGGGATCGGACAGGCCCGAGCGCGAGCGGCGGATGGCGTTGGCCACCGCAGCAATCGCCTCTTGCTGGCCCACCACACGCTCGTGCAGCTTGGTCTCCATCTGCAAGAGCTTGTCCTTTTCGCCCTGCATCATCTTGGCCACGGGGATGCCCGTGGCACGACTCACCACCTCGGCGATTTCTTCGGCACCGACCTGCGTGCGGAGCAGGCGGCGCGCGGCAGGGGCGCCGTCCTTGCCCGCCTCTTGCGCCTGCGCTTCCTTCAGCTGCTTTTCCAGCTCGGGCAGCTTGCCGTACTGCAGTTCGGCCACCTTGTTGAAGTCGCCCTTGCGGGTGAATTCTTCGATCTGGAATTTGAGCTTGTCGATGGCCTCGCGCACATGGGCGCTGCCCTGCGCCTGGGCTTTTTCGGACTGCCAGATTTCGTCGTAATCGGCGATTTCCTTTTGCAGCTTGGTGATCTCTTCCTCAATGAGCGCAAAGCGTTTTTGCGAGGACTCATCCTTCTCGCGACGCACCGCTTCGCGCTCGATCTGCAGCTGGATCAGGCGGCGGTCGAGCTTGTCCATGACCTCGGGCTTGGAGTCCATCTCGATCTTGATCTTGGACGCCGCCTCGTCGATGAGGTCAATCGCCTTGTCGGGCAGAAAGCGGTCGGTGATGTAGCGGTGGCTCAGCTCGGCGGCAGCCACGATGGCCGGGTCGGTGATGTCCACGCCATGGTGCACTTCGTACTTTTCCTGCAGGCCGCGCAGGATGGCAATGGTGGCTTCCACCGTGGGCTCGCCCACCAGAATTTTTTGAAAGCGCCGCTCCAGCGCTGCGTCTTTTTCGATGTACTTGCGGTATTCGTCCAGCGTGGTCGCGCCCACGCAATGCAGCTCGCCGCGCGCCAGGGCGGGCTTGAGCATGTTGCCCGCATCCATCGCGCCTTCGCCCTTGCCCGCGCCCACCATGGTGTGCAACTCGTCGATGAAGACGATGGTCTGGCCTTCGTCCTTGGCCAGCTCGTTCAGCACGCTTTTGAGGCGCTCTTCAAACTCGCCGCGGAACTTGGCGCCTGCGAGCAACGCAGCCATGTCGAGCGACAGCACGCGCTTGCCCTTGAGGCTCTCGGGCACCTCTCCCGCCACAATGCGCTGGGCCAGGCCTTCGACGATGGCGGTCTTGCCCACGCCGGGCTCGCCGATGAGCACGGGGTTGTTCTTGGTGCGGCGCTGCAGCACCTGGATGGCGCGGCGGATTTCATCGTCGCGCCCGATCACGGGGTCGAGCTTGCCCATGCGCGCGCGCTCGGTCAGGTCCAGGCAGTATTTGGCCAGCGCGCCACGCTGGCCTTCGGCCTCGGCACTGTCCATCTTCTGTCCGCCGCGCACGGCCTCAATCGCAGCCTCCAGGCTCTTGCGCGTGAGGCCGTTGTCCTTGGCGATCTTGGCGGCTTCGCCCTTGCTATCGATCACGGCCAGCAAAAACAGCTCGCTGGCAATGAACTGGTCGCCGCGCTTGATGGCCTCTTTCTCCGTCGCTTGCAGCACGCGGCCCAGCTCGGGGCCGCCCTGCACCTGGTCGTTGCCCTGTACCTGGGGCAGACGCTTGACGGCGGCTTCCGCCGCTGCCAGCAGGCCGGGCACGTTGGCGCCCGCACGCTGCAGCAGCGCCTTGGGTCCGTCGTCCTGCTTGAGCATGGCCACGAGCATGTGCACAGGCTCGATGTAGGCGTGGTCGTTGCCCAGCGCAATGCTCTGTGCATCGCTCAGGGCTTCCTGGAACTTGGTGGTGAATTTGTCGAGACGCATGTGGATGTCCTCCGAATTGCGCTGCACTTGGGGCAAATCTTCCGGAATTTCAAGACGACGCCCCAGCGCAGGCCTTGCGCCAGATCAATCTTCGCCCAGGCGCTCTGATGCCTTGAACCGATTCATTTGATCACCGCCGGCTCAGACCGCCTGCGCAGAGCCCGCAACGCAAAAAAGCGCAGGCGGAATACCGCCTGCGCTTTTTTTAGGGTCTGCGAGAAATTACTTGGCGGGAACGACGATCACGGTATCGCCCTTTTTGCCATCGGCTCCCGTATCGCCCGTGGCACCGGTAGCGCCAGTGGAACCCTTGGCACCGTCATAACCGGGAGCACCCGAAGAACCGGTGGCGCCAGTGGCACCCGTTTCGCCCGCAGGACCGGGAACGGCCACCGTGGCACCGGTCGAGCCGGTTGCGCCCGTAGCGCCAGCAGGGCCTGCCGGGCCCGGGACCACGACCACGGGGGCAGTAGCGGGAGGGGTCACAACCGTTTTCTCGCAAGCGGCAAGACCAAAAGTAACGATAAGTGCAGCGAGCAGCAGGGATTTTTTCATGGGAAGCCTTGTAGGAGATGAAGCGCACGCGATGATGAAACTGTGCGGAGAGTTTCTTTCTGGCTGCAACTGTGGCGTTCAACAGTCACTGCCAGCGGTAGTGCTAATTTATCGAGGCCCCCCCTGCCGCCTTGTAGGACGGCCCGACGACTGCTTGTGGTTCCTGGCGATGCCTCACCGCAACCCAGTGAGCCGACGAACTCCTGGTGCAGATGAAACCTTCCATCCGCCCCATTCACAATCCCTACAAAATTTATAGCTGCCATCGCATTACCAATAAGCGCTAGCAGCCAATTTTGCTCAAAATCTTGTTTGAGCCACCGCTCCAACAAACTGCGCAGACGTGCGTCGGCCGCTCCGCAACGCCAGCAGCCCCAGCAGCGCGGCCAGCCCACCCAGGCCCCAGGTCGACAGGGTAGGGATGGCCGCCGGGCTGGGTGCCAGCAGCACGGGGACCACCGGGTCGTTGATGGTGCCGTCCTGCGCGCCAAAGCTGTTGTCGCCCCAGCCGCCGTCCGTCACGTCGTAGGTCACGGTGTTGCCGCTGATCTGCAGGTTCACGGGGTCGTAGTAACGGCTGGACAAGGGGCTGTCGGGTGTGGGGCCGTACTTCTTCACCGTGAAGCCCGTGAGGTCTGGAAAGGTCACCGCCACACGCACCGTCTCACCCGGCTGGCAGTTGATGAGCCGCAGGCGGAACGCCCCGTGCGGCAAAGTGGCGCCGGGGTACGGCGCCGGTGCCGCCACCGGGCCGGTGCCCGCCAGGTCCAGCTGGCAACCCGCGCTGCCATCCACCACGCCCACGTTGACCGGCCCCGACCCGGTGTTCGTGGGTGTGGGCAGGGTTTCAAAACGCGCCTGCACAGTGCAAGCGGCCGTCACCGCTGCCGTGGTGTAGGTGCTGCCCGCCAGCGTGCCGCCGCAGCCCGTGACGGCCGCAATGCGGTAGCCCGCAGCGGGCGTGACGGTGAAGGCGCCCGTTTGGCCTTCGGCCACGTTGACGTCCCCAGCCGGATTGATGCTGCCGCCCGCCCCCGCTGTGGCGGTGACCGTGTGCAGGGCGGGTTGACTCCGTTCCACGGTGACGGTGTAGGTGCGCCGGGCCACGCCGTTCTCAGCCACCACGTCCACCTGGATGACATTGGCACCGACCGCAAGCGGCAGCGGCGCAGTCGCCATTCCGCTGGTCACCACCACACCGTTGACCGTGATGGACGCCCCGGCCTGCGCCGCCACCGGTGTCAGCGACAGCTGGGCCACCCCATGGGGCACCGTGGCGGTATACGCCGTCACGCCACCGGCAAATGCCGGGCTGAGCGCCCCCTGCGACAACGCCAGCGACGCGAGCGCGGCATTGGGGGATGGCGAGGCATTCACCAGCACGGTGATGCCCCCCAGACCATTGGCGATGGCAATGTCCAACAGGCCGTCCCTGTTGAAGTCGGCAACCACCATCTGCTCGGGCGTGCCGCCCACAAACCGCAGGAGCGGCGCACCCAGCCCACCCGGGGCGCCCTGACCACGCACGATGGCAAGCTCGCCCGAAGCTGCGTCAGCGGCCACCAGATCGGGCCCGCCATCGCCATCAAAGTCAGAGGCGGCAAGAACGCTGGCAGAGATTCCCGCGCCGTAGGTGCCGACCATGCTCAGCGCCTGCCCGGGCGCGGCAGCCAACGAGGCAATCTGCACTCCTGCGGAGGCAAACACCCCTGCCCGGCCCGTCTGGCTCCAACCGGCAATCGCGCTCAGGGCGCCTACGCCCGCCGGCACATAGACGGGATCGCCCGGATACGAGGCTGAGGACAGCGAGGTGCCCACGGTGCCCACGGACGTTGCGGCCACGATGTCGGCACGGCCGTCCTGGTCGACATCCAGCGGGGCAAACCCCTTCACGTCATCCCACGACGCCACATCCAACATTTCGATGGAGCCCTGCGGGCTCACGCCGACCCACTGGATGCCTTCGTAAACACCTGCCGTCTCTGGCGCCCACACGGCCGCGTACGCGGGGTAGCCAGCCCCCCGGAAATTGCCAATCACCACTGACCGCGGGGCCAGGCCAATGAAGGACCGCTGCCCGGCCACCGTGAAGGTGCCCCGGCCATTGCCGAGGAAGACCATGATCGTCTTGTCAACCTCGTTCACCACGGCCAGGTCCGCATGCCCGTCCCCATTGAGATCGCCAGCAGCCACGGATCCCGCGCCCGCACCGGCATCAAGCCGGGTGCTGAATTCAAATCCACCAGCACCATCGCCACGCATGATCCAGACAGCATCATCGTCACGGTGCGTCACGGCGACGTCGGCGCGCCCGTCTTCATCAAAATCGGCGACGGCTATCGCCTGGGTGTAACGCTCTGGGATTCCGTAGGCACGTGCTGCAGCGAATCGGCCCGCGCCGTCTCCCCGCAGGTTGGCCAGGTAGCCACGCTGGTCGTCCAATACGACGATGTCTGGATGCCCGTCGCCACTGAAGTCCGCCACTGCCGGGGGGCTGGCAGATTCGCCCACCGGGTATTCCAGCCCCTGGGCACTGAATCCGCCGCCGGCAAGGCCCGGCACAACCACCACCGTGCCGCTAAAGCGGGACAGCACCACGTCGGCCCGGCCATCGCCCGTGGCGTCCACGATCTGCCCGCCGCTGAAGCGCCCAAAGGCAGGGCCCACCCCTCTGCGCGAAAAGCCACCCTGCCCATCTCCGAGCAGGAGGACAGGGCTGGCGGAGGTGTTCTGCACAAGTGCCAGGATGTCCAGGTGGCCGTCGCCATTGGCATCCCCTGCGGCCACAAACGGGACGTACTCGTCACCGGTCACGCGCTGGGCCGCCGCAAAACCGCCCGCGCCATTGCCCAGCAGCAAAAACACACCGTCGCCCGACCCCGCAACAATGTCCACATGACCGTCCTCGTTCCAGTCGCCCGAAACAACATGGCGCCCTGCAACACCCAAACCGATGTCAGTGCGGGGGCGACCGTCAAACCGCCCGTCACCATCACCCCACAAGACGGAGACGCCTTTTTGCGCCCCGGAAAAGACGGCAATGGCCAGGTCGAGCCGCCCGTCACCGTCGAAATCCGCCACTGTCAGATCGCGCGGATTGAGCCCCGCACCAAAAGTGACCGGAGCAGACAAACCACCGCTGCCATCCCCCAGGTGAATCGTGGCGGTTCCGTTGTTGAAGCTGGTCACGGCAACATCCAGATGCCCGTCACCATTGAAATCCGCCGCCGCCACGCCATAGGGAGCAGAGCCCACGCTGAATGCTCCCGCCTCGGAAAAACCTGAAACCCCGCCTATGTTGAGCAGGATCTTGACGGTACTGCCCAGGCGATCCACCACCACGAGGTCGGGCCGGCCGTCTTCATTGAAGTCTCCCGTCGCCATCTCACTGGGAAGCCCACCCAGGCGCAAACTGGTCGCGGCCCCGAAAGCCAGATCAGCACGGGCCTGCCCAGAGACCGCCAGGCACAAACCGACGACGGCCAGGCTCAGCCTCCACGCGCGCCACAGCGCTCGTGCTACAGATTTCATGAAGAATTCCTCCCTGTTCAGGCCCTATCTGGGCAGGAGGCGATTCTCGAAATGGACGTGGCTGCGCACAAGTCCAAACATTGCATGGATGTGAATGACGTGCCCGGCAGGATGCGTATCCGCAACGCCGCAGGGCGCCCACTGCAGCGACTGTCTAGGCGTTGTTCGCCACAATGCCCCAGCGCGCCAGCGCCGCGTCGTCAGACACGCGGGCATCCACCCAGCGCGCGCCCTGGGCGGTTTCTTCCTTCTTCCAGAACGGCGCCTGGGTCTTGAGGTAGTCCATCAAGAACTCGCAGGCCTGAAAACTCTGACCCCGGTGGGCACTGGTCACCGCCACCAGCACGATCTGGTCGAGCGGCTGCAGCAGGCCCACGCGGTGGATCACGCGGGCGCCAAAAATATCGAAGCGCCGAAAGGCCTCGTCCACCATGGCTTCGATGGATTTTTCGGTCATGCCGGGGTAGTGCTCCAGCTCCATGGACGACACCTGGTCGCCCTCGTTGCGATCCCGCACTGTGCCCACAAAGCTGCACACTGCGCCGATGCCTTTGTTTTCGCGGCGCAGCGCAGCGACTTCGGTGGACAGGTCGAAGTCCTCGGTCTGGATGGAAACGCGGGGCAGGGTCATGGCAAAAAACTCTCTACGGGGCGTGTGGAAGTCGACAAAAAGAGTCTTCAGGGCGAGCGGTGCAACCGGGGCGCGGCCAGCAGGGCACGCTCTTCTTCCACCACCTTGTTCAACTGCGCCAGTGCGGGCGACGGAGGCAACTGGGCCAGCAGGGTCTGCAGGCGCGTGACGTCTCCGACGGTGGGCGCGACCTTGATCTGTGCGATGGCGGCGGGCAGGTTGCCGCCCCGGACCAGCGCCAGCACCTTGGCGGGCCATTCACTTTTGTTGCGTGCCATAAATAGGTCAAAAGGTTTGTCTGTACGATTCGCCCGCACTGTACCCGCACTTGCTCGCACCACAGCCACCCCTGCACCTTAAGCCCATGGCCACACAAACGATTCAGACCGCTCACTACAAGCTCTACCCGTCCCCGCGCAACACGGTCCGCAACGTGTTCGAGCACCAGGTGTTCGTGCCCCACCCCTACGCCCTCATCGACCTGGATGTGATGGAGCTGGCGGGCAAAACCACCCTGTTTGGCGCCTGCCGCCTGTCGGACATGAAAATGGGCCAAGTGGTGACCTTTGAGCTGGCGTCCGACCAGGCCAAGTTCGAGCGCCTGTTCACGCCGGACTGAATCAGCAACCCTGCACCGCAACACGCCCCATGGACCTGCAAGAATCCTTCGAGGCGCTCGACTCCCGAGCCCCGGACACCTATGCCCAGGCCGTAGAGGCCTATTGCGATGGCATTCTGCGGCTTCACTGGAACGAGCGCCTCATCAACAAGATCTTTGGCCGGGCGCTGCAGTCGCATGCGGCGGGGCGGCTGGTGGTGCAGCACTACCAATGGCAATTGCGGGGGGCACCCCGGCCCACGCTGGCACTGCTGCAGCGGCGCATGCCCGGGGGTGCGCGCACGCTGGCCACGTTCTTTGCGGTGCTGCGCCTTGCGGGCATGGTGGCGGTGGACATTGACCCCGACGACCGCCGGGTGCGCTACCTGGTGCCCACCCCCCGGCTGCTGGACGGCCTGCGCACCTGGGTGCGGCACCACCTGCACTGCGCCGAGGCCCTGGGTGCCCTGCCCCCAGGCCATGCACAGCGGCTGGACAGCGATACGGACTACTTTGCCGCCTTTCTGGCCGGGGCCGACCACATCCTGGATCGCCTGGCCGAAACCCGGGGCCGGTTTGGCGGCTGGGACTGGTTTGACCAGCGCGACGGCGGTGGCCGCATTGCCATGCTGCTGTTGCGCGAACACTGCCGGGTGCACCGCCCTGGAGAAGAAGGGTCCACGCCGTTTCCCCTGCGGGCCAGCGAGCTTGCGCAGCGCCTGGGTTTTTCGCACTCGCATGTGCGCAACCTGGTCAATGAAGCCGCAGCGCAGGGCCACCTCACCCAGGACGCGCCCCGGGGCCTCGTCGCGCTCACACCCCGCTTTCAGGCGGAGCTGCAAATCTGGCTGCAGCACCTGCTGGGCTGGTTTGCAGAGACAGCGGCCATGGCGCAGCACCACCTGCAAGCCCGCTCACAAGCACCCACGCACAATAAGTCCGCTGGTGTGCACAACCCCTGACTGCACCGCTCTGGCGGGCTTTTTTTCCTGCCCCCGAACCGCGCCCACCACCCAACAAGCCATGTACGACGACAACCAGATCCACGTGCCGCCCTCCTTCATGGCGGTGTACACCGACACCCGAGGGCGCCTGACGGAAAAGGCGGACGGCGTGCGCGCCCGCTACGAACTGTGCGAAGACCTGGCAGGCCACCTGGTGGAGCACGCGCAGACGCTGTACCACGTGCAGGCGCCTTCCGAGACCGAGATCCTGCAGCGCATCCACGTGGGGCTGTGCACGGCCGAATCTGGCGTGGCGGTGGCCGAAGCGACATGGATCGTCACCCGGCTGGCCGAGCTGCTGGTGTGGCAATGCCCCGTGCTGGTGCCGCCGCAGCCTGAATCTGCAGCCGACGCGGCCCAGCCACCGCAGGCAGGCTGACCAACCTTGGGACACGGTGGGCGCTTGGCTATACTGCGGCCCATGTCCACGCACACCCCCTTTGCCATGACCGCCGCACTTGCGGTGGCGTTGCAGTGCGTGGGCAAAACCAAAAAACCAGAGCTCATCTGACCGGAGCTGTGGTTCCGTCCGGATGAGCGACGGAACCACCTGGTAGAGAAATTTCCTTTTCTCGTTTCACTCCCCGGCATTCCGCGCGCGCTCCCTCCGGACGGTTCTTCCCTTGGTCGAACCCTGAAAGGACGCTTCGCATGTCTGCCACCGATACCGCTACCTCCCACCAGCCGCTGTTCAGCGGGCTCTGGATCGCCTTGGTCACACCGTTCAAGGACGGCGCCGTGGACCACCCGGCCCTTGCTGCCCTCACCACCCGGCTGCGTGCCGACGGCGTTGCGGGCTTCGTTGCCTGCGGCTCGACCGGTGAGGCCGCAGCCCTCGACAAGGCCGAGCAACTGCAGGTACTGGAGACCGTGCTCAGCGCCGCCCAGGGTTTGCCCGTGGTGATGGGCGTATCGGGCTACCACCAGGGCCAGGTGCTGGAACAGGTGCGGACCCTTGCACACTACCCGGTTGCAGGCCTGCTGGTGTCCGCCCCGCACTACATCCGCCCCTCGCAGGAGGGACTGCTGCACTGGTTCCGCACCCTTGCCAACGCCAGCGCGGTGCCCCTGCTGATCTACGACATTCCGTACCGCACGGGCGCCACGCTCACCACCGAGACGCTGCTGGCGCTGGCGGCGCATCCGCGCATAGAGGCCATCAAGGACTGTGGCGGCAACACGGCCAAGACGCAGGCCCTGATCGCCGATGGACGGCTGCAGGTGCTGACCGGTGAAGACGCGCAGATCTTCCATACGCTGGCCCTCGGCGGTGCAGGCGCCATCTCTGCCTGTGCACACTGGCAGACGCCGCGTTTTGTGGAGTTGATGGCATTGCTGCGCCTGGGCGACCTGCCTGCAGCCCGCCACTTGTGGCAGGCCTTGCAACCCTGGGTGGAAGCGTGTTTTGCAGAGCCCAACCCTGCCCCGCTCAAGGCCATGCTGGCGCATGCAGGGTGGATGCGCAGCGAACTGCGCGCGCCGATGATGCCGGCCTCGGAGGCGCTACAGGATCGTTTGAAGGCGCTTTGAGGTGACCTGCCAGAGCGCGCGAGAGCGCCCGGGCTAACCGCCCGTCACCGGCGGGAAAAACGCCACCTCGGCCCCATCAGCCAGGGTGGCGGATTCATCGCTCAAGGTCTGATTGAGTGCCATGCGCACGGCCCGGCCACGCGCGAGGCTGCTGGCATGGGCGCCGCCACGTGCAATGAGCTCATCGCGCAGCGCACCCAGCGTGGTGGCAGCGGTATCGACCGCCTCGCTGCCTTGCCCAATGGCCTCGCGGATGGAGGCAAAGTAGCGCACGGTGACCGTCATGACAAAAGCTCCGAAAAGGCAATGAACCGCACCGTGTCGCCGGATGCAATCGTCTGGCCCGCCGGGTTGTCCACCACACCATCACCCCAGGCGGCCGAAGTGAGCACGCCCGAACTCTGGTTGTGAAACAGATCCAGCCCACCTGCCGCATTGTGGCGCACGCGCAGAAACTCGCGGCGTTTATCGGCCTTGGGCCAGGCAAAATCAGCGCGAGCAGCTATGGGTTGAGGAGCAACGTCCACCACACCCTGCAGCCGCAGCACAAACGGGCGCACCAGCAGCGCAAAGGTCAGAAAGCTCGACACCGGGTTGCCGGGTAGGCCCATGAAGTGGGCGGCACCACCGTCACGCGGGATCTGGCCATAGGCAAACGGCTTGCCGGGCTTCATGGCGATCTGCCACAGGTCGAGCGTGCCCAGCGACTCGACGGCGGGCTTGATGTGGTCTTCCTCGCCCACACTCACGCCGCCGCTGGTGAGGATGAGATCGTGCGCTGCGCTCGCGCTGCGCAGGGCGTCGATGGTCGCGTCGCGCCGGTCGGGCACGATGCCAAAGTCCGTCACCTCGCAGCCCAGGCGCAGCAGCATGGCGCGCAGGAAGAAGCGGTTGCTGTTGTAAATGGCACCAGGGCGCATTTGCTCAGGCGGCACCTCGCCGGGCATGACCAGTTCATCGCCCGTGGAGAACAGCGCCACGCGGGGGCGACGGGCCACCTGCAGTTCGTGCAAGCCGATGCTGGCGGCCAGGCCCAGCTCGGCCGGGGTCAGGCGTGTGCCGGCCGACAGCACCACGGCACCACGGGTGATGTCCTCGCCCGCGCGGCGGATCCACTGGCCCTGTGGGGGCACGGCGTTGATGCGCACCTGGCCTAGGCCGTCGCCCGTGGCGAGGGCTTCGCAGTCTTCCTGCATCAGGATGGCATCCGCCCCCTCGGGCACTGGCGCGCCAGTGAAGATGCGAGCGGCGGTGCCCGGCAAGAGCGGATCACCCGTGCTGCCCGCAGCAATGCGCTGCGAAACAGGCAAGGTGATCGGCAGCGCCACACCCACGGCCGCCACATCGGCGCAGCGCACGGCGTAGCCGTCCATAGAGCTGTTGTCCTGCGGCGGCACCTGCAGGGCCGAAACACAGTTTTGCGCCAGCACGCGGCCGTCCGCGTCAAACGTGGTAACCGTCTCGGTCCCTGGCAACGGTGTGGCCTTGGCCAACAGGTCGGCCAGCGCCTCGTCGAGCGGCTTCAGGGGCTTCATTGGGGGGCGCATGGCACCAGGCCTCCGTGCAGATCCCAGTTGTACTCAAAGCGGTGTTCGTATTGGAGCAGCCAGTCCACCACCTGCGCCGGGCTGTTGAGGTCCAGCAGGGGCAACTGGGTGGGCACAGGCAGGCCCTGCGGTGCATCGGTGGCCACGGCGACCACAAAATCGTCTTCGGGGTAGCGCACAGGCTTGGCCACCTGGCCGGGTTCGGGGGCACGCCAGACCTCGATCTTGAGCAGGTCGCTGTCCTTGAAGCCCTCCACCAGCACCCAGTCCACGCCCTGGTACAGCTCGGCCAGCAGGTGGTGCACGCTGAGCGTGGCGGGCTGCTCGAACTCGCGCACCAGCATCAGGCGCTTGTCCGATGCCGCGACCACCTCGAAGGCCCCTGCCTCGCGGTGGCGGTAGGTGTCCTTGCCCGGGTGGTCGATGTCGAAACTATGGTGGGCATGTTTGACCACCGACACGCGCAACCCCCGCAGCCGCAGCTCGGGGATCAACTGCTCGACCAGTGTGGTCTTGCCACTGCCGGAAAAACCGGCAAAACCGACAACCTTCATCCACTGCTCCTTGGTTAGCTATTGTATTTATAGCTGCTAACGCTTACCAGACAAGCGCCAGGGGCATTTTTAGTTCAAACCCAGTATCCTGAGCCGCTCCCGCATCTGCATCCGCATCCGCAGCGACAGAGCGGCTACGGATTGCCCACCCTAGAGGGCGGGCGTGCAGTGGCGCTCGATGTATTGCTTGACCAACTGCACGTTGGCCGGCATCACCTGCACGCGCTTGGGCAGGTCTTCGATACCCGCGAACTTGGCGGGCCGCTCGGGCGCATGGCCCAGGGCTTCGACGATGGTCTCGGCAAACTTGATGGGCAGCGCGGTCTCCAGCACGATCATGGGCACCTTGGGGTCCTGATGGTGTTCGCGCGCCACCTTCACGCCGTCGGCCGTGTGGGTGTCGATGGTGACGCCGTGGCGCTCGAAGTTGTCCTTGATGGTGGCCAGGCGGTCGGCGTGCGTGCTCTTGCCGCTTTCAAAACCGTATTTGGTGGCGGCTTCGGCAAACAGCGGTTCGGCGCTCAAGTCGAACCTGCCATAGGCGGGCAGCGCTTTGGCAAACAACGCGTTCGTGCGCTGGCCGTTGCGGCCCAGCAGGTCAAAGATGAACCGCTCGAAATTGCTGGCCTTGCTGATGTCCATCGAGGGGCTCGATGTCTCGTGCGTGTCGGCAGCCGCGCGCACGCGGTAGGCGCCGGTGCGGAAGAACTCGTCGAGCACGTCGTTCTCGTTCGTGGCCACCACCAGCTTGTCAATGGGCAGGCCCATCATGCGCGCCACATGGCCCGCACACACGTTGCCAAAGTTGCCGCTGGGCACCGTGAAGCTGACCTTCTGGTCGTTGGTCTCGGTGGCCTGGATGTAGCCCGCGAAGTAGTACACCACCTGCGCCAGCAGGCGCGCCCAGTTGATGGAGTTGACGGTGCCAATCTTGTACTTGCGCTTGAAGGCCAGGTCGTTGCTGACGGCCTTGACGATGTCCTGGCAGTCGTCGAACACGCCTTCGATGGCGATGTTGTGGATGTTCTCGTCCTGCAGGCTGAACATTTGCGCCTGCTGGAACGCGCTCATTCGGCCGTGCGGGCTGGTCATGAAGACGCGCACGCCCTTTTTGCCGCGCATGGCGTACTCGGCCGCGCTGCCAGTGTCGCCGCTGGTGGCGCCCAGGATGTTGAGTTCTTCACCGCGGCGGTTCAGTTCGTATTCGAACAGGTTGCCCAGCAATTGCATCGCCATGTCTTTGAAGGCCAGCGTGGGGCCGTTGGACAGGGCTTCGAGCCACAGGCCGTCTTCGAGGTGGCGCAGGGGCACGATCTCGCCCGTGCCAAACACCTCGGCGGTGTACGTCTTGGCGCACAGGGCCTTCAGGTCAGCGGCGGGGATGTCATCGATGTAGAGCGACAGGATCTGGAACGCCAGCTCGGCGTAGCCTTGCTCATGGTAAGCCTTGCGCAGCTTTGTCAGCATCGCGTCGCTGACCTGCGGGTAGTGCTCGGGCAGGTACAGGCCGCCATCGGGCGCCAGGCCTTCGAGCAGGATGTCGCAGAAATGCTTGCGGTCGGCGTGGCCGCGTGTGGAGATGTACAGCATCAGTTCAGTTCCTCCTTGCGGATGCGCGTGATGGGCGCCAGCACCGTGGGCAGGGCCTGCATCTGGGCGATCACGGCGTCCATGGTGCCTTCGCGGGTGTCGTGGGTCAGGATGATCAGGTCCGTTTGCGTAGATCCTTCACCACCGACTTCGTCAGCCTCACGCTGCAATACTGCGTCGATGCTCACACCGGCCTCGGCCAACAGGCCGGTGACCTTGGCCAGCACACCGGCCTGGTCGGCCACGCGCAGGCGCAGGTAGTAGCTGGTGACCACTTCGCTCATCGGCAGCACGGGCAGCGTGTCCATGGCATCGGCCAGCGTGTTGGCCTGGAAGGCCAGGTGCGGCACGCGGTGCTCAGGGTCGGCCGTGTGCAGGCGGGCGATATCCACCAGATCGGCAATGACGGCACTGGCGGTCGGCTCGCTGCCCGCGCCCTTGCCGTAGTACAGCGTGGTGCCCACGGCATCGCCCTGCACCACCACGGCGTTCATGGCGCCTTCGACGTTGGCGATCAGGCGCTTGGAGGGCACGAGGCTCGGGTGAACGCGAAGCTCGATGCCCTTGTCCGCGCGCTTCGTGATGCCCAGCAGCTTGATGCGGTAGCCCAGTTGCTCGGCGTACTTGATGTCGGCCGCGCCGAGCTTGGTGATGCCTTCGACATAGGCCTTGTCAAACTGCACGGGGATGCCAAACGCAATGGCACTCATCAGCGTGACCTTGTGCGCGGCGTCCACGCCTTCGATGTCGAAGGTGGGGTCGGCCTCGGCGTAGCCCAGGCGCTGTGCTTCCTTGAGCACCACATCAAAGTCCAGCCCCTTGCTGCGCATTTCGGACAGGATGAAATTGGTGGTGCCGTTGATGATGCCGGCGATCCACTGGATGCGGTTGGCGGTGAGGCCTTCGCGCAGCGCCTTGATGATGGGGATGCCCCCCGCCACGGCCGCCTCAAAGGCCACCATCACGCCCTTGGCCGATGCAGCCGCGAAGATCTCGGTGCCGTGCACGGCCAGCAGTGCCTTGTTGGCGGTGACAACGTGCTTGCCAGCGGCGATGGCTTCGAGCACCAGGGCGCGGGCGATGCCATAGCCACCAATCAACTCGATGACGATGTCGATGTCAGGGTTGGCAATGATGGCGCGGGCGTCGTTGACGACCTGGATGTCAGCACCCACTACCGCCTTGGCGCGCTCCACGTCAAGATCGGCCACCATGGTGATCTCAATGCCACGGCCAGCGCGGCGGCTGATTTCGTCCTGGTTGCGTGCGAGCACGTTGAACACGCCGCTGCCGACGGTGCCGATGCCCAGAAGGCCTACTTGGATGGGTTTCATGGGATTTTTATCAGTCAAAATGGGCTCTGGCGCTTATCCATCAAGCGCTAGCAGCTATGAAAAAATGAGTTTCTGCACCACTCAACGTGCAAGTTACGCAGCCGCCGCCATTTGCACGCGCTTGCGGTATTGCTCCAGGAAGCGCGCCACGCGGCCGATGGCGTCGCGCAGATCGTCTTCGTGTGGCAGGAACACGATGCGGAAATGGTCCGGCGCCGCCCAGTTGAAGCCTGTGCCCTGCACCAGCATGACCTTGGTCTCCTGCAGCAGCTCCAGGAAGAACTGCTGGTCGTCCTCGATGGGGTACACGGCCGGGTCGAGGCGCGGAAACATGTAGAGCGCCGCCTGGGGCTTCACGCAGGTCACGCCCGGGATGGCCGTGATCAGCTCGTACGCCAGATCACGTTGCTTGCGCAGGCGGCCGCCCTCGCCCACCAGCTCGTTGATGCTCTGGTAGCCGCCAAGCGCGGTCTGCACGGCCCACTGGCCGGGCACGTTGGCGCACAGGCGCATGTTCGAGAGCATGTTCAGGCCCTCGATGTAGTCCTTGGCGGGCTTCTTGTCGCCCGACACCACCATCCAGCCCGCGCGGTAGCCACACGAGCGGTAGCTCTTGGACAGCGAATTGAAGGTGAGTGTGAGCACATCCTCGCTCAGCGAGCCAATGGCCGTGTGCTTGGCGCCGTCGTACAGCACCTTGTCATACACCTCGTCGGCAAAGATGACCAGGCCGTGCTCGCGTGCAATGGCAACGATGCCCTTGAGCAATTCGTCCGAATACAGCGCGCCCGTCGGGTTGTTGGGGTTGATGACCACAATGCCCTTGGTACGGGGCGTGATCTTGGCGCGGATATCCTGAAGGTTGGGCATCCAGCCATTGGCTTCATCGCACACATAGTGCACGGGCGTGCCGCCCGACAGGCTGGCAGCGGCGGTCCACAGGGGGTAGTCGGGCGAAGGCAGCAGCAGCTCGTCGCCGTTGTCCAGCAGCGCATTGGTGGCCATCACGATCAGCTCGCTGGCACCGTTGCCCAGGTAGATGTCGTCCAGCATCACGCCCTTGATGCCCTGTTTTTGCGTCTCGTGCATGACGGCCTTGCGCGCCGCAAAGATGCCCTTGCTGTCCGAGTAACCCGCCGAATTGGGCAGGTTGCGGATCATGTCCAGCTGAATCTCTTCCGGCGCATCAAAACCGAACACCGCCAGGTTGCCGATGTTGAGCTTGATGATCTTGTGGCCGTCTTCCTCCATCTGCTTGGCCGCGTCCATGATGGGCCCCCGGATGTCATAGCAGACGTTGGCGAGCTTGGCGGATTTTTGGACGGTTTTCATGCGCTGACGGTGGTGCAGTGGGGTCAGGTGGCGGCCAGAGCGGCTGGCACCTTGGCGAAACCTATAATTTGACCACAGATCACAACCGCGCCCGGGCCCTGCGCCGGGCCTACCCGCAGCGCCAGCGCCTGCAACCGACGCCAACACCCATGAAATTCCAGCCCGACCGCTCGAACGCACAAACCATCAGCGGCTACGGCCCCGGCTGGATCGGCGTGGATGCCGAGAAGATCACGCACAGCGTCATCATCGGCTCGTCGGGGCTGCGCCAGGCCTGGCCCTGCACGCGCTTTGAAGACCTGACCCCCGAACATTTCGCGCAATTGGCAGCCCTGGAGACAGAGCTGGTCATTTTTGGCAGCGGCACACGCAACCGGTTCCCGCCACCGGCGTGGCTGGCGCCGCTCATCGCCCGCCGGCTGGGGCTGGAAACCATGGACACCCCTGCCGCCTGCCGCACGTACAACATTCTGGCCAGTGAAGGGCGCAACGTGGTGGCAGCACTGATTCTGGAAGCCTGAGCTGCAGGCCCGCAACCGCCGCGGCAAGCTGCAAATCCGGCGCTCGCACCTATGCAAGCCCTTGCCTAAATGCCCGCCACTGCGGGCCGGACACACTGTCTTACATTTGGCCGAAGAGTGAATTCGGGGTAAAATCGCCGGTTGCGGTCGGGGGCACCACCAAGAGCAATAACACACTAGCTCCCCCGGCTTACCAACGACTACATCCTGAGAGATTGAAGTGATATGGCGATCGTTGTCAACAAACCCCTCCCTGAATTTGAAGCCAACGCTACCGGTGGACTCAAGGTCTCCAACACCTCCCACCTTGGCCAAATTCTGGTTCTCTACTTCTATCCCAAGGACAACACGCCTGGCTGCACCACGGAGGCCATGCAGTTTCGCGACAAGTACAAGGACTTCGTGAAGGCAGGCGCTGCCGTTTTCGGCGTGTCCCGCGACAATATGAAGTCGCACGACGAATTCAAGGAAAAGCTGGAACTGCCCTTCGAACTCATCGCCGACACCGAAGAAAAGATGTGCCACATGTTCGGTGTGGTCAAGAACAAGATCATGTACGGCAAGAAGGTCAAGGGCATTGAGCGCAGCACCTTCCTGATCGGCCCCGATGGCCTGCTGGTGCAAGAGTGGCGCGGCCTCAAGGTTCCCGGCCACGTGGACGAGGTCCTGAAAGCCGTCAAATCCATCAAGGCCCTGAAAAAGGCCGCCTGATCTGCACATTGGGGCATCGGCGCGACACCCCGCTTGTTTTGCCCAGGCAAGACATCCGGAGTAGGCATAATGGTTTTATGCCCCTGGTTATCGCAACGTTTGCCCTCCTCCAAAAAGCCGCCTTGGCCTCCAGGCGGCTTTTTGCTTTCTGACCCACCCGTTACCCCTTTACCGACCGAGGCCCTGCCACCATGCCCCTGCCCCCCGCCCCCAGCCGGCGCGCTGCACTCCTCGCGCCAGAAGCCTTTGAAGTCGCAGCCCGCCCCCGCGTAGCTACCACCTCGGCGAACGAAGCCGTTGCTACGCCCCAGCGCACCGCCAACGCTACAGCCCCCACCCGCGCCGGACGCAAGGCAGACAGCGTGGCCTCGTCGCTGGCAGCGCCTGACACAGCTCCATTGGTCCAGATTGAGACCCGAGCACGCACACCCCAACCCTCCGCCGCCCCCGTGGCCCGAAGCACCGGCAAGCGCAAGGCACGCAGCACCGACACACCTGCCGCCGTCACCGCCAGCACCACCCCGGCCACCACACGCACCCGCAAATCCGCACCCCAAGGTCCGACCAAGCTCTTTGTGCTGGACACCAACGTGCTCCTGCATGACCCAACCAGCCTCTTCCGCTTTGAAGAGCACGACATCTTCCTGCCGATGATCGTGCTGGAAGAACTGGACGGCCACAAGAAGGGCATGACCGAAGTGGCCCGCAACGGCCGCCAGGCCAGCCGCACGCTGGATGCCCTGGCTGCCGCCCAGGGCGCCGACATGGCCAAGGGCCTCAAGCTTGACTCCACCGGCCAGCGTGCTGCGGGTGGCCACCTGTTCTTCCAGACGGTGCCACTGGACTACAGCCTGCCCACCAGCCTGCCCCCGGGCAAAGCCGACAACCAGATCCTGGGCGTGGTCGAAGCCCTGCGCAAGCTGCACGCACCGCGCGAAGTGGTGCTGGTCTCCAAAGACATCAACATGCGCGTCAAAGCCCGCGCGCTGGGCCTGACTGCCGAGGACTACCAGAACGACAAGACGCTGGAAGATGGCGACCTGCTCTACGCTGGCGTGCTGGCCCTGCCCCCCGACTTCTGGGCCAAGAGCGGCAAGAACGTGGAAAGCTGGCAAAGCGGCGCCCACACCTATTACCGCATTGGCGGCCCCATCGTGCCGCACCTGATGATCAATCAGTTCGTGTACTTCGAAGCCCCCGGCGAGCCCAGCCTGTTTGCGCGCGTGAGCGAAATCCGCGAGAAAACAGCGGTACTGCAGACCCTGAAGGACTACGGTTCGGCCAAAAATGCCGTGTGGGGCGTGACCACGCGCAACCGCGAACAGAACTACGCCATGAACCTGCTCATGGACCCCGAGATCGACTTCGTGACCCTGACCGGCACGGCCGGCACCGGCAAGACCCTGCTCGCCCTGGCTGCAGGCCTGACCCAGGTGCTGGACGATCGCCGCTACACCGAGATCATCATGACCCGCGCCACGGTGAGCGTGGGCGAGGACATCGGCTTTTTGCCCGGCACCGAAGAAGAAAAGATGGGCCCCTGGATGGGCGCGCTGGATGACAACCTGGAGTTTTTGGCCAAGGGCGACGGCGGCAATGCTGGCGAGTGGGGCCGCGCTGCCACCAACGAGCTGATCCGCAGCCGCATCAAGATCAAGAGCATGAACTTCATGCGCGGGCGCACCTTCCTGAACAAGTACGTGATCATCGATGAGGCGCAGAACCTGACGCCCAAGCAAATGAAGACGCTGATCACCCGCGCCGGTCCCGGCACCAAGATCATCTGCATGGGCAACCTCGCGCAGATCGACACGCCGTACCTGACCGAAGGGTCCTCCGGGCTTACTTACGCCGTGGACCGCTTCAAGGGCTGGCCGCACAGCGGGCACATAACGCTGGCGCGCGGCGAACGCTCGCGCTTGGCAGATTTCGCCAGCGAGGTGCTCTGAGTTGGCTGCAGGCTGGGTTGCAGCACTGAAGCTGGTGCCCTGGGGCGACGTCATCGAGGCGACGCCCCAGATTCTCCAGGCGGCCAAGAAGCTGCTGGGCACCACCCGAAAAGGGAACGCTGAAGCTGCTGCGGGAGCACTCGAAGGCGCTGGGGGCGAACCCGCCATTCCCGTGTCCTTGCAGCTGGAACATCTGCGCGAGCGGGTGGTAATGCTGGAGCAGGAGCAGCAGGAATCCGCCGTGCTGATCCAGTCACTGGCCGAACAGAATGCCCAGGTGGTGCAGGCGGTAGAAGTGCTGCGCCAACGCCAGCAACGGCTCACTGTGGCTGTGGGTGTTCTTGCCGTGGGATGTGCGGGTTTGCTGGTGTGGGTGCTGCGACCCTAACGGAACTCCGACCAACACCATCTACCCCGAACAAAACTCCTAATTTGATAGCTACTTGTGCTTACCCAATAAGCGCTAGTGGCTATTTTTATTAGAAATCGTCACCCGAACCCATGGCCAGGTTCTCGAAGCGCGTCTGGTTCTTCTGGAAGAACAGCTTCACGGTACCCGTGGGGCCGTTCCGCTGCTTGCCGATGATGACCTCGGCCACGTTGGGCTCCTTGGAGTCTTTGTTGTAGTAGTCGTCGCGGTAGATGAACATGATGATGTCGGCATCCTGCTCGATAGCGCCTGACTCGCGCAGGTCGGACATCATGGGGCGCTTGTCGGTGCGCTGCTCCACCGAGCGGTTGAGCTGCGACAGCGCGATCACCGGGCACTGCAGTTCCTTGGCCAGCATCTTGAGGCCCCGGGAAATTTCACCCAGCTCGGTCGCCCGGTTGTCCGAACTGGCCGCCGAGCCCGAGCCGCTCATCAGCTGCAAATAGTCGACCACGATCAGGCCCAGCTTGCCGCACTGGCGCGCCAGGCGCCGCGCGTTGGCGCGCAACTCGCCAGGTGTGAGGCCCGGGGTCTCATCAATGTGCAGTGAGACGGTGCGCAGTTTTTCAATCGCCTCGGTCAGGCGCGGCCACTCATCATCGGTGAGCTTGCCGGTGCGCAGATTGCCCTGGTTCACCCGGCCAATCGAACCCACGATACGCACCGCCAGCTGAGCGGCACCCATTTCCATCGAGAAGATGGCGACCGGCAGGCCCTCATTGAGCGCCACGTGCTCGGCAATGTTCACCGCGAACGAGGTCTTGCCCATGGAGGGGCGCGCGGCCAGCACCACCATGTCGCCCGCTTGCAGCCCACTGGTCATGCGGTCGAGGTCTGCAAACCCGGTGGGCACACCCGTCACATCCACAGGGTTGTCTGCCATCTCCTGCACGCGATCGAGCAGGTCGATCACCAGCGTATCCAGCGACTGGAAGCCCTGCTTGGTGCGCGAGCCTTCCTCGCCAATGGCAAAAATCTTGGACTCGGCCTCGTCCAGAATCCGTTCGACCGTCTTGCCTTGCGGGTTGAACGCGTTGGTGGAAATTTCGTCGCTGGCCGTGACCAGCTTGCGCAGGATGGCACGCTCGCGCACGATTTCCGCATAGCGGCGGATGTTGCTGGCGCTGGGTACGTATTGCGCCAGATTGTTCAGATAGGCCAGCCCACCCATCTCTTGCACCTTGCCCTGGTTCTGCAGGTGCTCGAACACGGTGATCACGTCGGCCGGCTTGCTGGCGTTGATCAGTGCGCCGATGGCCGAGTAGATCATCTGGTGCTCATGGCGGTAGAAATGGCTTTCTACCAGCAGGTCGCCCACGCGGTCCCAGGCGTTGTTGTCCAGCAGCAACCCGCCAAGCACGCTGGACTCCGCTTCTATCGAGTGCGGCGGCACGCGCAACTGAGCGATTTCACGGTCGGGCACCGGCGTGAAGCCATCGTCAAGGGGCGGAAAAACAGCAGACATGGAATCCTCGGAGCTAACCCGGCATGCTAGCGCCCGTGCGGCGCGCCGTCATGGCACAAGTCTGTGGATAAAGTTGGGGCAACCAGTGGGTAACCATGTACAAACCAGAGCCGCACAAAAACAAAAGCCGCCCGAAGGCGGCTTTGCGTGAAACACCGAAGTGAATCTCAGGCGGTTTCGCCGTAGACCGACACGGTCACGTCCACCACCACATCGGTGTGCAGAGCCACACTGACAGTGCTTTCGCTCACGACCTTGATCGGGCCGTTGGGTAGGCGGATTTGCGACTTGGCAACCTTGTAGCCTTGCTTGCTCAGCTCTTCGGCGATGTCGTGGTTGGTCACGGAACCAAACAGACGACCGTCCACGCCAGCCTTTTGCGTCAGCTTGACGGTGGTGCCAGCCAGCTTTTCGCCTTGGGCTTGGGCTTCTGCCAGCTTGGCAGCTGCGGCCTTTTCGAGTTCAGCGCGCTTGGCTTCGAACTCTGCCTTGGCGGCTTCCGTGGCGCGACGGGCGCGGCCAGCGGGGATCAGGAAGTTGCGGGCGTAGCCGTCTTTGACCTTGACGATTTCACCGAGGTTGCCGAGGTTCACAACCTTGTCGAGCAGGATGATTTGCATGGGTTGTGCTCCTTAGATCTTGTGCTGGTCGCTGTAAGGCACCAGGGCCAGGAAGCGGGCGCGCTTGATGGCGGTGTTCAGCTGACGCTGGAAGATGGCGCGCGTGCCGGTCAGGCGTGCGGGGATGATCTTGCCGTTTTCGGCAATGAAATCACGCAGCGTATCGACATCCTTGTAGTCGATTTCTTCAACACCGGTCACCGTGAAGCGGCAAAAGCGCTTGCGCTTGAACAGCAGGGACTGGGTGTTGCGCTTTGGGCGCTTGTCTTTGTTGAACTTCTTGAACGTGGCCATTGCGGACCCCTTGAAAATTAATTTTGTTGAATATCCTGGATGTGCAGTACTGCGGTCTTGCCATTGCGCGGGTTGGCCAGAAATCCATGGAAAGTCCAGAGACTTCCGATGTTCTGCCGTGCCAGTCGCTCGGCCATCGCTCCAAAGGCAATGGCTTTCATGGCAGCCTTGACTTCGCGGGGGTGGCCTGCCTCGGTTTGCTGGGACTCGTGTTCGAGGCGCAGCGTAAGGGCAGGCAATCCGGCGGGCGTGTAGCGCAGGGGTTCAGCCTCTGCGATACAGGCGGTCAAGGCGACGCGGTTCTCCACTCCAACGGGCTAGATCAGCGCTCGGCGCGATCTGGGCGCTCGCCGCGCTCACCACCGGCCGCTGCATACTCAGCTTGGCTGGCCTTGCGGGCTTCTTCGCGCTCGACGGTCTTCATCATGGAAGATGGGCCCGTATCGGCCTTCTTCTTCTGAACCGTCAGGTGGCGCAGCACGGCGTCGTTGAACTTGAAGGCGTGCTCCAGTTCAGCCATCACGGCCTGATCGGCTTCGATATTCACGCACAGGTAATGGGCCTTGGCCAGCTTGTTGATCAGGTACGCCAGTTGACGGCGGCCCCAGTCTTCCACGCGGTGCACCTTGCCACCGCCAGCGGTGATCATGCCCTTGTAGCGCTCCAGCATGGCTGGAACTTGCTCGCTTTGATCCGGATGGATCAACAAAATGATTTCGTAATGACGCATGCATACTCCTTTTGGGTAAGACCACCCACTGCGTCTTGAAGTGGTGTGGCAAGGGAAAGCCTGCGATTATAGCCCGGCCTGCGTCGCTTGTACACTCAGTGCTTCGCCGCCCCTGCCCAAGCGTACAAAAAGATGGCATAGATGTCTCCAGCCCCTTGCAAAACCAGTGGCTGGGCCGACATGCAATACAACAAACCGCGATGCATACGGGGCTCGTGAGACTATGCCCCTGGTGCAGACCTTGATTTGTGGTGGCACGCCCCCAGATCCCGCGCGTACCGTTCATTTACTTCCAGACCAAGACATGTCCGACACCAGCCAAACCACCCCCGCACAGAGCGCGTCCGCCCCCGAAGAAGTCGAAGCCGCAATGGCTGCCCACGCCTCTGACGAGCTGGCACGCCTGCAGGGCGAGTTGGCCGAGCTCAAGGCCAAAAGCGCTGATCTGGCCGACCAGTTCCTGCGCGCCAAGGCCGAGGCCGAGAACGCCCGCCGCCGCGCCGAAGACGAGGTTTCCAAGGCCCGCAAATTCGGTATCGAGAGCTTTGCCGAGAGCCTGCTGCCCGTGGCCGACAGCCTGGATGCCGCCCTGGCCATCAAGGAAGCCACGCCCCAGCAGCTGCGCGAAGGCGCCGACGCCACCCTGCGCCAGCTGACGTCGGCACTGGAGCGCAACAAGGTGATTGCCATCAACCCGGCCGCTGGCGCCAAGTTCGATCCGCACCAGCACCAGGCCATCAGCGTGGTGCCTGCCGAGCAGGAAGCCAACACCGTGGTGGCCGTGCTGCAAAAGGGCTATGTGATCGCCGAGCGCGTGCTGCGTCCGGCCCTGGTCACGGTGACGGCTCCCAAGTAAGCCTCAAAAAAATCGACCCGGAAGACTTGAACCACACCAAGTTATCCACAAGTTACTAGCCATCCAAACCATTCAAGCATTCGGAGAAAAATCATGGGAAGAATCATCGGCATTGACCTGGGTACGACCAACAGCTGCGTCTCCATCATGGAGGGCAACACGACCCGCGTGATCGAAAACAGCGAAGGTGCACGCACCACGCCCTCCATCGTGGCCTACCAGGAAGACGGCGAGATCCTCGTCGGTGCCTCGGCCAAGCGCCAGGCCGTGACCAACCCCAAGAACACGCTGTACGCCGTCAAGCGCCTGATCGGCCGCAAGTTCACCGAAAAAGAAGTGCAAAAGGACATCGACCTGATGCCCTACAAGATCGTGGCCGCCGACAACGGCGACGCATGGATCGAAGTGCGCGGCAACAAGCTGTCGGCACAGCAAGTGTCTGCCGACATCCTGCGCAAGATGAAGAAGACGGCTGAAGACTACCTGGGCGAGCCCGTAACGGAAGCCGTCATCACCGTGCCCGCGTACTTCAACGACGCACAGCGCCAGGCCACCAAGGACGCTGGCCGCATTGCGGGCCTGGACGTCAAGCGCATCATCAACGAGCCTACCGCTGCAGCCCTGGCCTTCGGCCTGGACAAGCAGGAAAAGGGCGACCGCAAGATCGCTGTGTATGACCTGGGTGGCGGCACGTTCGACGTGTCCATCATCGAAATCGCCGATGTGGACGGCGAAAAGCAGTTCGAAGTGCTGTCGACCAACGGCGACACCTTCCTGGGCGGCGAAGACTTCGACCAGCGCATCATCGACTTCATCATTGACGAGTTCAAGAAGGAGTCGGGCGTCAACCTCAAGAATGACGTGCTGGCCCTGCAGCGCCTGAAGGAAGCGGCCGAGAAAGCCAAGATCGAGCTGTCGAACTCGGCCTCGACAGACATCAACTTGCCCTACATCACGGCAGACGCATCGGGTCCCAAGCACCTGAACATCAAGCTGACCCGCGCCAAGCTGGAACAACTGGTGGAAGAGCTGATCGAGCGCACCATCGCTCCTTGCCGCATGGCCATCAAGGACGCTGGCGTGTCGGTGTCTGACATCCATGACGTGATCCTGGTCGGCGGCATGACCCGGATGCCCAAGGTGCAGGAAAAGGTCAAGGAATTCTTCGGCAAGGACCCCCGCAAGGACGTGAACCCTGACGAAGCCGTGGCCGTGGGCGCCGCCATCCAGGGCCAGGTGCTGTCGGGTGACCGCAAGGACGTGCTGCTGCTGGACGTGACACCCCTGTCGCTGGGTATCGAAACCCTGGGCGGTGTCATGACCAAGATGATCACGAAGAACACGACCATCCCGACGAAGTTCGCACAGACCTTCTCGACGGCCGATGACAACCAGCCTGCCGTGACCATCAAGGTCTACCAGGGCGAGCGCGAAATCGCTACCGGCAACAAGCTGCTGGGCGAATTCAATCTGGAAGGCATTCCACCGGCGGCCCGCGGTGTTCCGCAGATCGAAGTGTCGTTCGACATCGACGCCAACGGCATCTTGCACGTGGGCGCCAAGGACAAGGGCACGGGCAAGGAAAACAAGATCACCATCAAGGCCAACTCGGGCCTGTCGGAGGAAGAAATCCAGCAGATGGTGAAGGACGCCGAACTGAATGCGGCCGACGACAAGAAGAAGCTGGAGCTGGTGCAAGCCCGCAACCAGGGTGAAGCCGCCGTGCACAGCGTGAACAAGAGCCTGGCCGAACACGGCGACAAGCTCGACGCAGGTGAAAAGGACGCGATCACTGCCGCAGTCAAGGCATTGGAAGAAGCCTTGAAGGGCGAAGACAAGGCCGCGATTGACGAAAAGACCACGGCGCTGATGGCTGCCAGCCAGAAGCTGGGCGAAAAGATGTACGCCGAGTCCCAGGCAGCGCAAGCTGCTCAGGCAGCCGGGGGTGCTGAGGCCGCAGGCGCGTCGGCTGGTGGCGCGTCCGCCAAGCCCGCAGACGACGACAACGTCGTCGATGCCGAGGTGAAGGAAGTCAAGAAGGGCTGAGCACGCCGCCGTTGACCCCAGCCGCCGCGCGGGGCCCTTGACGGGGCTTGCGCGGCGTTCCTGTTCCAACCGGGCTCAGAATGACCATGTCCAAAAGAGACTTTTACGAAATCCTGGGCGTTCCCAAGAACGCCTCGGACGAAGAAATCAAGAAGGCCTATCGCAAGCTGGCGATGAAGCACCACCCTGACCGCAACCAGGGTGACGCAGCCAAGCCTGCCGAAGAGAAGTTCAAGGAGGCCAAAGAGGCCTACGAGATGCTCTCCGACCCGCAAAAACGTGCGGCCTACGACCAGTACGGCCACGCCGGGGTGGACCCCAACATGCGCGGCCCCGGCGGCGCGGGGGCGGAGGGCTTTGGTGGTTTTGCCGAGGCCTTTGGCGACATCTTCGGCGACATGTTTGGCCAGCAGGGCGGGCGTGGGCGCGGTGCCGGCGGCCGACAGGTGTACCGGGGCAGCGACCTCAGCTACGCCATGGAAATCACGCTGGAAGAAGCCGCGCGCGGCAAGGATGCGCAGATCCGCATCCCCTCGTGGGAGAGCTGCGACACCTGCCACGGCAGCGGTGCCAAGCCCGGCACCAGTGCCAAGACGTGTGGCACCTGCCAGGGCGCAGGCACGGTACAGATGCGCCAGGGCTTCTTCAGCGTGCAGCAGACCTGCCCGCACTGCCGGGGCACGGGCAAGATCATCCCCGAGCCGTGCACCACCTGCCACGGCCAGGGCAAGCTCAAGAAGCAAAAGACGCTGGAAGTGAAGATTCCTGCGGGCATCGACGACGGCATGCGCATCCGCTCCACCGGCAACGGCGAGCCGGGCACCAACGGCGGCCCGCCGGGTGACCTGTACATCGAAATCCGCCTCAAGAAACACGACATCTTCGAGCGCGATGGCGACGACCTGCACTGCCAGGTGCCCGTGAGCTTCATCACGGCAGCACTCGGCGGCGAGATCGAAGTGCCCACGCTGGCTGGCAAGGCAGCGATCGACATTCCTGAAGGCACCCAGGCCGGCAAGCAGTTCCGCCTGCGTGGCAAGGGCATAAAGGGCGTGCGTGCCAGCTACCCGGGCGATCTGTACTGCCACATCGCAGTCGAGACACCCGTCAAGCTGACCGAGCACCAGCGCAAGCTGCTGCGCGAACTGGAAGATTCGCTCAAGAAGGGCGGCGCCCGCCACTCGCCCAGCGGCGAGAGTTGGACGGACCGGCTGAAGAACTTCTTCAGCTGACCGCGCACCGGCATCCCATCGAAAACCGCTTGTGGCCTTTTGGCCTAGGCGGTTTTTTCTTGACGCAGGGCAAGAAACTCCCCAAGGCCCGTGCGATGCACGCACAGCGCAGTAGGATGGGTCTCATCGATGATCACCCGGGAGCTTGGGCACATGAACGTCAACATCACCTTCCTGGGCGGCTCCGGCACGGTCACCGGCTCCAAGTACCTGGTGCGTTACAACGGCAAGAGCCTCCTGGTCGATTGCGGCCTGTTCCAGGGCTACAAGCAGTTGCGCCTGCGCAACTGGCAGCCTCTGCCCGTCACGCCGCACCAGATCGACGCCGTGGTGCTGACCCATGCCCACCTGGATCACAGCGGCTACCTGCCGCTGCTGGCGCGCGACGGCTACACCCACGCCATCCACTGCACACCGGGCACACGCGACCTGTGCACCATCCTGCTGCCCGACAGCGGGCACCTGCAGGAAGAAGACGCGGCCTTTCTCAACCGCCACCAGCTCAGCAGCCACAGCCCCGCCCTGCCCCTGTACACCCGGCTCGACGCGCTGCACTGCCTCAAGCAGTTCCAGATCCACCCATTTCACAAGGCGTTTGAGCCCCTGCCCGGCTGGCGTGTGACGTTTTCGCCCGCAGGCCACATCCTTGGTGCAGCCAGCGTGCTGCTGGAGGTGGGAGGCAGGCGCATTCTGTTTTCGGGCGACCTGGGGCGGCCCGATGACCTGCTCATGAACCCGCCTGACGCGCCGCCCCAGGCCGACACCGTGCTCATCGAGTCCACCTACGGCGACCGCGAGCACCCGCCCGAAGGCCCGCTCGATGAACTGGGCCCCGCCCTGCAGCGCCTGGCAGCGCGTGGCGGTATTGCCGTGGTGCCGGTGTTTGCCGTGGGGCGTGCACAGGTCGTGCTGCACGCGATTGGCCTACTCAAGGCGCAGGGTGTGGTGCCCGCATCGCTCAAGGTGTTTCTGGACAGCCCCATGGCCGTCAGTACCACGGGGCTGTTCCAGCACCACATGCAGGAACACCGCCTGAGCGGCCGCGAGGTGCAGGCACTGGAGCATGGCGCCACCATGGTCCAGACGCCCGAGCAATCCAAGGGGCTGGCCAAGCTCCATGGCCCCATGGTCATCCTGTCGGCCAGCGGCATGGCCACCGGGGGGCGCGTGCTGCACCACCTGGCACTGCACGCGGGCGACCACCGCAACATGATCATCCTGACCGGCCACCAGGCCCCAGGCACCCGTGGTGCGCGGCTGGCAGAGGGCGAAAAAACCATCCGTATCCACGGCCAGGACGTGGCCGTGCGCGCCGAGGTGGTTCGGCTGTCCTCTGCATCAGCCCATGCCGACGGCAACCAGCTCATCGCCTGGCTGCACAGCATGGGGCACGCGCCGGACAAGGTGTACGTGGTGCATGGTGAAATGGGCGCGGCCGATCTGCTGCGTCAGCGCATTGAACATGAGCTGCGCTGGCGTGCCGGTGTGCCAGAGCACGGCAGCACCTGCACCGCCTGAGCCACGTTAGCTTTCTGGGCCTCAGCGGTTCTACCCTCGCGCAGAAGGGCAGTGCCGCCATCGCGTATCGCGATGTCAAAGCGGCAATAATGGGGAGAAAATAGGCAACCTTCTCATTTCGAGAAGTTAAAACCCCATGAAAAGCTCCGAGCGCAGTTTTGCGCGCCGTATCGACCTGACCTCGCTGCAACTGTTTGTGGCGGTGTGCGAGCTCGGCAGCATTGGCCGCGCGGCTGAGCGCGAATTCATTGCGGCATCGGCCGTCAGCAAGCGCCTGTCGGACCTGGAAACCGCCGTGGACACCGCCCTGCTCTACCGCCACAGCCGGGGCGTCACGCTCACACCCGCAGGCGAGAGCCTGCTGCACCATGCGCGCACCGTGCTGTTTGGCCTCGAACGCATGCAGGGCGAGTTGAGCGAATACGCCGACGGCGTGCGCGGCCATGTGCGCATGCACGCCAACATCTCGGCCATCTTCCAGTTCCTGCCCGAAGACCTGGGCGCCTTTGCGCGCGAGCACAGCCAGATCAAGATCGACCTGCAGGAGCACCTCTCCAGCGACGTGCTGCATGCCGTGCAGGAGGGCGCCGCCGACCTGGGCATCTGCAACATCGGCATGGCCAGTGGCAACGGTGCCCTGGAATTGCAAAGCCGCCCCTACCGCGCCGACAATCTGGTGCTCGTTGTACCCTTGGCGCACGACCTGTCTGCGCTGAATGCTATCAATTTTGAAGAAGTTCTGGACTGGGACATCGTGGGCCTGCATGCCAACAGCAGCATCAGCCTAGCCATGCGCGCCGCCGCCGCCGCCGCCGGGCGCCCGCTGCGACAGCGCATCCAGGTCACAGGGCTCGATGCCATGTGCCGCATGATCGACAACGGCCTGGGCGTGGGCCTGCTGCCCGACCGGGCGTTTGCACTGATGCGCGGCGTGGGCAACCTGCAAGCCATCCCGCTGACCGATGCCTGGGCCCACCGCGAGCTGCGCGTGGTGGCTCGCGACTTCGATGCCCTGCCCGTCACGGCCCGTTTGCTGGTGGAACACCTGTCACCCCGGCCAGACCCCGACACTAAAATCCAATCACCCACCTGAAAAGCAGAAAGAAAGCCACGCCATGGGACGCACCCTGTACGACAAGATCTGGGACGAGCATGTCGTCCACACCGAAGAGGACGGCACCTCCATCCTCTACATCGACCGCCATCTGGTGCACGAGGTGACCAGCCCCCAGGCGTTTGAAGGCCTGCGCGAGGCGGGCCGCAAGGTCTGGCGCATGAGTTCCATCGTGGCCACCGCCGACCACAACACGCCCACCACCGGCTGGGAAAACGGCTACGACGGCATCACCGACCCCATCAGCAAAGAGCAGATCACCACGCTGAACGACAACATGGCGCAGATCTCGCCCGCTGCGTTCTTCCCCTTCATGCACAAGCGTCAGGGCATCGTGCACGTCATCGGCCCTGAAAACGGTGCCACCCTGCCCGGCATGACGGTGGTGTGCGGCGACAGCCATACCAGCACGCACGGTGCATTCGGCGCACTGGCCCACGGCATCGGTACCTCCGAGGTCGAGCACGTCATGGCCACGCAGACGCTGCTGGCCAAGAAGGCCAAGAACATGCTGGTGCAGGTGGACGGCACGCTCGCCAAGGGCGTGACGCCCAAGGACGTGGTGCTGGCCATCATCGGCAAGATCGGCACGGCCGGCGGCACCGGCTACACCATCGAATTTGCAGGCTCCGTCTTCCGCGCGATGAGCATGGAAGGCCGCATGACCGTGTGCAACATGGCCATCGAAGGCGGCGCGCGCGCTGGCCTCGTGGCGGTGGACGACAAGACCATCGAATACGTCAGGGGCCGCCCCCTGTCGCCCACGGGCGTCGAATGGGACCAGGCCGTGGCGTACTGGAAGACGCTGCACTCCGACCCCGACGCCAAGTTCGACACCGTGGTGAAGCTCGACGCCGCCGACATCGTGCCGCAGGTGACTTGGGGCACGTCGCCCGAAATGGTGCTGGGCGTGGATGCCCGCGTGCCGGACCCCGACAAGGAAAAGGACGCCAACAAGCGCGGCGCCATCGAGCGCGCCTTGACCTACATGGGCCTTCAGCCCGGCAAGGCAATCAACGACATCACCATCGACAAGGTGTTCATCGGCAGTTGCACCAACAGCCGCATCGAAGACATGCGCGAAGCCGCCGCCGTGGTCAAGAACCTGGGCCGCAAGGTGGCCAGCAACGTGAAGCTGGCCATGGTGGTTCCCGGCTCGGGCCTCGTCAAGGAGCAGGCCGAGCGCGAAGGCCTGGACAAGATTTTTGTGGCTGCAGGCTTTGAGTGGCGCGAGCCCGGCTGCAGCATGTGCCTGGCCATGAACGCCGACCGCCTGGAGCCGGGCGAGCGCTGCGCATCCACCAGCAACCGCAACTTCGAAGGCCGCCAGGGCGCTGGTGGCCGCACCCATCTCGTCAGCCCCGCCATGGCAGCAGCCGCTGCCGTGCACGGCCATTTTGTGGACATTCGCCAATTCGCCTGAAGGAGCCCGCCATGAAGAAAATCGCCGCCATCCTCATCGCACTGTCTGCCGCCTTGCTGCTGGGCGGATGCAACACCGTCAAGGGCGTAGGCCAGGACGTTCAACGGGCAGGGGGCGCACTCGAACGCGCCGCCAACAAGTAACAAGGCACCCATGCAGAAATTCACCTTACTCAAGGGCCTGGTGGCCCCGATGGACCGCGAGAACGTCGATACCGACGCGATCATCCCCAAGCAGTTTCTGAAGTCGATCAAGAAGACCGGCTTTGGCGTGAACCTGTTTGACGAATGGCGCTACCTGGACCACGGCGAGCCGGGCCAGGACCCGGCCAGCCGCAAGCCCAACCCCGACTTCGTGCTGAACCAGCCGCGCTATGCAGGCGCCTCCATCCTGCTGGCACGCAAGAATTTCGGCTGCGGCTCCAGCCGCGAACACGCGCCCTGGGCACTGGACCAGTTCGGCTTTCGCTCCGTGATCGCGCCGAGTTTTGCCGACATCTTCTTCAACAACTGCTTCAAGAACGGCTTGCTGCCTATCGTGCTGCCCGAGGCAACGGTGGCCCAGCTGTTCGATGAAGTGCACGCCTTCCCCGGCTACCAACTCACCATCGACCTGGAGCGCCAGGTCATCGTGCGTCCGCAAGGCGAAGAAATTCCGTTCGAGGTGCAGGCCTTCCGCAAGTACTGCCTGCTCAACGGCTTCGACGACATTGGCCTGACCCTGCGCCAGTCCGACAAGATCAAGGCGTTTGAAGCGCAGCGCCTGGCGACCAAGCCCTGGCTGGCGCACACCATGGTGTCGTAAGACACCGCAGGCATCAAAAAATATCATTTAAATTGGCCTCTAGCGCTTTATCCATAAGCGGTAGCAGCTATCAAAATCAAAGCAAATTCAATGAAAATCGCAGTTCTGCCGGGTGACGGCATCGGTACCGAAATCGTCTCCGAAGCCGTGAAGGTTCTGGAAGCCCTGGACCTGAAGTTCGAGATGGAATCTGCCCTGGTCGGCGGCGCCGCCTACGAGGCCCACGGCCACCCGCTGCCCGAATCCACCCTGAAGCTCGCCAAGGAAGCCGACGCCATCCTGTTCGGCGCTGTGGGCGACTGGAAGTACGACAAGCTCGACCGCCCCTTGCGCCCCGAGCAGGCCATCCTGGGCCTGCGCAAGAACCTGGGCCTGTTCGCCAACTTCCGCCCCGCCATCTGCTACGAGCAACTGGTGGGCGCATCGAGCCTCAAGCCCGAGCTGATCGCGGGCCTCGATATCCTCATCATCCGCGAGCTGACGGGCGACATCTACTTTGGCCAGCCGCGTGGTCGCCGCGTGGCCACCGATGGCCACTTCCCCGGTGCCGAGGAAGCCTTCGACACTATGCGCTACAGCCGCCCCGAGATCGAGCGCATCGCCCACGTCGCCTTCCAGGCTGCCCGCAAGCGCAACAAGAAGGTCACCAGCGTGGACAAGGCCAACGTGCTCGAAACCTTCCAGTTCTGGAAGGATGTGGTCACCGACGTGCACAAGGAATACCCCGACGTCGAGCTGCAGCACATGTACGTGGACAACGCGGCCATGCAGCTGGTCAAGGCCCCCAAGGCGTTTGACGTGGTGGTGACCGGCAACATGTTCGGCGACATCCTGTCGGACGAAGCCTCCATGCTCACAGGCTCCATCGGCATGCTGCCCTCGGCCAGCCTGAACAGCAGCAACCAGGGCCTGTACGAACCCAGCCACGGCAGCGCCCCCGACATCGCCGGCAAGGGCGTGGCCAACCCATTGGCCACCATCCTGTCGGCCGCGATGATGCTGCGCTTCAGCCTGAACCAGGAAGCAGCCGCCCAGCGCATCGAAACCGCCGTGCAAAAGGTGCTGGCGCAGGGCCTGCGCACGCCCGATATCTACAGCGAAGGCACCACCAAGGTGGGTACGGCGCAGATGGGCGACGCGGTGGTGAAGGCGCTGACGGCCTGATCCCCCGCTCAGCGGTCACAAAAAAAGCGCCGGACACTCCCGGCGCTTTTTTCTTGTGGATCCGTGGTACTGCCCGTACCGCCTACAGCCACCCGTTGTCGATGAATTCGATGATGGCGTAGCGCCGGTTCTCCAGCGGCCGCTCGCGCACGGCTGCCACGATGTGCGCAACGCCCTCTGCATACGGCGCATCGCCATAAACACGGGTTTCCAGCGTCACGCTGCAAGCCCCATCCTCTATCAGAACCTGGTGGTAGGCATGGCGGCCAAGATGTTCTGAGGGAATCTGCAGCACGCGCTGCTGAACCTCGGCATCGCGCACGGACCGGATATCACCGGGCACCAGACCCAGCGCCTGCGCCATGCTCACGGCCGTACCCGGCACCGACGACTTCTGAGCCTGGTGCGACTCGGTCAGCCCGATGCGATAGCCACGGAACAAATGCCCACTGCGCTCCAGCATGGCCATGAACTTGAGCATGAGAAGGTTGGTGTTGGGACACAGGACCACGGGAAAACCTACAGCCAGGTGTTCCAGCGCTGATCCCGTGGACAGCTCCACCAGGGGAGAGCATGTTGATTCACAGAACGCGCTCACCGCTTGCAGCTCCCGGCCCGAGCCTGCATGCACCACCACCGATTTTTCTGCAGGCAGCCCCCCGGCGGCCCAGGGCACAATCTGGCCAGCGTCCCCAGAGGGCAGCGCCCCCAACAGCTCCCTGGCCAGCTTGCCAGACCCCACAACGATGACTTGCATTTTTCCACTCTCGATGAATCGCAGACAAAGCGATAGGCAGGACTGTAGTGCGGTGCAGACCATGGGCGGGGGCTCCACGCGAAGTCACTGGCATTTTTCCAATGTCTCGCGCAACGGTTCGTCCAAGGCTTGAGCGTGGCAGGGGCTTGTCGCGAATGAAACACAACCGAAAGACGTACTACCAGATGGCAATAGCACCAGACAGCGTGAACACCGAACGCAGGCGATAGCGGAGTTGGTGTGCGATATGCGTATTCGCCAACCCCGGCTGGGCACTCGCAAGCTGTGCCCCATGTTGCGCGAGCCGTTGGCGGGGCAGTGGAACGGGCTTGGGCTCGATGCGCTGTTTGACGTGCTGCGCGACGAAGGGATGCTAGTGCAGACGCGAGAGGTCTATCACAAGACCACTAATTACCACCACTGGTTTCGCCAGCATCTGAAACCTCTCAAGGCGCGCCATCAGTAAGTGCAGGTCACTACCATCGACCAGTAGTGGTGGCTGACGTCCTCTACCTTGTGACCGCCGAGAAGTTCGTCTACTTCAGCTTGGTCACGGATGCTTATTGCAGACCAATCCCGTGGCCCAAACCTAGAAAATGGTCTCGCGTGCGCGCCGAAGTGACAAACGCTTGGTGCGCGATTCGATCAGGGTCTACAACAACGAGGGACCCCGTTAATCGCTGAAAATGCAAACGCTCGATGCGGCGCATCGAGCATCCTTGATCGGCATCTGTCGGCTTGAATCGACATACCAGGTTTCAACCTCGTGCAGGACACCTAATACAACCCTACTTCGGTAATAACAGGGCCTTAAAGCGAGGATCAGTAACAGCCTTAGTAAGTGTTCCCTGCACGGCTGGCGCAAACGCGTCAGCGACGTTTTTGCAAGCACTCCAAGCATCCCAACTCGTGTCAAAACGATGGCTGTTTTCCACACGTAATGTCTGTCCATTGCTAGAAGTCAACGTCAAACCGATTTCCCAGCTCGCGGGACTTACAGAACTAAACGTGAGCCTGTCGACCGTTCCACCAATGGAGACGGGCGCATTGCTTGCATACGCTTTTGCCAAAAATAGTTCCTCTTGAAGTGCTTCCTGAATAAACTGGGCAGCCGTTTTCCCCGAGCCAAACGAAACAGGACCATTCGCGCGACACCACGGACTCCCCTCTACGCCTGGAGCGGATACGAAATCAACAGTCTTCACTTTTGCACCAGCATCGCGAACATAATCTTCAATTGCCACAACGTTTTTTGTAGACGCCTTGTATTGCACTGGCGAGCTAGTGGTGGAACACCCAGCCACTAAAACAACCCCTACGAAACCAACTACAGCAGTCATTTGGCGTATCAATTCGAACCCCTTGAAATACTTAGAAACAGAAGGATATCACTGCTTCAGGACCGCATCGCTCTGAACAATAGTGAGAGTGAGCACACCGCGCTCTAAGGGGACAGGAGCGTTCGCACTGCTACAATGCCAACCCATGTTTGCCGCCCACACGTTCGCCCTGAACATTGCACCCGCCGCCACGGCCGGTGTGGCTGCGCGCGCAACCATCACCAAAACCACGACCATTAAGGGCTGACTCAGCCTGGTTCGTCGTGCGCCCTTCCTGGCCAGACGAGCCAGGCGAGCAGTCCGGTCTGGCACTGTTTCTTACTTAGAAAGGGCGTTGAAATGAGCAAGTTGGTAGGGTTGGTCGGCTGGCGCGGCATGGTCGGCTCGGTCCTGATGGACCGCATGGAACAAGAGAAGGACTTCGATCTGATCGAACCCATGTTCTTCTCCACCTCGAACGCAGGCGGCAAGGCCCCTGCCCAAGCCAAGAACGAGACTGCACTGCAGGATGCGTTCAACATCGAGGCTCTCAAGCGCTGCGAAATCATCATCACCGCCCAGGGCGGTGACTACACCTCTGAAGTGTTCCCAAAGCTGCGCGCCGCCGGCTGGAACGGCCACTGGATCGATGCCGCCTCCACCCTGCGCATGGACAAGGACGCCGTGATCATTCTCGATCCGGTCAACATGCCCGTCATCAAGAACGCCCTGGCCAACGGCGGCAAGAACTGGATTGGCGGCAATTGCACCGTGAGCTGCATGCTGATGGGCGTGGGCGCTCTGTACAAGGCAGGTCTGGTGGAATGGATGAGCACCCAGACCTACCAGGCAGCATCAGGCGGCGGCGCGCAGCACATGCGCGAGCTGCTCACGCAGTACGGCACGCTGAACGCCGAAGTGCGCGCGCTGCTCGACGATCCCAAGAGTGCCATCCTGGAAATCGACCGCAAGGTCATCGCAAAGCAGCGCAGCCTGTCAGCCGCTGAAACCGCCAACTTCGGCGTACCGCTGGGCGGCTCGCTGATCCCCTGGATCGACAAGGACCTGGGCAACGGCATGTCCAAGGAAGAGTGGAAGGGCATGGCCGAGACCAACAAGATCCTGGGTATGGGAGAGGGCTTCAACGCCTCCGCCATTCCCGTCGATGGTTTCTGCGTGCGCGTGGGCGCTATGCGCTGCCACAGCCAGGCGCTGACTTTCAAACTCAAGAAGGATGTGCCCGTGGCCGACCTCGAAGCCATGATCGCCGCCGACAACCAGTGGGTCAAGGTGGTGCCCAACACCCGTGAAGCCACCATCCAGGACCTGACCCCCGTGGCGGTGACCGGCACCATGAACATCCCCGTGGGCCGCATCCGTAAGCTGGCCATGGGCCCGGAATACGTGGGAGCTTTCACCATTGGCGATCAGCTGCTCTGGGGCGCCGCCGAGCCCCTGCGCCGCATGCTGCGCATCTTGCTCGACGCCTAAGCCAGCAATCCCCAAAAAGCGCGCACGGCCCTCGCCGTGCGCGCTTTTTTACGCCCGGCACCTTGACACACTCAGTTACGCCACGTTGGCAATTGGCAACATTTGAATGCCCCAATCTGGTGCGTCTGAACCTCGCTCAAAGCTTCGGAGCCACCTCAGCTTGTCAGTGCAAAACATTGATGCTATGGTGCTTTTTACATATTTTCACGCGCCGGGGCGGGACCAGACCATGAGAAAAAAAGCACCGCTCGACCGAGCCGCACAAAAACCTAATCAGTTGTTGGCAAACATGCATCGTTGGAAATTTTCTGTCCTGGCGGCTGCGGCCGTAGCGTCGGCTGGCTTTTACGCTGGCGACGCCTCGGCCCTGGCGTTGGGCCGCATCACCGTGCAGTCTGCCTTGGGCGAGCCTTTGCGCGCCGAAATTGACCTGCCCCAGATCACCCCCGCGGAAGCCGACACCCTGCGCGCTACGACGGCTACCCCGGAAGTTTTTCGCGCCCAGGGCATGGAATACACGCCCGCGATCAACAACCTGCAAATCCAGCTGCAGCGTCGCCCAGACGGCACCGCCGTGCTGCGTCTGACGAGTGATCGCCCGGTGAACGACCCCTTCCTTGATCTGGTGCTGGACGCCAACTGGGGCTCGGGCCGCATTGTGCGCAGCTATACCATGCTGTTTGACCCGCCAGCACTGCGCCGCGCAGCACCGAATGTGACGGCGTCCCCTCAGATCTCGGCACCTGCTGCCCCATCGGCGCCCGCCGTGCGCGCACCGGTCGCCCCGCGCGCCACCGAATCCTCTGCCGCTGCTGCACCGCCAGCACCACGCCCGGCAGCAGCTGCCCCTCGTCCAGCCCCCGCAGACGGCGTCAAAGTGCAGGCCGGTGACACCGCTGGCCGCCTGGCGAATGCCTACCGCCCCGCCAGCGTGTCTCTGGATCAGATGCTGGTTGCCATGATGCGTGCGAACCCGGACGCATTCATTCAAGGCAATGTCAATCGCCTCAAAGCTGGCGCAGTACTGCAGATGCCCGATGAAGTTGCGGCGCAGGCAACCCCAGCCCCCGAGGCACGCCAGATCCTGGCAGCCCAGGCCAAGGATTTCAACGAATTCCGCCGCAAGCTGGCAGGTGCCGCCCCGACCACGGCAGTGGCCGCTGCCGAGCGCTCTGCGTCGGGCACGGTGCAGACCCGCGTGGAGGACAAGAAACCTGCCACGACCGCACCCGACAAGCTGACGCTGTCCAAAGGCTCCGTGAAGGGCCAGAAGGCCGCCGAGGACCAGCTCGCCAAGGACAAGCAAGCCAGCGAGGCCGCCACCCGGATGGCCGAACTGTCCAAGAACATTACCGACCTGAACAAGCTGGGCGCAGCATCGGCCGCTGCTGGCAGTGCCGCGCCCGCTGGCGGTGCCAGCGCCCCCGCTGGCGTGGCCGTGCAGGCCCCCGCAGTCCCCGCCACGCCTACAGCACCCGCCGCGCCTGAAACACCTGCGTCGGCCCCCGTGCCCCCAGCCAGTGCCCCAGCGGATGTTGCCGTTCCTGCCGAGGCGGCCTCCGAACCCGCCTCTGCACCGGCTCCCGTCGCATCCGCACCCGCAGCCCCCGTACGGATGCCTGCGCCAGCACCAGCCCCTGTTGAAGAGCCGAGTTTCCTGTCCGGCCTCATGGACGATCCGATCCTGCCCTTGGCCGGTGGTGGCCTGCTAGCCCTGTTGCTGGGTTATGGCGCTTACCGTGTGGTGCAGCGTCGCCGCCAGAACGCTGGCGTAGACAGCTCGTTCCTGGAAAGCCGCATCCAGCCTGATTCATTCTTCGGTGCCAGCGGCGGACAGCGCGTGGATACCGCCAACAGCGAAATGACGACCGGCTCGTCCATGGCCTACTCCCCGAGCCAGCTAGATGCTGGCGGCGATGTGGATCCCGTGGCGGAGGCAGACGTTTATTTGGCCTATGGCCGCGACCTTCAGGCCGAGGAAATCCTGAAGGAAGCGATTCGCCACAATCCGGCCCGCGTGTCGGTCCATGTGAAGCTCGGCGAAATTTACGCCAAGCGCCAGGATCGCAAGGCACTGGAAGCGGTGGCAGGGGATGTGTTCAAGCTGACGCAGGGCGAAGGCCCGGACTGGAACCGCATTGCCGAACTCGGCCGCGACCTGGACCCCGAAAACCGCTTGTACCAGCCTGGCGGCCGCCCCGGCATGGCCGAGGACGAATCTCCATCGCTGCCCCCAGGTGGCTTCCCGAGCACCTTCACGGGCGGTGCTGGCAATGCGGCGGCCACAGCGGCACTCCCCCCCGATCTCGACCTGGATCTCGATCTGGACCTGCCAGATGACGCACTGACCGACGCTCCCTCGGTGGCACCAGCACCCCCAGGCGGGTTTGCAGCGGCGGCCGCTGCAGCTGCGGCCGCAGGTGGCACCCGTCGCACTACGGACGCCGATGCCAGCGATGAACCACAAACACTGCGCCCAGAACTGGATTTGCCAGAGCTGCCCTCTGCAACGGCACCAGCCTGGGGTGGTCAAGATACAGCTCCCGGCCCGATGATGGCCCCTCCACCCGTCGCCAACCTCGACTTCCCGAGCGCAGACGACCTGAGCATGGCGCCATCTGGCCCCATGCCGCTGGCAGGCGACGCCAAGGATTCCGGCCCCATGGAATTTGATCTGGGCGAACTGTCTCTGGACCTGAACGCACCGTCCAAGCCCATGGCAGCCCCTGCGGCCAAGGCACCCGCTCCGGCACCCGAGTTCGTCGATGACGGCTCGGCTGCGGCGCAGGATGATCCGCTGGCTACCAAGCTGGCATTGGCCGAAGAGTTCAACGCCATTGGCGACACCGACGGTGCTCGCACGCTGATCGAAGAAGTGGTGGCCGAATCCAGCGGCGCCCTCAAGACCCGCGCCCAGCGTATGCTGGCCGAACTGGGCTGATGCAGCCGGGTTCTCTCACGGCGCGCTTTCCCCACCCCCAGGCCGCCCCATGATGCGGGTGGCGCTGGGTGTCAGCTACAACGGACAGGCATACAGCGGCTGGCAAAGCCAGCTGTCGGGCAACACGATTCAGGACAAACTCGAAGCGGCCCTGGGCCGCTTTGCCACGCACCCTGTCAGCACTTTGTGTGCAGGCCGTACCGACGCAGGTGTGCATGGATTGATGCAGGTGGTGCACTTTGACACGCCGCTGAACCGCCCGCCCTCCTCCTGGGTACGGGGTACCAACACCTTTCTTCCTGCCGATATTGCCGTGCAATGGGCGCAGCCCGTGCCGGACGGCTTCCATGCCCGCGCCAGCGCGATCGCGCGGCGCTATGCCTATGTGCTGCTGCAGTCCCCCGTGCGGCCGAGTGTGGACGCGGGTCGCGTGGGCTGGGTTTTCCATCCGCTGGACCACCAAGCGATGCGGCAAGCTGCGGACTACCTGCTGGGCGAGCACGACTTCACCTCGTTTCGTGCGTCGGCGTGCCAGGCCAAGTCCCCCGTCAAGACCCTGCAGCGCATCGACATTACGCGCCGGGGTCTGGGAGAACCACACCCGGAGCTGGGCTGGAGCCCCTGCTACTGGCGCTTTGAGTTCGAAGCCAATGCGTTTTTGCACCACATGATCCGCAACATCATGGGCTGCCTGATTGCCGTGGGCCAGGGCAACCAGCCTCCTGAATGGGTGGCGCAGGTGCTCGCCGCCAAATCCCGCGATGCGGCAGCGCCCACGTTTTCGCCGGATGGGCTGTTTTTTCAAGGCCCGGTCTATGACGCCGCCTGGGGCTTGCCCCAGCGCACGGCTGCGTATGATTGGTTGCCATGAACGCACAAGACATCTCCAAGCTGCCGCATGCACGCACCCGCATCAAAATCTGCGGCCTGACCCGCGAGCAGGACGTGGACGCCGCCGTGGCGGCAGGCGCCGATGCAGTGGGTTTCGTGCTGTATGCCCCCAGCCCGCGTGCGGTAACACCCGAACGCGCAGCACAACTGGCCAGACGCCTGCCGCCCTTTGTCACCCCAGTTTTGCTGTTCGTGAACGAATCCGCTACCAATGTGATAGCTACCAGCGCTTTAGTAGCAGGCGCTACGGTCCAGTTTCACGGTGATGAATCTCCCCAGAATTGCCTGGCCGCCACCCACCAAGGCGCACGCCCCTACCTGCGAGCCGCCCGAATTCCCCTGGGCGACGGTGCGGCCAGCTTTGACCTCGTAAAATACGCCCACGATTACTCTCACGCCCAGGCCATCCTGCTCGACGCCCATGTCGAAGGTTTTGGCGGCAGCGGCAAGGCATTCAATTGGTCACTCCTTCCACCAAGCGTCAGCTCTCACCTCGTTTTGTCTGGTGGACTCACGCCTGCAAACGTGACCGATGGCATTTTGCAAGTCCGTCCGCGGGGTCTCTCGCTGGCGGTTGATGTCAGTTCCGGCGTCGAAGCCGATGGCCCCGATGGAAAGCCCATCAAGGGCATCAAAGACGCACTGAAGATCCAACGCTTCGTTGCCGCCGTGCGGGCGGCCGATGCACAACTTGCAAAGAATCCCCATGAATTCCTATCAGCAACCTGATACTTCCGGCCATTTCGGCCCCTACGGCGGCAGCTTCGTCAGCGAAACCCTGACCCACGCCATCCAGGAACTGCGCGAGGCCTACGCGCGCTACCAAAACGACCCCGAGTTTCTGGCCGAGTTTCACTACGAACTCAAGCACTTCGTCGGTCGCCCATCACCCATCTACCACGCAGCCCGTACCAGCCGCGAAATGGGTGGCGCGCAGATCTACCTCAAGCGCGAAGACCTCAACCACACCGGCGCCCACAAAATCAACAACGTGATCGGCCAGGCCATGCTGGCCAAGCGCATGGGCAAGCCCCGCGTGATTGCAGAAACGGGCGCAGGTCAGCACGGCGTGGCCACGGCCACCATCTGCGCGCGCTATGGCCTGGAATGCGTGGTGTACATGGGTGCAGAGGACGTCAAGCGCCAAAGCCCCAACGTGTACCGCATGAAACTGCTGGGCGCCACGGTGGTGCCCGTGGAATCGGGCAGCAAGACGCTGAAAGATGCGCTCAACGAGGCCATGCGCGACTGGGTGGCCAATGTGGACAACACCTTCTACATTATCGGCACGGTGGCAGGCCCACACCCCTACCCCATGATGGTGCGTGACTTCCAGAGCGTGATCGGCAAGGAGTGCATCGACCAGATGCCCGCCATGTTGGCAGAGCAAAAGGTGCTGGGCGACCAGCCCGATGCCGTGATCGCCTGCGTGGGTGGCGGCAGCAACGCCATGGGCATCTTCCACCCCTACATCCCGTTCGAGAAAACGCGCCTCATTGGCGTGGAAGCGGCAGGCGAAGGGCTGGAGTCGGGCAAACACTCGGCATCGCTGCAAAAGGGCAGCGCGGGCGTGCTGCACGGCAACCGCACCTTCATCCTGCAGGATGACAATGGCCAGATCACCGAAACTCACAGTATCAGTGCAGGTCTGGACTATCCGGGCGTGGGCCCGGAGCACGCCTGGTTGCAGGAAATCGGTCGTGCCGAATACGTCGGCATTACCGACAAGGAAGCTCTGGAAGCCTTCCACTACCTGTGCCGCACCGAGGGCATCATCCCCGCGCTCGAATCCAGCCATGCCGTGGCCTACGCCATGAAACTGGCCAAAACCATGCGCCCTGACCAATCGATCCTGGTCAACCTCTCGGGCCGTGGTGACAAGGACATTGGCACCGTTGCCGACCTGAGTGGCGCCGATTTTTACTGCCGCCCCAGCTGCCAGGGGCAGTCCGTCAAGGGCGGCGAGCAATCCATCAAGGTGGTGAAGTAAATGAGCCGTATTGCATCCACCTTCTCTGCCCTGCAAGCGCAGGGCCGCAAGGCACTGATTCCCTATGTGACCGCTGGTTTCCCCTTCGCCGACATCACCCCTGCACTCATGCACGGCATGGTGGAGGCCGGTGCCGACGTGATTGAACTGGGCGTGCCCTTTTCCGACCCCATGGCCGATGGCCCGGTGATTCAAAAGGCGGGCGAAAAAGCCCTCAGCCTGGGCATTGGCATGGTGCAGGTGCTCGACCATGTGCGCGAGTTCCGCAAGCGCAACAGCACCACACCCGTGGTGCTGATGGGCTATGCCAACCCCGTGGAGCGCTACGACCAAAAGCACGGTGGAGGTGCCTTTGTGCGCGATGCCGCAGCCGCTGGCGTGGACGGTGTGCTCATCGTGGACTACCCACCCGAAGAGTGCGAGACCTTTGCCGCCAGCCTGCGTGAGCACGGCATGGACCTGATCTTCCTGCTGGCCCCCACCAGCACCGATGAGCGCATGGCCCAGGTGGCGCGCGTGGCCAGCGGCTACGTGTACTACGTGTCGCTCAAGGGCGTGACCGGCTCGGGCGCGCTGGACACCTCGGCCGTGGAGCAAATGCTGCCTCGCATCCGCCAGCATGTGACGATCCCCGTGGGTGTGGGCTTTGGCATTCGCGACGCAGCCACCGCCCAGGCGATTGGCAAGGTGGCCGACGCCGTGGTCATTGGCAGCCGCATCATCCAGCTGATTGAAGACCAAGAGCACGCCAAGGTGGTGCCAATCACGATCGACTTCCTGCGCGGCATCCGCAAGGCAATGGACGCGTAGACGCATAATGCAGCCCGGCGCGCCGCCCTCATCGGGGCACGGCGCGCCACAGATTCCACCCGGCCTGCCCCCTGCGGCGCCCCAGCGCCCCGGCAGGCCGAGCCACTGAAGAGGAGAACACCATGTCCTGGCTCGAAAAACTTCTGCCCTCCAAGATCCAGCAAACCGACCCCACCGAGCGCCGCCAGGTGCCTGAAGGGCTGTGGATCAAGTGCCCGAGCTGCGAAACGGTGCTCTACAAGGCCGATCTGGAGCAAAACCAGAACGTTTGCCCCCATTGCAGCCACCACCACCGCATTGGCTCGCGCGCGCGGCTGAACGCTTTTCTGGACGCCGAAGGCCGCTATGAAATCGGCCAGGAAGTGCTGCCTGTGGATGCCCTCAAGTTCAAGGACAGCCGCAAATACCCCGAGCGCCTGAAGGAAGCCCTGGAAAACACGGGTGAAACCGATGCCCTCATCGTCATCGGTGGGGCGGTCAAGAGCATCAACGTGGTGGCAGCGTGCTTTGAGTTCGACTTCATGGGCGGCTCGATGGGCTCCGTGGTGGGCGAGCGTTTTGTGCGCGGCGTGGAAACCGCCATCGAGCAGAAGGTGCCCTTCATCTGCTTTACCGCCACCGGCGGCGCACGCATGCAGGAAGGCCTGCTGTCCCTGATGCAGATGGCCAAGACCAACGCAGCGCTGACTCGCCTGGCCAAGAAGGGCCTGCCCTACATCAGCGTGCTGACCGACCCGACCATGGGCGGCGTGAGCGCAGGTTTTGCGTTTGTGGGCGACATCGTGATTGCCGAGCCCAAGGCCCTGATCGGCTTTGCCGGACCGCGTGTGATCGAATCCACAGTGCGCGTGACCCTGCCCGAAGGCTTCCAGCGCGCCGAATTCCTGCAAACCAAGGGCGCCGTGGACTTCATCTGCGATCGCCGTGAACTGCGCAACACCGTGGCCAGCAGTCTGGCCATGCTGCAGCGTTTGCCTGCTGACGCAGTGATGTAACACCACCGGGTGGGTGCGTGCGCAAAGCCTCGTGCTGAGGTGATGCGCCCGCCAAATCCGCGAAAACACTATTATTTTGATAGCTGCTAGCGCTTTATGGATAAGCGCTAGGGGTCGATTTCACTGATATTTTGGTATCAGATATCTATTGCCGCGCATCATGCGCAGCCGCCGAAACCGGCGCGGCCCCAACCAGGGACGGCAAGCAAGGGCCGCCCCGCAGCAAGGCCGTCGTCCCCCTGGGGGGAAGGCGCCAAAGGCGACTCAGGGGGGCTACTTCATTACGCTGGCCTGTAAATGGCCCAGCACAATCATCGCCACCTGCAGCAACACCAGCACGGCCAGCGGCGACAGGTCGATACCGCCCACCAGCGGGATGATGCGGCGAAACGGCCGCAGGATGGGCTCGCACAGCCGGGCAATCACATCGGCCAGGGGTGACCGCGCCTGCACCCACGACATCACGGCATAGACGATCAACAAGCCAATCAGCCCCGACACCGCCACCCGCGCGAGGCCAAACAATGCCAGCCACGGCAGCCAGGCCCATGCCGAGGCGGCGCCCAGCAGCAGGGTCAGCATAAAGTACTGCGCCAGCTGCAGCAACACGGCTGCCACCAGGCTCGACACATCCCAGCGCCCCACCGGCGGGATCACGCGGCGCAGCGGCATGATGAGCCAGTCCGTCAGCGCAAAAACCAGCCCGCCGACGGGGTTGGAAAACGGCACGCGCTGCCACTGCATATACAGCCGCAACAGGCATGCCCCGGTGAGCAGGCCACCAACAACGTCGAGCAGGAAAGAGGCGATCTGGTAGAGCATGGATGAGACAAAAATAAGGGGCCGCCGCGAAAGCAGGCTGCGCCATGGGATGATAGCGAGCCAAGGTATCCCCCCTTTCATGACACAACCCCTCACCCTGTCATCCTTGCCCCTTTTCCCTCTGGGCTCCGTGCTGTTCCCAGGTGGTCTGCTGGCCCTGCGCGTGTTCGAAGTGCGCTACCTGGACATGGTGCGCAAGTGCCATCAGGCGGGCGCCCCCTTTGGCGTGGTCGCCCTCACGCAAGGCCGCGAAGTGCGCCAGGCGGGCGCGCCTGAAGAACAGTTCAACGATGTGGGCACCCTGGCCGTCATCGAGCAGATCGACACCCCGCAGCCTGGCCTGATCACACTGCTGTGCCGTGGCAGCCAGCGCTTTCGCATCACCCAGCGCAGCCACCTGCCCCATGGCCTGTGGATCGCCGATGTGGGGCACATCGACCCGGATCTGACAGTGCCGATCCCGCAAGACCTGAGAAAGGCATCGACAGCCCTCGCCCAGGTGCTGCACACACTGAAGCAGCGTGACCCCGAAATTCCGACTGCGATTGTCCCCACGGCAGCCCAGCTGGACGACTGCGGATGGGTGGCCAACCGCTGGTGCGAGCTTTTGCCCGTGCCCCTGGAACTCAAGCAGCGCCTGATGGAGCTGGACAACCCGCTGGTGCGGCTGGAACTGGTGGGCGATGTGCTGGAGCGGACCGGAATTGCCCCCACACAATGAGCCGCCGAATCGCTACTGCCCCCTCTTCTTCTCATAGCCCATGCTGAACCGCATCCTGGGCTGGTCGCGCGCAGCCAAGCGCATGGTGGTGGTGGCCATGGACATCTGTCTGGGTGTCATCGCGATGTGGCTGGCCTTCACGCTGAGGCTGGAGACGCCCCACTGGCCCTCAGGCATGCAGTGGCTTGCGTATGCGCTGGCGCCCGCCCTTGCGTTTCCGATTTTTGCCAAGCTGGGGTTGTACCGCGCCATCTTCCGCTACACGGGGATCACGGCGCTCATCACCACGGGCAAGGCCGTGGCCATCTACGGCGCGCTTTTGCTGGGCTGCCTGCTGGCGGCTCAGTGGGAGGGCGTACCCCGCAGCGTCGGCATCCTCCAGCCCCTGCTGTTCATGCTGCTGGTCGGTGCCAGCCGCGCACTGGGCTGGCTGGCGCTGGCAGGGCGCAGCAGCCATGCGCCGTACCGCCTGCTGATCTACGGCGCTGGCAGTGCGGGCGCACAGACGGCTGCAGGGCTGGGCAGCATGCGCCAGTACCTGCTCAAAGGGTTTGTGGACGACGATGCCAGCAAGATCGGGCGCAGCATCAACGGCGTGCGTGTGCACGCCTCCAACGCGCTGCCCGAGGTGGTACGCCGCCTTGGCATCACCGACGTGCTGCTGGCGCTGCCCAGCACCACGCGCGAGCGACGGCGGCAGATCATCGAAAGCCTGCGCGAGTTGCCCGTGCGGATCCGCACGCTGCCGGGCCTGTCGGACCTGGCCAGTGGCCGGGTGACCGTCACGGACTTCCAGGACCTTGAAATCGAAGACCTGCTGGGCCGGGAGCCAGTGGCGCCGGACCCAGGACTGCTGGGGCGCAATCTGGCGGCCACCGTGGTCCTGGTCACCGGCGCGGGCGGCAGCATTGGCAGCGAGCTGTGCCGGCAGATCGTGCGTGAAGGGCCGTGCCAGTTGCTGCTGGTGGACCACAGCGAATACGCGCTGTACTCCATCCACCACGAATTGGCGGCGCTGGCGCACCAGGGCGAGCATGCATGTGCGCTGGTGCCCCTGCTCGCCAGCGTCACCCACAAGGCGCGCATGGCAGACATCTGCCGACAATACCGGCCCACCTCCATCTACCATGCGGCCGCCTACAAGCACGTGCCCATGGTGGAGGCCAACGCGGGCGAAGGTATTTTGAACAACGTGTTTGGCACCTTGAACATGGTGCAGGTGGCGCTGGAGTGCGGTGCCAACCATTTGGTGCTGATTTCCACCGACAAGGCCGTGCGCCCGACCAACATCATGGGCGCCACCAAGCGTGTGGCAGAGATGGTGCTGCAAGCAATTGCAGCGTCGCCCCGAGCGCCTTTCCCGCAGCTTGCCGACAGCTCACCCGCCTGGACTTGCCCCACCCGCCTGTCGATGGTGCGCTTTGGCAATGTACTGGGCTCCAGTGGCAGCGTGATACCGCTGTTTCGCAAGCAGATCGCGGCCGGTGGCCCTCTTACCGTGACGCACCCGGACGTCACGCGCTACTTCATGACCATTGCCGAAGCCGCCCAGCTGGTACTGCAGGCAGGGGCGATGGCCGAGGGCGGCGACGTGTTCCTGCTGGACATGGGCGAGCCCCTACAGATTCTGGAATTGGCAGAGCGCATGGTGGCCCTGTCGGGATTGACGGTGCGCGACGATCTGCACCCCGAAGGAGACATCGAAATCGTTTTCACCGGGCTGCGCCCGGGTGAAAAACTTTTCGAGGAACTGCTGATTGGAGACAATCCCTTTCCCACCGACCACCCCCGCATCCTGCGGGCGCGTGAAGAATACCGACCCTGGGAGGAGCTGCAGACCTTGCTCCAGGCATTGCAGAAGGCAGCCCAAGCGGGTGACCCCATCGCCATGACCGCTCTGCTGCGACAGCTGGTGCCTGGCTACCACCCCGAAACGCAACCCGTACTGCCATGAAGTCGGGACTTGTACGGGCAACGCTGACCCTGCTCACGGGCAGCGTTGCAGCCCACGCCATCCCGCTGGTGCTGGGCCCGGCACTCACACGCCTCTACAGCCCTGAGGACTTCGGACAGTTTGCACTGCTGTGGGCGCTGGCCACCAACCTGGCGGTGGTGGGCTGCGCGCGCTATGAATTCGCACTCCCCCTCGAAAGCACCGAGCTGCGCGCCGCCCAGCTCATGGCGCTGTGCGCTCGCATCTTGCTCGCTGTCACCACGGCATCTGCTGCAGCCGCAGCCGTGCTTCTGCTGTGGCGCGGCATGCCGATGGTGTGGGCGCTGCCATTGGCGGTGTTCGCAGGCGGTGCTGTGCAATGGCTCACGCTGTGGGCGACACGGTCCCAACGCTTTGGTCTGCTGTCGGCGGCCAGGCTGCTGCAACAAGGCGGTGGCGCCATCCTGCAATTGCTGTTCGGATTCATGAAGACCGGCCCGCTGGGTCTGGTGCTGGGCGCCACATTGGCCAGCCTGGGCGCGGCATGGATGCTGGCCAGGCCTGCCCCTGCGGGTGGCTGGGTGGGTCTGTGGCGCCAGCCGTTGGCCACACTCCGGTCCATGGCCCTACAGCACCGGGACTTTCCGTTGCTCAACACACCCCACGCTTTCATGGGGGCGCTGCAGGACACCCTGACTCTGGTGCTGGTGGCGGCATGGACTGGAGACGCCGCAGCGGGGTTCTGGGCGCTGGCGCTGCGCTACCTCAAGGCCCCCGCGACCCTCATCGGCGGGGCCTTGTCGCAAACCCTGTACCCCCGCCTTCTCAAGGCGCAGAGCCCCAACGAAGCGCGCACCCTGGTGCGCCAGGCCATGATGGGGCTGGCCGCCCTGGCCTGCCCGCTGGCGGCAGTGCTGCTTGCCTGGGGTCCGGACATCTTTTCCCTGGCCTTTGGCGACCAATGGGCGCAGACCGGAGAACTGGCCCGGGCCATTGCGCCGTACATCGCCGTGCATTTCATGGCATCGCCCCTCGCGGTGGTCACCATGGCCTGGGGCGCGCAGGCCTGGGCGCTGCGCCTGGCGTTGGTTGGACAATGCCTGTTTTTCGCGGGCCTGCTGCTGGGCCTCCATCTGGGCGGGCTGACCGGTGCCGGATGGGGCGTGTCAGCGAGCATGCTGGCCTACTTTGCCTACTATTTCTGGGCGTTGGCAAACTGGAAGGACGTCCCCCATGAGAGCCGTGCTTAACCGCTGGCGCCGCCGCCTCTGGCAGGCGCTGTTCTACCGCATGGTGTTCGGGGAAAGCGACCACCTGGGCCGCAGCCTGCCCCACACCCGCATTGCCCCCAGCACCTGCATCGAAGGCGCCGAGGGGCTGCTGCTTTCCGACCACGTGTTCATTGGGCAATTCAACTTCATCGACGCCACGGCAGGCCTGCAGATTGGGCAAGGGGTACAGATCACCAACTTCGTCAGCATCGTCACCCACAGCTCCCACCGCGCCATTCGCCTCCTGGGCAGCAGCTACGCAGTCTACGAGGGCCCCAAGCCTGGCTACATCAGCGCGCCCGTGGAGATCGGCGCCTATACCTTTGTCGGCCCCCACAGCCTGATCGAAGCGGGTACACGCATCGGCAAGGGGGTGGTGGTGTGCGCCTACGCGCAGGTGCGCGGCGAAGTGCCCGATTTCGCCATCATGGCAGGGGCCCCAGCGCGCAAGATTGGCGACGTGCGCGAGCAGGATGAGCGCCTGCTGTTGCAGCATCCGGAACTGCGCCCACACTACGAATCCTGGACACGGGCAAGCTGACATGGCCACACACCTGTGCCTGCTGGGCGATGCCACCAGCCCCCATGTCCAGCGGTGGGCGCGGGAGATGCTCCAGCGCGGCTACCGCGTTTCGCTGATCACGGCCCGCCCCGCGTCCATCGATGGCGTCACGGTGCGGGCCATCCGGCCTGTGCAGCGCTCGCTCGACTGGCTGTTCCGAGTCCGGGAAACCAGGCGCCACGTGGCCGAACTGGCTCCTGACCTCCTGCATGCCCACTACGTCACCTCCTACGGCTATCTGGCCGCACGTTGCGGCAAACATCCGCTGGTGATGACCGCCTGGGGCAGCGACCTGTTGGTGACCCCCGGCAAAAGCGCCTGGATGCGCTGGCTGACCGGCTGGATACTGCGCCAGGCTGACCTCATCACGGGCGACTCCGCCAGCCTGATGAGCGCAGTGGCCCAATTCCAACCCCACTGCATGACCGAGGAAATCCATTGGGGTGTGGAACTGCAGCGCTTCCACCCCGTTCCCTGGAGTCACAAGCAAGGCAGCCAGCTGGTGAGCCTGCGCGCCTGGGAACCCAACTACAACATCGACACCATCATCGAAGCGTTCGCCCTGCTGCAGGCGCGATTGCCGGGCGCCGATCTGCGCTTGCACCTGCTCGGCGGAGGCAGTCTGGAAGGTGCCCTGCGCAGCCAGGTGCACACGGCGCAGCTGGACAACAATGTGCAGTTCCACGGCCGACTCGATGACGCTGGCATGACCCGGGTACTGGGCGAAAGCAAGATATCTGTGTCGGTGCCCAGCAGCGATGCAACATCGGTCGCCATGCTGGAGAGCATGGCGTGTGGCCTCGCCGTGGTGGCCAGCGAACTGCAGGCTAACCGGCACTGGATCGACGCTCAGTGGCTGGTTGCAGCCGGAGATGCGACAGCGCTCGCCGCCCGGCTCGAAGCCCTGCTTGCCAATGACGCCATCGCGGAACAAGCCGGGCTGCAAAATGCTGCCCGCATAGCGCAAGACGGTGACCGCGCGGTGCAAATGAACCGCATGCACGCGCTGTACCAGCAACTGCTCCGTACACCTTGAACCCCATGCCCCAAGGCCTTGAATTGGACAACCTGATCAGCGTGATCGTGCCGTGCCGCAACGAGCGCCAGCACATCGATGCTTTCTGCAGCTCCGCCCTGCGCCAAGAACTGCCCGCAGGCTGGGGCATGGAAGTGCTGATTGCCGACGGCGACAGCGACGACGGCACACGCGAACACCTGATGCAGCGATGTGCTGCAGACCCCCGGCTCGTGCTGGTGGACAACCCCGGTCGCATTGTGTCCACCGGACTCAACGCCTGCATTGCCCGCGCACGGGGCGGCACCATTGCCCGCATGGACGTGCACAGCCAGTTTGCCCCCGACTACCTTGCGCAGTGCATCCAGGCGCTCGAACGCACCCGCGCCGACAACGTGGGCGGCCCATGGGTCGCCCACGGAACGGGCCCCACCGGGGCCGCCATAGGCGCCGCCTTCCAATGCCGTTGGGTGGTGGGTGGCGCACGGTCGCGCGATGTGCAATACGAAGGCGAGGTGGATACCGTCTACCTCGGATGCTGGCCCCGCAGCGTGTTTGACCGGTTCGGGCTGTTTGACGAAGCCCTGGTGCGCAACCAGGACGACGAGCACAACCTGCGCATGCGCCTGGGGGGTGCACGCATCTGGCAGAGCAGCCGCATCCAATCCACCTACCACCCGCGCAATTCGCTCAGGCACCTGTTCGCGCAACAACGGCAATACGGCTACTGGCGGCCTTTTGTGATGCGCAAACATGGGCAGCCGGGCTCCGTGCGACAACTGGTGCCCGCAGCTTTTGTGGCCGCAGCAGTGGGCGCCGCCGCTGCCTTGCCGTGGTCCGCCTGGCCCTTGGCTGCACTGGGCATCGCCTACGCAGGGTATCTTCTGGCGGCATCAGTGGCGGCAGCCCGGTCGGCCCGCAACTGGGGGCTGCTGCCCCGCCTCCCGGCGGCGATTGCAGCGTTTCATGTGGGCTACGGCCTGGGCACCTGGCGCGGGCTCTGGGACATTGCACGCTCGCGCGCGCCTTCTTCTGACTTTGCGCGCATCACGCGATGACCGACAACGAACCCCAGGCCGTCAAGGCCCGCTACGCCCGGCGTGATGCGGCGGCCGACGAAGCCCGCTACAGCCTGTATGCCAACGCGGCGGCACTGCAGGCGCAGCAGGAGCGCCTGCGCACCATGGCACGCATCTGGCAGGCCCACGGCTGGAGCAGCCTGGCCCAGCGGCCCATGCTGGAGGTTGGCTGCGGGAGTGCGGGCAATTTGCACGATCTGGTGCGACTGGGCGCCACGCCCGCTTGCCTGACGGGCCTGGAGCTTCTTCCCGAACGTGCCGCCGCAGCGCGCGCCTGGCTGCCAGCAGGCGTGGCCATTGTGGAAGGGGATGCCGCCTTGGCCCCGGTGCAGCCCGCCAGCCAGGATGCCGTGCTCGCGTTCACACTCTTCAGCTCCTTGCTTGACGAGAGCTATCGCCGCCATCTGGCCGACCTGATCTGGCAATGGGTCGCGCCCGGCGGCGGTGTTCTCGTCTATGACTTTGTCGTCAACAACCCCGCCAACAGCGATGTACAGGGCATTCCACTGCGCGAACTGAGCATCCTGTTTCCCGGGGCACAGATACACTCCCGCCGCGTTACGCTGGCGCCTCCGCTGGCACGGCGCCTGCCCGCGCCAGCGATTGCGCCAGCATCCGCACTGCTGTGGTTTCTGCGCACCCACCGCCTGACCTGGGCCGTGAAGCCACGCTGAGCGCGGCCTCGCTCTGGCCCTTTTAGCACGCACCACAACGCCCATGAACTCCCCCGCCGACCTGCCCTTTCTCCCGTTCGCCCGCCCCGACATCGGGCCGGCAGAAATCGATGCCGTCAGCGCGGCCATGCGCTCGGGATGGGTCACGACCGGGCCCAAGACCAAAGAGTTTGAGCAGGCATTCACCGCCTTCCTGGGCGGCGGTGGTCTGCAGAGCATCGCCGTCAACTCCGCCACGGCGGGCCTGCACCTCGCGCTGGAGGCCCTGGGCATCGGCCCCGGCGATGAAGTGATCGCGCCCACACTGACCTTCACCGCCACCGTGGAGGTGGTGCGCTACCTGGGTGCGGACCCGGTACTGGTGGACGTGGACCCGGTGACCCTCAATATCGACCCGGCCAAGGTACGCGCAGCCATCACACCCCGCACCAAAGCCATCATGCCCGTGCACTACGGGGGCCTGGCCTGCGACATGGACGCCATCCTGGCCATCGCCAAAGAACATCACCTGAAGGTGGTGGAAGACGCGGCCCACGCCTTGCCCACCACCTGGCGCGGCACGCTGGTGGGGCAGTTGCAGTCCGATGTCACGGTGTTCAGCTTCTACGCCAACAAGACCATCACCACCGGTGAAGGCGGCATGGCCGTCACGCACGACCCGGCGCTTGCGCAACGCATGCGCACCATGCGGCTGCATGGCATGAGCCGGGATGCATTTGACCGCTTCACATCCAAAACCCCGGCCTGGTACTACGAGGTGGTCGCGCCAGGCTTCAAATACAACATGACGGACGTTGCCGCCGCCATGGGCGTAGAGCAATTGGCGCGGCTGCCGCAATTTGTGCAGCGGCGCCAGGACTTGGCAACCCGCTACCACGATCAGCTGGCGCCGCTGCCCCTGACCTTGCCCGCCAATGCACCGCAAGGCGACACCCACGCATGGCACCTGTATGTCATCCGGCTGCGAGCGGACGCACCACTGGGGCGTGACGAGGTCATCCAAGCGCTGTCGGACCGGGGCATCGGCACCAGCGTGCACTATGTGCCGCTGCACCGGCACCCGTACTGGCGGGACCGCTATCAGCTCACGCCGGAGATGTTCCCCCAGGCCGATGCAGCCTACCAGGCCATGATCAGCATCCCCCTGTTCACCGCCATGGGTGACAGCGATCAGGACCGTGTGATTGCCGCGCTGCACGAGGTGCTGGGCTGACATGCCCAAGCGGCTGTTCGACCTGTTCTTGGCCGCCCTCGGGCTGCTGCTGCTCGCGCCCGTGCTGCTGGCCGTGGCACTGTGGGTGGTGTGGGACTCGCCCGGCCCAGCGTTCTTTCGCCAACAGCGTGTGGGCCGCGCGGGCAGGTTGTTTCGCATCGTCAAGTTCCGCACCATGCACCCGCGTGCAGAAGCTGCGGGGCCTGCGATTACCGTGGGGGCCGACGCCCGCATCACCCGGGCTGGCCACTGGCTGCGGCGCACCAAGATCGATGAATTGCCGCAGCTTTTCAACGTGCTGCTGGGCCATATGAGCCTTGTCGGCCCCCGACCCGAGGTGCCGCACTATGTGGCACTTTACCCGGACTCTGTGCGAGACCTGGTGCTCAGCGTGCGGCCCGGCATCACAGACCGCGCCTCCATCGAATTTCGCGACGAAAGCACTTTGCTGGGCCAGAGCAGCGATCCAGAGCGCACCTACGTGGAACAGATTCTGCCCATCAAGCTACGCTACGCCGCCGAGTACGCCCGCTCGCACACGCTTTGGAGCGACCTGAAGATCATCGTGAGGACGGCATCCGCGCTGTGGGGCGACCGCCCGTCCAGGGGATAAGAACCTGTTCTAAATCTTTTCGGGGTCGCACAAGTGCCTTGCCGGGATGGGATGCAAGGCGCGGAGCGCAGTGGATAGCCCGGCTATCCACAAGCGCCGCAACGCCGCAGACCGCCCGGCAAGTCACTTGCCCGAAGGGTTGGAGTGAAATCGGGCGATTGGACGCCTCAGCTGCTTGCATGGGCATGAGCCCATGCGGCGCATCCGAAGCGTCCACTCATCCCGATTGCACTCCAATGCGATCCCCGAAAAGATCTTGAACAGGTTCTTAGGACCTGTCGGCAACACATAGCCGATAAAATGAGGGGTTTGGCTGAACCCAGCCCCCATTTCACGCCCCCGCACCGACGGCACCTATGTCAGACCAAAACCACGCCCCCGCTCCCCAGGACGAAAACCAGCTCATCGCAGAGCGCCGCGAAAAGCTCCGCGCTCTGCGCGAAGTCCAGGCCACTGGCGGTGGGGTTGCCTTCCCCAATAACTTCAAGCCCGGCCACAAGGCTGCCCAGTTGCACCTGGAACACAGCACTGCCACGAACGAGTCCCTCGAAGCCACGCCGGTGAACGTCTCGGTCGCAGGCCGCATGATGCTCAAGCGCGTGATGGGCAAGGCCAGTTTTGCAACCGTGCAGGATGGCTCGCTAGGCGACGTGGGCGGGCGCATCCAGCTTTACGTAACCCGCGACGCCGTGGGCGAAGACCTGTATGCCGCCTTCAAGCACTGGGACCTGGGCGATATCGTGGGAGCCGAAGGCACGCTGATGAAGACCAAGACGGGCGAGCTGTCGGTCAAGGTGACCAGCCTGCGCCTGCTCACCAAGAGCCTGCGCCCGCTGCCCGACAAGTTCCACGGCATGGCCGACCAGGAGCAGAAATACCGCCAGCGCTATGTGGACCTGATCACAGACGAGCAGGCCCGCAAGCGCTTCATGGCGCGCAGCAAGGCCGTGAGCGGCCTGCGCGAGTTCATGGTGAGCCACGGCTTCCTCGAAGTCGAAACGCCCATGCTGCACCCGATCCCGGGCGGCGCCAATGCCAAGCCCTTCGTCACGCACCACAACGCGCTGGAGCAGGAGATGTACCTGCGCATCGCGCCCGAGCTCTACCTCAAGCGCCTGATCGTGGGCGGCTTCGAGCGTGTGTTCGAAATCAACCGCAGCTACCGCAACGAAGGCATCTCGGTGCGCCACAACCCCGAGTTCACCATGATGGAGTTCTACGCGGCGTACTGGAACTACCTGGATCTGATGGACTTCACCGAGACCCTGATCCGTGAAGTGGCCCTGAAAGCCACGGGTTCGCTGCAGATGACCTACCAGGGCCGCGCGGTGGACCTGACCCAACCCTTTGCCCGCCTGACGATCCGCGAAGCCATCTTCCAGCACACCGAAGCAGGCGCCCATGTGGACGATGCCGCCTGGCTCATCAGCGCATTGAAGAAGCTGGGCATGACCGAAGAGAAGGACAAGCTCTCGGCCCGCACGCTGGCCAGCCTGCAGGTGCTGTACTTTGAAGAAACGGTGGAAGACAAGCTGTGGCAGCCCACCTTCATCATGGAGCACCCCACCGAGATCTCGCCCCTGGCGCGTGCCAACGACGCGCGCCCCGAGGTGACGGAGCGTTTTGAGCTGTACATCACCGGCCGCGAGTTCGGCAACGGTTTCAGCGAACTGAACGACGCCGAAGACCAAGCCGCCCGCTTTCACGCCCAGGTGGCCGCCAAAGACAGCGGCGATGACGAAGCCATGTTCTACGACCACGATTTCGTGCGCGCGCTGGAATACGGCATGCCCCCCACGGGGGGTTGCGGTATCGGCATTGACCGTCTCATGATGCTGCTGACTGACAGCCCCAGCATTCGCGACGTGATCCTGTTCCCCGCGCTGCGCCGCGAGTCCTGAGTCGCGCGCCCCGGATGCCCTCGGGGCATCCCGGACCCGCCCTTTGACGGCCCCAAGGAGACACTACCGTGCCCTTCAGTTCCAGCAACGCCCCCTACCCGGCCAGCCAGCCCTTGCCCTCGGGCAACGCTTTTTCGGTGCTGGTGGTCGAAGACCAGGGATCCGTGCGCGCAGCGCTGGTGGCCGAGCTGCGGCGGGCTGGGGTGTCAGACATCTTTGAGGCGCCCGAAGGCATCGCAGCGCTGCACCTGTTCAAAACCCACCGCCCCGATCTGGTGCTGCTGGACATCCGGCTGCCCGGCCAGGACGGCTACTGGGTGGCCCAGCAGATGCGCGAGAGCGAGGCGGGCGACTGGACGCCCATCATCTTCCTCTCGGGCCTGGACAACGAACTCGATGTGTGGCGCGGTATTGAAGTGGGTGGTGACGACTACCTCGTCAAACCCGTCAAGCCCATCGTGCTGATGGCCAAACTGCGTGCCATGCGCCGGCTGCTGGACATGCGCCGCAGGCTCGTCTCCATGTCGGCCGAGTTGCATCTGGCCAACCAGCGGCTCAACGAAATGGTGGAGATCGATGCGCTCACCGGCCTGGTCAACCGCCGGGGGTTTGACCGCATTTTGCACAACGAGATCCTGGCTGCTCGCCGGGACGGTACGCCGCTCACGCTGATGCTGTGCGACCTAGACCACTTCAAGCTCTTCAATGACGCCAGCGGGCATGTGCAGGGCGATGCCTGCCTGAAGGAAGTCGGCCGCCTGTTGCGCGAGGTGTGCGTGCGCCCGCGTGACATCGCCTCGCGCTACGGTGGTGAGGAATTCGCCCTCATCCTGCCCAACACGCCACGCTCGGGTGCCATGACCTTCGCGCGGGCCCTGGGACAGCTGCTCAAGGTGCGCGCCCTTCCACACGCAGATTCACCGCTGGGCAACATCCTCACGCTGTCAGGCGGCATCACCACCTGCGTGCCTGACGACAGCACGAACGCCGAAAGCATGATCATGCGTGCCGACCAGGCGCTTTATGCCGCCAAGGCCCAGGGCCGCAATCGCTTCTTCAGTTTTGAAATGCAGATGGACACCGTGGAGCAACTGCGCAATTGAGTTTCTTTTCTGCCCTCACGTTTGACGCCACCGAGCGGAACGCCCGCACCGCCGTTTCGCGCATGCAGCTGCTGAAAACCCGCCTTCCCGACTGGGTACAAGACTGGCTCGAAGTCATCATCCCCGGCACGCAGATCCTGCTGATCCTGTTTGTCGCCTGGCTGCTGCAACGGGTGCTGCGCCGCATCGTGCGCCGCGCCAGCGCGCACTACCAGGTGCCCGACGAACTGGTGGTGCCCATGAACGGGCTGATCCGCTGGCTCATCATTGCCAGTGCGGCGCTGCTGGTGCTGGAACGCATGGGGGTGTCGGCCACCGTGCTCTGGACCGCGTTCACCGGGTTTGCCACTGTCGGGGCCGTGGCCTTTTTCGCGGCGTGGAGTGTGCTCTCCAACCTGTTTTGCGCGCTGCTCATCTTCACCGTGCGGCCCTTCAAGATTGGCGACTACATCGAGGTGCTGGACACCGCCGAAAAGCCCGGGGCCAAAGGACGTGTGGTGGACATCAACCTGCTCTACACCACGCTCGAAGACCATGGCGCTGCGGCGGACCAGGTCGCGTGGCTGCAGATTCCCAATGCGCTGGTATTTCAACGCGTGGTGCGCAGGTTTCAGGGGGTGCCACCACCGCCTGCACTACCCGCCAACGCTGCAGAGGCCGCAGAAAGTGCACCGGCAGCCCCGCCTCCAGTCACGCCAGGGCCTTTCAACACGCCCTAGTCCACTGAAGCCGAGAAATCGGCTGTGCGTGAGGGTCTGGCAGGGTCGCACGCTAGGCGGCGAGCGCAGGCGGGTTGCACACCCGGCGAGCACGGCAACGACGAGGGGCGCCGCACCAGACTCCCGGCCACTGGCTCTCACGGCGTCAGGGCAACAGGTCCAAGGCCTGCAGATAGGCGGGCTGGTACATCAACTCATCCCAGGCCTGGGGAAAGGTTTCGGGCAGCAGCGCCAGGCGGCGGGATTCGCTGTCCACACTCGGCTGCCAGCGGCCCTGGTTCTGGGCCTGTTCCAGGCCGTCGATGAGTTCATCCACGGCCTTGCCATCGCCCACGCTCTGGTTGCACAACAGCACCAGGTCGCAGCCTGCCTCCAGCGCTGCCACGGCGGCATCGGTGTAGCTGACGACCTGGCCGTCCAGACGCCGAGCGCCTTCCATGCTGAGGTCGTCGCTGAAGATGGCGCCGTCAAAACGCATCTGCCGCCGCAGGATGTCCTGCAGCCAGCGCTGCGAGAAGCCTGCGGGGCGGCTGTCCACCTTGGGGTAGATCACATGGGCGGGCATCACGCTGGTGAGCGTGCTGCTGAGCCAGGGGTATGGCGCGGCGTCGTCGGCCAGGATGGCCTTCAAGCTGCGCTTGTCCACCGGCACCTCGGTGTGCGAGTCGGCTTTGACAAAGCCGTGCCCCGGGAAGTGTTTGCCGCAGTTGGCCATGCCGGCCTGCAGCAGACCGTGCATGAGGCTCTTGGCGAGCAGCGCCACCACACGCGGGTCGCGGTGAAAGGCACGGTCGCCGATCACGCCGCTTTCACCCCAATCGAGATCGAGAACGGGGGTGAACGAGAAATCAACCCCACAGGCGCGCAACTCCGCACCCAGCACGTAGCCCGCCGCCGTGGCCGCATTGGTGGCGCGCAGCGCGCCGCTGCCAGGCACGGCCTTGGCGCCCTTGCCATCGTCCATCCACATCTCGCCGAGAGCGCGCATGGGCGGCAGGTGGGTGAAGCCATCGGTGCGAAAGCGCTGCACGCGGCCGCCCTCATGGTCCACGCAGATCAGCAGATCGTCACGCACGGCCTTGATACTGCTGGTCAGCTGCAGCAGCTGCGCGCGGTTTTCCCAGTTGCGGGCAAACAGGATCACGCCGCCGGTCAGCGGGTGGGCCAGGCGGCGGCGGTCGGCGGCAGTCAGCTCTGTGCCTGCCACGTCGAGGATGAGGGGGGCGTGTTCGGTCATAGGGTGTCAAACATCAGGTTGCTATTACAAACATCGCTGCTAGCGCTTATCCATCAAGCGCCAGATGCCATTTTTAATCCAATTTCTCTACCACACAGAAGCTGGCGGCGTAGTCGGTCTCGTCCGTCACGCTCAGGTGCGCTTTCAGCCCTTTGGCGTCAAACCATTCCTTGAGTGCGCCGTGCAGCACGATCACGGGCTGGCCGCTCGCAAGCTTGGCCACTTCGCAGTGGCGCCAGGTCATGGGCATGCGCATACCCAGGCCGATGGCTTTGCTGAACGCTTCCTTGGCAGAGAACCGCGTGGCCAGGTAGCGCAGGCCGCGGTCGGGCCAACGGCCACTCCTCTCGCGCCAGGTGGCCAGTTCGCCGTCTGCCAGCACCTTCTGGGCAAAGCGCTCGCCGTGGCGTTCCAGGCTGGCCGCGATGCGGCGCACGTCGCAGATGTCGGTGCCAATGCCGTAGATCATGGTTTTTGAATAAAATTGGGCTCTAGCGCTTATCCATCAAGCGCTAGCAGCTATCAAATCAGGAGTCATCAGGTTGTGCAGCACAACCTGACTGGATGCAGCCCAGGTAGGCCAACACCGTGGCGGCGTAGCCCAGTTCCAGCGCGTCAGCAATGAGGGCGTGGCCGATCGAGACTTCGAGCACACCGGGCACCTCGCGCACAAAGGCGGCGAGGTTGTCACGGTTGAGGTCGTGACCCGCGTTCACGCCCAGCCCCACATCCAGCGCGGCCTGGGCGGCGGCGGCGTAGCGCTTGAGCTCAACGTCTTGCTGCAGCGTGCCCCAGGCTGCGGCATAGGGCTCGGTATAAAGCTCCACCCGGTCTGCGCCCACGGCCTTGGCGGCGGCCATCTGCTCGGGCACGGGGTCCATGAACAGGCTCACGCGCACGCCCAGTGCTTTGCACTCGGCGATCAGGGGTGCCAGGCGCTCGGCATCCTGCGGAAAGCTCCAGCCGTGGTCGCTGGTGAACTGGTCTTCGCTGTCGGGCACAAAGGTCGCCTGGTGCGGGCGAGCCTCGCGGATGAAGTCCATCAGGTTCTGAGATGGATTGCCCTCGATGTTGTATTCGCGGTCGGGCCAGGCCTTCATCAGCGTGGCCAGCTCGAACACGTCCTGGCTGCGGATGTGCCGCTCGTCGGGCCGGGGGTGCACCGTGATGCCCTGGGCCCCCGCCTGCAGGCACAGCTCGGCCGCCCGGGTGACGCTGGGAATGCCCAGGTGGCGCGTGTTGCGCACCAGGGCGACTTTGTTGACATTGACCGAGAGGGTCGTGGCGTGGGGGGTGCGTGAGGTCTGGTTCATAGGGCCTGCAGATCGATCATGAGCTGGCGGGTGCGCAGCATGGGGCTGCCGCAATGGTATTGCAGCAGGGCGCGCAGCTGGGGTTTGAGTTCTGCAGCCACCGGCGCACAGGCACGCAAGGTGGCGGTGTAGGTGGCGGCGGCGTCCAGCGCGCGTTGCAACGTCTGCCACTGGACGCCGAGCAGGCCCGCGCGGTCGGCCGAGGAGGAGGCGCGCAGGCCGCCTTCGGGCACCAGCGTGTAGCGCGTCTTGGGTTGCAAGACCTCCAACGTCATGGTCTGGACATCCAGGCCAGGAAGCAAGCCAATCTCGCGCAGCAGCAACAGTTCGAAGCTGCGCAGCACGGGCTCTAACGCATCGCCATGTTCGCTGGCCAACACGCGCACCACACCGGCATAGGCATCGAACAGGGCCGCATGTGGATCGGCGCGCGCCAGCAGGCGCAGCAGTAGCTCGTTGAGGTACATGCCCGACAGCAGGGCATCGCCCGCGGGCATCACATGGCCGCCCACCCACTCCGCCCCCTTGAGGGTGTGGATGTCTGCGCTGCCATCGCCGGTGAGCGTGTAGGTCACCAACAAGGGCTGGAGCGGCAGTAGCACCGGGCGGAAGTTGGAGCTGGGCTTCTTGGCCCCCTTGGCCACCAGCGCCACACGCCCTTGCTGACGGCAGAAAACCTCCAGGATCAGGCTGGATTCGCTCCAGTCGTAGCTGTGCAGCACGAAGGCGGGTTCATCGGAGATGCGCTTGGCGGCAGCCATTGGCTTCAGTCCCGCAGAAATGCATGCGGCTGGCAAGCGCCAGACAGCTTATGCCGCCCGGGCAAGACAGGGTCGCGGGCGGGCACGGAGTTATTCGTAACCGAACGAGCGCACGCGCGCCTCGTCGTCGGCCCAGCCGGAACGCACCTTGACCCACAGCTCCAGGAACACCTTGGCATCCATGAGCTTTTCCAGTTCCTGGCGGGCTTCGGTGCCAATACGCTTCAGGCGCTCGCCCTTGTCGCCGATCACCATCATCTTGTGGTTGTCACGCTCGACCACGATGGTGGCAGCGATCTTTACAAGCCGCTTGTGCTGCTTGCTGGCTTCTTCCTCAAACTTGTCGATCACCACGGTAGAGGTGTAAGGCAGTTCGTCACCCGTGAAGCGGAACAGCTTTTCGCGCACGGTTTCGGACGCCAGAAATTTCTCGCTGCGGTCGGTCAGCTCGTCTTCGCCGTACCACCAGCCCTGCTCGGGCAGGTACTTGGCGCAGATGCCGAACAGGCGCTCGATGTCGCCCTTGTTCTTGGCCGACATGGGCACGAACTCTGCAAACGGGTGGCGCTCCTGCATGCTCTTGAGCCAGGGGGCCAGCTCAGCGCGGCGGTGCACCATGTCGAGCTTGTTGGCCAGCAGCAGCGTGGGGATGCCGGGCTTGAACAGCGACAGCACCTTGGCATCGGCCAGCGTGAAGTTGCCCGCCTCGACCACAAAGAGGATCAGGTCCACATCGCCAATCGCGCCCATCACGGTCTTGTTCAGCGACTTGTTGAGTGCGGTGGCATGGCGCGTCTGGAAACCCGGTGTGTCCACAAAAATGAACTGAGTCTGCTCGCGCGTGCGAATACCGGTGATGCGGTGCCGCGTGGTCTGCGCCTTGCGAGAGGTGATGCTGATCTTCTGCCCCACCAGCGCATTGAGCAATGTGGACTTTCCCACGTTGGGCTTGCCCACGATGGCGATCACACCACAACGCTGGCCGGGCACGGCGGCCGGGGAGCCTGCTGCCGCCAGCATGGCTTCGAGGTCATTTTGCGCTCCAGCGCTTGCTGGAGCGGCTTCATTCGCTACATCTTTGGTAGCATCATTCATAATTTCTTTGCTTTCAATGTGGCCAGCATGGCAGCAGCGGCTGCCTGCTCGCCCGCCCGGCGGGAGCCGCCGATGCCGCGTTCGGTGAGGCCCAGTTCAGGAATATCGCACTCGACGTCGAAGGTCTGGCGGTGCGCAGCGCCCACTGTGGCGACGACCTTGTACTGCGGCAGCTTCATTTTGCGGCCCTGGAGCAACTCCTGCAATGCAGTTTTCGCGTCCTTGGATGCAGCCTGCATCTGCGGGTTGATCTCCACGCCCTGAAAAAGGCGGTGCACCAACGCTTCGGCACTCGCGTACCCGGCATCCAGGTAAACCGCGCCAATCAGCGCTTCGAGCGCGTCCGCCAGGATAGAAGGACGTTGCTGGCCACCTGATTTAGACTCGCCCTCACCCAATCTCAGCACGTCGGAGATCTTGAGGCCCAGCGCCAGCTGGTGAAGCGTGTCCTGCTTGACGAGGTTGGCACGCACGCGAGAGAGATCGCCTTCCGGCAACGCCGACAACTGCCGATACAGCAGGCTCGCAACCGCCAGATTCAACACGGAATCACCCAGAAACTCCAGCCGCTCGTTGTGGTCGGCCGAAAAACTGCGGTGCGTGGTGGCGCGCTGGAGAAGGGATGGATCGGAGAAAACATGCTGCAGGCGCGCCTGCAACGCTTGAAGACCGGGAAGCACTACTTGGTCTGTCCTTCAAAGCGGTAGACAAGGAAGGCTGGGCCCGCTAACGCAATCTCACGGGAATACTTATAGGAAACCACGACCTTGTTGTCGCCCCGCTTGGCAACTTCCAGGTCCTTGCCTTGTATGGAGCTGATGTTGTCAATGGCCGCCGCACGGTCAAAGCTGGCTCGGACATCAGACACAGTGGAGGCCTCCTTAGCAGCCTTAGTTGCAGCCTTGTTGATCGCCTGATACTCCAGAAAAATGGGGACAGACTGTCCACCAATCGCAAATACAGCCACGGCGAATACCCCGACGAACACCAAACCAAAGAAAGACAAACCACGTTGCCGAAATGGGCTGGTAGAGCGTTTGATATGCATGTGTTTCCCCCTCAGTGTCCAAAAAAGCTGGTCATCCATCAATGGAACGACCCAATGCGCTTGAGATTACCGAAATTCATCCAGACAAAAAAGGCCTTCCCGACGATATTGCCCTCAGGAACAAAGCCCCAGTAGCGTGAATCGAGCGAGTTGTCCCGGTTGTCCCCCATCATGAAATAGTGGCCCTCGGGCACCTTGCATACAACGCCCTCAACACTGTAACGGCAGTTCTTGCGATAGGCAAAATTGCTGGCGCCTTGCACAAAGGCGGGCACATCCGGGTTGTTCAACAAACGATGGGGCTGTGCACCCAGTTGCTCTTCAAACTGTTTGAAGTAGCGCATCGAGTCTTCTTCGAAAAAATCTGGCAGCGCCTTGGTGTCAATGGCCTGGCCGTTGACCGTGAGGCGCTTGTTAAGGTAAGCCACCTCGTCACCCGGCACACCCACCACCCGCTTGATGTAGTCAAGGCTCGGTTGGGGTGGATAGCGGAACACCAGAACATCTCCGCGCGCAGGCTTGGTGCCCTCGGTGATCTTGGTATGGATCACCGGCAGGCGGACACCGTAGGTAAACTTGTTCACCAGGATCAGGTCGCCCACCAGCAGGGTGGGAATCATCGAACCCGACGGGATCTTGAAGGGTTCAAAAAGAAACGACCTCAGAACAAACACGGCAACGATGACCGGGAAAAGCCCCGCCGTCCAGTCCAGCCACCAAGGCTGCATGAGCAGCCGCCCCTTGGCCTCCTGCACATCCACATCGACCTTCTGGATGCCCATGCGATCCAGCTCCGCACGGCGTGCGGTCGCCGCATCTTCGACGGCCTGGGCAGCTCGGCGGCGTTGGGGCAGAAAGTAGAAACGCTCGGCCAGCCAGTACGCGCCCGTGACCACCGTGGCCAGGAACAACAGCAAGGCGAAATTGCCTTCGAGGGCACCAAAGTACCAAGCCCCGATATAGCCACCAAATGCGGCCAGCACCAGGGATGTGAAAATCTGCATGAACTGGAGCATCAGTCTTCCACCTGCAAAATGGCCAGGAATGCCTCTTGTGGCACTTCGACCGATCCGATCTGTTTCATGCGTTTCTTGCCTGCTTTCTGCTTCTCAAGGAGCTTGCGTTTGCGGCTGACATCGCCGCCGTAACATTTTGCCAGCACGTTCTTGCGCAATGCCTTGATGGTCTCGCGCGCAATGATGTTGGCGCCAATGGCCGCCTGGATGGCCACGTCATACATCTGGCGGCTGATGATCTCGCGCATCTTGGCAACCACTGCTCGGCCACGGTACTGGGACTGAGAGCGGTGCACGATGATGGACAGTGCATCCACCTTTTCACCGTTCAGAAGGATATCCACCTTCACCACGTCGGACGCACGGTACTCCTTGAACTCGTAGTCCATGGATGCATAGCCGCGCGACACCGACTTGAGCTTGTCGAAGAAGTCGAGCACGATTTCGCCCAGCGGCATTTCATAGGTGAGCATCACCTGGCGACCGTGGTACGCCATGTTCATCTGCACACCGCGCTTTTGGTTGGCGAGCGTCATCACCGGGCCGACATAGTCCTGGGGCATGTACAGATGCACCGTGACGATGGGCTCGCGGATTTCCTCAAGCCGCCCCTGGTCCGGCATCTTGGAGGGGTTCTCGACCATGATCACTTCACCATCGGCCTTGACCACTTGGTAGACCACGCTGGGTGCAGTCGTGATGAGATCCTGGTCAAACTCACGCTCCAGACGCTCCTGCACGATTTCCATGTGCAGCAGGCCAAGAAACCCGCAACGAAAACCGAAGCCCAACGCTTGGCTCACTTCCGGCTCGTAGTGCAGCGAAGCATCGTTGAGCTTGAGTTTTTCAAGCGCGTCACGCAGCGAGTCATATTCGCTAGCCTCGGTCGGGTACAGACCGGCAAACACCTGGGGCTGGATTTCCTTGAAGCCGGGGAGCGCCTCGGCGGCAGGGCCCGCATTGTTGGGCAATTTCTTTTCGAGCGTGATCGTGTCACCCACCTTGGCAGCCTGCAGCTCCTTGATACCAGCGATGATGTAGCCCACCTGCCCTGCGTCAAGAGAGTTGCGCGGCTCGTTGGCGGGCGTGAACACACCGAGGTTGTCCGCGTTGTACACCGCACCACTGGCCATCATCTTGATGCGCTCGCCTTTGAGCAAACGGCCATCGACCACGCGCACCAGCATCACCACACCCACGTAGCTGTCGAACCAGCTGTCGATGATCATCGCGCGAAGCGGTCCATCGGCATTGCCGCGCGGCGCGGGCACCTTGGCCACGATGGCTTCGAGGATCTCATCAATACCCATGCCGGTCTTGGCGGAGCAGGGAATCGCGTCGGTCGCGTCAATGCCGATCACATCTTCGATCTCAGCCTTGGCATTGTCGGGATCGGCATTGGGCAGATCCATCTTGTTGAGTACCGGCACCACCTCGACACCCAGATCCAATGCGGTGTAGCAGTTCGCAACGGTCTGAGCTTCCACGCCTTGCGAAGCATCCACCACCAGCAACGCGCCCTCGCATGCCGACAACGAGCGGCTCACTTCATACGAGAAGTCCACATGCCCCGGTGTGTCGATCAGATTGAGGTTGTAGACCTGCCCATCCTGCGCCTTGTATTGCAGCGCTGCGGTCTGCGCCTTGATGGTTATCCCACGCTCTTTTTCGATATCCATCGAGTCCAGAACCTGGGCCTCCATCTCACGGTCCGCAAGGCCTCCGCAGCGCTGGATCAAGCGATCTGCAAGCGTCGACTTGCCATGGTCGATGTGCGCAATGATGGAAAAATTTCTGATGTGGTTCATCAACGGAAAGCGTCAAGTGATTGAATTAAAACGGAGCACACAAGAAAAAAGGGCGCGTCGAATGGCGACGCGCCCTGAACCAACAATCATTGGCAACTGCGATAGTTGGAGCTTCATTGTAGGCAAAAAGCCCGCAGTAAAAAGCCCATCCGACTGCATCCAAGGGGAGTTGCCAGGGTGCAACAGGGATCTTATCAACAACTTATACACAGTCTGCACAACTACAACGCTGGACAACTTGTGGGTGAGCTGTGGATCGGCTGTGCATGACACCGTCACATCCCGCATCGTGAATCAACGTCCAGCTAATATATGAATTAGCGTTGAACAGGGGCCTCTATTCTATCGAAATCAGTTGATAGACCTTCATAAAGTTAGCCAAGGCTAACTTTCAACATCGAAAGAAGGAAAAGACAAAAAAACCAAAATGCCCACACCTTCGACAAAGGCCTGCTGCAAACGTGGGGAAATGGGTCAACCATCTTCCCACATCTGCCACAACGCCACTCGTCATCGTCCGGGACGGATCAAGGCATATTGGGCCCACTCGCCGCGCCGATACAGCACATTGATAGGCTTGTTCCTGTCGGCCTTGGCGAGCACAGCCTCAAACTCCTTCACACCAGACACTTCCGTGTTGGCAATCGCGAGAATCACATCCCCTTCGCGCAGGCCGGCACGTGCTGCGGCCTCTGTGGCGGTCGCGACCAGCACACCGCCCTTGATCTTGAGCTCCTTTTTCTGGGTGTCCGAAAGTTCCGTGACCGCCAATCCCATTTGCTGTGCAGCAGCCGAAGCCTTGGGTTTCTCCTCACGCTCCGCCGTTTTGGCAGTTGGCTTGTCGGGCTCAATTTCTGCAATGGTGATGCCCAGGTCCCGCGAGGCGCCACGGCGGAACACGGTCATCGTGCTCTTGGTACCAGGCTTGGTATTGCCCACCAGTCGGGGCAGGTCCGCAACCTTCTCGATGGACTTGCCGTCAAAGCGGGTGATGATGTCACCAGCCTCCACGCCCGCCTTGTCTGCGGGTGACCCCGCCTCTACCCCGGTCACCAGCGCACCCTGGGCCTTGCCCAGGCCAATGGACTCCGCAACGTCCTTGGTGACCTGCCCGATCTGCACGCCGATACGGCCCCGTGTCACCCGACCGGATGCGCGCAACTGCTCACTCACGCGGATGGCTTCGTCCATCGGAATCGCGAACGAAATGCCCATGAATCCACCCGAGCGCGAATAGATCTGGCTGTTGATCCCCACCACCTCGCCACGCATGTTGATAAGCGGACCGCCCGAGTTGCCCGGGTTGATGGCCACATCGGTCTGGATGAACGGGAGATAGTCCCCCGTATCGCGCTGCTTGGCACTCACAATGCCCGCAGTCACGGTGTTCTCCAGCCCAAAGGGCGATCCAATCGCCATCACCCATTCGCCCACCCGCAGACGCCCCACATCACCCACCTTGACGGCAGGCAAGCCCGTGGCCTCGATCTTGACCACCGCCACATCGGTTCGCTTGTCCGCACCAATGATCTTGGCCTTGAATTCGCGCTTGTCGGTCAGCGTGACGATCACCTCATCAGCACCGTCCACGACATGCGCATTGGTCATCACAAACCCGTCCGCAGTCAGGATGAAGCCAGAACCCACGCCGCGCGGCTGCTCGTCGTCTTGCGGCCGCTGAGGACGTTGCTGCCTGGGCACATTGGGGATCGGCACGCCAAAGCGGCGGAAGAACTCCATCATCTCCTCGTCCATGCCGTTTGCACTTGCACGGCTCGACGCTTTTTCTACCGTCCGAATATTGACCACCGAGGGCCCCACCTGGTCCACCAGATCCGTAAAATCTGGCAACCCGCGAACCGCTGCAGCAGGTTGTGCCAAGGCAGCTTGGGGCAAACCCATGCCGCCAGCAACCCCTGCGAACATGCATGCAAATGCCAAGGAGCGCAGCGCATTTCCATCGAACTTCGACATCATCGACCTTTCGTGATTGGTAGCAAATACAGTCATCAAACTGTGTGTAACTGTGAAGAGTGTGCGGCCATTTGGTTCCCGCATCGCAAATGCACTTCGCATGCCCCTGCAAACGGCCCCGCCACAGCGCTGGCTCAGAGACAGCAGCCGCCAGCGTCACGCCCACTGGCCTCAGTGTCAGTGTCAGCGTGTGCGCTCCAATTGACCCGCAAACAGGCGAAGGGTCTGCAAAGGAACCTCCCCCACTACTGTGAGCCATACATCGGGCAAGACCCGTTGCGCAAGAAGCTGCGTGGCCCCCATACCCGAGACCTGGGGCTGGGAGGGGTGTCGCTGGGGATCAAAGGTCTCGATGAACAGCGATACCGATGCAAGACCATCGGAGTACAGGCACTGCAAGACACCCTGCGCACCGTCGTCAGCAGACACAGCGCGCCGATGGCAGCTCACCGGAACAAAGCCAGCAACCGGCTGACGAAGCACCCAGCCCTCGGCCGTGGCCGTGGTCTTGACCACAACCGGCGCCACCACCTTGTAACCAGCGGTCGCGTCCATCAGGCGTGAAAGCTGCTCCACGCGAACGGGGGCGTTCAAGTCCAACTCCGAGAATGCAGCCTGCTCCAGAACGCGTCCGTTCGCGCCCAAGGTCTGCAGCTTCACGACCAGGCCGGTCTCCCGCTCGCTCCACAGCTTGTAGCCAAAACGCAGCGAGTCCACGGGTTTGAACCACACCACGTCGGCAACAAATCCTGCAACGCGCTCTTGGCCCACAGGGCGTGCGGCATAGAAATGGGATATGGAAGTGCCCTCAACCACCGGAACTCGTGGAAACAGCCCAGAGGCATCCCGTCGATCCGACCGCACCACACGCGACTGTGGCCAGAACGTACGTACCTCGTCGTTGCGCCGAAAAATGGTCCGGGGAGTGCCACTGAGAGCCTCCACGCGCTCCATCTGCTGCGCCCCTTCACAGGCGTGCCAGATGCGTGAACTGGCCATCGCTCCGGAAGCAGCCAGCACCACAAAGGTACCGGCATACGGGCGCGCGCAGGGCGCGCTGTGCATGCGCTCGATCCACTGCAGAATACTGCGCTCCGCAGTCGCGGGAGCCGCCTCTGCTGCAGAAGAAACACCCCCCTCAGCCGACGAGACCCCTGCCGATACGGAGAGTCCTGTCACACACAGGGCAGCAACCACCCCGTGTTTGAACTGCTGCGGCAGTGCTTTCAACCAAACGCACAAAACTCCCGGGTAGCTCATCACACAATCTCACCACGCCAGCAAGCCACTCCCGGCTCAGCGGCTGGGCGTCTCAAAGGTGGCATTGCGCAAAAATCCTGCAGGCATCTGCAATGCGGATGTGCTGCCAAACTGCTTGTGTGCCGCCAGCAACTCATCCAGGCGGGGATCCCGAATCATCACCTGCGCGCCACCATCGGCATCAGCCACTGCGACAACAGGGGCACCGGAGCTGGGGCCATTCGCACCCGACTCGGGAGAGATGGCCAGTTGGGCTCCACCCGTGGCGCCGGGTGCACCATTGCTTTGCAACGTGGCCAAAGAGGTCCAACCAATCGCCGCAACTGCCGCCAAAGACGCAAAACCCGCGACCATTTTCCAGCGAAAGACCGACGCATTGGCAGCATCCGCCATTGCGGGGGCCACCACATCCACCTGCTGCACAGCAGCGGCCGCAGGACGTACGACAGGCCCTTCCTTGGCCAGTTCATCACGCAACCGCGCCATGAAGTTCGGATTGGCAGGTTGCGCGAGGTCGGAAGAACGCAATACATCTCCCACCAAATGGTAGAGCTGCCAAGTGGCATGGCCTTCGGCTTGCGCCGCATAGGCCAAGGCGTCCGCCACCTCGTCCCCATGCAACTGACCATCCGCCAGTGCCGACAATTGCTCGCGCCTGCTTATCTCAGCCACCACAGCACCGCCCACCAATCCATCACTTCGTACAGCGTTGTTCATTTCATTACCTCACCACCGTTTGCCTGACTGGTTCTCAAGCAGAGGACGCACTTTTGCCGAAATGGCCTCTCGCGCCCGAAAAATCCGTGACCGCACCGTGCCGATGGGGCAATCCATGGCCGTCGCAATCTCTTCGTAACTCAGCCCTTCAATCTCGCGCAACGTTACCGCCTGGCGCAGATCGTCGGGCAAAGCCTCCATAGCCGCATTCACGGCTTGCGCGATTTCTCGGGCAGCGAGTACGGTTTCGGGGGTTTCGTCGCTGGTTAGTTCGTGTCCGAGGCGGGAAGTTTCATCTTCGTCCTCGTTCCCCCGCAAAGCGTTCTCAGAGATGACCGGATTGCGTTTCATGTCCATGAGCGCCTTCTTGGCGGTATTGACAGCAATCCGGTAGAGCCAAGTGTAGAACTGCGCATCCCCCCGGAACTGGTGCAGCGCGCGGTAGGCCCGGATGAACGTCTCCTGCGCTATGTCTTGAACGATGTCGGTGTCCCGCACCATCCGGCCAATGAGACGCTCGATACGGCGCTGGTACTTGATGACCAGTAACTCATAGGCACGCTGATCGCCCGCTACCGCGCGCTCCACCAGTTGGAGGTCGCTATCTTCGGAAGGGGAAGGCGGAATTACAGTCATGGATACTCAGGATTCACGCCCACGGCTGCTGGCCGGGGCGGTTTCGTCAGCGTTGTCAGCGCCCGGTCTGGCGCGCGAATATACCGCACGCCGCAGATCCAGCCAACGCTCGGGCTGCGCGGAACACGTCAGCCACAACCAGGTGCGGCGGTGCCCCACCGGAATGACATGCAGCCACAGATGTGACTGCAAATCGAGAAGGACTTCAGGAGGTCCGGACAATGCCATCCAGGCCGCCCCGGAGTTCGGAGCCACCAGTGTCCAGGTCTGGCCATCCCAGTGGATACCACCAGAGAATTGACAGAACCAGAAATGGAATGCGCTGGCGGCAGCCAGACACCAGAGACCACCCGCCATCGCTGCGGGCCATGGGGATGCAGCACCACCACTTCGAACGAACCAAGCAAGCAGCCCCGCTGCGCTGATCAGCAACAATGCCCCCAGCAAGCCCCCGAACAAGCGGCTGCGCCGCAGGGGGTAAAACACCGAAGGTGGTCGCTGCGAAGTCACACCCACGAAACGCTACCGAGGCTGTGCCGCCTGCTTAGCACGGAACATAGGCCCGTGCTGAGCAACCAACGATTGCAGGATCGCAACAAGACACCACGGCCTCGCCAAGTCGGGCGGCAGAGCACCTGACCCAATGATCAGACGCGCTTGAAAACCAGCGTCCCGTTGGTGCCACCAAAACCGAAGTTATTCTTGACTGCAACGTCGATCTTCATGTCACGCGCCGTGTTGGCGCAGTAGTCCAGATCGCACTCGGGGTCCTGATTCGCCAAATTGATGGTGGGTGGTACCTTTTGCTCATGCAAGGCCAGCACTGTAAAAATGCTTTCAATACCGCCCGCACCACCCAGCAAATGACCGGTCATGGATTTGGTGGAGCTCACCACAGCCTTGTAAGCATGGTCGCCCAAGGCCGCCTTGATGGCATTCGTCTCATTAATATCACCCAGCGGCGTGGAAGTGCCATGGGCGTTGAGGTAGTCAACTTGATCGGCATTCATGCCGGCATTGCGCAGGGCGTTGAGCATGGCACGGCGTGGACCATCCATACTGGGGGCCGTCATGTGGCCTGCATCGGCGCTCATGCCAAAACCACCCAGTTCCGCATAGATCTTGGCACCACGGGCTTTGGCATGCTCGTATTCCTCCAGCACCATGACCCCGGCGCCTTCACCCAAAACAAAACCATCTCGGTCCTTGTCCCAGGGGCGGGAAGCGGTCTTGGGGTCATCGTTGCGGGTAGACAGGGCGCGCATGGCCGCAAAACCACCAATGCCCAGCGGCGACACCGTGGATTCAGTGCCACCCGCCACCACCACATCCGCATCACCGTATTCGATCATGCGACCAGCCTCGCCAATGCAATGCAGGCCGGTTGTGCAGGCCGTCACGACCGCGAGGTTCGGCCCCTTGAAGCCAAAGCGCATGGACACATGGCCCGCCACCATATTGATGATGGACGCTGGCACAAAGAACGGCGTGATGCGCCGCGGACCGCGACTGACCAGTTCCGCGTGGGTATTCTCGATCAGTGGCAAGCCACCAATCCCCGAACCGATCACGCAGGCTATGCGTGTTGCAAACTCTTCACTGAGCGCTTCACCCGTGGGCAGACCGGCATCTTCAACCGCCTGTGCAGCAGCTGCAATGCCGAAATGGATGAAGCTGTCCATCGCGCGCGCATCCTTGGCGCTGATGTACGACTCCAGGTCAAGACCTTTGACCTCCCCTGCAATCTTGCAGGCAAAGTTCGACGTGTCGAACTTGGTGATGAGGTCAATACCGGATTTTCCGGCAAGGAGATTGGCCCAGGATTCGGCCACCGTGTTGCCCACGGGGCTGACGCATCCCAGGCCGGTCACGACAACGCGACGACGGCTCATGCGTAAAAACCTTCTGTTGATCGCTTGAGTCAGGCGCAGTGCGCCGCTCAGGCCTTCTGGTGGGTGTTGGCGTAGTCGATGGCGTTTTGCACCGTCGTGATCTTCTCGGCGTCTTCGTCAGGGATCTCGATGCCGAATTCGTCTTCCAGTGCCATCACCAGTTCCACCGTGTCGAGCGAGTCGGCACCGAGGTCTGCCACGAAGGCCTTTTCATTGGTGACTTGGGACTCTTCCACACCGAGTTGTTCGGCAATGATTTTTTTGACGCGTGCTTCGATATCGCTCATGGTTTCCCTCTGGGGGTTGTGAATGAATCCGCGATTCTAGCCGCTTAAGGAGAAGCCCCTCAGCAGCCCGCCGTCCGGATGAACCGGCGTTAACTTGTCTCAATTACATGTACATGCCGCCATTGACATGCAACTCCTGCCCGGTCACGTACCCTGCTTCGCGCGAAGCAAGGTAGGCCACGGCATGTGCGATGTCTTGCGGCTTGCCCATATGCCCCAAAGGGATCTGGGCGTTGAGGGCTTTTTGCTGTTCCTCGGGCAGCACCGACGTCATATCCGTCTCGATAAATCCCGGCGCTACGCAATTGACCGTGATGCTGCGGCTGCCCAGTTCGCGGGCCAGTGCACGGGTCATTCCCGCCACTCCAGCCTTGGCCGCCGCGTAGTTGGCCTGACCGGGATTGCCCGATGCCCCCACCACACTGGTGATGCTGATAATGCGCCCGAATCGCTGTTTCATCATCGGGCGAATCGCCGCGCGGCTCACGCGGAAAACCGCCTTGAGATTGGTGTCCAGCACCGCATCCCAGTCATCGTCCTTCATGCGCATGGCCAGGGTGTCGCGGGTGATGCCCGCATTGTTGACCAGCACATGCAGACCACCCTGCTGCTTGACGATGGAATCCATCAACGCCTCGATGGCAGCTCCGTCATTCACGTTCAGATTGGCACCACGGCAGCCGGGGTAGGTCGCCAGGGCCTGGCTGATGCGCTCGGCGCCATCGTCCGTCGTGGCCGTGCCCACCACCTGGTAGCCACGTACCGCCAGCTCGAGCGCAATGGCCGCACCAATGCCGCGCGATGCGCCTGTGACCAACGCCACTTGCGCGGCCGATGAGGATTGCGTCATGCCAACAACTCCCGGGTTTCGGCCAGCGTGGCCATATCAAACAGTGTCGCACCCACCAGCTCAGGATCGATGCGCTTGGTCAGACCCGCCAGCACTTTGCCAGGGCCACTTTCAATAATATGGGTGACCCCCCGGGCCTTGAGGGCCTGCACACACTCCACCCAGCGCACGGGGCCAAAGGCCTGGCGGTAGAGCGCGTCTCGGATCGCATCAGCATCCTGTTGCACCGCGACATCCACATTGTTCAGAACCGGAGTCTGGGGCGCAGCAAGCGCCACATCCGCCAGCGCCAAGCGCAGCTTCTCAGCGGCAGGCTTCATCAGGCTGGAGTGAAAAGGGGCAGACACCGGCAATGGCAGTGCGCGCTTGGCACCTGCCGCCTTGAGCATTTCGCAGGCCTTTTCGACGCCGGCCTTGGTGCCCGCAATGACCGTCTGGACGGGGTCGTTGAAATTGACAGCCTCAACCACTTCTGCCGTTCCCACACCGAACGAGGCCACTGCCTCGGCACATCCTGCGATGACCTTGGAAGCCTCCATCCCCAAGATGGCAGCCATGGCGCCAGTGCCGACCGGCACGGCCTCCTGCATGGCAGCTGCACGCAGGCGCACCAGAGGCGCCGCCTGGGCCAGCGTCAACACACCTGCGGCAACCAGCGCCGAATACTCGCCCAGAGAATGCCCCGCAACAGCGACCGGGGCTGCACCACCTTCTGCACGCCAGACACGCCATGCAGCCACCCCAGCCACCAGCATCACCGGCTGCGTGTTGGTGGTCAGGGCCAGCGCCTCCTTGGGACCTTCCTTGATCAGCAGGCCGATGTTTTCACCCAGGGCATCCGAGGCTTCCTGCACGGTCTGGGCCACCACCGGGTGATCACCCCATCCGTCGAGCATGCCCACCGATTGCGAGCCTTGTCCCGGAAAGACAAATGCAAAAGACTTCATGAAAAATCCAGAAATATGATTGAAATTGATGCCTAGCGCTTATCCAGCAAGCGCCAAAAGCTATAACTTCAGGAGCACCGCGCCCCAGGTAAAGCCGCCGCCCACACCTTCGAGCAGCAGGGTCTCACCCTTTTTGACTTGGCCCGTACGCACCGCATGGTCGAGCGCCAGGGGAATGGAGGCTGCCGAAGTGTTGCCATGCTGGTCCACCGTGACCACCACCTTGTCCATGGACAGCTTGAGCTTGCGGGCCGTGCCCTGCATGATGCGGATATTGGCCTGGTGTGGAATCAGCCAGTCAATATCGGCCTCGGTCAGCCCCGCCTTGGCCAGCACCGCATGCGCGGCCTTCTCCAGCACGCCCACCGCCAGCTTGAAGACAGCCTGCCCGTCCATCTTGAGGACGGGGTCCCCCAGGACCTTGCCACCCGACACGTTGCCGGGCACACACAGGATGCCGACATGCTTGCCGTCGGCATGCAGGTCGCTGGACAGGATGCCCGGCGTTTCCGACGCCTCCAGCACCACGGCACCCGCACCATCACCAAACAACACGCAGGTCGTGCGGTCATTGAAATCCAGAATACGGCTGAAAACTTCTGCCCCAATGACCAGCGCGCGGTTGGCAGCACCCGTCTGGATCATGGCATCCGCCACGGACAGGGCATAGACAAAACCGCTGCACACCGCCTGCACATCAAACGCAGGGCAACCATTGGCTCCCAGCTTGTTCTGCAATATGCAGGCAGCCGAGGGAAACACCATATCCGGGGTGGACGTGGCCACGATGATCAGATCAATGTCGGTCGGCAGAAGGCCCGCCGCCTGCAAGGCATTGCGCGCAGCCTCCAGGCCCAGATCGCTGCAGGCAACATCAGGCGCTGCAAAGTGGCGCGCGCGGATGCCGGTGCGCTCCACGATCCACTCATCTGAGGTTTCGATGCCGCGCTGGGCCAGTTCAGCCACCAGATCAGCGTTGGTCAGCCGGCGCGGGGGCAGGTAGCTGCCGGTGCCGGTAATGCGGGAGTAGCGTCTCATCAATGTGTCATCGTCGCCGCAACGCCAGGCTGGGGCTGGGCATCCGCAGGCACCAGAAGCGGCGCTGCGTGCGCAATCCGGGTCCGGACGCGGTCGAGCAGGTTGTTGCGGGCTGCATCATACGCCCGGTTCAAAGCCTGCTCGAACGCCATTGTGTCAGCCGACCCATGGCTCTTGAACACCAGCCCGCGCAGCCCCAAGAGCGCCGCGCCGTTGTAACGGCGGTAGTCCATGCGCTTCATGAGCGCTTTTAAGATCGGATACGCGGTGATCGCAGCGATTTTAGTGAAAATGTTGCGGGAGAACTCCGTTTTCAGGGCGCCAATGATCATTGATGCCACCCCTTCACTGGCCTTGAGGGCCACATTGCCCACAAATCCGTCACATACCACGATGTCAACAGTGCCCTTGAAAATGTCATTGCCTTCAACATTTCCATAAAAATTCAAATCACCGGAATTGGCTGCAGATCGCAGCAATTCACCGGCTTTTTTGATTACTTCACTACCTTTGATCGCCTCTTCACCGATATTGAGCAAACCGACGGTGGGCTCCCCGCCATCCCGAAGGACCGATACCAAGGCAGAGCCCATCACGGCAAACTGCAACAAATGCTCGGCGGAACAATCCACATTCGCCCCAAGGTCCAGCACCGTGGTGGCACCACCTGCGGCGTTGGGCAATTGCGTCGCAATGGCGGGGCGGTCGATGCCGTCCAGCGTCTTGAGGAGATACCGGGCAATAGCCATCAGCGCGCCGGTATTGCCTGCCGAAACGGCCGCAGAGGCCGCGCCATCCTTGACCTGCTGAATCGCCACGCGCATGGAAGAATCTTTCTTCTTGCGCAGAGCCACCTCGACAGGATCATCCATGGCCACCACTTCGGTAGCAGGAATGATCGTGGCACGGTCGTGCGAAAACGATTGCAGACGATCCACCAGGCCGACGAGCAGCAGGCGGGCATCAGGGTGTGTATCGAGAAACTGGCGGCACGCCGCGAGCGTGACGCGGGGGCCATGGTCGCCCCCCATGCAGTCAACAGCCAGTGTGATCATGGGCGACTTGTCCGGCCGGCCAGGAGGGCCGGAAAAATAAATACGACGGTCAAAACAAAGGCCCGCGCTACGGTTTCAGTAGCAACGGGCCTTTGGATGGGGCGAAGATCAGGCTTCAGACTTGTTCTTCAGCACCTGACGGCCACGGTAGAAACCGTTGGGGCTGATGTGGTGACGCAGGTGCGTTTCACCGGTGGTGGGTTCCACGGCAATGCCTGGCACATTCAGGGCATTGTGCGAGCGGTGCATGCCGCGCTTGGAGGGGGACTTTTTGTTTTGCTGAACGGCCATGATGGCTCCTGATCTGGAATAGGTTGGTAAAAACGCGATCAGCCCAAAAAGACACGATGGGGTTCGCGTGAAGCCCACGATTATAACCCAAATGATTTTTGGGTCGTCCAATCAGCCCTTGTTGTCTTTGCGCAGTGCGGCCAACGCCGCAAAAGGATTGGGCTTTTCGTCGTTGGCTTCCTCAAAATCGTCGTCCGAAGAAGCCAGTGGTACTGCGGTAGGGCACTCGTCGTGTTTGGGCACCACGGGCAAGGCCATCAGCAACTCATCCTCAATCAGCTCGTGAAGGTCAAACTCGCGGCTCATGGCCAGCAGGTCTTCTTCGCTTTCGTCGTCCAGAGCCTCTGCGGTGGCCTCGTCGGCCACGAAGCGAAACTCACGGTCCACCTCCAGCGGCACATCCACCGGCGTCATGCAACGCTGGCATTCCATGGGGAAGCTCGCAGTAACCTTGATATGCAGCCAGACTTGGCCCATGCCGCCCAGCGCCGTGCGCACTTCGCCCACAGCCTCCCAGTCCACCATCAGGTCCGGGTGCAGGCCCTTGGCCTCCTGGGCCAGGCGTTCGTACTTCAGCAGTGAATCGTGGCCCGCCAGCCGACCGCCCGCCTGTGCAAAGGCTTTCACGTCGAGGCGCTGGGGGGAGAATTCCTTGGTCATGGCGGCAGTGTAAGAGAATCGGCGCATGCATCAATCCCCCCCCCTGAAACGCCCTCTGGTATTGGGCTCCACATCGCGGTATCGGCGTGAATTGCTAGAGCGGTTGAACCTGCCTTTTGACGTCACGGCCCCGGAGGTGGATGAGACCCCCCTGCCCGGCGAAGCCCCTCGCTCATTGGCCTTGCGCCTGGCGCTGGCCAAGGCACGCGCCGTGGCGCAACTCCACCCCGATGCGGTGGTAATCGGCTCCGACCAGGTTGCCGACCTCGCTGGCGAGCCCCTGGGCAAGCCCGGCCACCACGAGCGTGCGGTGGTGCAACTGCGCCAGATGCGCGGCCAGACCGTGGTGTTCCAGACCGCCGTGGCCGTGGTGTGCGCCGCGACGGGTTTCGAGCAGATCGACCTGGCCCCGGTGGAGGTGAAATTCCGTGAGCTGTCTGACGCGGAAATCGAGCGCTACCTGCGCGCCGAGCAACCCTACGATTGCGCCGGCAGCGCCAAGAGCGAAGGCCTGGGCATTGCGCTGCTGGATGCCATCCACAGCGACGATCCCACAGCCCTCATCGGACTGCCTTTGATCCGCACCTGCCGCATGCTGCGCGCGGCAGGCTTGGTGCTGCCATGACAAATCCCCCCACCGAACCGCGCTCTGGCGCTCGCAAGGGCACGCTTTATCTCGTGCCCGCCCCCCTCGACTTTGGCTGCGACACCCAGGTCCCGCTGCAGAATGCCTTGCCCTCGGCCACCCTTCAGACGGCTGCACGGCTGACCCAATGGGTGTGCGAGAACGCCAAGAGTACACGCGCCTACCTCAAACGCATCGACGCACTGCACCCCCTGGCAGCCCCCCTGCAGCAGCAGCAGATCACCGAGCTTCCCCGCGAAGTCCACAAAAAAGGCGACCATGGCGACAAGGGATCAGCCCCGTTCGACGCACGCCCGCTGCTCGCAGCGGCACTGAATGGGCACGACATGGGGCTGATCAGCGAGGCGGGCATGCCAGCCGTGGCCGACCCCGGTTCGTCCGTGGTGCGCGCGGCACACGACCTTGATATCCCCGTTGTGCCTCTGGTGGGCCCTGTGTCGCTGCTGCTGGCGCTGGCGGCCAGCGGATTGAACGGGCAAAACTTTGCGTTTGTCGGCTACCTGCCCCAGGACAGCCAGGAGCGCATCCAGCGTATCAAGGAGCTGGAAAGCCTGGCCCTCAAGACAGGACAGACCCAGCTTTTCATCGAAACTCCCTACCGCAACGCCGCCCTCTGGCAGGCCCTGGTGCAAACGCTGCAGCCCCACACCCGCCTGGCGCTGGCCAGCGGGCTGACGCTGCCCGACGCACGCATCCGCAGCCAGCTCGTGCGGCAATGGCGCCAGCAACCCACGCCCCCAGACAACCGCACCCCTGTCGTGTTTGCTATGGGCCGCTGAGCATGAACCGTCTATTCACTATATTTTTTATAGCTGTTAGCGCTTATGGTTCAGGCGCTGAGGCCATTATTCGTTGTGAATTGAATGGCAAACCCATCAATATTTCCAACGGTTCCGAAACCGCCGGCCAGTCCGGGCTGGTGCGCTGCCGCGAAGAAGACACCGGCCACCTCCAGCGCGAGCAGGAACTGCGCGACGGAAAGTTCGTGGGCCTGGAGCGCATGTTCGACCGCGAAGGCCGCCTGCAGCGCGAACGCACGGTCAACGAACGCGGCAACAGCCACGGCCGGGTGGCCGAGTTCTGGCCCAACGGCCAGGTGCGGCGCGAAGAAACCGCCGACAACGGCCGCACCCAGGGGGCCGTGAGGCGCTTTGACGCCACCGGCCGCGTGGAGCGCGTGTCGTTCCACGGCGGCGGGCAGGAGCTGTTCTATGTGGAAACCAACAGCAAGGGCCAGCCCACACGCCTGTTCTGCCCGCGCACCAGCGTGCTGCCCGACGACCGCAAACTCTGCGGCTTCGACGGTGCCACTGACACCCTGCTCCATGCAGACAACGGCGCCAAAACCGCGCAGCTGCACTACGACCAGGGCCGCCTGCTGAACGCGACCGAATGGACCCGCGACGGCATCGTCGCCGCCCAGCAACTCGTGGTGGACGGTCGGCGTGTGCACCGCAGCTTCACCACCGAGGGCGGCAAAAGTGTGCTGCGCGAGGAACGGGTGTTCGCACCGGACGAGCGCACACTGCGCGATACGCGGGGATCGCTGTTCAGCGCCAAGCGCTACGGCGCATCCGGCCAGCTGATCGAGCAGCGCAGTTTTGCCGATGGGCGGGAGGTGCAGGTCGAGCGCTGGTACCTCAACGGATCGGTGCGAGAGCGCAGTACCTGGACCGGCGCCGGTGAGCAGGCGCGCGTGCAGCGCGAGATGTACCGTGACGATGGCAAGCTGGCGCGGCGCGAACAGCTCAATGCCGAGCAATGGCCCGTGGGCACGCAGCAGGCCTTTCACGACAACGGCCGGCTGGCGATTGAAGAACAGTATTCAGCCCCCGATGCCCGGGGACGCACACGCCTTACGGCCCGCAAGCAGTGGGACGAGACGGGCAAGCTGGTGGCCGACGACACCATCCTGGAAGACGGCTCGCGCCAGCGCAAGGCGGGCGGGCTGGACAGCTAAAAAACACCCTCCTGCCAGCCCTCGGAGGCCCGGCACGACAGGATGCGTCACACCACGTACCGGCCACGCAGGCCCAGACGCAAAAAGCCCCGTGTGGAATCTCCACCCGGGGCTTTTTTTGTGCATGGCCCAAAGGCCACGTCGGACGGTGTCAGCGCAGCTGAGGTCCTGCCACGGCCAGTGACTTCACGGCGCCCACACCAATCGCCGCGCCAAAACGCTTGACCAGCCGTTCCGCCACGTTGTCGCGGCGGGTGTAGTCAATGATGTCTTCGGCCTTCACCACCTCGCGGGCCACATAGTCCAGGTTGCCCAGCTTGTCGGCCAGGCCCATTTCCACGGCCTGCTGGCCGGTCCAGAACAGGCCACTGAAGGTGTCGGGCGTGGTCTTGAGGCGGTCACCACGCCCGGCTTTCACCACGGCAATGAACTGCTGGTGGATCTGGTCGAGCATGGTCTGCGCGTAGGCACGCTGCTTTTCGGTCTGCGGGCTGAAGGGGTCGAGAAAGCCTTTGTTCTCACCCGCGGTGAGCAGGCGGCGCTCCACGCCCAGTTTTTCCATGGTGCCGGTGAAGCCGAATCCGTCCATCAGCACACCAATGCTGCCCACGATGCTGGCCTTGTCCACGTAGATGTCGTCCGCTGCAGCGGCAATGTAGTACGCCGCCGAGGCGCAGGTTTCTTCCACCACGGCGTAGATCGGCTTGTTGTGCTTGGCCTTCAAACGAACAATTTCGTCATTGATGATGCCGGCCTGCACCGGGCTGCCGCCGGGGGAGTTGATGAGCAGCACCAGGGCCTGCGAGCCTTCGTCCTCCAGTGCGCTGCGCATGGCGGCCACCACGAACTCGGCACTGGCCTCGGCGCCGCTGGCGATCTCACCTTTGATGTCCACCACCGCCGTATGGGGCGTGCTCTTGCTGGCACTGGGCGATGCCTGGCGCAGGGCCGCAAAGGCAACTGCGGCAATCAGCACCAGCCATGCCAGGCGGAAGAAGATCTTCCAGCGGCGGGCGCTGCGCTGTTCTTGGAGGGCGGAGAAGGCCAGCTTTTCCAGCGTGGCGCGCTCCCAGCCGGGTTCACGCGATGAGTCGCTCACAGATGCTCCTGAATTTGTAGCTGCTTGCGCCCACAGGTCGGGCGCGGGATTACTTTTTGGGTCAAAACCCGAAGAGCCGGGCTGCTGGGGGTCTGTCATGTCGTACGTCCTGGGCACTGCAACACTGCCGCCCGCGCACCGCACTGGCTGGCACCAGGCGACAGCACATAAGGGTAATTCATCTGGATTTTCTAGAACTCTACGGGTTGCAGGTTGTAGGCAGTATGCCAGTGCACCACACCATCGCTTTCGGACAAAGCAATTTTCACCAGCCCGCCGCGGCACGGGCCGCCCGCGCACTGGCCGGTGCTCGGCAGGTAGGCGGCCCCGTGGGTGGCACACAGCAGCCAGTGGCCCGTGTCGTCAAAAAAGCGGTCCGGCTGGTAGTCCATCTCCATGGCCACATGGGTGCAGCGGTTCAGGTAGGCATGCGGCAGGCCCTGGTAGCGGATCGCAAAGGCCCGGCAGGTCTGACCTGCGTACTGCACATCAAACGGAACCGCCAAGCCCCCATCGACGAGGTCGGCACTGTTGCACAGCGCAATGGGCTGATCGGGTGGTGTGGTCATGGGCTCGTCCCGCTCCAATATCCGGCGTCACGCGTTGTGCAGCAGCCAATCGTGCAGCTCGCGCACCGAATGCACGACCGCCAGCGGCTGGAGCGCGTGAAAGGCGTCGGGCTCATGGGCGCCATAGCTCACCCCCACGCTCGCACAGCGTGCGTTGACCGCCATCTGCAGGTCGTGGGTGGTGTCGCCAATCATCAGCAGGCGCTCCGGCGCCACGTCAAATTCGGCCATCAGCTCCTGTAGCATCAGCGGGTGCGGCTTGCCAGCGGTCTGGTCGGCGGTGCGCGAGCCGTCGAACACGCCGCGCAAGTCCACCGAGTGCAGCGCATCGTCCAGCCCGCGACGGCTTTTGCCCGTGGCCACGGCCAGCAGGTGGCCGCGTTCACGCAGGTCGTTCAGCAGGGGCAGTACGCCGTCGAACAGGCTCAGGTCGTCCTGGTGCTGGATGTAGTGGAAGCGGTAGCGGTTGCCCAGCTCGGTGTACTTTTCGGGTGGCACATCCGGCGCCGCATGGGCCAGGGCCTGCATCAAGCCCATGCCAATCACATAGGCCGCCTCTTTGTCGGTGGGCACGGTGCCACCCACGTCACGCACCGCCGCCTGGATGCAGCGCACGATGATGGCGGTGGAGTCGAACAGGGTGCCATCCCAGTCAAAGGCGATGAGGTCGAAGCGGCGCGGACGGAAGTTTTTGGCAGACATGGAGGGGGTTCTTCGCGCAGGATCGTCAGGCAGGGGACACAAAATCAGCCAGCTCGGGGGGCAGCTCGGCAATCAGCTGCACACGCTCGCCCGAAGCGGGGTGATTGAACTGTAACCGCCATGCGTGCAGGAACATGCGCTTCATCGAGAGCTTCTGAAGGCGCTTGTTGAGGTCAAAGTCGCCGTATTTGTCGTCCCCGACGATGGCGTGGCCCTGGCTGGCCAGGTGCACACGAATTTGGTGGGTGCGACCGGTCTTGATGGTCACCTCCAGCAACGACATGGCGGGCAGGCCCTGCGCAGCGCGCGCGGGCACGGTGCTGCGCACCTTGACCAGTGTGATGGACCGCATGCCATCCGGGTCGTCGGCCGTGGTCACACGCACGCGGCGCTCGCCGTCGGCCTGCAGGTATTTGTGCAGGGGCAGGTCGATGACTTTTTTGTTGGCAGGCCAGGTGCCCGTGACCAGTGCCAGATAGGTCTTTCCCGTTTCTCGCTCGCGGAACTGGTCCTGCAGGTGGGTAAGCGCTGACCGCTTCTTGGCCACCAGCAGGATGCCCGAGGTGTCGCGGTCCAGCCGGTGCACCAGTTCCAGGAACTTGGAGGCCGGCCGCGCCTGGCGCAGCTGCTCGATCACGCCAAAGCTCACCCCGCTCCCGCCATGCACCGCTACACCGGCAGGTTTGTCGATGGCGATCAGGTGCTCGTCTTCGAGCAGGATGGGGAATTCGCGCGCGGGCGCCGGGCGCTCGGCCTTCTCGGCCACCTTGTCTGAAATTCGAACAGGAGGCAGGCGCACCACGTCACCGGCTTCCACGCGGGTGTCGGCACTCACGCGGCCTTTGTTGATGCGCACCTCGCCGCTGCGGATGATGCGGTAGACATGCGTTTTAGGCACACCTTTCAAGTGGCGTATCAAAAAGTTATCGAGCCGCTGGCCTGCGGAGTCAGCATCCACTTCCACCAGGCGGGCTGCGGGAAGCCCCCCAGGGGCGGCGGGCGGTTTGGCCCCTATAATGTGTTTCACCTGCGCGTTGTTATGTAAGTGGTTGATTTGTCTGGAGTTTAGTCCACACAGCCCTTGCCCCTCGTGCAGGCAGGTCGATGCCAGCGGGCGTCGTGCGCGCAGATTGCAGGCCAGATGCCTGTGGTGGCCAGCACGCCGTGCGGCGGGCTGACAGATTGAAACACTGATACGGAATCCCCCAAGCTGGCAGATGTTCCCTACCCGGGCGCAGCCTGCCAGCGGATCTAAGCGAGCATGTGGTTGTTGATGGCATGGATGGTGACCCTGTGGCGGAGGCTGCGGCCTTTGGCTGCATGCTCAAAATCGCCCTCAGCGCACAGCCAGCAAGCGCAACCAGCTACTCTTTTGCTAGCAAAACTGCGTTCCTACCACTCGCCCCCATCCACGCGCCCCTGCCTCCCGATGCTGCGCTAGAGCGCGGCAGATCATTGGCATCCCCGGCAATTCCCTTCGTTTCGATGCGTCAGTCCAGGCATTCACAGCTCCTGTAGAGCTTGTTGTATTGGTTTGGAAACTGTGGGCGGCAGCCCGCGCAGCCCTCTCCGTGGGTCACGGTTGGCTGCTCCGCTGCTGTCCGCGAAACACTGAAGGAATCGCATCATGAAGCGGATGCTCATCAACGCCACGCAGCCCGAAGAACGGCGCCTGGCCATCGTCGACGGACAAAAACTCCTCGACTACGAAATCGAAATCGAAGGGCGCGAACAGCGCAAGGGCAACATCTACAAGGCCGTCGTCACGCGCGTCGAGCCCTCGCTGGAAGCCTGTTTTGTGGACTACGGCGAAGACCGCCATGGCTTCCTGCCGTTCAAGGAAATCTCGCGCAGCTACTTCACCCCCGGTGTCTCGCCCAGCCAGGCGCGCATCAATGAGGTGATCAAGGAAGGCCAGGAACTGCTGGTTCAGGTTGAAAAGGAAGAGCGCGGCAACAAGGGCGCGGCCCTGACCACCTTCGTCTCGCTGGCCGGCCGCTATGTGGTGCTGATGCCCAACAACCCCCGGGGCGGTGGCGTATCGCGCCGCATCGAGGGCGAGGACCGCGCCGAGCTCAAGGAGGCGATGGACCAGCTCGAATACCCGAACGGCATGTCCATCATCGCGCGCACCGCCGGCATTGGCCGCACCGCGCCCGAGCTGCAGTGGGATCTGAACTACCTGCTCAAGCTCTGGAATGCCATCGACGGCGCCGCCAAGGGTGGCAAGGGCGCCTTCCTGATCTACCAGGAATCGAGCCTGGTGATCCGCGCGATCCGCGACTACTTCAACAACGACATCGGTGACATCCTCATCGATACCGACGACATCTACGAACAGGCACAGCAGTTCATGGCGCACGTCATGCCCGAGCATGCCGCCCGCGTGAAGCGCTACCGCGACGACGCCGCCCTGTTCAGCCGCTTCCAGATCGAGCACCAGATCGAATCGGCCTACGCCCGCACCGTGCAGCTGCCCTCGGGTGGCGCCATCGTGATCGACCACACCGAAGCGTTGGTGTCCGTGGACGTGAACTCGGCCCGCGCCATCAAGGGCGGCGACATCGAGGAAACCGCCACCCGCACCAACCTGGAAGCTGCCGACGAAGTGGCCCGCCAGATGCGCCTGCGCGACCTGGGCGGCCTGATCGTGATCGACTTCATCGACATGGAGGAGAGCAAGAACCGCCGCGAAGTGGAAAACCGCCTGCGCGACGCGCTCCGCCAGGACCGCGCCCGCGTGCAGTTCGGCACCATCAGCAAGTTCGGCCTGATGGAAATGAGCCGCCAGCGCCTCAAGCCCGCCTTGAGCGAAGGCTCGTCCATCCCCTGCCCTCGCTGCGGCGGCTCGGGCCACATCCGCGACACCGAATCGTCGGCCCTGCAGATCCTGCGCATCATTCAAGAAGAATCGATGAAGGACAACACGGCCGCCGTGCACTGCCAGGTGCCGGTGGAAGTGGCCTCGTTCCTGCTGAACGAGAAGCGCACCGAGATCGCCAAGATCGAACTCAAGCAGCGCGTGGCCGTGCTGATGGTGCCCAACAAGACGCTGGAAACCCCCAACTATCGCCTGGAGCGCCTCAAGCACGACGACCCGCGCCTGGACCACATCGAAGCCAGCTACAAGCTTGCTGAAGAGGTGGAAGACCCCACGGCCGTGACGCGCCGCTCGCAAGAGCCCACCAACAAGCAGACGCCGGTGATCAAGGGCGTGTTGCCCGACGCACCCGCCCCGGTGGCCGAGCCCCGTGCCGAAGGCGCCGCCCGCCCACCACGCGCTGGCCAGCGCCCCGCCGCTGCGACCGCGCCAGCACCCGCCCCCGTGGCAACCCCGGCCCCGGCTGCGGCCGCCCCCCAAGAGCAAGGCTTCTTTGGGTGGATCAAGAGCCTGTTCGGCGTTGGCACCACACCGGCAGCCCCTGCCCCCGTGGCCGCGCCCGCACCAGCAGCAGCCCCGGAGACCACCGCCCGTGGCGAACCCCGCCGCGATGGCCGCAACGGTGAAGGCCGTGGCCGCCGTGGTGGCCGCGATGGCAACCGGGACGGCCAGCGCGAAGGCGCACCCCGTGACGGCAACCGCGAAGGCAACGGCGAAGGCCGGGGCCGCCGTGGCGAACGCTCGGCCGAAGGCCGCGCACCCCGCGACGCCGAGCGCCGCCCCGAAGGCGAGGCCCGCGAAGGCCAAGGCCGCGACGGTGGCCGCAATGGACGCGAAGGGCGTGAAGGAGGCGGCCGTGGCCGCCGCGACAACACCGAGCCGCGCAACCAGAACGCAGGCTTGAACGGTGATAACAACACCGCCGTGACCGCACAGGTGGAAGGCCCCAACGCTGGCAATCCCGGCAACAGCACAGAAGTCCAACCCACCCAGCAGCCCCGTGGCGAACGCGGCCCACGCCGTGAACGTGGGGATCGCGGCAACCGTGGCGAACGTGGCGAGCGCGCCCCCCGCGCGGTGGAAGCCCAGGAAACGGCCGCTGCCGCAGCGCCTGGCGACTTTGCCGACACAGCGCCACTGGCTGCCTTGCCCGATCTGGACCTGTCCGGCAACGACGCTCAGCCCAACGGCAATGGAGCCGCTGCAGAAGAACAGCGTCGCGAGCGCCGTTCGCGCGACCGCTACGGCCGTGACCGCCGCGAGCGTGGCGAACGCGGTCCGCGTGACAACAACGGCAATGCCGAAGCCGCCGCACCGGCGATGCTGGATTTCGACCCCACGCAGGCCGAGCCAGCACCCGCGCAGGACGAAGCGCCACGCCGCAGCTACTTCACGGCCCCTGCAGCGGAGCCAGCGGCAGCGGCACCCGCGCCAGCGCCTGTGGCAGCACCCGTGCCCGCCCCGGCCCACGCACCGGCCCCCGTTGCTGCACCTGTCGCCGCGCCGGTAGCAGCCCCGGTGGCGGCCGCGCCAGCACCTGTGGCGGCACCAGCGCCTGTTGCAGCACCTGCACCCTCTGCGGCACCCGTCGCACCGGTGGTACCCGCTGCGAACGGTCTGCCCCGCGTCCAGGCGTTCGCACTGCCCATCGACGAGCTGCAGCAAGTGGCTGCCGCGTCGGGCCTGCAGTGGGTCAACTCCGACATGGACAAGATCGCTGCTGTGCAAGCTGCGATTGCCGCCGAGCCCAAGCCCATCCGCGTGCCGCGCGAGCGCCCACCTGCAGTAGTGCTGGACGAAGGCCCGCTGGTGCTGGTGGAAACCCGCCGCGACCTGTCTGCCATGAAGCTGCCGTTTGAGCAGACTCCCTCGGCCTGATGCGCTGAAAACAGCTGCTGCCCCTCAGGGAGCCGCAGCTATGCAAAAAGAAGGCGGCCCAGGCCGCCTTCTTTTTTTGCGGGAGCCTGCGAATGCCCGCAAGCGCCCGAAGACAGTCCTTCAACAGGTACCATTTCGAGCCACCGCCTCCCCAGAATCGCAGCAGCCCACCCGGCCACCTGCTGCACCTTCCGAGATCCACGGACCTTCTGCCTCCATGCTGTTCCTGCTGTCTCCCGCCAAATCGCTCGACTACGACACGCCCTTGCCCGAAGGCCTGCCACACACCACGCCCCAGTTTGTGGCGCAATCCACCGCGCTCATTGAGGTGCTGCGCGAGCAATCTCCGCAGCAAATCGCTTCGCTGATGGACCTGAGTGACAAGCTCGCCGCGCTGAACGTGGCGCGCTACCAGGCCTGGCGCCCCCGTTTCACGGCCGCCAACTCGCGCCAGGCGCTGCTGGCCTTCAACGGCGATGTGTACGAGGGACTGGACGCCCGCACGCTCGCCCCGCAGGACCGGGACTGGGCACAAAGCCATGTGGCCATCTTGAGCGGCCTCTATGGCGTGCTGCGGCCGCTGGACCGCATGCAGCCCTACCGCCTGGAAATGGGCACGCGCCTGGCCACCAGCGCAGGCAGCAACCTGTACCAGTTCTGGGGCAGCCAGATTGCCGAGCACCTCAACACCCGCCTGCGCGCCGACACGACCCCCGTGGTGGTCAACCTGGCGTCGCAGGAATACTTCAAGTCCGTCGACCGCAAGGCGCTCAAGGCCCGTGTCATCGAATGTGTGTTCGAAGACTGGAAAGGCGGCGCTTACAAGATCATCAGCTTCCATGCCAAACGTGCGCGGGGCCTGATGGCGCGCTATGCGATCACGCACCGCGTGGCCACGCCGCACAAGCTCGAGGGGTTTGATCTGGACGGCTATGCCTTTGCCCCGGCATCATCCGAGCCCGAGCGCTTGGTCTTCCGGCGCAAGACCCCTCCCACCGCCTGAAACTGCTAACCCCATTCACGTTGAAGGACCGCCATGGCATCGCGTTCTGAGCAGCACCCCGACAGCAGCACCACAACCACCCACCAGCGCGCCAGCACCGCGCGGCAGGCCATCACGCCCGAGCTGCGCCGCTGGATCATCGAACAGGCCCAGGCCGGCTACGCCGCGCCTGTGGTGCTGCAGTCCATGCGCGATGCGGGCTGGGATGAAGACGTGGCCGCCGACGCCTTGGAGGTCACGCTGCAAGACCACCTGAACGAACTGGCCGTACAACAAGGCCAGCCCGCCGCCGTGCCTGTGCCCGAGCCCCAGCTGGATGCATCGCCCGCCCAGGTGGACTGTGGCGATCGCACCGTGAATGTGCTGCTGGCCATGGCCCAGCCGCGCATCGTGGTGTTTGGCAACCTGCTCTCGCCCGAAGAATGCGACGCCCTCATCGCGGACGCTGCGCCGCGCATGGCGCGCTCGCTCACCGTGGCCACCAAGACGGGCGGCGAGGAAATCAATGACGACCGCACCAGCGACGGCATGTTCTTCCAGCGCGGCCAGAGCCCGCTGATCCAGCGCATCGAAGAACGTATTGCGCGCCTGCTGAACTGGCCCATCGAGAACGGCGAGGGCCTGCAGGTGCTGCACTACCGCCCAGGCGCCGAGTACAAGCCGCACTACGACTACTTCGACCCCGCCGAGCCCGGCACACCCACCATCGTCCAGCGCGGCGGGCAACGTGTGGGCACACTGGTGATGTACCTGAACACCCCCGAAAAAGGCGGCGGCACCACCTTCCCCGACGTGCACCTGGAGGTCGCGCCGCAGCGCGGCAATGCGGTGTTCTTCAGCTATGAGCGCCCGCACCCGTCCACCCGCACGCTGCACGGCGGTGCGCCGGTGATCGCGGGCGAGAAGTGGATCGCCACCAAGTGGCTGCGCGAACGGGAATTCAAGTAAAAACAGGCTCTAGCGCTTATCCATAAAGCGCTATTAGCTATAAATTTAATAGCATTTATGAACACCCCGGAACAATCCCAACTCGGCAAGTCCTCCGCCTACGTGGACCAGTACGACGCATCGCTGCTGTTCCCCATCCCCCGCTCTGGCAAGCGCGCCGAAATCGGGATCACCGGCGCCGCGCCGTTCTTCGGGGCCGACCTGTGGACGGCCTTCGAGCTGTCGTGGCTGAACCTGCGCGGCAAGCCGCAGGTGGCGCTGGCGCACATCACCGTGCCGTGCGAAACGCCCAACATCGTGGAGAGTAAGTCGTTCAAGCTGTACTTGAACAGCTTCAACAACACCCGTTTTGCCGATGCGGCCGAAGTGCAGGCGCGCATCCGCACCGACATCAGTGAAGCCGCGTGGCGCGGCGCGGAACACCCGGCCACCGTGGGCGTGAGGCTCATCGCGCCGGATCTGTTCGACCAGGAACCCGTGCATGAACTGGACGGCCTGAGCCTGGACCGCCTGGATGTGGAATGCACGCAGTACCAGCCAGCCCCCGAATTGCTGACGGCCACGTTCAACGAAGCACCCGTGACCGAAACACTGACCAGCAACCTGCTCAAAAGCAACTGCCTGGTGACCGGCCAGCCCGACTGGGGCAGTGTGCAGATCAGCTACAGCGGCCCGCAGATCAACCAGGAAGGGCTGCTGCAGTACCTGGTGAGCTTTCGCAACCACAACGAGTTCCACGAGCAGTGCGTGGAGCGCATCTTCATGGATGTGTGGACGCGCTGCAAACCCATCAAACTGACTGTGTACGCGCGCTACACGCGCCGGGGCGGGCTGGACATCAACCCGCTGCGCACCAGCCACCCGCAAGGTCTGCCGCGCAACGTGCGCACGGCACGGCAGTAGGCCCAGCCGCCGTCAGTCGCGTCCATCAGCTCCGCGCATCGATCCAGTCGCACCGCAGGGTGTGGCGCAGGTGGGCACGCGTTCGCCAGGTGACATAGAGGCTGGGCCCGAAGATACCCATCAGGCACAGCGGCGCGGTCCACGGCTCGCCAAAAGCGATGATGGGAAACCAGCCCACCCAGCCCAGCATCCAGACCGTCAACACCAGGTCCCACAGGTGGTATTCGAGCGGGTGGTCTGCCTTGTGCGCGACATGCCACTGCTTGATGCGTTGCAGCTCGTTGAGGGTCATGGTGATCTCCCGGAAAACGGGAAAATCACTGTAAGTTACGAGTAAGCATTCGTCAAGGTCTGCGTGGCTGGCGGTCGCTCGCCACAGCACCCGTTACCCGTTACCCCAGCCGGAACACATCCACCGAGCGGCCCAGCGACACCGCACTTTCCTTGAGCCCCTGCGCCGCCGCCGCAGACTCCTCGACCAGCGCCGCGTTCTGCTGCGTCACGGTGTCCAGCTGCGTCACCGCCTCGTTGACCTGGGCGATGCCTTGCGACTGCTCTTTGGTGGCACTGCTGATCTGCTGCACCAGCGTGCTCACGCGCTCCACTGCATCGACCACGCCCTCAATGGTGGTGCCTGCATGGCCCATCTGCTGGGCACCGCTGGCGATCTGGTTCACCGTCACGCCGATCAGACCGCTGATCTCCTTGGCGGAGCTGGCGCTGCGCTGGGCCAGCGCCCGCACCTCACCCGCCACCACCGCAAAACCCCGCCCCTGCTCGCCGGCACGGGCCGCCTCGACGGCGGCGTTCAGGGCCAGCAGATTGGTCTGGAAGGCGATGCCCTCGATCACGCCCACGATTTCGCTGATCTTGGTGGACGACAACTTCATCTGCTGCATGGCGGCGCCCACCTCTTGCACCGCTTGGCCGCCGCGCTTGGCGATGTCGCTGCTCTGCGCGCTCTCGCGCGAGACCTTGGCGGCAGTCTCGGAGGTCTCCAGCACCGTGCTGGCCAGTTGCTCCATGGCCGCAGCAGTCTCTTCCAGACTGCTGGCCTGCGATTCGGTGCGGGCCGACAGGTCCAGGCCGCCGCGCGAGATCTCGTCGGCTGAGTCAATGAAGTTGCGCACCTCGGTGCGCACATCGCCCACCACTGCGCGCAGATTGACCTGGGTCTGCAGCAGGCGCTGCATCAGCGCGCCCAGAGGTTGGGGATAGTCAGTGCCCACCGACGTGGCCAGGTTGCAGGCCGAGATGTCGGACGCGAAGCGGGTGGCATCGTGCACGCCCTGCAACACGGTGGCCTGAAAGCGCCACAGCGTCCACCCCACCCCCAGTAACAGCAACACCAAGCGGGCTACCCAGGCGGTGGTGCCTTGCAGACCCATCACATCGGGCAACAAGGCCAGCAGCACCGTTACCAGCAGCAGGATCGCCATGCGGGGCAGCAACGCCATCTGCGCCAGGTGCTGCTGCCAGCCACGCACTCCCCGGTAGCGCACGTTGCCCGAGTCCAGGTAGAAGCTGCTCGCGCCCGATGCCGCCTCGCTGCGCATCTGGGCATACAGGGCTTCGGCAGCAGAAATTTCTGCCGCGCTGGGCTTGGTGCGCACCGACATGTAGGCGCGCGGCTTGCCGCCTTCCATGATGGGGGTGACGTTGGCGCGCACCCAATAGTGGTCGCCGTTTTTGCGGCGGTTTTTGACAATCCCTGTCCACGGCTCGCCCCGGCCGACGGTCCGCCACAGATCCCTGTAGGCCTCGGCGGGCATGTCGGGGTGGCGGATGAGGTTGTGCGGCTGCCCAATGAGTTCGTCGTAGCTGTAGCCGCTCACGCGAACGAACGCTGGATTGCAGTGGGTAATCTCGCCCTTGGTGTTGGTGCTGGACACCAGCAGTTCATCGCCGGAATAGTCGAAGTTCTGCTGGGTCACCGGCAGGTTGATGCGCATGTTGGCTCCTGATGGGCCTGCAGCAGAGGCAGGCAGCGCGGCACGCTATTCGTTACCGCTTGATACCGATCAAGTCTAACGGGCCAACAGCGCCTTACACACTAAAAATCAGGCGCCTGAAAACGATACAAAGCGGATAACAAAACCCAGCGCAGCGGTTCTGGCGAGGCGCTGCGTCGCAGGCAGTACGGGTAGTACGACCAGACGCAGCAACAACGCAGGAAGGGCTTTTAGCCGCTCTTACTGCGCCGGCTTGTAGGCCGCAATGGCCTTGGCCAGATCGGTGGTCTCCTCGCACTGCGCGCAGATGGCCTGCAGCTTGGCGAGCTGGGCTTCGGCCTGCGCCTTCTGGCCAACCTTGAGGTAGCCCATGCCCGAGTATTCCAGCGCTCCCTTGTGGCGGGGGTCCAGCGCCAGTGCCTTGTTGTAGGCCGCAAACGCCTCGTCGTATTTGCCGAGCCAACGGTTGGAGTAGCCCAGCAGGTTATAGGCATCGGCGTTCTGCGGATTCTGGGCCACCACCTTGCTGAAGCTGCTGGCCGCCAGCGCCCAGTTCTTGGCTTCGATGGCTTTTTTGCCCACGGCAAAGTCATCGATGCGTGCATTCTCCACTGGCGTGGTGGGCATATCGGCCGCGTGGGCCATGGGCAGTGCCAACACGGGCACCAGCACCAGCGCCAGGCTCAGCAGGGGCGCAGACATCAAGGGGCGAACAGGGAATGAAGGCATGGGAGGCTCCTGAAAACGTGAAGTTGGAATGGTCTGAGGCCGCGCTGGCCCCATGCCGGAGACCGGCACCTCAGATAAACGACACGGAATGCAAAACGGATGCAGCATCCGGGCAATTATTTATGCAAAGCCGATGGAGGCCTTGCGCCGCTCACCACAGCTTGGCGCAGTTGCCGGTGAAAAGCACGGTGCTGCTGGGCACCTGCGGCGTTGCCGATGTCTCCAGCGTCACCATGAGTTTGCTGACCTTGAGCAGCAGCTTCTCCGACGTATCGGACAACACCGACACCGCAGAACCCGCCACCGGCACCGTGCCCAACACAAACGGGGCACCGTCAGCTGGCACCGCCCACAGCACCAGCTGGGGGGCTGCACCCGCCATCGTCGCTGGCATCGCTGGCATCGCTGGAAGCGTGATAGGCCCGATGACCTTCACCGTCAGCGTGCGTCCATGGCGCAGCGAACTCACCAGCACCTTGCCGTTGCCCGCCTCGTCCGTCAGCAGGCCCACATAGGCCTGCGGCAGTTTGTCCCCTGCGCGCAAGGCCACCTGGTCGCTCGACACAAACAAGGTTGGCACCGCAGCCACCAGGGCCACGGTGGCCACCACACCCAACACCACACCCGCCAAGCCCTGCAACACACCATGGCGCCGCCACAGCACACCGGCCCAACCGCCCTGCGGGGCTGCGTCTTTCACATCGCGCGGCCGGGTGCGCGCCTCTATGGCGGCCCACACGCGCTGCGGTGGCTGTTGCACCGGCACCGAACTGGCCAGCATCCCCAGCCGCCCTTCCCACTGCGCCACCAGCAACTGCACGTCGCCGCGATCGCGCAGCAGCCGCTCGAAGCGGCGGCGCGCGCCACCGCCCAGCGTGCCCAGCACATAGGCAGACGCTAGGTGGTCCAGCAGCGCGGGGTGGGTGTACCTCATGCGCCCATCCCTTGCGCGGACAGGCAGCTTTTCAGGCGCTCCAGGCCCCGCCGGATCCACGCCTTGACCGAACCTAGCGGCGCGCCCATCTGGGCCGCCACTTCGGAATGCGACAGGCCTTGGTAGTAAGCCAGTGCCAGGCTTTGCCGGTAGCTCCCCTCCAGCGCATTCATGCAGCCGTCGATGCGCAGCGCCTGGGTGGCCTGCTCCAGCAGATGCATCGCGCTGGGTGCGGGGGCCAATGCAGACGCAGCACCCATCGCGTCGCGGCCATCCCCATCACTGCCTGCAAGCTCCGTGGTGTCGTTCCAGGCGCTTTCAGGCCGCCGGGCGCGGACACGCAAGGCGTCCAGCGCCTTGTTGCGCACGATGGCGATCAGCCATGTCATGGGCTGGATAGGCTGCCCGCCCACTTCGCTGCGGTAGCTCCCAGCGTTCTTCCAGATGCTCACATACGCCTCTTGCAGCACATCCTCGGCCGCCTGTCCTTGTCCCAACATACGCACGGCAACGCCGAACAGATGCACGTGGGTGCGCTGGTAGATCTGCGCGAAGGCGGCATGGTCTCCCCCGGCTGCGGCGCGGATCAACGCTTGCAGGTTGGCGGAAGGAACATCGGTGGCAGTGGCCATATGCGGGCGAGTATAGGAACGCAACAGGCGGTGCAGGCAGGTCCCACTCTGGGTGTTTACGCCGATTGCCACGACCCCACCGGGCCGTGAACTGGCAGGAAACGACGTCAACCCGCGCTAAAAAAGCTGCGCCGTGCCACCCACACCCTCTGCGCCATCTGCGCGATCTGCGGAGCCTGGCTTGCGTCGGCGCGCTTCTGCCGTTGCCCCAGCCCGTGGCTCCAGCACGGGCTCTTCGCCCCGCCGCGCCAGCGTGCTGGCCCGCACGCCCAGCAGCCGCAGGCGCTTGTCCAGCGGCACGCGTTTGAGACACTGCCCGGCCAGCTGGCGGATGGTGGCGCCGTCGGCCGTGTAGAGGTTCGCCGTGTGGTCGCGCGTGGCGATCTTGAAGTCGTCGTAGCGCAGCTTGATGCCGATGGTGCGCGCCACATAGCCCTTGCGCTGCAGGTCTTCTGCCAGGCGCATACACAGGTCGGTGAAGATCGCGCCCAGTTCAGCGCGGTCCCGCACTGCGTGCAGGTCGCGGTCGAACGTGGTCTCGCGGCTCATGCTCACGGGCTCGCTCTCGGTCACCACCGGGCTGTCGTCCCGCCCCCAGGCCACCCGGTGCATCCACGCCCCGGTGGACTTGCCAAAGTGGCCCATCAGCCATTGCTCATCCTGCGCCGCCAGCTGCCCGATGGTTTCGATGCCCAGCCGTGCCAGCTTCTCACCGGCCTTGGGGCCAATGCCATTGATTTTGCGCACATTGAGCGGCCAGATCCTGGTCTGCAGGTCTTCCTCGTAAACGATGGAGATGCCGTTGGGCTTGTTGAACTCGCTGGCCATCTTGGCCAGCAGCCGGTTGGGCGCCACGCCAATCGAGCAAGTCAGCCCGGTCACGTCAAAGATGCTCTTCTGGATGAGCCGCGCCAGCACCCTGCCCCCTTCGCGCTGGCCGCCGGGCACGTCGGTGAAGTCGATGTACACCTCGTCCACGCCCCGGTCTTGCATCACGGGGGCTATCTCCATGATGGTGCTTTTGAACAGGCGTGAAAACCGCCGCACCTCGTCAAAATCCACCGGCAACACAATGGCCTGCGGGCACAGCTTGGCGGCCTTCATCATCCCCATGGCCGAGCCCACACCAAACTGCCGCGCGGGGTAGGTGGCGGTGGTGATCACGCCCCGGCCCACATAGTCCTTGAGCAGCGGAAAGTCCTCCACCGGGATGAAATGCCGCTCGCGCAAGCCCGTGCCATCCGGGCCTTGCAACAACAGTTCATCCACCTTGCGCCGCCCGCCCCCAATCACCACGGGCAGGCCCTTGAGCTGCGGGTAGCGCAGCAGTTCGACAGATGCGAAAAAGGCATCCATATCGAGATGGGCGATGCGGCGCAGCCGCTGCCCCTGGCGCTGAGGTGGGGCGGCAGTTGCGGGCTCGTTATCGGGGAAATCGGGCGCTGAAACGGTCACGCCCGCTATTGTGCGCGGCACAGTGACAGACTGCTGCCACCGGGCATGACGGTGCTATCGCTTGGCTATCGCTTGGCCATCGCCGCGCTGCGAATGCCCTGCAGCGTGCCCGTGGGCGTGATGGCCTCGGGGTCGATCAAACAGTGCAACACGCTGGGCAGGCCGCTCGCGCGTGCACGGGCAAGAGCCGGAGCGAAGTCTTCGGTGCGCTCTACCCGCTCTCCATGCCCGCCAAAGGCCTGGGCGTAGGCTTTGAAGTCCGGATTCTTGAGCTGGGTGGCGCTGATGCGGCCGGGGTACTCACGCTCCTGGTGCATGCGGATGGTGCCGTACATGGCGTTATCGAGCAGCACCACGATGATGGGCAGGCCGTACTGCACAGCGGTCGCAAACTCCTGTCCGTGCATCAAGAAATCGCCGTCGCCCGCAAACACCACCACCTCGCGCTGCGGCCACAGGCGCTTGGCACCCACACCCGCAGGCAGGCCGTAACCCATGGAGCCACTGGTGGGCGCCAGCTGGCTGGCATAAGTGGTAAACGGCCAGAAGCGGTGCACCCAGGTGGCAAAGTTGCCTGCGCCGTTGCAGAAGATGGTGTTGGCCGGCAGCGTGGACTTGAGATGCTGCATGACCTGGCCCATCTGCAGCTCGCCGGGGATCTGGATGGGGTTGGTGTCGCTCCACAGGATGTACTCGGACCGTGCCATCTCCGCATGGGCATGCCAGGCCACCGCCCCCGCTGGCCGCACACCCGCCAGCGCCGCCGTGAATGCCTGCGGCGTTGCGTGGATGGCCTGCGCGGGCCGGTACAGCTTGCCCAGCTCATCGGCATCGGCATGCACATGCACCAGCGGCTGCGTGGGGTTGGGGATCGCAAACAGCTCGTAGCCCTGCGACGGGATCTCTGACAGGCGCCCGCCCACCACCAGCACCAGATCGGACTCGCGGATGCGAGCCAACAGGCGCGGGTTCACCCCCAGGCCCAGGTCGCCGCCATAGCAGGCGTGGTTGGCCGGGAAGAGCATTTGTCGCCGGAACGAGCAATACACCGGCAGCGACCAAGCCTCGGCAAACGCCACAAACTCGCGCACCGCCTGCTCGGACCAGCGGCTGCCGCCCAGGATTGCCACGGGCTGGTGCGCGGCTTTCAGGCGTTGGGCCAGCTCGGCCATCTGCGCAGCCCCTGGGTGCGTCTCCGCCACCTGGTAGGGCAATGCATCGGCCACGCTGGCGGCTTCGGTCAGCATGTCCTCGGGCAGCGCCACCACCACCGGGCCGGGGCGGCCCGAGGTGGCGACGTGGAAGGCGCGCGAGATCAGCTCGGGCACACGGGCCGGGTCGTCAATCTGCACCACCCACTTCGCCATGGTGCCAAACACCGCGCTGTAATCCAGCTCCTGGAACGCCTCGCGCCCCATGGCACCGCGTGCCACCTGGCCCACGAAGAGGATCAGGGGGGTCGAGTCCTGGTGAGCGATGTGCACACCGGCCGACGCATTGGTGGCGCCCGGCCCGCGTGTCACAAAGCAGATGCCGGGCTGGCCCGTGAGCTTGCCCTGTGCCTCGGCCATCATGGCCGCGCCGCCTTCCTGGCGGCACACCGTCACGGCAATGTCGGCATCGTGCAGGGCATCGAGCACGGCCAGATAGCTCTCGCCCGGCACGCAGAACAGCTGCTTCACGCCGTGGGTGATGAGCTGGCGGACCAGGATCTGGCCGCCCGTGCGGGAGGTGGTGGGTGCGGTAGTCATATCAGACGGTCATTTCACAAAACAGAACAAGAACTCAGAACAGTGCCTTACACGCGCGCTGGATGCGCGCGCAGGCCTCTTGCAGTTCGGCCATGCTGGCAGCGTACGAGATACGGAAGTACGGCGCCAGCCCCAGCACGCTGCCTGGCACCACGGCCACATGGAACTCGCGCAGCAGGTAGTCGCAAAAATCGGCGTCGGTGCGAAGCAATACACCGCCCGGCGTGGTGCGGCCCAGCACACCTTCGCAACTGGCAAAGGTGTAGAACGCGCCCTCGGGCACACGGCAACGCAGGCCCGGCGATGCGTTGAGGGCCGCCACCACCAGGTCGCGCCGCGCCTGAAACGCTCGGCAGCGCTCGGCCACCACGTCCTGCGGGCCGGTGAGCGCAGCCACCGCAGCGGCCTGGCTGATGGACGACGCGCACGATGTGGCCTGGCTTTGCACCACTGCCATGGCCGCGATCAATGCCTTGGGGCCTGCGCCGTAGCCCAGGCGCCAGCCCGTCATCGCATAGGCCTTGGAGACACCGTTCACCGTCAGCGTGCGATCGCGCAGCGAGGGCAGCACAGCGGCGGGCGTGGCAAAAGCGCGGCCGTCGTACAGGATGTGTTCGTAGATGTCGTCCGCCAGCAGCCACGCCTGCGGGTGGCGCTCCACCACTTCCAGCACGGGCAGCAGCTGCTCGGCACTGTAGGCGGCGCCGCTGGGGTTGGAGGGCGAGTTGATGAACACCCAGCGCGTGCGCGGCGTGATGGCCGCGTCGAGCTGTTCGGGCGTAATGCGAAACCCGTTGGCTTCGCTGCAGGGCACCACCACAGGCACGCCACCGGCAATCAGCACCATGTCGGCGTACGACGTCCAGTACGGCGCGGGCAGGATCACCTCGTCGCCGGGATTCAGGCTGGCCATCAGCGCGTTGTAGATGACCTGCTTGGCGCCCGCACCCACCGTGATTTCGTTGGTGGCGAACACGAGGCCGTTGTCGCGGCGGAACTTGAGCTGGATGGCCGCCTTGAGCGCGGGCGTTCCGTCCAGCACCGTGTAGTGCGTGTCACCCTGCGCCATGGCCTGCTGCGCGGCTTCAATCACGTGGGCGGGCGTGTCAAAGTCGGGCTCGCCCAGGCCCAGCACGATGACGGGCTGGCCCTGGCGCTTGAGCTCGTTGGCGGCCTGGGTGATGCGCACGATGTCGGACACACCGATGGCGCTGATGCGGTCGGCCGCGCGGAAGGCCGTGGCAGGAACGGCGGCGCTCATTGCTGGTAGGTCTCCAGGGGCTTGTCGTTGGGCGTGGCAAACAGCTGGCGCAGCGTGGTGCCCAGCGGCAGGTTCAGGCTCATGTTCTTGGGCGGAATGGGATTCACGAACCACTTGGTGTAGATCTTTTCCATCTCGCCGCTTTGCATGAGCTTGGTGAGAACACCGTCCACCGCCGCCTTGAAGGCGGGGTCGTCCTTGCGGAACAGCAGCGCAATGGGCTCGGCACCCAGCGGCTCGCCCACGATGCGGTAGGCCGACGGGTCCTTGGAGTTGGCGATCATCCCGGCGAGCAGGTTGTCGTCGAGCACAAAGGCATCGGCACGGCCTGTTTCCAGCAGCAAGAAGCTCTCATGGTGGTCCTTGCCCAGCACGGTCTTGATGGCGCCGCCGCCCAGTGCGCGCTCTTGCTTGCGCAGCAACTGCACTGCCGTGGTACCGGTGGATGCCGCGATGGTGCGCCCGGCAAGTTGGCTGATGGACTTCAGGTCCGAATCCTTGCGCACCGCCATGCGCACTTCGCTCACGTAGGTGGTCACCGCAAAGGCCACCTGCTGCTGGCGCGCCGTGTTGTTGGTGGTGGGGCCGCAGCCGATGTCCAGCGTGCCGTTTTGCACCAGCGGCAGCGTGTTCTGCGCCGTCACGGCCATGTATTCAAGCTTGGCGTCGGGCGCGACTTCTTTCAGCACGCGCTCGCACAGCTCCACGTGGTAGCCCACGTATTTTTCGTTGGCGCCGAGTGCGTAGGCCATGGGCGGCGAGGTCTCGCGCACGCCAAGCACCGCCTTGCCAGATGCCTTAATTTTCTCCAGCGTGGGGGTGGATGGGGTCTGTGCCTGAGCGGGTGCAAAAGCCGTGTAGGCCAGTGCCAGCCCTGCGGCGAGCGCGGTGAATGTCTTGCGGGAAATTGCCATGGTCGTTGTCTCCGGTGGTGTTGTGATTGGCAGGTTGGAAAGCGTCGAAAGCAGAAATACCAAAAAAGGAAAAATCGAACGGGCGGTGCGCCGGGGCATCGCCGCAGGGGGCTCAAGGCTCAGATGACGTTTTTCTCCAGCAACGGCTGGTTGCGCGCAATGCGCTCGATGGACAGCGGCGACAGGTCCAGGCTCTGGTAGCCGCCCGTCAACATCCACTCCGCTAGGCCGCGCCCCACCGCCGGGCACTGCTGCAGGCCGTGCCCCGAAAAGCCGTTGGCAAACACCAGGTTGTCGCACGCCGGGTGCAGGCCCACGATGGCGTTGTGGTCGAAGGTGTTCATCTCGTAGTAGCCCGCCCAGGCACCCTGCATGCGCAGCGCCTCAAAGCCCGGAATGCGCTCGGCCAGCGTGGGCCAGATGTGGTTGTCAAACGCGTCGTACTCGGGCTCCAGCGGGGCAAAGTCGGCGTCGTTGTCCGCATCCGGCGCAAAGCCGCAGATGAAGCCTTTGCCCTCGGGCCGGAGCCAAATGCCACTGGTGTCGATGAGCAGCGGGCAACCCGGCAGCGTCGCAGGGCTGGCCAGGTTGAAGACGGTGCGACGCTTGCCCACCACGGGCAAATCAATGCCCGCCCAGCCCGCAATGGCTGCCGCCCACGGGCCGCCCGCGTTCACGGCGTAGCGGCAAGGCAGCACGGTGCCGCTTTGCAGGCGTACTGCGTTCACATGCAGCACGCCGTCGCTGGCCGCAGTGTCGAGGCCTACCGCGTCATCGGCCACATAGCGCACGCCCTGGCTCAGTGCCTTCTTGCGCAGCGCCGTCAGCAGCAGGTAGCCATCAAACCAGCCTTCGCCCGACAAGCCCAGCGAGCCCAGCGCCACATCCTGCAGTGCCAGCCACGGAAATCGCCCGGCCAGCTGCTGCGGGCTGAGCAGCGCCACATCGGCACCGTACTGCCTTTGCAACGCATGGTTCTCGCGCAGCGTGACCTCGCCTGCCTGCGTGGCCAGGTACAGGTAGCCGCCTTCGTGCAGACCGATGTTGGGCACATCGCCGTTGCAGGCCAGGAGCGTGCCCACGTTGCGCAGAAAGCCAATGCCGTAGGCCGAAATCTGGATGTTGATGTCGGTCGAAAACTGCTGGCGGATGGAGCTGGCCGACAGCGCTGACGATGCACGTGCATAGGTCGGGTCGCGCTCAACCACCACCACCTCGCAGCCCGGTTGCTGCAGCGTGAGGAAGTACGCAATCGCACTGCCAATGACACCACCGCCGATGATGACGATGGGGTGTGATTCCTTAGCGATCAACATGAACAGGGCAACCAGCGCGTGGGTTACACGTCAAACGTCACGCCCTGCGCCAGCGGCAATGCGGTGGAGTAGTTGATGGTGTTCGTCGCCCGGCGCATGTAGGCCTTCCAGCTGTCTGAGCCCGCTTCGCGGCCACCGCCGGTTTCCTTCTCGCCACCAAACGCGCCGCCAATCTCGGCGCCGCTGGGGCCAATGTTCACGTTGGCAATGCCGCAGTCCGAACCAGCGGCCGACATGAACAGCTCGGCCTCGCGCACATTGAGCGTGAAGATGGACGACGACAGGCCCGCTCCCACGGCGTTGTTCATGGCAATGGCTTCGTCGATGCTGCTGTAGCGCACCACGTACAGAATGGGCGCAAAGGTTTCGTGCAGCGCGGGGCCTTCGTGTTTTTGCAGCTCCACCAGCGCAGGGCGCACGTAGTACGCATGGTCACCGCCCACGCCTTCCACGCGGCCACCACCGTGCACCGTAGCGCCCAGCGCGCGGCTTTGCTCCAGCGCTTTTTGCATGCCGTCAAACGCAGGGCGGTCTATCAGCGGGCCCACCAGCGTGCCGGGCGTGCGCGGGTCGCCCACCTGCACGTTGGCGTACACCTTGGTCAGCTGGGGCACCAGCTGGTCGTAAATGCTCTCGTGCACAAACAGACGGCGCAGCGTGGTGCAGCGCTGGCCCGCCGTGCCCATGGCGGCGAACGCAATGCCGCGCAGGGCCAGGTTCAAATCGGCCGAGGGCGCCACGATGGCGGCGTTGTTACCGCCCAGCTCCAGGATGCCGCGCGCAAAACGCGCTGCAAGGCGCGGGCCCACGGCGCGGCCCATGGCGGTGGAGCCCGTGGCCGACAGCACGGGCACGCGGGCGTCATCCACCAGCACCTCGCCAATGTCGCGCTGGCCCACGATCAGCTCCAGCAAGCCTTCGGGTGCGTCGGCACCAAAACGGGCGATGGCACGCTGCGCAATCGCGTGCGTGGCCAGGGCCGTGAGCGGGGTCTTTTCCGAAGGCTTCCACACCACTGAATCACCACACACCAGTGCCAGCGCGGCGTTCCACGACCACACGGCTACCGGGAAGTTGAAGGCCGAAATGACGCCGCACACGCCCAGCGGATGCCAGGTTTCCATCATGCGGTGGCCGGGGCGCTCGGTGGCAATCGTCAGGCCGTACAGCTGGCGCGACAGGCCCACGGCAAAGTCGCAAATGTCGATCATCTCCTGCACCTCGCCCAGGCCTTCGGACGGGATCTTGCCCGCCTCGATGGTCACCAGCAGGCCCAGGTCGGCCTTGGCGGCACGCAGCTCCTCGCCCAGCAGGCGCACCAGCTCGCCCCGGCGCGGTGCGGGCACATTGCGCCACGCTTGGAAAGCCGCATGCGCGCGGCCGATGGCAGCCGTGGCGTCGGCCGCGCTTTGCTGTGGCACCTGGGCCAGCACCTCGCCCGTGATGGGCGAGCGCGCCGCCAGCGTGCCGCCGGTGTACGCCGTGCGGGGCACGCCCAGGCGTTGCAGCAGTTGATCGACTTCGGACACGAGGGAGGTGGCGACAGGGGTGGCGGACATGGCGGCTCGCTAGCTTGGATGGAGGCAGAGAAAGGGAAACAGCGTGGGAAAACACACGCAGTGAATGCGCCAATATCCGCCAATCGCGCCGCGCTGGATAGCAAAAAAATGGAACTACTTAATCACAAATCAGCATGAAGTACCTGAAAATATCAGGACCGCCACCCTATACCCAATGAGCGACAGGGGCTCAAAAGGCTCAATTTTTGGCGTCACCCATCATTCCCCCAACGCATGACCCAGTATGACCCTGCTGCGCCGAACCTTCCTGCCCTCTACCGCCGACCTGCTGGCCTTTGAGGCCGCTGCCCGTCACCAGAGCGTGTCGCGCGCGGCCGAAGAGCTGCACCTCACCCAAAGCGCCGTGTCGCGCCAGATCCGTCAGCTGGAAGAACAAATCGGCACCGCCCTCTTCCACCGCGTGCGCCAGCGCGTGGTGCTGACCGACGCGGGCCGGGTCTACGCGGCCGACGTGCAAAACGTGCTGCAGCAGCTGTCAGCCAGCACACAAAAAGCCATGGCGTTCTCCAGCACCGACGGCCTGCTCAACCTGGCCGTGCTGCCCACGCTGGGCACCCGCTGGCTCATCCCGCGCCTGGGCGGCTTCATGGCACTGCACCCCGAGGCCATGGTCAACTTCTCGGCCCGCACCGAGCCGTTTGACTTTGCGGGCACGCCGTTTGACGCCGCCATCCACTTCGGCACCCCGCACTGGGCAGGTGCCGTATGCGAATACCTGATGCACGAAGAAACCGTGCCCGTGTGCAGCCCCACCTACCGCGACCGCAACAACATTCACACACCGCAAGACCTCACGCGCGTGGTGCTGCTGCAGCAGAGCACCCGCCCCACTCAGTGGGCCGAATGGTTTGAGCTGGTGGGCGTGCCCACGGCCCTGGCCCTGCGCGGTCCGCAGTCCGAGCACTTCGCGATGATTGCGCAGGCTGCTGTCTCGCACCTGGGCGCGGCGCTGCTGCCGCGCTTTTTGATTGCGCAGGAACTGGCTGCGGGGAGCCTGGTGGAGCTGTCGGACCAGGTGCTGACGAGCACCGATGCGTACTACTTGGTGTACCCGGAGGCACGGGCGCAAACACCGTTGGTGAAGGCGTTCAGGAATTGGGTGGTGGGGGAATGTGAGGGGCAGCGGCAAGGGTGAGGACCGATCGCTCATACCGAGAGACCGGGGCATATCGCCAAGAGGATGAGGCGGCAATCAAAATGGCCTGTAGCGCCATATTGCAAAGCGGCCACAGCTCATCAAAATTGGCACAAAACACCTGATGATCCATGCCCGGACCGGGAGCTCGCTCGGCTGCTATCGGCCAGAAGTGGAAGTTGGCAAGACGGTGCTAACGTCATATTCATGCTTGAAGACTATTTCTCCCTGCAATTGAAATTTGCCACGCACTACGCAGCGAAAGCGGCAGTGCCTCTCGACGTCGCCATCGACCGTTGTACCAACTTGCGACGCAGGCTGAATCTGTGGGGGGACACTGGCGCAAGTAGGTGGAAACTCTTTCTGAACAGGGTAAAAAGCGCGGTCGATAACCGTGCCGAGCAAGTCGCTTTATGTGCCGAGTTCCAACAATCTCTTTCCTACATCGAAGTCAAACGGTCGTTCGGCTGTTTTTCTTACGATCCGCCCGATGCATACGGTACCTTGCGCATCCACTTCGTTGCGCCAGATGGAATCAATTCCAGTCCGCTTGCTATTGAGAATTCCAGCGCAAGGAGGGCCGATTTACAAGAACTGATATTGCATGTTCAGCGCACGGAGCCACGCGCTACAACCGTGCGCGGCGTTTCTTGGCTCTACAACCTGCAGGCATACAAGCGACTCTTTCCAACGGCCTATAGCGCTTCAGTTCAGTCCGCACGGTTTCCCTTGCACTTGAACGGGAGTTCGACCTGGGGCCAAGTGCTGAACTGGCGGCAGGAGGTGAAACCGGATGTGCGAGATCAATTGTTAGTTCGCCTCAATGACATGGAGGTCGCAACTCCTTGGTTGGTCTTTCCGCTCCAAGCTTTGGTCGCTACCAGCCAGATTGAGGTGTTTTATGACCAGTTCACATGAAGGTTGTCAAATGTCGGACATGGGCCCGAAGCCGAAGTAGGCCTGATTGACCTGATTGCCGGAAAGCGGTCGAATGAAGAGACTGGTCAAGGTGAGACTGGGACGCCGTCCTCGTAGCGAAACCAGTAAGCTTGTTTATTGAAGTCAATGACTTCGATGAACTTGGGATGAAGGACAAAGCCTTCTGAAAAAATGTCGGCTCCTGACTGGCGCCAGAGAATTTCTCCGACCTCTGACAGTCGGGCAATTTCCAATTCCCCATGCGAAATGAGGGCAGTGTTGTTCTCATCAAAGTAGATGCCGAAGCAAGTCGCCAAGTCCACCTTAACCGACCAAATTAACTTGGCAGATTCGAGACTCAAGCACGCAATGCTGTCTCCCACAGCTAAATACAAGAGTCCGTCCTTGAAGACAGCCGAGTGCTGATGTACTCCGCTTGCGCCACCACCGTTTGAAATCACTGCGACTGGCTCATCATCCAGCAAGACGCCATGAACCGAAGTGGGCTGCGCCCCACCCGCGAGCTGCACTTCAAGCGGGTAACACCGGACGTTGTCAGTCGAGCCGAAGGAATAAGTCGGTTCGTTGACCACGTGAATGATGCCTGCTGGACTAGATAGATGCATCGTTGAAAGAGTCTAATTCTTGCGCGATCCCGGGTAGTTGTCGGGTGCGTCGCATGACGTGCCTGAAAGCGGTCGTTCGTGACGGACCGCTCCTAGCCGAATTCTGCCCTACGGTGAAGTGCGCCAGCGGGCACGAGGCAGTGCCCTATATCGAATTCGTTCTAACCAAACCCTCACAAATGCCTCAGCAGATACCCCAGTCCGGTATTCGCCACCAGTCCCATCAACACCAGCCCTCCAGCCACCACCGCTGCACGACCCGCGCCTAACCCCGCCCGCTCGCGCACCCAGTGCCACTCGGCGACAAAAAACCAAAGCAGGGACAACAGTGCAAGCCCCACTCCGAATGCAGAGAGCAGCACACCCGACAGTGCGAACGTGGTGCTGATCGACATGACCATTGCGAACGGTGCCACCAGGTAGCACTGTTCGTAAAACGGGTTGCGCAGGTTGACGCGGTGGATGGGCTGGCGGCTGTGGCACATGTACCAGACGGCGCCTGCCAGAGACCAGATTCCAAACGCCATGGTGCGGTACAGCAGCAGATTTTGCTCGGACTTGAGCAGTGCGGCCGCGAGCGTTCCCATCTCTTGCGCCGCTTGTTTGCGCAGGGCCAGGTCGAACACATGGGACACCAGCACGCACAGGATGAGCAGCAGCGGCGGGCTGATGGCGTCGCCGTAGCGGTCGTCGCCTTCGCGGGTTTGCTCGGCCTGCACGTAGGCCACCATCTGTCGCGGGCGCAGCACGATGCGCACCAGGGTTTTGGGCAGCAGGATCAGCCAGATCAGTGCCTCGTACACAAAGTCTTCAAATGACTTGAGGATCTTGAGAAAGTCCACAGGAGCTCCTTGCGGCGGTGGGCAGGGTCAATGGGTCAGGCAATGGTGCGGGTAGAGGCCAGCACAAAGGCCATGATCGTCCAGTCGTTGGCAATGTGGGCGATGGTGCTGGCCCACAGGTTGCGGGTGTAGATGAAGACTGCCGTCAGCGCCAGACGAGCGGCTCCTATAACGAGCAAGGCCTGGCCCAGATGCCATTGGTAGGTGGGCAGGTGCAGTGCGCCAAACACCAGCGCCGTAACCATCCATGCCAAGGCCACGGCCCAACGGGCGGGCATGCCAGCGCGGTGCAGCAAGGCCACGGTGGCCAGCAGTGGCAGGATGGTGACCAGCTCTTCGCCCAGCAGCTGCACGGCAACCAGTGCGAACCGCCCAGCCAGCTGCGCTGGGGACAAGCCCGCAACAGCATCGATGCTTGCGTTGGCACTGAGGTGAGACATGCCCAAACCATATGCAGCCACTAGCGCGGGCAAGCCGATCACCAGCGGCACAGCGGCCAGCCCCAGCGCCACATCGCGCCAGCGGGGACGCCTGAACAGCGCCCTCCATGCCGGGCCCACCGCCAATCGCAGGCCCGCCCACTGAACGCCCACAAACAGCAGCGCGGCCAAAGCGCCACCCCACTGGTCGGGCAACCAGCGCGGCACCGCCAGCAACAGGACGAAGGCGATTGCGCTGGCGGCCCACAGCATCACGCTGCTGCGAGTGCTCAATGGCACGGGGTTGCCAAAGCTGAATGGCAGACCGGATTCGATCGGCGACTGTGAATGAGGAAGTGGGTGGGGAGGCGACGTTGATGCGGATGGTGTGCGTTGCAAGGCAGCCTCCGTGGGTGTGCAGCAAGCATGCAGGCAAAGGCAAGACGGCAAAAGCGTTTTCGGGCGTTAGGTTACCTGGGCTTGGCAACAGCGGCGCCGTGAACGCTGGCTACCTGCCAAGCACGGCGGCACCGCGCACCAGCAGCCAATAGGTGCTGCCGGTGATTGGCTCCACACATTCCACCGACCGCGTGAAACCCAGGCGGCTATAAAACGGCACGCTCAAGGGGTTGAAGGTTTCCAGGAAACACGATGCACCGGCCTGGTCGGCCTTGGCCAAGGTGGGTGCCAGTAGCCGCTGCGCCAACCCGTGGCCACGCGCGGCGGTGTGCACACCCAGTATCGACAGGTACCACGCGCTGTGCAGATCGGCAGGCACCTGCGCTTCCATGGCGGCGCAAATGCGCTGGTAGTGGTCAAACCCGAGCGGACCCAGCAACTGGCGCAAGCTGCGGGTGCGCTGGGCGCTGTATTGCGCCTTGTCTGCGGCTGGCGCGTGGGGTGTGATCCACAGTGCGGCGCCGTGGGGGTCGGCCACCTGCACGTCGCCCACGGCGCGGGCTTCGTCCATGGCCAGCGCGCAGTAGTGGGCCAGCACCTGCAGGCGGCGAACAGTGTTGGCCGCATGGTCGATGGTGACGGCTTGGTAGAACGGATCGTTGAACAATGCCTCGGCCAGTGCTGCGCAAGCGTGCGGGTGGGCGTGCAGCGACGGCGAATTCGGTTGCGTTGTGGCGGACATGGGGTGTGGGCCTGCGTGTCGTGTCTAACTCTTCAATCCTGCTCTGCGGGTTGAATGGCGTGGTCGTTGCGCACGCTCGACAGGCTTTGCGCGGGCCGCCGCAGGGTGGCATCAAATGGATTGATCTTGGGCCCAATGGCTGCTGCCTCGCGCTTGAGCAACTCCACCACCGTCGGCAGCCGGTCATCGTTCAATCGTGCAGAGATGGTGCCCACGCTCAGCGCCGCCACTGCACGGCCCTCACGGTCCAGGATAGGCACAGCCACACCAGCCATGCCTTCGAGCAAGCCGGTGTTGCGGCCGGCGTAGCCCAGCTGGCGCACGCGCTCGATCTCGGTGCGCAGATAGACCTCGTCAAACACGCCGTACTCGCGCACGCGGGAGAGGTTGAAGCGGATGACCTCTTCGCGCTCGGCCTCGGGCAAGAAGGCCAGGATGGCCAGCGCACCCTGCCCCACGCCCAGGGCCACGCGGCCGCCGATGTCGCCGGTAAAGGACCGGATGGGGAACGGGCCTTCGCTGCGGTCCAGGCACACGGCATCGAACCCGCTGCGCACCAAGAGAAAGATGCTGTCGCCCAGGCTGGCGCACAGGCGCAGCAGCGCGGGGCGGCACAGGCTGCGCAGGTCGCCGGGGTTGCCCGCTTTGGCGGCCAGGGCGAAGAAGTCCATGCTCAGGCGGTAGAGCTTGCTGCGCTCGTCCTGCTCGACCATGCCCTCTGCCACCAGCGATTGCAGCAAACGGTGCGTGGTGCCTTGCGTCAGGCCCACGGCACGCGCCAATTGGGTGACTCGCCCGCCCTCGGCCTGCACGGCCGACAGGGCCCGGATGACGGCAAACACCCGGGGTACGCCGCCGGTGGCGGTGGATGCGGCTTCCATACCTCGCTCCTGTGGAATTCGTTGATCAAACTGAAGGCATTATATTTCATTGAACGGAATAAATTCAATAAAAATTCTGTTTAATGGAATACCCGAAGCATTCTGGTTTGTTTATTGCAATAGATTCAATTGAATCGAGCGGCTGTTCCAGCCTTTGTGCGGCACTTGCACCACCCCGGTGCAAGCACACCGAAGGCCCGCAGCCCATCCATGCAACTCCACAGCAGGTGGCACGCACGGCCCCCAGGCAAACCGTGCGATGCCACCACCGGAAAGGCTTTCGCCATGTCGTTTCTCAAGCTCACGGATGTGACCAAGTTCTATGGCAGCACCTGCGCGGTGCAGTCCATGAACCTCACGGTGCAAAAGGGTGAATTTGTGTCGCTGCTGGGCCCGTCGGGCTGCGGCAAGACGACCACGCTGCAGATGGTGGCGGGGTTCGAGGCGGTGACCAGCGGGCGCATCGAGCTCGATGGCAAGGACATCACCCACGCCAAGGCCAACACGCGCGGGCTGGGCATTGTGTTCCAGAGCTATGCGCTGTTCCCGCACATGACGGTGGCGGCCAACGTGAGCTTTGGGCTGGAGATGCGCAAGGTGCCCAAGGCCGAACGCGCCGAGCGCGTGGCCCAGGCGCTGGCGCTGGTGCACCTGGAAAAGCATGCCACGCGCTACCCGCGCGAGCTGTCGGGCGGCCAGCGCCAGCGGGTGGCACTGGCACGTGCGCTGGTGATCGAGCCGCCCGTGCTGCTGCTGGACGAGCCCCTGTCCAACCTCGACGCCAAGCTGCGTGAGGAGATGCAGTTTGAGCTGCGGCAGATTCAGCGCAAGGTGGGCACCACCACCATCATGGTCACGCACGACCAGAGCGAGGCCATGTCCATCAGCGACCGCGTGGTGGTGATGGAGGCCGGCCGCGCCACGCAGATCGACCACCCGCATCGCGTGTACGAGCACCCGCGCACGCGCTTCATCTCCACCTTTGTGGGCAAGGCCAACCTGCTGCCCGGCCAGGTAACGCATGCCAATGGCACGCACACGCAGGTGAAGGTGGGCGCCCTCACGATGGAGGTGGACGGTGCCCGCTACCGCCCCGGCGCCGCCGTGCTGCTGAGCGTGCGACCTGAAAAAGTGCAACTGGTGCCCGCCGTGCAGGGACGGATGGATGGTCAGGTGTGCGAGCGGTTCTTCCTGGGCAGCCAGTGGCTGTACCGTGTGGGCACCCCCGTGGGCGACCTGATGGTGCTGGTGCCCAACGACGGCCGCGCTGCGCTGGCCGAGGGCGAGCGCACGGGCGTGGACTGGCCCGACCACTGCATGCGCCTGCTGCCCGCCGATGAAACCGCCATGGCCGAGCTGGAGGCCGAAGACGCCGCCGAGGTGGCGCCATGAGCCTGGCCACCACCTTGCTGCACAAAAAGGCCGCGCCCTGGTGGCTGTCGGGCCCGGCGCTGCTGCTGTTCACAGTGCTGCTGCTGGTGCCGCTGGCACTCACGGCCGTGCTGTCGTTCAACGCGTTCGACCCGGCCACGGGGGTGAAGGCGGGCGAGTTCACGCTGGAGCACTACGCCCATGTGTTCACCGATTCTTACTACCACGCCATCTTCTGGCGCACGTTCTGGATTGCGGGGCTGGTCACGCTGATCTGCGTGCTGATTGGCGCGCCCGAGGCCTACATACTGAGCCGCATGGGCAACCCCTGGCGCTCCATCTTGCTGCTGGTGGTGCTGGCACCGCTGCTGGTATCCGTGGTGGTACGGGCCTTTGGCTGGAGCATGCTGCTGGGGCCTGAGGGACTGGTGAATGGGCTGTTCGGGCTACTTGGATTTGGCCCCGTGAAGATGCTTTACACCGAGATCGCCGTGGTGATTGCGCTGGTGCATGTGATGCTGCCCTTCATGGTGATCCCCGTGTGGACCTCGCTGCAGAAGCTAGACCCCGGTGTGGAAAACGCGGCACTGTCTCTGCAGGCCTCGCCCTTCACCACGCTGCGGCGCATTGTGTTGCCGCAGGTGCTGCCTGGCATCCTATCCGGCAGCCTCATCGTATTCGGCCTGGCGGCCAGCTCGTTTGCCATCCCCGGCCTGCTGGGCGGGCGGCGGCTGAAGATGGTGGCCACGGTGGTGTACGACGAGTACCTGCACGAGCTGAACTGGCCCCTGGGCGCAGCGATTGCGCTGACGCTGCTGGTGGCCAACCTCGTGGTCATGCTGAGCTACAACCGCTTGGTTGAAGGCCGCTACAAGAAAGCGTTGGGCTGAAACTATGCAGAAGAACGGACCTTTAGCCCTTGCGTTCAACGCGCTGGTCATCACCTTCATGCTCGCCCCCTTGCTGGTGGTGTGCATCGTGGCGTTCACGCCGCACAACACGCTGACGCTGCCCACCACTGAGTTCTCGCTGCGCTGGTTCAAGGCAGTGTTCGCGCATTCGGACTTTGTGCAGTCGTTCTGGAACAGCCTGTGGCTGGCGCTGGCATCGGCCACGCTGGCCACGGTGCTGGCCGTGCCGGCGGGCATTGCCATCACACGCTACGAGTTTGCGGGGCGCGGCTTTCTCAACGGCCTGTTCCTGTCGCCGCTGATCATTCCGCACCTGGTGCTGGGTGTGGCCCTGCTGCGCCTGTTTGCGCTGCTGGGGGGCACGGGCAGCTTTGGCTGGCTGGTGTTTGCGCATGCGCTCATCGTTACGCCCTACACGCTGCGGCTGGTGGTGGCTGCGCTGGTGGGGTTTGACCGCAGTGCCGAGCATGCAGCCCTGTCGCTGGGCGCCAGCCAGGCCACGGTGTTCACGCGCATCACGCTGCCGATGATCCTGCCCGGCGTGACGGGCGGGTGGATGCTGGCCTTCATCAACAGCTTTGACGAAGTGACGATGTCGATCTTTGTCACCTCGCCCAGCACGGTGACGCTGCCGGTGCGCATGTACATGTACGCCACCGAATCCATCGACCCACTGATGGCTGCGGTGTCGGCACTGATGGTGGCCCTGACGGCCTGCGCGATGGTGATTCTCGACCGGGTGTACGGCTTGGACCGAGTCCTGGTCGGTCGGAAATAAATGAGTACCGCAACCATGGTTTCCAGCCAACCTCTGCTCCATCGCGTGGCCGAAAAAGACCGGGCCTCCGTGCCCTTCATGCTCGATGGCGAACCCGCCGCTGCGCTCGAAGGCGACACGGTGCTGACCGCCATCCTCACCCACCGCGCCCAACTGCGCCGCAACGAGTTCAGCCACGAGCCGCGCGCAGGCTTTTGCCTGATGGGCGCGTGCCAGGACTGCTGGGTGATGACGGCTACCGGCGAACGCCTACGGTCTTGCGCCACCTTCATCCAGGCGGGCATGCAGCTGACCACCGGAGGGGCCGCATGACCGCCCCCGCCTTACAACCCGTGATCGTGGGCGCTGGCCCTGCGGGCATTCGCGCTGCGAAAACGCTGGTTGCGCATGGCGTGCGTCCTGTTGTGATTGACGAATCCTCGCGCGGCGGCGGGCAGATCTACCGCCGCCAGCCCCCCCACTTTGCCCGCAGCCCGCAAACGCTGTACGGCACCGAAGCATCACGCGCCACGGCATTGCACAGCACGCTGGATGGCTTGGCCGCCCACATCGACTACCAACCCAACAGCCTGGTGTGGAACGCCCAGGGCGGCCAGCTCGATGTGCTGCACGGCCCCACACAGACCACGCGCACGGTGCCCTACGGCCAACTCATCGTGGCCAGCGGCGCCACCGACCGCGTGCTGCCCATGCCGGGCTGGACGCTGCCCGGCGTGTACACGCTGGGCGGCGCGCAAGTGGCGCTCAAGTTCCAGGGCTGCACCATCGGCCGCAACGTGGTGCTGATGGGCACCGGGCCGCTGCTGTACCTGGTGGCGTACCAATATGCCAAGGCAGGCGCCAAGGCGGGCGTGAAGGTGGCTGCAGTGCTAGACACCGCCCGATTTGCCGACCAGCTGGCCGCCATGCCCGGCATGCTCACCCAGCCTGCCGTGCTGGCCAAAGGGATGTACTACGTGGGCTGGCTGCGCGCGCATGGCGTAGCGGTGCACACCGGCGTGCGGCCTTTGCGCGTGGAGGGCGAAACACGGGTGAATGCCGTGGTGTGGACTGACGGCCAGACCGAACACACCGCGCCCTGCGATGCCGTGGGCTTTGGCTATGCGCTGCGGTCCGAAATCCAACTGGCCGACCTGCTGGGCTGCCGCTTTGCCTGGGCCCCCATGCACCGCGCCCACCTGCCTGAACGCGACGCAGCAGGCCGCACCAGCGTTGCCGGTGTGTACCTGGCGGGCGATGGCGCGGGCATCATGGGCGCCGATGCGGCCGAGTGGGCGGGCGAGCGCGCTGCGCTGGCGCTGCTGGCAGACCATGGCGTGAAGGTCGATGCGGTACGCACTACTGAGCTGGAACGCAAGCTGATGAAGCTGATGCCGTTTCGGCAAGGGCTGGAGCGCGCCTTTCCCTTCCCCAGCGACTGGGCCGCCCACGCACCCGATGCGCTGGTGGTGTGCCGCTGCGAGAACATCACGGCCGGCGAGCTGCGCGCATGTGCCCGCGATGCGGGAGCCGATGAGATGAACCGCCTCAAGGCCCTGACCCGCGTGGGCATGGGCCGCTGCCAAGGCCGCATGTGCGGTGTGGCCGCTGCAGAAATTCTGGCCCACGCCACAGGCAAGCCGATTGACACGGTAGGACGGCTGCGCGGACAGGCGCCGATCAAGCCGATTCCCATCCACCTGCAACCCCAGGCGGAGGCCCGCGCATGACCGCCACCCCAACGATCGACACCGACGTTGCCATTGTGGGCGGCGGCATCATGGGCGCATCGACCGCGCTGGCACTGCGCCGCAAAGGCGTGGCCGTGGTGCTGCTGGAACGTGACCTGTGCGGCTCGCGCTCCAGTGGCGTGAACTATGGCGGCGTGCGCCGTCAGGGCCGCCCGGTGAGCCAGCTGCCGCTGGCGCAGCGCGCTCACGAGGTGTGGGCCGACCTGCCCGCGCTGATTGGCACCGATGGCGAATACCAGCGCAGCGGGCACTTCAAGATTGGCCGCAGCGAGGCGGACATGGCTGCACTGGAGGCCTATGCAGCAATGAGCCGCGACTTTGACTTGGGGCTACAGCTCATCTCCGGCACCACACTGCGCGAGCGCTGCCCCTGGCTGGGCGGGCGCGCTGTGGGGGGATCACTCTGCCCGGATGACGGCCAGGCCAACCCGCGCCTGGTGTCGCCCGCGTTTGCACTGGCGGCCAAGCGCGCGGGCGCGCAGATTCTGGAGCGCACTCCAATGACCTCGGTGGAGCACGACGGGCAGCTGTTCACCGTGCGCTCGGGCACCACCGTGGCGGTGCGTGCACCCGTGCTCATCAATTGCGCAGGAGCCTGGGCCGGTGCGCTGGCCGCGCAGTTTGGCGAGGCCGTGCCCATTCACTCCGGCCACCCCGCCATGGCGGTGACCGAGCCCCTGCCCTTCTTCATGCACTGGAGCCTGGGTGTGGAAGGCGGCGGCATCTACTGCCGACAGGTAGCGCGTGGCAACCTCGTGCTGGGCGGCGGCGCAGGTGTGGCGCTGGATGCCGACCGCGCCCGCTCCGAGCGCAGCGCCATCGCTACCTTGGCAGTGCAGGCCGTAGAGCTGTTGCCCGCCCTCAAGAATGCGCATTTCATTCGCACCTGGAGCGGCACCGAAGGCTATCTGCCTGACCGCCAGCCGGTGCTGGGCAAGAGCCACACCACGCCCGGCCTGATCCATGGCTTTGGCTTTGCGGGTGCGGGCTTTCAGATCGGCCCCGGTGTGGGCGAGGTGCTGGCAGAGCTGGCACGCGATGGCCGCAGCACCACGCCGATTGATGCCTTTGCGATTGAGCGATTTCTCCCAACGACGGTGGCTGACGTGGCCAGCACTGCCGCTGCCCACTGACCCCGTTTGCCACCGAAAAAACTCCCCTCCCCACCAGAAAGGAAACCACCATGACCTTCTCCCCCCGCTTTGCCAGCCGCACCCGCCGCGCCCTTGTGGCGGCCGCTGCACTGGCCACCGTGGCCGCCACAGGCACTGCCACCGCGCAGACCAAAACGCTGTACATCGGCATGAACGGCGGCACCATGGAGAAGGCGTACACGCAGTACGTGTTCCCGGCGTTTGAAAAGCTGCATGGTGTGAAAGTGGTGGTGGTGCCCGGCACGTCCTCGGACATCCTGGCGAAGGCCCAGGCCAACAAGGACAAGCCCCAGATGCACGTGATGTTTCTGGACGACGGCATCATGGTGCGCGCCATGGGCATGGGCCTGTGCGAAAAGCAAAAGCCCAACCCGCATCTGAACGACATCTACCCCGCCGCGCGCTTCAAGGACGACCTGGCCAGCGGAGTCAGCGTGGGCATGACGGGCATCGCCTACAACACCAAGATGTTTGCCGAAAAGGGCTGGGCCGCACCCACCTCGTGGATGGACTTTGCCGACCCCAAGTACAAGGGCAAGGTAGTGTTCCAGTCCATGCCGTCGTCTTCGTTCGGGCTGCACGGCTTCTTGATGTTCAACCGCATCCAGGGCGGCAACGACAAGAACGTGGAACCCGGCTTTGCCAACTGGGCCAAGACCATCGGCCCGAACGTGCTGGAGTACATCCCGAGCTCGGCCAAGATTTCGGAGATGGTGCAAACGGGCGAGGCTGCGATCTTCCCGCTCACGCCCACGGCCGTGGCTGCGCTCAAATCCAAGGGCATTCCGGTGGAATACGCCCAGCCCAAGGAAGGCTCGGTGGTGCTGATGACAGGCCAGTGCGTGATCGCCAAGAACAGCGAGCCCGAGCTGGCGCAAAAACTGGCCGAATTTCTGCTGAGCCCCCTGGCCCAGGCCAATGTGCTGCAGTTTGGCGCGCAGATCCCCACCAACCCCAAAGCCCCGGCCGTGGGTGAAGGCGCCGAGCAGGTGGCCAAGATCAACCAGTGGATGAAAAACGCCGTGACCCTGGACTGGGACAGCGTCAACGCCAACCGCCCAGCCTGGAACACGCGCTGGAACAAGACCATCGAGCGCTGAGCAACGGGGCCGTTGACGCGCGCCGCACCACACTGGCGGCGCGTTTGTGACAAATGTCACCGGCTGCGCCACGCCCTGCGGCAGGAGGGTGTCACAAACCGCTTCTTCGAATCCAGAATCCGGCGCCTGAACACGCTGATTCGTTCAGTTGCCATTCATTCGAAGAAGAGGGATACCACCATGAAACGCTGGATCAAATGGACCGCAGGCGGCGCGCTGCTGCTGGGCGTGGTCGTTGTGGCCACAGCCACCAGCGGCCTGTACCTGGCCGAGCAAAAGCGCAACCGCTACATCGACATCAAGCCGCGCCCCGTGGCCTACACCACCGACGCGCAGACCATTGAGCGCGGGCGGTACCTGTATGCGTCGCGCGGCTGCACCGACTGCCACGGCGCGCAAGGCACGGGCCGCGAGTTTGTGAACGATGGCAAGGGCACGCGCATCGTGGGCCCCAACATCACCCCCGCTGGCGTGGTGGCCCGCTACCAGCCCGAAGACTGGAACAGCGTGATCCGCCACGGCGTCAAGCCCAATGGCCGCCCGCTGCTGGTGATGCCGAGCGAGGACTACAACCGTTTTACCAACGACGACCTGAATGCCCTGGTGTCCTACGTGCGCCAGTTCAAGCCGCAGGAGGGCACGCAGGCCGTGGTGGAACTGCCCCGCCCTGCCTGGGTGCTGTACGGCCTGGGCGCGATCCCCGACGCAGCCGCGCGCATCGACCACCAGCTGGCGCCATCGCGCCCCGTGCCTGCGGGTGTGACGGTGGCCAACGGCCAGTATGTGGCCAACATGTGCATCGGCTGCCACGGCGCAGACCTGTCGGGCGGCAAGATCCCGGGCGGCCCGCCGGACTGGCCCGCCGCTGCCGACATCCGCCCCGGCGCCAACAGCGCCATGGCCCGCTACCCCAATGCCGCCAGCTTTGTGGCGATGCTGCGCACTGGCAAGCGGCCGGATGGCACACCGATCCAGGTGATGCCGTTTGAGTCGCTGGGGCAGTTGAGCGACGTGGATGCGAAGGCGCTGTATCTGTTCTTGACAGCCCCTGGTGCCCTTGCCAAGGCGGGGGGCGCCGGGGCGGGCGTGGGCCATGCACCGGCGAGTGGGGAGGTGGGGCTGAACGATGGAGTTGCGGACGCGCATCTGGTGCGGGTGGAGCAGCCAAAGGGGCCGCAGCATCGGCCGTCGAACGTGCCTTCGGTGTCTTCGGGGTTGCGGATGCCGGGGTGATGTTTGGTTTTTGATGTTTTAGGCCGCTAGCGCTTATTCATCAAGCGCTAGCAGCTACTATTTTTGTAGTAGACATGGGGTTTTTGCCCCACCCGCTCGGGCAGAACTTGCCGAAGCCTGGGCTGGTTTGCTGGCTTGCTGGTGTGTGAGGCATGCCTGTTCAGAGAAGAGGCCCGGCCGGTTCATGGAACACTCGGCAATCACTATCAATACCATAGCAGCTCGCGCTTTATGGATAAGCGCCAGGGCGCAGAAATCCCCAAAACCCCTTAAGGATGACCTGCATAACTCCCTGCGGTCTGTGATAGCGCGGTCTCGGGCGGGCCACTGCGTTGCTTTTCTTGCCAATAGCGCGGCTATTGGCAAGAAAAGACGCCTTGTGCCCCATCCCGATCCGCACTACCACCGCCTCGCGAGGGTTATGCAGGTCATCCTTAACCCCCCGCAGCCCCCTGCGGCACATGGTTGCGCAGCAGCCACCGCGTTTCCCGCGTGGCCTCGGTGTCCGGGTGGCGGGACTCCAGCGTGGCCAGCACGCGCAGGGCCATGTCGGCGCGGTTCATGCCTTGCAGCAGCACGCGGGCCACCAGTTCATAGGCGGCGGGCACGCTGTCGTGGTTCTTGAAGCGGCGGTCAAAGCCCTGCAGCAGGGCCAGCGCGTCTTTGGCGTTGTTGGCATTCCAGGCGGCTTTGGCCAGGTTGAGGGTGGCGTTGGCGTCCTGCAGCGCAAACTGGGCGTCCTTGGCCCGGCAGGTTTGAAAGACCTTGAGCGCTTCGCCGCCCTGGCCCGAGCGCAGCAGCAGCGGGATGTAGCGCTGGGCATGGTCCAGCAGGGTGGCGGTCTTGCCTTCGGCCAGCGTCAGCACACGGTGGTAGCGGCGCTGTGCGGGCACTTCGTCGCTGCGGGTGCGCTGGTCTTCGTAGGCTACGCCCAGGGCGCCGACCATGTCGCCCGCGGTGATCAGCGCGGCCACGTGTGCGTCGGTGGCGTCTTGCTCGATCTGGCGGGGGCTGCGGCGGTCCACAGGGGTGCCGTCGTCGTCCAGGCCCGCGCCGGGCAGCAGGTCAATGCCAAAGGCTGCATGGTTCTGGTACATCGCGTAGCCCAGCAGGCTGGCCATGACCCAGCTGAAATAGATCAGCAGCCAGTTGACGATGGGCAGCAGGATCCAGCCCTTGAAGATGGGCACCAGCATGCCCAGCGCAATGAAGGTGCCCTGGCTCAGCAGGAAGAGGAACAGGCACAGCAGCAGGTAGGGCCAGCCAATGGTGCGCACGGCGTTCCAGGCGTTGGCGGGGTTCAGGGTTTCGGTAAAGCTGCAGGTCTGCACCAGCACGATCTGCGTGGCGGGCAGCAGGAAACACATGGCCAGCCAGGCCAGCGTGCCCAGCACGGGGTTCAGGCGCTGCAGCCAGCCCACGGCCATGGCTTGCACGATCAGGATGGCGAACAGCTTCCAAGGAAGGTTCTTCCAGTCCGGGTCCAGCTCGGAAGGGTAGTCTGCGGCCTTGTAGATGCCGCGCGAGCCCAGGGCCGTGACTTTGAATCCGTAGCGCGATGCGGCCAGCAGGATGCCGATCTCCACGATCAGGATGCCCAGGGCGTCGGGCACAAAGAAGATCAGCTTGAACAGCAAGCTGGAGAGCGCCAGCAGCACGCTGTACATCAGCGGCTTGGGTTGCAGCGGAAACGCGAAAAAGGTGTTGATCTGGTGCCAGAACGGGCGGGGCGTCTTTGCGGTTTCGCGCTGCATGGGGTGCCCCGGGCTTATTTGGAGAAGAAGTCGGACTGCGACATCCCGCGCCCGCCCGCCATGCGCACCACGGTGCGCTGGTCGGAGCGCAGGAGCTTCATTTGCCCCATTTCGCGCACGAGTTGCTCGTTGAAGGTGGAGCTGAACTGCATGACGGTTTCTCCCATCTTCAGCAGGCTGGTGCCTTTGACCTTGGCGCTTTTGCGGCCCGGTTCGATCTCGATGCTGTCGATGTGGAATTCGAACTCGACCGTCAGGATGCCGCCCATGCGGTCACCGATCTGTTCGAACATCTGCATGCTGGCCTTGAAGGCCTCGCACTGCTGGTCGTGGTTGAGTGTGGCGCGCTGCGTCTGGCCGTTCATCACCGTCTCGTCCTGGATGATGGCCTTGCTGCTGAGCTGTTTGCACATCAGCTCAGCGTCTCGCTTGTAGAGAGCGTGCGCGCTCTGGTCGTAGTAGGCGCGCACCATTTTTTCGTCCAATGTGCGCCCACCGACAAAGTAATACCAGGCGCCCGCGCACAAGGCCGCCAACAAGACGATCTTTTTCATGATTCCCTCTCTCCCGCTTTATTTTGCGGCGCAGTATACCGGTGGGGTTTGTGCGCACTGCCCGCCAGCCTTGGCGCGCGGGGGCTGCGAACGAGTTGTTACCTTCCGTGTCATCGCAGCAGGGGGCGGTCCCCGGCATATCGGCTACCCTCGCGGTCGAGTCGGATAGAGGGATGTCAAAAATGAATGTCTTGCAACGTGCCCTGGTGTTGTTGTCGGGGGCTTTGGTTTCGATGGGCGCACACGCCCTTCAGATCACCAGTTTTTCACCGCAGGGCGAAGTGGCCCGGGTGCGGCAAGTGGTGGCCAAGTTCGATGCGGCGGCCGTCAACTTCGGCGACCCCAAGGCGCCTGCGCCCATCAACCTGAGCTGCAGCGATGCCAGCGCCACCAAGGGCACGGGCCGCTGGACAGGCGAGCGCGAGTGGGTTTTCGACTTTGAAAGTGACCTGCCACCCGGCGTGCGCTGCACCGCAACGGTCAAACCCGGGTTCAAATCGGCCTCTGGCGCTGATCTGACGGGCGTCAAAAGCTATCAATTCAATAGCGGTGGCCCGTTTGTGCAGACCATCCGCCCCAACCCCTACCAGGCCATCGACGAAGAGCAGTTCTTCGTGCTGCAGCTCAACGGGCCCGCCACCACCGCCAGCGTTCAGGCGAATGTGTGGTGCACGGTGGAAGGCGTGGGCGAGCGCGTGCCGGTGCGGCTGATTGAGGGCGCGCAGCGCGCCGAAATATTGAAGACGCTGGGCCTGGAAAAAAGCGCGGCGAAAGAACCCCTGCAGTACGCCACGCTGGCCTGCAACCGGCGGTTCACCTCGGGCTCACGCATGCAGATCGTGTTTGGCAAGGGCGTGGCCACACCCAGCGGCGTGGCCAACACGGTGGAGAAGCGCTTTGACTTCAAGGTGCGCGAGCCGTTTGCGGCCGAGTTCAGCTGCGAGCGCGAGAACGCGCAGGCGGCGTGCCTGCCCATCCGGCCGATGCAGCTGTCTTTCAACGCCCCGGTGCCGCGCAGCCTGGCCACCGCCATTCGCCTCAAGTCCGCCAAGGAAACCCTGAAGCCCCAGACCGATGGCGGCATCGAGGGCCAAAAAGGGGATGCGCTGGTCAACAGCGTGCAGTTTGCGGCGCCCCTGGCTGAAAACACGTCCTTCACACTGGAGTTGCCCAAGGACTTCAAGGACGCCTCGGGCCGCCCGCTGCGCAACGCGGACAATTTCCCGCTCAAGGTGGCCACCGGCGGCATGCCGCCCCTGGCCAAGTTTGCGGCAGCGCCCTTTGGCATCGTCGAACGTTTTGCCGAAGGCCCGCGCTCTGACAACCCCCCAGCGCTGTTGCCCGTGACACTGCGCAACGTGGAAGCCGCCCTGCGCGTGCAGGGCCTGCAGCCGGGCACCGTGAGCACGCTCAAGCCGCGCACCGACGCCGACATCATTGCGTGGTTCAAGAAGGTGCAGCGCTACGACAGCTACGTGGTGGATCGCAAGCAGGCGCGGCGCGACGTGACCGGCCCGCTGCCCAAGGTGCTGGACGAAGACAAGGAGTATGTGCAGTCACGCATGCTTTCGCTGCTGGCGGGCAAGGGTGGCGTGAAGACGCTGGACTTGCCCAAACCAGCGAGCAACGACCCGCGCCCGTTCGAGGTGGTGGGTATTCCGCTGCCGCCCGGCTTCCATGTGGTGGAGATCGCCTCGCAAAAGCTCGGCGCTTCGCTGCTGGATGAGCGCCACGGGGACGCCCGCACGATGTTCGTGCGCACCTCGGCTCTGGTGACCAACCTGGGCGTGCATTTCAAGCTTGGCCGCGAAAACGCCCTGGCCTGGGTGACCACGCTGGACAAGGGCCAGCCGGTGCAGGGCGCCACGGTGCGTGTGAGCGACTGCAAGGGCAATGAGCTGGCCAACGCGCTGACCGATGCCCAGGGCGTGGCCCGCATCGAAGGCCTGTCGTCCGACCCCACCCGCTGCGGCGATGGCGGCGACTACGGCGACGGCGGCAACGCCTACTTCGTGAGCGCGCGCCACAAGGACGAGGGCGGCGTGGAGGACATGGCTTTTACCTGGAGTGACTGGCAGCGCGGCATCGAGCCCTGGCGCTTCAACGTGCCCACCAGCAGCGACCCGCGCCCCAGCGAACGCGCCCACACCATTTTTGACCGCACCTTGTTCCGCGCGGGCGAGACCGTGTCGATGAAACACGTGCTGCGCTCGGAAACCCGCCAGGGTTTTGCGCTGCCCAAGGAACGGCCCGAAACCCTGGTCATCACCCATGTGGGCAGTGGCCAGCAGTTCACCCAGCCCGTCGCCTGGCGCGACACGGCCACGGGTGGCATCAGTGCGCTGAATAGCTTCGCCATCCCGCCCGCCGCCAAGCTGGGGGTGTACCAGGTGGAGCTGCGCAAGGATTCCGGTGATGAACGCAGCTTCGGCTCCGGCGAGTTCCGGGTGGAGGAGTTCCGCCTGCCCGTGCTGGAGGGGCGCATCACCCCGGTCGAGAAGAAGGCCCTGGTGCGCGTGCGCTCGGTGCCCACCGATGTGCAGATCAACTACGTGGCGGGCGGCGGGGCCGCCAACCTGCCGGTGCGCGTATCGGCCATGGTGCGCGGCAAGGCGCTGCAGTACAGCGACTACGAGGCCTTCCGCTTCACACCGCCCCGCAAGCGCGAGCAGGAAAGTGCGAACAGCGACGACGAAGAAGCTGCGGCCCGCCAGGATGCGCGCGTGATTGCCGACAAGCTGCCGCTCACGCTGAACAAGGACGGTGCGGGCAAGGTCACCATCGACAACGTGCCCCAGGCCCGCCAACCGCAGGAGTTGCTGCTGGAAGCCACCTACGCCGACCCCAATGGCGAGGTGCAGACCATCCGCAGCACGCAAGCGCTGTGGCCCGCCGGTGTGGTGGCGGGCATCAAGACCGAGGGCTGGGTGTCTGCCCGACAGAAGATCCGCTACCAGGCGCTGGCCTTGCAGCACAACGGCAAACCCGCCGCCGACACCTCGCTGCAGGTGCAGGCCATTGCCCGCATCACCACCAGCACACGCAAGCGCATGGTGGGCGGCTTCTACAGCTACGACAACCAGACCGAAACCAAAGACCTGGGCACGCTGTGCAGCGGCAAGAGCGATGCACGCGGCCTGCTGCTGTGCGAATCCAAGCTCGACGAACCCGGCGAGGTGGAACTGGTGGTGACGGCCACCGACAAGGACGGCAACACCAGCGTGGCCGCATCCTCCGTATGGGTCACGCGCCAGGGCGAGCTGTGGTTTGGCGGTGAAGACCACGACCGCATCGACCTGCTGCCCGAAAAGAAAAGCTACCAGCCCGGCGAGATCGCCAAGTTCCAAGTGCGCATGCCGTTCCGTTTTGCCACGGCCCTGGTGGCCGTGGAGCGCGAAGGCATCATCGACACCCAGGTGGTGCAGCTCAACGGGCAAGACCCCACGGTGAGCCTGAAGGTGCAGCCCGACTGGGGCCCCAATGTGTACGTGAGCGTGCTGGCCCTGCGTGGCCGCCTGCGCGAAGTGCCGTGGTACAGCTTCTTCACCTGGGGCTTCAAGGCGCCGCGTGAGTGGTGGACGTCGTTCTGGTACGAAGGCAAGGAGTACCAGGCGCCCACGGCGCTGGTGGATTTGTCCAAACCCGCGTTCCGTCTGGGCATGGCCGAGATTCGCGTGGGCACAGCGGCCCACCAGATCGACGTGAAGGTGACCACGGACAAGGAAAGCTACGCCGTGCGCGGCAAGGCCCAGGTCACCATCACCGCGACCCTGCCGGGCGGCAAGCCCGCTGCCAATGCAGAGGTGGCTTTGGCCGCTGTGGACCAGGCCCTGCTGGAGCTGATGCCCAACACCAGCTGGAACCTGCTCGAAGCCATGCTGCAGCGGCGCAGCTGGGGCGTGGAGACATCGACCGCGCAGATGGAAATCATCGGCCGCCGCCACTACGGCAAAAAGGCCGTGCCTGCAGGCGGTGGTGGTGGACGGGCGCAGACGCGCGAGCTGCTCGACACCCTGCTGTTGTGGGAGCCCTCCATTCAGCTCGACGCCAACGGCCAGGCCAAGGTGACGGTGCCGCTGAACGACGCACTCACCACCTTCAAGATCGTGGCCGTGGCCGATGCGTCCACCGGCCTCTTCGGCACCGGCAGCACCAGCATCCGCGCCACGCAGGACTTGCAGATCATCAGCGGCCTGCCGCCACTGGTGCGCGAGGACGACCAGTTCCGCGCCCAGATCACGCTGCGCAACACCACCAAGACGGCGATGAAGGTGGAGGTATCGCCCCGCGCCACGCTGCTCGACCTGAAACCGCAGACCATCGACATCCCGCCCGAAGAAGCGCGTGAAGTCGCCTGGAACGTGACGGCGCCTGCGCAACTGGCGCAGACCCGCGCCGAGTCCATCCTGTGGGAGATCGAGGCAAAGGACACGGTGGGCGGCGCGCGCGATGCGCTCAAGGCGCGCCAGCGCATCATCCCGGCCGTACCGCTCACGGTGCAGCAGGCCACGCTGGTGCAGGTGGACGGCAGCTTCAACCTGGATGTGAACCCGCCAGCGGACGCCATCCCCGGCCGGGGCGGCCTCAAGATGTCGCTGCAGCCCAAGCTGGCCGAAGGCCTGCCGGGCGTGCGCGACTGGTGGGCCCGCTACCCCTTTGCCTGCCTGGAGCAAAAGACCAGCAAGGCCGTGGGCCTGCGCGACGGCGCGCTGTGGCAGACCGTGGTGGCGCAGCTGCCCACCTACCTCGACAGCGACGGCCTGGCCAACTACTTCCCGCCGCGTGATGGGGATGGCAACCGGGGCAGCGACACGCTCACGGCTTACGTGCTGGCCGCTACGCACGAGGCCGCCAGCATCAACCCCGCGTTTGCATTGCCCGACGCCGCCCGCGCGCCCATGGAGCGTGGCCTGATTGCGTTTGTGGAAGGCCGCATCCAGCGCAGCTTCTGGAGCCCCCGCAAGGACCTGGACATGCGCAAGGTGGCCGCGCTCGAAGCCCTCTCGCGCTACGGCAAGGCCCAGGGCCGCATGGTGAGCAGCATCACCATCGCGCCCAACCAGTGGCCCACGCACACGGTGATCGACTGGGTCAACGTCTTGAAGCGCGTGGCCGATGTGCCCCAGCGCGACCAGCGCCTGGCCGAGGCCATGCAGATCCTGCGCGCGCGCCTGTCGTTCCAGGGCACCAAGCTCATCTTCAGCACCGAGCAGGACGACTACTGGTGGTGGCTGATGCAAAACGGCGACGTGAACACCGCGCGCCTGATGCTCGCGGTGATGGACGACCCGGCATGGAAGGACGATATGGGCCGCCTGGCCAATGGCTTCATCAGCCGCCAGCAGGCGGGCGCCTGGCACACCACCACCGCCAATCTGTGGGGCGGGCTGGCGCTGGAGAAATTCAGCGCCAAGTTCGAGGCCGTGCCAGTCTCGGGGACCACCAAAGCCGCGATGTCTGGCAACACCGCCAGCGTGGACTGGAGCAAGGTCGAACGCGTGAAGGCCAGTGACGCCACGGGCGCCGCGCACCAGACGACCTGGTTCGGTGCGCCCGCATCGCCCGGCAACCTCAAGAACAACGACATGTTCCTGGCCTGGGGCAAGGCCGGTGGCAAGGAGAACCTGGCGGTGACCCACCAAGGGCCCGGCAAGCCGTGGCTCACCCTGCAATCCGTCGCCGCCATCCAGCTCAAGGCGCCCTTTGCTGCGGGCTATGCCATCACCAAGACCGTGACACCCGTGGAGCAGGCCAACAAGTCGCTGCCCGCAGGCCAGTACACGCGCGGCGACGTGCTGCGTGTGACGCTGGAGGTGAACGCCAGCGCCGACATGACCTGGGTGGCCATCACCGACCCGATTCCGGGCGGTGCCACCATCCTGGGCAGCGGCCTGGGCCGGGATTCGGCCATTGCCACGCAGGGCGAAAAGGCCCGCAGCGGCGCGGGCTGGCCCGCGTTCGAGGAGCGCAGCTTCGAGGCCTTCCGCAGCTACTACGAGTACCTGCCCAAGGGCACGGTCAAGATGGAATACACCGTGCGCCTGAACAACGTGGGTGACTTTGCCTTGCCGCCCAGCCGGGTGGAAGCCATGTACGCGCCCGAGATGTTTGGCGAAGTGCCCAACGCGCGGGTAAAGGTGGAGGCGGCTCGGTAAACCGCAGCGCCATGCAGCCTTCCGTTTTGAGCCTGCCCTTCAGAACAACGCCATGAGCCTCAGTGTTTTTGTGGAACTGCGGTTCTGGGTGCTGGTGGCGTTTTCGCTGGTTTTGCCTGCGGGCATTTACGGGTTGCTGCTGGCGACCCGGTCCATCTCCCGCGTGGCCGTACTCGGCTTTGGTGTGGCGCTGGTGCTGATCGCAGGGGTGGACGTTTACCTGCTGCAGTCGCTCGCGTCCCTGGCCAAAACCACGCCGTCGCTGGCCGACGACGCGGTTTTCATCTCCGAGCTGTCCATCGCGCTCTATGTATTGCCCGTGGTGTTTGGTGGCATTGGCGTCAACCTGATTTCGCACGTGCTGCTGCGCCACCTGAGCGAGGCCGAAACCCGGTTTGACCGGGAGCATCCCAATGGCTGAGCGCCGGGGGGGCGGCGTTCGCCGCTGGTACGCTGGCTGGACTCTCTGGATGGTCAGCGCATCGGCCGCCTGGGCTATTCCGGCGTTTGACGAGGTGCGAGCCGACTTCAAGCCCTCCGACACCCTCATCCTCTCCCGCGAAGGCGAGGTACTGCAGCGCCTGCGCACCGATGCCACCGTGCGACGCGGCCAGTGGGTGCCTTTGGCCGAGGTGTCGCCCGCCCTGCGCACGGCCCTGGTGCTCAGCGAGGACAAGCGTTTTTTTGAGCACAGCGGCGTGGACTGGCGCGCCGCATCGGCCGCTGCCTGGGGCAACCTGTGGAACCAGCGCACGCGCGGGGCCAGCACCATCACCATGCAGCTGGCGGGTTTGCTGGACGGTGACTGGCGCCAGGGCCCTGGCGGGCGCACCGTGGTGCAAAAGCTGGGGCAGACGGTGGCCGCACAGGTGCTGGACCGGCGCTGGCGCAAAGACCAGATCCTGGAGGCCTACCTCAACCTCGTGCCGTTTCGCAGCGAGCTGGTGGGCATTGATGCCCTGAGCCGCACGCTGTTTGGCAAGGCCGCGCACGGGCTGGACGACCGCGAGGCGGCGGTGGCTGCTGCGCTGGTGCGCGCGCCCAATGCCCGGCCCGCGCTGGTGGCGCAACGGGCGTGCGGGGTGCTGCGCGATATGCAGGCCACCAGCGGCGCGCGCCCCGCGCAGCGCGCCACCCCAGCCCCGGCCCGTGTGGATTGCGATGCGCTGGACCTCTTCACCACCGCCGCCCTGCAGCGCCGCGCATTTGATGCGAGCGAAGGCGTGGCGCCGCACTTCGCCCGCTACCTGCTTCGCCAGCGCTCTGGCAAAGACGGCGCAGCGCCCGAGCGTGTGCCCAGCACCCTGCGCGCGCCGCTGCAGCGTTTTGCCGTGCAGAGCCTGCAGCAGCACCTGCGCGAGCTGCGCGGGCGCAATGTGGAAGACGGCGCCGTGCTGGTGCTCGACAACGCCACGGGCGCGGTGCTGGCCTGGGTGGGATCTTCAGGGCAACTGAGCCAGGCCAGCGAGGTCGATGGTGTGCTGGCGCTGCGCCAGCCGGGCTCCACACTCAAGCCGTTTTTGTATGCGCAGGCGATTGCCGAGCGGCGCCTCACGGCGGCTTCGCTGGTAGAGGACTCGCCCGCGCAGATCACCACTGCCAGTGGCCTGTACATCCCGCAGAACTACGACCGGCAGTTCAAGGGCTGGGTGTCGGTGCGCACGGCGCTGGCGGCGTCGCTCAACGTGCCGGCGGTGCGCACGCTGGTGATGGTCACGCCCGACGCATTCCACCGCCAGCTCGGCGCCGTGGGACTGCCGCTGCGCGAAAGCGGCGATTATTTTGGCTACAGCCTGGCGCTGGGCAGCCCCGAGGTGCCGCTGCTGCACCTGACCAACGCCTTTCGCACGCTCGCCAATGGCGGGCGGGCCAGTCCTGTTGCGGGCACGCTCGCCAACGGCGGGCGCGCAAGTCCTGTTGCGGGCACCCTGGCCAACGGCGGACGGTCGAGTGCTGTAGCACTCTCGGATGTTGCCAAGCCGCGCTTTGCCCCTGCGCTGGACGCCCGTGCCGCCTTCATCGTGGGCGACATCCTCTCGGACGGCAACGCACGCGCCCGCACCTTTGGCACCGACAGCGTGCTGGCCACCCGCTTCTGGACGGCCGTGAAAACCGGCACCAGCAAGGACATGCGCGACAACTGGGCCGTGGGCTGGTCCGAGCGCTTCACCGTGGGTGTGTGGGTGGGCAACGCCAGCGGCGCGGCCATGCACGACGTGAGCGGTACCAGCGGCGCGGCCCCCATCTGGTCGGCGGTGATGGGGTTTTTGCATGCCCGCGAGCCCAGCCGCGCCCCCAAGGCCCCCGTGGGCCTGGCCCGCACAGCGGTGCGATTTGGGCCCGTGGCGCCGCAGCCTGGCAGCCCGGACCCACGCGGCGGCGGCCAGCCGCTGGAGGCCGCGCGGGACGAATGGTTTGTGCAGGGCACCCAGCAGGCGTTTTTTGCTATTGATTCGGTAGCTATTAGCGCTTACCCATCAAGCGCTAGTGGCCAAAATGATGCTAAAAAATCTGCGCCCGATGCGGCCGTATCTCCTGCGGGTCTGCCCCCGCGCATCACCGCCCCCGCCCCGGGCACCATCATTGCGCTGGACCCGGACATCCCCCCGGCGCGCCAGCGCCTGCAGTTCACCGCCACGGGCAATGCGGTGCAGTGGCGGCTGGATGGCAAAACCCTGGGCCGAGGCCCTCGGGTGGCCTGGTTGCCCTGGCCCGGGCGCCATGTGATACAGCTCACCGACGCGCAGGGCAAGGTGCTGGACGAGGTCCGTTTGGAGGTGCGCGGCGCAGGTGTGGTGGCCCAGCCTCTCCGGGCAGGTGCGCATTGACGCTGACAAGTCCGAGGAATACGGTGTGACTTGGGGCCAAGTCCCTGTCAAGGCGGCTGTTTAAAATAGTTACAAACTATCCCTATGCCCTCCCTTCGCCAGTTTTTCTCTCACCGCCTCATATGGCTGGCTTTGCTGGTGGCTCTGGGCATTGGTGCCTTGTTTGCCCGCACCATCTGGACCATTCGCAACGACGAATGGAGCTACGCGGTGCAGACCAACTCCAACCTGGCCCGCACCATGGAGCAGGGCCTGGCCTGGTCGCTGGACTCGTTCGACAAATCCCTGGAGGGCGTGGCCCGCGAGGTGGCACGGCCCGAGGTATGGGCGCTGCCCCCCGACCTGCGTGCGCGGGTGGTGTTTGACAACTCGCTGCGTGCGCGCGGCGCGGGCGATGTGCTGGTGCTGGACGCTCAGGGCAACGTCATTCTGGACTCGGGCTCCCTGACCCCTCGCCGCACCAACTTGGGCGACCGCGACTACTTTCTGGCATTCAGTGAGCGGGGCGAGCGGGAGCTGTTCTTCGGCAAGCCCGTGCCTTCACGGGTGACGGGTCTGAACATCCTGCCCATTTCTCGTCCGTACTTCCATGCAGACGGCAGCTTTGCCGGGGTGGTGGTCGGCGCTATCCGCCTGAGTTATTTCAACGAACTGTTTGGTTCGCTGGACCTGGGCTCTAACAGCGGGGTCAACATGTTTCGGCGGGACGGGGTGGTGATCTCCCGCTTTCCGTATGGTGATGCTGATGTCGGCAAAACCATCGCTGGTACGCCTAACCTGCTGCGTTTTCAGGCCGAGGGCACAGGCTCTTTTGTCGGTAAGGCCGCGCTCGACGGCGTGGAGCGTCTGTACTCCTTCCGGCCTGTGGGCAACTACCCGCTGATTCTGAACGTGGCCCAGTCCACCGACACCATCTTGGCCAAGTGGAGGAGCAGTGCCTGGGTCCTGGGTGGTTTTGCTGCGCTGTTGATGGCTGGCTGCCTTGGGTTGGCGCTGCTGTTCGTGCGTGAGCTGGTGCTGCGCCAGCAGGTTTCGGCGCGTTTGGCCGAGGCTGAGCATGACCTGCGCACCATCCTCGACAACGTGCCTTCGATGATTGCCTACTGGGATGCCAGTATGCACAACCGCTTTGCCAACCGGGCGGCACTCGAGGAGTTCGGCACCTACCCGGTGCCTGTGCGCGGCCGGCATATCAGCGAGCTGCTCAGCGAATCCCGCTACGCGGCCAGCAAGCCCTACTACGACCTGGCGTTGGCGGGTGCACCGCAGCGCTTTGAACGTACGGACCAGAACCCGAAAGGCCAGCCGCGGCACAGTATCGTCTCCTACCTGCCCGACGCAGACGCGCGCGGCGTGGTCACCGGGCTCTTCGTGCAAGTGACGGATATTACCGAGCGCAAGCACATGGAGAACGAGCTGTTCGACGAGAAAGAGCGCGTGCGCCTGATGCTGCAAGCCATTGGCGAGGCAGTGGTCTGCTCGGACGCGAAGGGCATGGTGACCTACCTCAACCCCGTGGCAGAACGCCTGACGGGCTGGCAGGCGTTTGATGCGGCAGGCCACACTGTGGACGAGGTGGTGAGCCTGCGCAGCCCTGACAACGATGAGCCTTTGACCAACACGCTGCGTGCGGCCATCCAGTGCGGCATGGCGACTCCCCCCGTGCGGGGCGTGCTGTTGCACCGCACCAATGGTCAGCGCTTTCAGGTGGAGGAAACCGCCAGCCCCATCACCGACCGCCATGGCACGGTGACCGGCGCCGTGGCCGTACTGCGCGACGTGACCGAATCGGTGGTCATGGCCGAGCGCATGGCCCACCTGGCCCAGTACGACGCACTGACCGACCTGCCCAACCGCGTGCTGCTGCAAGACCGCGCCCAGCTGGCCATCTCGCAGGCCCGCCGCGAAGGCAAGTGCCTGGCCGTGATGTACCTGGACCTGGACGGCTTCAAGGACGTGAACGATACCCTGGGCCACGATGTGGGCGACCTGCTGCTGGTGCAGTTTGCGCAGCGCCTGAAGGCTGCCGTGCGCGCGTCCGACACCGTGTGCCGCCAGGGCGGGGATGAGTTTGTGGTGCTGCTGCCGGGGCTGGACGGCGCCGAGGCCGCCTGCCACGTGGCGCGCAAGATCCTTGCGTCGTGCGACGCGCCCTTCGCGCTGGCGGGGCGTTTTCTGCAGGTGGGGCTGAGCGGCGGCATCGCACTCTTCCCTCAGCACGGCGATACGTTCGATGCGCTCTCGCGCCATGCCGACAGCGCCATGTACGCCGCCAAACGCGGCGGGCGCATGCGCTTCATGCTCTACCGGGGCCCGGACGCCGAGCCCGAGGTGGTGCTGGCCGCTGTGGAGGCTGGGCAGGATCCATAAGTCGCCAGAGTTCTGGTGTGGTATTTTGCTATAACTTTTATAGCCATTAGCGCTTTCCAAATAAGCGCTAGCAGCCAATTTCTTTGAAATTCTTGCCCCTCCAAGGCCCCCGCTCTCCCACCGCCTTGGAAATTTGTTGCAGCCCGCACAAATAATTTTGATGGCCCACCCGCAGGCAAGTGCCTACCATTCGGCGCAGTCCTGTCTGCCCCCTGTGCAACCCCTTTCTGGAGTGTCCGCGTGCCCGATCTGTCCAAAATCACCTGCATTGAAGACCTGCGTGTCATTGCCCAGCGCCGTGTGCCGCGCATGTTTTATGACTACGCCGATTCGGGTTCGTACACCGAGGGCACCTACCGCGCCAACGAAAGCGACTTTCAGCGCATCAAGCTGCGCCAGCGCGTGGCCGTGAACATGGAGGGCCGCAGCACCCGCACCACCATGGTCGGCCAGGACGTGGCCATGCCCGTGGCCATTGCACCCACGGGTCTCACTGGCATGCAGCATGCCGACGGCGAGATCCTGGGTGCCAAGGCGGCCAAGGCCTTCGGCATCCCGTTCACGCTCTCGACCATGAGCATCTGCTCCATCGAAGACGTGGCCCAGCACACGGGCAACCACCCGTTCTGGTTCCAGGTGTACGTGATGCGTGACCGCGACTTCATCGAGCGCCTGATCGACCGCGCCAAGGCCGCCAACTGCTCGGCGCTGCAGCTCACGCTCGATCTCCAGATCCTGGGCCAGCGCCACAAGGACATCAAGAACGGCCTCTCGGCCCCGCCCCGCCCCACCATCGCCAACCTCATCAACCTGGCCACCAAGCCCCGCTGGTGCCTCGGCATGCTGGGCACCCCGCGCCGCTCATTTGGCAACATCGTGGGCCATGCCAAGGGCGTGGGCGATCTGTCGTCGCTGTCGTCGTGGACGGCCGAACAGTTCGATCCGCAGCTCAACTGGGGCGATGTGGAGTGGATCAAGAAGCGCTGGGGCGGCAAGCTGATCTTGAAGGGCATCATGGACGCCCAAGACGCGCGCCTGGCCGTCAACAGCGGCGCCGATGCGCTCATCGTCAGCAACCACGGCGGCCGCCAGCTCGATGGCGCCCCATCCTCCATCGCCGCGCTGCCCGGCATTGCCGCTGCGGCGGGCAAGGACATCGAGGTGTGGATGGACGGCGGCATCCGCAGCGGGCAGGACGTGCTCAAGGCCCGTGCGCTGGGCGCGCAGGGCACGCTGATCGGCCGCAGCTTCCTGTATGGCCTGGGGGCCTTTGGTGAGGCAGGCGTGACCCGCGCGCTGCAGATCATCCAGAAAGAGCTGGACATCACCATGGCGTTCTGCGGCCACACCAACATCAACACGGTGGACCGCTCCATTCTGTTGCCAGGCACCTATCCGACCTGAGTCTTGCCGACTCGCCCTTGCAAAGGCCGCGCTGCGGCCTTTGTTGTTTCTGGCTTACCGGTGAATCCATCCTCCCTTTTGTGGCGTATTCAGCTACAGCAAAGCCCCGCAAGTCCTTGAAACCCGATCCATCCCAGAGAATGGGCGCATGAGCACCCCCCAACCAGACCGTGAACTGATGGAACTCCTTGACCGCATCGCCGCGCAGGAAGACTCTGCGCTCAAAAGGCTGTACGAGCGCACCTCGTCGCCGCTTTTTGGCCTGGCCTTGCGCATTGTGCGCAACCGCGATGTGGCCGAGGACGTGCTGCAGGAGGCCTTCCTGAGCATCTGGCGCGGCGCCGGCAACTACCGCACATCACTCAGCCCGCCCATGGCGTGGATGGGGCTTATCGTACGCAGCCGGGCGCTGGATGCGCTGCGCAAGCGCAGCAGCGACCGGGCCGACCTGATGAACGAGCTGGACGACGAGCTGGCCCAGACGCTGGAGGGCGATTCGCCCAACCCCATGGACACGGCCGATGCCAGCGAGCAGTCGTTTGCGCTGCACCATTGCCTGGGCAAGCTCGACCACAAACAACGCGAGGTGGTCAGCCTGGCCTATCTGCGTGACCAGAGTCACGGCGAACTGGCCGAGCAGCTCAAGTTGCCGCTGGGCACCGTGAAGACCTGGATCCGCCGGGGGCTGGAGCAACTGCGCACCTGCATGGCGCGTTACGCCTGAGCACGGAAGGTCCACCATGAACATCACCCAACACCCCGACCTGCTCGACCGCCTGGCCGCCAGCTATGCCCTGGGCACGCTGCGCGGCGGCGCCCGCCGCCGCTTTGAAACACTGGCACGCGAACACGCCACCGTGCGCGCCGCCGCCCTGGTGTGGCAGACCCGCTGGTCGGGCCTGACCGAGCTGCAACCTGCCATCGACCCCGCCCCCGCCGTGTGGACCCGCATCGACAACCTCGTGCAGGCCGACAAGGCTGCGGCGGCCATGCAGGCTGCGCGTGTGCCCCCGGCTGCTGCGGCCCCCGGTGGCTGGTGGCGCAACCTGCTGGTGTGGCGCGGTGCAGCCGCTGCGGGGGCCATCGCCACGCTGGCGGCCGTGGTGGTCGGTGTGCAGGTCAATGGTGGCCTGCGTGCCACCACCGGCGCGCAGATTGCCACGCTGCAGCAGCAACTGCAGGCCACACCCCAGATCCAGTACGTGGCCGTGCTGGCCGACGACAAGGCGGACGCGTCGATGCTGGTCACCTTCGACCCCAAGAACAACCAGCTGGTGCTGCAGCGCGTGGGCGGCTTTCAGGAGGGGGCGGACAAGTCGCTGCAACTGTGGGCGCTGCCACCCGGCCAAGGCCCACGCTCGCTCGGTGTGCTGGGGCATGACAAGCTGCTCAAGCTGGTGGCCCAGGAAGGTGATGTGAAGGAAGTGCCCACACTGGCCATCAGCCTGGAGCCGCTGGGCGGCGTACCCAGCGCCACAGGCCCGACCGGGCCGGTGCTGTTCAAGGGCGCACTGATCCGCAAGGCCACCTGAACGGCACGCAGCGGGCTGCTGCATGGGATTGCCGCGTGGGGTTGCCGCATGGGGCGGCGGGACGCCTTCCACAAAGAATCGTCGCAGCCGCTGAATCCAGAGGGTTCTCTTCGCCGTATAGGTGGTGGGGTGCTTGGCACCTCTCTATCCACCTACGAGGAGATCTCCATGCCATTGAGAAGAATCAGTCTGGCCGTGCTGGCTGCCCTGGCGGCCAGCGCAGCGGGCGTCAGCCTGGCGTCCAGCCACCGCGAAGCACCGTTCATCACGACCCAGCCCAAGGTTGACGGCGCCGATTTCTACCTGTTCAACAGCTACGAACCGGGCCGCGCGGGCTTTGTCACCATGATCGCCAACTACCTGCCGCTGCAGGATGCCTATGGCGGCCCCAACTACTTCAGCCTGGACCCGAATGCGCTGTATGAGATCCACATCGACAACAACGGCGACGCGGCGGAGGACATCACCTTCCAGTTCCGCTTCAAAAACACGCTGAACAACGGTGGCAACGGCATCACCCTCGACATCGGCCCTGACGGTGCCCGCAAGAAGGTAGCGATCCCGCTGCGCAACGCCGGTGGCATCAGCGGCGCGGCGGCCGACCCGCTGGCCTACCGGGAAGAGTACGAGATGTTCATCGTGCGCGGTGACCGCCGCACCGGCAAGCGCGAGCAGATCAGCATGGCTGGCGGGGGCACCACCTTCACCAAGCCCATCGATTACATCGGAGAAAAATCCCTGGGCAATGCCGCTGCCTACGACGCCTATGCCAGCAAATATGTGTATGGCATCAACATCCCCGGCTGCTCCACGCCCGGCAAGGTGTTTGTGGGCCAGCGGCAGGACCCGTTCCCTGTGTCGCTGGGCACCATCTTTGACCTGGTGAATGCGCCCGCTGCGGTCATCACCAGCGAGTCGAATGCAGCGGCTTTTGGTGCCGGCCAGATTGCCGACAAGAACGTGACCTCGCTGTCAGTGGAAGTGCCCACCAGTTGCCTCACGGCTGCATCGGGCGAGAAGGTCATTGGCGGCTGGACCACTGCCAGCCTGCGCCAGGCCCGCCTGCTCAACGGCAAGCCGGACTCGGGCCTGCAGGCCAGCGAGAAGGCCGGTGGCGCATGGACGCAGGTCTCGCGCCTGGGCATGCCGCTGGTCAATGAGGTGGTGATCGGCCTGAAGGACAAGGACAAGTTCAACGCGTCCAAGCCCAAGGACGACGCCGCCAACTTTGCGGACTATGTGACACACCCCACGCTGCCCGCGCTGGTCGAGACGCTGTTTGGCGCCAAGGCCCCCACCAACTTCCCACGCACGGATTTGATGACGGCCTTCCTCACGGGCCTGCCCACGGTGAACCGCCCCGGAAACATCACCGGCCTGGGCGCAGGCGGGCCCCTGGCCGAAATGCTGCGCCTGAACACCGGCATTGCGGCCACGCCAGTGGCTGCACAAAGCTCCCTGGGCGTGGTCGCCGGCGATGCGGCAGGCTTCCCCAACGGGCGCCGCCTGGGCGACGATGTGGTGGACGTGTCCCTGCGTGTGGCCATGGGTGCGCTGTGCACGGTGACCGGTGCCTCGGACGCACTCAAGGTGGGCTGCAAGCCCGGTGACGCCCCGGCAGGAGGCGTTGCATTTGTCGATGGCTCACGCACGAAGGCCACCGACTACCGCACAGCCTTCCCCTACGTGAACCCACCGCTGCCCGGTGCCAAGAACTTCTGATCCGAAGGAGCCACACCATGCAAAAAAACCTTCGGATTCAGCACCTGGCGCTCACCTCGGTGGCGGCATTGGCCATCACCGGCTGCGGCGGGGGCGGAGGCGGTGACAACACGGCAGACCCTGGCAATGGGGGCCCCGTGATGGTGAACGCGTTCGCTTACGTGCAGCCCATTGTGGCCAGCGGCGCGTCGGACACCACCGAGCCTCAGGCGGTGGACCAGCTGGTGCTGTCCAGCACCGAGACCGAAGAGCCCGATTCGCGGCTCTGACCTTCGCGCGATGCCCCTGGCAGCGCCCTGAATGGGCGTAACCAGGGGTATCCGTGGGTGAGTCTGCCTCCTCCCATACCCGTTTGTTTTCACGAGCCCATGAAGAAACCTTCCCACCTTGTGTGCGCGGCCCTGCACCTGATGTTCTGGGCTGGCACGGCCGCAGCGGCCTTGCCGCAGGACTTGCCCCCCGGCCTGGATGCCGATGTGGTCGAGCGCCTGCCTGAACGCGTGGCTGCAGCCCCCGCAACCCCCCAGACCGCCGCCACCATCGCCCGGCGCTGGATCAGCTTGTCACGCGAGACGGCGGACCCGCGTTACCTGGGCCGGGCTCAAGCGGCCCTGGCGCGCTGGTGGGGCCAGGCCGATGCCCCCGCCGATCTGCTGGTGTTGCAGGCCACCGTGGAACAAGGGCGCCATGAATTTGCAGCAGCGCGCGCCACGCTGGAGCGTGCCTTGCAGGCCAACCCCGCGCAGGTGCAGGGCTGGCTCACGCTGGCCACGCTGGAGCGTGTGGCCGCGCGCTATGAGGCCGCCGAGGCCGCCTGTCGCAACGTGGCGCGCTATGGCGCCACGCTGCATGCCACCGCCTGCCTGCTTGAAACCCGTTCACTTCAAGGTCAGCACGATGCTGCGCGCAGCGGTCTCACCGCCCTGTGGCAGCAGGCTGCGGGGGATGCCACCCAGCGGGCCTGGATTGGGTCACTGCTGGCCGAGAGCGAAGAGCGCGCAGGGCGCGATGATGCCGCCGACGCTGCCTACCGCCGCAGCCTGGCCGATGCCCCCGACGGCTACACCGCGCTGGCCTATGCCGACCAGCTGTTGCGCCGCAACCGTGCGAGCGCCGCGCTGGAGGTACTCAGGCCCCAGCCCGACAGCGATGCCGTGCTGCTGCGGCGCGCACAGGCCCTGCGGCTGATGGGGGACGCCGCGTGGCAGCCCCTGGCGCGCGACCTGGAAGCGCGGTTTGCCGCCATCGTGGCGCGCGGTGAGGGGCTGGATGCCCATGCCCGTGAGCGCGCCCTGTTGGCGTTGTGGTTGCAAGGGCAACCCGCCGCCGCGTGGAAGGCGGCCCGCACGAATCTTGCCCTGCAAAAAGAGCCACTCGACTGGTGGCTTGCACTGCAGACCTCTGAACAATCGGGCGACGCTGCCGCCCACCAGGCGGTGCGGCAGGCCCTCCTGCAAACCGGGCTGCAGGACGTGCGCCTGGCGCGCTGGCAACCCCGGGGAGGCCAATGATGCGCTGCGAACACTGGACAACGGCCCCCCTGCGAGCCATGGTGGCGGTCGTGTTGCTTGCCGCGGCGCTGGTGCCCAGCGCACGGGCCCACAAGGCCAGCGACGCCTATCTGCGGGTGGCGGATGCCCCGGCGCCTGAGGGCGCTGCAGGGGCAGGCGCATCGGTAGGCCTGGTGCTGTCGGTGGCGTTGAAGGATGTGGACGCCGCGCTGGAGCAGCTCGATGCCGATGGCGACCGCCAGCTCACCTGGGGGGAGGTGCGGCAGTCCGTGCCCGCCATGGCCCAGTGGGTGGGCCATGGCATGTTGTGGCAGTGCGATGGAACGGCGACGGCCCCCGCCTGGCGCTTTGAAGCACTGGAGCAGCGCACCGATGGCCGTTACGCGCGACTGGCTGCCACGCTCCCCTGTGCGCCCGCCCAGGCAGTCACCCTGCGCTACGGGCTGATGCAGGGCATCGACCCCACGCACCGTCTGCTGGTGGGCGGTGTGCTCGGCGGCCAGCCGCTGGCGGCCGTGCTGGCCCCCGATGGGCGCGCCAGCACCGACCTGCGATCCGCAGGCAGCGGTGTCGCACCCCAATGGGAGCCAGGTGCGCAAGGGGCTGGAGGTGCAGACGCCCAGGAGCCCGCATCCCCACGCAGTGGTGTGGCAACACTGCTGCAATTTGTGGCCGAAGGGGTGCACCACATTCTGCAAGGCTATGACCACCTGGCCTTTTTGCTGGCGCTGTTGCTGCCCATTTCGCTGGTGCGACAGCCTCTGCCTCGCAGCCCGCAACCGATGACAAAGCAGCTGCCTGCGTCCCGGACGACTGACGCTCTGGATCGCCGTACCGGGCTGAAGGCGCTTTTGCTCACCGTCACGCTCTTTACCTTGGGCCACTCGGTCACGCTGGCACTGGCGGGCCTGGGCTGGGTGACGGTGTCGGGCAATTGGGTGGAACCTGCCATTGCGATCAGCATTGGTATCTCGGCGCTGCTGAATCTGTTCCCCGTCCGGGGCCTGCGCGGCCACTGGCTGGCGCTGGGCTTTGGCCTGATCCACGGCCTCGGCTTCTCGGGGGTGCTGGTGGAAGCAGGGATTTCAGGCAGCTCGCTGGTGTGGGCGTTGGCGGGGTTCAACCTGGGGGTCGAGGCGGGGCAGCTCCTGGTGGTGGCCCTGTGGTGTGCTGCATCCTTGGTGCTGGCGCGTTGGGCGCTTTACCGCACGGTGGTGGTGCGGGGGGGCTCGGCGGCGCTGCTGGTGTTGTCGCTGTACTGGACGGTGCAGCGGATCGCTTTTTCGGGCTGAGCCACCGCGCCAGCGGCGGCGTGGTTCAAAGACCCTCGGCAGCGCTCTGGAATGTGCATCCGCTGGAGGCGCCCTGACGTACCTCCACCGGTGTAGCATTTATTTACAACCCAGGAGCGACCCCATGAAGAATCCACGCTGGCTTGCGGTGTCCGCCACGCTTGCCTTGGCCGCCACTGTGGCCCATGCCGACACCGGCAAACTGCTGCTCACAGGGGGCGTCAGCACCATCGCCGGGTCGGCCGGTGGCGGGCTCACCCCCTGGGCGGTGATCGGCAGCAACGCCACCGAAGGCGAGGTGGGCTTTTCCGGCTACGCCACGCGCGCCGCCACGCAGGACTACGGCCTCAATGGCTACGGTGTTGCGGTGGGTTTGCATGACCGGGTGGAGCTGTCGCTGGCGCGGCAGGACTTTGACGCATCACCCGCCATCGCGCTCAATGGCATTGCGCCGTTTGGCGTGACCCCCGGGCAGCACATCCAGATGGATATCGTGGGCATCAAAGTCAAGGTGGCAGGCGATGCTGTGCTGAACGCCGACAGCTGGATGCCGCAGATCGCCGTGGGGCTGGAGCACAAGCGCGTGCGCCCTGGCTCCATCGGGTCGGTGCTCGACTTTCTGGGCACCCAAACCATCGGCACCGACGTGTATGTGAGCGCCACCAAGCTGCTGCTGGCGCAGAGCCTGCTGGTCAACGGCACGCTGCGCTCCACCAACGCCAACCAGAACGGCCTGCTGGGCTTTGGCGCTGCCGCACCCGGCAAGAACCGCCGCAGCCTGCAGCCCGAGTTCTCGGTGGCGTACCTCATCAGCAAGAACCTGGCGGTGGGCGCCGAAGTCCGCTTCAAACCCAACAACCTGCAGGCGCTGGGCGCCGCCGCCGGCCTGGGCGCCGCGTTGCGCGAGGACGACTGGAAAGACATCTTCATCGCCTGGGCGCCCAGCAAGAACCTGTCACTGACGCTGGCCTATGTAGACCTGGGCCGCATCGTGCCGGGCATCACCAACCACCGCCGCCAGACGGGCTACTACCTGTCGGCCCAGGTCGCTTTCTGAAGAGACTTTTCCATGACCCACCCCAAAACCCTCATTGCCCTTGCACTCGCCCTGGGCGGCCTGCTGGCCCAGCCAGCGTTGGCCCAGACCGGCGCCGCCAATGCCACGGCCCCTGCAGGCCTCTACCAGGCCCTGGGTGAAAAGCCCGGCATCACGCGCCTGATGGACGATTTTGTGAACCGTCTGGTGGTGGACCCACGCATCGGCGGCCACTTCAAGGACACCAAACCCGCCGCGCTCAAGGAAAGCCTGACCGACCAGATCTGCCAGCTCAGCGGTGGCCCTTGCAAATATGAAGGCGCTGACATGAAATCAGCCCATGCCGACATGGACATCACCAAGGGCCACTTCAACGCCCTGGTGGAGGTGCTGCAAAGCGCCATGGATGCCCAGGGCATACCGTTCGCACAGCAAAACCGCCTGCTGGCCTTGCTGGCGCCCATGCACCGCGATGTGATCACCATCCGCTGAGAATGTACCTATGAAAAATACTATGATTTTTGTAGCTGCTAGCGCTTTGTGGGCAAGCGCTAGCGCCGGAAATGTTCAAATCCAGGTGCTGGACCGCGACGGCAAGCCCGTGCCCGAAGCCGTGGTGGTGGTGTACCCCGGTGGCACGGGCGGCACATCGCCCAGCCTGCTGCAGGCCAACCCCACCATCGAGCAGGAAAAGATGCGCTTTGTGCCCGCCGTCACGGTGGTCGAGCCCGGTGCCACGGTGCGCTTTACCAACCAGGACCGCTGGGACCACCACGTGCGCGGTGCGGCGGCGGGCCTGGCGGCTGCGGCGGGCACAGCCAACAGCGGTTTTGAACTGCGCCTGGCGGGCAAGGCCGACGGCAAGCCTGCCAACTCCTTCGAGGTCAAGCTCGATACGCCGGGGGTGGTGCTGTTGTCATGCCACCTGCACGGCTCCATGCGCGGCCATGTGTTTGTGACGGATTCGGGCTGGACGCTGAAGACCGATGCCGATGGCATTGCCCGCTTTGCGGGCGTGCCGGATGGTGCCGCGCAGGTGCGGGTGTGGCATGCGGAACAGTTGATTGATTTGCCGCGCAAGGCGCTGAACGTGGTGCCGGGACCGGTGCTGGACACCGTGCAGTTGAGCGTGGTGCCGCGCGTGCGGCGGGCGCCACCGGCTGCGCCTCCTACTGCACCTGGAGGGCCGATGGGGGGATACAGCCAGGGGCCTGCCGGGCATCTGCAGCAGGTGGCGCATCGGCATTGATGGGCTGGTGGACCAGGCTCCGACCAGCTCAGCCCAACCGATAGAAACTAGCAATGCGATTTCGGAAATTGCTACTAATTCAATAGCTGCTTGCGCCTACTCAATAAGCGCTAGCACCACATTTACCAACAACAATCCTCACCCCAGGCCCCGCAGCGCCGCACTCCCAGGCGCCAGCTGCTTCAGCTGCGGTCCCAAAGCAGCCGCCTGCTCGCGCCGCCCCGCATGGCATAAGGCCGACACCAGCATGCCCAGCGTCTCGCCCAGCTCGGGGTGCGTGGGGGCAGTCATGTGCAAGGCGTTGAACAGCTTTTCGGCATCGCCCCATTGCTGCGCACGCGCAAAGCGGCGTGAGAGGCGGGCCATGTCGTCCGGCTGCAAACGGGCACCGGGCTTGGCCTTTTCAAAATACGTGCGGTAGCTGGCGTGCTGAAACTGCAGCGTCTGCTCGTCGTGGGCGTGCAGGCGAAAGATGCGGCGCGCGGCGCGGTGGAAGTCTTCGCCGTCGGGCCACAGCGATGCCGTTTTGAACCAGGCGCTGAGCACCGCCTGGTCTTGCGGGCGCAGCTTGGCTGCAGCGCGCCACTGGGCCAGGGCCTGTTCGAACTTCATGCCCTGCGCCAGGCGCTGGGCGTTGGCCACATGGGCGTCAAAGCCGTCGTCGAGCGCGGCGTCCTGCGTCACCGGCACTACCATCGGTTTCTTGCGCAGCAGCATGGCCAGCGCCATCAGCGATGCGCCGGTCACCAGCCCGCCCAGGTGGGCCATGTAGGCCACGCCCTTTCCGCTCAGCCAGTGCTGCAGCAACTCGTTGGCAATCCACGCGGGCAACAGCAGCAACGCCGGTGCGGTCACGTAGTTGAAGTAGAAAAACAGCTGGTAGAAAAACCGCACGCGCCGCAGCCGGTACAGCACCGCGTACATGCCCATCAGGGCCGACACGGCGCCCGAAGCGCCCAGGCCGTAGCTGCCCATGCCCGCATAGGCCCAGCCCGCCAGCAGCGAGCCGCCCAGGCCACCCAGCAGGTAAAACGCCAGGTACCAGCCCCGGCCCAGTGCCAGCTCCACCGAAAAGCCGAACAGAAACAAAAATACCATGTTGCCGATGAGGTGCCCGGTGCTGCCGTGCAAGAAGGTGGCCGTGAGCCAGGTGACGGGGCGCAACTCCGCGTCTTTTTCAAAGTTCTGCGCCCACTTGCGGGTGAAGGGGGCTGGCATCCGGGCTTCGTACTGAGTGCGCGCGGCATTCCAGTCGGTGTACTGCGGGTCTTCGGGTGGCACAAAGCGCGGGCTTTTCAGCCGCTGCTGAAAGCCGTCTTCCTGCTCCATCCAGCGCAACAGCATGCGATGGTCGCCCGCCTTTTGCAGGGCGCGGGCCTCTTTGAGGTGCTTGTCGCCGGTCTCTTCCAGCCAGGCCACAAAACGCGGGACTTCGATGGCGGGCAAGGGGCTGGCCACGTAGAAGGCGGCCGCCCGGTCCTGCGCCTTTTCTTCCGAGCGCTGCGGGCCCCAGAACACGAGCATGTTCACCAGGATCAGCAGCACCGTCATCCAGGGCGGGTTGCGCCAGGTGGGCCGGTTTTCGAGGGGGATGGCGTAGAACATGGATCAGTCTGGCAAGGGCAAAGGAGAGGGTCGCGCCACAAGGCAATGGGCCCTGCAGGATGGGCGCAAGCGTAGCAAACACCGAGAGGCTTTAGCGCACAGGCAACGGGCCATTGCCTGACGACGACGACGCCCGGATGGGGCGGCGTCCTACTCCTCGAAAAGCACGGGGGTCCAACGATGTTGGTTGGTCTTGTTTCATTACCCAGAACCCCCAGGAGCGCCCATGGCCCAAACCCCCACTTCGCGCGGCGCGGCAAAAAAATCGCCGTCTGCCCTGCCCTCTTCCACCCAGTCAGACACATTTCGCGGCAACGCAGGCGAATTGCAGCAGCAAGCCGGGGGCAAGCACCCGGTGCTGACCACGCAGCAGGGCATCCCGGTGGCAGACAACCAGAATTCCCTGCGCCCGTCGCCACGCGGCCCCACGCTGCTCGAAGACTTCGTCCTGCGCGAGAAGATCACGCACTTTGACCACGAGCGCATCCCCGAGCGCATCGTGCATGCGCGCGGCTCGGCAGCCCACGGTTTCTTTGAACTCACGCATTCGCTCAAGCAATACACCACCGCCAAGGTGCTGACGGAAGTGGGCGTGCAGACGCCCGTGTTCACGCGCTTTTCGACCGTGGCAGGCGGTGCGGGATCGGTGGACACACCGCGTGACGTGCGCGGCTTTGCCGTCAAGTTCTACACGCCCGAAGGCAACTGGGACCTGGTAGGCAACAACATCCCCGTGTTCTTCATCCAGGATGCGATGAAGTTCCCGGACCTGGTGCACGCGGTGAAGATGGAACCCGACCGCGCGTTCCCCCAGGCGGCCAGTGCGCACGACACCTTCTGGGACTTTGTCTCGCTGATGCCCGAAACCATGCACATGATCATGTGGGCCATGAGCGACCGCACCATCCCGCGCAGCCTGCGCATGATGGAGGGGTTTGGCGTGCACAGCTTCCGGCTCGTCAATGCTGCGGGCGACAGCACGTTCGTGAAGTTCCACTGGCGCCCCAAGCTGGGCATCCAGTCCACGGTGTGGGACGAAGCCGTCAAGCTGCAATCGGCCGACAACGACTTCCACCGGCGCGACCTGTTCGAAGCCATCGAGGCGGGCGACTTCCCGGAATGGGAGCTGTCGGTGCAGCTCTTTACCGAAGAAGACGCCGAGCGCTTCCCGTTCGACCACCTGGACCCCACCAAGCTCATCCCCGAAGAACTGGTGCCCCTGCAGCCTGTTGGCCGCATGGTGCTCAACCGCTGGCCCGACAACTTCTTTGCAGAAACCGAGCAGGTGGCGTTTTGCCCCGCCAACGTGCCGCCTGGCATCGACTTCAGCAACGACCCGCTGCTGCAGGGCCGCCTGTTCTCGTACCTGGACACGCAGCTGTCCCGCCTGGGCGGGCCCAACTTCACGCAGATCCCCATCAATGCGCCCAAGTGCCCGTTCCACAACATGCAGCGCGACGGTCACATGCAGATGCAGGTGCCCAAGGGCCGCGTTGCCTACGAACCCAGCAGCCTGCAGGGTGACACGCCACGCGCCTCACTGGCACAAGGCTTCCGCCACTTCGCTCAGGCCGACGACGGCGATGGCCGAGGAAAAGGCCGTATCCGCCCCGAGAGTTTTGCCGACCACTACAGCCAGGCGCGCATGTTCTTTCGCAGCCAGAGCCCGCTGGAGCAGGCACACATGGCGTCGGCCTTGGTATTCGAGCTGTCCAAGGTAGCCACCGTGCATGTGCGTGAAGCCGTGGTGGGCCACCTGCAGCATGTAGACACCGACCTCGCCCAGCGTGTGGCCGACGGCCTGGGCATGCAGGCGCTGCCCCCCGCCCCGACTGCCGCCGAGCCAGTGCAGGACCTGCCCCCTTCACCTGCGCTGCGCATCATCGACCGCATGAAGCCCACGCTGCAGGGGCGCTGCATCGGCATCCTGGTGGCCGATGGCTCCAACGGCAACACGGTGGCCAACCTGCGCAAGGCGCTGGAGAAGGTGGGCGCCACCGTCAAGATCGTGTCGCCCAAGGTGGGCGGAGCCGTGCTGAAAGACGGCACGCTGTTGCCCGCCGACGGACAGCTGCAAGGCACGCCATCGGTTGTGTTTGACGCTGTGGCCTCCATCCTGTCGCCCGACATGGGCGCACTGCTGGCCAAAGAGGCCGCCGCCGTGGACTGGTTCCGCGACGCGTTCGGCCACCTCAAGGCGATTGCCGCCTGCAAGGGCACCCAGGCCATCCTGCAAGCCGGTGGCATCGAGCCCGACGCAGGCGTGGTGGACCCCGCCGACGCGCAGGGCTTCATCGCCGCCGCACAGACCCGCCAGTGGGAGCGCGAACCCAAGGTCCGCACTCTCGCATGACGCATCCATCCCGTTGCCAACCCCACCACCCAAGGAGAAACCATGCCCAAAGCCCACTATGACAGCCACCAGCTTGATGATCTTGTGCTCCAGATGATGGAAACCGAACTCGGCGGCGAGCAGGTGTACCGCACCGCGCTCACCTGTGCCGTGAACCCCGATCTCAAGAAGGAATGGGAAAGCTATCTGGAAGAAACCTTGACCCACCAGGACGTGGTGCGCAGCCTGTGCGACACCCTGGGGCTGGACCCCGATGCGCAGTCGCCCAGTCGGGCGGTGGTCAAACACATCGGCGAATCCCTGGTCAAGGCCATGCTGCTGGCCAAACAGGGGGGCAACCCCGCCGCCGCCCAGTTGGTGGCCTGTGAATGCGTAGTGCACGCCGAGACGAAAGACCACGCCAATTGGGAGCTGCTGGGCAAGGTGGCCGAGGTGGCCACGGGCGACGTGGGCCAGACGTTGAAATCGGCCCACAAGGCGGTGGAGAAAGACGAGGACCACCACCTGTACCACACCAAGGGCTGGTGTCGCGAGCTGGCCCTGGAGGCGCTGGGCCTGCCTGCCGTGCTGCCCCCTCCCGAAGAGGTCAAGAACGTGGAGACCGCCATTGGCGCATCGCGCGCCGAGCAACAGCGCGAAACCATGCTCTGACCTCAGCGATGCCGCAAGGCGGTGGCACACCGCCCGGCATTCGCTATTAAAAATATAGCTGCTTGCGCTTTACTGATAAGCGCTGGCAGCTATTTTTCTTTGGCACTTGCCCCCCCATTCCCTATTCCTGTTTGCCTCAACGGATCGTGGCTGGGGGCGCCGACGCCAGTTGGCCCAGTGCAGCCACCCCCACCGGCGGCGTAGCCAGACAGGGCAGCACATAAGTGCGCTGCGCCAGGCCGTTGGCAATGCGCGCGGCCTGCTGTTGCTCGCCGACCAGGCGGGCCTGCAGCAGCGGGTCGCTGGTGCCCGTGGCCGCCACGCTTTTGTTGATGACCCAGGCCCATGGCTCGATGTGGGCGCGGCGCAGGTCGTCCTGCAGCGCTGCCGCCTGGCTCACGGGGGTGACTTCGGGCAGCGTGACGATGACCACATGGGTCATGTCAGCGTCCTGCAGCCGCATGAGCGGGGTGATGATGTGTTTGGAGTTTGCGCTGCCTTCGTACTGCTGCGTCATCTGCCGGTGGTAGGCGCCGGTGGCGTCCATCAGCAGCAGGCTGTGGCCGGTGGGCGCCGTGTCCAGCACCACAAAGGCGCTGCGCGCTTCGTTGACCACGCGGCTGAAGGCATGGAACACGGCCACCTCTTCCGTGCAGGGCGATTGCAGGTCTTCCAGCAGCAGGGCGCGGCCCGCGTCGTCCAGGGCCTTGCCGCGCGTGGCCATGATCTTGTCGATGTAGGCTTGGGTTTCGGCCTGCGGGTCGATACGCCCCACTTTCAGACCCGGCAGGCTGCCGTCGAGCTGGCTTTGCACATGGGCTGCCGGGTCGGTGGTGGTGAGGTGCACGCTGTGCCCGCGCTGCACCAGGCCCACGGCCAGCGCGGCAGCGATGGTGGTCTTGCCCACGCCGCCCTTGCCCATCACCATGATGAGGCCGCGGCCCTTGGCGGCCAGTGCATCAGCCAGGGACGAGAGGGGTTCGGCCTGCAACGACGCGCCGACAACGGCAGAGGGCGCGCTCAATGGCACCGCGCCACCCGCCAGCAAGGCCCTCAGCGCAGGCAAACCCACAGTGTCGAAGGCGCGCAGCGGCACCTCGTCGCGGGGCAGGTGCGCCAGCGCATCGGGCATCTGGTCCATGGCCTGACGGCCCAGGGCCTCGATTGCATCGGCCACGGCGTCATGCCCCGGCTGGCTGGCATGGAACACGCCGTTGATGGCCAGGCGCTGGTTGGCCAGGCCCAGGGCGCGCAGCTCCAGCGCGGTGCGCGCAGCCTCTTGCATGGGGCGGGGGTCGGGGCGGGTGACCAGCACCACGGTGGTCAGGGCCGGGTCGCTCAGCGCGGCCAGGGCGGCGTTGAAGCGCGCCTCCTGCATCTTGAGCCCCGAGTGCGGCCCGAGGCACGAGGCGCCCCGGTCGTTGCCCGCCAGGAATCCGGTCCAGGCCTTGGGCAGGCTCAGCAGGCGCAGCGTGTGGCCGGTGGGCGCGGTGTCGAACACTACATGGTCGAACACGTGGCCGATGGCGCTGCCCTCGCTGGCCAGCAGCGCTGCAAATTCGTCGAACGCCGCGATCTCGGTGGTGCAGGCGCCCGAGAGTTGTTCGCGCACTGTCGCGCGTTCGTCGCTGGTGGCCGTCGACTCCAGCTGCGCCAGCACACGCTGGCGGTAGGCCTCGGCGGCCGTGTCGGGGTCGATGTTGAGCATGTGCAGCCCCGGCACCCCGGGCACGGCCACCGGCTGGTTGGACAGCGGCACGCCGAGCATTTCATCGAGGTTGGAGGCTGCATCGGTGCTAACCAGCAGCACCTGCCGACCAGCATCCGCCAGGGCAATGGCCGCAGCCGTGGACAACGAGGTCTTGCCTACGCCGCCCTTGCCCGTAAAAAACAGAAAACGCGTGGGCTGGGCGAGCAGGCCCAGGGTGGCGGGGGCGGCGTGGGGGGAAGTCATCTCACCAGAATGGCACAACCACCTGGCGCGGCCTTGAGCCAGGTCAAGGGTGTCAGTGCGCGTGCGCCGCGCCGCTCACCAGCGTGACGATCACCATGCCTGCGATCAGCCAGGCGATCTGCGCAATGGTTTCGCGCGCCGTGAGGCGCTTTTGCAGCTGGGGGATCAGGTCGGCCAGCGCCACATACACAAAACTGCTCGACGCCACGGCCAGGAAGTAGGGCAAGAAGTCTTGCAGCTGCCCCACCAGGAAGTAGCCCACCACGCCGCCCAGCGCCGTCACCGCGCCCGCCAGCGACACCTTGACCAGGGCCATGCGGCGGTTGGGGCTGGTCTGGCGCAGCACCACCAGGTCGCCCATGTGGTGCGGCACCTCATGCGCCAGCACCGATACGGCGGCGATCACCCCTAGGCGGATGTCGGCCAGAAAGGCCGAGGCGATCAGGATGCCGTCGCCAAAACAATGCACGCTGTCGCCGGTCAACACGGCCCAGCCGCCCGAGCGCGGGCCATGGTGGTGGTGCGCATGGCCATGGTCATGGCCGTGGTGGGCATCGTGGGAATGCCCATGGCCGTGGGCATGGACCTGCGCGGCTGGCGCAGAGTGGCTGTGCTCATGCCCGTGGTGCCACAGCTCGGCCTTGTCCAGCAAGAAGAAAAACACCACGCCCACCAGCAAGGTGGCAAACAGGTCGTGGGCGCCCGCCTGGCTCTCGAACGCCTCGGGCAGCAGGTGCATGAAGGCCGTGGCCAGCAGGGCGCCCGCGGCCAGGCTCAGCAGGTGCTGGGGGCCCACGCTGTCGGTGCGCCCGCCCAGGCCCAGCCGCATCAGCAGTGCGGCCAGCCACACGCTGCCAATGCCCGCAGCCAGCGTGGCCAAGATGATTGCTACTAAAGTCATAGCTTCTTACGCTTTATAGATAAGCCACAGAGCTTATTTTCGTTCAAATCCCACGCCCCGGACGCGAGATTAAAAAAGCCGCCCCGGTGAGGGGGCGGCTGCGGGCGGATTGCAGGGTACCGGCTCAGAGGCTGAGAGTTTTTTGCCCGAGCCCGAACGGTGCGTCAAAACGCAGCTGATCGAGGCGCAAAGCGCAGCCATAGCTCGGGCTATGGCGAGCATTTGCAACGACGAGCAGCGGTGTTTTGGCGCACAAGGCGGGCATAGGCAAAAGACTCTCAGCCTCTCAGACTACGCCGTGCGTCTTGAACCAGGCCAGCGCCCGCTTCCAGCCGTCTTCGGCGGCTTCCTTGCGGTAGCTCGCGCGGTAGTCGGCATGGAAGGCGTGGGGCGCGTCGGGGTACACCACAAATTCCGATGCCTTGGCCTGCGGCGAGCCACTGGCCAGGGCAGCTTTCATCTTATCAATCGTGTCAAGGGGTATCCCGGTATCTTTTTCGCCATACAGGCCCAGCACGGGGGCCTTGAGGATGGGGGCGATCTCCACGGGGTGCTTGGGCGTCAGCTCACTGGCCTGGCCCACCAGCCTGCCGTACCAGGCCACGCCCGCTTTCACGGGGCCATGGGCTGCGTACAGCCAGGTGATACGGCCGCCCCAGCAAAAGCCGGTGATGCCCATGCGCGCGGCATCGCCGCCGTTGGCAGTGGCCCATTGCACCGCACCATCGAGGTCGGCCATCACCTGGGCGTCAGGCACCTTGGAGACCACTTCGGCCATGAGCTTGGCAATGTCAGTGTACTGCGACGGGTCGCCCTGGCGCGCATACAGCTGGGGCGCAATGGCCAGGTAGCCTGCCTTGGCAAAGCGGCGGCAGGTGTCGGCGATGTACTCGTGCACGCCAAAGATTTCCTGGATCACCAGCACCACGGGCAGGCCCGTCTTGCCGGCAGGTGCCGCGCGGTAGGCGGGCACCTTGAAGCCGTTGACCGTAAAACTCACCTCCCCGGCCGTCAGGCCGTCGCTGGGCGTGGCGATGGCCGTCTGCGCCATGATGGGTGCGGCTGCCGCCGCATAGCCCAGGCCAAGGGCGGTCTGTAGCGCCGTGCGTCGGGTGGCGCCCGCCTCGGTGGTGCGGCCAGGCAAAAGCGCGCGTGCGTCGGAGTGGAGGTCTTCAGTGAGCATCGGTTTCTCCAGGGTGAAAGAAGAGGGGGCCAACAAGGGCGGTAACGGGCGGAAGCCGCAGTCTAGGCGGTTTGGAGCCTTGCCGCATTTGCCGGTACCGCAAACAGGGGCGCACTGCTAGACTTTCTGCGAACCTGGGACCTACCAACCATGCCCCCTGCTCCACCGCCAGCGCGCGAAGAACCTCCGGCTCTGCTGACGGCGGTCGTGTGCGGGGTCTGCGGCATGGGTGGGCTGGGGCTGCTGGCCTGGGCGCTGGCCAGCCATGTGCTGGAGGCGCCAGTGCGCGCTGCGCTGGTGGCTGCCGGGCTGGCGCTGTGGGCCATGGCCGGCCTGCACTGGCAGCTTGCACGGCGTGCGCAGCGCTGCCAGGTGGCGGCAGAGGCTGCACAGCAGGCAGCCCTGCAGGCCAGCGCACAGCTGTCGGCCACGCTCGACATCCTGCCCGACGGCCTGGCCATCTACGACGCGGACGACCGCCTGGTGCTGTGCAACACACGCTACCGCGAGGTGGCCCCGGGCATCACGATGGCGGTGGACTATGGAACACGGTTTGAAGACGTACTGCGCCGGGCCGCCGCTTCGGGCGAGATCCGGGACGCGCGGCCAGACCTGGAAACCTGGCTGGCGGGCCGCATGGAACGCCACCGGTCACCGTCCGGCCCCGAAGTGCAGGAGGTGCGGGGCGACCGCTGGATGCAGCTGACCGAGCGCACGCTCGACGGCGGCGGCGTGGTGGTGCTGCGCACCGACATCACCGACACCGTGCACAAGGAACGCGCGCTGAAACAGGCGCTGGCCGACGCCGAACGCGCAGAGCGCCGCCTGCACGAGGCGGTGGACGCCATGCCCGCCGGCCTCGATATCTATGACGAGAACGACAGGCTGGTGCTGTGCAACAACTTCATGGCCAACCTGCGCCCGCACCTGCCCGTGCAGACATCGCTGGGCAAGACCTATGAAGAACTGCTGCGTGAAGGCCTCCAGCACGGCATTCCCGAAGAAGCGCGCGGCCAGGAAGAGCTGTGGCTGGCCCACGAGCTGGCACTGCGCGGCCACCGCCCTGGCCCCGAGGTGCGCCACTACCCCAATGGTGCATGGATGCACATGCACGAAAGCCGCACCCCCTCGGGCATGACCGTGGTGGTGCGGCTGGACATCAGCGACCTGATCGAGCAGCGCCAAAAGGCAGAGGAAGCCCGCCAGGAAAGCCAGCGCATGCGCCAGTTGCTGGAGCGCGCGGTGGAGGCCCTGCCCGTCAGCATCGAGATCTTTGACGAGCAGGACCGGCTGGTGCTATTTAACCAGCAGCTCTCGCGCATGTACCCCCACATGAACTACGCAGAGCATCTGGGCAAAAGCTTTGCCGACATCCTGCGGTATTCGGTGCAGCGGGGGCTGGTCCCCTCTGCCAACGGCCGCGAGGAAACCTGGATTGCCGAGCGCCTGTCAGAGCACGGCAGCCGCACGTCCAACCTGGTGCAGCGGCTGGCCGATGGGCGCTGGATCAACATTTACGAAACCCGCACCCCTGAAAACTATGTGGTGGCGGTGCGCCTGGACATCACCGACCTTATCGAGCAGCGCCAGGCACTCGAAGCGGCGCAGGACGAAGCCCAGCAGGCGCGGCAACTGCTGCAGGACGCCATCGAATCGCTGCCCGAGGGGTTTGCGCTGTTCGATGCCGACGACCGGCTGGTGGTGTGCAACGCGCAGTACCGACGGCTGTACCCCATCTCGGCACCCATGATCGTGCCCGGTAGCACCTTTGAGCAAATTGCCCGCTACGGCGTTGAGCGCGGGCAGTACCTGGACGCAGTGGGCAACGAAGAGGCCTGGCTGGCCCAACGTGTGGCCGACCACCAGGCCGCCATCCAGTCCGTTTTGCAGCACCTGACCGACGGCCGGTGGGTACAGGCCGACGAACGCCGCACCCCCCAGGGCGGCATTGCCGGTGTGCGCACCGACGTGACCCAGTTGGTGCGCAAAGAGCAGGAACTGGCCGCCGCCAACGCCAAGCTGGCGCTGCTGTCCACCACCGACGGTGTCACCGGCATCGGCAACCGGCGCCGTTTTGACGACCGGCTGGCCACGGAATGGATGCGCTGCGGCAGGCACGGCCTGCCGCTGACCGTCATCCTGATCGACATCGACCACTTCAAGCTCTACAACGACCACTACGGCCACTTGGCCGGCGACGAATGCCTGCGCCGCGTGGCCCAGCTGCTGCAAGCCACCATCCGCCGTGCAGACGAAGTGGCCGCACGCTATGGCGGCGAAGAGTTTGTGCTGCTGCTGCCCGACGTGCCGTTGCCCGAGGCCGTGACCGTGGCACAGCGCTGCATGGACAGCCTGCGGGATGCCGCCCTGGCCCACCCCCGCTCCCCCACGGCGCCCATCATCACGTTCAGCATGGGCATTGCGAGTGTGGTCCCACGCCCGGAGGCCGGGTCTGACACACTGGTGCAGGCGGCCGATGCAGCCCTGTACCGCGCCAAGTATGGGGGCCGCAACCGCTTTGAGGTGTTTGACCCGGGCGCATGAACAGGCCCGGCGCCGCTGGCAGCAGCGGAGCACTCAGCGTTTTTTTCGTGCACCGCTCCAAGAACCCGCACCCGCCGATGACCTTCTTTCCTTTCAAAGGCACTGTTGATGCACATCCTGCTGACCGGCTCCACCGGATTCATTGGCCACACCGTGGCAGCGGCACTGACCCGCGCAGGGCACACGGTGCATGGCGGGGTTTCGCCCCGCCAGCGCACCGCGCAGCCGCTGCAGATCCCCATGGACTTTGCCCGCGACACCACGCCCGATGCGTGGCTGCCACGCCTGGCGGGGATCGACGCCGTCGTCAACGCTGTGGGCGTGCTGCGCGACAGCAGCGCACGCCCTATCGACGCCGTCCACCAGCACACCCCCGTGGCCTTGTTCAACGCCTGTGCTCAGGCGGGTGTGAGACGGGTGGTGCACATCTCGGCGCTGGGCATTGAAGGCAGCACCACGCGCTACGCCAGCACCAAGCGCGCGGCCGACGTGCATTTACAGGCCCTGGCCGCGCGGGGCGCCCTGAACCCCGCCATCCTGCGGCCCAGCGTGGTGTTTGGCAAAGGCGGCGACAGCAGCGCCCTGTTCATGAATCTGGCCCGCCTGCCCGTGGCGCTGTTCCCCGGCCCGATGCTCACGGCGCGCGTGCAGCCCGTGTCGGTGCACGACCTGGCCGCTGCCATCGTTGCCCTGCTGGGACCAGCCATGGCCACCCAGGGCCTCATTGAATGCCCGGGGCCTGAAGCGCTGACCATGGGAGATTTCGTCGCCAGCCTGCGGCAACAACAGGGCCACGGCCCCGCCCGCGTGCTGCGCCTGCCCGACGCGCTGACGCAGCTCAGCGCCCGCATGGGCGATGCGGTGCCCAGCGTGCCCTGGTGCACCGAAACCCTGAGCATGCTGGGCAGCGACAACGTGGGCAATCCGGCCGTGTTCGAGCAGTTGCTGGAGCGCAAAGGCGTGCATTACAGCCAGCTGGTGGCTACGGCCTGGCGTTGAAGGCCCACCCCGCGCGCCACCGTGCCTACTGCGGCACGTAGTCCGACGGGTACTTGAGCGAATCCACCAGCAGGTGCGGCATGCGCATGCCCAGGTTGATGCCTTGGGGCGGAATCGGCTGAGTGAACCACTTGTCATACAGACGGTGCAGCTCGCGGGTCTGGATCAAACGGCGCAGCTCGGCATCCACCACGGCCTTGAGTTCGGGGTTGTTGCGCTCAAACGCCACCGCATAGGGCTCGATGGTCATGGGCTTGCCGATGACCTTCAGGTCCTGCGGCTTGGTGTGGCTGGCGCGCAGGCCGTAGAGCAGCACGTCGTCCATCGCAAAGCCTTCCACCTTGCCACTCACCACCCAGCCGAAGCCTTCGGCGTGATCCTTGGCGGGCTCGATGCGCACGCGCACCGACTTGGTGGCAGCCTCGCGCGCCAGCGAATCAATGTTGGTGGTGCCCGCTGTGGATGCGAGTGTCTTGCCATCCAGGTCTTCGATGCGGGAATAAGGCTTGTCGCTTTGCACCACGATGCGCGACGAGGCAATGAAATGCGCAATGGTGAACGCCACGCGCTCACGGCGCGCGGCCGTGTTGGTGGTGGAGCCACATTCCAGATCCACCTCGCCTTTTTCAATGGCATCGAAACGGCTGCTGGAAGTGACCAGGCGGTAGGCCACCTTGGTCTCGCGCAGCTTGAGATGGCGCCCCAGCGCCTGCGCAACCTGAAGGCAAACATCCACGCTGTAACCCATGGGTGTTCCGTGGGCCACATAGGACATCGGCATGGACGATTCGCGATGGCCGATGACCACCACGCCGCTGGACTGGATGCGTTGTAGCGTCTTCCCCTGGGATGGTGACGACGGCGCCGCCTGCGATGATGCCGCCGCCTGTGCCAGCACCTTGCCGCCACCCGCCATGCCGAACGCAAGCGCAAGCACGGCCGCGCTCATGCTCCCGCCCAGCCTTTTTCCGACCGTCGCAACTGTCATGGTGTTCACCTTCAATCAAGAAGTCGCCACCCCAGGCAGACTGAGGACATGGCAAGAAAAAGGATTCGGCCGCTCACCAAGCCGACGGCAGTGCGCTGGGCTCAGCCCGCAGGATGGATGTGCCAGTAGGCATGCCGGGCCAGGGCCGAGGCCAGCACCACCGAGGGATTCACCAGCGAGAGCCCTTCGAGCCGGGGGTGCTCCGCCAGCGCCAGGGGAATCTCGGTGCAGCCCATGATCAGCGTGGACACGCCGTAGCGCTCCTGCAGCGCAATCGACACGGCCTCAAAGCGCTGTCGCGCCAGCGGATAGTTGCCCGCCTTCACGCCGTCGTAGATTCCCTGCATCAACTGCTCGCGCTCATGGTCGTCGGGTACAAAGCAGGCGATGCGCGCACGCTCCAGCTCACGCTGGTACAGGCCCGCGTCGTAGGCGCCGCGTGTGGCCAGTAGCCCCACGCCCTGCACCTTGCGCGCCGACAGCTCGGCTACCACCTCCTGCACGCCGTGCAAGACCACCATCTGTGGAAACCGCTGCTGCAGGATGCCGTGCCAGGCATGGGCCGTGTTGCAGGCAATCGCCACCACCCGCGCGCCCAGCGCAGCCAGCCGCCCGGTGGCCTGCAGCATGGGGTCTGCGGGCTGGTGCGCGCCGGGGCGCGTGTCGTTCAGCGCGGCCGTGCGGTCCGGTATGGGCACCTGCGCCAGCCAGTGCTCGGGGTAGGCCTGGTCGTGCACCGGAATGCCCAGCACCTCCATGCGGTCGGTGCAGGCCTGCACGAACAGGCGCACAAAGTCAGCCCCGGCGGCCGGGCCCATCCCGCCCAGAATCCCCACCACCTGCGGGGCGTGGGGGTGGCTTGCAGACACTAAAGACATGCGCGCTCCGGCTTACTGTGCGGGCTTGTCGCTTTGGGCCACCAGGTTCTCGCGCAGCTCCTTGCTCATGGCCAGGTTCAGGTTCTGGTTGCGCGGTGGCACGGGCGACATGAACCACTTGGTGTAGAGCTTTTCGAACTCGCCCGACTTCATCATCCCGCCGATCACGCCGTTGACCAGCGCCTGGAACTGCGGGTCGTCCTTGCGCAGCATGCAGGCATAGGGCTCCACCTGCAGCGAATCGCCCACCACCGTCCAATCGGCCGGGTTGCGCTGGTTGCCCATCAGACCGAACAGCAGAATGTCATCCATCGCAAACGCTTCCGCCCGCCCCGTTTCCACCAGCAACACGGAGTCGTCATGGTCTTTGCCAAGCACGATGTCCATGTCGAGGTTGTTATCGCGGTTGTACTTGCGAATCACCTGTGCGTTGGTGGTGCCCGAGGTGCTGGCCACCTTCTTCTTGGCCAAGTCTGCGTAGTTCTTGACGCCCGATGTCTTCTTGGTCAGCAGGCGCGTGCCAGTGTAGAAGTAGTTGATGGCAAATTGCACATCCTTGCCCCGCGCCGTGTTGTTGGTGGTCGATCCGCACTCCAGATCGATGGTGCCGTTGGTCAGCAGCGGAATGCGGTTCTGCGATGTCACCGCCTGCAGTTCCACCTTGAGGGCGGGGTTGTTCACGCGCTTCTTCACGGCATCTACCACCGCGTTCGAGATGTCCACCGCAAAGCCCACCGGGGCACCGGGGCCCGAGAGGTAGCTGAAGGGCACCGATGACTCGCGGTAGGCCAGCGTGATCTTGCCCGACTCGGCAACCTTCTTGAGGGTGTCGGCACTGGCCATGGTGCTGGCCAGCAGGCCGGTGAGCACGATGGCGGCGGAGGTGACGGCGGAGAGCTTCATGGGAATCCCTTTGCGAAAAATCAGGTGGACGGTTGAAAAAGCGAGACGCAGGGGCACTGTAAAAATTCGCGCCGCACTTGAACAATTCATTTGCACGGGTACGTCATGACCAAAAGTTATGCCGCCGATCTGGTGCACACCGCCGCACCATCCAAGTGCCATTTTTCCCATTCCGCGCGGCAGTTCCGTGCTATGTGCCTTCCATCGGTGCACACGCATAACTTCTCGGCATGGCTGCGCATGGCATTGGCATTGTTCAAAGGCCCGCCCTCACCCTACATTGACTTTCAGTCAACCAACAACGTAGAACACACAAGATGCAGGTATGTGTCCTTGGCGCGGGCATCGTGGGCCTGGCCACCGCCTATGAGCTCCACCAGCGTGGCATGCAGGTGACCGTGATCGACCAAGCCCAGCCCGGTGCTGGCGCCAGCGGCGGCAACGGCGCGCAATTGAGCTACAGCTATGTGCAGCCCCTGGCCAATGCCGGCCTGTGGCGCCAGTTGCCAGAACTGCTGCTGTCGCCCCGCTCGCCGCTCAAGATGCGCCCGCAGTGGGACGTGCACCAGTGGCGCTGGGGCCTGGAGTTTTTGCGGGCCTGCAACCGGCGCACGTCCGAGCGCAGCACCCAACACCTGCTGGCCCTGGCCGCACTCAGCCGCCAAGGTTTTGAAGCCATGCTGCAAGCCGAGCAGCTGGACTGCAATTTCTCCAACACTGGCAAGCTCGTGCTGTACAGCACCCCTGCGGGCCTCGCCGCAGCGCAGCAGCAGATGGAACTGCAGCGCGCCTGGGGCAGCGAGCAGGAAGCCGTCTCGCCCCAGCGCTGTGTGGAGATCGAGCCCGCACTGCAGCACTACCAACGCAGCATTGCAGGCGCCATCTACACCCCCAGCGAATGCGCGGCCGATTGCCTGGCGGTGTGCCAGGGACTGCAGCGGCTGCTGGCGGCACGCGGGGTGCGCTTTGTGCTGGGCACGCGCGTGGAGGGCTTTGTGCACCATGCGCGGCGCATTGCAGCCGTCCAGACCAGCGCGGGCGCCATCGAGGCGCAGCAATTTGTGCTGGCTCTGGGGAGCGCCAGCCACCAGGCGGCAAAGACCCTGGGCTTTCGCCTGCCCATCTATCCGCTCAAGGGCTACAGCGTCACGCTGGATACGACGGACGCTGCCGGTGCAGCGCCCCGCGTGAACGTGACCGATGCGGCGCGCAAGGTGGTCTTTGCACGCATCGGCCGGCGCCTGCGCGTGGCCGGCATGGCCGAGCTGGTGGGGCACGACGACCACATTCCCCCCGCGCGCATTCAGAGCCTGTGCGAGGCCGCCCGCGCGCTGTTCCCCGGCTGCAGCGACTTCGGCGAACTGCACCCCTGGACCGGCATGCGCCCAGCCACGCCCACGGGCGTGCCGCTGGTGGGAAGGCACACCCACGCCCCCGGCAACTTGCTGCTGAACACAGGCCACGGCGCGTTGGGCTTTACGCTGGCGTTTGGCACGGCCGCGCAGGTGGCCGAGCTGGTGGTGCCGACAGCCTGAGCAGCCCTCCCCACACGGCGCTATTCGGCCTCCCGCAGACCCACGGACTCCAGCGTCTCGGCCACCGCTTGGCGCATGCACTGCGTCATGGCGCTGGCCAGCAGCGAGCTGGGCCGGTTCACGGTGCGCAATGACTTGATGGGCACGGCAATGTGCGGCGCCAGCGCCAGCACATCCACCTTGCTGCGGTCGGCCGAAGCAGCCGTGCAGGTGTCCACCACCGCCACCGCATGGCCGTGGTGCGCCAGGGCCAGCGCGGCGTGGTAGGTCTGCACCGTGATCGCCGTCTGTAGGCCAACGCCGGCTTCACGGCAGGCATGGCTGACCACCGTGCCGATGGGGTCGCGCACGTCGAGCCGCACGACCGGCGTATCGGCCAGATCGGCCAGGTGCGCCACGCCCGCATCCACCAGCGCCGCACCCAGCATGCCCTTGGGCGCCACACACACCATGCGGCCATCTGCCAGGTGCTCCTGCGTGAGCGCAGGGTGGGCGATGGCGCTGAACACAAAGCCCACATCCGCCTCCTGCAACACCAGGGCCGACACGATCTGCGGAGAATGGAGCGCGTCGATGGTGACCTTCACATCCGGGTGCTTCTGCCGAAAGAACCGCAGCGCGCGTGGCAATACCTCGTAGCTCAGCGCCAGCACGCTGAGGATGTGCAACTCGCCCTCGCGCTGATCGCCCTTCAAGCTATTGGCCAGGCGCTGCACATCGTCCAGCTGGGTGAACAAACGCTCGATGTGCGGGTACAGCGTCTGCGCCTCGGTGGTGGGCACCAGCTTGCCCTTGAGGCGATGGAACAGCGGAAAGCCCAACTGCAGCTCGGCATGCGCCAGGATGCGGCTGACCGCTGGCTGTGTGACGTTGATGAGGCGGGCCGCCGCACTCACGCTGCCGGTGAGCATGACGGCGTTGAAAACTTCTATGTGGCGAAGGCGCATGGGCTAACAATGCAAGGAACAGGCCCGATGCGCAATCCTTGCATCCACCCATTGCGACTCAAACGGGGACTAGTGTGCTGTCCCGTAAATAGCTGCACGAAATGAAATCGGTGGCATCGCGCCCAGGGCAAGGCGCAAACTGCAGTGATAGCCGTAGCTATCGCGAGGATTTGCAACGCAGCCCTGGGGGTGAGGACGCGATTTCATGTGCAGTTATTTGCGGGACAGCACACTAGAGCAGCGCGATGGTTAGAGCGACATCGACGGCCGCTGCGCCATGGCTGCACGCCAGCGCAGCAGGTGCGGGTGCTGCTCGCCGGGCTTGTGCTTGACCACGCGCGCAAAGTCCACCGCCACCACCGCCGTGATGTCGGCCACGCTGAAGCGGTCGGTGGCAATGAAGTCGCGGTCCGCCAAGCGCTCGTTGAGCAACTGAAAGAATTGCCCCACGCGCACCAGCCCCCGCTCGGCCAGCGCCGGTATTTGCGGGTAGTCCACCGCGCCGGGCAGCGCCCGGTTGGCCATGGCGGGTGCGCTGTTGCGCAACGCCTCGGCAATGGCCAACAGGCCCTCGAACTCCATGCGCCAGTTCCAGCTGGCGATCTCGGCCTTTTCTGCGGGCGTTTCGCCCAGCAATGCAGGCTGCGGGTAGCGCGCATCGACATACGCGGTGATGGCCGCGTTGTCGGTCAGCAGCAAACCCTCTTCGGTGCGCAGCGCGGGCACCGTGCACTGCGGGTTGATCTGGCGGTAGGCATCGCCCAGTTGCTCGCCATTGCGCAGGTCCACCTGCACGGTGTCGTGGGCCACACCCTTTTCTGCCAGCAGGATGCGCGCGCGGCGCGGGCTGGGCGCGGTGGCGCAGTCGTACAAAGTGATCATGGTGACGCCTTGCAAAAACACTCAGCGTGCGGGTGAAGAAGCTGCTGCCGCAGCCTCGATCTTGTCCTGCGTCTTGGTGTCAAAGTCGCTGGCGTCATGCCGCTCGCGCAACTGGCTGGCCAGGTCGCCGTTGACGCGGTTGACCTTGCGGCCACGCTGCACCGCCGGGCGCTTGGCCACCTGTTCGGCCCAGCGCACCACATGCGTGTACTCATGCACCTGCAAAAACTCGCCCGCGTTGTAGGCCTGCCCTTTCACCAGCAAGCCATACCAGGGCCAGATTGCAATATCCGCCACCGTGTACTCATTGCCCGCCACGTACTCGGTCACGGCCAGGCGCTGGTTCAGCACATCGAGCTGGCGCTTGGCTTCCATCGCATAGCGGTCGATCGCGTACTCGATCTTGACCGGCGCGTAAGCATAAAAATGCCCAAACCCGCCGCCCACAAATGGCGCACTTCCCATCTGCCAGAACAGCCACGACAGGCACTCCGCCCGCGCCGCGCCCTCTTTGGGCAAAAAGGCACTACCGAACTTTTCAGCCAGGTACATCAGGATGGCGCCGGACTCGAACACCCGCACCGGGTTGGCGGGGTCGGTGCGGTCCAGCAGGGCCGGGATCTTGGAGTTGGGGTTCACAGACACGAACCCGCTGCCAAACTGCTCGCCCTCGTTGATGCGGATCAGCCACGCGTCGTACTCCGCCCCGCTGTGGCCCAGCGCCAGCAACTCTTCCAGCATCACCGTCACCTTCACGCCATTGGGCGTGCCCAGCGAGTAGAGCTGCAGCGGGTGCTTGCCCACAGGCAGCTCTCTATCGTGCGTGGCGCCTGCAATGGGCCGGTTGATGCTGGCGAATTGACCGCCGTTTTCTTTGTTCCATTGCCAGATGGCGGGGGGGGTGTAGGGGGTGGGATCGGGCATGCACAGCTCCAGGCAAATGGTGTGGACAGTGGCAGGGTCGCCAGCGGTTGACGGATGAGTTTAGCGATGCGAATCGGTGTCTGCTGGACTATGGCGAATGGGCTCACAGCGATAAACCGGTTGAACATATCTGGCGCTTCGTTCTGGGCGGGTGGAATGCAGCGATTGCGCGATGCCGACCGAGCGCCGCCAACGCTAACTGGTTCAAGCCCGCTTGCAGCCGCTAGAAATTGCCGCAGCCTAGACTCGCGGTTCCTCGCCTTATCATCACGGAGAGAGGGAGTGCCCAAAATGGACGACAAAACCAAGGGCGCATGGATCATTCACCATGCGCGCAAGCTTCAATCAACGTTGAGCCAAGACTTTGATGCTATCGGCTTTGCCGGCAAGAGTGGCACCCTGCTTTCAGCGATCTCAGCCGAGCAGCAGCTTCAGATTCCGCAGGGCCGTCTCGATGCTTTGGCGAAAGCAAACCACATCAGCCCCAAGACCGAACTACCGGCCATCGTGGCTGAACTTACACGCCAACGCCTCATCCTTCCTGGCGCGGGTGCTGTCGAAGTCATCGGCCTGACCGGACGAGGCGTGCTCCAGTCGACTGCTCGAATCTTCGATGAAAGCAGCCACGAGAAGCACGAAGAAATTGTCATCACTGTCTCAGATGCGGCTTCGGAGAATCCGCTGACGGACGTGTCGGCAGTCGAAGCGCTATCCGATGAATTCAAGTTACCGAACAAAGAGATTTTGGACACCCTCCAGTTGGGATGCAACATTGGCTTTTTTGACTCGGAGACGATTTCGCCGACTGAGAAGCTGCTGTTTATCGGCAATCTTTTCCGCCGTGAGGATGCGCGCAAAATTAACGGCGTGCTGAGTTCCCTTGGTGCCGGCGAAGCAGCAACGCTGAACGAACTAAACGCAAAGCTGCAGGCTTCGGGCTGCCTTCCACTCCAAACCGCCACAGACATGCTCGGTCAGGATCTTTTTGACCGCCTGCATTCCATCGGCATGTTCGACGTGAACGTTGTCGGAAACGACAAGGGCAAGAACTTCTTTGTGACAAGGCCTGCTGCCTTCTCGAAATTCAGCGACTCCATTGCTGACGATGCGCTCGATCTTGCAAAGGCCCTCGTCGCATCGCTGACCTATGGCATGACTATTAGCAGTTACTACCGTGGGCGCATTCAGATGGTTTCCGCCTTAATGAATAAGCTGATTGCTGGTGGCATGGTCGGTCCAGCGACTGCTATCGGCAACGACTATCAAGCACTAGAGTTCAAGGGTGTAGTCGAAGTAACTGCAGCGCGCGGAGGTATGTTCAACATGAAGCTGCTAAAGCCTGAGGTCGGCCGACTGGCCCTCGCCGTGATCCAGCAAGGCGATATCACGGCAGAGGCCGTCGCCAACTTGCCAGGGGCCAAAGTTACGGAGTACCTGGGGCCAGAGGTGACGCGTGAGGTGAAGCGCAAACATTCCACAGAAGCCGTGAAACTCAAGGCGAAGAATTTGCTGCAAGAAATTAGAACAGGTGGGCTTCGCTAATGACCGAACAAATCCCCAAGGGTCCAGCTGCCGAAGAGGCTCTGCGCAACTATTTTCTGAACATCGGCTACTTCGTAGCGCGCGGCTGCAAGTTCACCTACAACCGCTTCGATGTGACCGACGTCGATCTTTGGCTGTACGCCAGGAATTCGCCGCTCAGCCGTGAGCGGGTGAACGTTGACATCAAAAACAAAAAGACGCCTCAGGCCCTCGAGCGAATTTTCTGGGCTAAAGGGTTGCAGACCGTCCTGGGGCTGGACTCTTGCGTTGTCGCCACCACGGACAGTAGGCCTGACGTCCGAGACTTCGGGCTGCAGCATGACGTGAAGGTACTGGACGGCAAATTCCTCGCTCGCCTGACCAAGAGCGCAAAAAGCCAGCAAGACCGAATCAGTGAAGAAGAATTCCTGCAGGAGTTGGACGATGGGGCTCTTGGGCGGCTAACTGGCGACTGGCGCGGCCGCTATGAACTCAGTAAAGCCAGACTCCTGCACTCGTTAAATTTCGACGGCTGCAATGCGTGGCTGGAAAACATAAGCCTGCTGTTGTCGGATATTGGCGCCGGCATTCCACGCTGGAGGCTCCTCTATGTCACCTGCGCACACCTGCTGATCGCAATCGATTTCATTCTTCGTGACCACGTCACCTCGGATCATGATCAACGAAAGGCCATCCTCGATGCCGGCATCCGCTTTGGAGAGTCCGGTCAAGCCTTCACGGAAAAGGTAAGCAGAATCGCAGCATCGCTGGTTGAAAGCGTTGCCGCCCAGCCAGGCTTAGCGTTAACGGTACAGCAAGAAATCGAGGATCAAGCATCACAGGTCAAAGCCGAAATATTGGCTGAGTTCTTTGCCAAAAACACTTCTGGCTTTTTCGACATCGCGCTACAGCTTGAGGGCGCCGCGTTTTCTCCGGCTCTGCCGATGCCCAGCGCACTACCGGCGAGCTGCCAGAGCGTCATTGGCGTGTTGGCCGACTTCTGCGGTGTGGATCGCAAGTTAGCGATTCAATAGGCATGGCAAGATAAAAACCTTCAGTCGTCATGGTTTGCTTGGCGCGAATCGCCTCCATCTCTACGTTCAGCGAACCGCCGCGCATCGCTTCCAAACATATCAAATTTGATAGCAGCTTGCGCTTGCTGAATAAGCGCTAGCGACTAAAAACACTGAATTCCTGGCCCACTACGGCTGCGTCCCAGCGTCAGTGCGCCTTATCCCAATTAGCCCCAACCCCCACCTCCGCCAACAACGGCACCTTGAGCGCAGCCACCTCCGCCATCAGACGTGGGATGTGGGTCTTGAGCCAGTCCACCTCGCCCTCGGGCAGCTCGAACACCAGTTCGTCGTGCACCTGCATGATCATCTGGATGCTGGGTTTGTGGGCATCCAGCTCCTTCTGAACCGCCACCATCGCCAGCTTGATCAGATCGGCCGCCGTACCTTGCATAGGGGCATTGATGGCGGCGCGCTCGGCTCCGGCGCGGCGGGGGCCGTTGGGGGAGTTGATTTCGGGCAGGTACAGGCGGCGGCCAAACACGGTTTCGACATAGCCCATGGATTTGGCGGCTGCCTTGGTCTCGTCCATGTACTGCTTCACGCCGGGGTAGCGCTGGAAGTACTTGTCGATGTACGCGGCGGCGGCCTTGGTTTCGATACCCAGGTTCTTGGCCAGGCCGAAGCTGCTCATACCGTAGATAAGGCCAAAGTTGATGACCTTGGCGTAGCGGCGTTGCTCGCTGGTGACTTGCTCGACCTCCACCCCAAACACTTCGGCGGCGGTGGCGCGGTGCACGTCCAGCCCGGCGTGGAAGGCGTGCAGCAGCGAGTGGTCGCCGCTGAGGTGGGCCATGATTCGCAGCTCAATTTGGGAGTAGTCGGCACTCGCAATCACTCGGCCTGCGGGCGCCACAAAGGCCTCGCGCACGCGGCGGCCTTCGGGGGTGCGGATGGGGATGTTCTGCAGGTTGGGGTCGTTGCTGGACAAGCGGCCTGTGACGGCCACGGCCTGGGCGTAGTGCGTGTGCACGCGGCCTGTGCGTGGCAGCGCCAGCTGGGCCAGCTTGTCGGTGTAGGTGCCCTTGAGCTTGACCAGGCCCCGGTGCTCCAGCAGCTTGGCGGGCAAGGGGTAGTCCTCGGCCAGCTTTTCCAGCACTTCTTCGTCGGTGCTGCGGGCGCCGGTGGCGGTCTTCTTGACCACGGGCATGCCCAGCTTGTCGAAGAAGATTTCGCCCAGCTGCTTGGGGCTGCTCAGGTTGAAGGGCTGGCCTGCAATTTCGTACGCCTCGGTTTCGAGCTGCAGGATGCGCTGGCCCAGCTCGTGGCTTTGGGCGGCCAGCGTGGGCGCGTCGATGAGCACGCCGTTGCGTTCGATGCGGTACAGGGCCTCGCTGCTGGCAATTTCCAGCTCGTAGATGAAGCGCAGTTTGTCGTCGGCCTGCAGCAGCGGCCACAGGGCGTTGTGCACGTCCAGGGTCTGGTCCGAGTCTTCGCACGAATAGGCAGCGGCCTTGTCCACCGGCACTTGCGCAAACGGAATCTGGTGCGCGCCTTTGCCGCACAGGTCTTCGTAGGTGATGCCTTTGCGGCCCGTGTGGCGCTCGGCCAGGCTGGTCAGGTTATGGGGCTTGTGCACTTCGAGCACGTAGCTTTGCAGCATGGTGTCGTGTGTGTAGCCCTGCACCTCGATGCCGTGGTTGGCGAACACATGGCGGTCGTACTTGATGTGCTGCCCCAGCTTGTGGTGCTTGGGGTCTTCCAGCCAGGGCTTGAGACGGGCGAGCACTTCATCCAGCGGCAGTTGCGCGGGCGCATCGGGGCCTTCGTGGCGCAGGGGAATGTAGGCGGCCTCGCCGGGCTGCACACTGAAACTGATGCCGACGATTTGTGCGCGCATTTCGTCGAGAGAGTCTGTTTCGGTGTCGATGGCCGCGAGTGGGGCTTTGTGCAGGCGATCCAGCCACTGGTCGAAGTCCGCCCAGTTGAGGATGGTGTCGTACACCACGGTGCGGTGCTGGGCTTCTTCGGCCACGGTGCTGGCGGAGTGGTCGGCAAACAGATCGCCGCTCTGGCCGGGCATGGCGACGGTGGGGGCTGCTGTGGCCGGGGCTGCAGCACCCTTGATCGCGCTGGCCAAGCCCTTGAAGCCATACTTTTCGTAAAACGGCAGCAGGCCGGCGTTGTCCGGCGTGTCCAGCGTGATGTCGTCAAACGCGGGCAACCCGGGGATGTAGTCGTCCAGCGCGCAATCGGTCTTCATGGTGACCAGCTGGCGGCTCAAGGCCAGTTGGCCGCTGGCGATCGCCTCGCGCAGGTTGTTGCCTGCCACACCCTTGATGGCGTCGGCGTTGGCAATCAGGTTGTCGAGCGAGCCATATTCTTCCAGCCACTTGGCGGCCGTCTTGGGGCCCACCTTGGCAACGCCGGGCACGTTGTCCACGGTGTCGCCCACCAGCGCCTGGTAGTCCACCATCAGCGTGGGTGGCACGCCAAACTCTGCTGTCACGCCCGCCACATCGCGGCGCTTGCCGCTCATGGTGTCGATGATGGTAATGTGCTCGTTGACCAGCTGGCTCAAATCCTTGTCGCCGCTGGACACGATGACCTCAATGCCCTGTGCGGCCGCCACGTGGGCTAAGGTGGCGATCACGTCGTCAGCCTCCACGCCGGGCACGGCCACCACCTTCCAGCCCAGCAGGTCCACCACCTCATGGATGGGCTCGATCTGGCTGCGCAGGTCGTCGGGCATGGGCGAGCGCGTGGCCTTGTACTCGGTGTACAAGGCATCACGGAAGGTGGGGCCCGAGGCGTCGAACACGCACACAGCGTAGTCGGCCACCACCTCTTTGCGCAGGGCCTGCATCATGTTGATCATGCCGCGAATGGCACCGGTGGCAGGGCTTGTGGGGTCGCCCGGCACCGCCCGCAGGTCGGGCATGGCATGGAAGGCGCGGTAGAGGTAGCTGGAGCCGTCCACCAGCACCAGGGTCTTTTTGTCAGTCATGCACGGATTGTGCACGGCCGGACTCCACCCAGGCAGCGCTCTACAATCGCCCGATGCGCGCTCTCTACCTCCTTTTGCTGCTGGGCATTGCCTCCGGCACCGCCCTGGCCCAAAATCCAAGCCAAAATGCCCCTCAGGGCACGACGGACAAGCGCGAAGCGCTCTCAAATCAAGAGCAATCTGCAGGCCGCACCAACCAGCGTACCGAGCGCATCCAGGTGGAAGACGCGGGCAGCCGCGTCGATGAGCTGCGTGTGGGCGGGCAAACACAGACGATTTCGGTGCAGCCCAAGACCGGCAACATGCCCGGCTATGAAGTGCAGTCGCCCGATGGCGCACGCAGCCGCGCAGGCAGCAACAGCGGCGCCGAGACCACCACCGCCCCGCGTGTCTGGAACGTGCTGAAGTTCTGAGGCCCCTGCGGCGACTGCGGTATTTGGCAGCGCCACCGCGCGGCCCCCATGAAGCCGCTGCACGCCCTGCCCTTCTTCTGCCAGTTTTTCATTTCTTTGTAACCCCCCTGAGCGATGGCCGTTTTTACCGAAGTCTCCAACACCGAGGCGCGCGAGCTGCTGCGCCGTTTGCAACTGGGTGAGCTGGTAGAGCTGCGCGGCATTGAGGGTGGCATCGAAAACACCAACTACTTTCTGACCAGCGACCAGGGCGAGTTCGTGCTCACGCTGTTCGAGCGCCTCACGGCCGAGCAGCTGCCGTTCTACCTGTACCTGATGAAACACCTGGCGCACGGCGGCGTGCCCGTGCCCGACCCGCGTGCTGACAAGAACGGCGACATCCTGCACACCGTGTGTGGCAAACCCGCTGCGGTGGTGAACAAGCTGCGCGGCAAAAGCCAGCTCGCACCCCAGGGCGTGCACTGCGCGGCCGTAGGCACCATGCTGGCCCGCATGCATCTGGCGGGGCGTGGGTTTGACCGGCACCAGCCCAACTTGCGCGGCCTGCCCTGGTGGAACGAAACCGTGCCCGTGGTGCTGCCCCACATCGATTCGGCCCAGGCCGCCCTGCTGCGGTCCGAGCTGGCCTACCAGAACCATGTGGCGGCCAGCGCAGCGTATGCCGCACTGCCCAGGGGCCCCGTGCACGCCGACCTGTTCCGCGACAACGTGATGTTCGATGGCGAGGAGCTCACGGGTTTCTTCGACTTCTACTTTGCGGGCGTGGACACCTGGCTGTTTGACCTGGCGGTGTGTCTGAACGACTGGTGCATCGACCTGGCCACCGGCGCGCACGACGCCGAGCGCGCCACCCGCATGCTGGACGCCTACCAGGCAGTGCGCCCGCTCAACGCGGCCGAACGCGAACTGCTGCCTGCCATGCTGCGCGCCGGTGCCTTGCGGTTCTGGATCTCGCGCCTGTGGGACTTTTACCTGCCGCGCGAGGCCTCGATGCTCACGCCGCACGACCCCACCCATTTCGAGCGCGTCTTGCGTGCTCGCCTTGCACACCCAGTGCACGCCTGAGCCCTTGTGCAGTGGCCGGAATGGGCTGCTGGGGTAAATTCCAAGCTATCGCACTGCCATGGGCGGCCTTCTGGCTGCCGGCAATGCCCGGGCGCAGGCCCCACCTTTCTTCAGCAGCACCTTCATGAAACTCCACATCGTCCCCGCCCGCACTGGCATGACCTGGGTCAAGCTTGGTATACGGACGTTCTGGAAGCAGCCCATGGCATTGGCAGCGCTGTTTTTCATGACCATGGCGTCCATGTCGCTGGCCTCCATGATTCCACTGGTCGGCCCTGCGGTGGCGCTGATGCTGTTGCCATCGGCCACCCTGGCCATGATGGTGGCGGCGGCGCAAGCCTCGCAGGGTCGGTTTCCCACACCGGCCGTGCTTCTGGTGGCGTTTCGTACCGGGCAGCAGCGGCTGCGTGACATGCTCGTGCTGGGCGCCCTGTACGCGGCTTGCTTTCTGGCGGTGATGGGCCTGTCGGCCCTGATCGACGGCGGGCAGTTCGCCAAGGTGTACCTGGGCGGTGCCCAGCTCAGCAAGGAAGTGGCCGAAGACCCGGCGTTCCAGAGCGCGATGTGGCTCTCCATGGTGCTGTACCTGCCGCTGTCGCTGCTGTTCTGGCACGCCCCGGGGCTGGTGCACTGGCATGGCGTGCCTCCGGTCAAGGCGCTGTTCTTCAGCATCGTGGCCTGCGTGCGCAACTTCAGCGCATTCCTGGTCTATGGGCTGGGCTGGCTGGGCGTGTTTCTGCTGGGGGGGCTGGTGGTGGCGCTGGTGTCGGCACTGCTGGCCACGGCGGGGCTTGCGGCATCGGCGGCTGGCGGCATCATGGTGGGTGCCGCGTTGATGATGGCGGCGATGTTCTTCACGTCGGTGGTGTTCACCTTCCGTGACAGCTACGAGCCCCCTTCAACCCCAGAACCCGAGCCGCCCCATGACACACCACCACCCGACTCCCCTGCTCCTGGGCCGGACTGACAACGAGCTTCTCTGGCACCGGCGGCGCAGCCTGTTGCAGGCAGCCGCCGCGTGGGTGGCCGCTGGCGGGTGGATGGCCGCACAGGCGCAATCGGGCAGCAACATCGTCGAAGTGCGCGGGGATGTGCTGCGCAATGGGCAGGCGCTGACGGCACAGGGCAGCATCGCCGCCGGTGACCGCATCGAAACGGGGCCGGGCTCCACCGCCATCTTTGCCGTGGGCAACAGCGCTTTCATGGTGCGGCAGAACACACGCCTTGCGCTGGAGGGCGACACGCCGACCGCCGTCAAGGTGCTGCGGGTGCTGACCGGCGCGGTGGCCAGCGTGTGGGGGCAAGGCACCGACCGGCAGGTGATTTTGCCCACCGCCACGGCGGGAATCCGGGGCACCGGTGTGTATGCCGAGGTGTTCCCCGAGCTGGACCACCGGGGCTACTTCTGCAACTGTTATGGAACGGTGGACCTGGCCGCTGGCAACGAAAGCGTGGTCAGCCAGTCGGTCTACCACCAGTCGTTCTGGGCCGAGCCTGCGCCGCGCGACGGCCGCCTTCTGACCCCTGCAGGTGCCATCAACCACACCGACGAAGAGCTGGAGTTTCTGGCTGGCCTCATCGGCCAGCGCACGGCCTGGCAGATTGCCGGGCGCAAGGGCACCAAAGACGGCAGCGGGCAAATGGGCTACCCCGCGCCCGGCGGCACAACGCCAGGAACCACACCGCCGGCACCCACTGCCCCCACCCGCGCCGTGCCACCGCCCCCCGGCGACACCAGCACCTACTGACCGCCGACCGCGCCCCTGGCAACGCGCCCACCGGAACGCACAAGGCCCACTGGCCAGTGGGTTGCCCTGTTGGTGGCAACCCCCTGGCCAGTGGGCCGGGTCGGTCAAAAAACGAACTAGCGGGGGATCAGGTCCCGATCACGCCGCCGTCGTTCTTGGTGATCACGATGGTGGCAGAGCGGGGGCGCTTGCCTGCGCCGTAACCTGCGTTGGCGGGCCACTGGCTCTGGTACTTGGTGGCGTCGCCCACATTGGCCAAGGCGGTGCCTTCACCGGGGTGCTGAATGTTCACGAAGATGGCCTTGCCGTCGGGCGTTTCGGCCACCCCGGTGATTTCGCTGCCCTTGGGGCCGACCAGGAAACGCTTGAGCGTGCTTTCGGTGGCAGCCTTGCCCACGGGGGTCACGATGTCCAGCTTGGTGCCGTCGGTCTTGGTGTAGCTCAGCGTCTTCTTGCCGCCGTCACCCACCTGGCCGGGCACAGCGGCCAGCATCATGCAGTTGGTCACGTCGGTGTAGGCACCGTCGTCGGTCTGGATCCAGCAGATGCCGGTGGCCTTGCTGAAGGCCAGGCCGTCGGGGCTGGAGAAGTCCTGGTCAGCAGTCAGCGACGAGATGTTGACCAGCGCCTTGTCGGCCCCGGCTTCGGCGCCGAACAGGTACACGTCCCAGGTAAAAGCCGAGACCGAGGCGCCTTCCTTCATGCGCACCAGGTGGCCATTGGGGTTGCCGGTCTGTGCCGAGGTGCCCTTCATGTCGGTGTAGGCACGCGGGTTGGCGGCGTCTGGCAGGTACTGGCTACCCGTGGGGTTCACACTGCGGTTGCTGTTGTTGGTCAGCGTGAAGTAGATCTCGCCGTTGGCGGGGTTCACGGCGTTCCATTCGGGGCGGTCCATCTTGGTGGCGCCCACGGCATCGGCCGCCAGGCGGGTGTTGATGACGATGTCGGCTGCATCAGCAAACTTGTAGGCTGCATAGCCGCTGATGGCGGTGTTGGCCAGCGCCAGCTCGACCCAGGTGCCCGTGCCATCGGCATTGAACTTGGCCACATACAGCTTGCCGCTGTCCAGGTACTTGTCGCCCACGGCCATGCGGTCGGCGGCATTGGCATCGGCGGCATTCCACAGCGCGGTGGACACAAACTTGTAGATGTATTCGCCGCGCGAATCGTCACCCATGTACACCGACAGCGGCTTGCCTGCCTCAACCTTGCCAAACGCCGCGCTTTCGTGCGCAAAGCGGCCCAGGCCCGTGCGCTTCTTGGCCATGCGGGTCTTGTCGTAGGCATCGATCTCGACGATGTAGCCCATGCCATTCATCTCGTTGCGGTAGTCATCGCTGCCGTCCACCGAGGTGCCAGTCTTGCTGTTGTTCCAGCGCTGGTACTGGTCGGCGGCACCGCCGCTCTCCCAGCCGTGGCGCGATGCAGCACCCTGGTTGCGGCCATAGCGCTTGAGGGCCGTGACGCTCTTGTCGTTGCCGCGTGCGGCATCGTCGGCAGCGCCACGCGTGAAATAGCCAAACCAGTTTTCCTCACCGGTGAGGAACGTGCCCCAGGGCGTCTTGCCCGTGCCGCAGTTGTTCAGCGTGCCGCGTGTGGTGGTGCCCGTGGGGGAGAACTTGGTGATCATCTGCGCATTGCCACGCGCAGGGCCCGAGATCTCGATGGGGCTCAGTGCCGTGAGGCGGAAGTTGAGCGCAGAGTTCTGCACGTAGGCCCACTTGCCACCCGACTTGGCGACTTCGATCACGGCAATGCCGTGGATCGCCGTTTCCTTGTCGATTTCGGCCGCAGGGCGTGGCAAGGTGGTCGTGCCGCCGTTGGCATGCAGGAAGTGGGACGACAGCTTCTCGTCGGTGGTGGCTTCGTGGTTGATGGCCAGCAGCCCGCGCTCGATGGCGTTGTCGTTGCGCTTGCCGTCAGCCCCCAGGCCAAACCATTCCATGCCGTCGTGGTGATCGCCACCGCGCTTGTCGAAGTCACCATCGGTGCCATCGTTCTTGTAGGCAGCCACGCCTGCTGCAATGGGGTCGCCCAGCGCAAACAGCACGCTGGCGGTGTAGCCCGCAGGCACGGCCACCACGTCGGCCAGGCTCTTGGGCACCGCGCCAAAGCCCAGCAGCTTGGGGCCGGCAGGGGGTGGAGTCACTGCAGGGTCGTCGCTGCCGCCGCAGGCCGACACGCCAAAGCCCGCCAGCAGCGTGGTGCCCACCGTGCCCACGCTGCCCCGCAGAAGGCCACGGCGCGACAGGCGAGCGCCCAGCACCGCATCAAAGCTGGGGTTGGCAGAGGTGTTGGAGTTCTCGTTGTTGAAGTCAATCGCCTGCTCGGGCGCAGCCACACGGTGGTTCATGGGGTTCCTCGGGTTGTTGGTTACAAAACCCATGGAGCGTAGAAACCGTGGGTGACATCGCCGTGAAGCTTTTGCGGCGGTTTGATGACAGTCGGTCCCTGCAAGCTGGTGGTCGCACCAGAGTCGGATATACACAAATACGAATCAATACTATTTGTATAATCAAAACCTGCCCTCGCCCACCCAGCCACGCCCTCGCACCTTGTGGTGCACAGGCTCCCTCAGCCAGTGCGGCCCCTTCGTTGACCACCGCAGCGCCCTTGCAGGCCCACCCGCCTTCCATGCCATGGCCTGCGCGCCCCTTTGCCCCGGAGACCTCTGCATGCCCCATTCCTTTCTGAAGACCTCGGTCCTGGTGGCCGCTTTGGCCCTGTGCACCTATGGCACTCACGCAGCAGCGCAGGCAGGTGGTGCGCCGGCCCCGTCGGCCAACGCACAGGCGGTGAACACCAACATGGTGGCCGCGCACTACGGCCACCTGGTGCATGCCAACTACACAGACACGCTGAATGCTGCCAAGGCCCTGCAGGCCGCAGTGCTGGCATTCACCGCCAAGCCCTCTGCAGAAACGCTGGCCGAAGCCCGCAAGACCTGGTTGGCCGCACGCGAGTTCTACGGGCAGACCGAAGCCTTCCGCTTCTACGGCGGCCCCATTGACAACGACAACGGCCCGGAAGGCCGCATCAACGCCTGGCCCATGGACGAATCGTTTGTGGACAGCGTGCAAGGCAAGGCCACGGCCGGGCTGGTGAACAACCGCAAGTTCACCATCAACAAGAAGAACCTGTCGGCCCAGAACGAGCGCGGCGGTGAAGAAAACATTGCCACGGGATGGCACGCCATCGAGTTCTTCCTGTGGGGCCAGGACCTGTCAGACACCGGCCCAGGCAACCGCAGCTTTGAAGACTTTGTGGATGGCAAGACCCCCAATGCCGACCGCCGCCGCCAATACCTGAACGTGGTGACAGAGCTGCTCATTGACGACCTCACCACGCTGGTGAAGGCCTGGGCGCCAGATGCCAAGAACAACTACCGCGCCCGCTTCGTCAAAGGCGGCCAGGAATCGGTGCGCAAGATGCTGGTGGGCCTGGGCTCGCTGTCGCGCGGCGAACTGGCCGGCGAACGGCTGGAAGTGGCGCTGAACAGCCAGGACCAGGAAGACGAGCACTCGTGCTTTTCGGACAACACCCACCGCGATGCGGTGACCAACGCACTGGGCATCCAGAACGTGTGGCTGGGCCAGTACAAGCAGGCCAACGGCACGGTGCTGCAAGGCCCGTCGCTGCGGGACCTGGTGGCCGCCAGGGACGCCGCGCTGGCCGACAAGACCACGCAGCAGATCGCCGCATCGGTGGTCGCCGCAGAAGGCATTCAGGCCCCGTTCGATCGCGAAATCATCGGCGGCAAGGACGCCCCGGGCCGCCAGCGCATCCAAAAAACTATCGACAGCCTCACACAACAAAGCAAAGACCTGGTCGCTGCCGCCAACGCCATTGGCATCACCAAGTTGACGCTGGTCCAGCCTTGAACATGCAGATCTCGCGAGCCAAACGCCGCCAGCGCGCTGTGCGCCTGGCGGCTGCCAGCACCGCCATCGTCGCACTCGCCGGCTTCGGCAGCCTGGGCATTCCATCGCTGACGGCAGCCCCCCAGCCCGACCCGCAGGGCGAAAAAACCGGCGGTGAGACCACCATATTCGCCACCGGGCGCAATGCCTTCTCGTTCCCAGCCGCCAACCTGACCGATGAGGAACGCACGCGCTTTGTCATCGGCAACTCGTTCTTTCGCCGCAACTGGGTCGAGGCCCCCGCGTCCACCAAGGCCCGTGATGGCCTGGGCCCGCACTTCATCGCGCGCTCGTGCGGTGGCTGCCATGTGCAGGACGGCCGGGGCGAGCCGCCAGCGATCTTCAACCGCCTGGGCGAGACCAAGGACCCGACCGTGGCCCTGCTGATCCGCCTGTCCATCCCCGGCAAAGACGCGCATGGCGGGCCCAAGCCCGAGCCGGTGTATGGAGACCAGTTCAACAACGCGGCCATCCAGGGCGTCAGCCCCGAAGGGCGCGTCACGCTGCGCTACGAAACGATCAAAGGCCAGTTTGCCGACGGTACGCCCTACACACTGCAAAAGCCCGTGTATGGCTTCGCCGACCTGGGCTACGGCCCCATGCACCCGGACGTGATGAGCAGCCCGCGCATTGCGCCGCAGATCATCGGCGTGGGCCTCCTCGAAGCGATTGCAGAGGCCGACATCCTGGCCAACGCAGCCGACCAGGCCGCCGCGCTCGGCCCCATCAAAGGCCAAGCCAACAAAGTGTGGGACGCGCCCTCGGGCAGCATGATGACGGGGCGATTTGGCTGGAAGGCCAATGTGGCCACCATCGCGCACCAGACGGGTGGCGCCTTTCTGGGCGACATGGGCATCACGTCCCGCCACTTCGCGCACGAGACCTGCACCCCCGCACAAAAGGACTGCCTGGCAGCACCCAGCGGCAAAAGTGGCAAGGAGGGCGCCAGCGTGCAAGGCCAGCCGGCTGTGGAGATCGACGACAAGACCCTCGCCGACGTGATCTTCTACCAGGCCACGCTGGCACCGCCCGCGCGCCGTAACGTCAACGACGTGCAAGTGCAACGCGGTCAGGCCTTGTTTGCCCAGGCCCAGTGCGCCACCTGCCACCGGCCCAGCTACGTGACCAAAGAGGGCCCCTTCCCCACGCTGACCAGCAAAGCCCTGAACGGCCAGCGCATCTGGCCCTACACCGACCTGCTGCTGCACGACATGGGCGAACGCCTGGCGGACAGCCGGCCCGACTTTGGCGCCAATGGCCGCCAGTGGAAGACGCCCGCACTGTGGGGCACCGGCCTGATCAAGGACGTGAACGGCCACACGCGCCTGCTGCACGACGGGCGCGCGCGCGGCGTGCTGGAGGCGGTGCTGTGGCACGGCGGCGAGGCCGAAGCAGCCAAGGACCAGGTGCTGAAAATGAAGAAGGCCGACCGCGATGCGCTGGTGAAATTTGTGGAGTCGCTATGAGTATTGACCCCCACGCTCCGCCGCTGCGCGGGTCGCTGCCCCCCGAGGGGGCGCGTTTTCATCTTGGGGCGGCCCGGTGATGAAAACATCCCTCCTTGCTGCCGCCCTGCTGCTAACCGCAATTCCCCCCGTAGCTGCGCAGGCCCAGACAGCGGCTGCCGCCCCCGCCTGGCAGCGCGATGCCGTGCCGTTCTACGACACCGTACACGCGCTGCAGGGCATCTACGGGCATTGGGCCCTGCCCCGCGCCAAAGACTTTGACCAGAGCGCCCGCGCCCTGGCGCCCGCCGTGGCCGCACTGTGCCAGGCCCCGGCCAGTGACAGCAAAACGGCTCTGGCCGCCGCGCGCACAGCCTGGCAGGCCACAGCGCGCGCATGGGAGCAGCTGACCGCTGTGTCGATAGGCCCCGTCATCGCCCGCCGCAGCCAGCGCGCCATCGACTTCACACCCACCCGCCCCGCGTTGATAGAAAAAGCCATCGTCACCCAGCCCCAGGGCGCCAAGGCCTTCGAGCGCATCGGCACCCCCGCCAAGGGCCTGCCCGCGCTGGAATGGCTGCTGTGGACCCGCCCCGTGCAGCCCGGCAGCCCTGCCTGCAGCTACGCACACGAAGTGGCGCAGGACGTGGCCCGCGAATCCGCCGCACTGCATGCTGCCTTCGGCACCGCCGCAGGCACCGACTGGGGCGCCGAGGACGAACAGGAGCAGTCCACCCAAGCCATCAGCGAGTTTGTGAACCAATGGGTGGGCGGCATCGAACGCCTGCGCTGGGCGCAGATGGAAAAGCCCTTGCGCGCCGCTGGATCGGGATCTGGCAGCCGCCCCCCCGACTACCCCCGTTCTTCCAGTGGCGACACCCTGGCCGCCTGGGCCGCCACCTGGGCAGGCCTGCGCAGCGTGACCGCCCTGCCTGCGAACGCCGCCACACCCGCGCCCGGCGAGGCGCTGGTGCCGCTGGAGATGTATTTGCGCGGCAAGGGCCTGAACCCGCTGGCGGACAAACTTCACCAGGCCACCGGCAAGGTGGATGCATCGATGGCGCAGGTGCAAAAAGCGGGCGTGCAGAACAAGGCCACCATCCAGCAGACCGCGAAGGATCTGGCCGCACTCAAGTTTCTGGCCGAATCCGAAGTGGCACCGGCGCTGCAGGTGAGCATTGGATTCTCGGACGCCGATGGTGACTAGCTTGGAAGCGCCCCCTGAGGCGCTGCGCGCCATCCCCCCAGGGGGACGCCACCCGCAGCCCGGCCAAGCCGGTTCTGCGGTGGCCCCAGCCTTGGGCCGCGCCCCCCGCTTCCCGCAGTTCCATCGCCGCCACACGCTGCTCACTCTAGCAAGCCTTGGCGCCTGGTCCATAGCGCCCAACACGGCATGGGCCAGTACCAAAGGCCTTCCCATCCACCTGGCCGCCGCGTGGGAGCGCGAGGGCAGCTTTCACATCGGGCTGCTGTCCACGCAACCGGGCGCCGGGCAGTCGTTGCAGATCCACGCATCGCTCGAGGTCCCCACCCGCGCCCACGGCCTTTTTGTGCTGCCCGATGGCTCGGTGCTGGCCACCGCCCGCCGCCCCGGCGACTGGCTGGTGCGGTGGTGGCCCGGCCAACGCACCAAGCCGCAATGGCTGTGGCAGGACGGTGAGCGCAGCTTCAACGGCCACGTTATCGCCAGCGCAGACGGGGCCCGTTTGTTCACCACCGAAACGGATGCAGAAACCGGCGCCAGCTGGGTCGGCGTGCGCGACGCCCGCACCCTGCAAAAAATGGCCGAATGGCCTACCCACGGCATCGACGCCCATGAGCTGACCTGGGACACGCGCACCACCAACCACGGCGCGCCCACCCTCATCGTTGCCAACGGCGGCGTACCCACCGCGCCCGAAACCGGCCGCGTCAAGCGCGACCTGCAAACCATGGATTCGTCCATCGTGCGGCTGGACGGCCACACCGGCCGCCTGCTGGGCCAATGGCGCCTGCAAGACCAGCGCCTGAGCCTGCGTCATCTGGCCTGGGCCCCCGATGATCGGACCCTGGGCATCGCGCTCCAGGCCGAGCATGACCACAGCACCGCCAAAGACGCCGCCCCCGTGCTGGCTCTGTTCGACGGCACCGCTCTGCGGGTGGTGCCCACGCCCGAGCACATCGCGCAAAGCATCCACGGCTACGGCGGCAGCATGGCCGCCACACCTGCGGGCTGGGCCGTCAGCTGCCCGCGCGCCAATGGCATTGCCACGTACACGCCACAGGGCGAATGGCGCGGGCTGGTGCCGCTGCCCGACGTCTGCCCGCTGGCTGTGCACGGCGGCGCGTTGTGGGCGGGCGGTTTGGGCGCCAGCCTGCAGAACGCGCAGGCCGCAGCGCCTGTGAGCCACGCGCATGGCCGCAGCCTGCGAGGCGTGCGGCTGGACAACCACTGGGTGTTGGCATCGTAGAAAATTGAAGCCAAAAGTGCCTCTAGCGCTTGTTGGATAAGCGCTAGCAGCTATAAATAACTGAGCAAACCGCCTGCACGCCTACGGCTGGCGCGCATAGCGCCCGGGCGCCAGCCCCACATGGCGGCTGAATGCGGTGCTGAAGGTGCTGGCCGAGCTGTAGCCCACGCGCGCGGCCACTTCGTCGATGCCTATGCGGCCGTCGCTGCCGCGCAGCAGCTTCTTGGCCAGCGCCATGCGCCAGGCCAGCAGGTATTCCATGGGCGGCACCCCCACGGCGCGCAAGAAGCGCTCAAAGAATGTGGATCGCGACAACGCCGCCTCGCGCGCCAGCGCGTCCACTGTCCACGACTGCTCTGGCGCGCTGTGCATCAGGCGCAGGCCCACCGCCACGCGGGCGTCTGCCAGGCCGCGCAGCAGCCCGGGGGGCGCACCCGCCTCGCCGCTCGACCGCAGGGCCTCGATCAGCAGCAACTCCACCAGACGGTCCAGCACCAGGTCTCGGCCGGGCAGCATGGCCAGGCATTCCTGCCGCACCAGTTGCACCAGGGTCGGCAGCCGCGCCACCCCGCGCACATGCAGCAGGTCTGGCAGCAGCGACACCAGCAACGCGGCGTCGGGCGAATCAAACTCAAAGTAGCCGCCCAGCATGCGCATGTCCGGCGGTCCGTCGGGCGTGCCATGGCGCAGCCCGTGCTCGCCATCGGGCGCTGGCAAACGGTTGGGGTCCATGGACATCGGCTGCGCCAGTGGCTGCTCCATGCCCGACAAGGTGAACCCCGGCGTCGCTGGCATCAGCACGAAGTCGCCAGCCTCCAGCGTCACCGGCTCTTGCCCCGCCACGGCCAGCACGCACTGGCCTTCCAGCATGGTGCAAAAGCTCGGACTGCCGAACTCCCCATAACGCACGGCCCAGGCGCCCGCGCCGCTGATCACCTTGGAGAACACGGCGCGCGGCCGCAGCAGCGCAATCACTTGGGCGAGGGGATCCACCACAGCCGGACTCCTGCAAACAAAAATTGGACGTTTGATTGTAGTTAATCCAGCCTTGGCCCGATATCGTTGCACCACCTTCCATCTGTTCCCATCCACCATCCCCAAGGAGTTTCACCATGAAGACCATTCTCATCACCGGCTGCTCGTCTGGCTACGGCCTGGCCACCGCCTGCCACTTTCACGCCCAGGGCTGGAACGTGATCGCCACCATGCGCACCCCGCGCGCTGACGTGTTGCCCGCATCAGACCGCGTGCGCGTTCTACCGCTGGACGTCACAGCGCCCAACAGCATCGCCCAAGCATTACAGGCCGCTGGCCCCATCGACGTATTGGTGAACAACGCGGGCCTGGGGCTGTTCGGCGCCTTTGAGGCCACGCCCATGACCACGATGCGTGACATCTTCGACACCAACACCTTCGGCACCATGGCGATGACCCAGGCCGTGTTGCCGCAGATGCGCGAGCGCGGTGCGGGCCTGGTGGTCAACGTCACCTCCAGCGCCACCCTGGCGCCCATGCCGCTGGTGGCGGCGTACACCGCCAGCAAGACGGCCATCGAGGGGTTCACCGCGTCGCTGGCCTTTGAACTGGCGGCGTTTGGCGTCCGCGTGAAACTCGTCGAGCCCGGCTACGCGCCCACCACCCAGTTCACCGCCAACGGCGCGGAGCGCATGCAGGGGTTGATCCCGTCCGCCTACGCTCCCTACGCCCAGTCAATCTTTGCAGCCCTGGGGCAGCCAGCCGCCGTGACGACCGAACAGGATGTGGCCGAGGGTGTGTGGGCGGCGGTGAACGATGCGTCAGACCGCCTGCGGTATGCGGCGGGGGCAGATGCGGTGGCGCTGGCGGAAGCGGCACGTGAGGGATATGCAGGCGGGTTGAAAAGCCCCGCGGGTTGATGTCAGGTCAGCTGCCGACGCTGTTTCGCTGCAGCTGTTGTTGCACCTCCACCAGCAACCGCGCGGCTGCCTGCTCTGCATCCATGCTTGCGGTATCCAACACCAGCCGCTCATCGTTCCGGCGCAAGTAATCGTGCTGCAGCACGGCCTGCCAAGTCGGCGCCAGCAGCCCTGGGACTTCCATGGCCCGCGTTTCCACCCGCCGCTGGTGCTCTGCGGCATTCGAGCAAATCACTTCCACCTCCAGCAGGGGCACCCGCGTATCACGGGCCACAGTACGCCAGGCTTCGCGCGTCACCGGCAGCGGGTTGACGCAGTCCGCCAGCACCGGCAAACCCTGCGCAAGCTGGGTGCGCGCCAGGGCATAGGCCACCCGGTAGCCCGCCGCGCCCACCTCTCCTGCCATCAGCACGCCGGAATCCCGCAGCGCCTGCTCGATGGTGTCGATACGCAGGTACACCGCAGGCCAATGCGCCAGCAGCGCGTGGGCGACCGTGCTCTTGCCCACGCCGGGCAGCCCGCCCAGCACCACCAGGATCGAGGCGGGAGCAGGAGCGGTGGCTGCGCTCAATCCACCACCGTCAACTTGGCCACGCTGAGCGCCAGCCACTTGGTGCCATGGCGCGGGAAGTTGACCTGCGCACGCGCGTCGTCGCCCGTGCCCTCGATGGCCAGCACCTTGCCTTCGCCGAACTTGGTGTGGAACACGTTGATGCCTGCACGCAGGCCGTGGGACGGCGCGGTCTTTTGCACGGGCACCGGTGGGCTGGCGAATGTCTCGGATTTAAAGCCAAATTGGCCTCTAGCGCTTGATGGACAAGCGCTACCAGCTCCTGAATTAGGAGCATACGATCCAAACCCTTGCTGCTTGGGCGTAATCCACTTGAGCGCGGCCTCAGGCAGTTCGTCAAAAAAGCGGCTCTTGATGTTGTAGCGCGTCTGCCCATGCAGCATGCGCGTTTGCGAGTGGCTCAGGTACAGGCGCTTGCGGGCGCGGGTGATGGCCACATACATCAGTCGGCGCTCTTCCTCCAGGCCATCGCGCTCGCTGGCGGAGTTTTCGTGGGGGAACAGGCCCTCTTCCATGCCGCCGATGAACACACCGTCAAACTCCAGCCCTTTGCTGGCGTGCACGGTCATCAGTTGCACGGCGTCTTGCCCGGCCTGGGCCTGGTTGTCGCCCGCTTCGAGCGCGGCGTGGGTCAGGAAGGCGGCCAGGGGTGAGAGGGTTTCGCCGGTGTCGGCGTCCACGATACCCGGCACGGCGGGTTTCAGTGGTTCGTCCAGCACCGGCGCATTGGGGTCCAACCCCTGGCTAACCGGGCTTTGGGCGCTTTGCGTGAGCGGTGTGCCATGTTCGTCTAGCGGCAGGGCCACGGCGTCGCGGCCAAATCCTTCCTGCGTGACAAAACTCTCGGCTGCGTTGACCAGTTCCTGCAAGTTCTCGATGCGGTCGGCGCCTTCCTTCTCCGTGCGGAAGTGCTCTACCAAGCCCGTGGATTCGAGCATCTGCTCGATGATGCCGCGCAGGTTCAGGCCTTGGGTCTGCTCGCGCAGCACATCGACCATGGCGACGAACGCGCCCAGGTTAGCGCCCGCCTTGCCGGGCACGGCGCTCACCGCATCGTGCAGCGAGCAACCTGCGGCGCGGGCTGCGTCCTGCAGCACTTCGATGCTGCGCGCGCCAATGCCACGCGGCGGAAAGTTGACCACGCGCGTGAAGCTGGTGTCGTCGTGTGGGTTCTCCAGCAGGCGCAGGTAGGCCAGCGCATGCTTGATTTCGGCACGCTCAAAAAAGCGCAGTCCACCGTACACGCGGTAGGGCACGCTGGCATTGAACAGCGCCGATTCGATCACCCGGCTTTGCGCATTGCTGCGATAGAGCACGGCGATTTCCTTGCGCTCAAAGCCGTCGTTGCGCACGAGTTGCTTGATCTCATCGACCATCCACTGCGCCTCCGCCAGGTCAGAGCTGGCTTCGTACACGCGCACGGGCTCGCCCGCGCCCTGCGTGGTGCGCAGGTTCTTGCCCAGGCGGCGGCTGTTGTGGCTGATGAGGGCGTTGGCCGAATCAAGAATGTTGCTGTAGCTGCGGTAGTTCTGCTCCAGCTTGATCTGGCGCTGCACGTCGAACTCGCGCACAAAGTCGGTCATGTTGCCCACGCGCGCACCGCGAAAGGCGTAGATGCTCTGGTCGTCGTCGCCCACGGCAATCACGCTGCCGCGCGCCTCAAAGCGCCCGCCCACCTCGTTGCCCGCCAGCTGCTTGAGCCAGGCGTACTGCAGCTTGTTGGTGTCCTGAAACTCGTCCACCAGGATGTGCTGAAACCGGCGCTGGTAGTGCTCGCGGATCGGGTCGTTGTCGCGCAGCAGCTCGTAGCTGCGCAGCATCAGCTCGCCAAAGTCCACCACGCCTTCGCGCTGGCATTGGTCTTCGTACAGCTGGTAAATCTCGACCTTCTTGCGCGAGTCGCTGTCGTGCGCCTCCACGTTGGCAGGGCGCAGGCCTTCTTCCTTGCAATTGGCAATGAAATACGCCAGCTGTTTGGGCGGAAAACGCTCGTCGTCCACGTTGTGCTGCTTGCACAGGCGCTTGATGGCCGAGAGCTGGTCTTGCGTGTCCAGAATTTGAAAGGACTGCGACAGGCCCGCCGCCTTGTGGTGCGCGCGCAAAAGGCGATTGCACAGGCCGTGGAAGGTGCCGATCCACATGCCGCGCACGTTCACGGGCAGCATGGCGGACAAACGCGCCACCATCTCCTTGGCGGCCTTGTTCGTGAAAGTGACAGCCAGAATGCCACCGGGCGTGGCGTAGCCGTTTTGCAGCAGCCAGGCAATGCGGGTGGTGAGCACACGCGTCTTGCCCGAGCCTGCGCCCGCCAGTATCAGTGCGTGGCCTGCGGGCAGCGTGACGGCCGCCAGTTGCTCGTCGTTCAGATTGGCCAGGAGGGGCGATGCAGCCGAGGCCGCAGCAGCGTGTGGGGGCACCAAGGCTTCGGGTGCACCCGGGAACGGGTCTTGTGGGAACATGCGGCCATTGTAGAAAGCGCCCCGGCGCCCTCCCCCACCCGACCATGAAAAACATTGCCCGCACCCTGGCCAGCGTCCTGGTCCTTACCTACACAGCCTCAGCGCTGGCCCAGGCCAGTTGCAGCAGTGACGGCATCCCACAGCCCGTGGCCATTTTCGAGCGCTTCATCAGTGCCGACTGCGAAGCCTGCTGGAGCGATGCGGCCACCCCCGCGCCTTCTGCCACCGCGGACGTGGCGGTGCTGGACTGGATCGTGCCGGGCAAGGCCGGTGACGACGCGCCCTTGTCGGCCGCCGCCACCAACGACGCCCTGGCCCGCCTGCAGACCCTGGGCCGCAAGCCCCCTGTCACCACCGATGTGCACACTGCCGCCATCGAGGCCGCCACGCCCGCCCGCCTGCGCGTGGCCCACGGCATGCCGTTCAACGACTACCTGGGCGCGGCCATCGCGTTCGCGCCCCTGCAGCGCGCTGGGCAGCGCAACGTCGCAACGCCCGGAGCCATGGACTTTTACCTGCTGCTTGTCGAATCCGTGCCTGCAGGCACCGAAGGCACGAAAGTGGCACGAAATATGGTTCGAAACATGCTCCACGGCACGTGGGAAAAGCGCGACAAGCTATCAAAAAAAGAGCTAGTGAAATGGATGGAAACCCGGTCCATGCGCATCCCGGAAGGCGCACAGGCCGAGCGGCTGCGCATGGTGGGCTGGGTGCAGGACGCCCAGGGCAGCGTCCTGGCGGCTGCGCAGTCCACCTGCCGATGACATCGGTGATACCGGTCATACCCGCACGGTTATAGGGTCTGCCAGGCAGGCGGGTAGAATCAATCACCGGGCCCAAGTTTCTTGACGCCCGGTTTTTTGTGCCCGCGCAATCTGCGGGGTTCGGAGCTGGCCACCACGCCAGTGCCCACAAAGCCGGTCCCAAGCCAAGCGCCCACGCCCGCGAAATCCTTCGCAGGCGACCTTTTCAAAGGAGCTTGGAATCTCATGGAAATCTTCGATTACGACAACGTTTTGCTGCTGCCCCGCAAATGCCGCGTGGAAAGCCGCTCGGAATGCGACGCCAGCGTGGAGCTGGGCGGCCGCTCGTTCCGCATCCCCGTGGTACCCGCCAACATGAAAACGGTGGTGGACGAAAAGATCTGTACCTGGATGGCCCAGAACGGCTACTTCTACGTCATGCACCGGTTTGACCTGGACAATATTCAGTTCGTCAAGGACATGCACGCCAAGGGCTGCTACGCCTCGATCTCACTGGGCGTCAAACAACCCGACTACGACACCGTGGACCAGTTGGTGGCCCTGGGCCTCACGCCCGAATACATCACCATCGACATCGCCCATGGGCATGCCGACAGCGTGAAGAACATGATTGGCTACCTCAAGCAGCACCTGCCCAAGGCGTTTGTGATTGCTGGCAATGTGGCCACGCCTGAAGCCATCATCGACCTGGAAAACTGGGGCGCCGACGCGACCAAGGTAGGCGTGGGCCCGGGCAAGGTGTGCATCACCAAACTCAAGACCGGCTTTGGCACGGGCGGCTGGCAGCTATCTGCCCTCAAGTGGTGTGCCCGCGTGGCCACCAAACCCATCATTGCCGACGGCGGCATCCGCAGCCATGGCGACATCGCCAAGAGCATCCGTTTTGGCGCCAGCATGGTGATGATCGGCTCGCTGTTCGCAGGCCATGAAGAGTCCCCCGGCAAGACGGTGGAGGTGGACGGCGCTCTGTTCAAGGAGTACTACGGCTCAGCCAGCGACTTCAACAAGGGCGAGTACAAGCACGTGGAAGGCAAGCGCATTCTGGAGCCCATCAAGGGCAAGCTGGCCGAGACGCTGATCGAGATGGAGCAGGATGTGCAAAGCTCCATCAGCTACGCTGGCGGCACCAAGCTGATGGACGTGCGCAAGGTCAACTATGTGATCCTGGGCGGCGACAACGCGGGTGAGCACCTGCTGATGTAAACCAGCACCCGGGCCGAGATCAACGCGAGGTCAGGCCCGCAGCAGGTTCTGCGCCATGTGGTGCAGGTCGTGCCCCGGCTGGGCCAGGGCATCGACGATGCTGAAGTGGTGCAGTCCGGGTAGTGCCACGCTACGGGGCACGAAGTGGCTGCCCCAGGCGTTCTGCATCAACTGGTTCTGCCGTAGGAACTCGGGGCTTTCATCCGCCCCCACGGCACAATAGAGCGTACCGATGGCGGGCTCCAGCAGGCGCGCCGGGCTGCACTGCAGCACTTGCTGCTCCGTGAGGTTCAGCACCGTCTGGTACATGGGGGTGTGCATGATGGGCTCCAGATCGTGGACCCCGGAGATCGACAGCGCATTGCGCACCAGCCCATCCGGCAGACCGTCACCGATCAGCGGCCACACACTGGTGAGCAGCAGGGCCGCCAGTTGGCCTCCCGCCGAATGCCCTGCCACGGTAATCCGCTTCGGGTCGCCCCCATGGGCGGCAACGTGGTGCCACACCCAACCCAGTGCTTTCTCCATTTGCCGCACGATGTGCGGAATGGTCACCGGCGCCTCGGGGGTGCCTGGGCACAGCGCGTAGTTCACCACCACCACACAAAAACCGGCCTGGGTAAAAGGCGGCGCAATGAACGAGTGATCGGATTTGTCGAGCGACCGCCAGTAGCCGCCATGGATGAACACCAGAACAGGCACCGTCCCGCCCGTGGTACGTGCAGACGGAAACACGTCCAGGGTTTCCCCTGCACCGCTGCCATAGGCCACATCCAGCACACAAGGGACGTTGGCCCGCACCTGCGCAGAATCCCGTGCCCAGCGCTGCAGGTAGTCCATGTGGTCGGGCACCAGAGCACGGTTGTTGTACATGCGCTCCAGCCAGGCGGGGTCATGCAGGGGCAAGGTCATGGGTAGGGTCTCCTGGGGCTGTGCGGCATCATCATTCCAATCTAGCCATGCTGCAAGCTCCGTGACAGGGTGATGCACCAAAAAGGCACATGATGCACACAGAGACAACGATCCCGGATGAATGACGCCATGACCACCACCCCGCTTCGCATTGCAGTCCTGGGCATTGGCATGATGGGCCGCCCCATCGCACGCCGCCTCAAGGAAGCCGGCCATCAGGTCCAGGTGTGGAACCGTACCCGAGCCAAGGCGGAGCCCCTGACAGCGTTTGGCATCACCGTCCATGCCTCGCCCACCGAAGCGGTCCAGAACGCCGATGTGGTGATCAGCCTGCTGGAAAACGGCCCTGTCGTAGGACACGTCCTGTTCGAATCCGGAACGGCCAAGGCGATGCGCAAAGGCGCCCTCTTCATCGACATGGCCTCCATCCAGCCCCGCGAAGCACGGGACCACGCCGCCCGCCTGGGCGAGATGGGCCTGGCCCACCTGGATGCACCTGTATCAGGTGGGACGGTGGGAGCAGAAAACGGCACGCTCGCCATCCTGGTGGGCGGGCGCCCTGAAGACTTTGCGCAGGCCCAGCCCGTGTTCGCCGCCTGCGGCCGCGCCACCCATGTGGGCCCGCACGGCGCGGGCCAGCTCACCAAGTTGGCCAACCAGATGATCGTGGGCATCACCATCGGCGCGGTGGCCGAGGCATTGCTGTTTGCAGCCAAGGGCGGCGCAGACATGGCCAAGGTGCGCGAAGCCATTCAGGGAGGTTTTGCAGACAGCCGCATCCTGCAACTGCATGGCCAGCGCATGGTGGAGCGTGACTTTGCCCCACGCGGCCGCATGGCCGTGCAGCTCAAGGACATGCGCAACGCCCTGGCGACGGCCGGCGAGATCGGCTTCGACGCGCCCATCACAGCCCTGTTCGAGACCCTCTATGCCGAAGGCGTAGATCATGGCCTGGGTGAACTGGACCACAGTGGCCTGTTTGTCGAACTCGCCAGCCGCAATGCCATGCAATAATTTTCTGGGTTGCTTGCCAAGCCACAAAAAACTAGTGCATAATTCGAGGCTCTGCAGCAATGCAGACAGATTTATAAAAAGTTTGGGTTCTTAGCTCAGTTGGTAGAGCAGCGGACTCTTAATCCGTAGGTCGAGTGTTCGAGTCACTCAGGACCCACCAAACAAAAGCCGCAAGGCGCACAAAGCCGGTGCTACTTCAATGTAGCGTCGGCTTTTTTGTTTTTTCTGGCTACGAAAGAGGCACAACACACCCCTTCCTCGGCCGGCTCCGTTCTCAGCAGCATCTTCAGGTTACAAAATAACCTCATCGTGCTCGCACATATGCGCTGTGCACCATAGGCTATCCAGAAGAACCCGTTCCTGTTGGTATTGCAACACGAGGATTTTCATGACTCCAATACTCCTGAGGCGGACAGCACTTCTCACAGGACTGAGCCTGCTCGCGCCCGCCACGCTGTCACGCGTGCAAGGGCAGGAGCAAGCAGTGGCAGGCTTGGCGCGCGGCGGCCAATGGCCTGCATGGGATACCTTCAAGGCCCAATTCACCAGCGAGGAAGGCCGGGTGATCTCGGACGACGGGGAGGGAGGGCGCACCTACTCGGAAGGCCAAGCTTACGGACTTTTCTTTGCCCTGGTCGCCAATGACCGCAAGGGTTTCAGCACCCTCCTGCGCTGGACCGAGAACAACCTGAGCGGTGGAGACCTGGGCGCACGCCTGCCCGCGTGGCTGTGGGGCCGTCGGCCGGACGGAACCTGGGGCGTTATTGACAGCAATGCGGCCTCCGACGCTGACATCTGGATTGCCTATGTCCTGGGCGAGGCTGCACGCCTGTGGAACGCCCCGCAATATCGCGCCTTGGGGGCTCGTCTGGCCGCCCGCATCATTGCAGAGGAGACCGCAGACCTCCCTGGCCTGGGGCCGAGCCTGCTCCCTGCGCCAAGCGGCTTTGTGGAGGCCGAAGGCCGATGGAAGCTCAACCCAAGCTACATGCCGTTGCAGGTCATGCAACGGCTGGCCACGCTCTACCCCCTCCCTGCCTGGAGGCAGCTCATTCAAAGTTCTGAAAAAATCATCGTGGGAGCCTCCCCCAAAGGCTACGCCCCTGACTGGACCTTGTACGACGCACGGCAAGGCTTTCTCATTGACGAAAAAGGCAAGGAAAAAGGCCAGGGCGCCTACAACGCGATTCGCGTCTACCTGTGGGCAGGCATGCTGCACCCTGCCGCACCTGGCCGCAAGCCCTTGCTTTCTGCATTGGCCCCCATGGCGAGATACGTGCGCGAACAGGGGTACCCACCTGAATCGATTGATGTACTGACAGGACAGGGCTCAGGCCCTGGTCCGGCAGGCTTTACGGCAGCGATGCTGCCCTTTTTGCAGGCGCAAGGCGATAGTGCTGCATTGAAAGCGCAGCTCAGCCGCCTCGTCGCGAATCCCGTGCGATCCACGGCGTACTATGAACAGACTCTGGCCCTGTTCGGACTGGGCTGGATGGAGGGTAGGTACCGGTTTTCATCCGGGGGCCAACTGCTGCCGCAGAGAACCAAGTCCTGACAGCGGCTCTTGCCGCAACAGCCGTCATCGGCCCTGTCCGAGCCCCCTGCCCACGCCCGATGTTCTACCCGTTGCCCACCCGATGAATCCCAACGCCCACACACTTTGGCGCGCGCCCCAATGGACCCTCGCTGCCCTCCTCGCCGTACTGGGCATGCTGGGGCCTTTCTCGATTGACACCTACATACCTGCCTTCACAGGCATTGCCAGTGCCCTGGGCGCCACCCCGGTGGAGATGCAACAGACCCTTTCGGCCTATCTCTTTGGTTTTGCGTTCATGAACCTCTTCCATGGAGCACTCGCAGACAGCTTTGGCCGGCGACCGGTGGTCCTGTGCGGGATCGCCATGTTCACGCTGGCCTCGGCTGGATGCGCGCTGTCACAAAGCATCGGCCAGCTCATAGCGTTCAGGGCATTGCAGGGCTTGTCTACGGGCGCAGGCATTGTGGTGTCGCGTGCGGTCATCCGCGACATGTTTCCCCCAGCGCGCGCGCAGCAGGTGATGAGCCAAGTGACGATCTACTTTGGCATAGCCCCAGCCATCGCTCCCATCGTGGGCGGCTGGCTCTTTGTACATGCAGGCTGGCACAGCATCTTCTGGTTTCTGACCTGCGTGGGTGTGGTGCTCTGGGTCGCAAACTTCAGGCTCCTGCCCGAAACATTGCAGGCCGAGCATCGCCAGCCGTTCAATGTGCCCCATCTGATGCGGGGGTACTGGCAGCTGGGGTCAAGCCCTCGATTTGTGCTGCTGGCGCTCGCAAGCGGCGTTCCATTCAATGGGATGTTCCTGTACGTACTGGCAGCACCTGCCTTTCTGGGCGAACACCTTGCACTAGCCCCCACGCAGTTCTTCTGGTTCTTTCTACTGACCATTTCGGGCATCATGGGCGGCGCGTGGCTGAGCGGGCGTCTGGCCGGCAAGATCGCTCCAAATCGACAGATACGGCACGGCTTTGTGATCATGTTTACCGTAGCCGTCTTCAATCTGGGAGCTAATCTGCTCTTTCCCGTGCACGCGGCCTGGTCACTGCTGCCGATTGCGGTCTTTGCGTTTGGCTGGGCACTGATGGTGCCGGTAGTGACCCTGCTGGTGCTGGACCTTCACCCCGAGCGCCGCGGCATGGCCTCGTCCATGCAAGCGTTTGTCGGCTCTACTGCGAACGGCATTGTGGCGGGCATCCTGGTCCCTTTGGTAATGCACTCAACGGTCTTGCTGGCCTTCGCATCGCTGCTCATGATGTGCGTGGGCATGATGGCTTGGATCTATCTGCACCATCGCTGGCCCGATATTGGAAGGACTGCAACGCCAGGTTGAGCCCTTGGCGTTCGTGAATTGCCCTGCGCGCTAGCAACAATGAGACCTCACTCTACGCCCCGCCAAGTCAGTGCGCACCCGCGAGAGTGGGATTCCAGGCGCCCGAGTACAAAGCCCAGCCTAACTGGAAGCTTGGCAAGTTTGTCGATGTCGAAGCGTTCAAGGCGGTAGAGGCACAGGTAAAGGCACAGTAGTCACCCTGGCGAAGCCTCTGGAAAGCCGCTACGCCCGCCAGGCACTGGGGCCATCGATGCCTCGGAGCGCAACTTTCTAGCCAGGGCGCCAACCGGGTGGCTCTACGGCTACGCAGTTCACGCGGGCTGAGTTCTGAAGTACACCCCACGGCACCTGACGCCAAGCTTCCGTGCAACCCGGAAGGGGTCCTATGACAGTTGCCGCCGGTCCACCCCTTTTTCCTGGTAGTACCGGATTTTTTCGGCATACATGGCCTGGTCGGCACGATGGATGGCCGCTTCCACCATGTCGCCCGAACGGCACGAAGCGACGCCCATGGCCAGGCTGATAGGCTGACCCGGATAGAACTGGTTGTTCAAGTCCAACATGGAGAGAATGCGCTCCTGCAACGCAAAGGCGCTGCGCTCGTCCATGCCGGGCAGCAACACCGTGAATTCGTCTCCGCCAATGCGCGCGGCGCAGGCTGGCGGGTCCACCGCCTTGGCCAGTACTTCGCCCACCCTGCGCAGCATGGAATCGCCCGCAGCATGGCCCTGCTCATCGTTCACAACCTTGAGCCCGTTCAGATCAATCGCAATGATGGACAGAGGCCACGGCCCCTTGCGGGTGACACGATTGAGTTCTTCCGCATAGAAGGCCCGGTTGCGCAGCTGCGTCAGGACGTCATGCTTGCCAAGGTACTCCAGGTAGGCTTCGGCCTTTTTGCGCGCCGTGATGTCCACCAGCGACAGCAGCACCAGCCCCCAGTCCGCAAGATGGTCTGCCAACACAGAAAACTGCATGTGGATATGCACCGCATCCCCCGACAGCGCGTAGTTGACCACTTCGCGCTGCTGAAAGGTCTTGCCCTCCCACAGGTCCAGCAACTGGTCCGCGAAGGACTCATGCATCTCACCCCTAAACACCCGCCCGATGTTGTTCAGAAGCATCTCCTTGCTGGACGCACCGAACATACGCAACGTCTGCTGGTTGACATCGATCACGCGAATCTCCTGCATGCAGCGCGTGACGAATTCAGGGTGCACCGTGATGAAGGTCTTGAAATCGTCAATGCCCTGCGCGCGAACACCGTCGAGCAGGCTTTTCACGGCACTGAAATCCTCGACCCACAACGAGACCGGGGAGTGCTCGAACAAATCCCGTGCATATTGTTCGCTGCGCCGAAGTTGGCTGGCACTCCGCACTTGGGCCGTGATGTCTTCCAGCGAAAGCAGAACGCGGCTCCAATCCGCTTCATACCCTGGAAGGATGCGTGCGCGAATCTGAACGTCAAGACGCCGGCCATCCAGCGCATAGTTGACAGTCTGGTTCGAAAACTCCAGCTGCCCGGACCACAGCGCCGCCAGCTCATGGAAGACCGCATCGTGCATGTCATCCCTGAAGACCTGGTCCAGATTCGCTTCAAGCACCTGTTGGTTTTCGGCCGCAAACAACTCCAGCGTGCGGCGATTGACTTTCAACACCTTGAGGGCAGCGCTGCATTGCCGCACCCTTGCGGAGTCCTGAGCAAGGTGGGCACGAAGATCGGAAACCCCCGCAGCGCGCCAGCGATCAAAAAGTTGCTTCAGGGCGCTGTAGTCCTCCAGCCAGAGAGACACAGGCGCCAGTTCGAACATGTGTTCAAAGTCTGCCTCGGAAGATAACGAAGACGACACTGCAGATTCCTCCCTAGGCAATTATTGTCGAGCTACTCTGCGCATTCTTGGTCCAGGGTCCCCACAACAACAAAAAAGGCCAGCACCTTGCGGTACCGGCCTTTGCAACAGGGGTGGCGCTAGCGCCACAGACCTGTCAGCGATCAGCGCGCGGGGCGCGCAGGGCGCTTGCGGGCATCGTGTGCCACGAACGGCTTGCCGCCGCCACCAGCTGGCTTGGCAAACGCTGGCTTGCGGGGAGCGAAATCACCACGCGGTGCACCTGCATCACCACGGGGCGCAAAGCTGCCACGGCCTGCGTCACCAAAACCAGGTTTGCGGCCATAGCCTTCACCATCACGACGCGGCGCGAAACTACGGTCACCCCCACGGTCATCACGACCCGCAAAACCGCCAGCGCCTTCACCACGTGCAGGAGCACCACGGTTGTCACGGCCAGCGAAACCACCGCCAAAGCCACCACCGAAACCACCACGGTCATTGCCACCACGTGCGGGACCACCGAAGCGGCCACGCGACTGGTTGTCACGGTTGTCGTACGAACGGCCCGGGGCGCCACGGCCACCACCAAAATCGCCACCGCGAGGTGCCTGCGGCGCGCGCTGCGAGGGCTCCATGCCGGGAATCACTTCGGCCTTGAACTGCTGGCGGCTGTACGACTCAATGTCGTAGATCTTGCGGCGATCGCGGAACTCGGCAAACGTGATGGCCAGGCCATCGCGGCCCGCACGGCCAGTACGGCCAATGCGGTGGGTGTAGTCCTCGGCCTTCATGGGCAGGCCGAAGTTGAAAACATGGGTGATCGTGGGTACATCGATGCCACGTGCTGCCACGTCGGTAGCCACCAGAATCTGCACCTGACCAGCGCGCAATGCCATCAAACGGCGATTGCGCAAACCCTGGCTGAGGGCACCGTGCAATGCAACAGCCGAAAAGCCTTCTTGCTGCAGGTCGTTGGCCAGGCCATCGCACTCCACCTGGGTGCTGGCAAAAACGATGGCTTGGTTGATCGTGGTGTCACGCAGCCAGTGGTCCAGCATCTTGCGCTTGTGCTGGGCGTTGTCGGCCCAGTACAGCATTTGTTTGATGTTGGCATGCTTCTCTTGCGGAGAGTCAATGGTGACCTTCTGCACAGACGAACCTCCGTCGTGCATCACGCGCATGGCCAACTGCTGGATGCGGGGCGCGAAGGTGGCGCTGAACATCATGGTCTGCTTGCGCTGGGCAGTCAGCTGGTTCAGTTCGGCCAGGTCGTCCGAGAAACCCAGGTCGAGCATGCGGTCGGCTTCGTCAACGACCAGGAACTGCACCTTGTCGAGCTTGATCTGCATCGAGCGCTGCAGGTCCAGCAAGCGGCCAGGGGTGGCCACCACCAGGTCGGCGTTTTGCAGCTTGGCGATCTGCAATTGGTAAGGCATGCCACCCACCACGTTAGCGACACGCAGGCCACGGCAGTGCTTGACCAGGTCGATAGCATCGTGCGCGACTTGCTGCGCCAGTTCACGCGTGGGGCACAGAATCAGGGCACCAGGGGTGGCGGCCTTGAAATTGCGCGAGCTAGTGGGGTCCTTGCGCTTGGCGCGCTTGGGGGCAGGCTCACCACGGGCGGCAGCTTCGGCCACAGCGCGCTCGAAAGCAGCGCGTTCTTCGGCTTCGGCAGCAGCCTGCTGGTTGATCAGCGTGTGCAGCACGGGCAGCAGGAAGGCGGCAGTCTTGCCGCTGCCGGTCTGGCTGGAAACCATCAAGTCGATGAACTTGGTGGAGTCATTGCCACCGCCCATGGCCAAGGGAATGGCCTTGAGCTGCACGCTGGTGGGCTGGGTGTAGCCCAAGTCAGCTACGGCTTGCACGAGTTCAGGGGCCAGGCCCAGTTCGATAAAGCCGTTGGGTTCCGCGGTCACGGCAACGTCGGCCTCGGTGGCAGCTGCTACCACGGCATCCAGAGGGGAAGACTGCACGGAAATGTCGGCAGCAAAGGAAGTGTCAGCAGGCGCGAATTCGCCCTGCACCAAAGAGGTGTCGGTCATGATTTTTCTCTCACGAAGACGATCGCAAGCGTAGCCTGCGAGTGGCTTCGTCAATGGTTAAAAAACATCAACCATCAAACGAAACCTGCATTGCTCTGGGCGGATGCTGGTGGGCGTTGTTCGCTAGTCCTGCACTGCGTTGAAAACAGTCGGCTGGCAAGCCCGGTGTGTGAGGGGAGATGCACAATCTGCGAGGAATGGATTCCTGCGCAGCCGCTGATTATGGCATGGATAGGTATTTTCCCGCAAGCCCCTCTCAGTTCTTGCGATACAAACCCACAAGGTCTTCAGCCGCCCTCCCCGGAATCCGTCACACCGAAAGCAGGTGCTTGCGGTAGTGCGCCAGTTCGTCAATGGACTCATGCACGTCTGCCAGGGCCGTGTGCTTCTGCGCTTTCTTGAAGCTGGTGTAGGCCTCGGGCTTCCAGCGCTTGGCCAATTCCTTAAGGGTGCTCACGTCCACGTTGCGGTAATGGAAGAATCGCTCCAGCTTGGGCATATAGCGCACCAGAAAGCGCCGGTCCTGGCCGATGCTGTTGCCGCACATAGGCGCAGTCCCTTTGGGAACGTACTTGCTCAGGAAGGCAATGATCTGCTTCTCTGCCTCCTCCTCCGTCACGGTCGAGGCCTTCACCTTGTCGATGAGGCCGCTGCGACCGTGGGTGCCCTTGTTCCAGGCATCCATCTTGCCCAGCAGTTCATCGGACTGGTGGATCGCAAAAACTGGCCCCTCGATGCGCGGCTCCAGGCTCGGTCCCGTCACGATGACGGCGATTTCAAGAAGGCGGTCGGTATCGGGCTCCAGGCCTGTCATTTCGCAATCGAGCCAGACCAGGTTCTGGTCGGATTTGGCAAGTGCGTGAGGGGTGGGGTTGTTGGCTTCTGACATGGCGCGCATTGTCGCCGATGGCCTAAACTCGCCGCTCATGCCCACTTCCGACGCCTTCTCTCCCGCCCTGGCGCTGACGCTTGCGTTTGCCGCAGCTCTCACCCTGGGCCTTGTGCTCAAGTTCTGGCTGGCTACGCGCCAGATCCGGCATGTGGCGCGACACCGCAGCGACGTTCCCGCACCATTTGCCGAACGCATCGCGCTGGCGGCGCACCAGAAGGCCGCGGATTACACGATCACCAAGGCGCGCCTGGGCTTGCTGGAAATGGCACTGGGTGCGGCCGTGCTGCTGGGCTGGACACTGCTGGGTGGACTGGATGTGCTGAATCAGGCCCTGCTCAGCGCCCTGGGCGGCGGGATGTGGCAGCAGTTGGCGCTGCTGACCGCCTTCGCCGCCATCAGCGGCCTGATCGACCTGCCGCTGTCGCTGTACCAGACCTTCGTCGTGGAAGAGCGCTTTGGTTTCAACAAGATGACCTGGCGCCTGTGGCTTGCCGATGCGCTCAAGGGCCTGCTGGTCGGCGCACTCATCGGCCTGCCCATCGCCGCGCTGATCCTGTGGATCATGGGGGCAACCGGCCCGCTGTGGTGGCTGTGGGCCTGGTGCTTCTGGATGGGTTTCAATCTGCTGCTGATGGTGGTGTATCCCACCTTCATCGCCCCGCTGTTCAACAAGTTCCAGCCCCTCGAAGACGAATCGCTCAAGGCCCGCGTCACTGCCCTCATGCAGCGCTGCGGCTTCTCGGCCAAAGGGCTGTTCGTGATGGACGGCAGCCGCCGCAGCGCGCATGCCAACGCCTACTTCACGGGCTTTGGCGCAGCAAAGCGCGTGGTGTTTTACGACACCCTCTTGCGCCAGCTGGCCCCGGGCGAGGTCGAGGCGGTGCTGGCCCATGAGCTGGGGCATTTCAAGCACCGCCACATCATCCAGCGTATCGTGACCATGTTCGCATTGAGCTTGGCAGGCTTTGCACTGCTGGGCTGGCTCTCCAACCAGGTGTGGTTCTACACCGGCCTGGGCGTGCGGCCGAGTATCTCGCTGGACCCCACCCTGGCCGCAGCCCCCAATGACGCATTGGCCCTGCTGCTTTTCATGCTTGTGGTGCCAGTATTCACGTTTTTCATCTCGCCGCTGTTCTCGCAACTTTCGCGCCGCCACGAATTCCAGGCAGACGCCTACGCCGTCGCCCAGGCCAGCGGCGCCGACCTGTCCTCCGCCCTGCTCAAGCTCTACGAAGATAATGCCTCCACGCTCACACCCGACCCGGTGTACGTGAAGTTCTACTACTCGCACCCACCCGCCACCGAGCGGCTGGCGCGCATGCACAACCCCTCCCATCCATGACTACCATGTTGAAGAAAAAAGACTGGTCAACGCTTACCCGTCGTGCGTTGACAGCTACCGAAGTTGTAGCAAACCTGGCCAAACTCGAAGGCTGGAGCCTGACGGGCGATGGCGCTAACGTCGCCATTGAGAAGACCTACCATTTCGCCAACTACTACGAGACCATCTCGTTCGTGAACGCCTTGGCCTTCATTGCCAATGCCCAGGATCACCACCCCGATCTGTCGGTGCACTACAGCCGCTGCGTGGTGCGCCTGAACACGCACGACGTGCATGGCATTTCATCCACGGATTTCGAGTGCGCAACGCAGTTCGATGCCCTGGTGGCCTGACCCCATGACCTTGCGCACCACAGGCTCCCATGGCTGAACGCAGCGCGCTCATGGACGGCACCGTGGTCGCCAGCCATGGGCGCCACTGCATGGTGGAGACGCCCGACGGCGAACGCCGCATCTGCCACCCACGCGGCAAAAAGAGCCAGGCAGTGGTGGGCGACCATGTGCTGTGGCAGGCGCCCCCGCCCGGCCAGGGCGAAGAGGGCACCATCGAAAAGGTCAAGGAACGGCGCAACCTCTTTTACCGACAGGACGAGATCCGCACCAAGTCGTTTGCCGCCAACCTCGACCAGGTGCTCATCCTGATCGCGGCAGAGCCGGTGTTTTCGGAAAGCCAGCTAGCCCGCGCCCTGATTGCCGCCGAGGCCGAGGGCATCAAGCCCATCATTGCACTCAACAAGAGCGATCTGGTCGAACCTTTCGCCCGCGCCTGGGAGCGCTTGCTGCCCTACCGGCACATGGGCGCCGGCAAGCACTATGGCGTGCTACCGCTGTCGCTGGCGCTCTCCAGCGACGTGGACCGCGCGCTGCTGATGGAGCACCTTCAGGGCAAGACCACGCTGGTGCTGGGGCCCTCAGGGTCCGGCAAGAGCACCCTCATCAATCTGCTGGTGCCAGGCGCTTCCGTGCTCACCGGTGAAATCTCGCAGGCGCTGAACTCGGGCAAACACACCACCACCAGCACGCACTGGTACTGGATGGACAAGGCCCGTACCACCGCGCTCATCGATTCACCAGGCTTTCAGGAGTTTGGGCTGCACCACATTGCCCCCATGCAACTGGCAGCCTGCATGCCCGACATTGCAGCACATGCGACAGCCTGCAAGTTCTACAACTGCACGCACCTGCACGAGCCGGGCTGTGGCGTGCTGGATGCATTCAAACTGGGCCCCAGCGCAGGCGGTATAAGCGCAACACGCTATAAAATTTATAGCGATTTATTTGAAGAACTGCGCCACACCCGGTACTGAGCCGAGCGCGGCCTCCACCACTGCCGCGGCGGAAACCAGCGCACCCGTGGAACTAGCTTGCATGGTTGAGGGTGCGCCCCTGTCCGATGGAAGCCGCACTGCGGTTCAGGGGGCTTGCCAGCTACCCCAGCAAACGCGCTAGCGTGAGCAACGCCAGCAGCAGCATCCACACCACCACCGAGCGCCACACCAACCCCACAACGCTGCGCAGGTGGCCCACCTCGGGCTCGCGGCCGGGGGTGGAATCGCTGTCGCCCATGTCGGCGTCGATCTCCAGGCCCTGTGGCGCGTGCAATTCAGTGCGCGCCTTCAGTGCCTCGCCCCCCAGGCGTACATTGATGGCACCTGCCGTGGCGGCCAGCACCACGCCGTCGTTGTCATTGGGGAAACGCTGTGCGTGAAACCGCCAGCCCTCAATCGCCTCTTCAAAGCTGCCCACCACCGCAAAGCTCAGTGCCGTGAGCCGGGCCGGAAGCCAGTCGATGGCAGTCCACGCCTGCGCAGAGGCCTGCTGCAGGGAGGCGCTGGCAGGCTGGGCGCCCGTGCGCTGCTTGTAATGCCAATAGCGCGATACAAACTCAGCCAACCGGTACAGAACAGCCCCGGTCGGCCCCAGGCCCAGGGCAGCCAGCACGGAGAACCATGCCAACACGCCGAACACATGCCGGTGGGCCGCCAACACTGAATACTCGATCACATGGCGCACGATCTCGCTGCGCGGCAGCGCCCCCACATCCACCTGCTGCCAGTGGGCCAGGCGCTCGCGGGCAGCATCTTCATCGCCCTCCTCCAACGCGTCGCGGATGCCCGTGAAGTGGTGGCTGAACTGCCGAAACCCGAGCGTGATGTACAGCACTGCCACACTCCACAGCACCGCAAAGGGCCACCCCAGCCCCCAAAGCAATAGCCAGTGAATGGCCAGGGTCACCAGGGCGGGAACCAGCACCGCAAGGCTCCAGGCCACCCAGCCGTGGTGCGGCTTGCCCGCATCAAAATTGCGGCTCACGGACAGCGCCCACGCTCGCAGACCCGCATGAATGGGATTGCTGCGTGCCAGCGGGCGGGCCTGCTCGATCAGCAGAGCGAACAGGATGGCGAAGAAACTCATGGGGGGCAATGATACTGGTGCTTTGCCCCGATGCACCCTATCGCACGCGGGCCCGGTTTACGCCTGCATGAAACGGTAGAAGTTGCGCAGCATGCCTGCTGTCGCACCCCAGATGTAATGGTTCTTGCCGCCGTCCTGGTAGGGCATCGAGAACCACTCCCGGTGTACGCCATCCCGGTCGAACACATGGCGCCGGTGGTTGGCGGGGTTGAGCAGAAAATCGAGCGGCACCTCGAAAAGGTCCGCCACTTCATACGGATTGGGTTGGAGCACGCAGTCCGGCTGCACCAGCGCTACCACGGGCGTGATGATGAACGATGAGCCTGTGACATAGATTGGCAACGTGCCGAGCACTTCGACAAAATCCCGAGCAAGCCCCACCTCTTCCTGCGCCTCGCGCAAGGCCGTGTCGGCAGGCGTTGCATCTCCCGCGTCTGCCCGCCCACCGGGGAAGGCCACCTGCCCCGAATGGGTGGACAGGTGGGCCGTGCGTTCGGTCAACAGCACCATGGGCTGTTCGCGCAGCACGATGGCAATCAGCACCGACGCACGGGCGGGCTCGCGGTTCATGAACTTCTTTTCCAGCAGCACCTCAGGCTCCCACTGCGGCGGGTGCGCGAAACGCGCCCGCAGCGCTTCAGCGGTCTGCGCCTGAACCGGCACCGCAGGCAGGTGCGCATCCACCCCCACCACCGGAACAAGGCGGGGGTCAAAGTCGGGCAGGTTCGACAAAGGAGCGATCACCGACGAGACAGCAGGACTGGAAGAAGGGTCCACAAGAAGGGGGAGGTGAACAAGCCAAAAAACAAAAAGCCGCTACAGGCAGACGCTGTAGCGGCTTGTGAGGTCGAGCCTGCGCCTTATGCGGCGGTGGCGGCTGCAGCCTTGTTGACACGCGAAGGCAGCTTTTCCTTGATACGTGCCGACTTGCCGCTGCGGTCACGCAGGTAGTACAGCTTGGCACGGCGCACATCACCACGGCGCTTGACTTCAATGCTGGCGATCAGGGGGCTGTAGGTCTGGAACGTACGCTCCACGCCTTCGCCGCTGGAGATCTTGCGCACGGTGAAGCCGCTGTTCAGGCCGCGATTGCGCTTGGCAATCACCACACCTTCGTAGGCCTGCACGCGCTTACGGGTACCTTCCACCACGTTCACGCTCACGATGACGGTGTCACCAGGGGCGAATTCGGGGATGGTCTTGTTCAAGCGGGCGATTTCTTCCGCTTCCAGGGTCTGAATCAGGTTCATGTTTGATATCCAACGATCTTGTCCGCGCCAAAAATGGCTGCGTCGGGATTGACGTCTCAGTGTTTTGCGGGAGAACTCCCTGTCAAAACGGCCGGCCAGAGGATCGAAAAGCCTTTGATTATAGCAATTCAGGTGAGCTTGGCCAATACTGCTTCATCCGCAGCGGCCAGATGCCCTGCTTTGCGCGCCGCCTCGATGAGATCGGGCCTGTGCCGGGCCGTGGTGGCCAGGCGCTGGTCGCGCCGCCAGCGCTCGATCTGCGCATGGTGGCCAGACATCAGCGCGGCAGGCACCTGCTGCCCTGCCCATTCTTCAGGGCGCGTGTAGTGCGGGCAATCGAGCAGGCCGTCGAGCGCCGGGTTGAAGCTGTCGAGCTGGTGGCTGCCCTCATCATTGAGCACACCGGGCTGCAAGCGCGCCACAGCGTCCAGCAGGGCCATGGCGGCGATTTCGCCACCCGACAGCACAAAGTCGCCCAGACTCATCTGCAGATCGACATGGGTATCGATGAAGCGCTGGTCAATGCCTTCATAGCGCCCGCACAGCAGGATTGCACCCGTACTTGCAGACCAGCGCTCCACGGCAGCGTGGTTCAGCGTTTCGCCAATGGGCGAAAAAAGGACCAGCGGCGCCTCACTACTCTCGGCCTCACCGCGCTCCACCCGGATAGATGCAAGACACCTGGCGAGGGGCTCAGCCATCATCACCATGCCCGGCCCGCCGCCAAAGGGCCGGTCATCGACACGGCGGTAGTTGCCATCGGCATAGTCGCGCGGGTTCCACAGGCGTACATCGACCTGGCCGCCGGCATACGCGCGGCGGGTCACGCCGCTGGCCAGGAACGGCGCAAACAGCTCGGGGAACAGGGTGATGATGTCAAAGCGCATGGTGGGCGGCGCCAAGGCGGGAGTTCCGATCAGTAGTCCGGCTGCCAGTCCACCGTGATGCGCTTTTCGGCCAAGTCCACGTTGTCAATGAAGGCCGAGACAAAAGGGATCATCCGCTCCTGTGCCTTGCCGTCCTTCTCATAAGTCAACACCAGCACCGTCTGCGGACCGGTGGACATCAATTCCTGCACCTGCCCCAGCGCCACACCTTCGCGGTTGACGACCGCAAGACCGATCAGATCGATCCAGTAGTACTCGCCCTCCGTGGTGGACGGAAAGCTGGAGCGCGGCACAAAGATGCGCGCGCCGCGCAAGGCTTCGGCGGCATCGCGGTCATCAATGCCCTGCGCCCAGGCAACCACGGTGTCCGAATGGTCCTTGGCCTGGCGGATGGACAACAAAACGGTGCCCGCAAAGGTCTTGGCGCCGCGCTCGGAAGGCTGCAGGTACCAGCGTTTGGACGAAAACAGCGCCTCAGGGCTGCTGCTGTGCGACAACACCTTGAACCAGCCCTTGACACCCCAGGCATCGGCAATGCGCCCCACTTCAACGGCGTCTGTGGGCAGCTCTGCGGGTTCGAGGGTCAGGTTGGTGGCCATGGCAGGGGATTCCAGAATAGGAAAAGGGCGGGTTTCGCCAGGCATGCCGACGAAACCCGCCCTTTTCAGGGAGCTTTAAGCAGCCTTCTTGGCGGCTTGCTTGATCAGGCGGTCCACGGTAGGGGAGGACTGGGCGCCCACGCTCTTCCAGTACGTCAGACGGTCTTGCACGATGCGCAGGCCTTCTTCGGATTCCTTGGCGGTGGGGTTGTAGAAGCCGATGCGCTCGATGAAGCGGCCATCACGGCGCACGCGCTTGTCAGCAACGACGATGTTGAAGAAAGGACGGCCCTTGGAGCCGCCGCGGGAGAGTCGAATGACGACCATGATTTATCCTTCGGGTGGTGAACTCCGGCAACATTTGCCTTGAGCCACTGTGTTCGCAACCATATTCGCAACGCTTGAGACACGCGACATGGCCACCCGGCCAGCGACACGCTGCAAAGCCCGCGATTATATCCATTTCCCTCTTCCATGCCCAAAATTCGTTCCAGCACCGACAGCGATATTCCCGCCATCACGGCCATTTACCAACACCATGTGCTTCACGGTACAGGTACCTTCGAGATCGATCCACCATCTGAAGCCGACATGGCAGGCCGCCGTGCCGACGTGCTGGCCCGGGGCCTGCCCTGGCTGGTGGCCGAAAAGGACGGCCAGGTGCTGGGCTATGCCTATGCCAACTGGTTCAAGCCCCGTCCAGCCTACCGGTTCTCTGCCGAGGACTCGATCTACGTGGCCGACAGCGCCCGTGGCATGGGCCTGGGCCGCAAGCTGCTGACCGAGCTGGCGGCCCAGGCCGAAGCAGCTGGGGTACGCAAGCTGCTGGCCGTGATTGGCGACTCGGCCAACGCGGGCTCGATCGGTGTGCACCGGGCGCTGGGCTTCACCGACGTGGGTGTCATGCGTTCGGTGGGATGGAAGTTCGGCGCTTGGCGCGACATCGTGCTCATGGAGAAAACCCTGGGCGCGGGCGACACCACATCGCCCGAATGAAAACGGACCCCATGCTCGCCCCGCAGCACAGAGCGCAGCCCTCCGAAGCGGCCCCCTTGGAGACCACTTGTTCATCTTGGGGCGGCCCGACGATGAATAATGCCCCATGAAAAACAAAACTTTGGCGGCATGGCTTGCCTTCGTGGGCGGGCCGCTGGGCCTTCACCGCTTTTACCTGCACGGGATCACCGACATGCTGGGCTGGCTGCTCCCGATACCGACGGCCCTCGGTATCTACGGCATCCAGCGCGTGCAGCAGCTCGGCCAGGACGACCACACCAGCTGGATGCTGATTCCTTTGCTGGGCTTCACGATTGCGGGCTGCGCCTTGCAAGCCATCCTGTTTGCACTCAAGACGCCCGAGGCGTGGAACGCGCGCTACAACCCCACGGCCGCACCCGACGCCCCAGCGGGCAGGACCCAATGGATCACCATCGGCGCCATCGTGGTCTCGCTGTTGGTGGGCACGGCGGTGCTGATGGCCAGCCTCGCGTTCAGCTTCCAACGGTACTTCGAGTACCAGATCGAGGAAGCTCGCAAGATCTCGCAGTGACCGACACCCACCAAGCGAACGCCCCATTGAATCCACATTCAAATGGGGCGTTGGCGCTTTTCCATATTGCCTAATTAGCTATACATTCAATAGCAAATCAGGAATCAGGGCATTCAGAATATCTGCAGACTGATCCAGTACGCCACGGCAGCCACAAACGCACTGGCGGGGATGGTCAAGATCCACGCCCAGACGATATTGCCTGCCACGCCCCAGCGCACTGCGCTGGCGCGCTGCGTGGAGCCCACGCCCACGATGGCGCCTGTGATGGTGTGGGTGGTGGACACCGGAATACCCAGCGTTGTTGCCAGGAACAGGGTCAGCGCCCCGCCCGTCTCGGCACAGAAGCCGCCCACGGGCTTGAGCTTGGTGATCTTCTGGCCCATGGTTTTCACGATGCGCCAGCCGCCGAACATGGTTCCCAGGCCGATAGCCACGTAGCAGCTGACAATCGTCCAGGTGGGTGGCGAAGCATCGCTTGCCGACGAATACCCTGTGGCAATCAGCAGCAGCCAGATGATGCCGATGGTCTTTTGCGCATCGTTGCCCCCGTGGCCCAGGCTGTAGGCCCCTGCGGACACGAGCTGCAGGCGCCGGAACCATTTGTCCACCCGGCTTGGCCGCGTTCGCCGAAAGATGTGCGCCACAGCCACCATCATGAGAGAGCCCAGCAGGAAGCCGAGCAAGGGCGAAACGAAGATGAACGCCACGGTCTTGAGGATGCCGGTGGAGATCAGCGCGCTGGCACCCGCCTTGGCGATCACCGCCCCCACGATGCCGCCGATGAGCGCATGCGATGAGCTGCTGGGGATGCCGTAGTACCAGGTGATGACGTTCCAGGTGATGGCGCCCACCAAGGCACCAAACACCACATGAGTGTCCACGATGCCAGGCTGCACGATGCCCTTGCCCACCGTAGCGGCCACGCTCAGGTGGAAGACAAAGATCGCTACAAAGTTGAAGAACGCGGCGAACAGCACCGCCTGTGCGGGCTTGAGCACGCCGGTGGACACCACCGTGGCAATCGAATTGGCAGCATCATGAAACCCGTTCATGAAGTCGAACAGGATCGCCAGTGCCACGAGCAGAACCACAACCCAGAGGGCCGTTTGTACGGTTTCCATACTGGTCAGCCTGCCGGATCAGGAGTTTTCGAGGACGATGCCCTCGATGCAATTGGCCACGTCCTCGCACTTGTCGGTGATGGTCTCCAGCAGCTCGTAGATGGCCTTGAGCTTGATCACCTCGCGCACATCGGGCTCTTCACGGAAGAGCTTGCTCATGGCGCTGCGCATCACGCGGTCGGCGTCGGATTCGAGCTTGTCGATCTCTTCGCAGGTCTTGAGCGCGGCTTCAGCCACGGCCGGATCGGCGATCTTGTCGAGCAACTTGACGGCATCACGCAGGCGTTCGCAGCACTTGAGGCTCAGGTCGGTCAGGCGGGTGATCTCTTCCGTCATGTGGCGCACGTCGTACAGCGCCATGGTCTCGGCAGAGTCCTGGATCAGATCGGCCACATCGTCCATGGTGTTGATCAGCGTGTGGATCTGCTCGCGGTCAATCGGGGTGATGAAGGTCTTGTGGATGGCCTTGTTCACCTCGTGCGTCACGCGGTCGGCAGCACGCTCGGCGTTGTCCACATCCTGGTTGTATTTGTCGCGCAGGTGCGGGTCGCTGTAGTTGGCCACCAGTTGCGAGAAAGCCCGGGCCGCCTCGACGATGCGGTCTGCATGCTGGTTGAACATTTCGAAAAAATTGCCTTCGCGTGGCAACAGCTTGGCAAACAGCATGGAGGCTCCTGGATCGGTATCGATTTTTAGAAAATGAGACAAAGCCATGACAAAACCATGACTTTTAAGTGACAGGTGAGTTTAACCGGCCGCCCTCACCCGCAGCCACGGGCGCCCGGCGCGGATACCGGGCAACACGCACCATTCATCAGGCACTGCGGAAAATGAAATACACAGCACCCACCAGGCACAGGCCTGCCCAGAGGTAGTCCCACTTCAGGGGCTGGCCCATGTAGAACACCGCGAACGGCACAAACACCGCCAGCGTGATCACCTCCTGCATGATCTTGAGCTGCCCCACGTTGAACTGGGTAAACCCGATCCGGTTGGCAGGCACCTGCAGCAGGTACTCGAACAATGCAATGCCCCAACTCACCAGCGCTGCGGTGTACCAGGGTGACGTGGCCAGGTTCTTGAGGTGCCCGTACCAGGCAAAGGTCATGAAAACGTTGCTGGCAATCAGCAGCAACACGGTCAGGAGTGATACGGGCAAGGATTGCAGAGCGGACATCGACATGCGGCGACAGGTGGTGGCGGGGTGGGCGCAAATTATGAACAAAATTGGCATCTGGCGCTGGATACACATCCGCCATAAGCTATAAAAAACATAGCAATCAATCCATACAAACACCAACGCCTGCGCCAAAAAAAAGGCACCGCCGTGTGGCAGTGCCTTGTGCGACGCACCATGCACCTGCCCCACGCAGGGCGGGCCGGGCGGGGGTGTTGCCTTATTCGCCCAGGTAGGCGGCGCGCACCTTGGGATCGTTCAGGAGTTCCTGGCCGGGGCCGGCCATGGTGATCAGGCCGGACTCCATTACGTAGCCACGGTCGGCAATTGCCAGCGCCCGGCTCGCGTTCTGCTCCACCAGCAAAATGGTGACGCCCAGGGCGTACACATCGCGCACCACTTCAAAGATCTTGTCCACCATGATGGGCGACAGACCCATGGAGGGCTCGTCCAGCAGCAGCACCTTGGGCTGGCTCATCAGCGCACGGCCCATGGCCAGCATCTGCTGTTCACCGCCCGACATGGTGCCAGCGAGCTGGTCCTTGCGTTCGCGCAGGCGCGGGAAGATGGTGAACATCTTTTCGATGTCGGCCAGGATGCCTGCCTTGTCGCGGCGCGTGTAGGCGCCCATCTGCAGGTTCTCGGTGATGGTCATGCGAGCGAACACGCCCCGACCTTCCGGCACCATCACAAGACCCTTCTTCACCAGATCCCAGGCGCCTTTGCCCTTGATGCTTTCACCCAGGTAATGGATGTCGCCATCGTTCATGCCCAGGGTGCCGGTGATCGCCTTCATGGTGGTGGTCTTGCCAGCGCCGTTGGAGCCGATCAGCGAAACCAATTCCCCCTCGCGCACTTCAAAGTCCACGCCCTTCACGGCCTGGATACCGCCGTAGGCCACTTTCAGGCCCTTGACCTGCAGCAGTATCTTGTTGGATTTTTCGGCCATTCTCAATGTCCTCCGGTGCCCAGATAGGCCTCAATCACTTTTTCGTTCTTCTGCACGGTGGCAGGCGTACCTTCGGCGATCTGCTTGCCGTAGTCGAGCACCGTCACGCGGTCGCACAGGCCCATCACCAGCTTCACGTCGTGCTCGATGAGCAAGATGGTGCGGTTGTCGTTGCGGATGCGGTCGATCAGCTCGCGCAGCAGCACCTTTTCGGTGGCGTTCATGCCGGCTGCGGGCTCGTCCAGCGCAATCAGTTGCGGATCGGTGGCCAGGGCGCGGGCGATCTCCAGGCGGCGTTGGTCACCATAGGAGAGGGTACGCGCCTTGTAGTCGGCGAACTTGCCAATGCCCACGTAGTCGAGCAGTTCCTGCGCGCGCTTGGCAATGGCCAGCTCTTCTTCCTTGAAACCCTTGGTGCGCAGCACCGCACCCAGCAGGCCGGACTTGGTGCGGATGTGGCGGCCCACCATTACATTTTCCAGCGCCGTCATTTCTGCAAACAGGCGGATGTTCTGGAAGGTGCGGGCAATGCCCGCCTTGGCCACTTCATGCACGGCCGTGGGCTCGTAAGGCTTGCCGGCGAGCTCAAAGGTGCCGCTGTCGGGGGTGTAAAGGCCGGTGATCACGTTGAAGAACGTGGTCTTGCCCGCGCCGTTGGGACCGATCAGGCCATAGACCTGGCCACGCTCGATGGTGATGCCCACGTCGGAGAGGGCTTGCAGGCCACCAAAACGCTTGGAAATACCTGCAACCCGCAGCACCACGTCGCTGGCTGATTTCTGAATGTTCTCTGCCATGTTCTAACTTTCTGCGGTGTTCAGGTCTTCTGCGTGAGGCTCTTGCCATGGTCGGGCGCTGGCCACAGACCACGGGGACGCATCAGCATGATGATGATCATGGCCAGTGCGATCAGCAGCTGGCGCAGGATGGCAGAGTCCAGACGGCCGTCCGTCATGGCCTGCAGCGGGCCTGCCACGTAGCGCAGCACTTCGGGCAAGGCCGACAGCAGCACGGCACCCAGGATCACGCCGGGAATGTGGCCGATACCGCCCAGCACCACCATGGCGACGATCATGACCGACTCCATCAGGCTGAACGACTCGGGCGACACAAAGCCCTGGAACGCACCGAACATCGCACCCGACACGCCGCCAAACGAAGCGCCCATGCCGAAGGCCAGCAGCTTCATGTTGCGGGTGTTGATGCCCATGGCCTTGGCGGCGATTTCGTCTTCACGGATGGCCATCCAGGCGCGGCCGATGCGCGAGTCCTGCAGGCGATAGCAAATAACGATGGAGACCACCACCAGAACCAGGAACAGGTAGTAGTACAGCGTGACGGAGCTGATATCAAAGCCGAACACCTCCAGGCGCTTGCCCAGGTCCAGGCCAAAAATCTTGACCGAGTCGATCTGGCCCAGGCCCTTGGGGCCGTTGGTCAGGTTGACGGGGTGGTCCAGGTTGTTCAGGAAGATACGGATGATTTCGCCGAAGCCCAAGGTCACGATGGCCAGGTAGTCCCCGCGCAACTTGAGCGTGGGCGCCCCCAAAAGCGCTCCGAAGAACGCCGCCAGTAACGCCGCCACCGGTATCACCAGCCACAGCGAGGTGTGCAAGCCGTTGGGGAACATGGCGGCAAACGCCGCAAAGTTGTCCGCAAGGTGCGGCGAGGCCATCAAGGCAAACAGGTAGGCACCCACGGCGTAGAACGCCACGTAGCCCAGGTCCAGCAGGCCGGCGTAGCCCACCACGATGTTTAGGCCCAGGGCCAGCAGCACATACAGCAGCGCCAGGTCGGCGATACGCACCCAGGCATTGCCGAAGGATTGCAGGATCAGCGGCAGCACCAGCAGCGCGACGGCGCCGATGATCCAGTTGGTTTTGGTGTTCTTCATGGTGTGAGGCTCCTCAGGCGCGATCGGCCACACGCTCACCCAGCAGGCCCGAAGGACGCAGCGTCAGGATGATGATGAGCACGATGAACGCAAAGATGTCGGTGTAGTGGCTGCCCAGCAGACCGCCCGTGAGCGTGCCGATGTAGCCCGAGCCGATGGCTTCGATGAGACCCAGCAAAATGCCGCCCACCACTGCACCGGCCAGGTTGCCAATGCCGCCGAACACCGCCGCCGTGAAGGCCTTGAGGCCCGGCAGGAAGCCCATGGTGTGCTGCGCCGTGCCGTAGTTGGAGGCATACATGATGCCGGCCACGGCGGCCAGAATGGCGCCGATGATGAAGGTGGCGGAAATCACCATGTCGGGCTTGACGCCCATCAGGGAAGCAACGCGGGGGTTCTCAGCCGTGGCGCGCATCGCGCGGCCCAGGTTGGTATGGTTCACCAGGTACACCAGCGAGGCCAGGGCAACAGCGGTCACGCCCAGGATCAGGATCTGTGTGGGGGTGATGTAAGCGCCACCCACCTCGAACGGCGCGCTGGGCAACATCGTGGGATAGGGCTTGTAGTTGGGCTTCCAGATGATCATGGCCAGCGTCTGCAGCAGGATCGACATGCCGATGGCGGTGATCAGGGGGGCGAGACGAGGACTGTTGCGCAGAGGGCGGTAGGCCACCTTCTCGATCACAAAATTGAGCGTTGCGGCAACCACGCAGGCAATGAGGGTGGCCAGCAGCAGGATGAGCCAGCCCGGGGCGCCAGGCATTGCAGCCTGCATCATTCCTATACAGCTCCAACTGGTCAGAGCCCCGATCATGAGCACTTCGCCGTGGGCGAAATTGATCAGCTGAATAATGCCGTACACCATCGTGTAGCCCAAGGCTATCAAGGCGTACATGCTGCCGAGTACCAGACCGTTGATGATCTGTTGCAGCAAAATGTCCATAAGAGAAGTCCTTCGTTTGTAACGTACCCACCGCTTTGGCACCGGAATCGGTACAGCCTTGTGGGCCCGACTGCCATCTAGCAAAAAACCCGCCAGAAGTGCAGCTGTGCGGGTTTGTGGACGGGATTGTAGCGAGTAGTCACAAGCGGCCCCCACCAAGCCGGGCGGGGTTTTCCCTCGGGTTGGCGCCACATCAGCGTGCAACGCAATCCATAAGCTCACATGATGCAAGCAGGAAAATTGATGTGCAAACTTATTACCAGCTTCATGCCAAATCAGCATGACGCGGGGTGCGCCTCCCATGGGCAGAGGTTCAGGACTTTTCGTCCGGCCCATCCTCCAGATCGGCTGAAACATTGCGCGCACGCAGCTCACGCAATTTCTGTGCAATCTTGATTTCGAGCCCGCGCTCCACCGGCGCGTAAAAACCGGGCTCCGGCATGCCCTCGGGCAGGTAGTTTTCGCCTGCGGCGAAGCCGCCCTCTTCGTCGTGCGCGTAGCGGTAGCCCTTGCCGTAGTCGAGCTGTTTCATGAGCTGTGTTGGTGCGTTGCGCAGGTGCATGGGCACGGGGCGGGTGCCGTCCTGCTTCACCCAGGCGCGGGCTGCGTTGTAGGCCTTGTAGACCGCGTTGGACTTGGGCGCCACGGCCAGGTACACCACACATTCGGCCAGGGCCAGCTCACCCTCGGGGCTGCCCAGGCGCTCGTACACCTCGGTCGCGTCCAGCGCGAGGCGCAGCGCACGCGGGTCGGCCAGGCCGATGTCCTCGCTGGCCATGCGCACCAGGCGGCGCGCCATGTAGCGCGGGTCGGCACCGCCGTCGAGCATGCGCACCAGCCAGTACAGCGCAGCGTCGGGGTCGGAGCCGCGCACCGACTTGTGCAACGCGCTGATGGTGTCGTAGAACTGCTCGCCGCCCTTGTCATAGCGGCGCATGCGCTCGCCCAGCACCTTGAGCAGCCAGGCGTCGGTGATCTCGGACAGCTTTTCCTGCGTGGCCGCCATGGCCAGGGTTTCGAGTGTGTTGAGCAATCTGCGGGCATCGCCATCGGCGTAGGCCACCAGGCGGTCAATTGCTACATCTTCGATAGCTGGTAGCGCTTTCTCCGCCTGCGCCAGAGCCACTATTTGCTTCAAATCCTGTTCGGACAGCGGCTGCAGCACGTACACGGCGGCGCGGGATAGCAGCGCCGAGTTCACCTCGAACGACGGGTTTTCGGTGGTTGCACCAATGAAGGTAAACAACCCGCTCTCCACATGCGGCAAGAAGGCATCTTGCTGGCTCTTGTTGAAGCGGTGCACTTCATCCACGAAGACGATCGTGCGCTGCTGCATCAGACCATCACGCGCGGCCTCGGCACGTTCGACCGCTTCGCGGATGTCCTTGACCCCGCCCAGCACGGCACTGATGCTGATGAACTGCGCGTCAAAGGCATCGGCCATCAGGCGTGCGATGGTCGTCTTGCCCACACCCGGCGGGCCCCAGAGGATGCAGCTGTGCGGGCGGCCCGATTCGAACGCGAGCCGCAGCGGCATGCCCGGGCCCAGCACATGCTGCTGCCCGATCACCTCGCCCAGCGTGCGGGGCCGCAGGCGCTCGGCCAGGGGCTGGTGGGCCGAGGGGTGGGCCTGGGAAGGTGCTGCGGAGGCACTGCGTGCTGCCATGTTCGTATCCTGTCTACATCACGCTGGTTTTTAAGCCAAATTGGCCTCTAGCGCTTATCTGATAAGCGCTTGCAGCTATCTTTTTCGCAGCAACCTACTGTTTCACCACATCCGCTCCAGCGGGCGGCTTGAACTGGAAGGTGCTGGCGGGCAGCGCTGCGTTGGCCTGCATGCCATTGAAACGAATCAGGGAGCGCTGGCCAAAGCTGTCCAGAATGTCGAGGGCCGCCAGTTGCTCACCCGCAAAACCCACGCGCACGCTCTTGAGCTGACCATCCTTGGTCTTGGGGCTGGCCAGCACCCACTGCAGGCCATCCTGCTCAGGCGCTGCTTCGAGCGTGAACTCGGCCTTGAGCGCCGACAGGTCGGGGGCCGATGCGAGCAGCGCGGCGGGCGTGCTGCCCAGCGCCTGTGACTGCGAACGCTGGGTGACCTGGTTCAGGTCCACGTCGTACAGCCACAGGGTCTGGCCATCGGCCACGATGGTCTGCTCGAAGGGTTTCTTGTAGACGAACTTGAAACGCCCGGGGCGCTGGAATTCAAAACTGCCGCTCGATGTCTTGGTGCGCGCGGTCTGGCCGTCCTTGGGGGGCGAAGTCACGGTCTGCGTGAAATCCGCCTTGCCCGTTTGTGTGCCCTTCATGAACGATTCAAGGCTTTTCAAGCCATCAGCGCTTGCCAGCGTTGCGCTGGCAGCTATCAAAATTGCAGTAACGGTCTTTTTCAAAGGGAACTCCTGTGGGGCACGGGCTGGGCTCATCGCCCTGCCCTTGTCATTCGCTGCGCGCGGGAACCAGCACTTCGCGCTGGCCGCTGGTGGTCAGGCCACTCACGAGGCCCGCCTTTTCCATGTCTTCCAGCAGCCGCGCCGAGCGGTTGTAGCCAATGCGCAGCTTGCGCTGCACGTACGAGATGCTGGCCTTGCGGTCCTTGAGCACCACTTCGACGGCCTGGTCGTACATGGGGTCCTTCTCGCCCCCTTCGCCACCACCGCCCTCCCCCGACAGATCACCCTCGCCATCCACAGTTCCACCTTCGAGCACGCCTTCTATGTAGTCCGGCTCCCCTTGTTCCTTGAGATAACTGACGACACGGTGTACTTCTTCGTCCGACACAAAGGCGCCATGCACCCGGATCGGCAGGCCCGTGCCGCTGGCCATGTAGAGCATGTCGCCCATGCCCAGCAGGGCTTCTGCGCCCATCTGGTCGAGGATGGTGCGGCTGTCGATCTTGGAGCCCACGGAGAACGCGATGCGGGTGGGAATGTTGGCCTTGATCAGGCCGGTGATCACATCCACACTGGGGCGCTGCGTGGCGAGGATCAGGTGGATGCCGGCCGCACGCGCCTTCTGCGCCAGGCGGGCGATCAGCTCTTCGATCTTCTTGCCCACCACCATCATCAGGTCGGCCAGCTCGTCGATGATGACCACGATGTGCGGCAGGCGCTGCAGCGGTTCGGGCTCTTCGGGCGTCAGGCTGAAGGGGTTGTAGATGAACTCTTCGCGCGCCTTGGCTTCATCAATCTTGACGTTGTAGCCCGCGAGGTTGCGCACGCCCAGCTTGGACATGAGCTTGTAGCGCCGCTCCATCTCGGCCACGCACCAGTTCAGGCCGTGCGCCGCCTGTTTCATGTCGGTGACCACCGGGGCCAGCAGGTGCGGAATACCTTCGTAGACCGACATTTCCAGCATCTTGGGGTCGATCATCAAGAGGCGCACATCGCGTGCCTCGGCCTTGTACAGGAGCGAGAGGATCATCGCGTTGATCCCCACCGACTTGCCTGAGCCCGTGGTACCCGCCACCAGCACGTGCGGCATCTTGGCAAGGTCCGCCACCACCGGGTTGCCCACGATGTCCTTGCCCAGGCCCATGGTGAGCATGCTCTTGGCCTCGTGGTAAACCTGCGAGCCTAGGATTTCGGACAGGCGGATGGACTGCCGCTTGGCGTTGGGCAGCTCCAGCGCCATGAAGTTCTTGCCGGGGATGGTTTCCACCACGCGGATCGACACCAGGCTCAGCGAACGCGCCAGGTCCTTGGCCAGGCCCACGATCTGCGAGCCCTTCACACCCGTGGCGGGCTCGATTTCGTAGCGCGTGATCACCGGGCCGGGCATGGCCGCCACCACGCGCACTTCCACGCCAAAGTCCTTGAGCTTTTTCTCGATGAGGCGGCTGGTCATCTCCAGCGTCTCGGGCGCCACGGTTTCCTGGCGCTGCAGCGGGCCATCGAGCAGGTCCACCAGTGGCAGCTTGCTGTCGGGCATCTCGGTGAACAGCGGCTTCTGGCGCTCCTTCACCACGCGGGTGCTCTGCGGCACGTCTACCAGCACGGGTTCGATGATCTGGATCGGTTGGGGGTGGTGCACCTCGCTCTCGGTGCGTTCCTCGAGCACCACCACTTCACGCTCGCGCGCGGCCTTGCGGCCCACAGCCACATCCTTGGCCACTTCGCGCTTGGCCAGGCGCGACTGCACCAATGCGTCGATGCGCCCTCCCACAATTTCCGCGACATGGCCCCAGGAGAAACGGAACACCAGCGCCGCCCCCAGCACAGCCAGCACAATCGCCAGCAGGCCCGAGCCTGTAAAACCCAGCCACTTCACACTGGCAGGCCCCGTGATGTAGCCCAGCACGCCACCAGCATGCCCCGGCAGGAACGCTTCAAACCGGTACAGGCGCGACCACTCCAGCGCAGTGCTGGCACACATCAGCACCACCAGCCCCACCCAGAACATGGCCCGCCTGCGCATCGGGCTTACCGCGCCCGGGGCCGATTCGCCGCCACGCATCCACCGCGCCAGCGACGACAACCAGGCCCGCACACCGGCCGCCACACACCACCACACCGAAAAACCCAGTGCAAAGTAGCTGCCATCGGCCAGCCACGCACCAAACCGGCCCGCCCAGTTGGCGACCAAACGCCCACCCCGGGCGCCCGAGGTGGACCATGCGGCATCCTGCGCGGAATAGCTCAGCAGGGCCAGCAACCAGAAAACCAGGGCCAGCAGCCCCACCATCAGGCCAATTTCGTGGCCAAAACGGGCAGCGCCCGTACGCGGCGGCGACTTCGCCGCAGCCGATGCATTCAGGGTATTGAGGGAATAGGTCATAAGCGTGCCGGGCGAGCTTACCGCAAGCCCCCCGGGCATGACACCCGGGCTGAAGCGTTGCTAACTCAACGCGTTCAATCGGTCCTTGAGCACAGTGGCGCCACTGGGCAATGCCTCGATAAAGCCACGCTCTTCCAAATCTTTCATCACGCGGCTGACCATCTCGCGGGAGGCGCCCACCATCTTGGCCAGGTCCTGCCGGGAGATTTTGTCTTTGATCACCAACTGGCCTTGAGCGTCGGGCACCGCAAAGTCCAGCAGGGCATGGGCCACACGCCCATACACATCCAGCAACGCCAGTGACTCAATCTTGCGGTCGGCATGGCGCAGGCGCTTGACCAGCCCCCGCATCACCACCAGCGACATGGAGGCGTTCTCTGTGAGGCAACGCGCGAACTCTGCGCGCCCGAGCATGAGCACATCGGTCTGCACCTCGGCACGCACCGTGGCCGAGTGGGGTTCGTTGTCGATGATGCTCATCTCGCCGAGGTAGTCGCCCTGCGCGAGGGTGGCCAAAATCACCTCACGCCCCCGGCTGTCCGATGTCATCACGCGGGCGCGCCCCGTGAGCAGGATGAACAGGGCGTTGGATTTTTGCCCTTGCTCCACCAGCGCCTCGCCACGCTTGAAGCGGCGCTTGATCACCGCACCACTGATCACCTCGGCCTGGGCCACCGTGAGCAGCGAAAACAAGGGCACCCGGCGCAGCAGGTCCAGGTTGGACAACATCGTCGACATGAAAACTCCTTTCTAGGGCGACCCAACCGGAGCCGCACGGGTTGTGCAAGGGGTATCAATGGGTTCTTACAATCGCCGTGATTGAAAAAGGGACCGCTCGCGTGAGCGGTGCACGGTTGATACTTGCCAGTTCAACCCCCAGCTTCCCCAACAGCGCCGCATGTAGCAGGCGCAAAACACAGGCTTTTACCATGTCTACCACCCAACACGCGAAAGTTCTGATCCTTGGCTCTGGCCCTGCGGGCTACACCGCAGCGGTTTATGCCGCCCGCGCCAACCTGAACCCGGTGCTCATCACCGGCATGGCCCAGGGTGGCCAGCTGATGACCACGACCGAGGTGGACAACTGGCCGGCCGACGTGCATGGCGTGCAGGGGCCGGAGCTGATGCAGCGCTTTCTGGAGCACGCGGAGCGCTTCAAGACCCAGATCATCTTTGACCACATCAACAAGGTCGATTTCAGCCAGCGCCCCTTCACCCTCACCGGCGACAGCGGCACCTACACCTGCGACGCGCTGATCCTGGCCACTGGCGCATCGGCCAAGTACCTGGGCCTGCCTTCGGAAGAGGCCTTCATGGGCAAAGGCGTGTCGGGCTGCGCCACCTGCGACGGCTTCTTCTACCGCGAGCAGGACGTCTGCGTGGTCGGCGGCGGCAACACGGCGGTGGAGGAAGCGCTGTACCTGTCGAACATCGCCCGCAAGGTCACGCTGGTGCACCGCCGCGACAAGTTCAAGGCCGAGCCCATCCTGGTGGACAAGCTCAACGAAAAGGTCGCCGCCGGCAAGATTGAGCTCAAGCTGTTCAACACGCTGGACGAAGTGCTGGGCGACAACACGGGCGTGACCGGCATCCGCATCAAGAGCACCAAGGACGGCAGCACGGAAGACATCAAGCTGCAGGGCTGCTTCATCGCCATTGGCCATGCCCCCAACACCGAGATCTTCCAGGGTCAGCTGGAGATGGAGAACGGCTACATCATCACCCAGGGTGGGCTCAAGGGTTTTGCCACCCAGACCAGCGTGCCCGGCGTGTTTGCCGCAGGCGATGTGCAGGACCATGTGTACCGCCAAGCGATCACCAGCGCAGGCACGGGCTGCATGGCGGCACTGGACGCCCAGCGCTTCCTGGAACAAGAGTCTTGATGAAAAACTGGGCAGCAGGCTATAATTTGCGGCTTTGCTGAATTCGGCCCGTTTTTGCGGTCCTCCGAAACAGGCAAATCAATCGGGTTACCGCCACCCTTTCTGGCGAGGTGAGGCCGCAAGCCAACCTGGGCACACAAGCCCAGGGCCCAGCGAACGGCCGTTAAAAAGTATCGGAGTGTCCTCATGGCACGCGTCTGCGACGTAACGGGCAAGAAGCCCATGGTCGGGAACAACGTTTCCCACGCCAACAACAAAACCAAGCGCCGGTTCCTGCCGAACCTGCAATACCGCCGTTTCTGGGTCGAGACCGAAAATCGCTGGGTTCGCCTGCGCGTTTCGAGCGCTGCCCTGCGTTTGATCGACAAGAACGGTATCGACTCGGTGCTCGCAGACCTGCGCGCACGTGGTCAGGCTTAAGGAGAAGCACCATGGCAAGCAAAGGCGGACGCGACAAGATCAAGCTGGAATCCACTGCGGGTACCGGCCACTTCTACACCACGACCAAGAACAAGAAGACCATGCCCGAGAAAATGCTGATCATGAAATTTGATCCAAAAGCTCGCAAGCATGTGGAATACAAGGAAATGAAGCTGAAGTAATTCGGCCCGTTCCCCAAAAAAAACCGCCCGTCCAGGGCGGTTTTTTTATGCCTGCTGCGCAGACCTTTCACCCAGACTCTTTGCTCAAGCAACCTTGCGCGGCACGGGCAACTCGGCCATCTGCGCAGCCAGCAAGGCGCCCAGCGTGCGGTAGCCCGCCTCCACTTCGGCCGTGAACGGCATCCCACAGCTCAGCCGCAAGAAGTGCTCATACCGCCCGGTGTTGGAGAACATGGGGCCCGGGGCCACACGGATACCGTTTTGCAGCGCCTCGTCGTACAGGCGCGTGGAAGAGATGCCGACCGGCAGCTCCAGCCACAGGCTCAGGCCACCCGGCGGCAGGCTCAGTCGTGTGCCCATGGGAAAGTAGCGCGCCACGGCCCTCGCCGCCTGTTCTCGCTGGATGCGCAGCTGCGCCCGCATGCGGCGCATGTGGCGCTCGTAGGCCGGAGAGTCCACACTGCGCGCCGCCAGCAGCTGCGACCACGTCTGCATGTTGCGCGTGCGAGCGAACTTGATCATCTGCACACGGGCCTGCCAGCGCCCCGCGCTCATCCAGCCCTGGCGCAAGCCGGGAGCAAAGCTCTTGCTGAGCGATGCGCAATAGATCACCTGCCCGGCATCGCCCTGCCGGTCCCAGGCCTTGGCGGGCCGCAGCACGTGCGGCGACTCCACGAACTCCCGGTAGATGTCGTCCTCAATGAGGGCTAAGCCATGCTCCACGCACAGCGCTACCAGTCGCTCCTTGTGCGCATCGGGCATCACGCTTCCCTGCGGCATCTGCAGGTGGGGCACCACCACAACACCCTTGAGCCGTGGTTCGTTGCGCGCGGCCAGTTCCAGGGCTTCGAGCGACATGCCGGTGTGCGGGCTGCAGGGGATCTCCAGCGCGCGCAGCCCGCGCACCTCGATGGCCTGCAGGATGCCAAAGAAGGTGGGTGATTCGACGGCGATCACGTCGCCCGGCTCGGCGACGGCGTCCAGCGCCAGGTTCACCGCTTCGGAGTTGCCAAGTGTTGCGCCAATGTCGGCTGGCGCGACGCACACGCCGAAGGTGAGCGCATGCCGGGCCATGGCCTGCTGGAATTCGGGGTGGGTGGTGGGCGCGGACGGGCCGTACACCAGGACGTCGGGTTGCTCGCGCAACAGGCCATGGGCCAGGCGGTTGAGCGCAGCCGCATCAAACAGGCTTGGCGCGGGCATGGCGCTGCCTAAGTCCAGCGGCAGCGGGCCTGCGCGGCGGGCTTTTTCGAGAAAACCGGAAATGCGCTCGTTGATGCCCGCAAACACCCGCGGGTCGTGGGCCAGCGGCTCGTGCAACTCGGGCTCGCGCGCCCGGGGCAACGCCACATCGCCCGGCTCCCGCACAAAGTAGCCCACCCGCTCGCGCGCCTCCACGCAGCCCAGGGATTCGAGATGCCGCAACACCTGCAGCGCGGTGGTCAGGCTCACTTGGTGCCGCTGGCACAGCTCCCGCACCGACGGCATGCGCATGCCAGGCGTCAGGCTGCCAGCGGCTATGGCCTGTTCGTACAAAGCTGCCAGTTGGCGGTAGAGCGGGGCATCCCGCGAATCGGAAGAATGTGACATGGCGGGTATGGGGTACTGCTGCCGAGCCGTGGCGCAGGCTCAGAAGCCTAGAGGCGCATCGTGCCCGAGCCCTCTCTGCGGGTACAGATACAGGAACGCACAGATCGGACCATAACAGCACGCCAGTAATCTGCGCTGTTCTACCCGTTCCTGCACCGCCGTGTACCTGCCGGGGCAACGCTGCTTTTTTTACGCTACAGCCTCACAGCAGCCCTTCCTTCAGGAGCCCCGCACCATGCCACAGCGCAATCCAACCACCATCCCGCCCACCACCCCATCGGCCGCAGTCACCTTGGGCCTCACACCCGGCCAGAGCCTGTGGCTGTGCCTGCCGCCCGGCAGCGCAGTGCACACCACTCAGGGAGAGGTGTCACTTCGCTTTGCTCCACGAGACTTCGGGCACGCGTTGCACACTCTGCCGCAAATGCGGCTTGGGGCGGGCGAACATCTGCCCGAGGGCTGGAACACCAAGGCCGCCTGGGTGCAGGTGGGCAACGCCCTGCACTGCCGCTCTGAGATCCAGGTGACCGAAGGCACTCCCAGGCCGGGACTTTGGCACCAAGTACGGCACCTGCTGCGCTCAGCCTTTGCAGGCCGGGACAAAACCGCAAAGAACCGCGCTTTTGGCAAGGTGCCCGCAATGCGGTAACCGCTGCACCAAAGAAAAAGGCCTTGCCAGATGGCAAGGCCTTGGACAATGCGCGGCCCGCTTCAGGCCTGCGCCGCACGCAGCCGTAGCGAGAACTCACGCAGGGCGGCTATACCGCTTTCTTCCGCGCGGCGGCACCAGGCTTGCAGGTCCGCGGTGAGCTGCTCGCGCGATTGCGAGGTGTTGAGCCAAAGCTGGCGCAGCTCTTCGCGCATGGTGACCATCTTGTCGAGCGCGGGGTGCGCGGCACGGGCCTGGGCCAGTTGCGGCAATGCGATGGCCGGCACCTTCTCGGCATCGCGGTGCAGCCAGCGCTTGGCGGCCTGGAGCACCGAGGCATCGGCATTGCGTGCCTTGAGCGCTGCGATTTCGTCCTTGCAGGCCTGGCGCACGCCACGTGCATAGCCAGCCATCACCTCATAGCGGTTGGCAATCAGGGCCTCCAGCGTCTTTTCATCGGCCACAGGCTTGACGTCACCCAACTGGAGCTTGGGCGGCACCTTCTTGACCGTGGCCCAGCCAATCTTCTTCATCATGGTGATGTAGACCCAGCCGATGTCGAACTCATACGGCTTGACCGAGAACTTGGCCGACGTGGGATAGGTGTGGTGGTTGTTATGCAGCTCTTCGCCGCCAATGATGATGCCCCAGGGCGAGAGGTTGGTGCTGGCATCCTGCGCCTCAAAGTTGCGGTAGCCCCAGTAGTGGCCCACACCGTTGACCACACCCGCCGCCCAGAACGGAATCCAGAGCATCTGCACCGCCCACACTGCGGCGCCCAGAGCGCCGAACAGTGCAAGGTTCAGGATCAGCATGAGGCCCACACCCTGCCAGCCGTAACGGGTGTAGACGTTGCGCTCCATCCAGTCATCGGGCGTGCCGTGGCCGAACTTCTTCATCGTCTCCTGGTTCTTGGACTCGGCGCGGTACAGCTCGGCGCCACGCCACATCACGGTGTCCAGCCCCCGGGTCTGGGGGCTGTGGGGGTCGTCCACGGTTTCGCACTTGGCGTGGTGTTTGCGGTGGATAGCGACCCATTCCTTGGTGACCATGCCCGTACCGATCCACAGCCAGAAGCGGAAAAAGTGCGAAGGGATGGCGTGTAAGTCCAGCGCGCGGTGCGCCTGCGCGCGGTGCAGGAAAATCGTGACCGCCGCAATGGTGATGTGGGTCGTCGCCAGGGTGTACAGAATGATCTGCCACCAGGCCAGGTTCCACAACCCATGGCCCAGCCAGTCAATGGCAGCGTTCAGTACAGCCCAATCGGGTAACAGCATATTCAGAAAGCCTTACTTCTACAGAGAACCCGTTCGCCAACGGACCGGGTGTCTGATTTTAGAGTGGTACCCGCGAAATAGGTTCGGGGGTATCCATGGTATTTACGCTGATTTAGCGCCTTTAGAGGGCCAAGTCAGGCCTTTTTGGACCAGATTGCGGCAAAGAACCCATCCGTTTGGTGCACATGGGGCCACAGGCGCAAATAACCACTGCCCGACTCGCCACCGCTGCACAGAGCCTTGGCCCCCTCCACCTTGAGCTGCTCCAGCAGTTCGCCCGCGTCGAGCAGTTCATAGTCCGGGTGCGATGCGCTGAATGCCTCTGCGATGGCCTCGTTTTCCTGCGGCAGGATGCTGCAGGTGGCATACACCAGACGGCCGCCGGACTTGAGCAGGCGCGCTGCGCTGTCCAGAATGGCGGTCTGTTTGGCCACCAGCTCTTCGATGGCTTTGGGCGACTGGCGCCATTTGAGGTCCGGGTTCCGCCGCAGAGTCCCCAGGCCCGAGCACGGAGCATCGACCAGCACGCGGTCTATCTTGCCCGCCAGCCGCTTGACGCGGTCATCGCGCTCGTGGGCAATGGCGGCGGGGTGCACGTTCGACAGGCCGCTGCGGGCTAGGCGCGGTTTCAGAGCATCCAGACGGTGCGCCGAGACATCAAACGCATACAGGCGCCCGGTGCTGCGCATGCCCGCGCCGATGGCCAGGGTCTTGCCACCTGCACCTGCGCAAAAATCCACCACCATCTCGCCGCGCTTGGCGTCAAGCAGCAGGGCCAGCAACTGCGAGCCTTCATCCTGCACCTCGATGGCACCGCGCGTGAACGCATCCAGCTTGGTCAGCGCAGGCTTGTCGTCAATGCGCAGGCCCCAGGGCGAATACGGCGTTGGGCTGGCCTTGATGCCGGCCTTGGCGAGCTCCTTTTGCACGTCGGCACGCTTGTCTTTGAGGGCATTGACGCGCAAATCCAGCGGGGCGCTCTGCGCCAGGCTTTCCACCAGCGGCCAGAAGCCGTCACCCAACTGGTCCTTGAGGGGCTTCACCAGCCATTCGGGCAGGTTGTGACGGTGGCGCTCCATCAGGTCATCGACCGTGACCGCATCGCACTGATCCAGCCAGTTCTTTTCCTGGTCAGTCAGTGCGCTCTTGAGGAAGTCGCGCGGGCCGTAAAACCCCAGGATGGCCAGACGGCGCTCCTTGGGTCCCGAGCCCGAGGGCGCCATGTGGTCGAACAGGAGCTTCTTGCGCAGCACGGTGTAGACCGTTTCGGCCAGGGTGGCCCGCTCGCGGGGGCCCAGGCCCCGGTTGTCGCGGAAGAATCGTGACACCACCGCGTCGGCGGGGTGTTCAAACGTGAGGGTGAGCCTGACCAATTCGGCACAGGCGTCGAGAAGAACTTTGGGATGCATGCCCCGATTGTCCCACTCTGGTCTGATCAACAGCCAACCACAAGGCTCCTTCAAACGACCCGCATCGATCCGTTCGGTTTGTCAACGCGTGTAGACCGGATCAAACGCATAGCGCTGAATCTCCTTCAGGCTGGGCGATTCACCCGCCCACAGCGCCAGCGCGGGGCCGGGAAGGCTCAGATTGCGCTCCAGGGCGCGGCACAGGTGGTAACGGCTTTCATCGTCCATCCCCGGCAGCTCGACAAAGATCAGGTACGCACGGCGCTGCGGATGCTCGCGCAGGTTCTTGCGCACTAGCCAGCAGCGGGCAAGGGGCGCACAGCGGGCCAGTTCCGATTGCAGCTCGGCCAGTTCGAAGGGACTCAGGTCGTGACGCGTGATCTGGCTGAAGAAGGAGGTGCCCGACAGCTCTTCCCAGGCGCGCTCTTCGGATTCCTGCGCGCGCTCCAGCCGCTTGCGCCACTGTTTGAAGGCCGCCGCATCATGCTCCATGCCCATGCGGGGAGTTTCCAGCTCGGCCAGCGCGGTGCGCGCGGCCCAGTAGCGGTCGTTGCTGCCCGCTTCCCACACCCGGTGGAGCAGCAGAAGCTTGCCGTCGCGATCGTCCTCGGGCAGGCAAGGCACCAGTCCACACAGGGCGGGCGCGTACTCGGGGCTGCGCTCCAGCGCCAGCTCATACAAGGCGCGCACATCGGCACGGGGGTCCAGATGGCGCTTGAGGCGGGCCAGCTCCACCAGCTCAGCCGCACTGTTCTGAGCGATGGAAGCCTGCAGCGCCTGGGCGCGTGCGCGCACACGTTCCAGCCACGCGTGGTGCTGCTTCCACTCCGTAGCGTTGTCGCGGCACCATTGTTTGTCGAAGTGTTTGACCCACCGTTTGGCCTCATCGCCCAGCAGGGTCAAGGCATTGCCACGCGACCAGTCGGGCAGTGTAGGCGTGGCATCCAGCGCTTCGATGCGGTCCCGCAAGCCGGGGTGGGTGTCGTCCACACTGCTCAGGCGCTTGAGCGCCTGGCGCAGTGCGTCGTTGGCAAAAGCGGCATCTGGGGCCTCGGCCAGGAAACGACGCATGCTGCGATAAGGCCCCACCGGCAGCGGATTGCCAGCGGCACCGCACCAGTGGTTGCCCCAGAACTCTGCCTGCAACGCTGCGCCCCGGATCTCGATCTCGGCCAGGGCGGCGGCGGTCACATCACGGCCCAGCAGCTTGCCCGCAATGCGGTCGGCCTCGTATTCGTCCTGGCGGGCCAGCGCAAACGTCTTGGCCGAAAAGCGCGGAAAGTACCAGCGCATGAACGCCTGCGTGGCCGCGGCCACCGGGCCTTCGTCGTCGGCCAGACTGTGGTTCAGGCGCATCCACGACAGGCGTGTGCGATAGATCCAGGCCGCAAACCGGCCATGGTCGCCGCGCAAGTGGCCGTACTCGTGTGCCAGCACGGCGAGAAAACGCGGCCGGTCCAACGCCATCAGCAAAGGCAGCCCGATGCTCAGGTGGTTAACGGCGCCACCCAGCAGGCCGTACTTGGGCAGCTGCTGGATGCTCGCATTGAACTCGTCGTTCAGCGTGACCTTGTGGATGGGCGGGCCCTTGATCTTGCGGCGGATGCGCTCCAGCGCCTCAAAAAGCTCCGGTGCCTCCAGCGCCGTGATCTCCACGCCCTCAGGCGCGTCAAAACGCACCCACAGCGCCCGCAGGCTGACCCACAGCAGGCCCGCAGCCCCCAGCAGCAGCCACACCATGGCAAAGCGAAACTTCCCCTGCAACATCTGCGGCACCACCCACAGCACAATGCCTGCGGCAAGTCCCAGGCACCCCAGCACCCAGGCATAGCCCAGCGCCGCAAACACGGCCACACTGCGGCGGTATGCGCGGCTGTTGTCAGCACTGGCATGCTCGCTCATGCGCACCAGATGCACAAAATCTGCCTGATCCACGGGCTTCCCTCACTCTTGGGTTGTTTTCAACCGCCATCCTAACCACTCACGACCCCACACCCACCACCATGACCGACGACGACCTGCCAGCACTCATTCGCACACCGCCCGGCCTGTACCGCCACTACAAGGGCATGCTCTACGAGGTGATTGATACCGTGCGCCACAGCGAAACGCTGGAGCCCATGACGCTGTACCGCGCGCTCTATGGCCAGCGTGGGCTGTGGGTGCGACCCGCCGCCATGTTTGAAGAGCAGGTGCTCGTTGACGGTGTGATGCGGCCACGGTTTGAGAAATGCGGGGATGAAACCCCAGCGGGCTGAGCCCGGTGGGCTCACGCCGCAGTGCGCGGAAAAATGGCTGCTGCCACCAAACCACCACCCGCAGCATTGCGCAAGACCAGCCTCCCTCCGTGCCGCCGCACGATATCGCTGGCAATGGTGAGCCCCAGCCCGGCCCCGCCACTCTGGCGGTTGCGCGAGGCCTCGACGCGGTAAAACGGCTCCATGACCCGCTCCAGCTCTTCGGCAGGCAAACCGGGGCCATGGTCGCGCACCTCGATGGTCAGCGCATCAACCGCATCGTGCAGCGTGACCTCGGCGCTGCCGCCGTAGCGAATCGCGTTGCCCACCAGGTTATCCAGACAGCGCCGCAGCGCCACGGCCTGCACCCGCAGCGGGGCCGCCTGCCCCGCCACCGTGACCCGATGGCCCATGGCGAGCTGGTCGTCGGCCATGCTGTCCACCAGGGCCTGCACATCCAGCAGCACCCAGGCCTCGGCGCCAGCGACGCCGCGCAGGTAGTCCAGCGTGGAGGTGATCATGGCGTCCATCTCGGCAATGTCGCGGCGAAACAGCTGCTGCGCGCGGCTATCGTCCAGGCATTCGGTGCGCAGGCGCAGCCGGGTCAGCGGCGTGCGCAGGTCATGCGACACCGCCGCCACAAACCGGTCGCGCTCGGCCAACTGCTGGCGGATGCGCGCCTGCATCTGGTTGAACACACGGCTGGCGTCGCGGCATTCCAGCGTGCCGTCCTCGGGCAGCGGGGGCCGGTCGATATCGCGGCCCAACTCTTGCGCCGCCGTGACGAGCCGGTGCATGGGGCGCGACAGCCAGCGTGCCGCCCACCAGGCCACGGCCACCAGCGCCGCCAGCCGCACGCTGATGTCGAGCAGCAGCCCCAGTTGCAGCGACGGCGGGGCATTCCACAAGCCCTGCTCTGGACCCGGCGGCGGCAACGGCAAAGTGTGCCCATCGGCTGCCACCCCGGGGGGCTGCGGGCCAGGCGGGTGCCCGGGGTGCGCGGGGCGCAGTTCAAACATCAAAGTCAGCGCCAGCACATGGCTCACGATGACGGCCACGATAAGCAGCAGAGCGAGCCGGCCAAAAAGGGTGTCAGGCAGCCAGCGCTGCAGCGCCGCAGGCCATCGCGCAACCATCAATGCGGCCATCCCACCTGCCCCTGCAGCGACTGCACGTTGAACACGTAACCAGCGCCCCGCACAGTGCGGATCATCGAGGGCGAGCGCGGGTCGTCCGAGAGCTTGCTGCGCAGGCGCGAGACCAGCAGATCGATGCTGCGCTCGAATGCGTCCATGGCCCGGCCTCGCGCCTGCTCCATGAGCTGGTCGCGGCTGAAAACGCGGCGCGGCATGCGCAAGAAGGTGCAGAGCAGGCGAAATTCGGCGTTGGACAGCGGCACCACCACACCCTGTGGGGATACCAGGTGCCGCTCGATGCTGTGCAGGGTCCAGCCATCAAAGCGCACCAGCCCGTCAGGCTCCTGGGGGGCCGGGGCACTCTCGCCGCGCGTGCGGCGCAGCACGGTCTGGATGCGTGCCACCAGCTCGCGCGGCTCGAAGGGTTTGCCCATGTAGTCGTCGGCCCCCATCTCCAGCCCCAGCACGCAGTCGTAGGGGTTTGCGCGGGCGGTGAGCATGATGATCGGCACCCGGGAGCGTTCACGCAGCTCCCGCGCCAGGGTGATGCCGTCGGTGCCGGGCAGCATCACATCCAGCACCACCAGGCCGATGGGGTGCGCGAGCATCTGCGCGCGCATCGACGCCGCATCACACGCCGCGTGGGCGGCGTGGCCAAAGCGGGCGAGGTATTCGGTGAGCAGTGTGGTGATCTCCACATCGTCGTCCACCACCAAGATGTGTTGCATGGGCTCTGTCGTGCAAAAGAACACCCAAGTTTAGGCAGCTACAAACCACCGCTGGCCACGATCTGGCGGGCATTTCCGCCATTGTTCGGTCCTTGTGGACGCCCTTTGTATCGACCTTGGTACAAAGCAGACAAACCCCGGAGACACGCACAACCAAGAATGGTTACGGGCCATGGCTGAGGGCTTCCGTTTTGGGGGACCAGGCACCGACCCACCCTTGGAGCGAAAGGAACGACGATGACGACCATCAGTAGCGTCAGCAGTGCCTGGTCCAGTGCAAGTGTGCAGCGGGCATCACGCCCGGCGCCCACGCCGGAGCGGCTGCTGTCCAAAATCGATACCGACGGCAACGGCGGCGTGAGTGACACCGAACTGCAGGGCCTTCTGGACGATGTGGCCCAAAAAACCGGCGTCAGCAGCCAGACCAGCGCTGCAGACCTGGTCAAGCGGTACGACAGCAATGGGGACGGCAACCTCAACGCCGACGAGCTGGGCAAGACGATGCAAAGCGTGTTGCCCCCGCCACCGTCCACCATGGCTTTTGCCCAGTCGCGGGGCGACAGCGACACCGCCACCGGCCAGGCGGGCGACGACCTCTTTGGCAAGGTGGACAGCGACGGCGATGGCGCCGTGAGCAAGACCGAGCTGCAGGCCCTGCTGGAGGCGATGTCGGGCGGCACGGCGAGCCAAGCGGGCGTCAGCAGTGACGACGTGTTCAGCCAACTGGATGCAGACGGCGACGGCAGCCTGACCCAAGCCGAATTCGACGCGGGCCGCCCTTCCGGCGCGGCGGGTGAAGCAGGCGGCGGCATGCAGGCCATGGGCGGCATTCCACCGCCACCCGGAGGCCCAGGTGGTGCAAGTGCTTCCGCCGACAGCACCACCACCTACGACGCCCTGGACACCAACGAGGATGGTGAGGTCTCGCTGACAGAACGGCTGGCTGGCAGCACCAGCAGCGTGGAGCAGGACGCGATCACCGCGCTGTTCAACGCCATCGACACCGATGGCGACGCCAGCATCAGCGCCAGCGAATCCAGGACTTTCATCGACCAGTTGACCAGCCAGCTCCAGCAGCCCCCCAGCCAGGCATCGACATCGGACACCAGCCAACGCAACGACCTGGCGCGACTGGCCGACTTTGCCCGGCAGCAGTACGCGCTGGCCGCCAATGACTGGAACACCGCATCGTCCAACACCAGCAACCTGAGCGCGCTGGCCTGACGCGGCCGGGGAGACACGCGCAGCCCCTGGAAGGGGGCGGACGGAGCCCCTTCCAGCCCCTTGGCACGCGCAGTGCGATTCGCCCGTCAGTTGACGAGCTGCGCGCGCCAGTGGGTTTCAGGCAAAAAACAGGCCTCTGCGCGCGGCCATATTGCCTTTAAAGCTATTGTTTTTATAGCATTCGCGTCACAAGGGCACTACAGCGCCTGCACCAGCGCCCGCACGGCGCGGGGGTAGATCACATGCTCCTGGGTCAGCACCCGGGCCGCCAACGTCTCGGCCGTATCGCCGGGGAGCACGGGCACCACCGCCTGCTCCAGGATGGGGCCCACATCCAGCTCGGCCGTCACCTGGTGCACCGTGACGCCCGCAAACTTGCAGCCTGCATCGATAGCGCGCTGGTGCGTGTGCAGCCCGGTAAAGGCGGGCAGCAGCGAGGGGTGGATATTGATGAGCCGCCCCGCGTAGTGCGCCACAAACCCCGGGGTGAGGATGCGCATGAAGCCGGCCAGCACCACCAGGGCGGGTTGGTGGCGGTCAATGGTGGCGGCCAATTCAGTGTCAAACGCTTCGCGGCTGGCAAAGGCCTTGTGGTCCAGCGCCTCGGCGGCGATGCCCTGCTCCCGCGCAAACACCAGCCCGGCGGCATCGGGCTTGTTGCTGATGACGGCCGCGACGCGGGCGCCGTAGCGCTGCTCCCAGTGCTCCTGTTGTGCGGTACGCACGATGGTGGCCATGTTGGAGCCGCCGCCAGAGATCAGAATGACGATGTTCTTCATAAATTGCCATGGATTATCTAGGAGGCTGTCGAGCATGGGGTTGGCTCTGCGCCACCGCCTGGGGGTGCCAGGCAAGGCGCGGGTGAGGCCGTGTGGCCCAGCCACACAACGAACCCGCAACGCAGCATGGCGGCCCCAGGCGGCGGCCCGAAGGGTTGTGCGACAGAGCACGCAGGCGGCGTTGCCCATGCTCGCTGCACAGCCAGTGCAGCTTGCGCTGGGCGCCTAGCCTGCATACTCTGTCGCACAACGCAGCGCCAACCCCAAGCCCGACAGCCTCCTCATGCCCTTCGATCCCGCCACCCGCCCCCTCACCCCCCACGAAGCCCGCGTGCTCGCCACGCTGATGGAGAAGGCCCGCACCGTGCCCGACAGCTACCCCATGTCGCTCAATGGCTTGGTCACCGGCTGCAACCAAAAAACCAGCCGCGACCCGGTCATGAACCTGAGTGACGCCGAGGCGCAGGAAGCGCTGGATTCGCTCAAGCTGCTGACCCTGGCGTTTGAGAGCAGCGGCAACCGCACCACGCGGTGGGAACACAACTTTCAGCGCGGCGTGGGCGTGCCCGAGCAGTCGGCCGTGCTGCTCGGCCTGCTCATGCTGCGCGGCCCGCAGACGGCGGGTGAACTGCGCATCAACGCCGAGCGCTGGTACCGTTTTGCCGACATTTCCTCGGTCGAGGCATTTCTGGACGAACTCCAGGAGCGCAGCGCCGAAAAGGGCGGCCCGCTGGTCGTGCAGTTGCCCCGCGCGCCGGGTGCCCGCGAGCAGCGTTGGGCGCATCTGATGTGTGGCCCTGTTGACACCAGCGCCGGTGTGTCAGCCCCCAGCAGTGGCGGCGGTGGCAGCACCGGCACGTCTGCCGCACTGCAAGCGCGGGTGGACGCACTGGAGACAGAGGTGGCCAACCTGCGCACCACGGTGCAGCGGCTGTGTTCTGAACTGGGCATTTCCCCAGACTCCGCGCCGATGTCGCCACCCGGACAGGACTAAAACGAACGACCGTGCTACAAATGCGGATCACTTGGAGACAAACCGATGGATCTCGCATTCACCCCCGAAGAACAGGCGTTCCGCGAAGAAATTCGCGCCTGGGTTCAAGCTAATCTACCGAAAGAAATTTCGCACAAGGTCCACAACGCCCTGCGCCTGACCCGCGACGATCTGCAGGGCTGGGCCAAGATCCTGGGCAAGAAAGGCTGGCTGGGCTTCGGCTGGCCCAAGGAGTTTGGCGGCCCCGGCTGGACGGCCGTGCAAAAGCACCTGTTCGAAGAAGAATGCGCCCTGGCCGGTGCGCCCCGTATCGTGCCGTTTGGCCCGGTGATGGTGGCCCCGGTGATCATGGCGTTTGGCAACGCCGAGCAGCAAAAGCGCTTTTTGCCTGGCATCGCCAGCGGCGAAGTCTGGTGGAGCCAGGGCTACAGCGAACCCGGATCGGGTTCTGACCTGGCCAGCGTCAAGACCCGCGCCGAGCGCGTGGGCGACAAATACATCGTCAACGGCCAAAAGACCTGGACCACCCTGGGCCAGCATGGCGACTGGATGTTCAACCTGGTACGCACCAGCACCGAGGGCAAGCCCCAGACCGGCATCTCCTTCCTGCTGCTCGACATGAAGTCCAAGGGCGTCACCGTGCGCCCCATCAAGCTGCTGGACGGCGAATGCGAGGTGAACGAAGTGTTCTTCGACAACGTCGAAGTGCCTGCCGAAAACCTGATCGGCGAAGAGAACAAGGGCTGGACCTACGCCAAACACCTGCTGAGCCACGAGCGCACCAACATCGCCGACGTGAACCGCAGCAAGCGCGAGCTGGAGCGCTTGAAGCGCATCGCCAAGACCGAAGGCGTGTGGGATGACCTGCGCTTCCGCGACCAGATCGCACTGCTCGAAGTGGACATCGTCGCGCTGGAAATGCTGGTGCTGCGCGTGCTGTCGGCCGAGAAGTCGGGCAAGAACTCGCTCGACATCGCGGGTCTGCTCAAGATCAAGGGCAGCGAGATCCAGCAGCGCTACGCCGAGCTGATGATGCTGGCCGCAGGCCCCTTTGCCATGCCCTTCATCGAAGAGGCCATGGAAGCTGGCTGGCAGGGCAACTTCCCCGGCGGCGTCACTGCCAACGCGCCGCTGGCGTCCACCTACTTCAACCTGCGCAAAACCACCATCTACGGTGGCAGCAATGAAGTTCAACGCAACATCGTCGCGCAGACGGTTCTGGGCTAAGGAGACAAGAACATGGATTTCGATTTTTCTGACGACCAGGAGCAACTGCGCGACGCCGTGCGCAAGTGGGTGGACAAGGGCTACACGTTCGAGCGCCGCCGCGCCGCCGTGGCTGCCGGTGGTTTTGACCGCGCCGCCTGGGGCGAACTGGCCGAGCTGGGCCTGACCGCCCTCACCGTGCCCGAAGCGCACGACGGCATGGGCCAGGGCGCCATTGATGCGATGGTCGTGGCCGAAGAACTGGGCCGCGGCATTGTGCTGGAGCCGATTGCCCAAGCCTTCATTGCCAGCAGCGTGCTGTCGCACTACGCACCGGCCGACGTACAAGGCGCCTGGCTGCCCCGCGTGGCCAGCGGCGAAGCCCTGGTGGTGCTGGCCCAGCAGGAGCGCAAGGCGCGCTACCGCCTGGACGTTTGCGATGCAAAAGCGGCCAAAGCGCAATCAGGATATGCGGTAACAGCTATCAAAAGCGTAGTGCTCGCTGGCGACAAGGCCGACGCCTTCATCGTGCCTGCGCAACTCGACGGCAAGATCGCCCTCTTCCTGATCGAGCGCACGGCTAGCGGCGTGACCACGCAAGGCTACGTCACGCAAGACGGCAGCCGCGCCGCCGAGGTGCAGCTGGCCAACGCGCCTGCCACGCTCATCACCACCGACGGCCTGGCCGCGCTGGAACTGGCCGTGGACACCGGCATTGCCGCCGCCTGCGCCGAAGCCGTGGGCGTGATGGACAAGACCGTGGCCATCACGGTCGAATACATGAACCAGCGCAAGCAGTTTGGCGTGTTCATTGCCAGCTTCCAGGCGCTGCGCCACCGCGTGGCCGACATGAAGATGCAGCTGGAGCTGGCCCGCTCGATGAGCTACTACGCCAGCCTGAAGCTGGGCGCCCCCGCCGCCGAACGCCGTGCCGCCATGGCCCGCGCCAAGGTGCAGCTGGGCCAGTCGATGCGCTTTGTCGGCCAGCAAGCGGTGCAACTGCATGGTGGCATTGGCGTGACGGACGAATACATCGTGAGCCACTACTTCAAGAAGCTCACGCAGCTGGAAGTGACTTTTGGCGACACGCTGCACCATCTGGGCGAACTGTCCGCCCGCATGCAAGACACGGCGGGCGTGTTTGCCTGATGTGAACTGACGCAGGCGCGTAACACCCGCAAACGATGCTCGTGGATTCCCCAGCCCACGGGCATTTTTTCTTTTTGGAGACTCCCCCATGAATCACGCATTCCTGTTGCCACGCCGATCCCTCTTGCTGGCAGCCGCTGCGGCCGCCGGTCTGGCGCTGGCAGGCTGCGCCACCCAGAGCCCCAGCCTGGCAGAAGCACCGCCCATCGTCTTTGTGCATGGCAACGGCGACACCGCCGCGCTGTGGCAGACCACCGTCTGGCGGTTTGAGTCCAACGGCTGGCCCCGCGAGCGACTGCACGCCATCGACGTGCCTTACCCCCTGTCGCGCGATGAGGACGCCAAGCCCCAGCCGGGCCGCACCTCGGCAGCAGAGCACATGGCCTACCTCAAGGCCGAAGTGGACAAGGTGCTCAAAGCCACAGGCGCCCGCCAGGTCGTGCTGGTCGGCAACTCGCGCGGCGGCAATGCCATCCGCAACTACATCTACAACGGGGGCGGCGACAAGACGGTGAGCCACGCGATCCTAGGCGGCACACCCAACCACGGCGTGTGGGCGATACCGGGGTTCCGAGAAGGCAACGAGTTCTCGGGCACGGGCCCTTTCCTCAAAGCCCTGAATGCTCCCAAGAACGCGGCGGGCGACGAGGTGAGCGGCCCCGTGAAATGGATGACGATCCGCTCGGACAACAACGACAAGTTCGCCCAGCCCGACGGCCTGTGGATAGGCCAGAAAGGCAAGCCCACCTACGTGACCGCCGCAGGCCCCGAACTCAAGGGCGCCACCAACGTGGTGATTCCGCGCATCGACCACCGCGAGACGTCGTACTCCCCCGCTGCGTTTGAAGCCACCTACCGCTTCATCACCGGTAAGGCACCACAGGTCACCACCATTGCGGCTGAAAAGCAGGTGGTGCTCAACGGCAAGGTCACCGGCCTGGGCGTGGACCCGGCCGACCCCAAAACCGGCAACTTCAGCAACAACCTGCCTCTGGCGGGCGCGCAGCTGGAGGTGTATGCCACCGACCTCGCCACGGGCGCCCGCACGGGCAATGCCTTGCTGCGCAAAACCTTGGGTGCGGATGGCCAATGGGGACCGCTGACGGTGCCCAACGGCTCGCCCGTCGAGTTCGTGATCAGCGCACCCGGCTATGCCACCACCCACATCTACCGCAGCGGCTTTCCACGCAGCAGCAACCTCATCCACCTGCGCGCAGAACGCATGGCCGATGCCGACAAAAGCGCCGAGAGCGTGGTGACACTGACCCGTCCGCGCGGCTACCTGGACCCGGCGCGCGACAAGATGCTGCTGGATGGTGCAGTGCCTGCGGGCGTGCCCGCTGGCGCTGGCGTGGCATCTGCCAAGGTCAAGCCCGCGGGGGGCGTGCGCAGTATTGCGGGTGAATTCAATGGCGAACGCGTGGTGGGACAGACCTGGCCCGCTGCCAGCGGCCATCTGGTGTTCCTGGAACTGACTTACTAAAGGAATAGGCGCTGCACCGTGTCTTTGCACCGTGTAGCACGCCCCCAAGAGCGGTCAAGACGGCCCCGATGGCTAGGCGCTCCGTCGCAGACAGTACGAAGGACCTGTCAACCCTCTTTTCGGGGTCGCGAAGGCCCTTGCGGGCGTGCCAATCTAGGCGCGCGACGCAGCGTGCGCTCTTGCGCAAGTAAGGAGCGGAACGACGAGTGGCGCGCCCGCAGGGGCCTTCCCTTCGGGTTGCCCGGCCTGGGGGCCGTCTGCGGCGTTGCCCGCGCTTGCAAGGTGCCTACCTTGCTGCGCACAGGCGCCTTGCATCCCACCCCCAGGTCGGGCAACGCGATCCCCGAAAAGAGGGTTGGCAGGCCCTCACGGCAAGACGGAGCAACGACGCCAGTGGGGTCCTATTGGCCGCTCTACGCCAAAAGACGCGAGGACTTGGGGACGTGGGCCATCAGGAACTCCATCTGATCGGCCAGGATGCGCCGGTTACGCAGGATGAAGTCCTCCCACAGACTCGGCACATAGGGCGCATACAGCAGCGGCATGTGTGCCTGCTCTGGAGTGCGGGGGCCCTTGCGGTGGTTGCAGGGGCGGCACGCCGTGACCACGTTCATCCAGTGGTCCTGGCCGTTGCGCGCAAACGGCACGATGTGCTCGCGCGTCAGGTCTTCCTCATGAAAATGCCCGCCGCAGTAGGCGCACACATTGCGGTCGCGGGCAAAGAGCTTGCTGTTGGTCAGGCTGGGCTTGAGCTCGAACGGATTGATGCTGGGCACGCCCTTGGTGCCGATGATGCTGTTGATGGCGATCACCGATTGCTCACCCGAGATGGCGTTGTGCCCGCCCCGGAACCGGGCAATCTGTGCACCAGACTCCCAGCGCACTTCCCCGGCGGCGTAATGAATCACCGCCTGCTCCAGCGAAATCCACGATTGGGGCAGCCCTTGGGCTGACAGCTTCAAGACCTTCAAAACACGCCTCCTGGAACACAAAGTACACAAGGATCGGAACGCAGATGTCTCGCGGGCAGCCCTGCGCGGGGCCAGCCGTGGGTCACAATATACTCCGTTTTCATGACAAATTGGCGTCCTGCGCTTGATGGACTTGCGCATGCTGCTATCAAAAAGATAACAAACCGATGAAGATCTTTCGCGGATTCCACCACCCTGGCATTGCCAATGCCTGTGCGCTCACCATCGGCAATTTCGATGGTGTGCACCGGGGCCACCAGGCCATGCTGGCCTTGCTGAACAGCGAGGCTGCACACAGGGGCGTGGAAAGCTGCGTGCTGACGTTCGAGCCCCACCCCCGCGACTACTTCGCGGGCGCCCACCAAAAGCCCGAGCTGGCACCCGCACGCATCGGCACCCTGCGCGACAAGCTCACCGAACTGGCCCGCTGCGGTGTGCAGCAGACCGTGGTGCTGCCGTTTGACGCGCGGCTGGCCGCCCAGTCGCCCGACGCTTTCATCGACGAGGTGCTGGTGCGTGGCCTGGGGGCCCGGTATGTGCTGGTGGGCGACGATTTCCGCTTTGGCCGCCAGCGCGCCGGCGACTACGCGATGCTGGACGCCGCCGGGCAAGCCAAGGGTTTTGACGTGGCGCGCATGAACAGCTACGAGGTGCATGGGCTGCGCGTGTCCAGTTCCGCCGTGCGCCAGGCGCTGGCCGCAGGCGACATGGAAGCCGCGGCACGCCTGCTGGGACGGCCCTACACCATCAGCGGCCATGTGGTGCATGGCCGCAAGCTCGGGCGCGAACTGGGTGCTACCGCCGCCGGTGCAGGCGACGGCTTTCGCACCCTGAACCTGCGCTTTGCCCACTGGAAGCCTGCCGCCAGCGGCATCTTTGCCGTGCTGGTGCATGGCCTTGCCGCCGAGCCGTTGCCAGGGGTGGCCAACCTGGGCGTGCGCCCCTCGCTGGACCCGAACGACGTCAACGGCGGGCGCGTGCTGCTGGAAACCCATTGCCTGCATTGGCCCGCCGATCTGGGGCCCGAGGGGGCGTACGGTAAAATCGTGCGCGTGGAACTGCTACACAAACTGCACGACGAGCTGAAATACGACGGTCTGGATGCCTTGACGAAGGGCATCGCCAAAGACTGCGCCGACGCGCGTGCCTACTTTGCCTCGGCCCAGGCACCCAACCACACCGAAACCCGGCGCCAGACCACCCGCGACCGAATTTGAGGGAGCTGCTTCTCGCAGCGCCCGCCTGACGGGCCCGCCATCCTTCGCGCTCCAACCCCGTTCTTGCTCCGGGCCTTGCCCCGGAATGCCCCGTTTTTAAGGCTCCCTCATGTCCGACGACAACGCCAGCACTCCTTCCACGGATTACCGCAGCACCCTCAACCTGCCCGACACCTCCTTCCCCATGCGTGGCGACCTGCCCAAGCGCGAGCCGGGCTGGGTCAAGGACTGGGAAGACCAAGGCATCTACAAGCGCCTGCGGGATGCCCGTCGGGGTGCGCCCAAGTTCATCCTGCACGACGGCCCGCCCTACGCCAACGGCCAGATCCACATGGGCCACGCGGTCAACAAGATCCTGAAGGACATGATCACCAAAGCGCGCCAGCTCGAAGGCTTTGACGCGCTGTACGTGCCTGGCTGGGACTGCCACGGTCTGCCGATCGAGAACGCGATCGAGAAGAAACACGGCCGCAACCTGAGCCGCGATGACATGCAGGCCAAGAGCCGCGCGTTTGCCACCGAGCAGATCGCGCAGCAGATGGTGGACTTCAAGCGCCTGGGCGTGCTGGGCGAATGGGACAACCCCTACAAGACCATGAACCCCGCGAACGAAGCGGGCGAAATCCGCGCCTTCAAGCGCGTAATGGAGCGTGGCTTTGTGTACCGGGGCCTCAAGCCCGTGTACTGGTGCTTTGACTGCGGCTCGTCGCTGGCCGAGTTCGAGATCGAGTACCAGGACAAGAAGAGCACCACGCTGGACGTGGCATTCAAATCGCATGAGCCTGCCAAGCTCGCCGCCGCCTTCGGGCTGCCCGCACTGGCCAAGGACGCGTTTGTGGTCATCTGGACCACCACCGCCTGGACCATCCCTGCCAACCAGGCGCTGAACCTCAACCCCGAGATCAGCTACGCGCTGGTGGACACGGGCGAGCGCATCCTGCTCGTGGCCGAGCCGCTGGTGGCCTCGTGCCTGGAGCGCTACGGCCTCACCGGCAGCGTGCTGGCCACCACCCTGGGCAAGAACCTGGGCGGCCTGGAATTTGAACACCCGCTTTACGACGTGAAGAGCGAGGACGGAACCCAGGGTTACAAGCGCCTTTCGCCCGTGTACCTGGCCGACTACGCCACGGCCGACGACGGCACGGGTATCGTGCACTCCTCCCCTGCCTACGGCCTGGAAGACTTCAACTCCTGCCGCGCGCATGGCATGGCACTGGACGACATCCTGAACCCCGTGCAAGGCAACGGCACCTACGCGGCCGACTTCCCTCTGTTTGGCGGCCAGCACATCTGGAAGGCGGTGCCCGTCATCATCGAAGCCCTGCGCAACGCGGGCCGCCTGATGACCACCAAGGACATCACGCACAGCTACCCGCACTGCTGGCGCCACAAGACGCCCGTGATCTACCGCGCCGCCGCGCAGTGGTTCATCCGCATGGACGAGGGCGAAGGCGTGTTCACCCAGCCCGGCATGAAGCCCGCCAAGACGCTGCGCCAGATCGCGCTCGACGCGATCGAGCACACCAGCTTCTACCCCGAGAACGGCAAGGCCCGCCTGCACGACATGATCGCCGGGCGGCCCGACTGGTGCATCTCGCGCCAGCGCAGCTGGGGCGTGCCCATCCCGTTCTTTCTGCACAAGGATTCGGGCGAGTTGCACCCGCGCACCATGGAAATCATGGACCAGGCCGCTGACATCGTCGAAAAGGGCGGCATCGAGGCCTGGAGCCGCGTGACGACCGAAGAAATCCTGGGCGCCGAAGACGCGCCGCATTACACCAAGAGCACCGACATCCTGGAGGTGTGGTTCGATTCCGGCTCGACCTTCAGCCACGTGCTGCGCGGCACGCACCCCGAGGTGCACCACGACACCGGCCCCGAGGCCGACCTGTACCTCGAAGGCCACGACCAGCACCGGGGCTGGTTCCACAGTTCGCTGCTGCTGGCATCGGCGCTGGAAGGCCGCGCGCCCTATCGCGGCCTGCTGACCCATGGCTTCACCGTGGACAGCCAGGGCCGCAAGATGAGCAAGTCGCTGGGCAACGGCATCGACCCGCAGGAAATCAACAAGAAGCTGGGTGCCGAAATCATCCGTCTGTGGGTGGCCGCCAGCGACTACTCGGGCGACATCGCGGGCGACGAGAAGATCCTGGCGCGTGTGGTGGACGCCTACCGCCGCATCCGCAACACACTGCGCTTCCTGCTGGCCAACGTGAGCGATTTCGACCCGGCCAAGGACGCCGTGCCGTTCGACCAGGTGCTGGAGATCGACCGCTACGCGCTCACCCGCGCATCCGAGTTCCAGGCCGAGGTGCTGGCGCACTACAAGGTCTACGAATTCCACCCCGTGGTGGCCAAGCTGCAGCTGTACTGCTCGGAAGACCTGGGCGGCTTTTACCTCGACGTGCTCAAGGACCGCCTGTACACCACGGCGCCCAAGAGCCTGGCCCGCCGCAGCGCGCAGACCGCGCTCTACAACATCACGCACGCCATGCTGCGCTGGATGGCGCCGTTCCTGTCGTTCACGGCCGAAGAGGCGTGGAAGGTGTTCGGCAGCTCCGACTCCATCTTCCTGGAGACCTACGGCAACGTGGCGGGCGTGGGTGCCGGTGCCGACGAAGGCCTGCTGGCCAAGTGGTCGCGCATCCGCGAGATCCGTGATGCGGTGAACAAGGAGATCGAAGCACTGCGCGCCGATGGCAAGGTGGGCTCGTCCCTGCAGGCCACCGTTACCCTCACGGCGGCGCCCGAAGACCATGCGCTGCTGGCCAGCCTGGGCGATGACCTCAAGTTCGTGTTCATCACATCCGCTATCGAATTGGTAGCTGGTAGCGCATTACAGATAAGCGTCAAGCCCAGTTCTGATGCCAAATGCGAGCGCTGCTGGCACTACCGCAGCGATGTAGGGCAGGACGCCGCCCACCCGACGATCTGCGGCCGCTGCACCAGCAACCTCTACGGCGACGGCGAGAGCCGGGAGCACGCCTGATGGACCGCACATTGCAGGCCGGGCGTTCCGGCGCGAGCATGTGGCCCTGGCTGGCCTGGGCTGTGGTGCTTGTGGTGGTCGACCAGATCACAAAGACCCTGATCCTCAACCACTACCAGTTGGGCGATTCCACGTTCATCACCAGCTTCTTCAACATCGTGCGGGCGCACAACACGGGTGCTGCATTTTCGTTCCTGTCGGACGCGGGGGGCTGGCAACGGTGGCTGTTCACCGGCATCGGCGTGGCAGCCACGATCTTCATCGTGTGGCAGCTGCGTGCCCACCCGGGGCAAAAGCTCTTCGGCTTTGCGCTGTCGAGCATTCTGGGCGGCGCGGTGGGCAATGTGGTGGACCGGCTGATGCACGGCTATGTCGTGGACTTTCTGGACTTCCATGTGAGCGGCTGGCACTTTCCGGCGTTCAACGTGGCGGACTCGGCCATCACGCTGGGGGCAGCGTGTCTCATTCTGGATGAGCTGCTTCGCGTGCGGCGCGAGCGCTGACGCCACCGGCATCCCCCTGCAAGCCTTGCAACAGCCCGCCTCGTGCGGGCTGTTTGCTTTGTAGCGCCAGTTCCTCTTGCCGCATGCCGTGTCATGCGCATGTCACGGTCAGCGGTTGCAATGTAAACGTTTACATCAAACGTATTGCACCAAACTGCCATGAGCATTCTGGAAGTCGCCCGCGAGGCCGGTGTGTCGGTTGCCACCGTGTCGCGTGTTTTCAACGTGCCTGACAAAGTGGCCCCGGCCACGCGTGAGCATGTGGAGAACATCGCCCGCACCCTGGGCTATCTGCCCAACGCCAGCGCGCGCACCTTGCGCACCCAGCGCAGCCGCGTGCTGGGCGTTGTGTTGCCCACGCTCACCAACCCCGTGTTTGCCGAATGCCTGGAAGGCATTGCCCAGGCCGCCGTAGCGGGTGGCTACGCCATCTCGCCGTTCACCACCGACTACCGCCTGGACCAGGAAGACCGCGCGGTGAACCTGCTGCTGGCGGGCAACGTGGACGGGATGATCCTGGTGGTTTCGAACCCCGCCACCTCCACCGCACTGCAGCGGCTGGCCGAGGTGGGTCTGCCCTATGTGCTCGCCTACAACCACCACCCCGATCACCCCTGCGTGTCGGTGAACAGCGAGCTGGCTGTGGCCGACGTGGTGACCCATCTGGCCACGCTGGGGCACCGCCGCATCGCCATGGTCAGCGGGCTGCTCAGCGCCTCTGACCGCGCGCAACAACGCTGCCGGGGCTACACGCGCGGCATGGAGCAGGCAGGCCTGCAGGCCCAGCCTGTGTTGCAGGTGCCCTTCGTGGCCGCTGCGCCAGAGGTGCTGGGCGAAGCCCTGAACAGCCAAGACCGCCCCACGGCCCTGGTGTGCTCCAACGACCTGCTGGCCATCCGCAGCATCCGCGCCGCGCACCTGGCGGGCCTGGCGGTGCCGCGCGACCTGAGCGTGGTGGGGTTCGACGGCATTGCGCTGGGGCAAGACCTCACTCCGCAACTGAGCACCGTGGTGCAACCCAATGCCGACATCGGCCGCCACAGCGTGGAGCTGCTGGCCCAGGCCGTGGCCAGTGGCAACCCGCTGGGGCCCGACATGGGTCAGACGCTGGCGCACCAGTTCCGCGCTGGCGAGTCCTGCGCACCGCCCGCCTCTTCCCTTGTTCCTCCCCTCACCTGAACCCAAGGAGCTGATCCATGAAAACAACCCTCAAAAACTTCACCCGCGCCACGTTGCTGGCTTGGGGCCTGGCAGCCGGTGCCACGGCCATGGCGCAAAACGCCATCTGCTACAACTGCCCGCCCGAATGGGCCGACTGGGGCAGCCAGATCAAGGCCATCAAGGCAAAGACCGGCATCACCGTGCCACCAGACAACAAGAACTCCGGCCAATCGCTGGCCCAGCTGGTGGCAGAAAAAGCCAGCCCCGTTGCGGATGTGACCTACCTGGGCGTGACCTTCGCCATCCAGGCGCAAAAGGACGGCGTGGTGGCTGCCTACAAGCCCGCTGCATGGGCCGAGATTCCCGATGGCCTGAAGGACCCTGCAGGCCACTGGTTCACCATCCACTCGGGCACCCTGGGCTTCATGGTCAATGTGGATGCACTCAAGGGCAAGCCCGTGCCGCAGTCCTGGGCCGACCTGCTCAAGCCCGACTACAAGGGCCTCATCGGCTACCTGGACCCGGCATCGGCCTTCGTGGGCTATGTGGGCGCTGTGGCAGTGAACCAGGCGCGCGGCGGCACGCTGGACAACTTCGGCCCTGGCATCGACTACTTCAAGGCGCTGCAGAAGAACGAGCCCATCGTTCCCAAGCAAACGTCTTACGCCCGCGTACTGTCGGGCGAGATCGCGATCCTGCTGGACTACGACTTCAACGCCTACCGCGCCAAGTACAAGGACAAGGCCAATGTGCAGTTTGTGATCCCCACCGAAGGCACGGTGGTGGTGCCCTACGTGATGAGCCTCGTGGCCAACGCGCCGCACGCCGACAACGGCAAGAAGGTGCTGGACTTTGTGCTGTCGGACGAAGGCCAGGCGCTGTGGGCCAATGCCTACCTGCGCCCCGTGCGCTCCAGCGCCATGTCCAAGGAGGTGCAGGCCCGCTTCCTGCCTGCCAGCGAATACGCACGCGCCAAAACGGTGGACTACAGCAAGATGGCCACAGTGCAAAAGGCCTTCTCGGACCGCTACCTGAAAGAAGCCCAGTAAGCCGGGGCGAGCTGGAGAGATGCACATGCGCCACAACAGCTTTGCTCCATCCCGCGCGCTGCTGCTGGCGTGTACCGCACCTGCCGTGGCATTCTTTGCAGCGTTCTGGCTGCTGCCCATCGTGCAGCTGATTGCGCTGCCCGCCAGCAAGGGCTGGGAGACCTACTTTGTGGTGCTCACCCACCCGCGCTACCTGCAAAGCCTGCTGCAGACACTGGGGCTGTCCCTGGCGGTGACGCTGGCCACCCTGGTGCTGGGCGCGGCCGTGGGCATCACGCTGGCGCGGCACCGTTTTACAGGGCGGCAGCTGCTGCTGTCGCTGCTGACGTTGCCGCTGTCGTTTCCAGGCGTGATCATTGGTTTTTTCATGATCTTGCTCGGTGGCCGCCAAGGCCTGGTGGCCGACCTGACGGACGCGCTGGGCCTGGGCCGCATCACGTTTGCCTACGGCCTGGCCGGGCTGTTCCTGGCCTATCTGTACTTCTCGCTGCCACGGGCCGTTGCGACCTACACAGCGGCGGCCGGGGCCATGGATGCGGCACTGGAAGAAGCCGCCCGCTCGCTGGGCGCGCCGCGCTGGCGGGTGGTGCGTGACGTGTGGGTGCCCGAACTCGCGCCCACCACGCTGTCGTGCGGGGCCATTGTGTTCGCCACGGCCATGGGCGCGTTTGGCACCGCGTTCACGCTGTCCAGCAAGTTCGAGGTGCTGCCCATCACCATCTACAACGAGTTCACCAACTACGCCAACTTTGCACTGGCCGCCAGCCTGTCGATCACCCTGGGGCTCATCACCTGGGTGGTGCTGTGGCTGTCCCGCCGTGTTGCGGGCCCGGCACCGGCTGCCGGGGCGTAACCACCACCATGCGCACGACCCAACAAGCCTCCTTCCCCCTGCTGGCGCTCACGGCGCTGGTGGCGGCGTTCATGCTCGCCCCCATCGCGCTGTCGGTGATGGCGGGGCTCGTCAACAACTACAGCACTGGCATTTCCAGCGGGCTCACCACACGATGGCTGCACGAGGTGTGGGACCTGTACGGTGGCACCGTGGGCTGGTCGCTGGGCCTTGCGCTGCTGTGTGTGCTGGGCAACCTGCTGCTGGGCGTTCCCTGCGCGTATGCGCTGGCACGCAGCCGCTCGCGCGCCGCACGCCTGTTTGAAGAACTGCTGACCTTGCCAGTGGCCGTGCCCGGCCTGGCCAGCGCGCTGGCCTTGATCCTGGCCTACGGCACGCTGCAAGGCTTTCGCACCAGCTTTGCATTCATCCTGGTGGGGCACATGGTGTTCACCCTGCCGTTCATGGTGCGCACCGTGGGCGCTGCATTCCAGCGCAAGGAACTGCTCTCGCTTGAAGAAGCGGCACGCTCGCTGGGTGCCAGCTTCGGGCAGCGCTTTCTGGGTGTGCTGGTGCCCGCCGTGTTGCCCGCCATCGTGGCGGGCAGCCTGATGGTGTTCACGCTGTCGGTGGGCGAATTCAACCTCACATGGATGCTGCACACGCCGCTGACCCGCACCCTGCCGGTAGGTCTGGCCGACAGCTATGCGTCCATGCGCATCGAGATCGGCTCCGCTTACACGCTGGTCTTTCTTATCGTCATCCTGCCCGTGCTGTGGGGCCTGCAGGCCGTCGGCACCCTGATCGAAAAACACCATGGAACTTGAACGCACGCGCGTGGAGATAACCCAATGCGCCAAAACCTACCCTGACGGCACGCGGGGCCTGCGGCCGACCGACCTCACTGTGGAGCCCGGCGAGGTCGTCGCCTTGCTGGGGCCATCGGGCTGCGGCAAGACCACACTGCTGCGCCTGATTGCCGGGCTGGAGGCACCCGATGAAGGCAGCCGCATTGCCTTTGGCGGCACCGACGTGACGCGCCTGCCCATCGAGCAGCGTGGCATCGGCATGGTGTTCCAGCACTACGCCTTGTTCCCGCAAATGACGGTGGCAGCCAACATCGGCTACGGCCTCAAGATCCGCAACGTGCCCGAGGCCGAGCGCCGCCGCACCGTGGGCGAGCTGGTGGACCTGGTGCGCCTGCAAGGGTTGGAGCACAAGCGCCCCACTGAACTCTCCGGCGGGCAACGCCAGCGTGTGGCCCTGGCCCGCGCCGTGGCGGTGCGCCCCCGCGTGCTGCTGCTGGACGAGCCCTTGACCGCGCTGGATGCCAAGCTCAAGGAGTCTCTGCGCGACGAGCTGGCCGACCTGCTGCGGCGCCTGCACATCACCGCCATCCACGTCACCCACGACCAGCAGGAAGCCCTGGCCATTGCCGACCGCCTGGCGGTGATGCACGCGGGCCAGATCGTGCAGGTGGGCGATGGCGAGACGCTGTACCGCGCGCCCACCCACCCCTTTGTGGCGCAGTTTCTGGGCCGCGTGAACCGGCTCCAGCGGGACGCCGCCGCAAGCGCCCAAGCCGTGTTGATGCTGGGTGGGCTGCCTCTGCCCTGCCCTGCCGCCGTGCAGGCCCACACGGCCTTGCTCGTGCGGCCTGAAGACATCGAGGTGTCGGCCCTTCAAACTGGCTGGGGTCAGGCCGAAGTCACGCGCCGCAGCTTTCTGGGCGACCGCGTGCAACTGGTTCTGACCCTGGCCGACCAGCCCCCGCTGATGGCCGATGTGCCGCGCGACCACCCCGCCCGCACGGGCGACACCGTGGGCGTGCGCATCGCCCCCGAGCGCCTCATGCCCTGCCACGAAACCAGCGACTGACCCAGCCAGCCCTACCCCGCCTGCACGCCTTTTAGCCATGACCACCACACTGCTGCTCCAACTGTCTGACCCCCACATCCGCGAGCCCGGCCGCCTGGCCTATGGCCGCATCAATACTGCGCCCTATCTGGCCGAGGCCGTGGCCAGCGTGAACCGGCTGCCGCAGGCGCCCCATGCCGCCGTCATCACCGGCGACCTGACAGACTTTGGCCGCGCCGCCGAATACGAGCACCTGCGCGCCCTGCTCACGCCGCTGAACATGCCGGTGTACCTGCTGCCCGGCAACCACGACAGCCGCGAGCAGATGCGCGCGAGCTTTCCGCAGCACCACTACCTGGGGTCCGAGGGCTTCATCCAGTACAGTGTGCCGGTGGGCGGCATGCAGCTCATCGCGCTCGATACCGTGGTGCCCGGCGCCAGCGAGGGCAGCCTGTGCACAGAGCGCCTGCAATGGCTGGAGGAAGAGCTGGCACGCCACACCAGCCGCCCGGTGGTGATCGCCATGCACCACCCACCGTTTCGCACGCTGATTGGCCACATGGACGACATCGGCCTGCGCGAAGGCGCCGATGCGCTCGAAGCCATCGTGGCCCGCCACCCGCAGGTGGAGCGTGTGATCTGCGGGCACCTGCACCGGGCCATCCAGGTGCGGTTTGGCGGCACCATCGCGGCCACCGTGCCATCGCCCGCGCACCAGGTGCGGCTGGACCTGGCGCCCAACGCCGCCTCGGCCTGGATGCTGGAGCCGCCCGGCTTTGCGCTGCACGCCCTGCCTGCGGGGGGGCGGCTGGTCAGCCACACCGTGGCCAGCGGCCAATACGCGGGGCCCTACCCGTTTCATGACGGCGGGCAGCTGATCGACTGAAAAAACGGGCCCTGGCGACAAGACCTCCACCGCCGAGCACCCAGCCGCGACAGGGTCATCGCTGCACAACTCCTCAATCAGGAGTATGCTTATATGTCAGTTTTGTGACAAATGGTCCGGGTGCCGCAGTATTTTCTGCGCGCTCTTCATCCCGGAAGCCGAGCAGCCAGGCTCATGCCTCCCCGCCTGCCGCCGCCTACGGGCACAGAAATGAATGAAACCGCTTCCCTGCACGGGCGCCAGCTTTAACGCTTGCGTCGGCGCAGTGCATGGCGCATGCTCGTTTGGGTGGACACAAGAAGAAGAAACAACGGTTTTTCATGAAGCATCTCTTGAATCTGTTGGCAGCGGTGTCGCTGCTGATCTGGGGCACCCACTTGGTGCGCACCGGCATCCTGCGTGTCTTTGGCGCCAATTTGCGCCAGTTGATCGCGCACAGCGTCAGCAACCGGTTCACGGCCGTGCTGTCGGGCATCGGGGTGACCGCCGTGGTGCAGTCGAGCACGGCCACGGCGCTCATCGTGTCCTCCTTCGTGGGCCAGGGCCTGGTGGGCCTGCCCGCCGCGCTGGCTGTGATGCTGGGCGCCGACGTGGGCACGAGCGTGATGGCGGTGGTGTTCTCGATGGATTTGTCCTGGCTGTCGCCCCTGTTCATCTTCGCAGGTGTGGTGCTGTTCATCTCGCGCAAGGACACGGCCGTGGGCCGTGTGGGCAGGGTGCTGATCGGCCTGGGGCTGATGCTGCTGGCGCTGCGCCTCATCACCGAATCGACCACGGTGCTCACCCAGTCACCCACGGTGCGTACGCTGCTCGGGGCGCTGACCAGCGACCTGCTGCTGGAGATCTTCACCGGCGCCATCCTGGCCATCGTGGCGTATTCGAGCCTCGCCACCGTGCTGCTCACCGCCGCGCTGGCAGGCTCCGGCGGCATCCCGCCCGACGTGGCGCTGGGCCTGGTGCTGGGTGCCAACCTCGGCAGCGGCGTACTGGCGGTGCTGACCACGATGAAGGCCAACGTGCAAACGCGCCAGGTGCCACTGGGCAACTTGTTCTTCAAGATCATTGGCGTCATCATCATGACCCCGCTCACCGGGCTGTGGCTGCAGCATGTGCGCCCCTACGTGCCCGAAATCGCAGCACTGGTGGTGCTGTTCCACCTGGCATTCAACGTGGTGGTGGGCATCATCTGCATCGGCCTGACGGGCACAGTGGCGCGCGTGGTGCAACGCCTGCTGCCGAAGGAAAAGGCGCAGGCTGCGGGCACCCGCCCCCAGCATCTGGACCCCTCCGCCCTGGCCACGCCCTCGCTGGCCATCTCGTGCGCCGCGCGCGAGGCCCTGCACCAGGCCGACGTGGTCGAATCCATGCTGCTGGGCCTGCACAAGGTGATCCGCACCGACGACCTGCAGCTGGCGCAGGACCTGCGCAAACTGGACGACGAGGTGGACGGCCTGTACTCGGCCATCAAGTACTACATGACCAAGATTTCGCGCGAGGCCCTGGATGAACGCGAGGGCCGCCGCTGGGCCGACATCATCAGCTTCACGATCAACATGGAGCAGATCGGCGACATCATCGAGCGCGTGCTGATCGACATCGAGGACAAGAAGATCAAGAAGGGTCGCCAGTTCTCCGAGGCCGGCATGGAAGAAATCAACGAACTGCACGCCCGCCTGATCGACAACCTGCGCCTGGCGATGAGCGTGTTCCTCAACGGCAGCGTGCGCGATGCGCAAAAGCTGCTCGAAGAAAAAGCCCGCTTTCGCGACCTGGAACACGCGTATTCCGCCACCCACCTGGCGCGCCTGTCGGACAACACGGTGCAAAGCATCGAGACCAGTTCGCTGCACATCGACCTGATCAGCGAACTCAAGCGCATCAACTCGCTGCTGTGCTCGGTGGCCTACCCGATTCTGGAATCGGCCGGAGCACTGGCGCCCAGCCGGCTGCGGGCGATGGCGGACCAGGCTTGAGAAGCGCCTTCAGCAGAAATTCAAGCCTTTTCTGGTCTCTAGTGCTTTATCCATAAGCGCTAAAAGCTATTATTTTTATAGCAACACCTCACCACCGCCGCTGTGCGGCGTTGTCTCGCCGTCACTCCACGTCCGCCACGTAGCGCTGCAGCCCCGTCCACAACGCATCCAGCGTGACCTTGCAGCGCGGGCTGGCGCGCAGGTCCTCGTGCATCACCACCCAGGTTTCCAGCCCGTACACAAACTGCTGTGGCAACACATGCACCAGCGCCGGGGTGCTACGGCGCGCCAGTGCCACCTGGCAAACGCCAATGCCGCCCCCGGCGCGCATGAAAGCCAGTTGCGCCACATCGCTGTCGCTGCGCACTGCAAACTGATCGCGCCGCCACGCGGGCACCGCCTTTTGTGCGGCGCGCAAAAAGGGCGTTTCTGCGTCAAAACCAATCAGGCGGTGGTGCGCGAGGTCGGCCAGCGTCTCAGGCACGCCGTGCGCCTGCAGGTAGCTGGGGTGGGCGTGCAGTCCCAAGGGAATGCTGCCGACGCGGCGGGCGATCAGCGCGTCCTGGCGGGGCTCGGTCATGCGGATGGCGATGTCGGCCTCGTGCTGCAGCAGGTCCTGCACGCGGTTGCTGAGCACCAGTTCCACCGTCAGCGCCGGGTGCTCGGCCTGCAGTTGCGCCAGAATGGGCGGCAGCACCTCCACGCCGATCACCTCGCTGGCCGTCACCCGCACCGTGCCCCGCACGCCGCCGCCATGGCTGTCGGCTGCGCGCACCAGAGCAGCGGCGGTGTGGCCCATGGCTTGCGCGTAGGGGCGCAGCGCCAGCGCCGCCTCGGTCGGCAGCAGGCCCTGCTGCGAGCGGGTGAACAGCACCAGTCCCAGCGCCTGCTCCAGCGCCGCAATGTGGCGCCCCACCGTGGGTTGTGTCACCCCCAGCGCGCGGGCTGCGCCCGAGAGCGATCCCTCTTGCACCACGCCCAGGTACGAGCGGTACAGCTCCCAGCCAATGTCTTTGTGTGCAGGTTGTGTCATACATAAATGTATAGCCATGCGCTGATTTTCGGTAATTCCATTTCACAACACCCACGACCAAACTGCATCCATCACCACTTTTTTTGGAGCAAAACATGGCAAACACAGGCAATACGGTTCTGGTTCTCGGTGCGACCGGGGGCATCGGTGGCGAAGTGGCGCGGCAGCTGCGCGACCGGGGATGGCAGGTGCGCGCACTGCACCGGGGCGTGGCGCAGGCCGGGGAGCAACGCGACGGCATGGCCTGGATTCGCGGCGACGCGATGCGGCGCGAGGACGTGGTGGCCGCTGCCGCAGGCTGCGACGTGATCGTGCACGCGGTCAACCCGCCCGGCTACCGGCGCTGGAGCGAGCTGGTGCTGCCGATGATCGACAACACCATTGCGGCGGCCACCGCAGTGGGTGCCACCGTGGTGCTGCCCGGCACGATCTACAACTACGGGCCCGACGCCTTCCCGGTGCTGCGCGAGGACTCACCGCAGCGCCCCCACACCCGCAAGGGCACTGTGCGCGTGGAGCTGGAGCGGCGCCTGCAGCAGGCGACCCAGCCCCACCCGCTGAGTGCGGGCACCTGCCGCGTGCTCATCGTGCGGGCGGGGGACTACTTTGGCCCCCAGGTGGGCAACAGCTGGTTCTCGCAAGGCCTCGTCAAGCCCGGCCAACCCGTGAAGGCGGTGAACCTGCCCGGCGCACCCGGCGTGGGCCACCAATGGTCATACCTGCCCGACGTGGCGCGCACCATGGTGCAGTTGCTGGAGCGCCGCGCCACACTGCCCGCGTTTGCACGCTTTCACATGACCGGGCACTGGGACGCCGACGGCACGCAGATGGCCGCCGCGATTGGCCGCACCGTGGTGGCACATGGTGGTGCGGCCCCGCACGTGCGGGCCTTTCCGTGGTGGCTGGTCACACTCGCCTCGCCGTTTGTGGCCACGCTGCGCGAACTGCGGGAGATGCGCTACCTGTGGAGGCAACCGGTGCGCATGGCCAACGACCCGCTGCGCGCCGTGCTGGGCGAAGAGCCCCACACGCCGCTGGACGCGGCGGTGCAGGCCACGCTGTTGGGTTTAGGCTGCCTGTCAGGGGCCAAAGCGCCGCTCACAGCCCCAGGAAACCCGCAATCACCAGCCCGGCTTCCAGCGTGAACCGACCCTGGGCAACCTGCGCGCGCACCTCTTCCAAGGGCAGCAGTGCAAACTCGTCCACCTCGCCGTCCTGGTTGTCGGGCGCCATGCCCTCGGGCACCACGGCGCGGAACCAGTCGATGCGCTCGACCATGTACCCCGCGCCGCCCCCCTCGCTGCTGGGGCGGCTGAACAGCACATGGCCACCGTGCGCCACGCCGGCAAGGGTGTGCACATGCAGCCCGGCTTCTTCCCAGGTCTCGCGGACCAGGGCTTGGGGCAACGAGTCGGCGGCCGAGATCATGCCGCCCATCAACGTGTCCCACAGGCCTGGGTCGTTGGGTTTGTTCAGCGAACGCTTTTGCACCCACATGCGCGCATCGGGCGCCAGGCCCACCAGGTGCACGGCGCAGGTGGTGATGCCCAGCACACGCACGGCACCCCGCTCCACGGTGCCCACGACTTCGCCGCTGGGGTTGGTCACCGCCAGTTGCTCGTTACGCCACGGGCCACACAGGTTGGCGTCGCGCAGCGCTTCGGCCAGGGTGTTCAGGGCATCGGTGGTGGCGTTGACGTTGGCATCAGAGGCCGCTTGGGGCGGCAGGTGCAGACTCCATGCAGGGGCGCCGCCATGCTCACCCATTGATAGCTGGTAGCGCTTATCCAATAAGCGCTGGAGGCTTATTTTGCTTAGAAATCCTTCCGCCACCGACCCTACCACCTGCCCCGCCACCCGCAGGGGTTGGCGTGGCTGGCGGGCGGGCTGGTGCGCCAGTTGCCGCGCGCCCACCAGCCACTGGTCGAACGATGCGCCGGGGTAGGAGGCTGTCACAGCGTGAGGATGGTGCAGCCCGTGGTCTTGCGTGCTTCCAGGTCGCGGTGCGCCTGCTGCACGTCGGCCAGCGGGTAGCGCTGGTCGATGTGGATCTTCACCTGCCCACTGGCCACCACGGCAAACAGGTCGTCGGCCATGGCCTGCGTGCTTTCGCGCGTGGCGATGTGGGTGAACAGCGTCTGGCGCGTGACGTAGAGCGAGCCCTTGGCGCCCAGCGAACCCGGCGCAAACGGTGCCACGGGGCCCGAGGCGTTGCCAAAGCTGGCCATGAGGCCAAAGGGACGCAGGCATTCGAGTGACTTGTCCCAGGTGTCCTTGCCCACCGAGTCGTACACCACCTTCACGCCCTTGCCGCCGGTGATCTCTTTGACCCGGGCTGCGAAATCTTCTTTTTGATAGTTGATGGCGTGCGCCGCGCCGTTGGCCAGGGCCAGCTGGCACTTGGCATCGGTGCCTGCCGTGCCGATGAGCTGCAGGCCCAGCGCCTTGGCCCACTGGCTGGCGATCAGGCCTACCCCACCCGCAGCGGCGTGGAACAGAACATGGTCGCCGGGCTGCAGGCCTTCCACGGGCAGCGTCTTCTTGAGCAGGTACTGCGCCGTCAGGCCCTTGAGCATCATGGCCGCGCCCGTCTCAAAGCTGATGGCATCGGGCAGCTTGCACACACACTTGGCGGGCATCACCCGCACTTCGCAATAAGCGCCGGGGGGCTGGCTGGCGTAGGCAGCGCGGTCGCCCACCTTCAGGTGCGCAACACCCTCGCCCACGGCTTCGACCACGCCCGCGCCTTCCATGCCGATGGTGGCGGGCATGTTCAGGGGGTACAGCCCCGTGCGGTGGTACACGTCGATGAAGTTCAGGCCGATGGCGTGGTGGCGGATGCGGATCTCGCCGGGGCCGGGCTCGCCCACGGTGACGTCAACGATGTGAAGTTCTTCGGGACCACCGTGCTGGCGGATCTGGACGGCAAGGCTCATGGCAAAACGCTCCTGGATAACGGGTGTTGAACGGGTCCCCAACGGGCATGGATAGGGCCTGTAACGGGCGAGACAAACGGCGGCCATCCTGCCATGAATCTGAAAGCCTTGTCCTGCCCTGCACCGTTACAGTGCAGCCCATGACTCAAAGACTCACGCCCGGTACGGCGGCGCTGCTGGTGATACCGCCGCTGCTGTGGGCTGGCAACGCCGTCACAGGCCGGCTGGTGCACGACCTGATCCCGCCCATCACGCTCAATTTCATCCGCTGGGTGCTGGCTTTCTTCATCCTGCTGCCGCTCGCGTACAACGTGCTGCGCAAGGACAGCCCGCTGTGGCCCCACTGGCGCCGCTATGCACTGCTGGGGCTGCTCGGCATTGGCCTGTACAACGCGCTGCAGTACATGGCGCTGCAGACTTCCACGCCCATCAACGTGACGCTGGTGGGCTCCAGCATGCCGGTGTGGATGCTGGCCGTGGGGGCGCTGTTCTTTGGCGCGACGGTCACGCGGCGGCAGCTGCTGGGCGCGCTGCTGTCGATGTGTGGCGTGCTGCTGGTGCTCAGCCGGGGCGAGTGGTCGCAGCTGCTGGCTTTTCGCCTCGTGCCAGGCGATGTGTTCATGCTGCTGGCCACCATCTCGTGGGCGTTCTACAGCTGGCTGCTGTCGCGCACCAGCGAGCCCGCCCGCATCCGGGGCGACTGGGCCGCTTTTTTGATGGCGCAGATGGTGTTTGGCCTGGCATGGTCGGGCAGCTTCGCGGGCGTGGAATGGACGATGGGCCACACCCACATCGCATGGGGCTGGCCGCTGATCGCAGCGCTGGCTTTCATCGCCGTGGGCCCCGCCGTGCTGGCCTATCGCTGCTGGGGCGTGGGGGTGGAGCGCGCCGGGCCTGCGGTGGCGGGCTTCTTCGTGAACCTCACCCCGCTGTTTGCGGGCATCCTGTCGGCCGCCTTTTTAGGGGAAACCCCACAGCTATTCCACGGTGTGGCATTCGCACTGATCGTGGGCGGGATCGTGGTTTCGTCGCGGCGATAGCGACAGGCGGGGTCAACCTGCTGCGCCTTCGGCCGAGGCTTGTGTTGCGGCCTGCTGCAACAAGACTTCGAGCTCCGATACCGGCCCGGGCATGCCCAGCAAATAGCCCTGAAAGAGCTGGCAGCCATAGTCTGCCAGCAGGGCTTTCTGCTGTGCGGTTTCCACACCTTCGGCAATCACATCCAGCTCCAGGTTGCGCGCCATGCCGATGATGGTCTGCACGATCACGTCGTCGGTGTGCCGCACACCCAGGTTGCGCACAAAGGACTGGTCGATCTTGAGCTGGTCCAGCGGCAGCCGCGTGAGGTAGGCCAGCGACGAGTAGCCCGTGCCGAAGTCGTCCACCGAAAAGCGCACACCCTTGGTCTTGAGCAGGCCCATCTTGGCAATGGTGTCGTCCACGTTGTCCAGCACCAGCGACTCGGTCAGCTCCAGCTTGAGCAGGTGGGGCCGCGCGCCGGTCTCGCGCAGCACCTCGACCACGCGGGCCACGAAGTCGCGCTGGCGGAACTGCCGGGCGCTCACGTTGACCGACAGCGGTACGTGCCGGTAGCGGGCATCGTTCTCCCACGCCGCCAGCTGCTCGCACGCGGTGCGCAGCACCCAGTGGCCCATGGGCACGATGAGTTCGCTTTCTTCTGCCACGCCTATGAAGGCGCTCGGCGCAATCAGGCCGCGCTCGGGATGGATCCAGCGGATCAGCGCCTCGGCGCCCACGATGCGCCCGTCCAGATGGAACTGGGGCTGGTAGTGCAGCGCGAACTGCCGCGCGGCCAGCGCGGCCTGCAGATCCCCCTCCAGCTGCGCGCGCACGCTGATGGCAATCTGCATCTGCGGATCGAAAAAACACAGCGCATTGCGGCCCTGCGACTTGACCTGGTACATGGCGATGTCGGCCTGTTTGAGCAGATCGACCGAGGGCTGCAGCGCCCCGCCCATGAGCGTGGCCCCAATGCTGGGCGTGCTGTGGTGGCTGAGCCCGGCCAGCGAGTACGGCATGTTGAGCGTGCGCAGGATCTTTTCGCCCACGCGGCGCGCATAGGCAGCCGCCTCTTCGCTGTGCAGCGACAGCTCGTGCAGCATGACCACGAACTCGTCTCCCCCCAGGCGCGCCACGGTGTCCTCGCGGCGCACGCAGGTCTTCAGGCGCTCTGCCACCTGGCGCAGCAGCATGTCGCCCACCTCATGGCCCATGGTGTCGTTCAGCGTCTTGAAGTGGTCCAGATCCAGGAACAGCAAGGCCCCGTACTGCCCGCTGCGCACACTGGCCGCAATCACCTGCTGCATGCGGTCCATCAGCAGCCGGCGGTTGGGCAGATTGGTCAGAGGGTCGTAGAAGGCCAGGCTCTCAATCTCAGCGCTGGCGCGGCGCAGGGCCGTCACGTCGTGGTAGGTGATGACCAGCCCGCCTTCGGGCGTGGGCCGTTCGGTGATCTGGATCGTGCGGCCATTGGGCAGCACCTGCTCATGGGGCTCATGGTGCTGGTTCTGCTTGAGCAGCCGCAGCTCCACCCAGCGCATGCGTTCTTCCTCGCTGGCGCGCGGCAGATGGTGCCGGGCGGTTTCTTCCATCACGCGCCGAAACGGCACCATGGGCGCCATCACGGCGCGCAGCCACGGGAAAATTTCCTCAAACCGGCTGTTCCATTGCACCACGCGCTGCTCGCCATCGAGCAGTACAAAACCACTCACCATCGACTCCAGTGCCTGGTCGAGGGTGGCCTTGGACTGCGCAATGGCAAGCCGCGCCTGGGACATGCGGTCCAGGTAGCGCAGCGCCAGGTTGCCCGCTGCCACGATCATGGCCACAAACAACAGCCCCGTCAGTGCAATGGCGTTGCGCTGGTCGCGCCAGCCTGCCAGCGCATCGCGCAGCGGAATGCTCGCCGAGATGCGCAGGTCCTGGTACAGGATGGGCCGGTAGACCACCAGCGCCGACTCGCCACTCAAGCGGGCGGGTGCCTTCCACGCCTGCCCCAGGGCGGCCACCTCCTGCAGTGGCGGGGACAGCACGGGCGTGATCGCCTCTTCGCGGTTGGGCGCACTCAGCAGCAGCAGCCCTCCGGCACGCTCCAGCGTCACTTGCAGGCCTGTGATGTCCACACCCTGGACCAGCACCGAGCTGAGCGCCCCCACCGGCAATTCGGCAATGGCCACCACAAGGGAGCTGTCGGCCATGCGCAGGTGGCGCGCAAAATACAGCACGCGCTCGGCAGTCGCAAAGCTCACCACCGGCGGGCTGATCATCAGGGTGGAAACGGGCTGCTCCAGCACAGACGCCAGAAAACCGGGAGGCAGCTGCAGCGGCAGCGCGCTGCCAGCCGCATCGGAAGAGGCGATGGTCTTGCCGTTCGCGTCCAGCAGCGCCACATAGCGCACCATCAGGTTCTGCCGGGCGGAGCTGCGCAGGCGCTGGCTTGCAAGATCAGGGTCCACCCATTCGCTCATCGAACCCGACAGGCCCAGCAGTTCGTCCATGCTGGCCAGCAGCACGTCCACCGCCAGCAGGGAACGATTGAGCGCCGCTTCGGCACCCGCCACAAAACGGGTGGCCTGGGCTTCGTAATCGTCCAGCGCCACCTTGCGGGCGTTCCATACCAGCGCGGCAGACACCATCACCACCGCCGCAATGAACACCGCCGCCCCGGCCCATACAAAGGCCCTGATGCGCAGTGGGGTCGTGGTATCCCTCATTTCGCCGGGGCCGCAGCCAGGCCACGGACGGGACCGATCGTCTGGTTCCACACCTGGGCGCAACGCGGCCCGCAGCGCTGCACCCAGCGCGGCAGCACGGTGGAGGCAAGGATCTCCTGGCGGCTGCGTTCATCCTGCGCAGACACCGGCACCACCACCATGCTGCCCTTGCGTCCCCCCACACAGGCGGGGATGCCACGGTTGCAGGCCATGCCGTCGGAGGTTTCGCGCTCGGACTCCTCCCAGATGGCGGCCTCCAGCCGGGGCAGCTCGCGCCGCAGCAGGGCCCGCAGATCGGGTGGCAGCGCCTCCCAGGCGGCCTTGTTGGCGCTGAACACCGCCAGTCCCCAGGTCACGGGCAGCGCATGCACATGGAAGGTCATGGTATGCAGCCCCAGCGTGTTGCCCGACATGGTGCCGGTGATGGCGCACTCGGTATTGCCCGCCGTGAGGCTGGGCACGATCTGCGCGAAGCCAGTCAGCACGGGGATGCCGCCGAGCGCCCCGACAAAATCCGCCTGGGTGGATGACGACACGCGCGTGCGGCGCCCGGCCAGATCGGCCAGCCCGCGCAGGGGCTTCTTGCAAAACACCACCTGGGCCGGATACACATACATCGCCAGCGCCTCCACGCCGTGCTGGTCACGCAGACTCTTCTCCAGGTAAGGGCGAAACGCCGCCAGCGTGGTCTTGAGCGTGGCAATGTCGGGGTTCAGCCCCGCCAGATCGGGTGCGGTGTACTCGGGGTACTGGGCCGTGAACGAGCTCATGAGCGTGGTGCCAAAAGGCACCACACCCAGCTGCAGCAGGCGCAGCATTTCGGCGCCAGGCACGCCCGCTCGGTCAAAGGGCACGATTTCAGCGTCGAACCGGCCACCGCTCAAGCGGAGCAGTTCCTTGCTCCAGAAGGGCTCTTCCTGCCGGGTGTACTGGTTGATACCTGCCAGCCCCCCCACGATGCGCAGCTTGTAGGGCGCAGTGGCCGCTGCCGGGGTGGCCGCAGGCTGGCCCACAGCCTGTGGCGAACAACCCAGCGCGGCCCATGCCACGCACAGTGCAGCGATGCGGTGCAGAAGGCGGGAAGTCACAGCGGGTTTGGGCTGCATGGCAACTTCTGGCTCGTCAACCGGGGTGCAGTGGACGGCCACCGCCGCGCACCCTTCATGCCCAGGGCCATGCCAGCGCCCCAGCGGCATCCATGGATCGCATAGAGGTCTGGAAGGCCGCCCTGGGGAGGGATGCGCGGTGTCATGTTCCGGTACTTTCGGGTTGGAATGCTGGGGCACCATTCTTCACCAAGTTTTCCCCCTCGGCGGGCAAAGCTGTCTGCAAAACGCCACGCCCTGCCGCCAGGGAATCGCCTTCGCCCGCCAGTGACCACAGACGACGGGTTGACCTTCTGTCTCAACCCGGGTCAGAAGGTCCCAGGATAAGCGCCGCCGTCCGCCAGCACGTTCTGCCCGGTCATATAACCCGCCTGCTGGCTGCACAGGAAAGCGCAGATGGCACCAAACTCCTGCGCCGTGCCATACCGCCCTGCCGGAATCTGGGCCTGCTGTTGCGCGCGAACATCGTCCACGCTCTTGCCAGCCTTACCGGCAGCAGCGGTCACGGTGGCGGCCAGTCGGTCGGTGTCGAACTTGCCGGGCAAGAGGTTGTTGATGGTGACGCCCCGTGCAGCGATCTTGCTGCGCGAGACCCCCGCCACAAAGCCCGTGAGCCCGCTGCGCGCGCCGTTGGACAGACCCAGGATATCGATGGGCGCCTTCACCGCGCTGGAGGTGATGTTGACGATGCGGCCAAAGCCTCGCGCAGCCATGCCGTCCACTGTGGCCTTGATCAGTTCGATGGGGGTGAGCATGTTGGCGTCCACGGCCTTGATCCATGCATCGCGGTCCCAGTCGCGGAAGTCGCCCGTTGGCGGGCCGCCGGCATTTGTCACCACGATGTCAAAGTCACGGCCCGGGCCACCTGTCACGGAGAACACGGCAGCACGGCCCTCGGCGGTGGTGATGTCAGCAGCTACCGCCAGCACCGTCGGTTTGGAGCTTTTTTGGCCGCCAGCGCTTTCCTGTATTGCGCCTTCAGCTACCAATTGTGTAGCAGCCTGCTCCAGCGCATGGGCATTGCGGGCGTTGATGACCACGTTGACGCCCTCACGCACCAGGGCCAGCGCACAGCCATAGCCCAAACCCTTGCTCGCGCCACACACCAGCGCCCATTTGCCTGCGATACCCAAATCCATAACAATCTCCGGTTCTGCTGCAAGCCGCAGCATTCACAGATCATCATAAGTGGAGAGCTGCAACATGAATTGGCTGCACCGCGGAGCCCTGGCCACCTGGCTGGCATGGGCCGCATTGGCACCCCTGGCAGGTAGCGCGCATGCGCAGGAGGCGGCCGTGGTCAAGCGTGCCACCCAGTTGCGCGACACCCCCGCCGACAGCGGTGCGAGCGTGGCCCCGCTGGAGGCCAACACCGTGGTCACGCGCAGCAACGAGCGCAAGGGCCCCTGGACCAAGGTGAGCACACAGCAAGGCGCCACCGGCTGGGTGCACATGTTCGACCTGGGACCGCAGTCGGGGTCGGCCACGCCCACCAACAACGCCGCCACCAGCGGCCTGCGAGGCCTGGGCGGGCTGTTTGGCGGCAACAGCGGCTCCACCACCACGGCCACCTCCACGGTGGGCATTCGTGGCCTGGATGCTGAAGACATCGCCAATGCGCAGCCCAATCCTGCTGCTGTCGGCCGGGCAGAAAGCCTGCGGGTGAATGCCGACCAGGCGCGCCAGTTCGCCAGCTCGGCGTCCCTGCAATCCCGGGATGTGCCCGCCCTGGCGCAGCCAGCACTGCCCACATCCAGTCGGGGCTCCGGCAGCGGGTCCAGCAACCCCTCCGACCCCAACTACAGCCCTAACTGAGGAAATGGCCATGAACCGGAATTCCACCTGGAAACGCCGCGCGCAGACGGCAGCCTTGTGCGCGCTGCTCGCCGCAGCGCCCCTGGCCGCCCACAGCCAGAACGTGATGAACATCCTCAACTCCCTGGGGGGCGGGCTGGGCTCGGCCATCACGGGGGGCAAAGCCGCTCCGGCGGCGCAGGGTGACGATCTGATCAGCCTGCTCACGCAGTCGATGGAGAACATCGACGAGGCCAAGGAAATCGAGATCGGCCGCCAGCTGGCCGCCCTGCTGCTGGGCGCCAAGCCCGCCCACCCGGACATGGCGCTGCAGCGCTATGTGAACCGCCTGGGCCGGTGGGTGAGCCTGCAGTCGTCGCGCCCCGGACTGCCCTGGACCTTTGTGGTGCTGGACGACGCAGGCTACAACGCCTTTGCCGCGCCGGGCGGCTATGTGTTCGTGACGAAGGGGCTCATTGACCGCTGCGCCGACGAGTCCGAGCTGGCGGGCATCCTGGCGCACGAGATCACGCACGTGACCTCCAAACACCACCTCCAGGCCATCCGGCAAAGCGCCATGGCGGGGGTCGGCACGCAACTGCTAGCTTCGCAGATCCGCACCAGCAACATCGCCGGGCAGCTCGTCAAGGACCAGCTGCTGTCGCTGTTCCGCACCGTCTACACCAAGGGGCTGAGCCAGTCCGACGAATTCGAGGCGGACCGCACCGGGGTGTCGCTGGCGGCCAAAGCGGGTTTTGACCCCTACGGTCTGGTCTCGGTGCTGCAGCAGCTGCGCACCGTCACGCCGGACAACCCCATGTTCACGCTGACGATGTCCACCCACCCCGCCGCACAGGCCCGCCTGGACTACCTGGAGCAATCCATGGGCCGCCAGCTCGATGGGCTGGGCGGGTCGCGCGCGTCGATTGCACAGCGCCTGGGCGGCAGTGCGCCTGCCAATGCTCCGGCACCTTCTGCCCGGCCTGCAGCGGCAAAGAAGGCGGGATAAGTCACCCCCAAGGAGAGCGCGCACCCGCTCTCCGCTGCCAGGTCACGGCGCTTGGCGGCGCGCCAATTGGGTGAACACAAAAATACCCGTGATCACCAGTGCCGTGCCCGCAGCCACCCACACCGTGAACGGCTCACCCAGAATCCAGACCCCCATGAGGATGGTGGACAGCGGCCCCACCATGCCGGTCTGTGCGGTCATTCCAGCGCCCACGCGCTCAATGGCCATCATCACCATGAGCACGGGCGCAGCCGTGCAGAGCGTGGCGTTGAGGATAGACAGCCAAATCACCTCGGGCGCCACCACGGCAGCGCTGAAAGGCCGCAGCACCACAAACTGCAGCAGACACAGCAGGCACGCCACGGTGGTGGCCAGTCCCACCAGCCGCAGCGAACCCAGGCGCCGCACCATCTCGCCGCTGTAGACCAGATAGATGGCATAGCTCACCGCACTCAGGAACACCAGCAGGGTGCCCCAGGCTGCGTTGGTGCCCTGCAGGTTGGCTTCGTGGCCGAACACCAGCACCACGCCGCAGTAGCTGATCAGCATGCCCACCGCCTGCCCCCAGTGGATGCCGCGCCGATACAGCACCCAGCCCAGCATTACCACCAGCGTGGGGTTGAGATACAGGATCAGGCGCTCCAGGCTGGCACTGATGTAGGCCAGCCCTGCAAAGTCCAGAAAACTCGCCAGGTAGTAGCCCGTGAGCCCCAGCCCCAGCACGCCCAGCCAGTCCTTGCGGGTCAGGGGGGGCTTGCCCCGGCTGGCCCACCAGGCCATCACGGCGAAGATGGGCAGCGCAAACAGCATGCGGTACATGATGAGCGTGACCGCATCAACACCGTGGCGGTACGCCAGCTTGACGATGATGGCCTTGCCGCTGAAGGCGATGGAGCCCAGCAGGGCCAGGGCAAGACCGGTTGCTACGTTTTTTGTAGCTGCTTGCGCTTGTTCAGATTGCGGTGGAGCCACTTTTTCTTCAAATCCTGATCTGGCGGCAGCCGGTCAATACCCCGCCACCTGGCCGTCGCGACGCGGATCGCTGGCGGCCACATAGCCCTGCACTTTGGGATCGCCCATGCGCCAGATGAACTGGCCGGCGCCAAAGTCCTGGTAGGAATCCTGGATCACCTCCATGCGGTGCCCCAGGCCCAGCAGGCCCTGCACCGTCGCGGCGGGCATGGCGGCCTCGACGTTGATCGACAGCCCTTCATTGAAGCGCCAGCGTGGTGCGTCGCAAGCCACCTGTGGGTTCTGGCCGTAGTCCAGCATGCGCACCAGCGTTTGCATGTGGCCCTGCGGTTGCATGTTGGCGCCCATCACTCCGTAGCTCATCACGGGCTGGCCGTTTTGCGTGAGGAAGGCGGGGATGATGGTGTGAAACGGTCGCTTGCCGGGTGCCACCAGGTTGGCTGGGTTGGGGCCCGCCGGGTCGGTGCTGAAAGCCTGGCCCCGGTTCTGCAGGCTGATGCCAAAGGTGGGCTCCACACAACCCGAGCCGAAGCCCATGTAGTTGCTCTGGATGAAGCTCACCATCATGCCGTTTTCGTCGGCCGCAGTGAGGTAGATCGTGCCACCCTTGACCGGATTGCCAGCCCCGAAATCCTGCGCCTTGTTCATGTCGATGAGTTTGGCACGGGAGGCCAGGTACGCGTCATCGAGCATTTGCGCGGGGGTCAACGCCATGGACGATGGCTCGGCCACATAGCGGTACACATCGGCAAACGCGAGTTTCATGGCCTCGATCTGCAGATGCTGGGACGCTGCGCCATCCACGGGATGGCTCGCCAGATCGAACCGGTCCAGGATGCCCAGCGCAATCAGCGCTGCGATGCCCTGCCCGTTGGGCGGGATCTCGTGCAGGGTATAGCCCCGGTAGTTGCGGGCAATGGGCGTAACCCATTCAGGGCGGTGTGCTGCCAGATCCGCCAGCGTCAGGCTGCCGCCCTGGCCCTGCGAGAAGGCGACCAGCGCCTGGGCAATTTCGCCCGTGTAGAACGCCTGGCCCTGTGTGGCCCCGATGGCGCGCAGCGCACGGGCTGCGCCGGCAAACTGGAACAGCTCCCCCACCTGCGGCGCGCGGCCCCAGGGCATGAAGCTTTCCGCAAACCCCGGCTGCGACTGCAGCTCAGGCACTGCAGCGGCCCATTTTTGCTGCACCACCACCGGCACCAGGTAGCCACGCTCGGCAATCTCGGCGGCGGGCTCCATCAGCGCGGCAAAGGGCAGCTTGCCGAAACGCTCGGACAGAGCGACCCACGCGCTGACGGCACCCGGCACGGTGACGGAATCGATCCCGCGTTTGGGAGGGCTCGCCGGGCTCTTGCCGTAGCGGCTGTGAAAGTACCCGGGTGTCCAGGCCGCAGGGGCGCGGCCCGAGGCATTGAGCCCGTGCAGGGCCTGTCCGTCCCACAGGATGCAGAACGCGTCGCTGCCCAGCCCATTGCTCACGGGCTCGCAGATCGTCATGGCCGCTGCCGCCGCCACAGCAGCATCGACGGCATTGCCGCCCTGCTGCAGCATGCGCAGGCCCGCCTGGGCGGCCAACGGATGCGAGGTGGAAACCACATTGCGCGCAAACACCGGCAGGCGGGTGCTGGCATAGGGGTGGGTGTAGCTGAAGTGCATCGAGCCATTATGGGTCGCGTGCCAGGTCCGCACACCGGGCGTGCGACAAGGGCCTGCCTGCCCGTCGGGCTTGGCCCCACCCCCTGCATCCCTGCTCAGCACTCAGCACGCCGCGGTGCGCTGAGCTGTCTTCTTGTGGATCCCTGCTAGCCGTGCTTGCGGAACACCCGGTGGTGCAGCCGCCTCAGCGACCACCACACGCCCCCCGCCACCACCGGAATGGCGATGGCCGCCGTGGTTTCCGGCGACAGGGGCCAACCAAGCTTCTGCGCCCCCTTGGCCAGGTAGCTCACCAGGCCCACGATGTAGTACGTGATGGCCGCCACCGACAGGCCCTCCACCGTGGACTGCATCTGCAGCTGCAAATCCTGCCGGTGGTTCATCGTGGTCAGCAGCGCCTGGCTGCTTTGCTGCTGCTCGATCTCCACGCGGGTGCGCAGCAGGTTGCTCATGCGGGAGACACGTTGCGACAGCGCATCCTGGCGCCGCGCCGCCCATTCGCAGGTGCTGCGTGCAGGCGTGAGGCGCCGGTCCATGAATTCCCGAATCGTCTGCATCCCGGCCAGGCGCGATTCGGCAATGTCCTGAATGCGCTTGTCCAGCAGTTCGAAGTACGCGCTGCTGGCCGAAAAACGCGAGTGGGTGGCCGCATACTGGCTCTCCACCTGCCCGGCCAGACGGGTCAGGCGGTCCAGCAGCGCAGGCTCTGCGTCGCGGTTGGCGGTGCGGATGGCGTCGGCCAGTTCGGCCAGTTCGCGTTCGGCAAAAGCCAGCACACTGGCGGCCTCGCGCGCAGCGGGCAGGCCCAGCAAGGCAGCCATGCGGTAGGTCTCGATTTCGAGCAGGCGCTGCACCAGGCGGCCCAGGCGGCGCTGCGTCATGCCGCCCGCGAGCAGCACCATGCGCGAGAACCCATCGGCGTGGATCGCAAAATCGGTGTAGACCTCGCCATGCCCGTCGGCCACCGTGGAGGCCACCAGCGTGTCCTCATGCAGCACATGCTTGACCAGCGACCCCGAACCAAAGGTGTGGGTGGGCAGTACCCACAGGTTCAGGCTGCACAGACAGTGCCCGGGCAAAGCCGCCAGCCACCCGCGGGGCACCGCGTCTGCGGCGCTGGCCGGCTCCCGCTCGCCAAAGGCGTCGGCCGCCATGGGCACCATGAAGGTCCAGGACACAAACTCGGTGTGCAGCTCCCAGCGCATACGGTAAGCCCCCAGGTCCATGCGCAGGTGCGTGGTGTCCGCATCGGGCAATGCCAGGTGGTGGTCGCGCAACAGAGCCGCCACATGGGCCCGGCTCGCTTCACGCCCTGCGGCATCGGCCAGCATCACGATGTGTGCAATGGCCAGCGGGGCCGTCATGGCCTCGGGCGGACGGGCGTGGATTTCGTTGTGCAGCATCGCCCGGTGGGGATGCTGTGGCAGATGGAATGGAGTGGACATGCGGGCCTCTTGCCCGCCATTGTGTACTGGCGCTGAGGGCGTGCTGCGGCTGCAGATCACCAAAAAACAACGGCACCCGAAGGTGCCGTTATTCTGGAGTCGGATGGAAAAGGCCGTGCCGTCAGTCTTCGACGAAGGCTTCCTCGCGCTTGCTCTTCACCGAAGGCAGCAGCACGATGATGAGCAGCAGTGCCGCAGCAGCCAGCAGGCCTGCCGACAGCGGACGCGTGACGAACACGCTCCAGTCGCCACGCGACAGCAGCAGCGCGCGGCGCAGGTTCTCTTCCATCATCGGGCCCAGGATGAAGCCCAGCAGCAGAGGTGCGGGTTCGGTGCCCAGCTTGTGGAAGATGTAGCCCACCAGACCAAACGCACCCACCATCCAGATGTCCCAGGTGTTGTTGTTGGTCGAATACACACCCACGGCGCAGAACAGCACGATGGACGGGAACAGCCAGCGGTAGGGCACCGTGAGCAGCTTGATCCAGATGCCGATCAGCGGCAGGTTCAAGATGATCAGCATGGCATTGCCCAGCCACATCGAGGCGATCAAGCCCCAGAACAGCTCGGGATTGCTCGTCATCACCTGGGGACCAGGCTGGATGTTGTGGATCGTCATGGCACCCACCATCAGCGCCATCACGGCGTTGGGGGGGATACCCAGCGTCAGCAGCGGGATGAAGGAAGTCTGCGAACCGGCATTGTTGGCCGACTCGGGCGCTGCCACACCACGGATGTTGCCCTGGCCAAAAGGCACTTCACCGGGCTGGAGCTTGGTCTTCTTCTCCACGGTGTAGGCCGCAAACGCAGCCAGCAATGCCCCACCACCGGGCAGGATACCGAGGGCGGCACCCAGCGCCGTACCCCGCAGCACGGCAGGAATCATGCGCTTGAAGTCGTCCTTGGTGGGGAACAGGCCTTCCACCTTGGCAGTGAACACTTCGCGCTCATCGTCAGGGCGCGAGAGGTTGGCAATGATCTCGCCGTAGCCGAAAACACCCATGGCGATGGTCACAAAGCCGATGCCGTCGGTCAGTTCAGGAATGTCGAAGCTGAAACGGGCCACACCCGAGTTCACGTCGGTACCCACCAGGCCCATCAGCAGGCCCAGCACGATCATGGCCACGGCCTTGAGCAGCGAGCCCGAAGCCAGCACCACGGCGCCAATCAGGCCCAGCACCATCAGCGAGAAGTACTCGGCAGGGCCGAACTTGAATGCCACTTCGGTCAACGGAGGTGCGAAGGCCGCCAGGATCAGCGTACCCACGCAGCCGGCAAAGAACGAGCCCAGGCCCGCCGCCGCCAACGCAGGGCCCGCACGGCCCTTGCGCGCCATCTGGTAGCCGTCGATCACGGTTACCACCGACGAGGACTCGCCCGGCAGATTCACCAGAATGGCAGTGGTCGAGCCACCGTACTGCGCACCGTAATAGATACCGGCCAGCATGATCAGCGCAGCCACGGGTGGCAGCGCGTAGGTGGCGGGGAGCAGCATGGCGATGGTTGCCACCGGGCCGATGCCGGGCAACACACCAATGAGCGTGCCCAGCAAGCAGCCCACAAAGCAGTAAATGAGGTTTTGGAACGTGAACGCGACGCCAAAACCCATCGCGAGGTTGTCAAATAATTCCATGGTCGGTGCTCCTGCTCAACCCGTGATGAAACTCGGCCACACAGGGAACTGCAGCTTGAGCGCCCAGACGAATGCCACGTAACTGCCAATGGCCAACACGGTGGCCAGGATGAACACGGACTTCGCGTGGAACTCCTGGCCCGCCAGGCTTGCAATGAAGGTCAGTGCATAGATGCCCACGATGAGGCCCATCGCCGGGACACCTATGCTGGGCAAGCCGCCCAGCAGGATACCGAACGCAAAGTTGGCAGCCAGGATGAAGAACAGCGGCTTCCAGGCCCACTTTCCAATCTTGTCACCGTCCTGGGTTTCGACCGTGGTGGCCTTGAAGGTGATCGCGCCGCCGATGATGGCCAGCAAGATACCCAGCAGCAGCGGGAAGTAACCCGGGCCCATGCGGGCCCCGTTTCCGACGTTGTACGTGGTGGCTCCCCACGCAAACGCAACACCAACCCCCATGAACATGAGGCCGGCAAAGAAGTCTTTTTGACTTTTGATTTTCACGAATTGTCTCCTTGGCGGGAAATCTCGACTGCGCGATTGTGCGTGCAACCAAGGCCCGCGCGGATGTGGATTCCACCTACATCCGGTAACGCTTGGGATGTCCTGCATAACCCTCGCGCGTCGGTGGTAGTGCGGATCGGGAAAGGCCGCAAGGCGTCTTTTTGCGGCCAATAGCATGGCTATTGGCAAGAAAAGCAACGCAGCGGACTGCCCGAGGCCGCGCTATCACAGACCGCAGGGAGTTATGCAGGACATCCCTTGCTCCTGCGGAGCTGGTTCAAGGTCTTACTCCAGCGGCGGTGTCGCAGCAATCACCTCGTCCAGCGTGGTCAGGCCCTCTGCCACCCGCAGAGCGCCTGCCAGACGCAAGGGCCGCATGCCATCCTGCACGGCCTGGCGGCGCAGCTGGTCGATCGAGGGCGCCTGGTTGATCTTCTCCTTGAGTGCCTCGGTCACGGTGAGCAATTCATACAGGCCCATGCGCCCCCGAAATCCACCCATGCGGCAGTCCACGCAGCCCACGGGCTTGTAGGGGTGGTAGCCGCCACTGAGCTTCCAGGGCTTGACCACCTCCACCAGCGTTTCGCGCTGCGCCGTTTCGTCCTTTTGTTTGCACTGCTTGCACAGCGTGCGCACCAGCCGCTGGGCCAGCACCCCCAGCAGCGTGGCATTGAGCAGATAGGGGGGCACCCCCAGTTCCATCATGCGGGTGATGGCCGACGGGGCGTCGTTGGTGTGCAGTGTGGAGAACACCAGATGCCCGGTCAGCGCGGCCTGGATGGCCATCTCGGCCGTCTCCAGATCGCGGATTTCGCCCACCATGATGATGTCCGGGTCCTGGCGCATGAGGGCACGCAGGCCCTCGGCAAAGTTGAAGTCGAGCTGGGGCTGCACCTGGGTCTGGTTGAAGCTGGGCTCGATCATTTCGATCGGGTCTTCCACCGTGCTCACGTTCACCTCTTCGGTCGCCACCCGCTTCAAGGTGGAATACAGCGTGGTGGTCTTGCCCGAGCCCGTCGGCCCCGTCACGAGAATGATGCCGTGCGGGCGCTTGACCAGCGCCTCCCAGCGCTCGGCATCGTGCTGGGCAAAGCCCAGGGCGTCCAGATCCTTGACGGCATTGTCCGGGTCAAAGATCCGCATGACCATCTTCTCGCCAAACGCCGTGGGCAGAGTGGACAGGCGCATTTCCACCTCGTCCCCGCGCTGGTTGCGCGTCTTGATGCGGCCGTCCTGCGGACGGCGCTTTTCCACCACGTCGATGCGGCCCAGGAGCTTGATGCGCGAGACCATGGCGTTGTGCACGCCCATCGGCATCTGGTAGACCGGGTGCAGCACGCCGTCGATGCGAAAACGGATCACGCCCTGGTCGCGCCGTGGTTCCAGATGGATGTCGCTCGCGCGCTGGTCAAAGGCGTATTGCCAGAGCCAGTCCACCACCTTGACCACGCCCTGGTCGTTGGCGTCGAGCTGCTTGTTGCTCTTGCCCAGTTCCACCAGCTGCTCGAAGCTGCTGCCCCCGGAGTTGCCCCCTGCCTTCTGCGCGGCGCGCACGGACTTGGCCAGGGCAAAAAACTCTGCAGTAAACCGGTGAATGTCCAGCGGGCTGGCCACCACGCGGCGCACCGTGCGCCGGGACTGGCGCTCCACCTCCGCCACCCAGTCCTCGATGAAGGGCTCGGCCGTAGCCACCACCACTTCCTTGGGGGTGACCTGCACGGGCAGCACCCTGTGGCGCTCTGCATAGGTGGCGCTCATGGTTTCGGCCACGCGCCCCACGTCCACCTTGAGCGGGTCAATCCGCAAATAAGGCAGGCCTGCCCGCTTGGCAAGGTACTCAGACAACGCCTCGATGTCCAGCGGCTTGCCATCGCTGGCACGTTCCATGGCCACGTTGGCCAGGCGCACCAGCGCATGCTGGGAGCTTTCCGCCTGCGAGCAGCGGGCGATGGTGCGTTGAGCTTCTTCCTGGGAGATGACTTCGTCATCGCTGAGCCACTGCACCATGCGTCGCCAGTCCACGGGACCGACGTAGGGTCGCGCCGCAGTGCTGGCCAGGGAAGCGGAGATTGTTTTCATCAGATACCTTTCCGAAACGGGGCTGTGGGCGGCCCGGGGGCTCAGGCCGCGACGGGCTTGAATGCCCGCAGCCATTTGGTGGTCGGCAGGTCCCAGCGCGCCTGGATGGCCTGCGCCTGCACGTCGAGTTCCGCCCGCTTGGGGCGCGTTGGCGTCTTCTGGGCCAGCACCACGGTGTTGCCTTCTCGCGTGGGCTTGAAGGCCCAGAGTGCCTTGTCACCAAAGGCCGCCGCCATGCTCTGCAGGCTGCGCTCAAAGCTGGACGCCCGCCCGAACAGGTTGACCGTCATGCACCCCGTGTCGGTCAGCAAGGCGCGGCAGTCGGCGTAGAAGTCTGCGCTGTCGAGCACCGGCGCTGCGGCCTCATGGTCGTACAGGTCCACCGCCAGCGCATCCACCGTGCCCTGCCACATGGGGTTCTTGATCTCTTGCGCCGCATCGGCCAGCACCACCCGCAGCTTGGGGCCATCGGGCGGCAGCTTGAACCACTGCCGGCACACCGCCAAGACCTGTGGGTTGAGCTCGATGGCCGTGGTGCAGATGCGCAGCTTCTTGTGGCAGAACTTGGTGATGGCACCGGCCCCCAGCCCGAGCTGCATGGCGTGCCCCTTGGACACCTGGGGCAGGTCGGCAAACAACAGCCACGCCATCATGCGCTGCACGTACTCCAGTTCCAGTTCAAAAGGCTCTGCAACGCGCATGGACCCCTGAATCCACGGGGTGCCCAGGTGCAGGTGGCGCACTTCGCCGTCATCAGAGACGCTGACTTCGGGCAGTTCTTGTGATTTTTCTTTTTTGCGGGTCATTCACAACAATCAAAGCAGGCGGTGGGCCGCCATCAGGTCCGCCCAGGCAGCCAATTTACGTTCAAAACTCCAGGAGGCATTGGCCGGGCTGGTCGAGGGCAGACGGTGCGATGCGATAGAGCGGGCGGAACCAGGCCCGGAACCCGTGCCCACGCGCTGATCGGAAAGCACATCATCATGCGCCGCAGCGCGGGGGGGCCGGAAGCTGCTGAGCACCGCCGGGGCATGCTTGAAGCTCTCACCCCCATTGTGGGCGACGGCGGCGAGCTGCGGACACACCGCCTGCAAGCGCGCAAAGTCGTTGACCTGCGCATTGCGGATGCTGGTGTCCAGGCTGCCCTCCCGCTCGCAGCTCTCATACACATCCCACAGGCCAAGCCCCCTTGCCAGCAACCAGTCGCAACGTGCGGCATACCCTTCGGCCCCTGCGGGCGGCAAGGGATGCTGCGGCCACAGCGCTTGCAAGATCTTCCAGAAATGGTTTTGCGGGTGTGCGTAGTACTGGCGCAGCCGCAAGGAGGCAGCCCCCGGAAAACTTCCGAGGACCAGCACCACCGTGCCTGCAGACACCACCGGCGGCAGCCCCTGGAGGCGCACCGGCGGGGCTGGCGCCGGAGCATCAGGGAGCGGAGGGGGCTGCGTCAGAGCGGCGTCGGGCATCCGCCGATTCTGAACCGAAACCCGTCAGCAACCCCGCGACATCCTCAAAAAAAACGATAGCTGTAAACCCTTTACCACAAAGCGCTGGCCTCCTAAAAACCTACCAATTGGTGGATCAGACGGAGACCAGAGCCTGCAACCGGGGCAGCGCAACCAGCGCATTGGCACAGGTGATACCCGCCAAATCCTCCAGCGGCTGACTGCGCAGCTCGGCCAATGCGCTAGCAATGCGCGGGAGTTCGCCGGGTGCATTGCGCCCTTGGGGCAGGCCTTCGAGCCGCTGGGCGGCGGTGGCATACAACCAATGGGGCGGGATGTCCGGCGCATCGGTCTCCACCACCAGGGCCTCTGCGGGCAGTTCTGCCGCCAGGCGACGCAGCTGCAGCGCCCGGTCGTAGGTCATCGCGCCGCCAAACCCCAGCTTGAAGCCCAGGGCGATGAACGCCTGCGCCTGCTGCAGGCTGCCGTTGAAGGCATGGGCGATACCGCCTTGTACCGGCAGCTCCCGCAAGCCCTTGAGCAATTTGTCGGACGAGCGGCGCACATGCAGGATTACGGGCAGGTCAAACCGCCGTGCCAGCTGAAGCTGCGCGCGATAGAACCACTCCTGCCGTTCAGGGTCCAGGCCGGGCACAAAATAATCTAGGCCAATCTCTCCGATGGCCACCAGACGCTGGTCAGCCCGGTGTTGCTCCAGTTCCTGCGCCAGCAGCTCCAGATCTGCGTCGTGCGCGCGCCCTGTGTACAGGGGGTGAATGCCCAGCGCATAGCTATCGCCATGCCGAAGGGCCAGGGTGCGCACCGTGGCCCAGTTGCTGCGCTCCACCGCCGGAATCACACAAAGGGCTACGCCCTGGGCCCGCGCCTGGGCACGCACGGCATCGCGGTCGGGGTCAAATTCGGGTGCATCCAGGTGGCAATGGGTATCGATCCAGACAGTCATGGAGTGATGATGCCCCATCAGCCCCGACCGCTTCCTCGGCGTGAAACCTTGCAAGTGCACTCTGCAGCGATCCGTGCTAACGTGAAAACCGTGCGCCGTCTCGCGGCGTCTTCCGTAGAAAAGGTGACAGGATGCCCCGGCCCGCCCTCTACAGCAGCTCCCGCCACACCCGCCGCTCCCCACCCGAGCCGGTTGAAAAAGTGCCTGCGCCCACCGAACAACCAGCGGCCAGTGTGATGGAGCCCTCTCCAAACCCTGCCACCAAGCCTGTGGCGGGCACGGCTCTGTCGCGGCGCCATCTGTACGCCCTGTGGGCACTGATCGCGCTGCTGACCACATTGCTGCTCTACAGCCTGTGGCTGCACCAACGCCCCGCCGCCCAGCGGATCACCCAGGAAGACATTGACGCCGCCGTGCTGCGCACGCTGGAGACGACCACCCCGCCCTCCGCCGCCGCCCGCGCTGTGGAATCGATCTCTCCCTCGATCGTGCGCGTGGTGGGCTACGGCCGCAGCAAAAACGGCAAGGAAGAGGTGGAACGCGGCATCGGCACGGGCGTGGTGATTGTGGACAAAGGCATCATCCTGACCAACCTGCACGTGGTGGCGGGCGCGGACCGCATTGCCATCACCTTCCACGATGGCCTGGAAACCACCGCCAGCATCACCGGCGCCCAGCCCGAAAACGACCTGGCCGTGCTGCAAGCCCACAAAGTACCCGATGACCTCTTCGCAGCCCCGCTGCGCTCCACCCAGGACCTGCGCCCCGGCGACCACGTGGTGGCCGTGGGCTTCCCGTTCGGAATCGGGCCTTCGGCCTCAGCGGGCGTGGTCTCGGGCCTCCAGCGCGAATTCACCTCGCCCGAAGGCAAGCGCCAGCTCAGCAACCTGATCCAGTTCGATGCTGCGGCCAACCCCGGCAACTCCGGTGGCCCACTGGTCACGCTCGATGGCGAGGTGGTGGGCATCGTCACCGCCATCCTGAACCCCACGTCGGCACGCACCTTCATCGGCATCGGGTTTGCGGTGCCCATCGAGAACGCGGCTTCTGCCGTTGGCATGCCCCCCTTCTGATCCCGACCCTTCACAAGGAGCACCATGGAAACCACCCCATCGCCCTCTGCCATGAACAACGCCGCCACCGCCACCCTGATGGAGCAGGTGCTCTACGAAGTCAAGCGCGTGGTGGTGGGCCAGGACCGCTTTCTCGAGCGGGTCATGGTGGCCATGCTCGCACAGGGCCATCTGCTGGTCGAAGGTGTGCCGGGCCTGGCCAAGACGCTGACGGTGAAGACGCTGGCCAGCACCATCCAGGGCAGCTTCAAGCGCATCCAGTTCACGCCCGACCTGGTGCCTGCCGACCTGGTCGGCACGCGCATGTACAACCAGAAGACTGGCGAGTTCAGCACCACGCTGGGCCCGGTCTTTACCCACCTGCTGCTGGCCGACGAAATCAACCGCGCGCCCGCCAAGGTGCAAAGCGCCCTGCTGGAGGTGATGCAGGAACGTCAGGTGACGATTGCAGGCGAAACCCACAAGGTGCCCGAGCCCTTCCTGGTGATGGCCACGCAGAACCCCATCGAGACCGAAGGCACTTACGCGCTGCCCGAAGCCCAGGTGGACCGCTTCATGATGAAAGTGCTGCTGGGCTACCCCACCGAGGAGGAAGAGTTCGTGATCGCCCAGCGCGCGCTCGATGTGCCCGTGCAGGTGCTGCCCGTGGCCACCACCGCGCAGCTGGCGGCGCTGCAGGCCGAATGCCGCACCGTGTATGTAGACCCGTCGATGCTGCAATACGCCGTGAAGCTGGTGGCCGCCACCCGCGAGCCCACGCGGCATGGCCTCAAGGACCTGACCGGCTACATCAGCTGCGGCGCCAGCCCGCGCGCCACCATTGCCCTCGCAGAGGGCGCCCAGGCCCTGGCCATGCTGCGCGGGCGCAACTACGTGCTGCCCGAAGACATGACCGACCTGGCGGCCGACGTGCTGCGCCACCGCATCGCGCTGTCGTACGAGGCGCTGTCCGAGGGACTGGATGCCGATGCCCTCGTCAAGCGCATCATGGCCAAGATACCGGCGCCTGCCCGGCCTCTGCATCATGAGCAAAAAGTTGCCTGACACCACTTCAGCCGCGGTCCACACGCTGCCCACCCTGCCGGGGCAGGCGGACCGGTTGCTGCGCGAGCTGGAGTGGAAGGTGATCCGCCGCCTGGACGGCCTGCTGCAGGGCGACTACCGCACGCTGATGCGCGGCAGCGGCCTGGACCTGGCCGACCTGCGCGAGTACCAGCCGCATGACGACGTGCGCCACATCGACTGGAACGTGACCGCGCGTCTGAACATCCCCCACGTGCGCGTGTTCACCGAAGACCGCGAGATGTCCGCCTGGTTTTTGCTGGACCTGAGCCCGTCCATCAACTTCGGCCCGCAGGGCAACGCCAAGCGCGACATCCTGACCGGCTTTGTGGCCGTGCTGTCGCGCCTGCTGACGCGCCACGGCAACCGCGTGGGCGCCATGCTCTACGGCGCAGGCAATGCACCCGCCCGCGCTGTGGATGCGGTGTTACCGCCCCGCAACAGCCGCGCCCATGTGCTGCATCTGGTGCACAGGCTGTTGACACCGCCCGCCCCTGCCACCGGCACATCCAAACCCGGCGGAGGCGCCACAGAACTGCACCGTTTGCTGCAAACGGGCCTGGCCAACCTGCGCCGCCGCTCCACGGTGTTTGTGGTGTCCGACTTCATCAGCGCACCCGGCTGGGAAAAGCCCCTGGCCCAACTCGCCCAGCGGCACGACGTGGTGGCCGTGCGCCTGCTCGACCCGCTGGAGTTGGAACTGCCCGATGTGGGCCTCATCACGCTGCGCGATGCCGAAAGCGGCGAGCAGCTGCAGGTGGACACCCACGACGCGGGCTTTCGCCGCCGCTTCGCCCGCTTGGCGGCCGAACGCGAGGCCGTGCTGCGCGAAGGCCTGACCCGCGCGGGCGCCGACACGCTGGAGCTGTGCACCGACGACGATCTGGTCGATGCCCTGCTGCGTTTCATGGACCTGCGCCAGCGCCGGGTACGCACCTCCCGAGCCGCGCCCTCCCGCGCTGCAGACCCGGCGCAGCACGCCGCCTGAACGAACCAAAACGCGCCCCGCCCGAAGGAACACACCATGGTTTTTCTCTGGCCCACCCTGCTCTGGCTGTTGCTGGTCGTGCCCCTGCTGGTACTGATGTACTGGTGGCTGCTGCACCGGCGCAAGAAAACGGCGCTGAGCTATTCGAGCCTGTCGCTGGTGCGCGAGGCCATGGGCCCCGGCCAGAACCTGCGCCGCCACATCCCGCCCGCACTCTTTCTGCTGGCGCTGGTGGCGCTGCTGCTGGCCACCGCACGCCCGCTGGCCGTCATCACCCTGCCCTCGCAGGACCAGACCATCATGCTGGCCATGGATGTCTCGGGCAGCATGCGCGCCGCCGATGTGGAGCCCGACCGCCTCACTGCTGCGCAGAACGCCGCCAAGGCCTTCATCGCCGAGCTGCCCCGCCATGTGCGTGTGGGCATCGTGGCGTTTGCCGGCAGCGCCCAGCTGGCCCAGCTGCCCACGCAAAGCCGCGAAGACCTCGTCAAAGCCATCGACAGTTTTCAGCTCCAGCGCGGCACGGCCACGGGCAACGGCATCATGCTGTCGCTGGCCACCATCTTCCCCGACGCGGGCATCGACATCTCCGCCCTGGGCGGCCGCCAGGCCATGCGCCCCAAGCCCATTGACGAAATTGGCAAACAAGACCCGGCCAAGGCTTTCACACCTGTGGCGCCTGGCTCCTACACCTCGGCCGCCATCATCATGCTGACCGACGGCCAGCGCACCACTGGCGTGGACCCACTGGAGGCCGCCAAATGGGCGGCCGACCGGGGGGTGCGGGTGTACACCGTGGGCGTGGGTACGGTGGCGGGGGAGACCATCGGCTTTGAAGGCTGGTCCATGCGGGTGCGGCTGGACGAAGAAACCCTGAAGGCCGTGGCCACGCGCACAAACGCCGAGTACTTCCACGCGGCCACCGCCGCGGATTTGAAGAAGGTGTACGAGACGCTCAGCTCACGGCTGACGGTGGAGAAGCGGGAAACCGAAATCTCGTCATTGCTGGCGTTGCTGGGGGCGACTTTGGCGTTGCTGGCAGCCGGGCTGTCGGTGTGGTGGCACGGGCGGATTTTGTGAGATTTTTGGCTCTACCGCTTACTAGACAAGCGTAAATAGCTACCATTTTTATAGCATATAGCCTGTAGTGCTTGTCTCAGGCGTGCTTGGGATGCGAGTAAGCGCCACCGTGCACTCCTCAGCATTCTCCAAACCATAGACTTCAAAAAAGATAGCTTTCAGCGCATTACCAGCCAGCGCTACACCCCAAAATCTTTTGGAATCTGCTCACGCCGCTCCCAGCGCCATCCGCCCCGACGCCGTCGCCTGGCTCGCATGGCGCGTCTCTACCCGGTTGCGCCCCGCGCGCTTGGCGTCGTAGCACGCCATGTCGGCCGCATACAGCACCGACGGCACATCCTGCAGACTCGCATCCAGCACCACCAACCCGATGCTCACCCCCAGCGTGAAGCTGCGCCCCTGGTACGAAGGCTCCCACGCCTGTACCGAGGCGCGCAGCTGCTCCGCCACCGCCTGGCCCCGTGCCAGCGCGCACCCGGGCAGCACCACCGCAAACTCGTCGCCGCCCAGCCGCGCGGCCCAGCCAATCTGGCGCACCTGGGATTCGAGCAAGCGGGCCACATGGCGCAGCACGTCGTCGCCCGCGTCATGCCCGGCAATGTCATTGACCACGGTGAAGTGGTCCAGATCCAGAAACAGCACCACGCCGTCCCCGGCTGCTTCGCTGCTGTCTGCATCCGGTGCGCGCGGGCGCATCGAGCGTTCGGCCAGCAGCAGGCCCAGGCGCTCGTCAAACGCATTGCGGTTGTAAAGCTGGGTCAGGGCATCGTGCGTGCGCTCCCACGCCTGCTGCATCTGTGCCTCGCGTGCGGCGGTGATGTCCTCCAGAATCCAGACGGTGCCTCCCGCCATCTCGTCGGGCCGCACACCACGGCCCTGCACGCGGGCCCACACGGGGGTGCCATCCTTGCGCATGAAGCAGACGTCGCCATCGAAGGCGCCATGTGCGGCGAACTCGGCCTGCACACGCTCGCCAATGCGGCCGTATTCGGCATCGTTGGCATACAGGGTGCGCGCCGGATGGCCCTGCAGTTCGCCCTCGGTGTAGCCCAGCATCAGGCAGGCCTGCCGGCTCACCACCTCCAGGATGCCGTGGCGCGAGATGACGATGCCCACCGAGGCACTGTCGAGCACGGCCTGGAACTGCCCGTCCAGCGTGGCCTTGTGCTGCTGCTGCAGGCTGCCCTGCTGCACCATGCCCTGGAACATTTGCACCAGTTCGCCCACTTCACCCCCCGCACGCGGCCAGGCGACGGTGCCTTGCGGCGGGCCAGCACGCGTGCTGCGCCGCAGCAGCTGGCGGGCACTGTGCGTGAGCTGCGCCAGCGGCTGCGCCATCCAGGCCATCAGCCCGGCCACGAGCAGCATGCACAGCGCCATGCTGGCGGCGGCCAACCACCAGGCTTCGCGCTGTGCGCCCTGCAGTGGCGCCAGCAGCGCCTGCGAGGGGCTGACCCGCGCCACGATCCATTGCGGCAGCGGCATGCCCGCCATGCTGACGATGTGCTGGTCTTCAAGATGGGTCGTGCCCCGCCCTACCACTGGCTGGGCCTGCTCCAGCCAGCGGCTGTAGACGGGCGCCAGGCCCGTCTCGTCGCTCACCTTGCCCATGATGCGGGTCGGGTCCGAGTGCGAGAGGATGGTGCCGTCGCGCGTAAACACCAGCAGCCGAGAATCATCGCGCGCGGGCAGTGTCATGGACGGCGGCAGCAGGCCCTGCGATTGCAGGCGCAACGCACCCGCCACCACACCCAGCACAGTGCCGTCTTCGCGGTGCAGCGGCATGGTGAACATCACACGCGCGTCGCTGGTGCGCCCGGCAATCAACTCGGACACCAGCGGCTTGCCGTCGATGAGCGTGCGGCGCAGCGCATCGCGCTCGGCGGGGTCCAGGTTGGAGGCCTTGTCCAGCCGCCCCCCACGCAAGTTCAGCCGCAGTTCTCCATTGTCGCGGGCGACCTGCATCGCATCAAAGAACTGAACGGCGGGCAGGCCCTGCTGCAGCAGCCATTCGAGGGCCGAGGGTGATTCGAGCATGGCGGGCGTAATACCAGCAGCCACCGTGCGCAACACCTTCTGGCTTTGCTCGATCTTGCTGGCCAGCAGGCGGGCCACCACCTCGACCTCATCGGTCTGCTGGCTCACCACCCGCCGCATGGCCTCTTGCCCGGAGGCCCGCGTAACCAGCCACGCCGACACCGCCCCCGACAGCCCCACGGCCAACACCGCCACCAGCACCAGCCGCAACACCAGCGGACCGGGCATTGACCAGCCCGGCGCGTCCTGTGGCGGCGCAGGGTGGGTCGGGGGCGTCATGGACACTCCGCGCAGGGAGCGCCCGATGGGCGCAAAGGGGTGGCGTTGGGCATGGGGACAGGTCAAACCGGACAGGTCCCAACAAATATACGCAGCCCCTGCAGCCCAGGGCTTGGGTAGAACCCTCAGTGAAACCCAAGGACAAACCCTGACGAGGAAGCCCCCCTGAGCCGCTGCGCGGCTTCCCCCGGAGGGGGACGCACCCAGTGGCCTGGCAAAGCCAGTTCCACGGGTGCGCTCGCTGGCGGCGCGCCAGTAGCAGAGGCGGTGCGCGCTATTTTTCGCGCGGCACCGAAGCCATCCACACTGGGTTCAGTTCAGCAACCGGCCATCGACTGCAGCGCCCGGGGCTGAGGCAGGTTCAGCACATTGCCCGTGCCATGGATCAGGCCCAGTTCCCGCAGATGGCGCAGCACGCGCGAGAAGGTTTCGGGGGCGATACCCAACTGCGCCGCAATCAGGCGCTTGCGCTGGTGCAGCGTGACCTGCATGGTGCCGCTGTGGTCGGGCTGGGCGTGGTTGAGCAACCACTGCGCGCAGCGCGATTCGGCATCCTGCGCGAGGCGGCTCACGGCCAGCTCGGACTGCTGGCGGTAGCCCTGAGCCATGTCGAGCAACAGGCCCCGTGCACCCGCCGGCATTTCTGCAAGGCTGCGGCGAAACTCCTCGATGGGAAGGCGGCGCACCTGCACACGTGTATCGGCCACCATGTCCACCGGCAGCGGCATGCCCATCAGGGCCGACGCGGCGTCCAGCCAGAACGGCCCTTCCACGGCCCCCAACTGGTGGCGCAGGTAGCCATCGTCGAGCACACCGCGCAGCACGCGGCCACTTTCGAGGTGCAGCACAGACGTCAGCACCTCGTTGCGCCTGCGCAGCACTTCACCGGCGGCAATCACCTCGGTTTCGGCGGGCAGTGAGAAATAGGTAGAGGGCAGCATGGGACGGACTGTGCCGCGCCCCGGACCGCTGGGCATTGAGCAAGATCAAACCGAACCCTCGCGGCAGCCCTGCCGCTGCGCCAAGGTTGAGCCAACGCATGAACAACCTGCATGCCCCCCAACGTCCACCCCAGGGAATGGCCTGCCACCTGACGGAAACAGTGTGTAACAAGGTTGTCACACCCGGCCGATATCGTGGGCTCCTTGCTCAGAGCCCCCCCATCTACCGTGACGCACAACCCCCTTTGGAGCCGACTGGAGGCGATGATGGCCTTGCTGTCCCCGGCTGCGCGCCATGGCAAGGGCCCTCTGGCACAACTCATGCGCGAAGGGGGCCTGCACTGCGTGTTTCAGCCCCTGGCCGATCTGCGCGAGGGCAGCGTGTATGCCCACGAAGCCCTGATCCGGGGCCCCGAGGGCACCCCTTTGCACACGCCCGATGCCTTGCTGGAGCTGGCGCGGCGCGAGCACATCCTTCAGGACTTCGAGCTGCTGTGCGTGTTCACCGCCTTGCAGCAGTGGGGCGTTCAGAAGGCGCCGGGCCGCCTGTTTGTGAACATCAGCGCCGACGCGCTGGTGCACGGGGTGGCCCTGGTGGGCGCGCCGATGCTGGGCGAGGCCGTGCGCAGCTTTGGCGTGAGCGCCCGCCTTCTGGTGCTGGAAATCACCGAGCACGAGCGCGTGACCGACATGCCCCAGCTGCGCCAGGCCATCAAGGCGGTGCACGCCTGCGGCGCGCGGCTGGCGCTGGACGACTTTGGCGACGGCCGCTCCAGCCTGCGGCTGTGGTCCGAGGTGAAGCCCGACTTCGTGAAGATCGACAAATACTTCATCCGCGACATCAGCAACCAGCCCGAAAACCTGCAGATGCTGCAGGCCATCAAGGGCATAGCCCATATGTTTGGCACCAAGCTGATTGCCGAAGGCATCGAGACACGCGACGACCTGCGCGCACTGCGGGACCTGGACGTTCCTTACGGCCAGGGCTGGCTGCTGGGCCGCCCTGCCAAGGCCCCGCGTGAGGCCGTGGAGAGCCCGGCACAGGAAGTGATGCAGGACCGCCGCGTGGCTGTGCTGCCGCACCTGGGCCAGACCGCACGCCCGGGCATCCTGCGCAGCCTGCTGGTGGTGCAGGCGCCCACCGCCGCGCCCGCCACCAGCAACGATGCAGTGGCCGCCATGTTCCATGAGCGCACCGACCTGCACGCGCTGGCCGTGGTGGACGGCACGCGCCCCGTGGCGCTCATCAACCGCCAGCAGTTCATGAACCACTACGCCACGCTGTACTTTCGCGAGGTGCATGGCCGCAAATCGTGCCTGGCGTTTGCCAACCAGGCACCGCGCGTGGTCGAGCTGGACTGTGACGTGGACCAGCTCGTGGGCATCCTCACCTCGCAGGACCAGCGGTATCTGAACGACGGCTACATCGTCACCGACAACGGCCGCTACCTGGGCCTGGGCACGGGCGACCAACTGGTGCGGGCCGTGACCGAGACCCGCATCGAAGCCGCGCGCCACGCCAACCCGCTGACCTTTCTGCCCGGCAACATCCCCATCAGCCTGCACATGCAGCGCCTGCTGGACCACCACACCGAGTTCGTGGCGTGTTATGCCGACCTGAACAACTTCAAGCCCTTCAACGACCACTACGGCTACTGGCGCGGCGACCAGATGATCCGCCTCGTCGCCCGTCTGGCCACGGCGCACTGCGACGCGCGGCGCGACTTTGTGGGCCATGTGGGTGGGGACGATTTCATGCTGATCTTCCAGAGCAGCAACTGGCTGCAGCGCTGCAAGAACATCGTGGACGCCTTTGCCCGCGAAGCGCTCACGCTGTTTGACGACGAGGCCCGGCGCGCCGGTGGCATCCAGGCCGAAGACCGGCATGGGGTGCCACGGTTCTTTCCGTGCACCACGCTGGCCATTGGTGCGGTGCGCATCACGCCGGGGCGGTTTCGGCATGCCGAGGAAGTGGCCAACCTGGCAGCCGTGGCTAAACACGAGGCCAAGCAGGCAGCGACCGGGGTGGTGCTGCATGGTGGGTTTACGGAAGCCAGCCTGGGCGCGCTGGCCGCCACGCGGGCGCTGCAGGATGTGCTGGCGGCATAGGAGGTGGAGGGAGCAGCGTAGTTTCCGTCGTGTATAGGGACTGGGCGATTCACGCCGCAAGCCAGTCCGCTTCGGTTTCAAGCGTGCATATGAGCACCGCCCCATCGGTTCATGGTTTCCGTGCGTAGCTCAAACCGGAGTCTCAGTCACTCTGCCGTTCGATCTCGCAGGCTATAGTTTGTCCGGCTGAGGAATGCCGTATTTCGCGGAATTTCTTTATCTGGGTATCTTCGGCAGTCCGAGGCTGCAAGCCATTTCCATAAGCATTCCGTGTCCAGAAGACCCCGCACTGCCCAGCTTATTTCGCTAGGTTTGCAGGGTGCATCACGTTAGACCTCCATGCGACCCATCCTGAATTTCGCAAGAGCCATCGCGATTGCGAGCGTCCTCGCAATACCTGTCGCTTATTCCACTGCAGAGCCAGCAGGTGAGTTCAGCAAAGCCCTCGGAAAGTTGGTTCGATCCGAGAAGGTCCACGAGGTAGATCTGGCAAACGTACTCCCACTGGACTGGAGTGAACTGTTCACCTTTGGCCCGTACTCAACCCGCGAGAGCAACTGCCAGGCGTTGCAACTTGGCTGGTTCAAGTGCCGCATGACACTCCCTGCCGAAGTGAATGAGGGCGAATTCGTCCTGGTCTTCCGATCAAACTCCAAAGTCGTGCATGTGGAGCATCATCGGCGGTGGAATGGCGACTTCAGCTCGCGGGCCAGTCCGCGACCCCAACCGATACTGCGGTCAGCTGCAAAGTTCTCTGTCAGTCTGGTGTCCAACCGGGCGCCACAGGGTGAGCAGTGGTACCAACTTGAGCATCAAGCCCATGACTGATCACCTGCAATGACGAGGCCTAAACCTCATGCCAAACGCTAGGCGTCACAAAAGAGCTCTCGCCACATCTCCCTCTGCACTACCCATGAACGAAGCCGAAATCGCCGCAGGCCTGCCCAGCACGCCGAACTATCAATACGCGCAGCGCGTGGGGAGTCAGCTCTTTCTTGCGGGCCAAGTGCCGCAAGCGACCGATGGTTCGATCGTGGCGCCAGGAGAGCCGCACGCCCAAGCATTGCAGTGCTTGGCGAATCTGAGCAAGGTGCTGGCGGTTCACGGGTTTGACGCACTGGACATTCGCCGCCTTGTTGTCTACGTCGTTGGCGAACAGGCCGACCTTTCAGCGGCCTGGGGCGCCGTGACCGAGCACTTTGGGGGGCAAGTGCCTCCGGCAACGCTCTTGGGCGTCGCCCGCCTGGGATACCCGGGGCAGGTGGTGGAGATCGACGCCACCGTCGTCAAGGGCTAGGAGTCTGCACGGCTTCGCTGGAGTGCAGAGTGACGCCTCCTCCACAACCCTCAAGGTCCTGTAGGCGCCCCAGCCTCAAACCATCGCCCGATCAGCGCCCGCTCCGCGTCGGTGATCTGCGTGGCGTTGTTCATGGGCATGAGTTTTTGCACCACCACCTGCTGGTAAATCGCCTGGGCGTGCTGCTTGACGCTGTCGGGTGAATCGAGCCGCAGGTTCTTCATCTGCACCGCCTCGCCGTGGCACAGGTAGCAGCGCTGCTCCAGCACGGCTTGCACTGATTTATAGCCATTTTGGCCGCCAGCGCTTATTCCACCTGCGCTAGCAGCTCCTGAAACAGGAGCACCACTGACAGCAGCCATGGGCGCGGGGCGCATCCACACGATGGCGCCGACGATGACGGCCACGCCCACCAGCGCATAGGGCAGCGGGTTGCCGTTGCGGCCCAGCTTGTAACCGTGGCGCATCACAAAGAACTGGCGGATGGCCGCGCCCGCAAACATCATCAGGATGAGCACCAGCCAGTTCTGCGGGTGGCTCCAGGTAAAGCTGTAGTGGTTGCTGAGCATCGCAAACAGCACCGGCAGCGTGAAGTAGGTGTTGTGCACGCTGCGCTGCTTGCCGCGTTTGCCGTGGATCGGGTCCACCGGTTCGCCCGCCTTGATCTGTGCGATCACGGTGCGCTGGCCGGGGATGATCCAGAAGAACACGTTGGCACTCATGGCCGTGGCGATCATCGCACCCACCAGCAAGAAGGCTGCGCGGCCAGCAAACCAGTGGCAGGCCAGCCACGAGGCAATGCACACCAGCACGAAGACGAGCGCACCCACGATGGCGTCGCCGTTCTTCCTCTGGCCAAAGATGCGGCAGATCGCGTCGTACAGCAGCCAGAACACGACGAAGAACGCGAGCGCCACCACGATGGCCGTGGCAGGCGCCCAGTCCATCTTCGACTTGTCGATGAGGTAGGTGCTGGCGCTGTACAGGTACGACACTGTGAACAGCGCAAAGCCGCTGATCCAGGTGCTGTAGCTTTCCCAGAAGAACCAGTGCAGGTGGCCGGGCAGCTTGGGCGGCGACACGGCGAACTTGACCGGGTGGTAGAACCCGCCGCCGTGCACGGCCCAGAGTTCGCCGCTCACGCCCTGTTTCTTGAGGTCGTCGTCCTCAGGCGGCGTGAGGCTGCTGTCGAGGAAGACGAAGTAGAACGACGAGCCAATCCAGGCGATGGCGGTGATGACGTGGACCCAGCGCAACAGCAGGTTGGCCCAGTCGAGAAAGTAGCTTTCCATATCTCAACCTTGGCAGCGCGGATGCGCTGCAATTAGCAAACCTGCTCACCACTGCGGGCGCTCTGAGCAGAAATTTTGGTCGCGCACCTTGGCGGGCAAACCCGCCGGGGCACCGCTGCGACCCGTAAACCGTCAACAAATCCGTTGAAAAGTGTATGCAGGAATTGTTCCCGACTCCAGCCCCAATCCGAGGCATGGAGGCCCGGAATTACCCTCAGCCCGCCCCCTTCAGCGTCTGCAGCAGCTGCGCAGCCACCGCCACGGCGATCACTTCGGGCTCCTTGCCCTCAATGCCGGGGATACCAATGGGGCAGGTGACCTGGGCCAGTTCGTCCTGTGCAAAGCCGCGCCCATGCAGGCGATTGCGAAACGTCGCCCATTTGGTCTTGCTGCCGATGAGGCCGATAAAGGGCAGGTCGCCCTGCTCGCGCTGGCGGCGCAGGCAGGCGGCCACCACGTCCAGGTCTTCGGCATGACTGAAGCTCATGATCAGCACGCGGCTGCCCGGCGCCAGGCGGGGCACAGCCAGTTGCACGGGCTCGGAGTGTTCGCAGACCACGCCCTCGGGCGTGGGGCTAGGGAAGATGCCGTCGCGGCTGTCGATCCAGGTCAGCGCAAACGGCAGCGGCGCCAGCACCCGCGCCAGCGCGTGGCCCACATGGCCGCCACCGAACAGTGCCACCGGGTGCTGGTGCGGCGACAGGCGCGCGCGCAGACCCGCAGCGGGGGCCAGGTCGGCAGCGGTCAGCACCTCAAAACCCAGGTACACCACGCCCCCGCAGCATTGCCCCAGCGCCGGGCCCAGTGCAAAACGCATGGGTGGCTGCCCCGGGGTCGGGCCGGGCACACCGCCCAGGCGGCGGCGCGCTTCGGCAATCGCCTGCAGCTCCAGATGGCCGCCGCCGATGGTGCCCACGATACGGTCTGCGAACACGGCCATCCACGCGCCGGGTTCACGCGGGGCCGAGCCTTCGGTAGACTCCACCCTTACCAGACAGGCGGGGGCGGCTGCAAGGCCGTCCAGCAACAAAAGTACATCAGTCAATCCAGATCCTTCACGCCACCAAGGGTCGCCCGCCCCACGGGGCATCGTTCAGTTCACAAAAGCCATCATGCCGCCCACCCCCACCGAGCGCTCCTCCAGCCACCGCAGCCACTGGCTGCTTGCCGGACTCATGGCCGCCGTTGCATCGCTGGTGGCGGCCTGTAAGTCGGCCCCCGAGCCACCAGCCCCGGCGCAGGACAGCACCATGCCCAGCCCGGACACCGCCAGCGTCAAGGGGCCTGTGCCCGCTGCCGCAGGCTCGGCCCGCGCGTCTGCCGCCAGCACGGCACGCGCCTACCGCGAAGACGCCGCCACCCACCTCTATGGACTGAACGCACAGCGTGTGTACAAGGGGAAACTGCCGCCCATGCTGTATGCCATCGGCGTGCTGGAGGTGGATATCGACCGCGCCGGCAAGGTCACGCGCCTGCGCTGGATGCGTGCTCCCAAACACGCCCCCGAAGTGGTGGCCGAAATCGAACGCACCGTGCGCGCCGCAGCCCCCTTCCCTGCGCCCACGCGCATGGGCAAGGTCACTTACACCGACACCTGGTTGTGGGACAAAAGCGGGCATTTCCAGCTCGATACGCTCACCGAAGGGCAACTGTAGGTACACCCCCCTGAGGCGCTGCGGGCCTTATGACCCACGGTAGGTCGAATAGCTCCACGGGCTCACCAGCAAGGGCACGTGGTAGTGCTGGTCGGCGTGCGCAATGCCGAAGTCCAGGCTCACCTGGTCCAAAAAATTGGGTTCGGGCAACTCCACACCCCGGGCCTTGAAGTACCCCGCCACATCAAACCGCAGCCGGTAGGTGCCGGTGCGCAGGCTGGCGTTGTCAAACAGTGGGGCATCGGTGCGGCCATCGTGGTTCAGCACCAGGCGCTTGATGAGGGTGGCGTTGTCGCCGTCGGTGGAGTACAGGGCCACCTCCATGCCAGCGGCGGGGCAGCCGTTCATGGTGTCCAGAACGTGGGTGCTCAATCCCATAGGGAATCTCCTGAAGTGGGGACCACGGCCCGTCAGCGAAGGCTGCCGGACTGCAGTGTGTAGACCAAAAGTGTATACACTTTTCACCATCCACCGTATCATGCCGCCATGGAATCCTCATCCACCAGCGCCATTGTTGACGCTCTGACCCGCGCCATCGTAGAGCATCGCCTGCAGCCGGGCACCAAACTGGCCGAGCAGAAGCTGGCCGACCACTTTGGCGTGTCGCGCACGCTGGTGCGCCAGGCGCTGTTTCAGCTTGCGCAAAACCGCCTCGTCACGCTGGAGCCTGCGCGCGGTGCGTTCGTGTCCACCCCCTCGGTCGAAGAAGCCCGCCAGGTGTTCGCCGTGCGCCGCATGCTGGAGACCGAGATGACCCGCGCATTCGTGCAGAGCGTAACCCCCGCCAAGATCAAGGCGCTGCGCACCCATGTGGCCAGCGAGAAGGCCGCCATGGACACCGCCGACGCCAGCAGCCGCACCGAGTTGCTGGGCGACTTCCATGTGCGCATGGCCGAGCTGATGGGCAACGAGGTGCTGGCGCAGATGCTGGGCGACCTGATCTCCCGCTGCGCCCTGATCACGCTGATGTACCAGTCGGCCAGCGCCGCGGAACACTCGCACGAGGAGCACGCCGACATCGTGACAGCCCTGGCCGCGCGCGACGAAGAACGCGCCGTCGCCCTGATGCAAAGCCACCTCGAACATGTCGAAGCCAGCCTGACCTTTGACCGCAAGCGCCCGGCCAGCGACCTGGCCGCCGCCCTGGCCCCCATCACTGCCTGACCTTCCGACGTTTTCCGCATTCCCATGATCTACGACTCCACCCAAGCCTACCCCCGCGACCTCATCGGCTACGGCAAGACTCCGCCCCACGCGCAGTGGCCGGGCGGTGCGCGCATTGCCGTGCAGTTTGTGCTGAACTACGAGGAAGGCGGCGAAAACGCCGTGCTGCATGGCGACGCGGGCAGCGAGCAGTTCCTCTCCGAAATGTTCAACCCCGCCAGCTACCCCGAGCGGCACATGAGCATGGAGGGCATCTACGAATACGGCTCGCGCGCCGGCGTGTGGCGCATCCTGCGCGAGTTTGAAAAACGCAATCTGCCGCTCACGGTGTTTGGCGTGTCCACTGCTCTGCAGCGCCACCCCGAGCTCACAGCCGCCTTGGTGGAGCTGGGCCACGAGATCGCCTGCCACGGCCTCAAGTGGATTCACTACCAGCACATCCCTGAAGAGGTGGAACGCGCCCACATGCAAGAGGCCATGGCCATCCTCCAACGCATGATGGGCGCGCGCCCCCTGGGCTGGTACACCGGCCGCGACAGCCCCAACACCCGCCGCCTGGTGGCAGACTTTGGCGGCTTTGAATATGACAGCGACTACTACGGCGATGACCTGCCCTTCTGGATGAAGGTGCGCAAAACCGATGGCAGCACGGCACCGCAGCTCATCGTGCCCTACACGCTGGACTGCAACGACATGCGCTTTGCCCTGCCACAGGGTTACTCGCACGCCGACCCGTTCTTTCAGTACATGAAGGACACCTTCGACGCACTGTATGCCGAGGGCGACCCCGACGGTGACAACGCCCCCAAGATGATGAGCATCGGCATGCATTGCCGCCTGTTGGGCCGCCCCGGCCGCATCACGGCGCTGCAACGTTTTCTGGACCACATCGCACAGCATGACAAGGTGTGGGTGGCGCGGCGCATCGACATTGCGCGCCACTGGGCGCAGCGCCACCCTGCGCCCGCCGTGTGAGCCACATTGATGAATCAAATTGCCCCCAGCGCTTATCCAACAAGCGCAAGCAGCTCACTTTTTTGAAGCACCCACCATGCCACTGACCCTGGAACAACTCAACGCCGCCAGCCCCGCCGAGGCCTTGGCGCTGCTGGACGGGCTGTACGAACACTCGCCCTGGATTGCCGAGCAGGCCCTGGCGCAGCGGCCCTTCCGAACGCTGGCGCACCTGAAGCACGCGCTGGCGCAGGTGGTGCGCACTGCCGAGCTGGACGCTCAGCTGGGCCTGATCCGCGCCCACCCCGAGTTGGCGGGCAAAGCCATGGTGGCAAAAAACCTCACGGCCGAATCCACCAACGAGCAAAGCACGGCGGGCCTGACCCACTGCACGCCCGAGGAGTTCGAGCGCATCCAGCAGCTCAACGCGGCCTACAACGAGCGCTTCGGCTTCCCGTTCATCCTGGCCGTGCGCGGGCCGCGCGGCACGGGCCTGCCCAAGCGGGAGATCATCGACACCTTTGCGCGGCGCCTGGACAACCACCCCGAGTTCGAACTGGCCGAGGCCCTGCGCAACATCCACCGCATTGCCGAGATTCGCCTGAACGACAAGTTCGCCGCCGAGCCCGTGCTGGGCAACGACGTGTGGGACTGGCAGGAAAAACTGGCCGAACACTCGGACCCCGGCTTTGCCGAAAAAGGCCAGCTCACCGTCACCTACCTCACCGACGCGCACCGCGCCTGCGCACAGCGCATCAGCCACTGGATGCGCGACTGCGGCTTTGACGAGGTGGAGATCGACGCCGTGGGCAACGTGGTGGGCCGCTACCACCCGGCGGCCACAGGCGCACGCTACCTCATGACCGGCAGCCACTACGACACTGTGCGCAACGGCGGCAAATACGACGGCCGCCTGGGCATCTTCGTGCCCATGGCCTGCGTGCGCGAGTTGCACCGCTCCGGCAAGCGTCTGCCCTTCGGCATCGAGGTGGTGGGTTTTGCCGAAGAGGAAGGCCAGCGCTACAAGGCCACCTTCCTGGGCTCGGGCGCGCTCATCGGCGACTTCAACCCCGCATGGCTCGACCAGAAGGACGTGGATGGTGTGACCATGCGCGCGGCCATGCAGCATGCAGGCTTGTGCATTGATGACATCCCCAAGCTGCAGCGCGACCCGGCGCAGTACCTGGGTTTCATCGAGGTGCACATCGAGCAGGGCCCTGTGCTCAACGAGCTGGACCTGCCCCTGGGTGTGGTCACCTCCATCAACGGCAGTGTGCGTTTTCTGTGCGAGATGATCGGCACCGCCAGCCACGCTGGCACCACCCCGATGGACCGCCGCCGCGACGCGGCCGTGGCCGTGGCGGAGCTGGCGCTGTATGTGGAGCAGCGCGCCGCGCAAGATGGCGACTCGGTGGGCACCATCGGCCAGCTGCAGGTGCCCGCTGGCTCCATCAACGTGGTGCCGGGGCGTTGCCTGTTTTCACTGGATCTGCGCGCCCCTACCGATGCCCAGCGCGATGCGCTGGTGAGCGATGTGAAAGAGCAGCTCGCCCACATCGCGGCCCGGCGTGGCCTGCGCTACACCCTGGAAGAATCCATGCGCGCCGCCGCCGCGCCCAGTGCGCCCGCCTGGCAGCACCAGTGGGAGCGCGCCGTGGACACTCTGGGCGTGCCCGTGTTCCGCATGCCCAGCGGCGCGGGGCACGACGCGATGAAGCTGCACGAAATCATGCCTCAGGCCATGCTCTTTGTGCGCGGCCAGAACTCCGGCATCAGCCACAACCCGCTCGAATCCACCACCAACAACGACATGCAGCTGGCCGTGGACGCCTTCACCCAGGTGCTGCGCCAACTTGCCGAGGAACCACAACCATGACAACGAATAACAACTACGCCGCGCTGGACGCCTGGATCGACCAGCACTTCGACGAGGAAGTGCGCTTTCTGCAGGCCCTGGTGCGCGTGCCCACCGACACACCACCCGGCAACAACGCACCCCACGCCGAACGCACGGCCGAGCTGTTGACCGAGTTCGGCTACACCGCCGAGAAGCACGCCGTTCCGGCCGCCGACGTGTTGGCCTATGGTATGGAGTCCATCACCAACCTCATCGTGCGCAGACCGTACGGCGACGGCGGCAAGACCATTGCCCTGAACGCCCACGGCGACGTGGTGCCCCCCGGCGAAGGCTGGACACACGACCCCTACGGCGCCGAGATCGTGGACGGTGCCATGTACGGCCGCGCCACCGCCGTGAGCAAGAGCGACTTCGCGAGCTTCACCTTCGCAGTGCGCGCGCTCGAAGCCGTCGCCAAGCCCGCCCGGGGCGCGGTGGAACTGCACTTCACCTACGACGAGGAATTCGGCGGCGAACTCGGTCCCGGCTGGCTGCTGCAAAAGGGCCTGACCAAGCCCGACCTGATGATCGCCGCCGGCTTCAGCTACGAAGTGGTGACTGCCCACAACGGCTGCCTGCAGATGGAAGTGACCGTGCACGGCAAGATGGCCCACGCCGCCGTGCCGCACACCGGCGTGGACGCGCTGCAGGGCGCTGTGCACATCCTGAACGCGCTGTATGCGCAGAACGACGAGTACAGGAAGGTCACGTCCAAGGTCGAAGGCATCAAGCATCCGTACCTGAACGTGGGCCGCATCGAGGGCGGCACCAACACCAACGTCGTGCCCGGCAAGGTCATGTTCAAGCTCGACCGCCGCATGATCCCCGAAGAAAACCCGGTGGAAGTGGAAGCCGCCATCCGCCGCATCATCGAGCAGGCGGCGGGCGAACGCGCTGGCATCAGCGTGGAGATCAAGCGCCTGCTGCTGGCCAACGCCATGACCCCGCTGGCGGGCAATACACCGCTGGTCGATGCGATCCAGAAACACGCCCAGGCCGTGCTGGGCGAGCCCGTGCCCGCCGTGGGCACGCCGCTGTACACCGACGTGCGCCTGTATGTGGAGCGCGGCATCCCCGGCGTGATCTACGGTGCCGGGCCACGTACGGTGCTCGAATCCCACGCCAAGCGCGCCGACGAGCGCCTGCAGCTGGAAGACCTGCGCCGTGCGACCAAGGTGATTGCGCGGGCGCTGTGCGATCTCCTGGCGTGAACTGTCAGGCAGAACCTGGGTGAAATTAGCCTCTAGCGCTTATCCATCAAGCGCTGGCAGCTACAAAATCAATAGCACACGGAAATCATTCACATTGGTGTGGGTAGGCCCCGTCACCACCAGATCCCCCAGGGGCTCAAAGAAGCCATAGGCGTCGTTGCGGTCCAGGTGGGCTGCGATGCGCAGGCCCGCTGCCTCGGCCCGCGCCAGCGTGTCGGGCGCCACGCGGGCACCCGCGTTGTCCTCCACGCCGTCGATGCCGTCGGTGTCTGCGGCCAGCGCCCACACACCCGGCTGCCCCTGCAGCGCCTGCGCCAGGCCCAGGCAGAACTCGCCCGCGCGGCCACCCCGCCCCCGGGGTGTGCCTGGCGGCTGTGGGCGTACCGTCACGGTCGTCTCGCCGCCCGACAGGATCACGCACGGCCTTGTAAAGGGCTGACCACGCCGCGCCACGGCCCGCGCCAGTGCGGCGTGCACCTTGCCCACCTCGCGCGATTCGCCTTCGATTTCGTCCGACAAGATGTGCGCCTGCACACCCGCCGCCCGCGCGGCCTCGGCCGCAGCTTCCAGCGACTGCTGGGGCGTGGCGGTCATGTGCACCACATGGTGGGCAAACACGGCGTCGCCGGGCTTCGGGGTTTCCGGCGTGCCCGCTTCGAGGGCTGAGCGCACTACAGTGGGCACCTCGATGCGGTAGCGGTCCAGGATCGCCAGCGCATCAGCGCAGGTGGTGGCGTCAGGCACCGTGGGGCCGCTGGCAATGACCGAAGGGTCGTCCCCCGGCACATCGCTGATGGTGAGCGTGACCACCCGCGCAGGCGCGCAGGCCGCCGCCAGCCGCCCGCCCTTGATGCGCGAGAGGTGCTTGCGCACACAGTTCATTTCGTCGATGGCAGCGCCGCTTTCGAGCAGCGCCTTGTTAATGCGCTGCTTGTCCTCCAGCGTGAGGCCGTCGCCCGGGAGCGTGAGCAGGGCGGAGCCCCCGCCCGAGATGAGGCACAGCACCAGGTCGTTTTCAGTCAGCCCCTGCGTCAGCGCCAGGATGCGCTGCGCAGCAGCCAGGCCCGCCGCATCGGGCACGGGGTGGGCGGCCTCGACCACTTCGATGCGCTGCGCCAGGCCTTGCGGCCGGGGGGGGGTGTGGTGGTAGCGCGTGACCACCAGCCCCGACAAGGGTGCATCCGCAGGCCACAGTGCCTCGACGGCCTGCGCCATGGCACCGCCCGCCTTGCCCGCGCCCAGCACCAGCGTGCGGCCTCCGCTTTCGCGGCTGGGCGGCGGGGGCAAAAAGGCTGCGGTGTTGTGCAGCGGCAGCGCGCGGCGCACGGCAACACCATAGAGATATTCGAGGAATTCGCCGCTCTGGCGAATGGGGTTTGGCACGGTGGGGGGGGTGGTCATGAATGGTCGTCTCCGCGAGCGATTGTGCGGGCACGGCCAGGGCATGACCGTGCGCAGAAGTCAAAACTACTTCAACCCAGCCCCCGGCGGCATGACGCGGTGGCGACGCGGTTACCACGCGCAGCGCGGGATAACCCCATGTTCTGGCCCGCAACTGTTGTCTACAGTTCTTGTATGCAAGATTGACCAACAGTATCGCCTTCCTATCCAAAGGGTTCACATGCTCCGCTTTCTCAACTCCTTGTTTGGCCGGGTGGTCCTGGCCTTGATTGCTGGCGTGGCCATCGGGCTGCTCTGGCCCGACACGGCCGTGCAGCTCAAGCCGCTGGGCGACGGTTTCATCAAGCTCATCAAGATGCTGATCCCGCTCATCGTCTTTTGTGTGGTGGTTCACGGCATCGCGGGCACGGGCGACCTGAAGCGTGTGGGCCGCGTGGGCATCAAGTCGCTGATCTACTTCGAGGTGGTCACCACCATCGCGCTGGTGCTGGGCCTGGCGCTCGCGTTCTGGTTTGAACCCGGTGTGGGCATGAATGTGGACCCGAAGGCGCTCGACCCCAAGGCGATGGGCGCCTATGCAGACAACGCCAGCAAGCTCACGGGTGGCGGCTTCAGCGACTTTTTGCTCAAGCTCATCCCCACCACCGCCGTGAGCGCCTTCGCCAATGGCGATGTGCTGCAGGTGCTGCTGTTCTCCATTGTGTTTGGCTGCGCGCTGGCGCTGATGGGCGAGCGCGGCGCGCGCGTCACCAGCCTCATCGAAGACCTGTCGCACGTGCTGTTCAAGACCATGGGCCTGATCATCAAGCTGGCGCCGCTGGGTGTGCTGGGCGCGATTGCGTTCACGGTGGGCAAGTACGGCATTGGCTCGCTCAAGCAGCTGGGCATGCTGGTGGTGCTGTTCTATGCGGCAGTGGCCATCTTCGTGGTGGTGGTGCTGGGCCTGATCATGCGGTTTTCGGGCTTCAGCCTGTTCAAGCTGCTGCGCTACCTGCGCGAGGAGCTGGCCGTGGTGTTTGCCACCACGTCGTCCGACAGCGTGCTGCCGCAGATCATGGCCAAGCTCAAGCACATGGGCATCCGCGACTCGACCGTGGGCCTGGTGATCCCCACGGGCTACTCGTTCAACCTGGACGCGTTCTCGATCTACATCACGCTGGCGGCCGTGTTCATCGCCCAGGCCACGAACACGCCCATCTCGATGGCCGACCTGCTGACCATCCTGGCGATCTCGCTGGTCACGTCCAAGGGCGCTCACGGTGTGCCGGGCTCGGCCATTGTGGTGCTGGCCGCCACGCTGCACGCAATCCCGGCCATCCCCGCCATCGGGCTGGTGCTGGTGCTGTCGGTGGACTGGTTCATGGGCATTGCCCGCGCCCTGGGCAACCTGATTGGCAACTGCGTGGCAACCGTGGCCATCGCGGCCTGGGAGGGCGACATCGACCGCGAGCGCGCACATGCCGTGCTGGACGGCCGCAGCACGCCGCCGCTGGCCCCCGAGGTCTCGCCAGAGATGGCGCCCCCGGTAGCGCCACAATCGGCCGCATGAGCATCAACCAGACCCAGATCGCCCAGCAGGTGGTGGAATCCATCCTTGCGCAAAAGCTCTCACCCGGCGAGCGCCTGGGCGAGCAGGAACTGGCCGACCTCTTCGGTGTGAGCCGTACCCTGGTGCGCGAGGCGCTCATGCAGCTGCAGGCCCGTGGTTTTGTCGAAGTGCGGCCACGCCGGGGCTGGTATGTGGTGGAGCCTACGGTGGAAGACGCACGCGATGCGTTCTCGGCCCGGCGCATCATCGAGTCGGGCATCCTGGCCGATGCGGGCCGCCCGCTGCAGAGCGTGACCCGCCGCCTGCGGGCGCACATCGCCGAAGAACAGCAGGCCATCGAAGGTGCAGATGCCGCCACACGCGCCTTTCTGCTCGCAGACTTCCACGTCTGCCTGGCCGAGGCGATGGGACACCGCAGCCTGAGCGACATCCTGCGCGACCTCACGGCGCGCACCACTTTGGCGGCCTCGCTGTACCAGTCGCAGCACGCGGCCAGCCAGTCGTGCGCCGAACACGCCTCCATCGTCGAAGCGCTGGAAGCAGGCAACACCACGCTGGCCCGCGAACGCATGCTGGCCCACATCGGGCATGTGGAAGGCGCCCTCAACCCCGGCCAGCCGCTGGTGCGGGACCGGCTGCGTGAATCCCTCGCACCGCTGACCAGCCAACGCACCAAGGCGGCATCGACAGCCCTGAGCTAGCCCAAGCCGGTCGCGCCCCGGCCACAAACCTTCCAATCGCCTGCATCCACTGCAGGCGGGTATTTTGCTGCGCCCCTCTAAGGGTTTACCGGGATAAGCGCGTCCGGTCATTTTGTATACGATTTTTGTATGGACACTTGTGCACCATCCGGCTCAGGTGTCCCTTCCGTATTCATACCCCCAACCCCCGAAAGACTCGCATGAACCCGCCTGTACACCCCGTGGACGAACACCTACCTTTGGGGCGACTCACGGCGCTAGGCTTGCAGCATGTGCTGGTGATGTATGCGGGCGCTGTGGCGGTGCCGCTCATCGTGGGCCGCGCCCTCAACCTCACGCCCGACCAGGTGGCCAAGCTGATTTCGGCCGACCTGTTTGTATGCGGGCTGGTCACGCTGATCCAGGCGCTGGGCGCCTCGCGCTGGTTCGGCATTCAGCTGCCCGTGATGATGGGGGTGACCTTCGCATCGGTGGCGCCCATGGTCTCGATGGCGCAGACCACGGGCGGCACGGCCGGGGCCGGGCTTATCTTTGGCTCGGTGATTGGCGCGGGCGTGATTTCCATCCTGATCGCTCCGCTGGTCAGCCGCATGCTCCGGTTCTTCCCGCCGGTGGTCACGGGCACCATCATCGCGGTGATCGGCATCAGCCTGATGCGCGTGGGTATCAACTGGATCTTTGGCAACCCCGTGGGCCCCACGGCGCCCAGCGTGCCCAACCCCGAGCACCTCAAGTGGCTGGCCGATGCCCAAGCCGCTGCCGGAGCCCCTGGCTCTTCGCTGCCGCCGGTGCCCAAGGGCTTTGCGGTGGTGCCCACGGTGCCCAACCCCAAGTACGCCGACCTGACCGGTGTGGGCATCTCGGCCCTGGTGCTGCTGTCCATCCTGCTGATTGCCAAGTTCGCCAAGGGCTTCATTGCCAACATCTCGGTGCTGCTGGGCATCGTGATCGGCGCGGTGGTGGCCGTGGGCATGGGACTGATGAACTTCGACAAGGTGGCCAAGGCACAGTGGTTTGACCTGGTGCTGCCGTTCGAGATAGCCAGCCCCGTCTTCGACCCCATCCTGATCCTGACCATGACCCTGGTGATGATCGTGGTCATGATCGAATCCACCGGCATGTTCCTGGCCCTGGGGGAGATGACCGACCGCAAGGTGGACCAGGCGGCCCTCACGCGCGGACTGCGCACAGATGGCCTGGGCACGCTGCTGGGTGGCATCTTCAACACCTTTCCGTACACCAGCTTCTCGCAGAACGTGGGGCTGGTCGCCGTCACCGGCGTCAAGAGCCGCTTTGTGTGCGTGGCCGGCGGCGTGATCCTGATCGTGCTGGGCGTGCTGCCCAAGATGGCCGCGCTGGTCGAGTCGCTGCCCACCATGGTGCTGGGCGGCGCGGGCCTGGTGATGTTCGGCATGGTGGCGGCCACAGGCATCCGCATTCTGGGCGGGGTGGACTTCAAGACCAACCGCTTCAACGCCATGATCGTGGCCGTATCCATCGGCGTGGGCATGGTGCCGCTGATCGCGCCCAACTTCCGCCAGTGGATGCCGCATGCCATCCACCCGCTGATCGAATCCGGTATCCTCCTGGCCTCGATCACGGCGGTGGCCCTGAACGTTTTCTTCAATGGCGCCAGCCGCGACACCTCCGCCGCTGTCAACGCCGCACGCCAGGCCGACGCCCACTAGCGTCCCGCTTGCACGCTGCCGAAAACCTGACACCGCCCGCGTGGCTCCGCCCCCTGTCCGCCATGGCTGCCAGGGGGTTTTGGCTTCATGCTGCATACGCATAAACCTGCATGCCAGCCGCCCACGCCATCGGGTACCCTTGTTTTGCATTCCGCCGAGGACTTCCAGGATTTCCGTATGACACAGAACATTTCCGCCGCCGAACAGGCCCTGCGCGACGCTGCGCGCGAATACCACCGCAATCCCACCCGGGGCAAGATTTCGGTCACCCCCACCAAGCCGCTGTCCAACCAGCGCGACCTGTCGCTGGCCTACTCGCCAGGCGTGGCCTATCCGTGCCTGGACATCGCGGCCGACCCCTCCAAGGCGTTTGACTACACATCGCGCGGCAACCTGGTGGCCGTGATCACCAACGGCACGGCGGTGCTGGGACTGGGCGACATCGGGCCGCTGGCGAGCAAGCCGGTGATGGAAGGCAAGGGCTGCCTGTTCAAGAAGTTTGCCGGTGTCGATGTGTTCGACATCGAACTGGCCGAGCGCGACCCCGACAAGCTCATCGAGATCATCGCGGCGCTGGAACCCACGCTGGGCGGCATCAACCTCGAAGACATCAAGGCGCCCGAGTGCTTTTACATCGAGCGCGAACTCAGCAAGCGCATGAACATCCCGGTGTTCCATGACGACCAGCACGGCACGGCCATCATCAGCAGCGCGGCGCTGCTCAACGGCCTGGAGCTGGTGGGCAAGCATATCGACCAGGTCAAGATCGCCGTGTCGGGCGCGGGTGCGGCCGCCATTGCCTGCCTGAACGTGATGGTGGGCCTGGGCGTGAAGATCGAGAACGTCTTCGTGTGCGACTCCAAGGGCGTGATCTACGAAGGCCGCCCCGGGGGCTACGATGAGTCGAAGGCGCGATACGCGCAAAAGACCGATGCCCGCACGCTGGCCGATGCCGTCAACGGCGCCGACGTGTTCCTGGGCTGCTCGGCCCCCGGCGTGCTCACGGCCGAGATGGTCAAGACCATGGGCCCCAAGCCCATCATCCTGGCACTGGCCAACCCCGAGCCCGAAATCCGCCCCGAACTGGCCAAGGCCGTGCGCCCCGACTGCATCATTGCCACGGGCCGCTCGGACTACCCCAACCAGGTCAACAACGTCCTGTGCTTCCCGTACATCTTCCGGGGCGCACTCGATTGCGGCGCCACCAAGATCACCGAAGCCATGAAGCTGGCCTGCGTGCGCCAGATCGCCGACCTGGCCAAGGCCGACATCAGCGAAGAAGTGGCCAGCGCCTATGCGGGCAAAGAGCTGACCTTTGGCCCCGACTACCTCATCCCTACACCGTTCGACTCGCGCCTGATCCTCAAGATCGCGCCCGCCGTGGCCAAGGCCGCAGCCGAATCGGGCGTGGCCACGCGCCCCATCGAAGACATGGAGGCCTACAAGGAAACGCTGTCGCGCTTCGTCTACCAGACCGGCATGCTGATGCGCCCCGTGATCATGGCTGCCAAGGCCCTGCCCGACGCGCAAAAGCGCGTGGCCTACGCCGACGGTGAAGACGAACGCGCCCTGCGTGCCGCGCAGATGGCCATCGACGACAAGATCGCGCAACCCATCCTCATTGGCCGCCCCGCCGTGATTGCTGCGCGCATCGCCAAGGCCGGCCTGCGCATGCAGCTGGGCAAGGATGTGGAGGTGTGCAACCCCGAGGACGACCCACGCTTCCGACAGTACTGGGAGCACTACCACCAGCTCATGAAGCGCAATGGCGCATCGCCCGAAGTGGCCAAGGCCGCCGTGCGCCGCTCCAACACCATCATTGCCTCGCTGATGGTCAAGCTGGGCGATGCCGACGCGATGATCTGCGGCCTGGTGGGCACGTATGAAACGCACCTGGAACGCATCCACAGCATCATCGGCCGCCAGGAAGGTGCCCACAACTACGCTGCCCTGAACGCGCTGATGACCAACCGGGGCACGCTGTTCATTGCCGACACCTACGTGAACGAAGACCCCACGGCACAGCAGCTGGCGGACATCGCCTGGATGTCGGTGCAGGAGGTGCAACGCTTTGGCATCCCACCCAAGGTCGCCTTCCTGTCGCACTCCAGCTATGGCTCGTCCAAGCGCGCATCGGCCCGCAAGATGCGCGAGGCGCGCGACCTGTTCGTGGCCGCCCACCCCGAGATCGAGTGTGACGGTGAGCTGCACGGCGATGCCGCGCTGGAGCCGAACATCCGCAACGCCTACATGGCGGATTCGACCCTGACGGACTCGGCCAACCTGCTGATCTGCCCCAACCTGGATGCTGCCAACATCCTCTACAACGTGCTCAAGACGACCACCAGCGGTGGCGTCACGGTGGGCCCCATCCTGATGGGTGCCGCTGCCACGGCCTACATCCTGACCCCGGCTGCCACCGTGCGCCGGGTGCTCAACATGACGGCCCTGGCCGTGGCCAGCGCTGCCGCCCGGCCACGCTGAGCGCGCTGTGCCGTGCTGACCGTGCGCAGTCCATGATCAGGCCTGCCCACACACCGTTGCAACGGGGCCCACGGGCCCCGTTTTTCATGGGCAAGCCAACCCCTCAACCGGCGCATGCACCATTTCGGGAAACCCAGCATGCTGGCATGCACCACTTCGGTGAACAATGGGGCACAGCGAAACACCCGCGTACACAAACCGGGCATCGTTTTTGCTGACTGCAGGTGTATGGCCCCTGGATGGGGCCCATGCCTTCCCTCACCGCATTTCCCCTCGCCCGACAGGAGCCCCCGATGAAAAAGAGACTGTTCATGCAAACCGCTGCCGCCCTGGCCCTGATCGGCAGCACCTCACTGGCCCAGGCGCAGGCCACCACGCCCATCAAGTTCCAGCTCGACTGGCGCTTTGAAGGCCCCGCCGCGCTGTTCCTGCAGCCCGTGGCCAAGGGTTACTTCAAGGCCGCAGGCCTGGATGTGGCCGTGGATGCTGGCAACGGCTCGGGTGGTGCAGTGCAGCGCGTGGCCTCGGGCACGTACGACATGGGCTTTGCCGACCTGGCCGCCGTGATGGAGTTCCACGCCAACAACCCCGACGCGCAGAACAAGCCCGTGGCGGTGATGATGGTCTACAACAACACGCCCGCCTCGGTCATGGCGCTCAAGAAGAGCGGCATCACGAAGCCCGCCGACCTGGCAGGCAAGAAGCTGGGCGCCCCCGTGTTTGACGCGGGCCGCCGCGCATTCCCCATCTTCCAGAAGGCCAACGGCATTGGCGCCGTGACCTGGACGGCCATGGACCCGCCCCTGCGCGAAACCATGCTGGTGCGCGGCGATGTGGACGCCATCACCGGCTTCACCTTCACCTCGCTCCTGAACCTGGAAGCCCGTGGCGCCAAGGCCGCCGACGTGGTGGTGCTGCCCTATGCCGATTTCGGCGTGAAGCTCTATGGCAACGTGATCATCGCGTCTCCGAAGCTCATCAAGGAGAACCCGGCCGCCATCAAAGCGTTCCTGTCGGCCTTTGCCAAGGGTGCCAAGGAAGTGATCGCCAACCCCGCAGCCGCTATCGAGCATGTGAAGGCGCGCGACGGCATCGTGAACGTGCCGCTCGAAACCCGCCGCCTGCAACTGGCCATCGACACTGTCATCAACAGCCCCGACGCCCGCGCCGAAGGTTTTGGCCAAGCCAAGCCCGGCCGCCTGTCGCTGATGGCATCGCAGGTGTCGGACGCGTTCAACACCAAGACCCGCGTGAACGCCGACGATGTGTGGAACCCCAGCTTTCTGCCCCCTGCAGCCGAGCTGAACATCCTGCCGAAGAAGTGACACCCCCTGAGTCGCTTCGCGCCTTCCCCCTCTCTCGACTCGCTGCGCGAGTCGGGAGGGGGACGCCCCCGGTGCGGCGGGGCGGCCCTTGCACGGGGGCGCTGGCCTGGGCCGCGCCCAGCATCAACCTCGGTGCACAAACACTACTCACTACGGACCTCTGATGCAGGCTGCTGATTCCTACTTTGTGGACTTCCGCGATGTCTGGCTCGCCTACAACGACGAGCTGCGCGCCAAGAACCAGTTTGCGGTGGAGGCCATCGACCTGCAGGTACGCCAGGGCGAATTCATCGCCATCGTGGGCCCCTCGGGCTGTGGCAAGTCCACCTTCATGAAGCTGGCCACGGGGCTGAAGATGCCATCGATGGGCAAGATCCTCATCGACGGCCAGCCGGTGACGGGGCCGCTCAAGGTCTCGGGCATGGCGTTTCAGGCGCCCTCGCTGCTGCCCTGGCGCACCACGGTGGACAACGTGCTGCTGCCGCTCGAAATCGTCGAGCCCTACCGCAGCAACTTCAAGCAAAAACGCAAGGAATACGAAGAACGCGCCCGCAAGCTGCTGCAGAAAGTGGGCCTCGCGGGCTACGAAGACAAGTTCCCCTGGCAGCTGTCGGGCGGCATGCAGCAACGCGCCAGCATCTGCCGCGCGCTGATCCACGAGCCCAAGATGCTGCTGCTGGACGAGCCGTTTGGCGCGCTCGACGCATTCACCCGCGAAGAGCTGTGGTGCATCCTGCGCGACCTGTGGACCGAGCAGCAGTTCAACGTGATCCTGGTCACGCACGACCTGCGCGAGTCGGTCTTTCTGGCCGACACGGTGTATGTGATGAGCAAGAGCCCCGGCCGGTTTGTGGTGCGCAAGGAGATCGGACTGCCCCGCCCTCGCGACCTGGAGGTGACCTACACCAAGGAGTTCACCGACATCGTGCATGAACTGCGCGGCCACATCGGTGCCCTGCGAAAAGCAGGCGCGCCCATCCAGCAGTAACCCGAAGACCTTCCCACCATGCACAAGAAAACCGTAGAGCGCTGGTCCCCCTGGCTGCTGCTGACCGCCACCATTCTGCTGTGGCAAATCATCTGTTCGGCCTTCAGCGTCCCCGAATTTCTCTTCCCCAGCCCCTGGGTCATTGCCACGCAGCTGGTCGAGTTCAGCGGCGTGATCGCCGCACACGCTTGGCGCACCTACTGGGTCACGATGGCGGGCTTTGGCATTGCCATCGTGGTCGGCGTGCTGCTGGGTTTTGTGATCGGCAGTTCTCGCCTGGCCTATGCCGCCGTGTACCCGCTGATGACAGCCTTCAACGCACTGCCCAAGGCGGCCTTTGTGCCCATCCTGGTGGTGTGGTTCGGTATTGGCGTGGGGCCTGCCATCCTCACGGCGTTTCTCATCAGCTTCTTCCCCATCATGGTCAACATCGCCACCGGCCTGGCCACCCTGGAGCCCGAGCTGGAAGACGTGCTGCGCGTGCTGGGCGCCAAGCGCTGGGACGTGCTGACCAAGGTGGGCCTGCCGCGATCCATGCCGTACTTCTACGGCTCGCTCAAGGTCGCCATCACGCTCGCGTTTGTGGGCACCACGGTGTCGGAGATGACCGCCGCCAACGAAGGCATCGGCTACCTGCTCATCAGCGCGGGCTCGTCCATGCAGATGGGCCTGGCCTTTGCGGGCCTGATGGTGGTGGGTGCGATGGCCATGGTGATGTACGAGCTGTTCAGCTGGATCGAAAAGCGCACCACAGGGTGGGCACACCGGGGTTCGCAAGGCGAGTAGGTAGGGTACATCCCCCTGAGTCGCCTTCGGCGCCGTCCCCCTTCTCTCGAATCGCTGACGCGACTCGAGAGAAGGGGGACACCGCCAGCGCGGCGGGGCGGACCTTGCGCGGCGGTTCTCGACCAGGCCGCGCCGGTTTCGACGATTGCGCTCCTTGCCAGTGCAAAGGATGCGCCGGCACTCCCTCTTCAGAAGCAATGGGCCGTCTTTCCAGCGCTGCCAAAACGCCGCCGATATACTGCCCGCCCGTTGACCGCAGGACTCCCGGCATGCACCTGACCGCCCTTTTCCACCCCATCGCGGCGTTTGCAGCGCCCCCCGCCATCCGGATCGCCATCGTCACGGCGGCGACCCTCTGTCTGGCGGCATGCGGCAGCACGAGCACGAGCACCAGCACCGCCCCCGCGCGCGCCGACGATTCCCCCAGCGCGCCGCTGGTGACATCTACCCCCGCCCCCATCCGCATCGGCATCGCCCTGGGCGGCGGCGCAGCCAAGGGTTTTGCGCACATCGGCGTGATCAAAATGCTGGAAGCCAACGGCTTCGCGCCCGCTGTGGTCTCTGGCACCAGCGCAGGCAGCGTGGTCGGTGCGCTGTATGCCAGCGGCATGAATGCGTTCGAAATGCAGGAAAAGGCTGTGGCGCTGGACGAAGCCAAGATCCGCGACCTGCAGCTCTCGTCTGGGGGCCTGGTGCTGGGCCAGAAACTCGAAGACTATGTGAACGAGCAGGTGCGCCGCAAGCCGCTGGAGCAGATGGCCAAACCGTTTGTGGTGGTGGCAACGCGCCTCGAAGATGGCGAGCGCACGGTGTTTGCACGCGGCAACACGGGGCAGGCGGTGCGTGCATCGAGCAGCGTTCCCGGCGTGTTCCAGCCCGTCACCATCGGCAAGTACCACTTTGTGGACGGCGGCATCGTGAGCCCGGTGCCGGTGGACGCCGCGCGCCAGCTGGGCGCCGACATCGTGATTGCGGTGGACATCTCCAACAAGGCCCGGGGCCAGACGCCGGGCAACATGCTGGGCGCGCTGAACCAGTCGATTGCCATCATGGGCCAGAAGCTGGGCCAGGCAGAACTGGCGCGGGCCGACGTAATCGTGCGCCCGCAGGTGCTGGACATCGGCGCCGCCGACTTCAGCCAGCGCGCCAACGCCATCGTGGAAGGCGAGAAGGCCGCGCTGGCCGTGATGCCGCAAATCCGCGAGCGTGTGGCCCAGCTCCAGGCCGAGCGCAGCAAGGCGGCGGTGCAGGCCCAGCAGAAGGCGACCGAGGTGCAGCACCAGGCCTGCCTGGACAACCGCAGCCGGCTGCAGAAGCTGGCGGGCCTGGCCAAACTGGACGACTCCTGCCCGGCGCCCAAGTAGCGCGGCAAACAAACGATTCCGGCGCAGTGCCCTTCGGGTAAAGTCACCTGCGCCCCGGCCTGCCCGCACATCCCGGCACCGACTTCACGCCCCACTGCCCGCCCCGCCCATGTCTTCGCCGTTCTCCGCCGTCAAACCCAGCGCCAAGCTCTCCGACCAGGTGGCCAGCGCGCTGGAGGCCGAGATCCGTGCGGGCCGCATCCAGGCGTCCGACAAGCTGCCCACCGAGGCGGTGCTGGCGCAGCAGTTTCAGGTCAGCCGCACGGTGGTGCGCGAGGCCATCTCGCGCCTCAAGTCGCTGGGGCTCGTGGACTCGCGGCAGGGTAGCGGCGTGTATGTGCTCGCGCCTGGCATCGAGCCGCTGCAGTTCGATGTGCCCCTTGCCGCATCGCGCGAGGCGGTGATGCAGATCGTGGAAGTGCGCCGTGCGCTGGAGGCCGAGGTGGCCGAGCTGGCAGCCCTGCGTCGCACCGATGAAGACATTGCCGCCATCCGCGCCGCCATGCAGCACATTGCCGACGCCGTGCGCGCAGGCCGCGACGGGGTAGAGGAAGACGTGCTGTTCCACCGCGCCATCGCCCAGGCGGCAGGCAACCCGTTCATGATCAGCACGCTGGACTATCTGGCGCAGTTTCTCAAGGGCGCCACCCGCGTGACCCGCGCCAACGAGGCGCGGCGCGCCGACTTTGCCGACGCCGTGACCCATGAGCACACGCAGATCGTGCTGGCCATCGAGGCAGGCGATGCAGTAGCTGCCCGCGCTGCGGCGGCGCAGCACATGAAGAACGCACTGGCCCGCATCGAACAGGCCGACCTGGCCTTCTGGGCCCAGGACGGCGCGCGGCTGGCACAGCCGCTGGTGGCGGCATCCGGTCCACTGGTCTTCTGACCTTGTTGGCCGCCCTGCGGCGCGGGGACCTTGAGGCGGGAAAAGGTCTCTCCGAATTGCTATTAAATCAATAGCTATTAGCGCTTAACAGATAAGCGCTAGATAGCAAAAAACCTTGCAAACACGAGCGTAGCGCCCGCCGCAGATGGCTACCGATACGGGTTAACCCGAAGCGGAATAGAACGCGGTAATTTGTATGATAACCATATAAACACATCAATCAAGATGCCGACAGGAGCTGCAAATCGGCCGCTTGCACTGACCCGTTGCTCCGTCTGCCACCCTTCCATCCCGGAGATATCCCTCACATGTCCACCCTCGCACTTCTCGGAATCGGCGCCGGCAGCATCGCCCTGCTTCTGTTGCTCATCATCCGTTGGCAAGTCCACGCCTTCGTGGCCATGATGCTCGTGAGCTTTCTCGTCGCCTTCGCCACGGGCATGCCCATCGGCGACATCATCAGCACGCTGATTGCGGGCATGGGCGGCACGCTGGGTTCGGTCGCCATCCTGGTGGCGCTGGGTTCCATGCTGGGACGGATGATCGAGGTCTCGGGCGGCGCAGCCAGCCTGGCCAACCGCTTCACGCAGCTGCTGGGGCCCACGCGGGTGCCCACGGCCCTCACGGCCGCCGCGCTGGTGCTGGCCATCCCGGTGTTTTTTGATGTGGGCTTCATCATCCTGGTGCCCATCGTCTACGGCTTTTGCAAGGCGGCGGGGGTCAACCCCATCAAATTCGGCCTGCCCGTAGCGGGCATCATGCTGGCCGCACACGTGGTGGTGCCACCGCACCCCGGCATCGTGGGTGGGGCAGCCATCGTCAAGGGCGATATTGGCTGGATCACCATCATTGGCCTGGCCATCTGCATCCCGCTCGCAGCGCTGTCGCAGGTCGTGTCGGGCTGGCTCAACCGCAAGGGCTACCCCATGCTGCCAACCACGGCAGAGCAGTTTGCGGCCTTTGGCAGCAGCCAAGAAGGCGCGGACTCCAAGGCCCCCAAGGCTGCCGTTGCCCCCGGCGTGGGCACCATCATGGCGCTCATCCTGATCCCACTGGCCCTCATCATGGCTGGCACCACCGGCGCCACGCTGCTGCCCAAGGGCGACAGCCTGCGCAACGTGCTGGGCTTCATCGGCTCGCCCATCTTTGCGCTGATGGTGGCCGTGGGCCTGGCCATGTTTCTGCTGGGCCGCAACCAGGGCTGGAACCGTGAACGCACCAACGCCATCATGGAATCCGCCCTGCCCCCTGCCGCCACCGTGATCCTGGTGACGGGCGCAGGCGGCGTGTTTGCCAAGGTGCTCACCGCCAGCGGCATTGGCACGGCGCTGTCGCAAAGCCTCACCGCTACTCATCTGCCGCTCATCCTGCTGGCGTTCATCATCTCTCTGGCCCTGCGCGCCGCCCAGGGCTCGGCCACCGTGGCCATCATCACCACCTGCGGCCTGCTGGCCGATGCGATGGCGGGTGGCGGGTATTCCCCCTTGCAAGTGGCGTTGCTCACGGTTGCCATCGGCTTTGGCAGCCTGGGCCTGTCACACGTCAACGATTCGGGCTTCTGGATCGTGACCCGCTACCTGGGCCTGAGCGTGGGCGATGGCCTGCGCACCTGGACCGTGCTGACCACCGTGCTGGGCCTGGCGGGTTTTGCCCTCACGGCTTTGCTTTGGGTGCTGGTCGCCTGAGTGCCCTCGTATTGAATTTCTTTGAAGGACTGACAACATGACAAAACCCACCGTCGGCATCATCGGCCTGGGCGCCATGGGCGCTGGCATTGCCAAGACCCTGCGCAACAACGGTTTCACCATCCACGTCTGCGACGTGCGCCCCGGCGTGGCCGATGCCTTTGTGGCAGACGGTGGCACGGCCCATGCCACCACGGCTGGTCTGGCAGCGGCGAGTGATGTGGTGGTGTCGGTGGTGGTCAACGCCGCGCAGACCGAGAGCGTGCTGTTTGGCGACGATGGTAAAAGCGGCGCGGCCAGCGCCATGCGCCCCGGCAGCACCTTTGTGATGTGCTCCACCGTGGACCCCAACTGGTCCGTGGCGCTGGAAGCGCGCCTGAACGCCCTGGGCCTGCACTACGTGGACGCCCCCATCTCCGGCGGCGCAGCCAAGGCAGCGTCGGGCCAGATGACCATGATGACCTCGGCCAAGCCCGAGGCCTATGCTGCAGCGGGCGCCGTGCTCGATGGCATGGCTGGCAAGGTGTACCGCCTGGGCGAAAAGGCGGGCGCGGGCAGCAAGGTCAAGATCATCAACCAGCTGCTGGCCGGTGTGCACATTGCCGTGGCCGCCGAAGCCATGGCCCTGGGCCTGCGCGAAGGCGTGGAGGCCAGCGCCTTGTATGAAGTGATCACGAACAGCGCGGGCAACAGCTGGATGTTTGAAAACCGCATGGCCCATGTGCTGGCGGGCGACTACACGCCGCTGTCGGCCGTCGATATCTTCGTGAAGGACCTGGGCCTGGTGCTGGACACCGCACGCGCCAGCAAATTCCCCCTGCCGCTGGCCGCCACGGCGCACCAGATGTTCATGCAAGCCTCCACCGCAGGCTTTGCCAAGGAAGATGACAGCGCAGTGATCAAGATCTTCCCTGGCATCACGTTGCCAAATAGCGAAGGTCCAGGGAAGGACAAGGCATGACACGCGCACGAGCCCTGCTGGGCTGCATTGCCGATGACTTCACCGGCGCGACCGACCTGGCCAACAACCTGGTGCGCGCGGGCATGCGCGTGGTGCAGGCCATGGGTGTGCCCACGGCACCTTTGGATACCGAGGCCGATGCCATCGTGGTCGCGCTCAAGTCGCGCACCATTCCCAAAGACGAGGCCATCGCCCAGTCCCTGGCCGCGCTGCAATGGCTGAAAGCGCAAGGCGCCGAGCAGATCTACTTCAAATACTGCTCCACCTTTGACAGCACGGCCGAAGGCAACATCGGCCCCGTGACCGATGCGCTGATGCAGGCCCTGGGCACCGACTTCACCATCGCCACGCCCGCGTTCCCCGACAACAAGCGCACCGTGTTCAAGGGCTACCTGTTTGTGGGCGATGTGCTGCTGAACGAGAGCGGCATGCAAAACCACCCACTCACGCCCATGACCGACCCCAACCTGGTGCGCGTGCTGCAGGCGCAGACACCCAGCCGCGTGGGCCTGATCGACCACAGCGTGGTCGCACAGGGCGAGGCCGCCATCCGCGCGCGCACCGATCAACTCAAGGCCGAGGGCGTGCGCATGGCCGTGGTCGATGCGGTGTCCAACGCCGACCTGCTGCGCCTGGGCCCTGCGCTCAAGGGCATGCCGCTGGTCACCGCAGGCTCCGGCGTGGCCATTGGCCTGCCGGGCAACTTTGGCGTGGCCCCCAGCAACGAGGCAGCCCGCCTGCCCGCCGCGCAAGGGCTGCAGGCCATCGTGTCGGGCAGCTGCTCGGTGGCCACCAACCAGCAGGTCATGGATTTCATCAAGGCGGGCAAGCCAGCCCTGGCCATCGACCCGCTGCGCATCGCCGCAGGCGTGGACGTGGCCGCCGAAGCGCTGGCCTGGGCCGAAGACCACATCGGCCAGGGCCCGGTGCTGGTGTATTCCACCGCCGAGCCCTCGGCCGTGCGCGCCATCCAGGGCAAACTGGGCTCCGAAAAAGCCGGTGCCATGGTGGAGGAAACCATTGCCGCCATTGCACGCGGCCTGGTGCAGCGCGGTGTGCGCCAGCTCATCGTGGCGGGTGGTGAAACATCCGGAGCCTGCGTGCAGGCACTGGGCATCACGCAGATGCGCATTGGCGCGCAGATTGACCCCGGCGTGCCGTGGTGCCATGCGGTGGCCCCGGACGCCAAGGACGGGCTGCACATCACGCTGAAGTCGGGCAATTTTGGTAGCACCGATTTTTTCACCAAGGCTTTTGCACAATTGTTGGCATGACCTCTACCCCCGCCTTCATGGATGAGCGCCAAGCCCGCGACGAAATCTGCCGCGTGGGCCGCAGCCTGTTTGAGCGGGGCTATGTGCATGCCACCGCAGGCAACATCAGCGTGCGCCTGGCCGACGGTTACCTCATCACCCCCACCGATGCCTGCCTGGGCACGCTGCAGCCCGAGCGGCTGGCGCGCCTGGACGCACAAGGCCAGCAGGTGGCGGGCGACCGGGCCAGCAAGACCATTGCGCTGCACCGGCAGATTTACGAGGCATCGGCATCGACAGCCGCACCGGCCCGCTGCGTGATCCACACGCACAGCACGCATCTGGTGGCCTGCTCGCTGCAAGCCGACACCGCTGCAGGTGGCCAGCTGGCGCCCGATGCGCAATTGCTACCGCCCATCACGCCCTACTTCGTCATGAAGGTGGGCCGGGTGCCGCACATCCCCTACCACCGCCCGGGTGACGCCGCAGCGGCAGCACTGGTGGCGCAGACCATCACCCGCTATGCCACACAGGGCAGCCCTGTGCGCGCCGTGATGCTGGCGCGCCTGGGGCCCAATGTGTGGCACGACACGCCTGCCGCCGCCATGGCTGTGCTGGAAGAGCTGGAAGAAACCGCCCGCCTGTGGATGCTGTGCCACCCCCGCCCCACGCCGCTGACCGAGCCCCAGATCGAGGAGCTGCGCCAGAGCTTTGGTGCCCACTGGTAGCTGGGAACGGACAGGCTGCGCCCATGGCGCGGGGACGAAAGAACACACACAAGGAGACAAACCATGACCCTTTCTTTCTGGCGCAAAGCCTTTGCCCCCGTGCTGCTGGGCGTGCTGGCCACAGGCGGCGCATCGGCTGCGGACTACCCCGCCCCCAAGCATGGGGAATGGGTTGTCAAAGACTTCCGCTTCCACACCGGCCAGACCTTGCCCGAACTCAAGCTGGCCTACTCCACCGTGGGCGAGCCCACCGGAGAGCCCGTGCTGGTGCTGCATGGCACCAATGGCTCGGCAGAAAGCATGCTCACCCCCGGTTTTGCAGGCACGCTGTTTGGCCCCGGCCAACTGCTGGATGCACGCAAGCACTTCATCATCCTGCCAGACGCCATTGGCACCGGCCGCTCCAGCAAGCCGTCGGACGGCCTGCGCGCCGCGTTTCCGGCCTACAACTATGACGACATGGTGCAGGCCCAGTACCGCCTGCTGACCGAACACCTGGGCGTGCGCCATGTGCGCGCCATCATTGGCAACTCCATGGGCGGCATGCACACCTGGGCGTGGGCCCAGCGCTACCCCGACTTCATGGACATTGCCGTGCCCATGGCCTCGCTGCCCGCCGCCATGTCGGGCCGTAACTGGATGATGCGCCGCCTGCTGGTCGAAGCCATCCGCAACGACCCCGAATGGCAGGGCGGCAACTACACCCGCCAGCCCCGCAGCCTGCAACTTGCGTCGGTGTTCTTTGGCACGGGCACCAACGGTGGCAACCAGGGCCTGCAAAAACTGGCCCCCAACCGCGCTGCGGCAGATGCCCTGGTGGAGCAACGGCTCAAAGCCCCTTTCCGCGGCGATGCCAACGACCACATCTACCAGTGGGAAGCATCGCGCGACTACGACCCCGAGCCCGGGCTGGAACGCATCACCGCGCGCGTGCTGGCCATCAACTCAGCAGACGATGAGCGCAACCCGCCCGAGCTGGGCGTGCTGGACAAAGCCATCGCCCGCATCCCGCACGCCCAGGCCTACGTGATCCCTGCCAGCGCCGACACCCTCGGCCACAGCACAGTGGGCCTGGCGCGCTTTTACCAAGACCGGCTGGCGCAGGTGCTCAACAGCGCACCGCGCCGCTGATCTTCTCTTTTCAGGAACATTTCATGCCCCGCTTTGCCGCCAACCTGTCCATGCTCTACAACGACGTGGACTTTCTCGACCGCTTTGCCGCCGCTGCCCGCGATGGCTTCAAGGCGGTGGAATACCTCTTCCCTTACGCCTACCCGGCGCAAGAACTGGCCACACGCCTGCAGGCCAACGGCCTGCAGCAAGTGCTGTTCAACGCCCCGCCCGGCAACTGGGACGCGGGCGAACGCGGGCTGGCCTGCCTGCCCGGACGCGAGGCCGAGTTCCGCGAAGGCATTGCCAAGGCGGTTGAATACGCCCAGGCGCTGCAGTGCCCCCGCATCCACGTGATGGCCGGTCTGGTGCCCCAGGGCGCGGACGCAGCCACCGTGCGCGCCACCTACATCGCCAACGTGCGCCACGCCGCCGAACAGGCTGCACCGCACGGCATCCAGATCCTGCTGGAGCCCATCAACGGCCGCGACATGCGCGGCTTCTTCCTGAGCCGCCAGGACCAGGCCCATGCGCTGATCGCCGAGATCGGTGCCCCCAACGTCAAGGTGCAGATGGACCTGTACCACTGCCAGATCGTGGAAGGCGACCTGGCCATGAAGGTGCGCCAGTACCTGCCCACCGGCAACGTCGGCCACTTCCAGATTGCCGGTGTGCCCGAGCGCCACGAGCCCGATGTGGGCGAGCTGAACTACACCTATTTGTTCAAGCTGCTGGACAGCCTAGGCTACGACGGCTGGATTGGCTGCGAATACCGCCCGGCACGCGGCGCGGCGCCCCATGCCACATCCGACGGGCTGGGCTGGCTCCAGCCCTGGCTGTAAGCCGCACGGCCACCGGCGGCCTACGCGCCATCAGTACGCCTTGAAGTTGGCCGCCACCCGCTGGTTCAGGTAGTCACCCGCAGCAATCGCCGGGTACTTCTTGCCTGGCCCTTCGATGATGGCGTCGCGGTTGGCCTGGGCAAAGAAGGCGATGCTGTAGCGCGGCCCCATGTACTCGCCCGGCAACGGGTTCTTGACGCGGTGGAAGTTGCTGGGCAGCTGGTCGTCGCTCCAGCGCATCAGCATGTCGCCGATATTGCAGGTGATGGCCTGCTCGTCGGGCTCCACCGAGGTCCAGGCCTGGGTGTCCATTTCCTTGCCCGGGCACACCTGCAGGCCGCCCTGGCCCTGGCGCTGAAAGAGCAGGGTCAGGCAATCAAAGTCGGTATGCGCCCCGGCGCGCCACAGGCCCAGGCTGGCTTGTTGCTCGGGCGGAGTCGCAAAGTAGTGCAGCAGGCGCAAGGTGCTTTGGTAGCTGGCCTGTGCAGGGTCGTGCGCACGGGCAAAGAAGGCCTCGTCAAACCCCAGCTTCCACGCAAAACACGACAGCACCTGCATGGCCACCTGCCAGCACTGGCCCTCAAAGTTCAGCATGGTGGATTGAAAGCCCGCCAGCTCCTCGTCGGTGGGCCACAGTCCTGCCATGTGCGGGCGGGTGATCTGGTACGACTCCTTCTGGTCCGGTGTACCGGTGGAGGGGCGCACCTGCGCGCGGCTCTCCCAGCCCACGTTGAGTGCCTTCTTGAGCGGGTACTGCGCCTTCACGGCATGCGGCAGCGCAAAGAAGCGCTCGGTCATCGCAAAGGCTTTGTGCACCTTGGCCAGGTCAATGCCGTGGTTCACGATCTGGAAAAAGCCGACATCGACTGCGGCGTCCCATAGCTGGTCGGCAATCTCGGCCTTGCGCTGAGCAAAGTGGCTGAGGTCGATGCGGCGGATCTCGCGGCTCGCGGTTTCCGAGCCCATCGCGCCCATGCGCGTTTCTTTTTGCAGCTCGGCGAGGTCGTAGGTGGCGGTGGTGGTGGTCATGCAGTTCTCCTGAAGACAAGTGGAAGGAAGAAAGGCCCTCCCGCTGGGTGCTCCAAGAGCGTCTGGCACCGCCTGCAGCGGCCGTCCGTTCAACCCTTGAAGCCACGGTGTGCAAGCGCACACCGCTGTGCGCACAGCGGGCTTCAAGAGCAATTTCCGACTGGCATCGCGTCGTGCAGGACTGCACAGGGGGCAACGCAGTGAACGCTTCTACTCGTGCCAATGGCGATGCAAGAAGAATGCCCACAACGCCTTGCGTTTGTGCCCGCGCAGAGTCAGAGCGCTTGTGTACAGCGCGCCGAAAGCCATGCATACATGTCACTGATTGTGATTGGCATGCCAAATGCATAGCGCCCCGCACCACAACGGCGGGCGTGCAGACGGCCTGGCGTTGAACAACGAAGAGCACACCACTACACCATCGACGGAGACACACCATGTACGCGCTCATGTCTGCACGCCCTGCCAGTTTCGACGACCCCACGCCCATCAACGACACCGACGGCACCTACCTGCGCCAGGCCATCGTCTGGTCCTGCACGGCACGCGCGCGCGGCAATCGTCCATTTGGCGCCGTGGTGGTGGGCGCAGGCGGCGAACTGCTTGCCGAGGCCTACTGCAACACCACCGAAACCGGCGACTGCACGGGCCATGCCGAAACCAACGCGGTGCGCCAGCTCAGCCCCCGCGTGGGCCGCGATGCACTGGCCAAGGCCACGCTGTACTCGTCGGCCGAGCCCTGCGTGATGTGCGCAGGCGCAATTTTCTGGTCTGGCATCGGTCGCGTGGTGTTTGGCATTGACGCCGTTCGCCTGCGGGTCTATCGCGGCGAGCGAGCGGAACAACGCGATGCAGAGCTGTCCTGCCGCGATGTGTTCGCAGCATCGCCCCATTCCATCGAGTGCATTGGCCCCGCGCTGATCGAGGAGGCCAGCGTTCCCCACATCGGCTTCTGGAAAGCGTGAAGCGAGCAGTAGCGCGCAAAATCGCTATCTTCTACCTGTTGTCTCTTGCAAGCCGCGCATCCCGCACCCCGCCCGTCCATGACTGAAACCGAAACCGATGTCGCCTCAGGCGCACTCCTGGGCCGCGCCAAACAAGGGCGCGAGCGCATCCTCACCGCCATCCGCGAGGCGGCGGTTGCCGAGTTCAGCCGCCATGGGTTCAAAGGGGCATCCACCAAGGCCATTGCCGAGCGCGCGGGCCTGACCAAGCCCCAGCTGCACTACTACATCAGCAGCAAGGAAGAGCTGTATGAAGAGCTGCTGTACTCGGTGCTCAACGGCTGGTCGGGCGCCTTCATTTTTGACAGCAACAGCGACGATCCCAAGAAGGTGTTGAGCAGCTACGTGCGCAAGAAGCTCGACTACGCGCTGGACAACCCGGGCCTGTCGCGCATCTTCACCACCGAGGTGCTGGGCGGTGGGCGCAACCTGGGCAAATACTGGCCCGTGGCCGTCAAGTCCACCCAGCAAAAGGTGGACCTCATCAACCGCTGGATTGCCGAAGGCCGCATGCGCGCCGTCAACCCCACGCTGCTGCTCATGCAGATCTGGGGCATGACGCAGCACTACGCCGACTACGGCGTGCAGGTGCACATCATGCTGGGCCTGGCGCCCGACGAGCCCATCGACCGCGAGCCCATCGTGCGTGAACTCACCAGCTTTGTGCTGCTGGGCTGCGGCCTCGCACCAGACTAAGGCCCCCGCCCCATTCTGGGCATCCCTCGGGTGCCCGAGGGGCGAATCCCGGGCAATTTGCACCAGCACGCGGCGTCAAAAGCCCCTTTCAGGCCGCGTTGATCCACCACAAAGACGTTTGACCGTTTTCTGTGGCTGGCACAGCCATTGCAATAGTTTGACCAATCGATCAAATCACATGGTCAAACAATGCAGACAGCCCCTGACACCGCCAGCGCCACCCGCACAGAACACACGTTCGAGCTGATCCTGCAGCGCAGCCAGATGCGCTTGCCCGTTGGCCCCGGCGAGAGCATGGCCGACGTGCTGCAGCTCGCTGGCGTGCCGCTGGAAACCCTGTGCGAGCAGGGCGTGTGCGGTACCTGCGTGACCCGCTGGCTGGACGGCGAGCCCGACCACCGCGACAGCTGCCTGAGCGCTGCAGAGCAAGCCACCCACGTCGCCGTGTGCTGCGCGCGCAGCCACAGCGCCACGCTCACGCTGGACCTCTAGGCCCATCCCCCACAACCCGAAGGACACCCGCCATGCGCATCCTCGTGATCTATTGCCACCCGGTAGAGACCAGCTACAACGCCGCACTGCACACCGAGGTGGTGCAGCAGCTGCGCGGCGCGGGCCACGAGGTGGACGATTGCGACCTGTACGCCGAGGGCTTCAACCCCGTGATGACACGCGAAGAGCGCCTGGGCTACCACGAGGTGCCCAGCAACCAGTTGCCCGTGCAGGGCTACGTGGACCGCCTGCTCTGGGCCGAAGCCGTGGTGTTCTGCTTTCCCACCTGGTGCTTTGGCATGCCGGCGATGCTCAAGGGATTTTTCGACCGCGTGCTCATGCCCGGCGTGGCCTTTGACATCAGCGACCCGCACAACGTCAAGCCGTCACTCACGCACATCAAGCGCATCTCGGCTGTGGTCACTTACGGGCGCCCGCGCTGGACGGCCCTGTTCATGGGCGACCCGCCACGCAAGTCCATCACCCGCTACATGCGCCTGCTCACGGGCGGCAAGGCGCGGGTGGACTACCACGCCTACTACCACATGAACGTGGCCACACCGCTCCGGCTGGCGGCCTTCAAGGCCCGTGTGGGCCAGGCGATGGCGCGCTTTGCATAAGACCACGTTCTAAGGGCCACGGCATGCACGCATCCAACACCCCCGACCACATCCTGCGCGCCCGGTTGCCGCGCTGGCTGCTGCCCTCTGCGTGGCCGCAGCAGGGCCACCAGCCCGCACTGGCCGACCTGCACCTGGCCCAGGGCCGCATCGTGCAGGTGGTGCCCCACGGCACCCAGCCTGCGCTACACGGCACAGTATGGGATGTGGCAGGCGCGCTGGTGCTGCCCGGCCTGGTCGATGCGCACACCCACCTGGACAAGGCCTTCACCCTGCCGCGCATGGGAGAGGTCAAACCCGGCCTGCTGGGTGCCATCGAGGCCATGATGGTGGATCGCCAAAGCTGGACCGAAGCAGACATCCACGCCCGCGCCAGCCGCGCGCTGCAATGGGCCTACGACGCAGGCACCGTCCACCTGCGCACCCACTGCGACTGGTGGGAGCCCGACGCGCAGCCACTGGCCTGGAACGTGTTGCGCGCACTGGCCCACGACTGGGCCGACCGCATCACGCTAGAGCGTGTGAGCCTGATCCCCTTGCACCTGTACGCAGACCGCAGCGCCGCCCTGCGGCTGGCCGCCACCGTGGCCGCCAGCGGCCCCGGCGCATTGCTGGGCGGCTTTGTGCACTCCACCAACTGGGACCCGCAAGCGCTGCGCCACCTGTTGGAAGCCGCACAACACCACGGGCTGAACGTAGACCTGCATGTGGACGAAGAACTGCACCCCGGCGCCCAGGGCTTGGCGACCACGGCCGCACTGGTCAAGGAACTGCGCTTTGAAGGCCATGTGGTCTGCGGCCACACCTGCGCCCTGGCCGCACAGGACGAGGCCACGGCCCTTGCCACGCTCGACGCGGTGGCACAAAGCCCGATCACGCTGGTCACGCTGCCCATCACCAACCTGCTGCTGCAGGACGCCACCACCGGCCGCACACCGCGCCAGCGTGGCCTGACGCTGGTGAAGGAAGCCCGTGCACGTGGCATCCCGGTGCTGGTCGCCAGTGACAACGTGCAAGACCCGTTCTGCCCCGTGGGCAGCTTCGACCCGCTGGAAGCCCTGGCCACGGGCGTTCTGGCTGCGCAGCTGGATGCACCTTTCGACCAATGGAGCGAATCGCTGTGCCGTACCGACTGGCTGCGCACCGGCCGCACTGGCACCACGGCGCTGCCGCTGCAGCCTGGCACTTTGGCTGACCTGCTGGTCTTCACGCAGGCCGACCACTGGGGCTTTCCATCGCGCGCACAAAGCCGTGTGGTGCTACGCCAGGGCCGCGTCGCCAGCGGCCATGCACCGGCTGCCTGGCATGTGCCAACCACCCAATCCGCAAGGAGCCTCGCATGAGCCCCACATCTGCGCCCGTACCTGCGCCAGGTATCGCCCAGCCCCTGGCCCGCTACGCCGCGTGGCGCCGCGCAGGCGACTTCATCTACCTGAGCGGGATCATCGCCGTGGACCCTGCCGCTAGCCGCATCGTGCGCGGCTACGACGACATCCCGCATGAGGCCGCTACGCTGATTGGCCGCACGGGCGAGTTCAGCAGCGACATCAAGGAGGGCCCCATCCTCGCGCAGAGCTGGTATGTGCTGGACCGCATCCGCCAGACCATCGAGGCCGCAGGCGGCCAGATGTCCGACGTGTTCAAGCTGGTGCAGTACTTCAAGAACCTGGACCACTTCCCGCAGTACAGCCGCGTGCGCAAGCTGTTCTTCCCCGGTGAGCCCCCCGCATCCACCGTAGTGGAAGTGAGCGGCATGTTGCCCACGCCCGACATCCTCATCGAGGTGGAGGCCACGGCCTACCTCCCCTTGCGCTGACAACGCCTTCCTTCACGAAAGAACCACCCATGCTGCACGGCTACAACCCGCCCCACCGCTACCTGCCCTACCTGAGCTGGACCGAGATCGCCGACCTGCCAGACAAGGAAAACACCGTCATCGTGCTGCCCACCGGAGCCACCGAGCAACACGGCCCGCACCTGCCGTGTGCGGTGGACACGGTGATCAGCGCGGGCGTGGTGGGCCATGCACTGGCGCGCCTGCCGGATGATGTGCCTGCGTTTGCGATGGCCCCCATCACCTACGGAAAGTCCGAAGAGCACCTGCACTTCCCCGGCACGGTCACGCTGAGCGGCGAGACCCTGCTGGCCACCATGAACGAGGTGGGTGAGTCGGTCTACCGCGCGGGTTTTCGCAAGCTGCTGTTCGTCAACGGCCACGGCGGTCAGCCGCAGGTGATGGAGATGTGCGCGCGCGAGCTGCGCCTGCGCCATGGCGACTTCATCGTGGTGCCCAGCTTCACCTGGCGGGTGCCGCATGTGGCGGGCAAGTTCCTCTCCGACAAGGAAAAACGCCTGGCCATGCACGCCGGTCATGGCGAAACCGCACTGATGCTGGCGCTGGCCCCCGACACCGTGCACATGGAGCGTGCGGTAGTCAACTACCCGCCCGTTTTTGATTCGCCCCTGCTCTCACCCGACGGCCGCCCGGCCTGCGCCTGGAGTGCGCGCGACTTCGGCCCCAGCGGAATCATTGGCGACCCGCTGCCCGCCACGGCCGAGCAGGGCCACGCCATCCTCGACTCGCTGGCCGTGAGCTGGGCCGCCGCCATCACCGAGCTGCACAAGCTGCAGTGGGCACCGCGCGCTGAGCCCACCTGGGGCCGCGCCCATCACACCGGCCACATCGAGCACCCGTCCGCACTGGCCTGAAACCTGCGAACGCCACCGCAAAACCTTTTCGCCTTCCCCTTCGTTGTCCCTTCGTTCCACCTCCACCACCCTACCGGAGTACCACCATGATGAAGACCGCCTCCCGCCTTTCCAAACTTGGTGCAGCCGTGCTGCTCGCTGTTGGTGCCGTCGGCACCATGCAGGCCCACGCGCAGGAAAAGTTCACCTACATGACCAACTGGTACGCGCAGGCCGAGCATGGCGGCTTCTACCAGGCGGTGGCTACGGGCCTGTACAAAAAGTACGGGCTGGATGTGACCATCAAGATGGGCGGCCCGCAGGTCAACATCGTGCAGATGATGGCCGCCGGCCAGGCCGAATGCGTGATGGGGTCGAGCGACCTGCAGATGATCCAGATGCGTGAAGGCGGCGTGCCCGTGGTCAACGTGGCGGCCGTGTTCCAGAAGGACCCGCAGGTGCTCATCGCCCACGAGGACGTGAAGAAGTTCGAAGACCTCAAGGGCAAGACCATCCTGATCGCCTCGTCGGCCCAGCGCGGCTACTGGCCCTGGCTCAAGGCCAAGTACGGCTTCACCGATTCGCAGACCCGCCCCTACACCTTCAACATCCAGCCCTTCGTGGCCGACAAGAACACCGCCCAGCAGGGCTACCTGACATCCGAGCCGTTTGCGATTGCCAAGGCGGGAGTCAAGGCCAACACGCTGATGTTCAGCGACCAGGGCTACCCCGCCTACGCCACCACCATCTCGTGCATGGAAAAGACAGTAAAGGACCGCAGCGCCGCCGTGGCCTCGTTCGTGAAGGCGTCGATGGAAGGCTGGAAGAGCTACCTCGCCGACCCGGCCCCCGCCAACGCGCTCATCAAGAAAGACAACCCCAACATGAGCGACGAGCAGCTCGCCTACAGCGTGGCCAAGCTCAAGGAAATGGGCATGGCCACGGGTGGCGACGCAACCACCATGGGCATCGGCATCATGACCGACGCCCGCGCCAAGGCGAGCTACGACTTCCTGGTGGACGCCAAGCTCATCGACCCCTCCAAGGTCAAGCTGGCCGACACGTACACCACGTCGTTCGTCAAAGACCTCAAAGTCCTGCCCTGAGACCTGCTGCCCTGAAACAACGGCCGGTGCGTCACCCGTTCCGCCCGGCCGCGTCCATCGAAAGGCGACCATGACATCCCCTGCTGACTCTCCGCCGCTGGCACACGCCCACGCACCAATAACCCATTCCACGCCCGCCGTGGAGGTGCTATCCGCCGAGAAAACCTACCCCAACGGCACCCAGGCACTGCTGCCGGTGGACCTGACCATTGAGGAAGGCGAATTCGTCACCCTGCTCGGCCCCTCGGGTTGCGGCAAGAGCACGCTGCTGAAAATGGTGGCGGGCCTGCTGGAGCCCACCGACGGCCGCCTGCACCTGTGGCGCAAGCCCGTGGCGCAGCTGGACGAAAGCGGCAAGAAGATGGCGTTTGTCTTCCAGTCGCCCACGCTCATGCCCTGGGCCAGTGTGCAGACCAATGTGCGTCTGCCACTGGACCTGGCGGGCGTGCCGCGTGCAGAGGCCGATGCCCGCGTGACCGAGGCGCTGGCTCTGGTGGGGTTGTCGAAATTTGCCCATGCGCTGCCCCGCGCGCTGTCCGGCGGCATGCAGATGCGCGTGTCGATTGCGCGCGGCCTGGTCACCCAGCCCGACCTGCTGCTGATGGACGAGCCCTTTGGCGCACTCGACGAAATCACGCGCCACAAGCTCGACGCCGACCTGCTGGATCTGTGGCGCAAGAAGAAGCTCACTGTGATCTTTGTGACGCACTCGATCCACGAGGCGGTGTTCCTCTCCAGCCGCGTGGTCATGATGGCCGCGCGTCCCGGCCGCGTGGTCGAAGAGTTCTGCATCGACGCGCCCTACCCCCGCACGGCCGACTTCATGGTGTCGCCCGAATTCAGCCGCTACGCCAAGCTGCTGCAAGACAGCCTGCTGCGCGCCAGCGTGGACACCGAGGAGACCGTGGCATGAGCACCCCTTTCCCTTCCGCACCGATGGCGTCGCCCGTGGTCACCGCCCACCCGGCAGCCGCCCCGCGCTCAGCGCCCGCAGCAGTCGCTGCCAAACCTGCCGCCAAGGCCACACCCAAACGCCCGCCGCTCATGGCCCAACCCCGCGTGCAGCGCGTGGTCTACCCCGTGCTGGTCGGCCTGGTGCTGATCGCGCTGTGGCAGGGGCTGGTCACGGCCATGGAGCTGCCACCCTACCTGGTGCCCTCGCCCATCCTGATGATGAAGACGCTGTTCACCGACTGGGCCGCCCTGGGCGGCTCGCTGTGGGTCACCGTCAAGATCACGGTGCTGGCCTTTGTGGTGGCCACCGTGGCGGGTGTGCTCATCTCGTTCCTGTTTGTGCAGAGCAAACGCATCGAGACCGCGCTCTTCCCCTACGCCGTGCTGCTGCAGGTCACGCCCATCGTGGCCGTGGCGCCGCTCATCATCATCTGGGTGAAGGACCCGACCGCGTCCATGGTGATCTGCGCCGCACTGGTCGCCCTGTTCCCCATCATCAGCAACACCACGCTGGGTTTGCGCAGCGTGGAGCCTGACCTGCAAAGCTACTTCCAGCTCAACCGCGCCACGCGGCTGCAGACGCTGCTGCGCCTGCGCATCCCGAGCGCGCTGCCCTACTTTTTTGGCGGGCTGCGCATTTCCAGCGGCCTGGCGCTCATCGGCGCCGTGGTGGCGGAGTTTGTGGCGGGCACCGGGGGCCAGGGTGCGGGGCTGGCGTACCAGATTCTGCAGGCCGGCTTTCAGCTCAACATCCCGCGCATGTTTGCTGCACTGCTGCTGATTTCGCTCACTGGCGTCGCCTTGTTCGTGCTGATGGCCTGGCTCACCCGTGTCGCCCTGGGCGGCTGGCACGCCAGCGAAACGTCGCACGACTAGCCCTTTCAACCCCATCGCCAACACACCGCGCGCAGCCACTGGCGCGCGGCAAGGGCTTCCTTTTGCCCAAAACGGCCACCAGCGGCCAAGGAGATACCGACATGACCACCACCGCCCATCAACTGCCCGACCTGCTGCCCGACCTCGACTGGATCGCCGACCCGCTGCGCGTGGGCCGCCTCTCACAGGACTTTGCCTGGTTCAGCCCTGTGCTCAAACGCGACCTGGCGGGCAAGCGTGGCGACATCGCCGTGCGCCCACGCACCGAAGAAGAAATCCGCCAGGTGGTGGCCGCATGCGCCAGCGCGGGCATCCCCCTCACCGTGCGCGGCAGCGGCACCGGCAACTACGGGCAGAGCACACCGCTGTACGGCGGCGTGATCCTGGACCTGTCGGGCTACAACGGCTTTGGCTGGGTGCGCGGCGGCGTGGGCCGCGCGCAGTCGGGTATCCGGCTGGCAGACTTTGACGCGCAGGCCAAGCCCCACGGGCAAGAGCTGCGCTGGCTGCCCAGCACCTACCGCAGCGCCACGCTGGGCGGGCTGTTTGGCGGCGGCTTTGGGGGGGCAGGCTCCATCAACCACGGCCCGCTGGCCGCGCCTGGCAACGTGCTGGCCGTGCGTGCGATGACGGTGGAGCCCGAACCGCAGATCATCGAACTGCACGGCCCCGAAGCCATGCTGCTGCACCACACCTACGGCACCAACGGCATCGTGCTGGAGCTGGAAGTGGCCCTGGCCCCGGCCGTGGAGTGGACCGAATGCATCGCTACCTTCGACAAGTTTGACGACGCGCTGGAATTCGCCGACCGCTTTGGCAGCGCCCCCGGGCTGGAGAAAAAAGAGGTGTGTTTTCTGGCCGCACCCATCCCGCAATACTTCACCAGCCTGGCCGAGCACTTGCCCGTCGACCAGCACGCGGTGCTGATGCTGGTAGCCCCGCACTCCGAAGCCGGCATGCGCGATATGGTGGCTCAGCACGGCGGCCAGATTACCTACCGCAAGACCGCCGACGAAGTGGCCGGCAGCCACAAGACGCTGCTCGAATACACCTGGAACCACACCACCCTGCACGCCCTCAAGGTGGACAAGGGCCTGACCTACATCCAGAGCGGCTTCAACCCCATGCACCGCCTCAAGCAGGTGAAGGCACTGGAGGCTGCGCTGAAGGGCGAGGTCATGATGCACCTGGAGTTCTTGCGCACCAAGGAAGGCGCCTTCAACTGCAGCGGGCTGCAGATCATCCGCTACACCACCGAGGAGCGCCTGAACCAGATCATGCAGATCTACCGCGACCACGGCGTGCAGATCAACAACCCGCACGTATACATCGTGGAAGACGGCAAGCAGAACCACCTAGACCCGGCCGTGGTGGGCATGAAGCGCCGCTTCGACCCGCAGGGCCTGCTCAACCCCGGCAAGCTGCGCAGCTGGTATGCGGCAACACAATTGGCGCCCGAGACAAAGCCAGCGCGACAAACTGCCTGAGAGCGCCTCACAAACTTCCCTGGCGTCGTTGTCCCACCTTGCCGTACTCCTTGTACTGCCTGAGGCCGAACGCCTAGGGATGGCCGCTTCGCTGAGTTTTTTGAGCCGCTCTAAGTCCATCCCGCCCACCACTGCGCCCTCGTCCACAAGGCGAGAGGAAGGAAGCTCAGGTCAGATCCATCCGCTGCGCGCCAACCACTGCACCAGCAGCCGTGTCACCGTTTCAGGTTGCTCCATGGTCAGCATGTGGCCGCTGTCCGGCAAGAGGTGGTGCTCAGCACCGGGCACCAGCGCCGCAATCTCAGCCGAACATTCGGGCGGCGTGAGCTGGTCAGCCTCGCCGCATACCACCAGCACCGGGCAGGCCACGCCGGGCAGGTGCTGGCGGGCATCGGGCCGATGGATGACGGCGCGGTTCTGGCGAACCAGGTGGGAGGCGCCTGCGTCCAGCACAAAGTCGAGATAGGCCTGCACCAGCTCAGGCCGCGTGGCGTTGTCAGGATGAAAGGCAAAGGCCACGTTGGGCTCGATCACTTCGCGCAGGCGGCCTTGTTCAAAGAGTTCGATAGCGGCTTCGCGCAGCGCCCGCATATCCGGCGTCTCGGGCCGCGCGGTGGTGCCCAGCAGCGCGAGCCCGGCCACACGCTGCGGCGCTTGGCGCGCGGCTTCCATGGCGATCATGCCGCCCATCGATGCACCGGCCAGCACCAGTGGCCCCGCGTGCTGTGCCAGCAGCCGGGCGGCAAAGTCCTCGATGGTGTGCAGACCCACATCCTGGTGGGCGGTGGCGACCTCGGGGCGCAGCGCGGCGGGCAGCAGCGGCAGCACGCCGCGCCACATGCGTTCATCGGCGGCCAGGCCCGGCAGGAGCAGTAGTTGGGGGGAATGGGACATGGGTGAATCAGGGCATCACCAAGTTGGTGCGCGATAAGCGAAAGAGAGACAGCCCCAGCAGCGGGGTACGGACCGCACATTGTGAACAGCCGATGACCGCTTGTCACCGCCCCCGGAATAGTTGCCCGCGATGGCTCGGGACTTGCTAGCATGGCCTGCATATGCCTATCCACGCCGCGCTCCACCACGTCACGCATTACCAATACGACCGGCTGGTAGGCCTCGGGCCGCAGACCATCCGATTGCGGCCCGCGCCCCACTGCCGCAGCAATGTGATTTCGTATTCGCTCAAGGTCGAGCCTGCACAGCACTTCATCAATTGGCAGCAGGACCCGTTTGCCAACTACCAGGCGCGGCTGGTCTTCCCCGAGAAGACGCGCGAGTTCAAGGTCACGGTGGACCTGGTGGTGGAAATGGCGGTGTACAACCCCTTCGACTTCTTCCTGGAGCCCGAGGCCGAGAACATCCCTTTCAAGTACAGCAGCGATGTGCAGCAAGAGCTGGCGCCCTACCTGGCCACCGACCCGATGACACCGCTGGTGCAGGCCTATCTGGACAAGGTGGACCGCAGCAAGCAGCGCACCATCGATTTCCTGGTCAAGCTCAACCAGCAGGTCTCGCAAGACATCCGCTACCTGATCCGCCTGGAGCCCGGCGTGCAGACACCCGAGGAAACGCTGCAAAAGGCCAGCGGCTCGTGCCGCGACTCGGGCTGGCTGCTGGTGCAGCTGCTGCGCCACCTGGGGCTGGCGGCGCGGTTTGTGTCGGGCTACCTGATCCAGCTCACGCCCGATGTGAAGGCGCTCGATGGCCCCAGCGGCACCGACCACGACTTCACCGACCTGCACGCCTGGTGCGAGGTCTACCTGCCCGGCGCAGGCTGGATCGGCCTGGATGCCACCAGCGGCCTGATGGCGGGCGAGGGCCACATCCCGCTCGCTTGCACACCCCAGCCCTCGGGCGCCGCGCCGATTGAAGGCGGCGTGGACAAGGCCGAGGTGGAGTTCAGCCATGAGATGCGCGTCACGCGCATCTATGAATCGCCCCGCGTGACCAAGCCCTACACCGAAGACCAGTGGCAGGCCGTGCTGGCGCTGGGCGAGCAGGTGGACGCCGACCTGGTGGCGGGCGACGTGCGGCTGACGATGGGCGGCGAGCCCACCTTTGTGGCCGTGGGCGACCGCGACGCGCCCGAGTGGAACACCGACGCGCTGGGCCCCACCAAACGCGGCTTTGCCACCGAACTCACGCACAAGCTGCGTGCCGAATATGGACAGGGCGGCTTCCTGCACTTTGGCCAGGGCAAGTGGTACCCGGGTGAGCAGCTGCCGCGCTGGGCGCTGTCCATCTGCTGGCGCGCCGACGGCCAGCCCGCGTGGCAGAACCCCGCGCTTTTTGCTGACGAACGCAACCCCTCGCACTACACCAGCGCCGACGCCGAGCGTTTTGTGCGCCACCTCACGCGCAAGCTGGGCGTGACGGACCGCTACATCCAGCCCGGTTACGAAGACACCTTCTACTACCTGTGGCGCGAGCGGCGCCTGCCGGTCAATGTGGACCCGTTTGATGCGCGCCTGGACGATGAGCTGGAGCGCGCACGCCTGCGCCGCGTGTTCGAGCAAAAGCTCGACAGCGTGGTGGGCTATGTGCTGCCGCTGCAGGCAGGCGAAGGCGCGGGCACGCTGGCGGGCAGCGTGTGGAGTACCGGGCCGTGGTTCTTCCGCGACGACCGCATGCTGCTCATCCCCGGCGATTCGCCCATGGGCTACCGCCTGCCGCTGGACGCCCTGCCCTGGGTGAAGGCATCGGACACCGAGCACCTGATCCCGCAAGACCCGACCGCGCCCCAGAGCCCGCTCGCCGCTGCCACCACGCTGCGGGCGCGATATTCCGTGCCAGCAGGCCCGGTCACTGGCGACCGCGACCTGCCCTACCTGGCAGGCGCCACCGCACCGGGCGAGGCACGCCGCATGGCGCAAGGCACTGCGGGCGGCGACCACGCGCGCCAGGCAGGGCAGCCCGACCCCCATGCGGGCGTGCAGCCCCCGGGCAAGTTCCAGTCGGCCGCAGGCCTGTCACGCACCGCCCTGTGCGTGGAGGTGCGCGACCCGCGCCGCGCCAGCGGCCCTAAGGCCGAGAAGGTGGGCGAAAAGTACGGCGTGCTCTATGTCTTCATGCCGCCGCTGTCGCGCCTCCATGATTACCTGGACCTGCTGGCCGCCATCGAAGCCACGGCCGAAGAGCTGGGCATGAAGATCGTGCTCGAAGGCTACCCGCCCCCGCGCGACGCACGCCTGAAGGTGCTGGCAGTCACGCCCGACCCGGGCGTGATCGAAGTGAACATCCACCCCGCCAGCCATTGGAAGGAGCTGGTGCAGCACACCGAGTTTCTGTACCAGGCCGCGTGGGAGACGCGCCTGTCGGCCGAGAAGTTCATGACCGATGGGCGCCACACCGGCACCGGTGGCGGCAACCACTTTGTGATGGGCGGCGCCACACCGGCCGACTCGCCGTTCTTGCGCAAGCCCGAGTTGCTGGCCAGCCTGCTGCTGTACTGGCACAACCACCCCAGCCTGAGCTACCTGTTCAGCGGCCTGTTCATCGGCCCCACCAGCCAGTCGCCGCGCGTGGACGAGGCGCGCAACGACCAGCTGTATGAGCTGGAGATTGCACTGCGCGAGATCGAAACCAACCGCGCAACCTATGGCCAGGACATGCCGCCCTGGCTGGTGGATCGCACACTGCGCAACATCCTGGTGGACGTGACGGGCAACACGCACCGCAGCGAGTTTTCCATCGACAAGATGTTCTCGCCCGACAGCAGCACCGGCCGGCTGGGCCTGCTGGAGTTGCGCGCGTTCGAGATGCCGCCCCACGCCCACATGAGCGTGGTGCAGCAGCTGCTGCTGCGCGCCCTGATCGCCCGCTTCTGGAAGGCGCCCTACCGCGCGCCCGCCGCCCGCTGGGGCACCGAGCTGCACGACCGCTGGATGCTGCCCACCTTCATCCAGCAGGACATGCACGACGTGGTGGCCGAGATGAACGCCGCAGGCTACGCGTTTGACGCGGCCTGGTTTGCACCGCAGTTCGAGTTCCGCTTCCCCATGGTCGGCACCGTCCAATCGATGGGTGTGGAGCTGACCCTGCGCAACGCGCTGGAGCCCTGGCATGTGATGGGCGAGGAAGGCTCCGCCGGGGGCACCGTGCGCTATGTGGACTCGTCGCTGGAGCGCATCGAGGTGCGCGTGACGGGCATGAACGAAAGCCGCCATGTGGTCACCGTCAACGGCCAGCCGCTGCCGCTGCAAAGCACCGGCACCACCGGCGAGTTTGTGGCCGGTGTGCGCTACAAGGCCTGGAACCCGCCCTCGGCCCTGCACCCGACCATTGGCGCCCATGCGCCACTCACGTTCGACATCGTGGACACCTGGATGAACCGCTCGCTGGGCGGCTGCCAGTACCACGTGGCGCACCCGGGCGGGCGCAATTACGACACCTTCCCGGTCAACGCGTACGAGGCCGAAAGCCGCCGCCTGGCGCGCTTCTCGCGCATGGGCCACACGCCGGGCAAGCTGGCGGTGCCGCCTGCGACGATTGAACTGCCGGGCAGCCGGGAGTTTCCGTTCACACTGGATCTGCGGCGAAAGATGCGGAGGTAGAGAAGCCCCCCTTGAGTCGCTGCGCGCCTTCCGCCCAGGGGGACGACGCCCTTGCTGCAGGGCGGCCCTTGCTTGGCGTCTCTGGCATCGGCCCCGCCAGTTTCGACGGTGCGGGTTACCCGCAGAGTGTTGTCGACCAAATGCCCGAAAATCGAGCGCAGTGAACCACCTCAACGACAGCCTCCCCACCCCCGACCCTTCTGACAGCGCAGCCCAGTTGGCGGCTGCACTGGCGCCTGCTGCGGCGGCCGGGCATTTTGACGAGTTGCGGGGTGCCAGCGTGGCGGACGCCCCCGGCGCTGCCACTGCATCAACCACTCCCAAATCAATAGCAAACAAGCCAGATATCACTAGCGCCTGGGGCCAATTCTTTGATCAATTAGGGCCCGAGGGCTTCCAGGACCTGGACCGGCGCATGCAGAGCCTGCAGCGCCAGGTGCGCGACAACGGCATCACCTACAACGTCTATGCCGACGCCGACGGCCCGCAGCGGCCCTGGTCGGTGGACCTGTTTCCGCTGATCCTCTCGCAGGGCGACTGGGCACACATCGAGCGCGGCGTGCTGCAACGCGCGCGCCTGCTCAACCGCGTGATGGCCGACGTGTATGGCCCGCAGGAGCTGCTGCGCAAAGGCCTGCTGCCCAGCGCGCTGGTGCAGGGCCACCCGGGCTACCTGCGCGCCATGCATGGCGTGCAGCCCGTGGGCGGCACCCATTTGCACATCGCGGCGTTCGACATGGCGCGCGATGCGCAGGGCGACTGGTGGGTGGTGACGCAGCGCACGCAGGCGCCCTCAGGCCTGGGGTATTTACTGGAGAACCGGCTGCTCATCTCGCGCCTGTTCCCCGAGGCGTTCAGCCAGATGCATGTGCAGCGCTTGGCCGCCACCTACCGCGCGCTGCTCGACGGGCTGCGGCAGATGAGCCCTGCGGGAGCGGATGCACGCATCGTGCTGCTCACACCCGGCCCGTACAACGAGACCTACTTCGAGCACGCCTACCTGGCGCGCTACCTGGGCCTCACGCTGGTCGAAGGCAACGACCTCACCGTGCGCGACGCGCGCCTGTACCTCAAGACGCTGCACGGCCTGCAGCCGGTGCACGGCATCCTCAAGCGCCTGGACGACGAGTTTCTGGACCCACTGGAGCTGCGCAGCGACTCGCGCCTGGGCGTGCCTGGCCTGCTGCAGGCCATCCGCGCGGGCAACGTGCTGGTGGCCAATGCGCCGGGCTCGGCGTTCCTCGAATCATCGGCGCTGCTGGGCTTCATGCCTGCCCTGTCGCGCCACCTGCTGGGCGAAGAGCTGGCCCTGCCGTCGCTGCCCACCTGGTGGTGTGGCGAGCGCTCGGCCATGCAGGCGGTGCTGCCGCAGCTCGCGCACAGCGTGATCCGCCCCACCTGGCCCATGGCGCAGCGCGTGCCCGTGCTGGGCGGTGCGCTGTCGGCGCAAGACCTGGCGCAGTGGTCCGCTCGCATCGAAGCGCAGGGCGATGAATACACCGTGCAGGCCCACCTGCCGCTGTCGCAAATGCCCACCTGGCGCAGTGAAGCCGCTGAGGGTGCGGGCCAGGACAGCGGCCCCATCGCCCCCCGCTCGGTGATGCTGCGCGTGTTTGCGGTGTGCGACGGCCCCGGCTCGTGGCGCGTGTTGCCGGGCGGGCTGGCCCGCCTGGCCCAGGGCGACAGCGGCATCACGTCGATGCAGCGCGGCGGCAGCAGTGCCGATGTGTGGGTGCAGACCGATGGCCCCGTGGACACCACCACGCTGCTGGCCCACAACCAGGCCGCGCCCGCCGTGGTGCACCGCAGCCGCCAGGTGACCAGCCGCGCGGCCGAAAACCTGTTCTGGCTGGGCCGCTACACCGAGCGCACCGAGAACGTCACGCGCCTGGCGCGCATCACGCTGCAATGCCTCAATGGGGAGGACCAGACCTCGCAGCCGCTGCTGACCTGGCTGAGCGCCATGGGCGTGAGCCAGGGGCTGGTGCTGCCGACCGTGCCTGCGGCCGGGCAAGCACGGCGCGTGTTTGAGCGCTCGCTGATCGCCGGGCTGACGCAGCCCGCGCAGGTGACCAGCGTGGGCTACAACCTGCGCGGCATCCTGGGTGCAGCCTCGGCCGTGCGCGACCGTTTGTCGCAGGAACACTGGAACCTCATCGTGCGCGCCGAGGCGGAGTTTTTTGCGCCCCGTACAGGAGCCGAAGACGACGGCGACTATTCGCCGCTGGACGCGCTGCGCCAGCTGGAAGGGCTGAGCGGCCACACCGCAGCCATGACGGGCCAGCAGACCGACCGTATGACCCGCGACGACGGCTGGCGCCTGCTGTCCATCGGGCGCCATCTGGAGCGCCTGGGCTTTCTGGCCTCGGCGCTGGAAAGCGGCCTGCAGACCGGCGCCGTGCACGATGAAGGCGGCTTCGAGGCCATGGTGGCGCTGTTTGACAGCACCATCACCTTCCACGCGCAGTACCAGCAGCGGCGCGACATGCCCGCCCTGCTGGACCTGCTGGTGATCGACCGCGACAACCCCCGCTCGCTGGCCTGGGTCGCGCAGACGCTGCGCGGGCGCATTGCCAAGATCGAAGCGGCCGCGGGCACGCCCGGCGAATCCGCCGCCACGGGCATCCCTGAGGCGTCCGACCTGTCGCTGGTGGCCCTGTGCGCACAGGATGCCGAGGGGCGCCATGCCGCTCTGGAGGAATATCTGGGCCGGTGTGTGCGGGGCGTGATGGGCTTGTCGGATGTGCTGGCCACGCGCTACTTCACGCATTCGGCGGATGCACTTCGGCACAGCGTAGGAGCTTGACCATGAAGCTGCGCGTCATCCACGAAACGGTGTACCACTACAGTCCGGCGGTGCAAAACGCCCAGCACATGGCCCATCTGCGTCCGCGCACCGGCGTGGTGCAGCGCGTGCTGACCCACAGCCTACAGGTGGACCCCGCCCCAACACAGTGCAACATGGTGCAGGACGTGTTTGGCAACACCCGCGCGTTCTTCAGCCTGCCGTTCACCCACGAGCAACTGAGGGTGCGCGCCGAAAGCCTGCTGGAGACCCTGCCCGTGCCTGCCGCACCGCCCGGTGAGCCCTGGGAGGCCGTGCGCGAGCGACTGGGTTATCGGCGCGGCCAGCCCTATCACGCGGCCACCGAGTTCAGCTTTGCCTCGCCCTACATTCCCCGGCATGCCGACTTTGTGGCCTATGCCGCCGAGAGCTTTGCACCCGGCCGCCCGCTGATGCAGGCCGCCCGCCACCTGATGTCGCGCATCCATGCCGACTTTGCCTACACATCCAACGCCACTGACGCGGGCACGCCCGCGCTCGAATCGCTGCGGCTGCGCCGGGGCGTGTGCCAGGACTTTGCCCACGTGATGATCGGCTGCCTGCGCAGCCTGGGCCTGGCGGCGCGGTATGTGAGCGGCTACCTGCTGACCGAGCCCCCGCCCGGCCAACCCCGGCTGGTGGGGGCCGATGCATCGCACGCCTGGGTGTCGGTGTGGTCACCGGCAGCCGACGAAAGTGATGGCGCATCAGACGACAACACCTGGTTTGACCTGGACCCCACCAACGACCGCGCGGCGGGCGAGGACTACGTGACCCTGGCCATCGGCCGCGATTTTTCGGATGTGTCGCCGCTGCGTGGCGTGATCCACGGCGGCGACCACCATGTGCTGCAGGTGGGCGTGACGGTGGAGCCGGTGCCCGCCGCCACGGCCGCTACGGCCGCTGCGCCAGATGCACCAGATACGCCCCTCACACCGCCGCAGGCACCAGAAAATCCCGGCTGATCCTGGCACCCAGGTCGTTCACCCTCTCCAGGAACTGGGTGAGGTAAGCATGCAGTCCATGGGTCAGGATTTCATCGATGCGTGCGAACTTCAGGTGCGCCAGCAGCCGCCCCGCGTGCCGCTGGGTCTCGGCCGACTGGCCGCTGCCCAGCATGTCGAGGTTGCCCAGCACCTCTTTCATGCAAGCGTGCAGTGAGCGGGGCATGTCGGCCCGCAGGATCAGCAGTTCGGCCACACGTTCGGGCGTGATCACGTCGCGGTACACCTTGCGGTAGGTCTCGAAGCCCGACACGCTGAGCAGGATGGCGCTCCAGTGGTAGAAGTCGTAGTCTTGGTCCTGCGCCGTGGCCGCGCCCATGAAGTCGCTCTGCACCGCGTGAAACTTCACATCCAGCAGCCGCGCCGTGTTGTCGGCCCGCTCCAGAAAGGTGCCCAGGCGCATGAAGTGCAGCGCCTCGTCCTGCAGCATGGTGCCCACTGTCACACCCCGCGAGAGGTGCGAGCGGAACTTCACCCATTCGAAGAATCGCGCCGGGTCCTGCTCCAGTGCACCGCTGGCGATCAAGCGGTTCACTTCGAGCCAGGTCTGGTTCTGGATCTCCCAGGCCTCGGTGTTGAGCGCACCGCGTACGGCCCGCGCGTTCTCGCGCGCGGCCTGAAGACAGGCCAGAATGGACGAGGGGTTGGAAGGGTCCTTGACCATGAAGTCCAGCACCTTGGCAGGGGTCACTTCGCCATGCTGGGCGGTGTAGGCGGGCAGCAGCTCGCTGATGGACAGCAACCCTTGCCAGCCCTGCTTGGCGACTTCGGTCGATTGCGGCAGCAGCGCGCTCTGGTAATTCACATCCAGCATGCGCGCCGTATTTTCGGCGCGCTCGGTATAGCGTGCCATCCAGAAAAGATGGTCAGCGGTGCGGCTCAGCATGGTCGCGCCCTCCCTTGGCGTCGTGTGTGGCTCGGTACTGGCTGCACACGGGGTTTCAACAGACCCATGGCAGACACCTAGCAAATTCCAGGCCGCCACCCTTGTCGCTCTTTGATGCAGACAAAAAAACCAGGAAAAAGTGGCGCTAGCGCACGTCCTTGCTGGTTGTTTTGCTATTTTTTTTGACGTTTTGTTTGGGAGCCGGTGCGGGCTGCGGAGCCGGAGCGGCGACTGGGGCGGGCCGCCGGGCGGCTTCGCGCACCACGTCATGCACAAACCGCAGCTTGGCCAACACCTCGCCTGCCAAGGCAAACGGATAGGCATCTGGCTGCCCCAAGCTGCGGGTGAGGCTGTTGAGCAGCAGTGTCAGCGGCACCAGGTGCTGCACCATCGACTGGAAATCAGGCGCCGGGCTGGCAAACGGGTCGATGGCGCTGCTGCGCTGCGCCCCATAAATGCCCGGGATCGTGACCTCGGTCGCGTAGCTGGCCGACGTCTCCAGCAGATCGATCATGTGCAGGTAATGGGCCCATGTTTCGGCCCAGTCTTCCCAGGGGTGGGCAGCGGCATAGGCGCTGACATGGTGGTCGACCCAGTCGCCCAGGTCGTTGCCCTTGGCGTAGTGAGCCTCCAGCGCGGCAGCGTAGTCCTGGCGCTCATCGCCAAACATCTGGCGAAAATCTTCCAGGCGGCCGCCGTCGCGCACCAGCTGGTCCCAATAAAAATGGCCGGACTCATGCCGCAGGTGGCCAATCAGCGTGCGGTAGGGCTCACCCAGCGCGATGCGGCGGCGTGCGCGCTCATCGTCATCGGCCTCGGCCACATTCAGCGTAATCGTTCCGCTGTGGTGGCCCGTCAACACCGGCGGACCACCGGGCACCTCGGCCAAAAATTCAAAAACGGGTCCGGTACGCCCGGGGGCGGGCTCCAGGCCCAAGCGGGCCAGGCTGTAAAACAGGCGCCGCTTGGCGGCCTCGATCTGCATCCAGCGGCCCATGTTCGCGGGCTCCGACAGATCAGGCAACACCCGGGTCTGGCGGCACGAGACACACAGTTCTGCATAGTCGTTGGCAGGCACGGCAAAGTTGCAGGCCTGGTGTTCGGTATGGTTGCGGCACATACGGTACAAGCGACCGCTGTAATCCGAGCCACCGCGCCCGCCCCGGCGGCGCCACAGGTCGGCGCCATCCTGCGGCGCAGGCGCCAGGGCCGCGATGGTCAACACATCGGGCAAAAATGCCAGCGCGCTGCCACAGTGCAGACACTGCACGCTGTCGAAAAAAACCAGATGACCGCAATGGTCGCAATTGAATACCCGCATGGTGTGGAGCTTATACCCGGTAGGGTGTGGCAAACGAGCAAGACCCAGGGGTATGCCTGCTGGCGCCCCATGAAAAAAGCAGGCTCCAGGAGGTACCCGGAGCCTGCTCAGCGGTCAGTGCCTATGCGCTACCGGCAGGAAGCCCGCAGCGCAATGTTCAGGCAATCCGGTCAGGGACGAACCACGATGCTGTTGCGCACTTCACGCACATTCTTGGTGTTGCGTGCAATGGCTTCAGCCTGGTTCTTTTCAGCCTGCGACTTGGCAAAGCCCGAGAGCTGCACCGTGCCGTTGAGCGTTTCCACGCTGATCGACGTGGCGGAGACGGATTTGTCTTCAGCCATTTTTGCCTTGACGGCGGTGGTGATGCCGGCGTCATCTACATAGGCGCCAACGGTCTGTTGTTCACGGGCCACCGAGCAGCCCGTGGCCGTGATGATGGTGATGCCAGCGACAGCGGCAAAGGCGAGTGCACGTGCGTATTTCATGGTGTTGTCCTTGTTTGAAAATGGTTGGGAACGCGGGTGCTGGAAGATTGCAATCTGCCGGTCTGTTGCACCCTCCGCGACCGGCGGACTGTAGGGATAGAGACAGGCTTCAGTAGGCGTGCTTGCGGCGCGACATCCAGAGCACCAGGGTTGCGAGTACGGCACCCGATGCTGCGGCGATCACCATCGATTTGCCGGGTTGCTCCGCCACATACTTGGTGGTGGCGTCTGCTGCATGCTGCATCTGGCGACGGGCACGGGCACTGGTTTCTGCGCAATAGCCGATGCTGCGGGCTGCCAGATCCTGGGCACGCGCTGCCAAGTCGTCAATGACGGGGTCGGTCTGGCTGCGAAGGGCACGTACGCCTTCTTCTGCTTTTTCCAGCGAGGTGTTAGCGGCCGTGCGGGTGGACTGCACGGCGTCTTGGGCGCTTTGCAGCACATCATCTGCGAGATGGCGTGCGCCGTTGGCAACTTTGTCGGTAGCGGTCTGGATACTCATGCGGAAACTCCTTGAAGGGGTGGATGCGGAATGCTTGGTTTCACGGCCGGGGCGTCAGCCCTTTTTGAGCAGACCCAGTACAAAGGTCACAACCGCCATGATGACGAACACGAAGAACAGAATCTTGGCGATGCCCACGGCACCGGCAGCAATACCGCCAAAGCCGAACAGGGCTGCGATCAGCGCGATCACCAGAAAAACGACTGCGTAGTGCAACATTTCTTTCTCCTTCTCCTCTTGAGGGGGCCGGTTGCCGGCGGGTGGGTTGGCACATGAATTTCAGCGCCTGGAGTCCACTGTAAGGAGCATGGAGAGTCAAAGATGCCGGTGCCCGGCGCGCAAGCCTGTCGGCGGTGCAGCGGGCCGCCTGTAGGACGGCGCGCTGCGGCTCGCTATCCCTGGCCCAAGGCCGCCAGGTCAAGCGGCCAGAGAGGGCGGCTGCGACGACGCCTCGCCGCCATGGCGCTGCAGCGGGAGCACGGCAGAGACCAGGGTGCCGTTGCCCGGGCGCGAGGTGATGGACAGCCTGCCGCCCGCAGACTCCACGCGGTGGCGCATTCCCGACAGCCCGTGCGAGGTAGGACGCACCGTGGCGGGGTCGAACCCCTCGCCATCGTCGCGCACCTGAACTGCCACATGCGTGGGGTAACCGTGTACCGACACCAGCACCTTGCTGGCTTTGGCGTATTTGCCGATGTTGGTCAACGCCTCCTGCACCATGCGGTACACCGTGAGTTGCGAGGCATCAGGCAACTGCACGGATTCCAGGCTCGTTTCCACTTCGATACCTGCGCGTTCGGCATATTCGCGGGTGAGGATCTCGATCGCGGCCGTCAGTCCGAGGTTGGAGAGCGATGAGGGCCGCAGGTCTTCAATGATGCGGCGCTTGAGCGCAATACCGCTGTTGAGCGTTTCGGTCAGGTGCTTGAGCCGCTCTGCCACCTCGGGGGCGTTGGCGTCGATCCTGGACTTGAGCCGCGCAACATCCAGCTTGGCCGCAGTGAGCAGCGCCCCCAGCTCATCGTGCAGCTCGCGCGCAAGGTGCCCACGCTCATCTTCACGTACTTGCTGCAGATGGTTTGCCAGCTCGGAAAGAGTTGCGGTACGGGCCTTTACAAGGCCTTCGAGGCGGTCCCGTTCGCGCTCCAGCAGGGCCTGTTCGCGCTGGTTGACGACCTGCAGCGCCTGCGCCTGGCGCAGATACATGTAGAACGCCAGCAAGCCAATGACCGTCACCGTGGCAATACCAATGCGCGACAGCATGAGCGACTGCTCGATCTGGTCCTGGCCTTGTTTCACGTGCATGTCGCTGCGGGCAATCAACTCCAGCGCGTGCTTGCGGATGGCCTCCATGTGCTCCTTGCCCACATCGGTATGCAGGATGAACTTCCAGGCATCTTCATTGCCCTGCCGGCGCAAACGCAGGCTCAGTTCCATCTCCGCGAGCTTGCGGGATATCTGCCGCGACAGCAGCGCAAATTCCTGCATGTCTTCGGGGGCATCCATGAACAGCCCGCGCAAGCCGTCCAGGTTGGTCTGCACGGTAGCCACTGCCTTGTCGTAAGGCTCCAGATAAGTCTCGTTGCCGGTGAGCAGGTAGCCACGCTGCCCGGTCTCCGCGTCCAGCATGCTCTGCAGCAACAGGTTGACGGCCTTGCGCGTGTTCTGACCGTGGCTCATCTGCTCCACCGCATCTTGTGAGCGCATGTGACCCGTTTCGTTGATACCCACCAGCACCATCGCCGCCAGCAACGCCATGGGCAGGCTCAAGGCCATCTTGCGGACCTTGGGCAGCCAGATGCGGGTGTTTTCTTTAAGACTCATACGCGGTATTCTGGATAATGTGTGAAGACCCGGGCACCACCCTGCCAACAAGGGTGACGTGCCGGAGAAGCTTTCCAACCAACAAACATCAGGAGCGGCATCACCGCCCTGCGAAAGAAAGATCGATGATCAAGATTGGCATTGTGGATGACCACGCGATAGTTCGTTCCGGGCTGCGGCAGTTCCTGTCCGAGCATGTGGATCTGCGGGTGGAGGGTGAGGCCTCCAACGGCCGTGAAGCCATCGACCTGGTGCGCAACAAGGAAATTGATGTCCTGCTCATGGACCTGTCGATGCCCGGACAGAGCGGGCTGGATGCGCTGGCCATGCTGCGGGCCAAAGCCCCGGACATGGGCATCCTGATTCTGAGCGGCTACCCCGAAGAGCACTATGCGATCAACCTGATCCGCCAGGGCGCGAGCGGCTACCTGAACAAGGAGTGCGAACCCTCTGAAATCGTGGAGGCGATACGCACCATTGCGCTGGGCCGTCGCTACCTGACGCCTGCCGTGGCCGAACTGCTGGCCCAGCAACTCAATCGCAAGGACGACGCACCGCCCCACGAGCAGTTGTCGGAACGCGAGTTCCAGGTGTTCCTCAAGCTGGCCAAGGGAGAGACGGCAGGCGATATCGCCAAGGCCTTGTCGCTCAGCGTCAAGACGGTGAGCACCTACCGCACGCGATTGATGGAGAAGATGAGCCTGTCGTCCAACAGCGATCTGACCTACTACGCGCTCAAGAACCGCTTGATTGACTGACATGGAGCAGTGGCCTCAGTCCGGGGTCATTGGGCCTGACTCAGCCCGCTGGCGAGAAGAGTAGAAAATAAAAAGCCCCGCCGCGCGCACCCGCGTTGCAGGGCGCAGCATCACAGCGAATGGCCGGGCGACGACAGGGACTGGCCAGCTTCCATTCCCGCAGGACTGCTGCTGTGCTGGATGCAGTAGTCCACCAGCGCATCAATTTCGTTGGATTTGTCGAAGACCGCATCCACCCCAAGCTGTGCACAACGCATGCGCACATCGGGTGTCGCGTAGTTGCTCAGCACCACCATCTTCTGGCCAGGGCGGCGCGAGCGGCATGCTGCCAAGACCCCCAGCCCACTGCCTTGGCGCAGAAAAAGATCCACTATTGCCAGATCCCACTGCTCACCATGGGTGGCGAGCCAGTTCTTGCCCTCGTCTTCGGTCTCAGCGACTCCTACCGCCTCTACGGACGCCAACTCTTCGAGCGTCCCGATCAGGTTCTCTCGAATGGTGGCGTTGTCTTCAACGATATAGGTGCGGAGTTTCACAGAAGGGTCCCGTTTCACTACCAACGCACATTTACGCTGGTCGAGCCTCAAATTTAGTGGCTCAGCTGAGCGGATTCTGCCAGCCGCCGCACGCGGACGCTGTAGGAGTAATCCTACCGAGCAACACACACCGTGCAGTGCGGCGCACGCGCCACGTTCATCGTGCTCCACTCCATGGACCGTCCATCCAGCATCAACAAACGCCCAGCCAGTGACGTTCCGATGCCCGCAAGCAGCTTGAGCGCCTCGGCCGCCTGCAGGGCACCCACCACGCCCACCAGCGGGGCAAACACGCCCATGGTGGAGCAACGCACCTCTTCAAAATCCGCCTCAGGCGGAAAAATACAGGCGTAACAGGGCGACGCAGCCTGGCGCGGGTCCACCACCGTGATCTGGGCATCAAAGCGGATGACGGCCCCCGCAACAAGGGGCTTGCGATGGCGCACACAGGCCGCATTGACGGCGTGGCGTGTTGCGTAGTTGTCGCTGCAATCGAGCACCACGCAGGCGTCTTGCACCAGGGTATCGAGCACAGCGGCATCTGCGCGCGCCTGGAGCACGGTCACCTGCACTTCGGGGTTGATGGCTGCCATGGCGCTGGCTGCAGACGCCACCTTGGGCTGGCCGACGCGCGCGGTGGTGTGTGCGATTTGGCGTTGCAGGTTGGTCAGGTCCACCACATCGTCGTCCACCAGGGTGATGTGCCCCACACCGGCAGACGCCAGGTACAGCGCGGCAGGCGAGCCCAGGCCACCCGCACCGATGATGAGGGCATGGGACGCCAGCACCTGCTCCTGCCCCTCGATGCCCATCTCATCGAGCAGGATGTGGCGGGAGTACCGCAGGAGCTGGTCATCGGTCATGGCGAGAGTCTCAAGAAAAGAAGAGCAAGAAGGACAAGAAAAAAGGCCGGACTTCGCTGGAAATCCGGCCTTCAGCACAGGGAGCGAAAGCTCAATTTTCTTTCTTTTCGTCCTTGCGTTCCGTCAGTGTCTTGCTGACCAGCACGGGGCGGCCCTTGAGCTGGTTGAGCGCCTGCACGAGCTGGAAGTCCTTGTCCGAACCGAACTCTGGAGCCTTGCGTTCTGCTGCAGGCTTTTTGGCTTCTTCTTCCATGCGCTTGAGGGCGCTTTCGCGGGCCTTTTCACGGGCCTCATCCTTCTTTTCCTCGCCTTGGCCGCTGCCCAGGTGCTTGTCCAGATCGGCCTCGCGCATGCGCAACGCAGCGAAGATGTTGCCTTCTTCCGATTCGTCGATCATCACGTCGGGCACGATGCCCTTGGCCTGGATCGACTTGCCGCTCGGGGTGTAATAGCGCGCGGTGGTCAGCTTGATGCCAGTATCAGGCCCCAGCGGACGCACGGTCTGCACCGAGCCCTTGCCAAAGGTCTGGCTGCCCATGATGGTGGCGCGCTTGTGGTCCTGCAGAGCGCCCGCCACGATCTCGCTGGCCGACGCAGAGCCTTCATTCACCAGCACCACGAGTGGCACGGACTTGAGGGCTGCGGGTAGGCGGCGCAACGGGTCACCCCCGCCACGGCGCTGGTAGAAGTCGGGCGAGGCCTTGTAAGTGGCCTTGCTGTCCGCCAGTTGTCCGTTGGTCGTTACCACCGTGACGTTTTCTGGCAGGAACGCGGCCGACACGGCCACAGCCGCATCCAGCAGGCCGCCGGGGTCGTTGCGCAGGTCGAGCACCAGGCCCTTGAGGTTGGGTTCCTGCTTGTAGACCTCTTCCACCTTGCGCACAAAGTCATCGACCGTGCGCTCCTGGAACTGCGACAGGCGGATCCAGGCGTAACCTGGCTCCACCACCTTGCCCTTGACGGACTGGGTCTTGATCTCTTCGCGCGTGATGGTGACCGGGAAGGTGCGGCTCTCGTCCTTGCGGAAGATGGTGAGCGTGACCTTGGTGTTGGGCTCGCCACGCATGCGCTTGACGGCATCGTTCAAGGACAGGCCTTTGACCGCCGTTTCGTCGATCTTGGTGATCAGGTCATTGGTCTTGAGGCCAGCGCGGAAGGCGGGAGAACCTTCGATGGGCGACACCACCTTGATCAAGCCGTCTTCCTGGGTGATTTCGATGCCAACCCCCACAAAACGGCCCGAAGTGCCTTCGCGAAATTCCTTGAAGGACTTCTTGTCGAAATACTGGGAGTGCGGGTCCAGGCTGGCGACCATGCCGGAGATGGCGTCGGTGATGAGTTTCTTGTCATCGACCGGTTCGACATAGTCGGTCTTTACGAGGCCAAACACTGCCGACAGCTGCTGGATTTCTTCCAGCGGCAGCGGAGTCATCGCACCACGCGCGACCGTCTGCAACGAAACCGTCGTCAGAGCCCCAGCCACGACACCAACCGATACCCATCCCGCAATTTTGAGTTTGTGGCCCATACAACACCTTTACCGCTTCAAAACCAATATACACCTTGGAAGGACCAAACCCGCTGCAGTTCCGCGCAGGCACTCACTTTAGACAGGGTATCGGCGGGTTTTCCCCGTCTTTACCCAGGCTTTACGCCTTGCCTTGCGAGGCGACTGCCGCAGCTGCCTTGGCAGCCGCTTCTGCATCGCCCAGATAGTAGTGGCGGATGGGCTTGAGGTCGGCGTCCAGTTCATATACCAACGGGATTCCGTTGGGAATGTTCAGGCCCACGATGTCCGACTCGGAGATGTTGTCCAGGTACTTCACCAGGGCGCGGATGGAATTGCCGTGCGCGGCGACCACCACGCGCTTGCCTGAGCGGATGGCCGGTGCCATGGCATCGTTCCAGAACGGCAGCACGCGGGCCACGGTGTCCTTCAGGCATTCCGTGAGCGGCACGCTGCCTTCGGCCAGAGCGGCGTAGCGGCGGTCGCTGCGCTCGCTGCGGGGGTCGGTGGCTTCCAGCGCTGGCGGCGGGGTGTCATAGCTGCGGCGCCACACCAGCACCTGCTCGTCGCCGTACTGCTTGGCCATGTCGGCCTTGTTCAGGCCCTGCAGGGCACCGTAGTGGCGCTCATTCAGGCGCCAGTCCTTGACCACGGGCAGCCAGGTGCAATCCATTTCGTCCAGCGTGTACCACAGGGTGTGGATGGCGCGCTTGAGCACGCTGGTGAACGCCAAGTCGAACTCGTAGCCCTCGGCCTTGAGCAGCTTGCCGGCCGACATGGCCTGGGAAACACCGGTGGGCGTGAGATCCACGTCGGTCCAGCCGGTAAAGCGGTTTTCAAGGTTCCAGGTGGATTCGCCGTGGCGAATCAGAACGAGCTTGTACATGGTTTCCCCAGGAAAGGCAGGTCAAAAAAATGCGGGCCAAAACCCAGCATTCTAGAATTACGCTGTTCGCCAACCCAAGGAAGCTTCGTGAAATTCATTATTGATAACTGGTATCTGTTCCTCGTTGCACTGGCTTCGGGCAGCATGTTGCTGTGGCCGGTCCTCAAGAACGCCAGTGGCGGCTCGCTGACGCCAGCGCGCGCCGTGCAGCTCATCAACCGCGAAAAAGCGGTGGTCATCGACGTCTGCGAAACCGAGGAATTCGCCGCCGGCCACGTGAACGGAGCCAAGAACGTGCCCCTGGGCCAGCTCGAAGAGCGCCTGCCCACCGTGGTCAAGAACAAGGCCCTGCCCGTGGTGCTGGTGTGTGCCAGTGGCGCCCGCTCCAACCGCGCCGTCGCCATTGCCAAAAAGCTGGGCTACGAAAACGCCCAGTCGCTCGCTGGTGGCCTGAAGGCCTGGCGCGAAGCCAGCCTGCCTGTGGAAAAAGCCTGATCCGCCCCCAGTTATTGGGTCCGCGATAGTCTTGCCACTGATTTTTAGCCCCACAGGAAGAAAGAGGAAGGTCCGCCATGCAACCCGTGAAGATGTACACCACCGCCGTTTGCCCCTACTGCATCCGGGCCAAGCAGATCCTCAAGTCCAAGGGTGTGGAGCAGATTGAGGAGATCCGCATCGACACCGACCCCGCCGCGCGCAGCCACATGATGGAGATCACCGGCCGCCGCACGGTGCCGCAGATCTACATCGGTGACACCCATGTGGGCGGCCACGACGATCTGGTGGCGCTGGACAGCCGTGGCGAGCTCATGCCCTTGTTGGGCGCCTGACCCCCTCCCCGGGCGCTGCATAATGCAGCCCCATGTGCCCGCTGCGGGAGCTGCTCCCCGGCGGGTTTTGTTTTGCTAGCAATTTTGTAAGCTCAAAGAGACTTCACCATGGCCGATCAAGAAAACCCCGTGTTCCAGATCCAGCGCGTCTACCTCAAGGACCTGTCGCTGGAGCAACCCAATTCCCCCGGCATCCTGCTCGAACAAGAGCAACCCAGCGTGGACATCCAGCTGGGTGTGGAAGCCACTCCCGTGGCCGAAGGCATTTTTGAAGTGGCCGTGACGGCTACCGTGCAGACCAAGATCAAGGACAAGACCGTGTTCCTGGTCGAAGCCAAGCAGGCCGGCATCTTCGAAATCCGCAACGTGCCCGAAGACCAGATGGGCCCCATCATGGGCATCGCCTGCCCACAGATCGTGTACCCGTACCTGCGCGGCAACGTGGCCGACGTGATCAACCGCGCTGGCTTCCCGCCCGTCCACCTGGCCGAAATCAACTTCCAGGCCATGTACGAGCAGCAGCAAGCGCAGGCTGCCGGCCAAGCCTCGCCCATCATCACGCAGTGATGTAAAACGCCCCCTGAGTCGCTTCGCGCCTTCCCCTCTCTCTACGCGCTGCGCGCTACGGGAGGGGGACGCAGCCAGCGGCCTGGCAAAGCCAGTTCCGCGGCTACCGCGCTTGGGCCACGGCGGTTCCACGGACGGCCGACGAAGCACAGCGCAGTGGGCCCTTGAAATCAATGCTATTTTTGGCCTCTACCGCCCGATAGATAAGCGCAAGCAGCTATGAAAATCATAGTATTGGGCGCTGGTGCCTGGGGCTCTGCGGTCGCCATGAGCGCAGCCCAGCACCCTGCCGGGCACGCGGTCACCCTGTGGGCCCGCGATGCAGCCCAGGCGCAAAGCATGCGCGCCCAGGCACAAAACGCCCGCTACCTGCCGGGCATTGCCCTCCCCCCGTCCCTCTCAGTGGTCGATGGCGACTTCCGCGCGCTGTTGCCAGGTGCCGACCTGGTCATCGTGGCCACGCCCATGGCGGCCCTGCGCGGCATGCTGCTGGCGCTGCGCGGGTGCACGGCACCTGTGGCCTGGCTGTGCAAGGGCTTCGAGGCGGTGCCTGCCGGTGCCAATTCAGCATCTTTTGGGCTGCTGGCGCACGAAGTACAAGCCCAAGTAGCTCCTGATTTAATAGCAGGCGTATTCAGCGGCCCGAGCTTTGCGCAGGAAGTCGCCCTGGGGCAGCCCACAGCCCTGGTGGCCGCCAGCGCCCATGCGGCCGTGCGCGATGCGCTGGTCAAAGCCTTTCACAGCCCGAGCGTGCGCGTGTATGCCAACGAAGACATCGTGGGCGTGGAAGTGGGCGGCGCGGTGAAAAACGTGCTGGCCATTGCCACCGGCCTGTGCGACGGGCTGGCGCTGGGTCTCAACGCCCGCGCCGCACTCATCACGCGCGGCCTGGCTGAGATGACACGGCTGGGCCTGGCGCTGGGCGCGCGGCCCGACACGTTCATGGGCCTGTCCGGCCTGGGCGACCTGGTGCTCACCGCCACCGGCGACCTGTCGCGCAACCGGCGCGTGGGCATGCTGCTGGCACAGGGCCAGACCCTGGCGCAGGCGGTGGAATCCCTGGGCCATGTGGCGGAAGGCGTCTACAGCGCCCGCACCGTGGTGCAGCGCGCACAGACCCTGGGTGTGGACATGCCCATCGCCGAGGCCGCCGTGGCCTTGCTTGACGGCCGCCTGCAACCAGCCGAAGCCGTGGCGCAGCTCATGGGGCGCGGCCCCCGGGGCGAGCTCTGACGGTAGAGGCCCCGCGCAAGACCTGACCGCTACCCCACTGAAAGGCGCCGCAGCAGCCCCTCTTCATCGTCGGGGTGGAAGAAATAGGGGTAGAAGCTGCGCTCCACGCTGGCCAGCTTGGGCTGGCCGCCAAATTGGTCGATGAGCCGGCGCCCCTTGTCGGCGCCGATGTGCAGCAGCACGGCGGGCGCACCCACACGCTCGCACATGCGTTCGGGGCCGATCTGGTCAAAACACAGCATGCGCCGGTAGAACGGGGCGTGGCGCGGGTTCACCTCGATGACGATGTCGGTGGCGCGCCGGGCGCGGAAGGCCACGATCCACGCAATGTGGAAGATGGCACCCAGCACATGCTTGGAACGCACCCCGGGGTCCATTGCAAGCTTGCCCATCTCGCAGATGCGCGCGCCGCGCTGGCGCAGTTCGGCGATGAACTCGGGGTACTGCTCCTCGGCCGCCAGGTGCCCGTCATCCATGCGGACCGAAATCGTCCCCTGCGACTGCCCATCAATCTGCACCACCAGGCTGCTCAGGTCGCAGTCGTGCGACAAGGTGGCCTGCATGCTGTAGCCCTTGCGGGCGTACATGCGGGCCAGCAGCCCCTGGCCCTTGCGGGACAGGCGGATCTTGCAGGTCTTGGTTTCGGCACAGCCCAGGCGGCTCAGGTATTCGCCGGGGTAGTCCAGCTCGACAATGGTCTGTTCTTCGGCGTCCATGGCGGCTCCAGGGGTGGGCAAAGTGGCCTCTACCCGCCCGCGCGCCGTGCGTGGCGCGAGGCAGCCGGGGCCTCGTCGCTCTGTTGAAAACAGGGCGAAAGGCCAGCTTAGCGGCTTCTCTCGTTCCCTGGAGCCCGGGTTGGCATGGCAAGCGGACGAACGGACGCACGACCTTGGCGAAAGGCATGCCCATCAAAAAAGCCGCAGGGCACCATGGATAGGCGCCCTGCGGCTTTTTTTGGCAATCCCCTTGCGGGGCAGGATCAGAACACGCCGAACAGCATGAGCAACAGAACAACGGACAGTGGGACGCCGAGCAGCCAGGCAATGATGGGCATAGTGATCTCCTGAAAAGGGTTGAAGGGGATAAGTGATTTCACTGTATGGCCCTCCTTTTCCCGCCCGTGTGCGCCAGCACGGCGCGTGGCCGTAGGCGCGCGCCTACCGGCTGTGGGAGCGGCGCCCGCCCCACAGCACGATCAAAGCCCCAGTTCCAGCGCCAGCAGTTCGTCCACCGTCTGACGGCGGCGGATCAGGCGCGCCTGGCCACCGTCAACGAGCACCTCGGCAATCAGCGGACGCGTGTTGTAGTTGGAGGACATCGATGCGCCATAGGCCCCGGTGTCGTGGATCACCAGCAGATCGCCCACCTGGGCGGCGGGCAGGTCGCGTGGCAGCACCACGCCGCCGTCGCCCTGGGTGAACACGTCGCCCGATTCGCACAACGGGCCTGCCACCACCGTGGGTTGCTCTGCCGCCGTCGAGCCATCGCGACGCAGCACGCTCATGCCGTGGTAGCTGCCGTACATCGAGGGGCGCATGAGTTCATTGAAGCCGGTATCGACCAGCACAAAGTGGTTGTTGCCCGCGTTCTTGGTGGCGCGCACCTGGCCCAGCAGCACGCCGGATTCGGCCACCAGGTAGCGGCCGGGCTCGATCTCCAGGCCCAGCTTGTGGCCCACGATGGCCTCGGCCTGCTGGCGCGCGGCGTCCCACAGGCCGTGGTAATGCTGCGTATCGACCACAGGGTCGCCACTGCGGTAGGGGATGGACAGGCCGCCACCGGCCGAGATGGCGTGCAGGTCATGCCCGGCCGCATGCGCCGTGCGCACCAGGTTGACCATGGCGCCACACACCTCCTGCAGGTGGCTGTAGTCCACGCCCGAGCCGATGTGCATGTGCAGGCCCACCAGCTTCAGGCCATGCTGCTGGATCGCCGCCAGCGCCGCAGGCAGGTCGGTGTGCCAGATGCCGTGCTTGCTGTGCTCGCCACCCGTGTTGGTCTTGTTGCTGTGGCCATGGCCAAAGCCGGGGTTGATGCGCAGCCACACCGCATGGCCCGGCAAGCGCGCGCCCAGCTGGTGCAGCATGTCGATCGAGCCAGCGTTGACGGGCACGCCGTGTTCCACCACGCAGTCGAGCGTGGCGGCGTCGAACAGGTCGGCGGTAAAGACGATCTCCGACGACTCTCCGCCGGCCGTGTAGCCGGCCGCCAGCGCACGCAGGATCTCGCCGCGCGAGACCGCATCCACCTTCACGCCCTGCTCGCGCATGAGCTTCAGGATGTGGATGTTGGAGCAGGCCTTCTGCGCGAACCGGATGGTCTCGAAATTGGACACCTGCGCAATGCGCTGGCGGATGGTGGCCGCGTCATACACCCACAAGGGGGTGCCGAACTGGTCGGCCAGGGACCACAGCTGGGCGGGCGAGAAGGGGTTGGACATGGGGACTCCGAAGGCACAAAGACTGATAGGACTTACGCAAATCGGGATGCAACAACCGCCTCGCCCTGGGGTGAACCGCTTGCCTGAACCCTGTTTTGCGTAAGTCATGACTGAATGGAAGCGCGGATGATGCCCTTTCCAAGGTATTTGGTCGAATGCTTTGATTTACATCCTCTATTCAATATGGATATGCTTTGCCCATGACCGACCCCGCACTGGCCCACCGCATCACCCACCGGCACATCGAGGTGTTCCGCGCCGTGATGACCGCTGGCAGCGCCACCGGCGCCGCCGACCTGCTGCACAGCTCGCAGCCCACGGTGAGCCGCGAGCTGGCCCGGCTTGAATCGTTATTGGGCTATGCGCTGTTCGAGCGCATACAGGGCCGCCTGCGCGCCAACGCGCGGGCGCTGGCGCTGTGGGACGAGGTACAGCGCTCGTGGCAGGGGCTGGAGCGCGTGGTGGACCGCGCCGTGGCGCTGGGCCGGCCCGACGCCGTGCAGCTGGCAGTGCTGTGCCTGCCCGCGCTGGCGCATGCGCTGCTGCCCGGCGCGGCGGCGCGGCTGATGCAGGGGCAGCCCCACGCGCGCCTGTCGGTCACGCCGCAGGATTCTCCGCTGCTCGAAGAATGGATGAGCGCCCAGCGTTTTGACCTGGGCCTGTGCGAGCAGACCGCCGCCCCGCCCGGCACCCGCGCCGAGGTGCTGCTCACCCTGGACGAAGTGGCCGTGCTGCCCGCAAGCCACGCCCTGGCCCGGCAACCCGTGCTGCAGCTGGCGGACTTTGCCGACCAGCCCTTTGTGAGCCTGTCGGCCGACGACCCCTATCGCCGCATCATTGACGCGCGCTTCGCCGAAGCCGCCGTGCCACGCACACTGCGCATGGAAACCCACAGCGCGGCTGCCGTGTGCGCGATGGTGGAGCACGGCCTGGGGCTGGCCATCGTCAACCCGCTGACGGCCCTGACCGCCGCAGCCAATGGCCGGCTGGTGGTGCGGCGGCTCGCGTTGTCGATCCCGTTCAGCGTGGCGGCCGTGCTGCCGCTGTACCGCCCACCGCTGCCCGAGGTGGCGCCCATGCTGGAGGCCCTGCGGACAGAGGCGGCGGAGGTGGCGCGCCGCCTGGAGGCCGTGGCGTGACCACTGCCGTCGCAGAGAGTTTGCTACTATTTATATAGCATCTCGCGCTTACCAGATAAGCGCCAGAGGCTATTTAGGCCAAAAATCAGGGCGGCGTGAGCGTGCGCACCTTCTCGGCCAGCCGCTGCTCCACCGAGGGCGACACAAACTTGGTCACCTCGCCGCCGAGCACGGCGATCTCGCGCACAAAGGTGCTGCTGATGAACTGGTACTTGTCGCTGGGGGTGAGGAACACGGTTTCCACCTGCGGCATCAGGCTGCGGTTCATGCCCGCCAGCTGGAACTCGTAGTCGAAGTCGGTCACGGCGCGCAGGCCACGCACCATGGCCTTGCCGCCACGCTCCACGACAAAATCGCGCAGCAGGCCCGAGAAGGCTTCGACCTGCACTTGTGGGTAGCTTTTGACCGCCTCGCGGACCATGTCGATGCGTTCTTCCAGGGTGAACAGCGTCTTCTTGTGGTGGCCCGCAGCCACGGCCACGATCACGCGTTCGAACAACTGGGTGGCCCTGCGCACCACGTCTTCATGGCCCAGCGTGATGGGGTCAAAGGTTCCGGGGTACACGGCGAGCACGTTCTGGGCCATGGCTGGTTGTCTCCTGTCTGGCTGTATAGACGTTGGCCCGGGCCCTGGGAGCGGATGAACCACCCGTGCCGCAGGGCCTGCGGGCCGCGTGCGCGCATTATGCAGTGCACTGCAACATGAACCGGCGGGCCGCCCTCTCCCCACGAGATCACACCACCGCAATCCCCTGCAGTGCCACGTTGCCCGGTGCCAGCAGCATCAGCCGGGCCACCAGCGCCACCAGATCCTGCTGGCGCTGGGTGCGCGTCTTGGCCAGCAGCGCGCTCATCTGCGTGCGCACGGTCGAGATGCGCGAGCCGCGTGCGTCAGCAAAATCCTGCGGGGTCTGGCCGCGCATCAGCGCCAGCAGCAGGTCGGCCTCGGACGGGCTCAGGCGGTAGGCCTGGCGGGCCAGGGCGACGGCGGCCTCGCCGCACAGGCTGCGCTCCAGCACCACCCAGGCGATGCCTGGCGCGCGGTGGCACAGGCCCAGCGCGGCCAGGTCGCTCAGGGGCAGCGTCACCAGCAGCAAGCCGCCCTCGGTGCCGGGCAGCTCCACACAGCCGCTGCGGCCCTGCAGCGATTGCTGGAACAGCGCGCGCAGCGCGGCATCGGCCGTGCTGGTCAGCACCGGGCGGCGCAGCAGCGTGCGCAGGGCCACGCTTTCGGGCCGGGCGCTCAGCAGCCGGGCGCGTGCATTGGCGTGCAGCAGGCGGCCGGCAGTGTCAAAAAACAGCAGGCCCATGGGCATCTGCTCCATCAGCGACTCCAGGCCCTGGGTGCGCGCGCGCAGCGCCACCATCTCGCGGTGCAGAAAGGCCGCGCGCTGCACGCCGCCAAACTCTGCGCGAAAACGCGCGACTTCCTCCGGTGTGAAGCCCTCGTCGTCCCCCTGGCGGTACACCGACATGAACAAATTGCCCACCGGGTGCGACGCGCCCTGGCTGCCGCCAAACATGCGGGTGCCGATGCCGTACTCGCGCAGGAAGTCGCTGTAGATCTCGCTGCGGCGAAAGCCGCGCGTGGCGTGCACGGGCGCATCCGTGGCCACCCAGGCACCCGACGGGCCGGTGCGCGCACGCTGCGCCATGGCGTCGTCCCACAGCGGGTCTTGCAGGCGAAAGTGCGTGGCATAGCGCTGCGCCGCCTCGGGCGTCACGCCCATCGCCAGCAGCGCGGGCGCGCCGTCGCTCGATGGCGACTGCAGCCAGTAGTCCACCTCGGGGTGCGCGGCAAACTCCGCGCCCCACTGCGCCAGCTGGTCCAGATCGCTGGCCAGGAAGGCTCCGCCGAGCAGGTCCGCGCGAAAGCTGGCGGCGTAGCGGGCCAGCGCGTCGCCAAACCGGGTGCCGTCCGACACCGATGCCAGCAGATCGCAAAAAGCAGGATGCAAACCCATTCCCTTTATGCAGAGCCTGCGCCCGCCGGAATGCTGCCCCAGCGTTTGCCCCCTGCCCGTTACCTTTTGCAAAAGGCAGGCAGGCGGGCCGGACGCAGGCACCCGGCTTCGCACAGGCCATGTGTTTCATAGAAAGCGGCGGATCGTAGGAGCCGCCCCTGGCTGCCGTCATCATCTACCCGAATGAGAACATAGCGAGCGAGGCTCCTCCAGGTAGCGGATGGGCAAGGGCGCCGGGGCTTTCTACAGTCCCTGCGTGTCGCCGCTCGCGCCAGCGGGCGGCATGGTCCATTTTTTTCCAAGCCTCGCACCCATGAAACTCCGCCGCCGCATTTTCCGCGTTGCCCTGTTCCGCTCCGTGTCCGTCAGCGCCTGCCTAGCCGCAGGAAGCGCCCAGGCCCAGTGGGCCACCATCAACACCATCAGCAACCCGCCCGGCGCGTTCACCATTACCTGCACCGATTTCCCGGTGCCCGGCCCCCAACAGGTCTGCGCCGTTTCGCCGCCACTCCCCGTGGGCAGCACGGTCCGCGGCAACTGCGGCGGCAACGTCCGCATGGTCGATGACCCGGCCCGCCCCAACACCTGGCTGTACCAGGTGGGCCCCCGTCCCGCCAACCCACCCACGGCCACCTGCGACTTCACGGTGAACGCGCCCAACGTTCCCCCCGTCGGCGCCACCGCCGTGCCCACCCTGGGTGAATGGGCGCTGATCCTGCTGTCGCTCGCGGCGGCCACGCTGGGCATGGGGGCACTGCGTCGCAAGAAGTTTTAAGGTTTTTTGGGCGCTAGCGCATATCCATCAAGCGTTATTAGCTACACATAACATAGCAAACCCACGCAGCGCCGTCGCTCATCGTCGTTCATGTGAACGATGGCGGCTGCCGGGCCACAGCCTACGATCCGCAGCCCACCCCAGCCCGGCCTGCGCCGTTCCTTCCTTGTGATTCCCCGTCCGCCCCAGCCCACTCCCACCACCGTCAGCGACGCGCTGTTCGACACCCAGGCCTGCCTGAACTGCGGCGCGGCGCTCTCTGGCCCGTTTTGCGCGCAATGCGGGCAGAAGAAGGCCGCGCGCATGGGCAGCAGCACCGTGCGCAAGGAAGCGTGGGAGCGTTTTCGCTGGTTTGAATGGAACACCATCCGCAACGCACTGCGCGTGCTGCCCCAGCCCGGCACCACCGCACGCGAATACGTGCTGGGCCAGCGCAAGGACCACCCCCACCCGCTGACCCTGCTGTGCCTGGCCATCGGCTTCCTGCTGATCGTGCTGGGCCACACCGACTACTTGCGGCCCGAGCTACCCAGCGAAGAGGCGCAGCGCATGGTCGCTCTGGTCACGGGCTACTCCAAGTGGTCGTTCTCGCTGGGCGCGGTGGCGGCGTTTGCCAGCATGTGGCTGGTCTTCCGCCGGTGGGACTACAACGTGGCCGAGCTGCTGACCCTGGCACTGTATTGCCAGGCGGTGTTCATTGCGCTGCAGATGGTCAACCAGCTGCCGCTGGTGCTGGCGTCGTCGCCCGAGCTGTTCAGGTGGCACAAGGCCTGGTCTCCCTGGTACATGACGGCGCTGCAGACGCTGATGCTCATGGTGGCGCTGCGGCAGTTTTTGGTGCTGGATTGGCGGCGTGATGGCTGGCGGCTGCTGCTGGCCGGTGCGCTGTTCGCGGCGCTCAAGTGGCAGGCCACCCAGCTCTATGCCCGCGCAGTGGTCGAACTCGTGCTGTGGCAAATGGGCGCGTGAAAAGCGTGAACAAGTTCATGAAAACCTGTCGGGCCGCAGCCACATCCTTCACCTGAATGATGTTACGGCGCAGGCATCAACCCTACCATCCGGCGCAGTTCATTCAACCTGATGAGGAGCACCCATTGAGCGGTGAAGAGCGGGACCCGCAGCCTGTAGGAATACCGGGTTTCGAGACCCTGATGGCTGAAAGCCTGGAGGCCCTGGGCGAGCCCGGCATGGTGGAGCGCCTGCTGCACCGCGTGGGCGAATCGCTGGGCAGCCACAAGGTGGTGCTGTTTTGCCCCCTGCCCGGCTCGGACGACCCGCTGGCCGCCTACCAATGGGGCATGCCCGATGATTTTCTGGCGCGCTATGCAAACCTGATCCAGGGCAGCGATGCGTGGAGCGAGGCGCTCGTGCGCCAGCAGGGTGAGGCGCTGGCACGCGGCGGTTCGCTGAGCCAGCAGCTCGTCAGCACCCCAGCCCTGCGCCGTGGCGCGTTTTATGCCGACTACCTCAAGCCCCTGGGCATCGATGCCATGGTCAACAGCATCGTGGAGGCCTCGCCCGAGGTGGGCATGCACGTGCTGGCGATGTACAACGACCTGGGCCAGAACGAGTTCACGCCCGAGCAATTTGCCCGGCTGCGCGCCGTGACGCCCTGGGTGCGCAGCCTCATGCGCGCCCAGCGCCGCCTGCAGCAGGCCCGCCGCCACAGCAGTGCGCTGGAGCGCACGCTGGACCAGCTGCCGCTGGGGCTGATGCATGTGAACCAGCGTGGCGAGGTGCGCTACCTGAACGAACACGCCCGCGCCTGGCTGGGGGTGGAGGACGAATGCCGCATCCTGCTGCGCAACGCCACGGGCTGGCAGGCGCGCCAGCCCTTGCAGCTGGCGCAGATCCACCCCGGGCTGACGCCACTGCTCACCGCCAGCCTGAGCACACGCTCGCCCGTCTCGGCCCGTCTGCAGACCCAGCACGACACCGCGCCGGGGACGCTGGTGGCACTGGCCGCGCCGCTGCGCAATGGCCCGGGGCCCGCCGCCGAGCCGCTGGCCCAGTTCATCCTGGTGCCCGAGGCGCCGCCGCACGCGGGCGCCACGGTGTCGGTGTGCAGCGCGCTCTATGGCCTGACCCCTGCCGAAGCCGCCCTGCTGCCCCTGCTGCTGCAAGGCATGACGCCGCGCGAAATGGCCGACAACCGGCACGTGAAGATGCCCACCGTGCGCTCCCAGCTGGCCAGCCTGTACGCCAAGACCGGCACACGCGGCCAGGCCGAACTGGCCCAGCGCGTGCTGCGCGTGGCGGCCCTCGTGACAGCATGAGACACCCCCTGAGTCGCCTTCGGCGCCTTCCCCCCCGCTCTCGCATTGCTACGCAATGCGGGCAGGGGGACGCTGCCCTCACTGCGGGGCGGCCCTTGCTCGGCCGCCCTGGCTTGGGGCGCGACAGTATCGACGGCTGCGCGCAACACGCAGCGCAACCGGCCACCGCATTCACTGATCCCAACCCAAGGAACCCATCCCCATGAAACACCGCATTGTTCGCCCTGTCGCCTTCGCCTGCGCCACCATGCTGGGCCTGGCCGTGGGCGGCCTGGCCATGGCCCAAAAGACGGCTGCCGTGGCCAAGCCCAGCAAGGCCCAGCTGGCGGCCGAGCTGGCCGCCACGCTGCAGGCCTGCTCGTACGACGGCAGCCCGCTGGCCTTCTCGCCACCCGACCTGTCCAAGGGCGGCGGCACCGGCAAACAGGTGGTGGCCGAGATCATGAAATACACCGGCCTGCCCGCCAACTTTGTGGTGGTGGAGGGCAAGGTGCCCAACGCGGCGGCGGTGATCATGCAGGGGCCTGACAAGGTGCCGCGCCGCGTGATTGCCTACAACCCGGCCTTCATGGGCGAAGTCATTCAGGCCACCAAATCCAACAACTGGGCGCCCGTGAGCATCATGGCCCACGAGATCGGGCACCACCTCTCGGGCCACACCATCGTGCCCGGCGGCAGCCAGCCGCCCATCGAGCTGGAGTCGGACAAGTTCAGCGGCTTTGTGCTCTACAAGATGGGCGCGCCGCTGGCCGACGCCCAGCGCGCCATTGCCACGCTGATCCCCGAGAAGGACGGCGAAACCCACCCGGGCCGCAAGAAGCGCCTGGCCGCCATTGCCAGCGGCTGGACAGAAGCCTGCGAGCTGCAAGGCGGTGGGCCGCAGTGCTCTGGCGGATTGCCGGTGCGCACCGCAGCGGCTGCCCCCGCTGCACCGGCACCGGCTGCCGCATCGCCCGCCCCGGCACCCGCCACCACGATCGCCAAGGCGCCAGCGCCCACGGCAGCACCGGCGGTCCCCTCGGCCAAGACGCCCGCCCCAGCCCTCGCCGCCGCGGCCGAAACCCTGCCCAAGGTGGACGCGGCCGCCATCCCGTCCAAGGGCACCCAGTTCATCTACGACGAGTTCGGCATCCTGGACCCGGCCATCCGTGCTCAGTTTGAAAAGCAGATGTACGAGCATGCGCAGAAAACGGGCGTGGAGATCGTCACCCTGCTGGTGAAAGACCTGGGAGGCAAGAGCGCCAATGAATATGCCCACGCCATGATGCGCCAGCTGCGCGTAGGCAAGCTCGATGTGGGCAACGGCGCCGTGCTGGTGGTGGCGCCCGAGCAGAATCAGGCCGCCGCCGTGCTGGGCGCGGGCGTGGCGCTGGAGATGGACGGCCACCAGGACAAGGCCGAGCAGCTCAAGCGCTGGATCAGCACAGCCTGGCCGCTGTGCAAAAAGAAGAACGCCTGCGGCGGCTGGACCGAAACCCTGATACTCGCCGCCGACCACCTGCGCCGCGATACCAGCCACGCGGACTGGACCATCGCCTACCAGTCGCTGGGCGACATTCAGAAGGCCGATGCCGCAGAAAGCGGCAAGGTCACCAACCCGAAGGACAGCAAGGTCTGGCGCAAGATCGTGCGCCTGTCGGGTACCGTGGAGAGCCTGAACCCGCCCACCGGCAACAAGGCGGCCTGGGTGAGCGATATCAAGGTGAAAAACGGCAAGCAGGCCGTGCTGCTTCGCAGCGCCGAAGGGTTCACGGCCATGCTCTACGTAGACCCGCGCACCGCCGCCCTGCAACCTGGCGGCAAGCTGGAACAGGGCAGGGTGTACACGGTGATCGCCCGTGCGGACTGGATCTCGGGCAACCCCCAGCACACGCAGTCGCTGGATGTGCTGAGCTACGCCGTCACGGAGTAAGCCGCAGGCCCACCGCATGTCAGCCACGACCCTCACCATGCTCCTGGCGGGCGCTGCCAATCTGCTGCCCGCGCTGTTTTTCATGTTTACGGCACTGCTCGGCAGCAACGGGATGAACTCCACCCAGGGCGGAAAGCTGCTGGGCGCCCTGGCCGTGCTGCTGGTGCTGGGCTGGCTCGCCGCGCTGGGGCTTGCTCGCCACCTTGCCCACTGGGGCCAGGCGCGCGGCTGGTCCACCGTGGTCAGCGTGGCAGCGGCCAGCGGTGGCGCGGTAGTCGCTTTCACCGTGCTGGCGCTGCTGTCCACCCTGGCAGCGCTCCTGTGTGTGGGCGCATGAGCTCCGTGCACTCCCCCTGAAAAGAGAAGAACGCCAGAAAGAAGGACACCCCCCCATGCACCACCCCCTGCACCAGCCCTTGTACAACACCACCCTTGCGCTGCTGGCCGCACTCACCCTGCTGGCCGCCGGGACACACACAGCCCACGCCGCCGAACACTTCTGCGGCCAGACCTCTGCCCACCCCATCGACAAGACCCTGGCTGCAGCCGCCGAACGCAGCGGTGGCGTGACTGTGGACCTGCGTGACGCGCAGTCGGCCGCCTACGCCGCGTGGGACAAGGAGCTCAACCGCGTCTACGCCCAGGCCCTCAAGGCCGCTGGCCCCGCACGGCGTGACGCCCTGCGTTCGGCGCAGCGCGCATGGCTGGCGTTCGACACCGCGCAGGGCCAGTGGGACGCCATGCTGCATGCCGACCAGGGCACGTCGGCCGCGCTCAACATCGCCGGTGCCGCGCTGGAACGCCGACGCGCGCGGGTGTGCGACCTGAGCAGGGACCTGCAAAGCCTGAAGGATTCGGAATGATGCGTCGCACACTCCTGCGGCTGCTGCCCGTGCTGGCACCCGGACTGGCCCACGCGCAGGACCACCCCACGGTGTGGCTGCGCGTACGCAACAACAGCCAGGAGGTGTTCGAGCATGTCTGGCAAGGCCTGCCGCGCACCCGCAGCGATGTGGACCTGGGTCCCTTGCGGCCCGGCCAGACCAGCCGGTGGCACGCCGTTCCGGCCACGCTGGCGCACTACCGCAAGACCCGCATCCAGCTGGCCCAGCGCCAGCTCACCTACGTGACCGACACCTCCTTCCCACAAGGCCGCGCCACCCTGGAGCCGGGCCGCTACACCTTCGCCTACACGCTGGAGGGAGATGCACTGCGGTTGACGGTGATCCCGGAAGCCGAGACCACCGCGCCTGACAGATCACATCAAAAACAATAGCTGCTAGCGCTTATCAGATAAGCGCTAGAGCCCAATTTCATTCAAAAAATGGCGTCCATGAACACCTTCAGCACCTTGAACCCCGTCCGCATGGCGCGGCTCACGGCCCTGGCGGCCGCCCTGTTTGCGGCGGCCTGTGGCGGCGGGGACGCCAACGAGGCACCCACTCCCACTCCCACTCCCACTCCCACGCCAGCCCCAGGCACGGCGCCCGCACCAGGGCCCACGCCGGAACCCCCACCACCGCCCCCGCCGGCCCCCACAGCACCGCCGGTGCAGCCCCCGTCTGCACCACCCCCATCGCCGCCGCCGTCGCAGCCACCCTCGGTACCACCGCCGCCGCCACCTCCTGCGCCCCCCCCGCCCAGCGCGGGATGGAGCGTGGTTTCAGTGAACTCCCTGCTCGCGCCCCTGGCCATCGCCAGCGACCTGACCCCCAACCCCGGCCGGGGCTACTACCAGTGGCGCTCGGACCCGGGTGACGTGCCGCTCGCACAATCGGCACCACCCCAGGCCGCCTACCAGCGCTACCTCTGGAAAGACCTGGAAGGCAACACACCCGGCCAATACACCCTCGGCAACCTGGTGGCCGCGCGCGATGCCGCCCGGGCCGCTGGGCGGCAGTTTGCGTTTCGCATCCAGGCCATGCGCGGCTACGGCACCAACACGCTGGACGTGCCCACCTACCTGCACGGTGCGGGCACGGCGCAGCCGCAATGCTCGGCACCCAACCCCGCCTGTGTGTGGGCGGCCCCGATGCCCGCCCCCACTCCGCCCGCGCCCGCATTGCCTCCCACGCTGGTGCCCAACTGGAACCACCCCTATGTGCTGGAGCGCATGCAGGCCCTGCTGCAGGCGGTGGCCGCCGCGCTGGGCGACACGTCGGACCTGGCCTGGATCGACGTGGGCCTGTACGGGCAGTACGGCGAGTGGGCCATGAACACCACCAACGTGGTCTACACACCGGCCCTGGAAACCCAAGGCATCACCCCGGCCTCCAACGCCACCAAGCGCAGCATTGCGCAGATGCATTTCGACAGGCTCCCGGATGCGCAGCATGCGATGTTCATCCCGCATGCCAACCTGGACACGCTGCAGTACGCGTTCTTCCAGCAGACCACCACCACGCTGCCAGTGGGCCTGCGCTGGGACTGCCTGGCGCAGGACGGCTTCATGAAGCAGTGGACCGACCGCCCGAGCGACTGGGCACAGATCTCGGACCGCTGGAAGACCGCCCCCTGGATCGCGGAGTTCTGCCCCTTCGGCCCCGGCGAGTCCAAGACCAACGCCGCCACCGCGCTGCAGCAGGTGCGCGACTTCCATGTCTCCACCGTGGGCAATGGCAACCTGAACGCGCCGTGGTCCAGCTTTACGGGCACCGAACAGGCCCACCTGGCGGCCGTGGGGCGCGAGGCGGGCTACCGCTTTGCGCTGGGGCCCATCACTGTCACGGCCCCCACGCCCAGCACGGTGCAGGTGCAGGTGCGCGTGGACAACACGGGTAACGCACCGCTCTACACCCCTTGGCAACTGCAGGCTCAGCTGCGCGATGGCACCGGCCAGGTGGTGGCCAGCCGAGAGCTGCTGAGCACCGCCCAGGCGCGTGCCATTCTTCCGGGTGTGCCCACACAGATCAACACTGCCTGGACCTTGCCGAGCCCACCTGCGGGCAGCTACACGGTGCACCTGGCCTGGGTGCGCCAGCCCACGCTGGCGGGGCTACCGCAGACGCTGCGCTGGAACATGGCGGGCATCGAGGCCGACGGCAGCATCCGGCTGGCGACGTTGAAACGGTAGGTCGCTGCGGGCCTGCTGCGGCCCGCAGATCCGGCTCAGGCGCTGAATTACTTCAGGCGCTGCGCTGAAGCAGGTGCGCGTGCACGGCACCCGCCTTGAGGTGGCGGTACAGCACCAGGCCACTCGCGGCCAGCTCCTCGTCCGTCCAGGCGCGGGGCGCTTCGAGGTAGACAAAGCCCTGGGCGGCCACAGCCTTGGAGGCGGCCTGCAGGGCAGCGACGAACAGGTCGCTGTCAAACGGCGGGTCCAGCAGCACGAGGTCGATGCTGGCGGGCGCCGCCTGTTTGAGGGCGGCAATCCCGTCGCCACGCTGCACACGCACGGCCGTGGCCGAAAGGCGCTGCTGCAGGGTGTGCAGCTGGGCCACCAGGGCGGCATCGCTTTCCACCAGCTGCACGGCGGCCGCTCCACGCGACGCGGCTTCGAGCCCCAACGCGCCAGTGCCCGCAAAGGCATCCAGGCAGCGCCAGCCGGTCAGGTCCTGGCCCAACCAGTTGAACAGCGTTTCGCGCACGCGGTCGGGCGTGGGGCGCAGGCCGGGGCGCTGGGCCACGGGCAGGCGGGTGCGTTTCCATTGCCCGCCAATAATGCGGATTTCGCCCGCGCCCTTGGGCGCTGCTGCGGCAACGGCCTTGTCCTTGGGCGCGCCCTTTTTGCCAGCGGCAACCGGCGGGGTGGCCGCTGCGGCCTGGGCTTTGCGGATCTCGGCGTTGATGGCGGTGGTTTTCAGGGTCGAGCGGCTCATGGCTTGCCCCCCACCACCACGGTCACCATGCGCTCGGGTTGCAGCTTCTTGGCCATGGCCGTGCGCACATCGGCTACGGTGAGGGCTTCGACCTTCTTCGTCCACTGGTCCAGGTAGTCCAGCGGCAGCTCGTTCCAGGCGATGTTGGCCACATTGCCCAGGAGCTTCTTGTTGCTGTCGATGCGCAGCGCAAAGCCGCCGATGAGGTTGTCCTTGGCGGCACGCAGCTCGGCCTCGGTGGGGCCTTCGGCCACAAAACGTGCGATCACGTCGCGCGAGACCTTCACGGCCTGGGCCGCCTGGTCGGGGCGCGTCTGCAGGCCCACGGTGAAGGCGCCGGCGTGCATGCCAGCGGCAAAGTAGCTGTACACGCTGTAGCTGAGGCCGCGCTTTTCACGCACCTCGTTGGTCAGGCGCGAGACAAAACCGCCTCCGCCCAGGATGTGGTTGCCCACCAGCAGCGCTACAAAGTCCGGGTCGCGCCGCTGGAAGCCCGGCTGGCCAATCAGCACATGGGCCTGGGCCGAGGTGAAGGGGATGTTCTGCTCGGCGGGGGCGGTGAGCGCTGCGATCTCGCCCACGGGCGGCAGCGGCGCGCAGCCGGTGCTGGCGGGCAGGCGCGACAGCAGCGTGGCCACCAGCGCCTGGGCCTGTGTGCGCGACACGGCGCCCACAATGCTGACCTTGGCGCGGCAGGCGCCGATGTGCTGGGTGTGAAACGCCTGCATGTCGGCCACGCTGATGCGCGCCAGCGTCTCTGCGGTGGTCTGCACGCCGTAGGGGTGGCTGCCGTACACGGCGGCTTCAAACGCGTGGTTGGCCACGGTGGCCGGGCGTGTCAGCGACTCTTTGATGCTGGCGCTCCAGCGGGCGCGGTCGCGTGGCCACACGTCGGCCGGAAAACTGGGCTCGCCGATCTGGCGCGCGGCCAGACGGGCGGCCTTGTCGAGCAGCGGCGGGTCGGTGAGCGAGCGCAGTGAATACTGCAGCCTGTCGTTGTCAGCGGCCACCTCGAAATTGGCGCCCAGGTCGGCCCAGGCCTCGCCCAGGCCGTTTTCGTCCAGCGCGGGTTCGGTGCTTGTGTCGCGCCCGGCCTTCACGCCCTTGCTGGCCATGGCGGCCACAGCGCTGGCCAGGCCCGACTGGCCCGCCGGGTCGCGGCGGCTGCCAGCATCAAAGTCGATCTGCACGTCCACCATCGGGATGACCGGGCTTTCGACCAGGTAGACCTTGGCGCCGTTCCCCTCCGTCCAGTGCTGGATGGGCAGCAGCGCCCAGGCAGAGTTTGAATAAAAAATGGCTCCAGCGCTTATCAGTAAAGCGCGAGCAGCTATGTTTTTAATAGTAATCATGAAATAGGGCGCAAAGCGGGTTCAGTGGCGGGACGCACCGGGTGCGGGCTGTGCGCGGGGGCGGGGGGAATCCAGCGGCTGGGGCAGCAAGGTGGCCACCGTGAGCTGGTCGTCGCCAAAATATTTGGCGGCCACGGCCTGCACCTGGGCGGGCGTCACGGTGCGCAGCAGTTCCAGAAGGCGTTCGTTGGCGTCGAGCGGAAATCCCTGAATCCAGTTGCCCCCCAGCTCCTGCGCCTGGTTCATCACCGAGTCGCGTTCGTACACGGTCGAGGCGATCCACTGCGTCTTCACGCGGGTCAGCTCAGCCTCGCTGACCCCATCGCGGGCGACGCGGATGACCTCGGCGCGCAGCGCGTCTTCCACCTGCTGGGCCGTCTTGCCTCCAGCGGGCACACCGCTGAGCATGAACAGGCTGGGGCCACGGCCCGTGACCATGGCGCCGCTGCTGGCGCTGTCGGCCACGCGGTTTTCGCCCTGGGTCAGCGCACGGTCGAGCCGCGCGCCGTCGTAGCCGTTGAACACCGCCGACAGCACCATGAGCGCCAGAGCATCGCGGTCGGTTTCGGTCAGGTTCTCCACGCGGTTCAGGCTGGGCGCACGAAACGCCAGCGCCACGTAGGCCTGCTCGGCCGGAGCCTTGACGGCAATGCGGCGCAGGCCCTGCTGCGCGGGCTCGGTGCGGGGCTTGCGCTCGGGCAGCGCGTGGGCGGGCAGGCTGCCGTAATACTTCTCGGCCAGTGAGCGGACCTGGGCCACGTCCACATCGCCTGCCACCACCACGGCGGCGTTGGTGGGCGTGTACCACTGGCGGTAGAAGGCGCGCGCATCATTCGGTGTCATGGCATCCAGGTCGCTCATCCAGCCCACGATCGGGCGGCGGTAGGGCGATGCGGTAAAGGTGGCGGCAAACAGCTGCTCGGCCAGCATGGCGCGGGGCTGGTCTTCGGTGCGCAGGCGGCGCTCTTCCTTGACGACCTCCAGCTCCTTCTTGAACTCGTCATCCGGCCAGTGGTTGTTGGCAAACCGGTCGGATTCGAGCTTCATCACATCTTCGAGCCGGTTGGACGGGATCTGCTGGTAGTAACCCGTGTAGTCGCGGCTGGTGAATGCGTTTTCGCGCCCGCCCAAAGCCGCCACGCGCCGCGAGAACTCGCCCGGCGGCAACGTCTTGGTGCCTTTGAACATCATGTGCTCCAGCACATGGGCAACTCCCGTGGTGCCGTCCACCTCGTCCATGGAGCCCACGCGCACCCACACCATGTGCACCGCAGTGGGGGCACGCCGGTCGGGCTGCACGATGAGCTGCATGCCGTTCTTGAGCGTGAACTGCTGCGCGCCAGAGGCCGTGGCGGACGGCGTGGTGGAAGGCGCAGCGGGGGGTTGAGAGGCGGGAGGCGTTGCCGCAAAGGCAGCCCCGGACGAGAGGCAGGCCAGCAGGCCCAGTAGGGTGAAAGCGCGTTTCATAGAATGGATGATTCTAAGAACCCTCCAATGTTCAGTTTTTTCAAGAAAAAGCCCGCCGCTCCGCCATCGACGCCCGCACCGTCCGATGCGCCCTCCCCGGCCGTTTCGCACGGCGCTCCGGCGCCTGCCGCCCCCCACACCCCGGTCGTGCCAGCGGCGACAGCTGCGGCGGCGCAGCCGCCGTCTCCGGCCCCTTCGCCCGCCCCAGCGCCCGTGCCCGCGCCACCGCCGGTCGAAGCCCCGGCTGCAGCACCGGCAGCGTTTGGCTGGCTGCGCAACCCGTTTGCCCCCAAGGCGCCCGAGGCAGCTCCGGCGCCCACGCCCGCAACAGCGCCAGCCCCACCGCCTGCGCCAGTGCCAGCCGCAGCGCCCCCAGCCACACCCGTTCCCACACCTGTGCCGGTGGCAGCCCCGGTTCAGGCAACTCCTGCGGCACCCGTGCCGGTGGCAGCCCCCGCCATCGCTGCCCTAGCACCCGCTTCCGCACCGGCAGCCGCCCCCACGGAACGCAAGGGCTGGCTGGATCGCCTCAAGGCCGGCCTGCGCAAAACCGGCAGCAGCATCACCACGGTGTTCACCGGCACGCAGATCGACGATGCGCTGTATGAAGAGCTGGAAGAGGCCCTGCTGATGGCCGACACCGGTGTCAAGGCCACCACCCACCTGCTGGCCGACCTCAAGCGCCGCGTGAAGGAGGCCAAGGCCACCGACCCCGCCGCTGTCAAGGGTTTGCTGGCCGACGCACTGACCGACCTGCTGCGCCCGCTCGAAAAAGCCCTGGTCATCGGCGAACACACCCCCACGGTGATCATGGTGGCGGGCGTCAATGGCGCGGGCAAGACTACGTCGATTGGCAAACTCACCAAACACCTAGCAGGCGAAGGGGCGGCCGTGCTGCTGGCGGCGGCCGACACCTTCCGCGCGGCAGCGCGCGAGCAGCTCGGCGTCTGGGCCGACCGCAACACGGTCGAAATCGTGAGCCAGGAAGGCGGCGACCCGGCCGCCGTGAGCTTTGACGCCGTCACGGCCGGCAAGGCGCGCGGCAAGGATGTGGTGCTGGTGGACACGGCGGGCCGTTTGCCCACCCAGCTGCACCTGATGGAAGAGCTGAAAAAGATCCGCCGCGTGGTGACCAAGGCCGACGCCACGGCGCCGCACGAGGTGCTGCTGGTGATCGACGGCAACACTGGCCAGAACGCCCTGGCCCAGGTGCGGGCGTTTGACGACGCGCTACAGCTCACAGGCCTCATCGTGACCAAGCTCGATGGCACGGCCAAGGGCGGTGTGCTGGCCGCCATCGCGCAGGAGCGCCCGATTCCGGTGTATTTCATCGGCGTGGGCGAAAAGCTCGAAGACCTGGAAACCTTTAACGCGCGCGAGTTCGCGCAGGCACTGCTCACCTGATGCAGCCCGGCGGTCCGGGCCGCCCCCTTCCCCCGCCAGCGTGATCCATGGCCCCTTCGGGGGCCATTTTCACGTTTACGAACTGCGGCAATTCCCCCATGATGGGCTTCCCCCTGGAAAGGCACGGAGGCCCATGTTCATTGAGCTGGTCAAAGGTGTTGCCCTGCTGTTGGCGCTGTGCTTTCTGCATGGGTTCAACATCCGCGTCTGGCGCCAGCATCCGCGCACCGGGCAGGTGTTCTCGGGCATTCTTTTTGGCACCATCTGCGTGGTGGGCATGCTCACACCGGTGGTGCTGATGCCAGGGGTGATCTTTGACGCCCGCTCGGTGGTGCTGAGCATGGCGGGTCTGTTTGGCGGCCCTCTGGTGGCCTGCATCGCCGCCGCCATGGCCGCCACCGGCCGCCTGTGGCTGGGCGGTGCGGGGGCGGAGGTGGGCTTGATGGTGATCGCACTGTGCACCGCACTGGGCCTGGTCTACCGCGAGGGCCGGGCGCGCGGGCGCCTGGGAGTGGAACCCGTGACGCTGGCGCTGTTCGGGCTGCTGGTGCACACCGCCGTGCTGGCGGTGTTCCAGCTGCTGCCGACCGAAGTGGTTCAGCGCGTCAACCAGACCCTGGCCCTGCCCTTTCTGCTGACCTTCACACCCGCCACGGTGGCGCTGGGCCTGCTGCTGCACGACGTGGAAGAACGCCTGGCCACCGAACGCGCACTGCACGGCACGGCCGCCCGGCTTCGGGCCATTGCGCAGGCCATTCCCGACGTGCTGCTGGTGCTGGATGCCCAGGGGCGCTATGTGGAAGTGCTATCGCCCGACGACGCCCCGCTGGCCGCCAGCCCCGCCCAACTTGTGGGCAAGCGGATGCATGACGTGCTGCCCGCAGAGCAGGCCGACAGATTTGTGGAACTGATCCGCAGCACCTTGCTGTCGGGCCAGACGCAGAGCGCGGAATACGAGATGCAGACACTCTCGGGAACGCGGCAATTTGAAGGGCGGGCGCAGCCCCTGGGTGTGAAAGTGGGGGGCCAGGCGGCCGTGGTCTTCCTGGCGCGGGACATCACCCAACGCAAGCGCGCCGAAAGTGCGCTGCGCGAGTCAGAGCTTCGCTTTCGCTCGCTGCTGCGCAATATCCCGTCCATCTCGGTGCAAGGCTATCTGGAAGATGGCACCACGAGCTACTGGAACCAGGCCTCCGAGGAGCTGTATGGCTACACGGCCGAGGAGGCACTGGGCAGCAACCTGCTCGACCTCATCATTCCGCCCCCCATGCGCGACGCCGTGCGTGAACACGTACGCCACATGTTCGCCACGGCCGAGGTGATTCCCGCCGGCGAGCTGCAGCTGCAGCGCAAGGACGGTACGCCCGTGCATGTCTTCTCGAGCCATGCCTACATCCGGGTGCCGGGCCACCCACCGGAGATGTTCTGTATCGACATCGACATCTCGGGCCGCAAGGCGGCCGAGGACGAGGCCCGTTACCTGGCCTTCTACGACGCCCTCACGCAGCTGCCCAACCGGCGCCTGCTGGTAGACCGTCTGCAGCAGGTGCTGGCCAGCGGCGCACGCTCGGGCTTGACCACAGCCGTGCTGTTTGTGGACCTGGACAACTTCAAGACCCTGAACGACACCCGGGGCCATGAGGTGGGCGACCTGCTGCTCAAGGAAGTGGCCCTGCGCCTGCGCGGCTGCGTGCGCGAGCAGGACACGGTGGCCCGGCTGGGGGGCGACGAGTTTGTGGTGGTGCTGCAGAACCTGAGCAGTGACCCGCCGGAAGCCGCCGCCCAGGCGCGCACGCTGGGCGAACTGATCCTGGCCCAGCTGCGCCAGCCCTACGACCTGGCCGGGCATGAACACCACTTCACAGCCAGCATCGGGGTGACGCTGCTGCGCGAGCACCGTGACTCGGTGGACGAGGTGCTCAAACAGGCCGACATGGCCATGTACCGCGCCAAGGACGCGGGCCGCAACACCCTGCGCTTTTTTGACCCTGACATGCAGCAGGCCGTGAACCGCCGCGCATTGCTGGAAACAGAGCTGCACAACGGCCTGCGCCAGTCGCAGTTCCTGCTGCTGTACCAGCCCCAGGTGAACGCGCAGGGGCGGGTTACCGGCGCAGAGGCGTTGGTGCGCTGGCAACACCCCGCGCACGGCATGGTGCCGCCATCGGAGTTCATCCCGCTGGCAGAGGAATCCGGCCTCATCCTGCCCTTGGGTTATTGGGTGATGGAAACCGCCCTGCGCCAACAAGCCCGGTGGCGGCTGGACCCGGCAATGGCCCACCTGAGCCTGGCCATCAACGTCAGCGCGCGGCAGTTTCTGCAGGAAGACTTTGTGACACAGGTGCTGGCCTTGCTGCAGCGCACTGGCGCCGACCCGGCGCACATCAAGCTGGAGCTGACCGAAAGCCTGCTGCTGGACAACGTGGACAGCGTGATCGCCACCATGCGCGCACTCAAAGCCCAGGGCCTGGGCTTTTCGCTGGATGACTTTGGCACCGGCTATTCGTCCTTGAGCTACCTCAAGCGCCTGCCGCTGGACCAGATCAAGATCGACCAGGGTTTTGTACGCGACGTGCTGCTGGACCCCAGCGACGCGGCCATCGCACGCTCCATCATCGCGCTGGCCGGCAGCCTGGGTCTGGACGTGATCGCCGAGGGGGTCGAAACGGCAGCGCACCACCAGTTTCTGCTGGCGCACGGCTGCAAGGCGTTTCAGGGCTATCTGTTTGGCAGGCCGATGGCGCTGGAAGACTTTGAACGGGTCGCGCGGGAGGTGCTGGGCCCGGAAGGCACCTCCAGCTGACCTTGGGCCGGTATCGGGATTGCATTCAAGGTACCGCGCAGAAGTGCCGATAACCAGGGGCCACGCCAGCCCGCACCGCGCCGGACCTCCGTGGAAACCATGGAGGTGCCCCATGAGAATCGAGTCGTACACCCTGCAGATGCAGTCCCAGCATGTCGCAACGCACATGCACAGCCAGACAAGCCGCCTGGAAATGTGGGTGGGCGACCGCCCCGCCAGCACGCCCCTCGCCCGCCAGGCACCGCCGCTGCAAATCTCCACCGCTGCCCGCCTGGCCCAGGCCGCCCATGCACCCCATGGGGTCAACACCTCGGTCGAGCCTCTGCCGGAGCGCGCCCGCGACGAGGGCCTGACGCCCCAGCTCGCCATGATCCGCGATCTGATCGAACGCATGACCGGGGTGCTCGTCCGCGTCTATGCCGGGCCGCAGTCCACCGACGCGCCCTCAGCTCCCCCGCCCCCCTTGGCCCCAACGAACAGCACGGCCGCAGCCCCGCGCCAGCGCGCGGGCTTTGGCCTGATCTATGAGCAGCGCGAAGTGCTGGAAGAAACCGAGCGCACCCAGTTTGCTGCAGCGGGCACTGTGCGCACCACCGATGGCCGGGAAATCCGGTTCACGCTGCAGCTGGATATGCAACGCAGCTACCGCGAGGAATCCTCCGTGAGCCTGCGGCTGGGCGACGCCGTGGCGGTGGACCCGCTGGTCATCAACTTCGACGGCACCGCCGCCCAATTGCAGGACCTGCGCTTTGCCTTCGACCTGGACGGCGACGGGCAGACCGAACAAGTGCCGCTGCTTGCCGGCAACCGGGGTTATCTGGCGCTGGACACCAACCAGAACGCGCGCATCGACAGCGGCCTGGAACTCTTCGGCCCGGACACGGGCAACGGCTTTACAGAACTGGCCCGGCATGACAGCGACGGCAACGGCTGGATCGATGAAGCCGACCCGGTCTTCCATCAGCTGCGCGTGTGGACCCCGAATGCAGATGGCAGCGGTAGCCTGCAGACCCTGGAGGAACTGGGCGTGGGCGCGGTGCAACTCACCGCCCAGGCAACGCCCTTCGCCCTGCGCACGGCGGACAACCACAACCTGGGCGCCGTGCGCTCCACCAGCATCTACCTGCGAGAAAACGGCAGCGCGGGCACGGTGCAGCAGATCGACCTGAGCGTGTGATCGCGATCCAAGAGTTTGAGCGACCCGTACCAGCGGCCGAGACGTCCGCAAACTGGGGAATGCCCAAGCTTCAGGCCAACACCGTAGCGTGGGCCACCTGCGCATCCACCCAGTCAGCATATTCCGCAGACCCCTGCAGCGCGTGCGTGACCAGCTGCGGCAGCGCATAGGGATGCTGCGCCCGCAGCAGCGCCAGCAGCGGGTGCAGCGCACGGGGCACGGTCTTGCACACCAGCCGGAGCTCGCGGTCCTCCTGCAACGCGCCCTGCCAACGAAAGTAGGCCGTGATGGGCTCCACCTGCACACAGGCCGCCAGCCGCGCCTGCAACACCAGCTGTGCCAGCCGCCGCGCTTCCGCTTCGGTGGCCACCGTGGTAGTGACAACGAGAATGTCGCAAAGTGCGGTCGGCTCAGTCATGCGCGTCTCCCGAAGGCGTTGGGCGGTGCAGTCTGCCATAGCGGGGGATGCAATGCCAGCGGCGCGAAAACCGCTGGATCATGAAAAGACTGCTCTATTTTTCGCAACAATCGCAAAAAACTTGGCTACAAAGGGCTGGAACCCCGTACCGGGAACACGCTCTGACAACGAGATATTGGATTCGCCGCGACCTCTGCAGCCATCAAATTCCCCTTTGAATCAATGGCTTAGTACAACCATCCTGCCATAGCGCCTTGTGATTCCTGGGCCGATGGCCCAGGCGACTGTCGATGTGCACTGAGCGTTGTACTGCCGAATTTGAGAAATCAACCGCTTAGAACAACAAGAGGTGCATACCTTTGTACTTTTTTATCCCTTCAGGGTTGTACTTTTCCGATCGGTCTTCACTGAGTCTTGTATTTTTCGTGCAGGTCAATTCGTTGCGCCTTCCGCACAGGATTTTTCCACGCTGCACTGTGCTTAAACGCTTGCCGCAAAGGCCTTCGATTTGGCCTTGCGGCGGCTTCAGGCTGATCTGAGTCATCCTCAGGTGCTGGACTGAGCGACCGCTTCGGCCGCAAATGGACGATGGACTAAACCGCTCGCGCGGTAGGCCGCCGCGAAGGCCCTGACGCCAAGTAAACATCGCGCCCCTGTCTATGTTGGCGAGCGAGACAATCGGCCTCGTTCTTGGACAGGAGCGCGATCCTGATCCCTTCGACCCCCTCCATCTCGCCGCTGCGCAAATACCGGCTGAGAAACACCACCTAGTTGGCGGCAAGGCAGCCGTCCAACTTCTGGGGGTCAGTTCAAAACTGGAGCGATTCAGGACAGCATTTGGCAAGGGAGAACTGCTGGTGTTCGAGCAAGGTCGGCGGTTGCCTCTCTGAGCCCAGGCGGACACTGTGAGTGTCACAGCTCCAAAGAATCTCGTACTCCCAAAGCAAAAAACCCCAGTCTTTATGAGACTGGGGTTTTCTGGGCTGTAAGAGCCTGACGATGACCTACTTTCACACGGGAACCCGCACTATCATCGGCGCAAAGTCGTTTCACTGTCCTGTTCGGGATGGGAAGGAGTGGTACCAACTTGCTATGGTCATCAGGCAT